>NZ_JALBCV010000098.1 GCF_022602565.1 Rosenbergiella metrosideri
GAGTAAATATTGAACAGAAGGAGAGGATGATTAATATGGAAAAATATATTTTACAAACAAAAGATCTTTGTAAAGTTTTTAAAGGTCAGAATGCAGTAAACAACATTTCAATTACAGTGAAAGAGAATTCTGTGTACGGATTATTAGGGCCTAATGGGGCAGGAAAATCTACTATGTTAAAAATGTTAACAGGAATGTTACGTCCCACATCCGGGGAAATTATATTTGATAATCATCATTGGACTAGGAAGGATTTAGTG
>NZ_JALBCV010000099.1 GCF_022602565.1 Rosenbergiella metrosideri
TTTCAGCTTGTGCCAGCTGCTCGGTGAAATCACCGAAAAAGTTATCGAGTACACCCTTCCATTCAGCTTGATTATTCGCAACTTGGTCTAGGTTATCTTCCATACGAGCGGTGAAGTCGTAATTCATCAGCTCTTGAAAATTCTCTTCCAGTCGGTCAGTAACAATCTCTCCCATTTTTTCTGCATAGAAACGACGGTTTTCAACCTGTACATAACCGCGATCTTGGATGGTAGAAATAATAGAAGCATAGGTAGAAGGA
>NZ_JALBCV010000100.1 GCF_022602565.1 Rosenbergiella metrosideri
GTGTTGTCGCAACTGGGCACCGAACGCGCGGCCGACGTGCTGGAGGAGATGGATCCCGACGACGCCGCCGATCTGCTCGCGGTCCTGAATCCGACCGAAGCCGAGTTGCTGCTGACACGAATGGATCCCGGCGACTCCGGGCAGGTGCGAAGGCTGCTGACGCACTCCCCCGACACGGCGGGCGGATTGATGACTTCCGATCCGGTGGTGTTGACCCCGGACACCTCGATTGCGGAGGCGTTGGCGCGGGTCCGCGATCC
>NZ_JALBCV010000101.1 GCF_022602565.1 Rosenbergiella metrosideri
GCTTGATAGACCTGATCGACGCTGCCCGAGATCTGGCCTTCGTCGACCGTGAACCGCACTGTGGCGTGGAAGTTGCAGGTGCCACCACACACACCACCGGACTGGGTTGCGGCCGCATCATAGCTGCCGGTCCAGGTCTGGATGCGCGACCCGTTGCCGTTGATCTCAGTGGCCCGCACCACACACGAGGGGTCCGGTGTTGTCGAGCTGTCGGCCGCATCGATCGGCTCCGTGGGGCAGGTCGGTTCGCTGGTCTTGCC
>NZ_JALBCV010000102.1 GCF_022602565.1 Rosenbergiella metrosideri
GGCAGCTACAACATCGGCTTTGCGAACACCGGCAGCAATAATCTTGGCTTCGCGAACACGGGTGACAACAATATCGGTTTTGCGAATATCGGCAGCAACAATATCGGGATCGGGCTCACCGGCAGCGGCCAGATCGGGTTCGGCAGCCTGAACTCGGGCAGCCACAATATCGGATTGTTCAACTCGGGTGACGGAAACATCGGATTGTTCAACTCGGGCAGCGGAAACTTCGGGATAGGAAACGCGGGCACCGGAAACT
>NZ_JALBCV010000103.1 GCF_022602565.1 Rosenbergiella metrosideri
GCCTGGAGGCTGGTTGTTGGGCAACGGCGGTAACGGCGGTTCGGGGGCGGCCGGTCAAGTCGGTGGGCCCGGCGGCGCGGCCGGGTTGTTCGGCAACGGCGGGTCCGGCGGGTCCGGCGGGGCCGGCGCTGCCGGCGGTGTCGGCGGATCCGGCGGGTGGTTGAACGGCAACGGCGGGGCCGGCGGGGCCGGCGGGACCGGCGCTAACGGTGGTGCCGGCGGCAACGCCTGGTTGTTCGGGGCCGGCGGGTCCGGCGG
>NZ_JALBCV010000104.1 GCF_022602565.1 Rosenbergiella metrosideri
GCGGAATCGCGTCGATGGAGATGTTCCGGCGCCGCAAGTTCGGCGGAGAGGCCGGGCCGGTACCCGACGACGGCTTCGGTGACGTCTACCTGGTGATCGATAACTACCGGGCCCTGGCCGAAGAAAACGAGGTGCTGATCGAGCAGGTGAACGTGATCATCAACCAGGGCCCCTCGTTCGGGGTGCACGTGGTGGTCACTGCCGACCGCGAATCGGAGCTGCGGCCGCCGGTGCGCAGCGGCTTCGGATCCCGTATCG
>NZ_JALBCV010000105.1 GCF_022602565.1 Rosenbergiella metrosideri
GTCGGGGGCTTTAGCGACTGCTCGCGGAGGTTGCGCTGGGGTTGATGGACCCGGCGTCGTCAGAAAATCGCGCGTAGCGCGACAAGACCGACCGAGGCGAGGATCGCCGCCGAAGGCAGCGTGATGACCCACGCTAGCACGATCGGTTTCATCAGTCCCCAGTTGGTGGACCGGTTTACGATGCCGACGCCGAGGACGGCGCCGATAAGAATGTGCGTGCTGGAAACCGGAAGACCCAGGACCGTGGCTCCCATGACC
>NZ_JALBCV010000106.1 GCF_022602565.1 Rosenbergiella metrosideri
GCTGAGGACCTGCTGCCGGGTATCCGCTCAATCCTGGACACGCTGCCCCCGCATCCGGCGCACTTCCTCTGGCTGAACTGGGGTCCATGCCCTCCCCGTCAAGACATGGCCTATAGCATCGAAGCCGACATCTACTTGGCGCTCTACGGCTCCTGGAAGGATCCGGCCGACGAGGCGAAGTACGCCGACTGGGCGCGGTCCCACATGGCCGCGATGTCGCATCTGGCGGTCGGCATCCAGCTCGCCGACGAGAACCT
>NZ_JALBCV010000107.1 GCF_022602565.1 Rosenbergiella metrosideri
GTCAACGTGCCCGCGCCGACGCTGGTGCCAAACGAGTTGGCGACATCATTGCCGCCGACGTTGAAGGCCATGAACATGCCGACGACGGTGGCGAGCACCAGGATGACTTTGTTCGCGCCGGACCCTGCGTAGTCGAATGCCCACCACGAGAACAGCACGAAAGAACCCGCCAGCAGCAGACTGAACGACAGGTGCCATGGTCGGTCCGGCCCGAGGAAGCCCTCGTGTTGCGGTGTGCGCGCTGCGCGATCCTGAAG
>NZ_JALBCV010000010.1 GCF_022602565.1 Rosenbergiella metrosideri
TATCTCGCTTTGCCGTGTCAGTGGATGCGCATTATAGGGAGTTCCGCTCAGAGCGCAAGGGATTATTTAAAAAAAATCATCGGTTGCTGGAGATTCATGCAATCCGCTCAATATTTGTAAGATTTTCGAGCTTTTCAAACCGATATTGACGTAAAACGGGTAAAAGTAATGCTGATTTATCATCCTCGAGTGTACTAAAAGCGATATTCGAAGATTGCGAAAGGGTGGGGATAGTGAAATCTTTGAGTAAGAATACCGCTCGACGAGCGACTGCGATCCCCGAATCCACGAAAATTGTCTCACTTGGAAAGACTTGCTGAAGCTCCTCCTTTAATAGAGGGAAGTGCGTACACCCTAAAATGATCGTGTCAGGAATCTTGGCTAACCTTAACCAATCCATTACCGCTGCCCTGATTTCGTTCAAGCTCACATCTTGTCGCTGTAGTTTGCGCTCTGCTAATTCCACCAGAGAAGATGCACCTAACATCTCAATCTGACAGTCGGTCGCAAATTGTTTGATTAATTCGTAGGTGTATTCCCTTCGTATTGTCCCCTGCGTCGCTAATAAGCCCACTACCCCATTACGTGTCAGTTGCGCTGCAGGTTTTATTGCTGGCACTACACCTATAACTGGAAAACTAAATGTATCCCGAAGTCGAGGTAAAGTTATAGTACTGGCCGTGTTACAAGCAATAACCGCAAGATTGATCGGATACCTATCCGCCATCTGCTGCGTAATCTGTACGACCCGTTCGATAATGAATGACTCCTCTTTAGTACCATAAGGAAAGCCTGCATTATCGAAAACATAGAGATATCGAGCTGTCGGTAATAGTTTCGCTATTTCGTCATAAACCGAAAGCCCGCCGACTCCAGAGTCAAGAATTAAGATTGTTGGCGCTTCCTCGCCCTGAGACGAACTCATTTCTGAAGGATATTGAATCGGTATAACCATTATTTTCTCATACGCCTCTGATTATAGTGGCGATGATACCACTCTCGGCGGGGTTAACTCAGCAACGGATCACGATAGAAGCTGGACATCGTGTAGAGAATCCCTACAATTCTCCGCTGATCAGGCTATTCTATAGGTTCAATTTATGACTCCGGAACATCTTCCCATAACACAATACGATTCACAGCTTACTGAAAAGCATCAACGTCTCAGCGAGCTATTATCGTCCTATCACCATCCTGAGATAGAAGTCTTCCGTTCACCTGTGAGTCATTACCGTATGCGTGCAGAATTTCGCCTTTGGCACGAAGGCGACGATTTGTACCATATCATGTTCGACCAAGCGACAAAGTCACGCATACCGGTTACGCAGTTCCCTGCGGCGAGTGAATTAATCAATCAGCTGATGCCAATCATGATTGAGGCACTCAAGCAGGAGCAAGTCCTTCGTCATAAAATCTTCCAAATCGATTATCTTACCACCTTAAGTGGTGAAGCTTTAGTCACACTACTCTATCACCGACCATTGAATGATGAATGGATCGCCGCCGCTAAAACATTGCGAGATCGGTTACGGCAGATGGGGTTCACTATCGACATCATAGGTCGAGCGACAAAGACAAAAATCGTCCTAGATAAAGACTATATAGAAGAAGCACTCACCGTAAATGGCGAAACGCTGGTTTATCGACAAGTTGAGAACAGCTTCACGCAGCCTAATGCAGCAATCAATATTTCCATGCTTGAATGGGCGCAATCTATCACTCAAAACGCGACAGGCGATCTATTAGAACTCTATTGTGGGAATGGTAATTTCTCGATTGCACTAGCGAAAAATTTCGATCGGGTGCTCGCCACAGAGATAGCGAAACCTTCTGTGGAGTCCGCACAATATAATATTAGCGCCAACAATATCGATAATTTACAGATTATCCGGATGTCTGCAGAAGAGTTTACACAAGCGATGCAAGGCGTTAGAGAGTTTAACCGCCTCAAAGGCATTGATTTGAAGGCTTACAATTGTGAGACCATTTTTGTCGATCCCCCTCGCAGCGGACTCGACGAGCAAACGCTAAAAATGGTACAGCAATATCCGCGTATCCTTTATATATCCTGTAATCCGGAAACACTTTGCGAAAATCTGTCATTACTTTCTGACACACACGCGATCTCTCGCGTGGCATTGTTCGATCAATTCCCCTATACCCATCACATGGAATCTGGCGTTCTACTCACATTGCGTTAGTGTTATAGAACCCTATTTACGAATAGGGTTCACCTCTTCATGCCCTTCACTATGCAACGCTAACCGTTCTTGTTCGCGGCGGTACCAATAGTAAGCCCCTTTCGAAATCATCCTAAGTTGTAATACTAGCCGCTCTTCAAGTAGACGCCTATGGGCCAAGTCAATATCCAACGCCTCAGCACCAGCACTAAAAACGATAGTAACCATCGCTTCTGCCTGGGCTTCTGTAAAGCTTCGAGGCATATGATTTTCAAGTTCAAGATAATCTGCCAATTCCGCAATGAAATGCTGAATCTCTCGAGCAACCGCGGCACGAAATGCAGAAGAGGTTCCAGATCGCTCGCGTAATAGAAGCCTGAAGGCATTCGGATTATTGCCGATAAACTCCATAAAGGTCGAGACCGAGGTTCGAATAATACTCCCGCCCTTGGCTATACGCTGGCGTGCTTGGCGCATCAGTTGACGAAGCATCAGACCGCTTTCATCAACCATCGTCAGCCCTAATTCATCCACATCTTTAAAATGTCGATAGAAAGAGGTTGGGGCGATCCCTGCCTCACGAGCGACCTCGCGTAGACTTAAGCTAGCAAAACTTCGTTCAGCACTGAGCTGGCTAAAAGCAGCCTCAACCAATGCACGTCTTGTACGTTCTTTTTGCTGCGCTCTAACGCCCATGACTTCTGCCTTTTTATCTTTCATGATAAGACTATACCAAAGTTTGAGCGTACAGCGGGGGAAACATTATTACGCTCTGTTACTTAAATTTTTGTGCAGAAATGCGGAAAATTGGTTTTACCATTTAGCTAATATCGTGAAGATGTTAGAATCAAGTTGTAAAAATGTATAGAGAAATAGGACATATGGGTATGAAACAGTCTTACGATTACGACGCCATTGTCATTGGTTCTGGACCTGGTGGTGAAGGTGCCGCAATGGGCCTCGTTAAACAAGGTGCTCACATTGCTGTTATTGAACGCTATCACAATATCGGTGGTGGTTGTACGCACTGGGGGACGATTCCCTCTAAAGCTTTACGTCACGCAGTTAGCCGTATCATCGAGTTCAATTTGAACCCCCTATACAGCGACCATACTCGCCTACTCCGTTCTTCATTCGCCGACATTCTCAAACATACTGAGAACGTAATTCAGCAACAAACCAATATGCGCCAAGGTTTTTATGAAAGAAACCATTGCGCGTTATTCCAAGGCGATGCACGCTTTATTGATGCTCATACGCTTGAACTCACAACCCACGATGGCTCTATAGAAATATTAACTGCAGAAAAATTCGTCATTGCCTGCGGTTCACGCCCTTACCACCCAGATAATATCGATTTTACACATCCACGAGTCTACGATTCTGATTCCATCTTAGATTTAAAACACGAACCAAGCCATGTCATTATTTATGGTGCTGGAGTAATTGGATGCGAATATGCCTCGATTTTCCGTGGATTGGGGGTAAAAGTTGATCTCATCAACACCCGTGATCGCCTGCTGGCATTCTTGGACCAAGAAATGTCGGATTCGCTCTCCTACCACTTCTGGAATAATGGCGTAGTGATCCGCCACAATGAAGAATTTGAGAAGGTCGAAGGCGTTGAGGATGGCGTAATTATGCACCTCAAATCTGGCAAAAAAATGAAAGCCGACTGCTTATTGTTTGCTAATGGTAGGACGGGGAACACCGATTCTCTCTCATTGGAGAATGCGGGTCTCGAAGCCGATGGTCGTGGCTTATTAAAAGTCAATAATATGTACCAAACCAGCCAGCCTCATATCTTTGCTGTGGGTGATGTGATTGGTTATCCAAGTCTAGCTTCTGCAGCCTATGATCAGGGGCGTATTGCAGCTCAAGCTATCATTAAAGGCGAGGCGACAGCACATCTGGTCGAAGATATCCCAACGGGGATCTACACCATCCCGGAGATCAGTTCGATTGGGAAAACAGAGCAACAGCTGACGGCAATGAAGGTGCCTTACGAGGTGGGTCGCGCTCAATTTAAACATCTTGCCCGAGCACAAATTGTAGGGATGAATGTCGGTAGCTTAAAAATCCTTTTCCATCGTGAAACGAAGGAAATTTTAGGGATACATTGCTTCGGTGAAAGGGCCGCTGAAATTATTCATATTGGCCAAGCCATTATGGAACAGAAAAATGGTGGGAATACTATAGAGTACTTCGTGAATACCACCTTTAACTATCCAACAATGGCCGAGGCCTATCGCGTGGCCGCGCTAAACGGTTTAAATAGACTGTTTTAGTACATCTGCCGGTAAAGCGTACATATGTGCGCTTATCGCCTCTGCGAGTTGCTCATAGCGGCTACGCAGAGGTGACCCTGGTCGATAAATCAATGCGACTGTCCGTTGCGGCACCGGCGATTCACATCCAATATAACAGACACCATCTCTTTCTCTCTCCGTCGGCACAGATAGCGCAGGCATCAAGGTTACGCCGCTACCCGCTGCAACCATATTACGCAACGTCTCAAGACTCGTCGCACGGAAATGCGTATCTTCATCAGCTCCAGCTTGGAAACAGAATCCCATCGCTTGATCCCGTAAACAATGACCGTCTTCTAGCATCAGTAACTTTTCACCAGAAAGATCACCCATCGGTATGGTTTGTCGCTGGCACCATGGATGATCACTGTAAACCGCTAATTTCATTGGCTCGTCAAATAAAGGCACTTCAATAAAAGCCTCAGACTCCTTAACCAACGCCATAATGGCACAGTCTAATTTACCACTGTCGAGCTGAGCGAGTAGCTGATGAGTTTGTGCTTCATGGAGGTACATCTCAAGTTTAGGAAAACTTTTATGAAGCATAGGAATAATATGTGGCAATAAATACGGCCCGACCGTGGGGATTAAGCCAATATGCAAAGGTCCCGACATGGTTTCACCCTGTTGGCTCGCCATCTCCTTGAGGATTTTGACTTCCCGCAAAACTGTACGCGCTTGGTCAACAAGAAGTAAACCGGCTTGCGTGAAGAGAACTTTGCGGCTAGTTCTTTCCAGTAGCATGACGCCTAACTCATCTTCAAGTTTACGTATCTGTCCACTTAAGGTGGGTTGGCTGACATGACAAGCGTCGGCCGCTCGTCTAAAATGACGATGTTCTGCGAGCGAAACAAGATATTCCAGATCACGGATATTCATTAATCCCCTTCCTTCATGATAGGTCGTAACGATAGGTAGCATAGCAACGAACGATTAGCCCTATCAAGGAATGTCTCATATTATTAACTCATCAAACAGTTAACCTATATCAAATAGTGGAGTAAAACATGCCATTAGAGAATCAAGAAGGTAAAAACGTCCCGCAAGTAACGTTCCATACACGTCAGGGTGACAAGTGGGTCGATCTGACCACCGATGATTTATTCAAAAATAAAACTGTCATTGTTTTCTCTTTACCTGGCGCATTCACGCCAACCTGTTCTTCAAGCCATTTGCCACGTTACAACGAGCTGCATAGTGTATTCGCAGCACACGGCGTTGATGAGATCTTATGTGTTTCCGTTAACGATACTTTCGTGATGAATGCATGGAAACAAGATCAACACGCCGAAAAAATTACATTTATCCCAGATGGCAACGGTGACTTCAGCCGTGGCATGGGAATGTTGGTCGGTAAAGATGATTTAGGCTTTGGTGAGCGTTCATGGCGCTATTCTATGCTAGTACGCGATGGAAAAATCGAGAAGATGTTCATCGAACCAGACCAACCGGGCGACCCGTTTGAAGTCTCTGACGCTGATACCATGCTGAAATACTTGGCACCAGACCATAAATTACAAGAGTCTGTGTCAATTATTACTAAGCCAGGTTGTCCTTTCTGTGCAAAAGCGAAACAGCTGTTGCAAGACAAAGGTCTTCAATATGAAGAGTTGGTCTTGGGCCAAGATGCGACCACGGTTAGCTTACGCGCTATCACGGGCCGTTCTACCGTTCCACAAGTCTTTATCGGAGGCCGCCACATCGGGGGTAGCGACGATTTAGAGAAGCACTTTGCTGTATAAAATATTATAAGAAGAAAGTGCCACACCAGGGTAGCGGACGAATTTTCGTCCGCTTTTTTTTTACGCTAAACGAATACGTGCTTGTTCAATTGCAAAAGTGACTTGCTCACGGGCTACGCCGCCTTTGGCATTACGCTTATCGAGACAAGACTCAAGCGATAAGAGTGGATAGACGTCTTCTTCAATCGTATCGCTAAACTGTTTAAAATGATCCAACGATAACTGCTCAAGAGGAATACCTTGTTTGATGGCCGCTACCACGACTTCCCCCACAATATGGTGAGCCTCACGGAAAGGTACGCCCTTAGCAACCAGATAGTCCGCCAGCTCCGTAGAGTTAGCATAGCCTTGTTCTGCCGCTTCTTTGCAACGTGCGGAGTTAAGTTGAATATCTTCTAAGACTAAGCAGCTCATGTGCAGACACTCTAACCAAGTATCTAACGCATCAAATAGCCCTTCTTTGTCTTCTTGCATATCTTTATTGTAAGCCAGAGGCAATCCTTTAAGCGTCATCATCATACCCGTTAGAGCGCCCTGAACACGGCCACACTTACCGCGAATGAGCTCTAGCGCATCGGGATTCTTCTTTTGTGGCATTAAGGATGAGCCAGAAGTGACTTTATCGGATAGCTCAATAAAACCCGCCTCACCCGAGTTAAAGAAAATCATATCTTCAGCGAAGCGTGATAAGTGCATCATACTAATGGAGGCATGGCTCATTAACTCCAACGCGTGGTCACGGTCAGAGACTGAATCAAGGCTATTACGCGTTGCACTGGCGAAACCTAACCATTCAGCCAATTGGTCACGATCAATAGGGTACGCTGTTCCAGCCAATGCACCACACCCTAGAGGGCTAACATCAAGGCGCTTTAAAGCATCCTCTAAACGGCTTTCATCACGGGCTAACATTTCGGTGTAAGCTAAACACCAGTGGGCAAAGGTGATAGGTTGAGCGCGTTGTAAATGAGTGTAGCCTGGCATCACTACGTCTTGATGCGCAGAGGCCGTTTCGACTAGTGCGCGTTGAATTGCGCGGACCGCAGTGATTAATTCATTGACCTGAAACTTACACCATAGTTTTAAATCGGTCGCCACTTGGTCATTACGGCTGCGGCCAGTGTGCAGTTTTTTTCCTAAATCACCGACCTTCTCGATGAGTTTTCCTTCAACCCAACTGTGGATATCTTCTGCATCACTTTCCAGAATCTGCATGGGGTTGTCGCGCACTTCAGCCAGCAATTCAGTCAACGCTTGCTCTAGACGTTGTTGCTCCTCACCAGTCAAAACATTGACGGTGACAAGGGCTTTAGACCACGCTACCGAGCCAGTAATATCTTGCTCAGCCAAACGGTAGTCAAAACGTAATGAGTCGTTGAAATGTTTAAACCGCTGATCGGCTGCCTGAGTGAACCGTCCGCCCCACAATGCCATGGTAACTCTCCTAAAAAATAGATAAGGAGGTGGCACTACGGCCACCTAAAGACTTATTGTTGTTTTAATGCCCGGATACGAGAAGACAGCGAGTAAAGACGGATAAATCCTTCCGCATGGCTGTGATCATAAACTTCATCTTCGCCAAAGGTCGCAAACTCTTCAGAATAGAGGCTATTGTCAGATTTCTTTTTAATTGCCGTGGCGTGCCCTTTATAAAGACGAATAACCACTTCACCATTCAGCTCTTCCGCTAAGGATTCAGCAGAGGCTTGCAGCGCTTTACGGATTGGAGTGAACCAGCGTCCGTCATAGACGACATAAGACATTTCCAAACCAAGCTGCTCGCGCCATTTGAAGCTATCACGGTCTAAAACCAATTGTTCAACGGCACGTAAGGCATTGACCATAATGGTGCCGCCTGGGGTTTCATAGCAACCACGTGATTTCATACCGACTAAACGGTTTTCAACGATATCAATTCTTCCCACGCCATGTTTGGCACCCAGAACATTCAGTTTTTCTAACGCTTGGAACGGGCTTAGTCTTTCACCATTAACCGCGACGACTTTGCCTTTCTCGACCGTCAGGGTAACTTCTTCAGGTTGCTCTGGTGCTTCTAATGGGTCGACTGTCCAAACCCAGCAATCTTGGTTTGCAGCATTGGCAGGACTCTCTAATACGCCACCTTCAGTGGAGATATGCCACGCGTTTTCATCACGGCTATAAATTTTTTCCAAACTGGCAGTAGTAGGGATATCACGCTGTTTGAGGTAATCCAAGAGAGCTTCACGAGAACGTAGATCCCACTCACGCCAAGGTGCAATCACTTTCAGTTGCGGTGCTAAGGCTGCGTAAGTGCTCTCAAAACGGACTTGGTCATTACCTTTACCAGTCGCGCCATGGCACAGTGCATCGGCGCCTACTTTCAGCGCCACTTCAACCTGAGCCTTGGCGATAATCGGACGCGCCATAGAGGTTCCCAGTAAGTATGTCCCTTCATACAGTGCCCCTGTTTGTAGGACTGGATAGACATATTCACGGATAAACTCTTCACGTAAATCAACGACGTGGCACTCGCTGGCACCAGACTGCATCGCCTTTTTCTCTACGCCTTCTAAATCAGCAGGATCTTGGCCAACGTTGGCAACAAATGCGACAACTTCACAGCCATAATTTTCTTTTAACCACGGGATAATCGCCGAAGTATCAAGACCACCTGAATACGCTAAAACAATTTTATTAATATTTTGAGTTTGCATTATAGATCCTTGAAAATATTCTTTAAATTACGCAACAATCCGCGTACCAATGGCTAAGCCATTAAATAAGTCTGGCAGTTTTTCAGCATGTCGCCAGCTAGCAATGTCGACCGGTCTGTTTAAGGTCCGCGCAGCATCTAATGCCGCATTCACTTTCACGATCATGCCATCAGTAATAATGCCCTGATCAATCAACGTTTCCGCCATTTGTGCCGACATTTGATCGATTTTTTGTCCTTTACCGTCCAAAATCCCACTCACATCGGACAGAAGAATCAAATCGGCACCTAAAGCTGCTGCCAACGCCGTCGCCGCTTGGTCTGCATTAACATTCATCAGCTGCCCCCCATCAGTAATACCGATAGAACTGATAATTGGCAAATATTCAGCCGCTAAAAGTGTATTTAACAGTGCCGGATTTCCAGCAGAAGCCTTACCTACATGGCCAAGAGATTCATCTAATTGCGTGACTTCGGTGATACTGCCATCCCCCAACGATAGCCCAACGGCTGAAATACCGTATTTTTTGGCCCACGCTAACAAAGTCTTATTCGCCGTTCCCGCTAAAGCACCGGTGATGATATCGATCTGATCAGCCGGAGTGACGCGTAATCCATTCTTTTTTTTCACCGGGAGATTCAGCTGACTCATAAGCTCATCGACTAAGCAGCCTCCACCATGAACAATAACCAATGGGCGTTGATGTTGCATGCGATATTGCTGTAGTGCGTCAAAGAGCCTAGACAGGGCTTCTTCGCTGTCTAACAGAACACCACCTAGCTTAATAATTAATGGATTTTCCATAATCAATGACTCTTCTTAAAGTAAGGAAAGGGTGGATGAAAAGTTAAACCGAATATTTAAGCATTGCACTGCTTGGGAAGCCGCCCCTTTCAATAGATTATCTTCAACACTGACCAAAATGAGATGCTGGCCCTCTATGGCAAAGCCGATATCACAATAAGGTAGGCCAACGACCGATTTCAGCGCTGGCACGCCCTCATCATAAATTCTGACTAAAGGCTGACTATCATAAGCTTGATGGAAGATAGCCAAAATCTCTTCGCGAGTGAGTGTTTGTGTTAGCTTACAAGTGATCGTTTCAGAGATGCCCCGAGGAAAATCGCCCAAATGAGGAGTAAAGATAACTTGCGTACCAAGGTGTGTCGCAATCTCAGGTTGGTGCCGATGGGTAAAAATACCATAGGGTTGTAAGCTGACTTCACACAGACTCGTTTTAAGGGAAGCCTTACGTCCAGCACCACTAACACCGCTCGTCGCATTAATGACTGGCCAAAAATCGGTATTTAATAACTGGCGATCTAGTAAAGGTTTTAGCGCTAATTGGGCCGCTGTGGGATAACAGCCGGGGACCGCGATGAGCTGTGCAGTCTGAATTTTTTCAGCCTGCCACTCGGCCAAGCCATAAACCGCCTTCGCTAACCAGTCTGTATGTTGGTGAGTAAATCCGTAATAACGGGTATAAAACTCTGGATCATTAACCCGATAAGCACCGGAAAGATCGAAGACAGTACAACCCGCATTGAGAAAAATAGGGGCTAAATCATGGCTGACTTCATGGGCGGTAGCTAAAAAGACAACATCATGTTTTTCCGCCAACGCCTGCGGATCAGTCATCCCGTGTAACGCGATATCAAGTCGGCCTTTGAGTTGCGGATAAAGATCTGATAATAATTTACCTGCATCTTCACTTTTCGCAGACACTGCCACAGTGGCAAGGTTAACTTCAGGGTGACGATTCAAGTAGGTTGCCAGTTCCGCACCGGCATATCCGCTAGCGCCAACAATCAATGCATTTAACATGAGTAAAGACCTTTCTGAGCTCTCATAAACAGGTGCGGGTTAAGTGTCTACTTTCCCTTGAATCGTGAATAAATCGTTGTCATCTCGACAGTTAATAATGTATTTTTATTCACATAATTTGCATGATTATTTGTACATCCTAATCAAAGGAGCGTCAACAGTGAATAACAAATTACCGCCATTTATTGAACTTTATCGTCAATTAATTGGTACGCCTTCCATCAGCGGTACAGAATCTGTACTGGATCAGAGTAACGAGCCACTTATTACTTTACTCGCGGGTTGGTTCGAAAATTTAGGCTTTCAGGTGGAACTTCAGCCGGTACCGAATACGCGTAATAAATTCAATTTATTGGCGAAGTATGGTCAAGGCTCTGGTGGTCTGCTCTTGGCTGGGCATACTGATACGGTGCCCTACGATGAAGGACGGTGGACACAAGATCCTTTTACCCTAACGGAGCGCGATAACCGTTTATATGGGTTAGGAACCGCAGATATGAAAGGTTTTTTTGCTTTTATTCTCGCGGCATTGACTGAAATAGACTTGAGTAAACTTACTAAACCACTCTACATCCTGGCCACAGCAGATGAAGAGACGACGATGGCCGGAGCGAGTTACTTTGCGCAATCAACCTCTATCCGTCCAGATTGTGCCATTATCGGGGAGCCCACCTCACTGCAACCCGTCCGAGCGCATAAAGGACACCTTTCGAAAGCAATTCGTATTGAGGGTCACTCCGGCCACTCCAGTGATCCAGAAAACGGGATCAACGCGATCGAGCTCATGCATGATTCGATTACGGAATTACAAGGGTTACGCCGCCAGCTTAAAGAGCGCTTCAACCACGATGGATTTGTTATCCCTTATCCAACGATGAACTTCGGAAAAATCTCCGGTGGTGATGCACCGAATAGAATTTGTGCCTGTTGTGAGTTACATATGGATATACGGCCGCTACCAGGGCTCTCTCTTCCCGACCTTCACGACTTACTCGCACAAGCACTGGCACCGATCAGCGAGCAGTGGCCGGGACGTTTAACCATCACTGACTTACACCCTCCTATTCCTGGTTATGAATGCCCAGTTCATCATCCAATGGTGGCATTAATCGAAAAAGTGTTGGGTACTGAAACTGAAATTGTGAATTACTGTACCGAAGCACCTTTTATTCAACAGCTTTGCCCAACCTTAGTACTGGGGCCTGGTTCGATTGAGCAGGCACATCAACCTGATGAGTACCTTGACACAAAATTTATCGAGCCGACCGATCAGCTGCTGAAAAAATTAATTCATCATTTTTGCTAAGCGAGAGATCGGGGCACCTCTTCAAGAGAGAGATTAAAAATCTTTATGGAGATAGCAAACTCAACACAATTCGCTTTTAAAGCGCTTATTGGGCATCAATACGATATGTTTTGAAGTCACCGCACACTTTTCTGACATTTGACGTTCATTCCGTTACATGGCTAGATAGGTATACAGAAAACCAATAACAATAATTGATGGGCAGACAACAGCTAAGGGGTTAACGCGTCACATGAACGAACAATATTCAGCTATGCGTAGTAACGTGAGTATGCTTGGAAAACTTCTTGGCGATACGATTAAAAACGCCCTAGGCGATGAAATCTTAGAGCGTGTTGAATCAATTAGAAAATTATCGAAAGGTTCACGTTCTGGCAGCGAGGAAGATCGTGAAGCCTTGCTTACCACTTTACAGAATTTGTCAAACGATGAGCTGCTCCCTGTTGCCCGAGCTTTCAGCCAGTTTCTCAACTTAACCAACGTTGCAGAGCAGTATCAAACGGTTTCACACCAATCTCCAGGTGAAAGTCCGCCGGAAGTGCTACAAGCCACCTTCCAGCGCTTGAAAAAAATCGAAAATATTTCTGAAAAAGATATTTGTCAGGCTATTGAAGAACTTTCTATTGAGCTGGTACTCACGGCACACCCGACCGAAATTACCCGCCGGACACTGATTCATAAACTAGTCGAAGTGAATAACTGTCTTGAACGTCTCGATCATAATGACTTAACAGAGTACGAAACGTCGAAAATTATGCGTCGTCTCCGCCAGCTCGTGGAGCAAGCGTGGTACACCGATGAAATACGTAAACAACGGCCAACCCCTATCGATGAAGCAAAATGGGGATTTGCGGTCGTTGAAAATAGTTTATGGGAAGGTGTTCCTGCTTTTTTACGTGAACTCAATGAACAGGTTCATGCCACCTTTGGTATCACACTGCCAGTGGATTTCGTACCGGTAAAATTTACCTCTTGGATGGGGGGAGATCGTGATGGTAACCCTAACGTCACCGCGACAGTCACCCGCCAGGCAATCCGTCTGAGCCGTTGGAAAGCCGCGGATCTCTTCATAAAAGATATGACGGTGCTCATTTCTGAGCTATCAATGTCGAACTGCGACGACGTCGTTAAGGCGATGTGTCAGGATCCAGACATTCAAGAACCTTACCGCTTTGTCCTGAAGCAGTTAAGAACACGACTCATTTCTACTCAAAACTATCTAGAATTACGCTTAAAAGGTGAAGAGACCACCCCGCCTAAAGACATTATCGTCAGTAACGAACAACTTTGGACCCCTCTGTATGCACTCTACGAGTCGCTACAAAAAAGTGGGATGGGGATTATTGCCAATGGCCATCTTCTCGATACCTTACGCCGTGTTAAGTGTTTTGGTGTACCACTGGTGCGTATTGATTTACGCCAAGAGAGCACTCGCCATACCGAGGCCATCTCTGAAATTACCGGCTACTTAGGGCTGGGAGATTATGAAAGTTGGTCAGAAGCTGATAAACAAGCCTTCTTAATTCGTGAGCTCTCTTCTCCTCGTCCGCTGCTACCTCGTCATTGGCAACCGAGTGAAGCAACACAAGAAGTACTGGATACCTGCCAAGTCGCGGCTGAAGTTCCACAAGGCTCGATTGCGGCCTACGTCATCTCTATGGCGAGAACGCCTTCCGATGTATTAGCCGTACATCTTCTTCTTAAAGAAGCGGGCATCCACTATGCGCTTCCTGTTGCGCCGTTGTTTGAAACCCTGGATGACTTGAATAACGCTGATAGCGTTATGACGCAATTACTCAGTATTGATTGGTATCGTGGCTTTATTCAAGGCAAACAGATGGTCATGATCGGCTATTCTGATTCCGCTAAAGATGCCGGTGTAATGGCTGCCTCTTGGGCACAGTACCAAGCCCAAGACGCACTGATTAAGACTTGTAACAAAGCGGGAATCGCTTTAACTTTGTTTCACGGCCGCGGTGGTTCAATTGGACGTGGTGGCGCGCCCGCCCATGCTGCCTTATTGTCACAACCACCTGGTAGCTTGAAAGGTGGGCTTCGTGTCACCGAACAAGGCGAGATGATTCGCTTCAAATATGGTTTACCAGAAATCACGATTGCAAGTTTAACTCTCTATACCAGTGCAATTTTGGAAGCGAACCTGCTTCCACCGCCAGAGCCTAAAGCCGAATGGCGTGAGGTGATGAAGCAACTCTCGGCAGACTCCTGTGATATGTATCGCGGATATATCCGTGAAAATAAGGATTTTGTGCCTTATTTCCGCTCCGCTACGCCAGAGCAAGAACTGGGTAAATTACCTTTAGGATCTCGCCCAGCGAAACGCCGTCCAACCGGTGGCGTTGAGTCATTACGCGCCATTCCTTGGATTTTTGCCTGGACGCAGAATCGCTTAATGCTTCCTGCATGGTTAGGAGCTGGTGCAGCATTAAATAATGCGATTGATCAGGGCCAACAGAAGAGTTTAGAAGAGATGTGTCGTGATTGGCCTTTCTTCTCAACACGTATCGGTATGTTAGAAATGGTATTTGCCAAAGCCGATCTTTGGCTGGCTGAATATTACGACCAACGCTTAGTGGACCCAACCCTTTGGTCATTAGGAAAGCAGCTTCGCGAACAACTCGCAGAAGATATTAAAACTGTGTTAACCATCGCTAATGATGCACACCTAATGGCTGATCATCCATGGATTGCTGAATCCATTGCGTTACGTAATGTCTATACCGATCCGCTTAACGTACTACAGGCCGAGTTGTTGCATCGCGCTCGTCAAGCTGAAGCAAACAACCTACCGACAGACCCTAATGTTGAGCAAGCATTAATGGTCACTATAGCTGGCGTTGCGGCAGGGATGCGTAACACAGGCTAAATCGCCAAGGCCCAAAAAAAAGCACCTCATCAGGTGCTTTTTTTTTGACTTAAATTAGCTTGGCTAATCGATTAAGATCCGAGAGTAGCGCCCCGGCGGTCACATCTCGTCCTGCACCCGGTCCACGTATCACTAAAGGATTATCCCGGTACCACCGACTCTCGATCGCAAAAACATTATCACCCGGCAAAAGTGCGGCAAGAGGGTGATCTGGACGTAGTGCTTCTAAACCGACTTTGGCTTTACCCCGCGTATCAAAGCGAGCGACATAACGTAGTACTAAACCTAGCTCTTGAGCGGTGTCGAAACGCTGCTGGATCTGCTCATCCAAGGCTTCGCTATTTTCGAAGAAATAATCCATCGTATTTTCACGACAAGCCTCCGGTACTAAGGACTCAACCTTCACTTGGTGAGGCTCAATATCCGATCCCGCTTCTCGCGCAAGGATCACCAATTTACGCATAACATCGATTCCGGAGAGATCAACACGAGGATCAGGTTCAGTGAGTCCCTGCTGCCACGCTTGATCAACTAACTCACTAAAAGGAATCGACCCATCGTACTGTAAAAATAGCCAAGAGAGAGTGCCGGAAAAAATACCGCTAATCGACAGAATCTTATCTCCTGAATTATGTAAATCCCTTACCGTATAATTAATAGGTAAGCCTGCACCGACTGTCGCGTTCGTTAACCAATAACGCCTAGTCTTATCGAACGCATCACGCAATTGTCGCCAACGCTGGTTGGAGGATGCCCCGGCCACTTTATTAGCGCTGATCACGTGAAAACCGTAACTCGCGAAATCTAGATATTGCTCGGCCAGCACTTCACTGGCGGTAACATCGAGCACAACCAAGTCATCGAAGGGGTGATCACGCATCCAGAGAAAGAGCGATTCTTCATCTAAAGCTGTCGCATCTCGTTCGAAATTCGCCAAACTCTCCGCAGCATTCAGCCCTTCATAGCTGAGTAGACTTCGTCGACTGTTTGCAATACCGGCTAATACAAAATCTATTGCAGTACGGTCAGAAAGGTTCTCTTGTTCGCGGGAAAAGAGTTCTAACCAGCGAGAACCAATATTCCCTTTGCCAAACAGTACGATACCCACGCGCTTTTCAGCTCTAAATAAGGATTGGTGCAAACTCTGAACTATCGGGGGAAGCGCCGTTTTACGTAGCACGGCAACTAAACTCAGCTTTTCATCAGACTGCCAAACAAACTCCACGGGTAGGTCTTTAATCTGTTGCCAAAAACGGTGACAGTGAAGTGGGTTTTGGTTCACCCCTGCACCCACCATTGCTACCAGCACCCGTCCTTCGCGTAAGCGTAAGCTTATAGGTAAGCCCGATGCTTGAAGTTGAGAAAATGCGCTTTCAACTAGTTCAGAGGTATAGCAAAGCTGCAATAATTGACGGTCACTGTGGACACCACGCGCTAAAGGTCGAAGCTGTGTACGGATTAAGAATTGGTCGACCTCTTTCGATAATTGAGTGAAATCGTGGCGTGGCCCAATCTGTATTTCGATCAAGCAGACATCTTCATGACTAGTGACAATCCTTGCACCTGTTCCCGATGCTAAGACTCGTTCAATACGGGTTGAACCCACCTCAGGTTGATAACTGCACCGTAATTGCAGATCAATATGACTCGTCGCCACAGGCTGTAACGTACGCGTATGCAGTACCGGTGCTGCGAGGCGTGCGAGTTCAGCAGCTTCATCAAGACGTAATAAGGGCAGCAAGCAAGCATCCGAGACAATCCTTGGGTCGGCACTATAGACTCCGGCAACATCGCTCCAAATGGTGACTCGGCTAACACCAGCCAAAGCGCCTATTTGAGTCGCGGAGTAGTCTGATCCATTGCGTCCGAGTAAAACGGTTTCACCTGCGCGGTTCGCAGAGATAAAACCTGTAATAACCAGTCGCTTATGCGGATACTGTGCCAAGATGGTTTGTAATAGTGGATAGGATTCGCCTTCATCCACTTGCGGCTGTCCGGAACGTTCTGCTCGTAAGAATGTGCGCGCATCAATCCACTGGGCATCGATTCCGCAATCATTGAGCACGGCACTCATCAACCGAGCTGACCAAATCTCTCCATGCCCGACCACTTTAGCATATAGCGCATCGCTGCCTTCGCCGTCTAAAAGGATAGATAAGTGATCGACATCTGCGATAAATTGCTGAGCAATCGGCTCAGCTAATACCTCAGGCAGTAAACTTTCCATCAGCTCTAATTGATAGCGTCGTAAATGTTGTTGGACTTGGAAGGCGGATAGCCGATCAGTTTGACTCAGGCGATACCAATTAATCAGCTGATTCGTTGTGCTTCCCGCGGCAGAAACCACCATAATGTCACCCACGTGACTGTATTCGGCCATGATTTCTGCAACGCGTAAGTAACACCGTCGATCAGCAAGGCTGCTACCCCCAAACTTATGCAGCTGTCGTATCACTTCACTTTTCAGATCTATACCGCCGACCATAATTACTCCTGAGTAAGACGTTGGAAAGCTTGGTCAAGATCAGCGATCAGATCGTTATGATCTTCAATTCCTACCGAAACACGCAGCAAGGTATCAGAAATCCCTGCAGCGGCTCGGGCTTCTGCCGACATTCCAGCATGTGTCATCGTTGCAGTATGTGAAATTAAGCTCTCGACACCGCCTAACGACTCCGCAAGGGTAAAGAGTTTTAGCGATTTAAAGAATTGGCGCACCGTCTGTTCATCCCCAGCCAACTCGAAACTCAGCATCGCACCGAAACCACGTTGCTGACGGCAAGCAAACTCGTGACCTTGATTCTCTGGAAGTGAGGGATGGTAGAGCTTACTCACCAAAGGCTGATTTTTCAGATACTCAACAATTGCCAGCGCATTTTCTTGCGCAGCTTTAGTCCGCAGAGAAAGCGTCCGTATACCTCTTAATAATAGATAACTATCAAAAGCTGAACCGGTTACACCAATATTATTCGCCCACCACGCCAGTTCAGTCGCCACTTGAGGGTCTTTAGCAATAACGGTACCGGCCACAATATCCGAGTGCCCATTGAGGTATTTCGTACAAGAATGCACAACCAAATCAGCACCGAGTTGAAGAGGGTTTTGCAGTGCCGGGCTGAGAAACGTATTGTCGACAACGGTCACTGCGCCAACTGCACGGGCTGCTCGACATAGCGCTTCAATATCTACTACCCTTAATAGCGGATTACTCGGGCTTTCGATTAAGAAAAGCTTAGGATTTAGCGTTAAGGCCTCTGCAACGGCTTGCGGATCACCTTGATCAATAAACTTCACATTAAACGCGCCGCGTTTTTGTAAACTATCAAACAGTCGATAACTTCCCCCATAACAGTCATGCGGAGCAATCAGCCAGTCACCCGGTTTTAAAAACACGGTAATCACAAGCATAATAGCTGACATGCCGGTATTCGTCATCACCGCACCAGCCCCCCCCTCTAATTCCGCTAAGGCTTGTTGGACAACATCCCGTGAAGGGTTACCACGGCGAGAATAATCGTGTGCCCGAGGTTGGTTGTAATCCGTAAAGTTATAGGTGGTCGAAAGATGGATGGGAGGAACGACACAGCCATATTGGTGATCTTCATTTAATCCACTGCGTACCGCAATTGTCGCCTGCTTGAATTGTGTCATAGGGAAGTAACCAAGAGTCATAAAGTGATCCTTAGCATATCCTTGCAGAAAATAGACGTCAACACATCTAGACATCCAAATAGATTTGCGTGTAGATTGAGCAATAGGTTGATAAGAGGTAAAATCAGACCATAATGTCCGGTCTTAGAAGAGAATAATTGCTTTTGACGACCTTTGGACCAATAAATCCAGTTTTATCTGCGATATCTGGCATAATAAGCTGAATTCAAGTAATTAACATTTATTAATAAGGTACCCCATGGCTGAGTGGAATGCCGAATATATCAGCCCTTATGCTGAACATGGCAAAAAAAGTGAGCAAGTAAAGAAAATCACTGTTTCTATCCCGCTAAAAGTATTGAAGATCTTAACGGATGAAAGAACGCGTCGGCAGGTCAATAATTTACGTCACGCGACCAACAGCGAGCTATTGTGCGAAGCTTTTCTACATGCCTTTACTGGCCAGCCCTTGCCAGATGACAACGATTTGCGAAAAGAAAGAAGTGATGAGATCCCTGAAACGGCTAAATTAATTATGCGTGAAATGGGCATTGATCCCGATACTTGGGACTACTAGCATAACCCTTTTACCCCCCATAAAAAAACCCGGCATTTGCCGGGTTTTTTATACAGCGGGGGAAGCCCCCACTGATCAAGAAACTTATTTAGAGCTTGGGATGCTGAAACGCTTGTTGAAGCGATCAACACGACCACCAGTGTCTACAACACGTTGCTTACCGGTGTAGAATGGGTGGCAGTTACCGCATACGTCTAAGTTTAAAGGCTGACGCAGGGTTGAACGCGTTTCGATTACGTTACCGCAAGAACAAGAAATGGTAACGTTGTTATATTCTGGATGAATACCTTTTTTCATGGGATAACCTCAGTAGAAGGCCGTGTCGCTCTCCGTGCCAAGCTTAGCTTGCACAGCACCACACGCGATTGAATAATAAATATAAGTGTATGCCTTCGTCGCGTAATAAGACCGCTGTCTAACGAAGGCCGGATATTATACAGAAAATAGACAACAACATGCAAATGACGATTTCAAACACTTCACGATCAGCGGTACACTTGCCGTTTCGGTTCACTGAGTATGAGTAATGCATGACCATCATTAAGGTAGCTTTACCGGTTCCTCTCCCCAAACTGTATGACTACACTGCAGACCCTGCGCAGGTCCCCCAAATAGGGTGTCGTGTCCGCGTAAATTTCGGTCGCCGTAAAATGATAGGAATCGTGGTAACACACAGTGCGAAAAGTGACCTCAGTGCCGAACAACTTAAGCCTATTGATGAAATTCTCGATACCGAGAGCCTTTTTACGCCCAGTCTTTGGGAGTTATTGACTTGGTCAAGCGGATATTATCATTACCCTCTGGGTGAAATTCTGTTTCACGCTATCCCCTCTCAACTTCGTCAAGGAAAAGAAGCGCGCAAGGCAATCGAGTACGAATGGCGACTCACCGATATGGGGCGCGTTATCGACCCAAGTGAGATTAAGCGTTCGGCGAAACAGCGCCAAGCAGTCATGCTCCTGCGACAAGGTGGATTGTTACGATCAGCGGTCGCTGACCACGACTTACCAGAAAGTACGTTCCAAGCGC
Organism: Rosenbergiella metrosideri; assembly: GCF_022602565.1. Taxonomy (GTDB): domain Bacteria; phylum Pseudomonadota; class Gammaproteobacteria; order Enterobacterales; family Enterobacteriaceae; genus Rosenbergiella; species Rosenbergiella metrosideri. The sequence continues at coordinate 20,199 of NZ_JALBCV010000010.1, forward strand.
TGCGTAAAAAAGGGTGGAGCGATCTCTATGAGCTTGCTGAATCACTTGACGATTGGCGTCCTCAGTTTCACGTTCTCGGTGACCGGCTTAAATTGACCACCGAGCAAGCCACCGCGGTCGGGGCAATTCATAGTACGACTCAGCAATTTAGCCCATGGCTATTGGCAGGCATTACAGGTTCAGGAAAAACTGAGGTATACCTCAGCGTTATCGAAAATATTCTCGCACAAGGGAAACAAGCCCTCGTCTTAGTCCCAGAAATAGGGCTAACCCCGCAAACTATCGCTCGCTTTCGGGAACGCTTTCAGGCGCCCGTCGAAGTTCTCCACTCTGGGCTGAATGATAGCGAGCGTCTCAGTGTGTGGCTGAAAAGTAAAACGGGTGAAGCAGCAATTATCATTGGTACCCGCTCAGCAATTTTTACACCCTTAGCCCGACCCGGTGTAATCATTGTCGATGAAGAACACGATAGCTCTTATAAGCAACAAGATGGCTGGCGCTATCATGCTCGTGATCTCGCCGTCTTTCGGGCCAATAAAGAAAAAATACCGGTCATCCTTGGCTCAGCCACACCTGCCTTGGAAACCTTACATAATGTCCGCGTCGGTAAGTACCGTCAGCTCAACCTTACTCGGCGAGCAGGTAATGCAACCACCGCTCAGCAGCAGCTGATTGATCTCAAATCTGTCACCCTACAATCGGGGTTATCACCACAACTGATTAGACGTATCTGTGCCCATCTTCAAGCCGGTAACCAAGCGCTACTCTTTCTTAACCGGCGTGGATACGCGCCAGCATTACTCTGTCACGACTGCGGATGGTTAGCGGAGTGCCAACGTTGTGACCACTACTATACTTATCATCAGCAGCAACGTAGTCTGCGCTGTCACCATTGTGACAGTCAGCGGCCAATCCCTTGGCAATGCCCTGAATGTGGCTCTTCTCATCTTATGCCCGCAGGATTAGGAACCGAACAACTTGAAGAAAACTTACAGCAATTATTTCCTGATACGCCTCTGACCCGTATTGACCGTGATACCACGCGTAAAAAAGGGATGCTTGAACAGCATCTTGAGCAAATTCATCAAGGTGGACCGCGAATTCTGATTGGGACACAGATGCTCGCCAAAGGCCATCACTTCCCCGATGTCACCTTAGTGGCATTACTAGATGTCGATGGCGCGCTATTTTCCGCTGATTTCCGAGCAACTGAACATTTCGCACAACTCTATGTTCAAGTGGCTGGCCGAGCCGGGCGCGCTGGAAAACAAGGCGAAGTGTTACTGCAAACCCACCAACCGGAGCATCCGCTTCTCCAAACTCTACTCAGTAAAGGCTATTTTCAGTTTGCCGCTGAAACGCTTGCGATCAGGGAACAATTACAGCTACCTCCTTATTCTAGCCAAGCGATCTTTCGAGCCGAGCACCAAGATAGCGACCAAACAGAGCGTTTCTTACAGCAGTTACGCAACCTTATCGAATCAAGTCCATTGAAAGATGATGAATGTTGGATTATCGGACCAGTCCCTGCCCTGCATGCTAAGCGTCAAGGGCGCTGGCGCTGGCAACTCGTCATTCAAAGCCCCTCGCGGGGACGGTTACAAAAACTCCTTTCGCAGAGCTTACTGCTGGTGGGTACGTTGGCTGGCGATAAAAAGGTTAAATGGTCTTTGGATATCGATCCAACAGACAGCTGAGCAGTAAAGGTTGTGAAGCAACTCTTAAAATTAATCGATGAATAACAATTAGTTAATCGGTTTTGTTACGCTCTCTTTTATTCAAGGGCTGAAGTAACACGACTCAGCAACTGATTGACATGAAATCTTATTCATTGAGGAGTTACCCATTGAAAACCACTCCAAATCCCTCCTCAGCAACCATGAAAGCGGTAGCCTTAGCAGCGGGCGTCTCGACCGCAACGGTATCGCGTGTGTTTACTGCCCCGGAAAAAGTCTCACCGGCTACTCGGCAACGCGTCGAATCCGCTGCGATAACCTTAGGTTACTCAACGTTCCCCCTTTTTCCGCGTGGGGTAACCCCTCGTTGGCGTAAGGTTCTAGTGATTATTGCCGATGTCACCGACAGTTTTTACAGTGAGATCATCCGTGGTATCGAGATGCAAGCAAGTCAACAACACTGCTTAATTACTCTGTTCGACTGCGCCCATCAAACGTTTAATCGTTATCTACCCGAAACGAGGGGCTTACCCGATGACTACGATGGTCTAATCTATGTGGGGCTTTCCCCCTCATCTCTTGACCGTCCCCCATCACTGCCTAGTGTGGTGATTAATGAATACTCTTCCGATCATGGTGCTCCCACTTTGCACATTGATCATTTAAGCGCCGCTTTCAATGCTGTTAATTATCTTATTCAACGCGGTCACCATCGTATTGCCTGTGTCACCGGACCTGAAGACTTAGCTATTTGCCAATACCGACGACAAGGCTATTTACAAGCATTACAACGGCATAACCTTACCTTGAATCCCTACTTTATCACTCGGGGTGATTTCACGTTCAAATCAGGGATAGCCGCTGCCAAACACCTTTTGACTCTGACTCCACCGCCCGATGCCATTTTTTGCCACAACGATAGGATGGCGCTCGGAGTGATGTATCGCGCTAAACAACTCGGTATTGTGATACCAAGGCAGCTCTCTGTCATTGGGTTTGATGATATTGAAGAGAGTCAATATGCCGACCCACCGCTTACGACCGTTGCACAACCCAGAGTCGCTCAAAGTGAAGCCGCAGTTTCTTTATTAATGACGCTTATGGAAGGAAAGCCACTTATCAATCGGTCCTATCTGTTGGAAACTGAACTTATTTTACGGCAGTCTACGCGCTAGGTTTCATTACTGAAAATTTCACTCCAAATAATAAAAATCTCAACTAGAGTTTACTGGTCAAACTTCATTCGGTTAAGTAACATAGTAGTAATTGTTATTAATCAATTCTTCAGGCAATCTCGCCTTTCAGCTGGCTTAAATAATATCGGTACCGGTGTGGCACAAAAAGACTATGTAGGACGCGGACGTTCATCAACGCCGCAACGAAAAAAAAATAATAGCCGACGTAAAAACTCTAAGGCGAATACTGGTATTTCTAAGGTAATTGTTGTTATCGCTGCAGCAGCTTTAGTGCTTTTTATTGGTGTATTAGCACTGCTTGCTCACCATAAGAAACAAGCGGAAAAAGAAGCAGCCCCTCATAAGACAACCACCAATGGACTTCCTCCTAAACCTGAAGAGCGCTGGAAATACATCAAAGAGTTAGAGAACCGCCAAATAACGGTACCTAGCCCAGTCGAACCTAGCGCAGGTGGCGAAGTAAAATCACCGACACAGCTTACCGATGAGCAGCGCCAGCTATTAGCACAAATGGCTGAAGACATGCGCCAGCAACCTACGCAACTGAGCGAAGTTCCATGGAATCAGCAAACGCCTGAACAGCAACAGCAAACTATTCGCCAGCAGCAGCAAAATGCCGCGCTACAACGTAAGTATCAACAGCAAGAGCAGCAATTTATTTCGCAGCAGCAGCAGCTTAACCAGTCTCGCCCAGCTCAAGCTGCCAATCAAGCGCTTCAAGAACAGAATCGACAAATACAGCTACAGCATGAGCGCCAACAAAAAGCCTATGCTGAACAGCAAAAAAAGCTTGAGCTTGATCACCAACAACAGTCATACCGCGAACAGCAGAAGCAGCGTCAACAATTAGAGCGTCAAATTCAGCAACAGCAGCATAGTGCACCGATCACCGCGGCTAAGCCAAGTCAGGCGCAACCTGAGAAAGTGGCTCCGGTAACCCCGGCCTCACCTCCCACAGCAACCGAGGCATCGTCCAAACATTGGTTGATTCAATGTGGATCGTTCAAAGGTGCAGCCCAAGCAGAGTCCACGCGCGCGAAGCTCGCATTTGAAGGGTTTGAAAGCCGTGTGACGACAGGTGGCGGCTGGAATCGGGTGGTGATTGGCCCTTACACTCAGCGTTCGAAAATCGATTCCGTGATTAAACAGTTAAAAAATTCTGGACATACAAACTGTATAACTCTCTCTGTAGGGGGTTGAAAGTTATAAACCCACCCCCATATGTTTTTGTAAGTGACTCCGCGCTTTGTCGCGGAGTTTTTTATTTCAAGAGATTAAGGGGCAGCCCGTGACAACGATAGTAAGCATACGACGTAACGGTAAAGTCGTTATTGGCGGTGACGGCCAGGCAACGCTCGGTAACACCGTAATGAAAGGCAACGTGAAAAAAGTCCGTCGTCTTTATAACGATAAAGTCATCGCTGGTTTTGCGGGGGGCACCGCGGATGCTTTCACACTTTTTGAACTTTTTGAGCGTAAACTTGAAATGCACCAAGGCCACTTGGTGAAAGCTGCCGTTGAACTGGCTAAAGATTGGCGAACGGATCGTATGCTACGTCGTCTAGAAGCGCTTCTCGCTGTCGCTGATGAGAATGCCTCACTGATTATAAGCGGTAACGGCGACGTCATCCAACCAGAAAACGACCTGATTGCTATTGGTTCAGGTGGCCCTTATGCCCAAGCAGCAGCGCGGGCGATGCTCGAAAACACAGAATTAGATGCTCGTGAGATTACCGAAAAAGCGTTAGAAATCGCCGGTGATATTTGTATTTATACCAACCACAATCTCACGATCGAAGAACTCAACTCAGGGGATAAGGAGTAAGTTATGTCTGAAATGACTCCTCGCGAAATCGTCAGCGAACTGAATCGTTTTATTATTGGCCAAGATAACGCTAAACGCGCGGTTTCGATCGCACTCCGTAACCGTTGGCGTCGCATGCAGCTTAACGATGAGCTGCGCCATGAAGTCACACCGAAAAATATCTTAATGATCGGCCCAACAGGTGTGGGTAAAACAGAGATTGCCCGCCGTCTCGCTAAGCTTGCTAATGCGCCGTTCATTAAAGTAGAAGCGACGAAATTCACCGAAGTGGGTTACGTCGGTAAAGAAGTCGACTCCATTATCCGTGACTTAACCGAAGCAGCGGTAAAAATGGTACGTTCGCAGGCGATTGAAAAGAATAAAGCTCGTGCCGTTGAACATGCTGAAGACCGTATTCTTGATGTTCTGATTCCCCCTGCGAAAAATAACTGGGGACAACCTGAATCTGATAGTTCTCAAGAAGAGTCATCGACCCGCCAATCTTTCCGTAAAAAACTGCGTGAAGGACAGCTGGACGATAAAGAAATCGAGATTGATTTAGCCGCGTCGCCGATGGATGTCGAAATCATGGCACCTCCCGGTATGGAAGAGATGACGAATCAGCTTCAATCCATGTTCCAAAACATGGGTAACCAGAAGCAAAAATCGCGCAAGCTGAAAATCAAAGACGCAATGAAATTGCTGATCGAGGAAGAGGCCGCACGCCTCGTCAATCCAGAAGAGCTCAAACAACAAGCTATTGAGGCGGTCGAGCAGCACGGCATCGTCTTTATCGATGAAATCGATAAAATTTGTAAGCGTGGCGGACAATCTTCAGGTCCAGACGTGTCTCGTGAAGGGGTACAACGTGACCTACTACCACTAGTTGAAGGTTGTACGGTTTCGACTAAACACGGTACGGTAAAAACTGACCATATCCTGTTTATCGCATCCGGAGCCTTCCAAGTGGCGAGCCCGTCTGACCTGATCCCTGAATTACAAGGGCGCCTACCGATTCGTGTCGAATTACAAGCCCTAACGGTGAACGATTTCGAGCGTATTCTGACTGAACCGACAGCCTCCGTAACGGTGCAGTACAAGGCATTAATGGAAACCGAGGGGGTGAATATCGACTTCACCGACGACGGAATCCGACGTATTGCCGAAGCGGCATGGCAGGTTAACGAAACCACCGAAAATATCGGTGCGCGTCGCCTCTATACCGTATTGGAAAAGCTGGTAGAAGATATCTCCTTCGAGGCCAGCGACCGCTCTGGTGAGACCGTTACGATTGATGCGGGCTACGTCAGCAAGCACTTAGATGTACTCGTTGCAGATGAAGATCTAAGCCGCTTCATTCTCTAACCCGCCCCGTTACCCAGAGCGATGTGCTTTGGGTAACGCCCTGCTTACGCCCGTCCATCCCCAAGAACTTTGCCGCCACACCGAGAAAGAGATATACTTAGTCCACCTCTGGCAACCAGATGAAACGACTATGAAATATGATACTTCCGAACTCTGTGATATCTACCATGAAGAAGTTAACGTGGTTGAACCCCTTTTCTCTAACTTTGGGGGCCGTACCTCGTTTGGTGGACAGATCACAACAGTAAAATGTTTCGAAGATAATGGGCTGCTCTACGATCTGCTTGAAGAAGATGGCTCAGGGAAAGTTTTACTTGTAGATGGTGGTGGCTCAGTAAGACGCGGGTTGGTGGATGCACAACTTGCTCAGTTAGCAGTGAGTAACCATTGGGAAGGGATTATTCTTTATGGCTCTGTGCGCCAAGTCGATGAACTTGCAGAGTTAGATATCGGTATCCAAGCCATCGCTGCTATTCCGGCAGGTGCCTCGGGAGACGGTATGGGCGAAAGCGATATTCGTGTCAATTTCGGCGGCGTCACCTTTTTCTCCGGTGATTATGTCTATGCCGACAACACTGGGATCATCCTCTCTGATACACCATTAACCGAAGACGAGTAATGGTCGTAACGGCGGACAGCGATACTGCCCGCCCGTTTTCTTATACTTCTTCCATCTTACCTAGCAGAGCACGTAAACGCTCTTGCCACTGCGTTTGCTCTTCTTTTAGCTGTTGATTTTCACGGGTGAGTAACTCGTGATTACCGACCGCTTGTTGAGCATCTTGCTTAAGCGCACTGTTTTGCTCTTTTAATTCTTCAATTTCCATTTGTAGCAGGGTAATGGTGTCAATCGCCTGCTGTACTTTCGCTTCCAATTTCTCAAACATTTCAAATGACATTGTTACTATCTCCAATTAACGCCAGGCGTTGAAAACCGCATCCTTCAATATATCGCTATGATACATCATAAAGCCGCGCTGATAGTCCGATTGTATGGAGGGCAGCGGTGCAAGTCCAGAGGGGAAACCATTTCAAGAGTAGTCTGCCTACTTTTTTTCGCCTTCAGAAAACCAAAAGAAAAAGATAATTTGCGAAAACGCGCATTTTTTTTGACCAAGTACACATTTTTATCGCGCGGTATTTTGCGTTTTTTTTCGTTAACGATAAATTCACAAGAAAAACACATTTGAGTAGTTTAAAGCAACTCAAATACTGTCTCTTTCTCCGTCAAGGAATACGCTATGAGTAAATCAACCAACACGCTTACTGGTCAGTGTATTGCAGAATTTATCGGTACTGGCTTAATTATCTTTTTTGGCGTCGGTTGTGTCTCTGCGCTAAAATTGGCCGGTGCAAATTTTGGTCAATGGGAAATTAGTATCGTTTGGGGACTTGCCGTGGCGATGGGTGCTTACGTCAGTGCTGGGGTATCTGGCGCTCACCTCAACCCTGCGGTCAGCATTGCATTATGTGTATTTGGTAACTTTGAAGCCCGTAAGCTTTTCCCTTATATCTTCGCACAAACGGCTGGAGCCTTCTGTTCAGCGGCTTTAGTCTACGGTCTATACCAAAGCCTCTTTATTGACTACGAACAGACTCATCATATTGTTCGCGGCACCCTAGACAGCTTACCGATGGCAGGGATTTTCTCAACCTATCCCGATGCACATCTCTCAATAGCTCAAGCTTTCTTAATTGAGACGACTATTACTGCGGTATTAATGGGCGTCATCATGGGACTTACCGATGACGGCAACGGAATCCCTCGCGGACCTTTAGCTCCCTTATTAATCGGTTTATTAGTTGCCGCCATTGGTGCGGCTTTTGGTCCATTAACCGGTTTTGCCCTTAATCCAGCACGTGACTTCGGCCCTAAGCTCTTTGCCGATTTAGCAGGCTGGGGACATTTAGCCTTGACTGGGGGTAAAGATATTCCTTACTTCTTAGTCCCTGCCTTTGCCCCAATTGTTGGTGCATTAGTTGGCGCATTTTTGTATCGGACCTTGATTGGCCGTCATCTTCCCTTAGCAGTACAAGTTGAACCCAAGCAAGTCACTGCTGAAAAGGCGACTGTACAAGAACGTAAAGTATAATCTTCACGGCGAATAGGAACTCACTATGTCTAATAAAGAAAAAAAATATATCGTCGCACTTGACCAAGGAACAACCAGCTCTAGAGCCGTTATTCTTGATCACGATGCAAACATCGTCGCCGTTTCACAACGTGAGTTCGAGCAAATCTATCCGAAAACCGGCTGGGTAGAACATGACCCAATGGATATTTGGGCGACACAGAGTTCGACACTGGTCGAAGTCTTGGCTCATGCCGACATTAGTTCAGATGAAGTCGCAGCGATTGGTATTACTAACCAGCGCGAAACCACGATTGTATGGGACAAAGAAACAGGTAAGCCGATTTACAATGCAATCGTATGGCAGGATCCCCGTACTGCGGATTATTGTTCAAGCTTAAAAGAGCAAGGCTACGAAGATGATATCCGTGACGCCACAGGCCTCGTCATCAATCCTTACTTTTCAGGGACTAAGGTTAAGTGGATCCTTGATCACGTTGAAGGGGCACGCGAACGAGCGAAACGCGGTGAGCTTCTATTTGGTACAGTCGATACTTGGTTAGTCTGGAAAATGACGCAAGGCCGTGTGCATATTACGGATTATACCAATGCCTCACGTACCATGCTCTTCAACATCCACACCTTAGAGTGGGACCAGAAGATGCTGGATTTGCTTGATATCCCGCGTGAGATTTTACCGGAGGTCAAAGCATCTTCCGAGGTGTACGGCCAAACTAACATCGGCGGTAAAGGCGGTACACGTATTCCGATTGCTGGGATAGCGGGCGACCAACAGGCAGCTCTTTACGGACAACTTTGTGTTCAACCCGGTATGGCAAAAAATACCTACGGCACCGGCTGTTTTATGCTGATGAATACCGGTAAAGAAGCGATCACTTCGAAAAATGGATTATTAACGACTATCGCTTGTGGTCCGCGCGGTGAAGTGAATTATGCGTTGGAAGGTGCGGTCTTTATTGGAGGGGCATCGATTCAATGGTTACGTGACGAACTTAAACTATTTAACGATGCGGACGATTCAGAATACTTTGCTAACAAAGTAAAAGATTCCAACGGTGTTTACATGGTACCCGCCTTTACCGGCTTAGGCGCACCATATTGGGACCCCTATGCGCGTGGAGCCATCTTCGGCCTTACCCGTGGCGCGAATGCTAACCATATCATTCGTGCAACATTAGAATCGATCGCCTTCCAAACGCGCGATGTGCTGGAAGCGATGCAGCATGATGCGAATACCCGTTTACAAACATTACGCGTCGATGGCGGAGCGGTAGCCAATAATTTCCTCATGCAATTCCAAGCCGATATTTTAGGTGCACATGTGGAACGCCCTGAAGTTAAAGAGGTTACGGCGTTAGGTGCGGCTTACTTGGCAGGCCTTGCTGTGGGATTCTGGAACGATTTAGAAGAAGTGCGATCGAAATCCGTTGTAGAGAAAGAGTTCCGCCCTTCCATTGAAACCACCGAACGTAATTATCGTTACGCGGGATGGAAAAAAGCAGTCTCACGTGTCAGAGGTTGGGAAAAAGAAGAATAGCACACAGAGTGCTAAACAATAGCACTCACTGCCTCCTGTACTCTGCAGGGGGCATCCCTCCTCTTTCCTCGCTATGTTACACTGAGTCCCTGTTTTCTCTGATTAACCTAATGACTCAGTATGAAACACACATTCACACAACAATTCAATTGCGTGACCGAAGCTGCAGCAATCGCCGGTTTCCGGTGGCTCGGACGGGGTGATAAAAACCTCGCAGACGGTGCAGCGGTGGCCGCGATGCGCCAGCAACTCAATGCTATGCCTATTGACGGAACTGTCGTGATTGGCGAAGGCGAAATTGACGATGCCCCCATGCTTTATATCGGCGAAAAAGTTGGGCAAACGTCCGGCCAGCAAATCGACATTGCGGTCGATCCGATAGAAGGCACGAGGATGACGGCCTTTGGTCAAGGGAATGCTTTGTCGGTAATGGCGGTAGCCGAAGCCGGAACACTGCTCCATGCCCCAGATATGTATATGGAGAAGTTGATTGTTGGCCCTGCAGCAAAAGGGGTTATCGATCTGCATCTCACTCTCGAAGAGAACCTACGACGTATTAGCCAAGCATTGCATAAAAACCTCGCTGACTTAACAGTATCGATCCTCGACAAGCCACGTCATACATCAATTATCGGCGCCCTTTATCAGCTAGGGGTTCGGGTTTTCACTTTTCCCGATGGTGATGTTTCCGCATCACTGTTGACCTGTTTCCCTGACCAACCTATCGATGTCATGTACGGTATCGGCGGCGCGCCGGAGGGCGTTATTTCTGCCGCGGCCATCCGGGCGTTAGGGGGCGATATGCAGGCTCGCTTACTCACCCGCGAACAGGTCAAAGGCTATAGCGCTGAAAACAGTCTCGCAAGCCGAGAGGAAACGACTCGTTGCCAAGCGATGGGACTTACGCTGGGGCAAGTGCTTCGATTAGAGGATCTGGCGAAAAGCGACAATGTGTTATTCAGCGCAACGGGAATTACCGATGGCGATCTACTGAAAGGTGTTGAGGCTTCTGAGTCGTCAATAACGACCCATAGTTTACTGATTGACGGTCAACGTCAGAGCCAGCAATGGGTTAAAACGGTCAGCACCTTGACCCGATAACAACGAAAATAGTGACTTACTGGAGGCAATGATGGCGGTTTGGTGTACAGGAAAAATTATTGAGGTTAAGGCGTGGACCGACACCCTTTTTAGTTTAATTGTCGATGCGCCCATCGCGCCTTTTACTGCTGGACAATTTGCAAAACTTAGCCTAACTATTGAAGGTGAAACCGTGCAGCGGGCATATTCTTATGTCAATGCCCCCAGCCAAACGCCTCTGGAGTTTTATCTTGTCCATGTCCCCGAAGGACGGCTAAGCCCAGCACTGTTATCACTGAAACCCGGTGACGAAGTATTAGTCACCGAAGAGGCCGCCGGGTATTTTGTATTAGACGAGGTCCCCGACGCCAAAGAACTATGGATGATTGCGACAGGGACGGCTATCGGCCCCTACTTATCTATTTTGGCGCAAGGCGACGACCTAGAGCGCTTCGAGACGATTATTCTGGTTCATGCCGCCCGTTATGCTGCAGACCTAAGTTATGTCCCGTTATTCCAAGAACTCCAGCAGCGCTATGGCGATAAACTACGGGTACAAACGGTAGTTAGTCGAGAAGACTCTACGGAGAGTTTACGGGGGCGCATCCCAGCATTACTGGATGACGGCACATTAGAAGACGCTGTGAGCACGCACATCTCTGCTGAACAGAGCCATGTTATGATCTGCGGCAACCCAGAGATGGTGAGAGAAACTCAAAAGTATCTTAAAGAACAACGTGGGTTACGTAAGCATCTTCGCAGAAAACCCGGTCATATCACCAGCGAACACTATTGGTAAGGGACTCGCATGCGATATGCCGCTTATTTTTCCCTAATACTCCTTAGCTGCGGGGTGGCCAAGCAGGTTAATGCGCATCCCGTATCGATGGCATTACCTGACACGGCCCCTTACCTATTGCCTGATGCTCCCACCTTTGAGCTAACGATCACTCAATTTCGCCAACAATTTAGCCAACAATTCCCCACCACTCCTCTGCAAGAATTTCGGGCGATTAAAACAGGATCAATGCAGAAATTAGTGACTATTGCAGCGACCAAAATCAGTGAAACCGTCTACGCCTCGACCGCGCTTGAAGTAGGAACGGCAAAAATTAAATCGATACAGCTCACTTGGCTCCAGGTACCAGGAAATCAAGCCACCGTCTCTCGCCAGCAAGCCATGAGCTATATCACCAATATCATCCACTTTTTCTCACCACAACTGACGACTAAGCAATGCCGTGAACACCTCGAACAATTGTTGAAGGTGGGAAAAGGGAAAGCTTATACGCTATCGAATGAAGGCGCGGTACGGTATATTTTGTCTGATAAAGGTGAAGGGGGCATGACCTTTGCTGCAGAACCCGTTAAATTGATACTCAGTGAGACCAAATGATCCACCGGTTTGTGATCCTACGCAAGTCGGCGGCTTCGACACGGTTTATAGTGAACTTAGACGCTATTACTCCTGCGTAATAGCATTTTACTCAAGCGCGTAATGCGGAGGAAAGCATGCGACATCCATTAGTAATGGGGAATTGGAAACTTAATGGTAGTAAACACCTTACAGCAGAGTTAATCAGTGGTCTGCGTTCAGCGCTATCAGAAGTGCAAGGGTGTAAGGTCGTTATCGCCCCACCGGCCCTGTATTTGGCTCAAGCTGTTGCTGCAGTGGAAGGCAGCGATATCGGTGTTGGTGCGCAAAATATCGATGTGAACCTTTCCGGCGCGTTTACCGGTGAGACCTCTGCAGAAATGCTGAAAGATACCGGCGCACGCTACGTTATCCTCGGCCATTCAGAACGCCGCACCTACCATCATGAAACCGATGAACTGGTTGCTGAGAAATTTGCCATTGTAAAACAGCAAGGCCTTATCCCCGTTTTATGTATCGGTGAAACCGAAGCAGAGAACGAAGCGGGCAAAACAGAAGAAGTCTGTTCGCGTCAAATTGATGCCGTCATCAAGGCTCAAGGTGTTGAAGCGTTCACTGGCGCTGTTATTGCCTATGAACCAGTATGGGCTATTGGTACCGGTAAATCAGCAACCCCTGCGCAGGCACAAGCAGTTCACAAATTTATTCGTGATCATATTGCGAAGCAAAACCGCCAAGTCGCTGAACAAGTCATCATTCAATACGGTGGTTCAGTCAACGATAAAAACGCGGCGGAGCTATTCAGTCAGCCCGATATCGACGGCGCGCTGGTCGGTGGAGCTTCCCTAAAAGCCGACGCGTTTAGCGTCATCGTGAAAGCTGCCGCAGCGGCCAAAGCCTGATAATACAGCAGTATCGTAGCCTCGCTGCGATACTGCTTTTATACTGCATCGCATTGATGGTCTTGCAGTTCTTCCGCTGAGCCCAGTATCCCCTTTACCCAATCCGTGCGTAAGACCAACACGACCAGTCGCCCATCAGCAAGCATTGTGACTGCAATCCCTTCTCTGCCACTGCCCGGATCGATATCGGGTAATTCAGTAAAGACACGTAGAAATAAAGAGCGGGCATCAAGTTGCTCAAGCGTCAGTGTACGTACCCAGTAAGGATGGTTAAGCAATGAAAGCCGTTGCCACTGTTCGTTCAACGTCGACTGCTTTTCCGCTAAACGTTGGCGAACATCACCACGTAAGCAGGATAGATGAATATGTAGCTGATTCTGCGATCTTCCCCATTTCGAATTAATCGCCAGAGAAAGTAGAGTGTTCGGTATAGGCTTTTCCAAGCGCTGGCTTACCCTCGGCATCAATGACCATGCTAATGAGAAATAATTGGGCGTAGTAGGATCCAAAAGTTTATCGCTCTCAATACCCGAAACCTGAGCGGTCGGAATTAATAAATATTGAGCAATACCGACTTTATCTTTCAGCAGTACGTAGCCTTGAGAAAGATTAACCTGTTGGCAAGGGGTTGGCGAGTGTTGCTGTTGCTGATGAGGAACACACTGACGGCTTACTATATTCCATAATGCATCGCTGTTGCGATGAAGCGCGTAACCGCGCCACGCGCCGTACACCATAATACAAACAATACTGACGATACAGATCCTTTTTACGACTGCCCCATTCATCTTCATTATCCCGCCGAGAACCGTAGAACCAGTGTACGACTTCTCGGCGAAATGTCAGCGACTATTGTGGTTTCATAATTTGATCGTAGGTTCCGCCGTCACTGAAATGCGTTTTTTGAGCATTCGCCCAGCCGCCGAACTTCTCATCAACCGTAAACAGATGGAGAGGCTTAAATACGGCTGAATACTGTTTCTCAACCGCTTTATCTCGAGGGCGATAATAGTTTTGCGCAATGATTTGTTGTCCTTGCGGGGAATAGAGGTATTTCAGATAGGCCTCTGCCACTGGGCGGGTACCTTTCTCATCCACGACTTTATCTACGAGAGAAACCGTCGGTTCGGCAAGAATAGATTCTTTTGGGGTGATAATTTCAAACTGGTCTTTTTTCAGTTTATTCACCGCTAAGTAGGCCTCGTTTTCCCAGGCAATGAGTACGTCGCCGATACCGCGTTCAACAAAGGTATTGGTTGCACCTCGAGCACCGGAGTCCTGTACCTGAACGTTCTTATATAATGCTCGGACAAAAGCTTCGGCTTGTTTAGCATCACCATGGTGGCTATCTAGCGCATAACCCCAGGCGGCAAGATAGTTCCAGCGTGCTCCGCCAGAGGTTTTTGGATTAGGAGTGATAACATTTACGCCAGGCTTAATCAGATCGTTCCAGTCATGGATCCCTTTTGGATTCCCTTTACGGACTAGGAAGACGATGGTTGAGGTATAGGGCGCTGAATTATCGGCTAGCCTTTTTTGCCACTGCTTATCAATACGACCCCGCTGCGCGATAGCATCGACGTCAGATTGCAAAGCGAGAGTTACAACATCGGCACGGATACCGTTGATTACCGAGGTGGCTTGTTTACCTGACCCGCCGTGAGACTGACGCACGACCACGTTGTCACCGGTTTGCTGCTTATAGTAAGCCGAGAAAGCTTTATTGTACTGCTCATAAAACTCTCTGGTTGGATCGTAAGAAACATTTAATAGCTGATAGTCCTTGGCTAGCACGCTAGCAGAGACCATCAGCAATCCTACGCCGAGTTGCCACTTTTTCATAGTCACCCCTTATCGTCTATTAAACGTAGAGTGACATGAGATTTTGAAAAATTTAAAGATTAAAAAGTGTATTTTTATATCTCAAAAGCATATAGCAGCATAACGTTAATAAAGTCTCTTAGCGGTCGCCATTAAATCACCACGGAAAGGTCTACGCATGTTTTCGATAGCATCGATGATATCGTGGTGGACCATGCGATCATTTTGAACCCCAACGCAACGACCGCCGAATCCTTGAAGTAGTAGATCTACCGCATAAGCCCCCATTCGCGAGGCAAGGATACGGTCAAAAGCACAAGGCGCTCCCCCCCGCTGGATATGACCTAATACGGTGGCACGAGTCTCTCTTCCCGTCTCTTTTTCGATATATTGTGCCAGTTCAGCACAGTCGCAGATCAATTCAGTGATGGCCACAATCGCATGTTTTTTACCCTTTTTGAGACCTGCGCAAATTTCCGCTACTAACTCTTCACGGGTATAAGGGATCTCAGGTAACACCACGTATTCGCATCCTCCCGCAATCGCCGCTGAAAGCGTCAGATCCCCACAATGGCGTCCCATGACTTCCACAATCGAGATACGTTGATGCGAAGAGGAAGTATCACGCAGGCGGTCAATCGCCTCGACCACGGTTTCAAGAGCAGTTTGGTAACCGATAGTGTAATCCGTGCCTGCGACATCATTATCAATAGTACCGGGTAACCCAATACACGGAAATCCCATCTCAGTCAGGCGCTTCGCCCCCATGTAGGAACCGTCTCCGCCGATAACGACTAAGGCATCTAAACCACGCTTACGCATATTTTCGAGAGCGATTTGGCGAACGGACTCTTCCTTAAACTCAGGGAATCGCGCAGAACCTAAGAATGTTCCGCCACGGTTAATGACATCCGACACACTGTAACGGTCTAAGCTAAACATCCTATCTTCATACAAACCGAGGTAACCGTCGTAAATGCCAAATAATTCTAAACCTTCCGCAAGACCAGCACGCACAACACCGCGAATCGCAGCATTCATGCCGGGCGCGTCTCCCCCGCTGGTCAATACACCGATTTTTTTGATCATAGCAACCCCTGGATGATGAATGAAAGAAGCAAGGCAAAATGAAAGCATTGGCCCCGGTCCACCTTACGCACCCCGATGCCAAAGATAATAATATAACATACCCGATAGCTTGAGTTGATATAGGTCATCGAAACTCGCCGCTATAAGATGATGTACTCTTCTCAAAAGAAGTTTAGAAGCTATTACCGAGGCCTAAACTCGTCAACAATGGGGTATTTTCTATATCCGCACTATTTTTTGACGAACCGGAGATATCTTCTTCACGATCATGACTCATCCCTTTTCGATTAAACGTATGTCTCCAAGTTCCTTCAAGATAAGCCTTAGTGTTTTCGGTAAAATAATATTCACCATTAAGCGATAAGGAGGTTGATTTTTGTTGTGTCACGAGCAATGTGTAAGTAGCGTCAGCATTATGATCGTCGTCAACATCAGCAGCCCGTCCCCAAGCGCTATACCTAACTTCACCGCCAACTTGCCATTGTTGGTAACGGTCAGAAACTAAAAGACCAAAATATGGCGTTTTGTACGTCTGACGATACACCCCCCCAAAACATTATTAGAAATCGCCTCAATTTGGGTATCATTATTATGGCTATAGCTACCACCCTAAGCACTGAAAAGATACCGCGTTTGTTGATAACCGCTCACTGCACCAATTCTTGCTGTATCATTTGATAAAAACTAATATTTCAGACTCAGTTCGGATTGGTTTGAACGGTTTAAATAACTTTTCGGGTGATAACTTGCCGAAGTCCAACTTTTTGGGTTTTCATCGTTCAAGCATATTGATTCAATATACCGTCGCGTTTCGCCAAAGCTGTCCATCCTGAAATACCTAAGGAAAGCTCAGGTAACACCTGCCATTCCATGCCCCCTTTAAGACTGCAGCATTGCGTACGCGCCAATTTGCTTGATCGTGCCTGAGCCCATTATTCGGTTCATAAACACCTTTTTTGGCAGTAGTGGAAAACATACCTGTACTAACCCCCACCGATACATCATCCAAGCAGCTTGGTACAAGTCACTGGCATACGCATTAGCGTTCAGGTTGATACAATCCTTTTATATTCAACATATTAATCAGTATTAGCTCAATATATTTCGCCGCAATGTTTATCCCATATTTAGGTTAAGTTAATTAATCAATGTCCTTCTCACATCCGGCCTTCACCCTGCATTTTGACAACACTCCCCTTCTTCGAGGCCTTCCCGAATAAACAGAACAAATCCCTTAATTGCCTAAATTTGCCTCCTTTTTCTCTGCTTTTTTAGACAAAAGACTGCTTCATTAGCAAAGGCTGTGTATAATGTCTCAGATATTGTCCCCGCTCTTTATCTAATCCAAGAAGACTATGGCCCAAGGTACGTTATTTATTGTTTCCGCTCCCAGTGGTGCGGGTAAATCGAGTTTGATCCAAGCGTTGCTGAAAACCCAGCCGTTGTACGACACTCAGGTTTCTGTTTCTCACACCACGCGAAATATCCGTCCAGGCGAAGTGCACGGTGAGCACTACCACTTTGTGACGAAAGAAGAATTTACCGCGATGATCGCTGAGAACGCTTTTTTCGAACATGCACAAGTGTTTGGAAACTATTACGGCACCTCCCGTCATGCCATCGAACAAGTGTTGGCGACGGGTGTGGATGTTTTCTTGGATATTGATTGGCAGGGTGCTCAGCAAGTTCGTCAACAAATGCCCAGCGCGCGGAGTATTTTTATCCTCCCTCCCTCACAAGATGAGCTCGATCGTCGATTACGTGGGCGAGGTCAAGATGACGGTGATGTCATCGCGTCTAGAATGGCAAAAGCGGTTGATGAGATGAGCCACTATGCCGAATACGATTATCTGATCGTCAATGACGATTTCGATCTCGCACTGTCTGACTTAAAGACGATTATCCGCGCAGAACGCTTACGGATGCATCGTCAAAAATCTCGACACAGTGCGCTAATTAGCAAATTATTGGCAGACTGAATTAGCTTCAGTATCATGCCTTATCTATACCCGATCAGTGGAGTAATACCTATATGGCACGCGTAACCGTACAAGATGCAGTAGAACAAGTGGGCAACCGTTTTGACTTAGTGTTAGTTGCTGCACGCCGCGCACGTCAATTACAAACCGGCGGCAAAGACGCACTGGTTCCTGAAGAAAATGATAAACAAACCGTGATCGCCTTACGCGAAATCGAAGAAGGTTTAATTACCAATAGTATTCTTGATGTGCGTGAACGCCAAGACCAGCACGAGCAAGAAGCGGCAGAACTACAAGCCGTCAATGCTATCGCTGAAGGCCGTCGTTAATTCTTATAGTGAAGGTAGCCCTTGTATCTGTTTGAAAGCCTTAACCAACTGATTGAAAAGTACCTGCCTGAAGACCAAATTCTACGTCTCAAGCAGGCTTACCTTGTCGCGCGTGATGCTCACGAAGGGCAAACTCGTTCGAGTGGTGAGCCCTATATCACCCACCCAGTAGCCGTTGCCTGTATTTTGGCAGGGATGAAGCTTGACCATGAAACACTCATGGCCGCTTTACTGCACGACGTGATTGAAGATACCGCCGTCACGTATCAAGAAATCGAGCAGCTATTTGGTGAAAGCGTCGCAGAGTTGGTAGAGGGCGTTTCTAAACTGGATAAACTTAAATTCCGGGATAAGAAAGAAGCGCAAGCAGAAAACTTTCGTAAAATGATCATGGCGATGGTGCAAGACATCCGCGTGATCTTAATTAAACTGGCTGACCGTACGCATAACATGCGTACGCTCGGCTCGTTGCGTACCGATAAACGTCGTCGTATCGCGCTTGAAACCCTCGAAATCTACAGCCCGCTTGCCCATCGACTCGGTATCCATCACCTAAAAACGGAATTGGAAGAACTCGGCTTCGAAGCCTTGTATCCTAACCGTTACCGGGTGATCAAAGAAGTCGTTAAGGCGGCACGCGGCAACCGTAAAGAGATGATTCAACGCATCTTGAGTGAGATAGACGGCCGTTTACAAGAAGCGGGTATCCCTTGTCGCGTCAGCGGACGTGAAAAGCATCTTTACTCGATCTACCGTAAAATGCACCTGAAAGAGCAGCGTTTTCATTCCATTATGGATATTTATGCCTTTCGGGTCATCGTCAAAGATATCGATACCTGCTATCGCGTCCTGGGCCAAATGCACAGCTTATTTAAGCCACGCCCAGGCCGTATGAAAGACTATATCGCTATCCCCAAGGCGAACGGCTATCAATCCTTGCATACCTCGATGATCGGCCCGCACGGGGTTCCCGTTGAAGTCCAAATTCGTACTGAAGATATGGACCAGATGGCTGAAATGGGGGTCGCTGCACACTGGGCCTATAAACAGCAAGGCGAAAGCGTGACGACCGCACAACTACGCGCCCAACGTTGGTTGCAGAGCTTAATTGAACTTCAGCAAAGCTCGGGTAACTCTTTTGAGTTTATCGAGAGCGTGAAGTCCGACCTGTTCCCAGATGAAATCTATGTCTTCACCCCAGAAGGCCGTATCGTTGAACTGCCCGCCGAGGCGACACCGGTCGACTTTGCCTATGCAGTTCATACCGATATTGGTCATGCCTGTGTTGGGGCAAGAGTGGATCGACAACCCTATCCTCTGTCACAACCGTTGACCAGTGGCCAGACGATAGAAATCATTACCGCGCCAGGGGCTCGCCCTAACGCAGCGTGGTTGAACTTTGTCGTCAGCTCAAAAGCGCGCGCAAAAATTCGTCAGCTGCTTAAGAATCTTAAACGCGAAGACTCCGTATTATTGGGTCGCCGCTTACTCAGCCACGCGCTGGGTGGCAGTAAAAAACTGGCTGAAGTCCCACAAGAGAGTATTCAGCACGAGCTAGAGCGTATGAAGCTCGCCAGCTTCGACGACCTACTGGCCGAAATTGGCCTCGGTAACGCGATGAGTGTCGTCGTGGCCAAGAACCTTCTGCCGCAACCTGAATCGTATGAGACGACAACTAGCGGTAATCCGAAGCGCCACAAGCTTCCTATCAAAGGGGCTGAGGGCGTATTGATTACCTTTGCAAAATGTTGTCGTCCGATTCCTGGCGATCCGATCTTGGCACATATTAGCCCTGGCAAAGGGTTAGTGGTGCATCATGAGTCCTGCCGTAATATCCGCGGCTTCAGTAAAGACGCTGAGAAATTTATGCCAGTCGAGTGGGATACCCATACTGAACAAGACTTTATCGCCGAATTGAAGGTCGATATGTTCAATCATCAAGGGGTATTAGCCAACTTAACGGCTGCGATTAACCAAGCACGCTCCAATATTCAAAGCTTGAATACCGAAGAGCGTGATGGCCGGGTATATACCGCTTATTTACGGCTTACCGTTCATGATCGTGTCCATCTTGCGAATATCATGCGTAAACTGCGTGTGATGTCCGATGTCATCAAAGTCCAACGGAATCGTAACTAAGCTTATGAATTCCCAACGACTTGCTCGAATTCAGGAAATGCTGGCTAGACGCCAGCCCGACCTGACCCTGTGTCTTGAACAAGTCCATAAGCCACACAATATTTCGGCGATTATTCGCACCGCCGATGCCATTGGTATCCACAATATTCATGCCGTGTGGCCTGAAGAACGGATGCGAACGGCTGTCTCCTCTTCAGCTGGCAGCAATAACTGGGTCAATGTCCATACCCATGACAGCATTGAGGAGGCAGTGTCTGTATTCAAGGCGCAAACGATGCAGGTCCTCGCCACCAACTTAAGCGATAAAGCGGTCGATTTTCGAGCGATCGATTACACCAAACCGACCTGTATTATTGTTGGCCAAGAAAAAACGGGTATCAGTGATCAAGCGCTAGCCCTGGCTGACCACCATATCGTGATCCCCATGCTCGGAATGGTGCAGTCACTCAATGTCTCGGTAGCTGCGGCCTTAATCTTGTATGAAGCCCAGCGACAACGCCAAGTCGCCGGCTTATATCAGCGCGACTATAGCGATATAGACCCACAAGAGCAGCAACGACTGCTGTTTGAAGGGGGCTATCCTACCCTTGCTCGGGTCGCCAAGCATAAGGGCTTACCTTATCCACATATTGACCACGACGGTAACATTCATGCCGAACAGGCATGGTGGGACAGTATGCAGGCCACGAGAAAACGATGAAAGGTCGCCTGCTTGATGCCATTCCGCTCACTACGCTGACCGGTGTCGGGGCCAGCCAATCCGCCAAGTTAGCGAAAATCGGCCTTCATACGCTACAAGATTTACTGTTACATCTGCCTTCACGCTACGAAGATCGTACCCATCTCACCGCCATCAAAGACTTACAAGCCGGTTCACATACCACCGTCTGCGGCGAGCTGATACACAGCGAGATCACCTTTGGCCGTCGACGCATGCTGGTGTGTCAAATCAGTGATGGGACAGGTACCCTCACGCTGCGCTTTTTCAACTTCAATGCCGGAATGAAAAATGGCCTAGCGACTGGCAAAAGAATCATTGCCTGGGGCGAGATCCGACGCGGACAGCGCGGTCCAGAAATTATACACCCTGAATATCGCCAGCAGGATGAGCAACAATCTATCGCTCTGCAGGAGACCTTAACTCCGGTTTACCCCGCAACCGATGGCATACGCCAAGCTACGCTGCGTAATTTAACGGATCAAGCACTGGTATTACTGCAACATAACCCTATTCAGGAACTATTGCCGCAAGAACTTTGTCGCAGCCTATTGTCACTGACGGAAGCATTACAGCTATTACACCGCCCACCTCCGGAGATGCAGTTAGCCGATGTCGAGTTGGGCCGTCATCCAGCACAACTACGCCTGATTACCGAAGAGCTATTGGCACATCAGCTCAGTATGTTACAAGCACGGGCCGGAGCGCAGCAGTATCGTGCCTTATCCTTTAAACCAGATAACCGTTTGTCGGCACAACTGTTAAGCCAGCTCCCCTTTACGCCGACCGGTGCTCAGCAACGGGTCGTCAAGGAGATTGAACAGGATTTGGCGCATCCCTATCCGATGTTACGACTGGTACAAGGCGATGTGGGATCGGGAAAAACCTTGGTGGCTGCACTGGCCGCATTACAAGTCATTGCCGCCGACCAGCAAGTGGTAATGATGGCTCCCACCGAGCTACTTGCTGAACAACATGCTCATAATTTCCGAACTTGGTTCGAACCACTTGGCATTCAAGTCGGCTGGTTAGCTGGAAAACAGAAAGGAAAAGCGCGCGCTGCCGAGCAAGAACGTATTGCCCGCGGCGAAGTGCACATGGTCGTAGGCACTCACGCCCTCTTCCAAGAACATATCCAATTCCAACATTTGGCGCTGGTAATCATCGATGAGCAGCACCGTTTTGGTGTTCATCAACGTCTCGCACTATGGGAAAAAGGTCAGCAACAAGGCTTCCATCCGCATCAATTAATCATGACGGCGACTCCTATTCCCCGTACCTTAGCGATGACGGCCTATGCCGATCTCGAGACATCGACCATTGATGAGCTTCCCCCTGGACGTACCCCGGTCACTACCGTCGCCATTCCAGACTCTCGACGTAGTGAGATAATTTCCCGCGTCGAGAAAGCTTGTGCCGAGGGTCGACAAGCTTATTGGGTCTGTACCTTGATTGAAGAATCAGAGCAGCTCGAAGCGCAAGCCGCTGAGAACACTTTACTCGAACTTCAAGTAGCCCTTCCCGCAATGCGCATCGGTTTAGTACACGGTAGAATGAAACCGGCTGAAAAACAGCAGATCATGCAACAGTTTAAAGCTCATGAACTGGATCTGCTAATTGCAACGACCGTCATTGAAGTGGGCGTAGATGTCCCGAATTCAAGTTTGATGATTATTGATAATGCCGAGCGTCTTGGCCTGGCCCAGCTGCACCAGTTGCGCGGACGAGTCGGTCGTGGTGCTGTCGCCTCACACTGTGTCTTAATGTATAAACCGCCTCTTAGTAAAACGGCGCAAAAGCGCCTACAGGTGCTGCGCGATACCAATGATGGATTTGTCATTGCTCAGCATGACTTGGAGATTCGTGGCCCGGGGGAACTGCTCGGGACCAAACAAACCGGAAACGCTGAATTTAAAGTCGTGGATTTAGTGCGTGATCAACGCTTAATCCCAGAAATCCAGCGTATCGCCAAGCATCTCCACCAGCACTATCCCGAACAGTCGAAGGCACTGATTGAACGATGGTTACCGGCCAAAACGCTGTTCAGTAATGTATAAGCCATCGCGAGTGGCTTACGTCAAAGCAATCGTTTGCAATCCTACCCAACTCCTTTAAAATTGCCCCTTTTTATGACTCTGCCAGAGAAAAACTATGTCCGCCGAACGTGTCGAACCGACTGAAAACCCGCCACCCGCTCCGCGTAGTGAGCTCATTTATACGCTGGAAGCTCGTCCTCCGCTTCCACAAGCGGTCTTTGCCGCCTTACAACACTTGCTAGCCATGTTTGTGGCCGTGATTACGCCAGCACTGCTAATCTGTAAGGGCTTAAACTTACCGGCAGAAGACACACGACATATTCTTAGCATGTCGCTCTTTGCCTCTGGCATCGCCTCGCTATTACAGATTAAAACTTGGGGCCCAATCGGATCAGGGCTACTGTCGGTTCAAGGGACGAGCTTTAACTTTGTCTCGCCGCTCATTATGGGGGGCCTTGCCTTAAAACAAGGGGGAGCAGACACCTCTCACATGATGGCGGCACTCTTCGGTACCCTCATGATTGCTTCCTGTACCGAGATGATTATTTCGCGAATACTCCCGTATGTTCAGCGTGTCATCACCCCTCTAGTCTCAGGAGTTGTCGTCATGATCATCGGCCTCTCGTTGATTCAGGTCGGCTTAACCTCCGTTGGGGGAGGCTTTAGCGCTATGGCAGACCATAGTTTTGGCTCACCGACGAATTTACTCTTGGCAGGGGTGGTGCTAATCACCATCATCCTGCTGAATCGCCAAAAAAACCCTTACTTAAGAATTGCCGCGCTGTTTATTGCCATGCTTATCGGCTACGTTCTAGCGTGGGCGATGGGACTATTACCGAGTGCGCTGCCAAGCACCACGCATCCACTGGTGATGTGGCCGCAGCCTTTACGTTATGGGCTTGAGATCGATTGGAATTTATTACTGCCGCTGATGTTGGTATTTATGGTGACCTCGCTGGAAACCATTGGTGATATTACCGCAACGTCAGACGTCTCAGAACAGCCGGTAAAAGGCCCTCTTTATATGCAGCGTCTCAAGGGCGGGGTGCTGGCTAACGGTATCAATAGCTGTGTTTCGGCACTGCTTAATACTTTCCCTAATTCCTGTTTTGGTCAAAACAATGGTGTGATCCAACTGACTGGGGTGGCCAGCCGCTATGTCGGGTTTATTGTCGCGATAATGTTGATGCTGTTGGGGCTTTTTCCTGCGGTCAGTGATATTGTACAGAATATCCCCGAGCCGGTGCTCGGTGGCGCAACCTTAGTGATGTTTGGTACCATTGCCGCTTCAGGTGTACGTATTGTGGCACGGGAAACCCTAAATCGCCGTGCAATCATGGTGATGGCATTATCTTTAGGGATTGGATTAGGGGTGTCGCAACACCCAGAAATCCTTCAGTTTGCGCCTGAGTGGCTGCGCACACTCTTTTCCTCAGGAATCGCCGCCGGTGGCGTAACCGCTATCGTGTTAAACCTGATCTTGCCTCGCGAGGAATAAGTCATATTATCCGACTGATTATTGATCCAGATAGTCAGTCGTCTTGATGCTCCTTGAGCTAACGGTGATTTTGAGGCATAACCAACAGTTCGCTCATCATTAGGAAACGTCGATGAAGTTACTCGTTAAATTACTGCTCTCTCTCGTGCTACTCCTCCTGGTCCTACTAAGTCTCGGCTATGCCGTGCTACGTAGCCATTGGGGCATCGCCGCAGCCTGCCGCTGGATCAGTGATGCGACGCCTTATCATTTATCGATTGCGCGACTTTCCCATGATTGGTCGCATCCCTTAACTTTTCATATCGATCAAGTCACCTTCGGTGAAGATGGTCAACCTGCGCTGCTGATTGCTGGTGAATTATCGCTATCGCTCTCTGCTCGCCAGCTAATTAGCCCAACACATTTCGCGCAGATTACAATTGAACAAGGCACATTGGTCCTCAGTAATTTAACCCCTGAAGCGATACTCCCGGTCAGCGCCGATCGCTTAGAGCTTCAGACGGTTAAATTATTAAACCCGTATCCAACCAACTGCCTCTCTGCAAAGCAGCTTAATGGGGTATTAGCCCCTTGGACACCGAGTCCACAAGCGGTCTTGGGTAAACGATTCACCTTCAATTTCTCAGCGGAAGATGTGCATGTCGCGCATCGGCAATTCGACAAATTAGCCGCGCAGGGGAGTAAAGATTTTCAGCAGTTAACGATCTCCGCATTATCTGGTGCCGTTGAGCGTGGGACTTTTGAGGGGAAACTTTCACGGTCGGCGGAAGGCCAATGGCAAATCCCTAGACTGCAACTCGATAATATCCGTTTTCAAACCGATAAAGGGTTAGCCGATCTCTTCGCCCCAGCGATGCTACCTCCTGTGACAATTCAAGACCTCACGATCAACCATCTCAGTATTGTTGGCCCAGATTGGGTGATCAACGATGTTTCAGCCAATGGCCAGAACCTTAGCAACACCTCAGGATTCGCAGGTCACTTAGCGCTCAATGCAGAGAGCCTAATTTTGGGCACAGAACAGTGGTCACAACCTCATCTACGACTCACCGCTGCTGAGGGCAACCTTACTCTCGACCAATTCGATGCCGATTGGGCGAAAGGGACCGTCTCCGCCAAAGGCCAGTGGCTAAGAAAAACCGGAGCGCTGCAGCTAGATAAGCTGGATTTCAGTAATATTCGCTATACCCTACCCAGTGATTGGCGTCAGTTCCTACAGTCACCGCTGCCACAGGCTATTCAGTCGATTACGCTTAATAACCTCAGTGTGGAAAATGGCCTCTTCATTGATATTAACCCCGACTTTCCTTTCCAGATGACCGCCGCTCATATTACGGGGAGTCAGCTACAGATCGCCCAACAGCACCATTGGGGGCTTTGGAAGGGCGAGGCAGAATACTATGCCGCCGCCGCAACCTTTAATCGCCAAGATATTCGGGCGCTCTGGTTCAAAGTCAGTGCGACCCCTGACGAATTAAGTGTGCGAGATATAAAGGGATTGATACAGGAGGGGCCGATGATCGGCAACTTGGCGATATCCCAATCACCGACGCACCCTTTTACCCTCTCACTTCAGGGAGAAAGAGTGCCTTACGAGGCTTTCACGCATTGGTTCTGGCCACGTCCTTTGTCCGGACAAGGCAACTTTAGTGTCAAACTTAAGGGTAATCTGCCTTCGCTCACTGCATCACCCTCTTCATTACAGGGAACCTTTACTACGCCGACCTTTAGCCAGCAAGTCGGATCGGAATGAGGAGTCGGGTGATAAGCGAGGCTTATCACCCATCCTAACGTATTAGTGAGGCGCTGAGCCGCCCTGTTCCAAGGGTTTCTCAGCTTCCGCTGGCAATACAAGATATACCCCTTGAAACACCGCTCCTTGATGATGCTCATCACTTAAGGTCACGTCTAAACTCACCCTCGCCTTACGGCCACAAGCAAGACGATCTAAATCACCTTTTAGCGACCCCAAATCGGCACTGGCCGTTGGCCGGCCCTGTAAGGGGTGACTGTAGCGAATATGGGCATCTGCCAACACGATGGTCCCACCCAATTTTCGCTCCCGGAGCAGTAACCAAATCAGTCCCCAGCCGGTCAAGGTGGCCAAGGAAAATTGGCTGCCGGCAAACAGCGTATGGTGGGGATTTTGGTTACCGGTTTCCGGCATGGTCGTCATAAACTTCTGGCCGGTATATTGCTGGATACGCACCCCCATTTTTTCACTTA
Source organism: Rosenbergiella metrosideri (assembly GCF_022602565.1). GTDB lineage: Bacteria > Pseudomonadota > Gammaproteobacteria > Enterobacterales > Enterobacteriaceae > Rosenbergiella > Rosenbergiella metrosideri. The sequence continues at coordinate 47,062 of NZ_JALBCV010000010.1, forward strand.
AGGGAATATGCTGATACCAAGCCTGCTGTAACTGCTCACACCAATCAGCGCGATGAAGAATATCATCCATTGACGCCATCGGTTTAATCATCAAAAAGTGGCGAATCCGAGTGGTTTGCGAAGCGGTGACTCGACCTTGATTGATATAACCCAGCTGAGCAAAAAACTCGACGGCATCCTCCCGCGCGCTGCACGTCACTCGCTTAACCCCTTCTTGTCGTGCGACAGACTCTAAGGTCATAATCAATAGTCGGCCCAGTCCCTTACCACGTAGTTCCGGGGAGACTGCGAGAAACCTTATAGACGCTTCGTTATCGCCACTGATAGAGAGCCGTCCAACGCCCACCACGCGATTCTGATCATCAACGAGCATTTGGTGATGCGCCGTGGTATCCCAAGCATCCTGCTCTGAACCCGGCGGCTGATTTAACGGCTTGCGTAGCATCTGCCAACGAAACTGGAAATACTCGGCAAGATCACTGTCGGTTTCAGGAACGCGTAATTGATACATTTATTTGCTCCCTCCTCAACACTGAAGCCAGAAAGTGACAGGACCATCATTCGTTAGCGTCACTTGCATGTCTGCAGCAAACTGTCCATTTTCTGTGTTAATACCCAGTTCTCGGCAATAGTTGCTAAAAAAATGGTACAACTCACGCGCGCTGTCGGGGGAGGCGCCTTTGGAAAAAGAGGGACGCATCCCTTTCTGGGTATCGGCGGCAAGGGTAAACTGTGAAACGACCAACAACTCCCCTTCGGCTTGCTGTAGGTTAAGGTTCATCTTCCCTTGATCATCGCTAAATACCCGGTAGTTCACTACTTTTTCGGCTAACTTACGCGCCGTCGCCTCATCATCATCCTTCTCGACACCGAGCAGGACAAGAAGACCGCTCGCGATCTTACCGACCACGCTTCCCTCAACACTGACTTGAGCTGCTGAAACACGTTGAATTAATGCAATCATGAGATATCCGCTTCTTGTTGACGCTGACGACGAAGTTTACGGTAGTGTTCAAGCGAGACAGTAATCTCTGCACCCAGTAACACGATACACCACGTCCAGTAAACCCATAGAAAGAGCATGGGAATAACGGCAAGCACACCATAAATAAGCTGATAAGCAGGGAACATCGTCACGTACAGCGTGAAAACTTTTTTGCCAATCTCGAATAATACACCGGCAACTAACGCGCCAATCAGCGCATCCTTACCCGCCACATTACAGGTAGGTACCACGCTAAACAGTAGCCAGAAGGCTAGCCACGAGAGAAGTAAGGGAAAACTTCGCAGCACTAACTGAACGATCTCGCTAATGCCGGGCATATTCAGCCACTGCGGTGAGAGCAAGTAGGAACTCAGCACAATACTCGCTCCAGCGAGTAATGGCCCCAGAGTTAGGATCATCCAGTACACGGCAAACGAAAATACTAAGGGCCGCTTACGCGAGCTTCGCCAGATGCTGTTCAACGCGCTATCGATGGAGAACATTAACAGCAGCGACGTAAAAATAAGGCCTATCGCGCCAAACACCGTCATACGATGGACATTCACGACAAAGCGGTCGATATACTCTTCAATCACGTTACCCGTGGTGGGAACAAAGTTTCGGAAAATAAAATGTCGGATCTCACCACTGATATCGTTGAAAACCGGGAACGCTGAAAAGATAGCGAAAATCACCGTCACAAAGGGGACTAACCCGAGTAATGAAACAAAGGTAAGGTTTCCCGCCTGTACCGTCATGTTATCGTCGTTAATTCGCCGCCAAAGTACACCCAGCCAGCGAAGGAATGAACGTGTCCTGAGTTTAACCCGCATAGATAATTTGCTTCCCTACGAAAAATTACTAGTACCTTGAATTGCCGCTTCTAACCCTTCAACGTCTTGGTAAAGATGAGTGTTGATCCCTAACTGTGTTGCCGCTTCAATATTTTCAAAGAGGTCATCAACAAAGAACGCTTGCTCGGGGGCAACGCCCTCTTCAGTCAGCACATGGTGGAAAATAGCCGTATCCGGTTTACGTAGCCCAATACGATGCGAGAAATAGCATTGGTCGGCTACCGCGAGTAACTCAGGATGCTGCTGCGCCAAAAATTCAGTATGAATTTGATTGGTATTAGAAAGGAGAACGACGCGATATCCCTCTGCACGCAGTTGCTGGATAAGCGTTAGAACGGCTTTATTCACCCCAGTGAAAATCGCTTGCCAGCCGCTTACAAATTGTGGATAGCTGAGGTTGATCGCTAACTCGTCACACAGTGCCTCAGCAAATTGTTCATCTGATATCTCTCCCCTCTCATGGCGCTCAACCTGAGGGCCGAGTTGGAAGTGTTGTTGAACATGCGCAAGCGGAGTACCACTTAGATTACTCCAGACGCCTAAAGCACGGGTGAAGTCGAGATTAACGATAACGTTTCCCAAATCGAAAATATATAACATGGCCTCTCTCCCGTAATTTTACTTATCTACACTATAAAGCCGACCTCCTCATTCTACCAATCGAGTTTTGAAAATTGAGCGAGTTTTGCGCACAGCCTTCAGTAGGCTAGAGGCAAGGCAAAAAAAAACCTGAACCAGAAGAGTCTGGTTCAGGTTTAGCTTAATACTCAGAAAATGAGAATTAAGACTCTTTACCGCCACGCGATGCACGTTTACGGTCATTTTCAGTTAAATGACGCTTACGGATACGGACAGAGACTGGCGTTACTTCAACTAATTCGTCGTCATCGATGAATTCAAGCGCTTGCTCAAGGCTCATTTTGATCGCTGGAACCAGTGTAGTCGCTTCATCAGTCCCTGACGCACGCATGTTAGTCAGTTTCTTACCGGTTAAGCAGTTAACGGTCAGGTCGTTAGAACGTGAGTGAATACCGATGATTTGGCCTTCATACACTTCCGCACCGTGACCTAAGAATAACTTACCGCGGTCTTGCAGGCTGTACAGAGCAAACGCAACAGCTTTACCTTGACCGTTAGAAATCAATACACCGTTTTGACGTTGGCCAACTTCACCTGGACGCATATCGTCGTAGTGACTGAAGGTTGAGTACAGTAAACCTGTACCTGAAGTCATGGTCATGAATTCGTTACGGAAACCGATCAATCCACGGCTTGGGATAACATAGTCTAAACGTACGCGGCCTTTACCATCTGGATCCATGTTTTTCATGTCGCCTTTACGCTCACCCATAGCTTGCATCACAGAACCTTGGTGCTGTTCTTCGATATCAAGGGTCACGTTTTCATATGGCTCTTGTTTACGTCCATCAATTTGACGGAAGATAACTTTAGGACGAGAGACTGCCATCTCGAAGCCTTCACGACGCATGTTTTCGATCAGTACCGATAGGTGGAGTTCACCACGGCCTGAAACACGGAACGCATCAGCATCTTCAGTTTCTTCAACGCGTAAAGCAACGTTGTGGACTAGCTCTTTCTTCAGGCGGTCAAGGATTTGACGTGAAGTCACGTACTTACCTTCTTTACCACAGAATGGAGAGGTGTTTACACAGAAGAACATGCTAACAGTAGGCTCATCAACGCTCAGCGCTGGCAGGGCTTCAACTTTCTGAGTATCACAAATCGTGTCAGAAATGTTCAGTTCACCTAAACCAGTGATTGCAATAATATCACCCGCTTCCGCTAAATCAGATTCGATACGCTCAAGACCTAAATGGCCCAGTACTTTACCGACTTTACCGTTACGTGTTTTACCTTCGCTATCGATGACCGTAACCTGTTGGTTAGGTTTGATTTTACCGCGCTTGATACGGCCGATACCGATAACACCTAAGTAATTGTTGTAATCAAGTTGCGAAATCTGCATTTGCAGCGAGCCATCTTGATCAACATTAGGCGCAGGAACGTGTTTTACGATCGCTTCGTACAGTGGCGTCATGTCTTCAGCCATGTCTGCGTGATCGTCGCCCGCAATCCCTTGGATTGCAGAAGCGTAGATAATTGGGAAATCTAATTGCTCATCTGTCGCGTCTAAGTTGACGAACAGATCGAAGACTTGGTCAACCACCCAATCAGGACGTGCGCCCGGACGGTCAATTTTGTTGATAACAACAATTGGTTTTAGACCATGAGCAAACGCTTTCTTAGTCACGAAACGGGTCTGTGGCATAGGACCATCAATCGCATCAACGACTAACAGTACGGAATCAACCATAGACATAACACGTTCAACTTCACCACCGAAGTCGGCGTGTCCCGGGGTATCAACGATGTTGATACGGTAATCATTCCACTTAATAGCGGTGTTTTTTGCGAGGATAGTAATTCCACGCTCTTTCTCCAGGTCATTGGAGTCCATCACACGCTCAGTCGCTTCAGTACGCTCGTCAAAGGTACCGGACTGTTGTAAAAGTTTGTCGACTAGGGTGGTTTTTCCATGGTCAACGTGCGCGATGATGGCGATATTACGCAATTTTTCGATCACAGCTTTGCCTCAGGCATTAGAAATAGCGCGCTATTGTACACGGATTAGGCGAAAGACTGAACACGATCAGACGATTCACAGCCCTTTTATGCAGTTTTTTTTTATGACTCCGCTTTACCAGCTTTTTTTGTGCAATTTCAGTGCAAAATGACTACTCTTTACCCATAATGCACCATTATGGGTCACTAAAGTTGACGGTATTGTTCATTATTGGTGCAATGCCCTGTAATACGACAACGGTGAGGGCGGGCCAAACTCGCCTCTGCTGGGTCTTTTCGGTGTTTTAGAAAAGTTGGCACGTTTTTCGCTTTAAGAAAAATAAGCGAAAACGATAGCTAAAAAACGTTTTTAGGCGCTTGCCGGATTTCGGGTTAAAGGGGTGAGCCCTCGTAAGCATAATGCTTCCCATTTCCCCCACGATAATAGAGCTTTCAGGAGAGTAGATATGTCCGTTGAACACGTTCTCTCGTTGATGAACGAACATGAAGTCAAGTTTGTTGATCTGCGCTTTACAGACAGTAAAGGTAAAGAACAACACGTTACCATCCCTGCACATCAGGTGAATGAAGACTTCTTTGAAGAAGGTAAAATGTTCGATGGCTCATCCATCGGGGGTTGGAAAGGGATTAACGAATCAGACATGGTACTGATGCCTGACGTAACCACCGCCGTCCTTGACCCATTTTTCGAAGATCCAACGCTAATCATCCGTTGTGATATTCTTGAGCCAGGCACTTTGCAAGGCTATGATCGCGACCCTCGTTCGATCGCCAAACGCGCTGAAGATTTCTTACGTACCTCCGGTATCGCTGACACCGTCCTGTTTGGACCAGAACCAGAATTCTTCTTATTCGACGATATCCGTTTCGGTTCTTCTACTTCTGGCTCCCATGTTGCGATTGACGATATCGAAGCTGCATGGAACACCGGTAAAGAGTACGAAGGCGGTAACAAAGGCCACCGTCCTGGTTTAAAAGGCGGCTACTTCCCAGTACCACCGGTCGATTCTGCGCAAGACATCCGTTCAGCAATGTGTTTAACCATGGAGCAAATGGGCTTAGTGGTTGAAGCACACCACCATGAAGTGGCGACCGCAGGTCAAAACGAAGTGGCAACTCGCTTCAACACCATGGTGAAAAAAGCGGACGAAATCCAGATCTATAAGTATGTGGTTCATAACGTTGCACACGTATACGGCAAAACCGCAACCTTTATGCCAAAACCCATATTTGGCGATAACGGTTCGGGTATGCACTGCCACATGTCTTTATCGAAAGATGGTAACAACCTGTTTGCCGGCGATAAGTACGGCGGTCTGTCTGATATCGCGCTTTACTACATTGGCGGTATCATCAAGCACGCAAAAGCGCTTAACGCCTTAACCAACCCAACCACCAACTCTTATAAGCGTTTGGTACCGGGTTATGAAGCTCCGGTTATGCTGGCTTACTCTGCCCGTAACCGTTCTGCCTCAATCCGTATTCCAGTTGTTGCTAGCCCTAAAGCGCGTCGTATCGAAGCACGCTTCCCTGATCCAGCGGCTAACCCATACTTAGCCTTTGCTGCGCTATTGATGGCAGGCCTAGACGGTGTGATTAACAAAATCCACCCTGGTGATGCGATGGATAAAAACCTCTATGATCTGCCTCCGGAAGAAGATGCAGAGATTCCAAAAGTAGCGGGTTCACTGGAAGAAGCGTTGAATGCCCTAAACGAAGACCGCGAGTTCCTGACCCGTGGCGGCGTATTCACCGACGAAGCTATCGATGCTTACATCGAATTACGTAAAGCGGATAACGATCGCGTACGTATGACTCCACACCCGGTTGAATTTGAACTTTACTACAGCGTCTAATTTTCGTTTGTAGTGTGTTGCCGTGAAGTCTTAGCCCATCCTCGGATGGGCTTTTTTCTCGGGTATCTTACCTGCGGGCCACCCCATTCTGGAGAGATGTAATGCTTAGCAATACCGCCTCAGATGCCGTGCAGATCCTCAATTCATTGATCAACTGTGTCCTCGTTGTCGACCATGAATTAGTGATCCATTATGCCAATCCCGCGGCGCAGCAATTACTCGCTCAGAGTTCACGTAAGCTGTTTGGAACTCCGCTTCCAGAGCTAACCGGGTATTTCTCCCTGAATGTTGAAGTGATGCACGAAAGCCTGAGTGTTGGACAAGGCTTTACCGATAGCGAAGTCACGCTTGTCGTAGATGGTCGAGCACATACGCTGGCACTGACTGCCCAGCCGTTACCTGACCAACAGATTCTCCTTGAGATGGCGCCAATGGATAATCAGCGCCGACTAAGCCAAGAGCAACTCCAGCATGCCCAGCAGATCGCTGCGCGTGATCTGGTTCGCGGGCTCGCCCACGAAATTAAAAATCCCTTAGGGGGATTGCGCGGAGCAGCTCAACTACTTTCCAAAGCTCTGCCCGATCCGGCATTAAAAGAATACACCAACGTGATTATCGAACAGGCAGACCGCCTGCGAAATCTCGTTGACCGTTTATTAGGTCCACAGCAGCCGGGTATGCATGTGATGCAAAATATCCATCAAGTGGCCGAACGCGTAGTGAAGCTGGTATCGATGGAATTACCGGATAATGTCACCTTAGTGCGTGACTACGATCCAAGTCTTCCTGAACTACAGCATGATCCCGACCAAATCGAACAAGTTTTACTTAATATGGTGAGTAACGCGTTACAGGCGTTAGGCCGCGAGGGGGGGACGATCACGTTGCGTACCCGTACCGCCTTTCAGCTAACGCTCCATGGCACACGTTATCGCTTAGTCGCACAAATCGATATTGAAGATGATGGACCGGGCATTCCGACTCACCTGCATGACACCCTGTTTTACCCCATGGTCAGTGGCCGCGAAAACGGCACTGGATTGGGACTGTCGATTGCGCGTAGCTTGATCGATCAGCATTCGGGCAAAATCGAGTTCAAGAGTTGGCCGGGCCATACCGAATTTTCAATTTTTCTCCCTATTCGTCAGTGAGGTTTCTATGCAACAAGGGATAGTTTGGATCGTCGATGACGATAGTTCCATCCGCTGGGTGCTTGAACGCGCACTGACTGGCGCCGGATTGGTATGTACTGCCTTTGAAAGTAGCCACGACGTCTTAGATGCGTTAGCGACCAAAACGCCGGATGTCTTGTTATCCGACATTCGTATGCCTGGTATGGATGGTTTGGGACTGCTCAAACAGATAAAAAAACGCCACCCCATGCTACCAGTGATTATTATGACCGCGCATTCCGATCTCGATGCCGCCGTCAGCGCTTATCAGCAAGGCGCGTTTGATTACCTACCTAAACCTTTCGATATTGATGAGGCCGTCGCCCTGACCGAACGGGCGATCAGTCATTATCAAGAGCAACAACAACCGCGCCATCAACAAGAAGATGGTCCGACAACGGATATTATCGGTGAGGCACCTGCTATGCAGGACGTCTTCCGCATTATCGGTCGGCTATCACGCTCGTCCATCAGTGTCTTGATTAACGGTGAATCGGGTACCGGTAAAGAGTTAGTGGCCCATGCCCTACACCGCCATAGCCCGCGTGTGAAGGCTCCTTTTATTGCCTTAAATATGGCTGCTATCCCTAAAGACTTAATCGAATCGGAATTATTCGGCCACGAAAAAGGGGCATTTACCGGTGCAGGACAAGTGCGACAAGGCCGCTTTGAACAAGCGGACGGCGGGACACTTTTCCTTGACGAGATTGGTGACATGCCCTTAGACGTACAGACTCGGCTGTTAAGGGTCTTGGCGGATGGCCAGTTCTATCGCGTTGGCGGTTATGCGCCGGTCAAGGTCGATGTGCGGATTATTGCCGCGACACACCAAAATCTTGAGCTACGAGTCCAAGAAGGTAAGTTTCGCGAAGACTTATTCCATCGACTCAATGTGATCCGTATCCATCTACCGCCGCTACGTGAGCGCCGCGAAGATATTCCTCGCCTCGCGAACTACTTCCTACAAACGGCGGCACGCGAGCTAGGAGTCGAAACCAAAGTCTTGCACACTGATACCATTAACGCCCTCACCCATATGACATGGCCAGGTAACGTTCGGCAATTAGAAAATACCTGTCGGTGGTTAACCGTAATGGCGGCGGGTCAAGAGGTATTATTACAAGATTTGCCGCCCGAGCTGTTTGATAACACTGTCCCGCAGGAAAATAACAGCAGCCCATCGGTCCCTGAAAGTTGGTCTGGACTGCTTGCCCAGTGGGCGGAAAGAGCATTACGCTCCGGACATCAAGATTTACTGTCAGAGGCTCAGCCGGAAATGGAGCGGGTGCTACTCAACACCGCACTGCAACATACCCGCGGACATAAACAAGAAGCCGCGCGCCTACTGGGTTGGGGCCGCAATACGCTGACGCGTAAATTGAAAGAGTTAGGAATGGAGTAGTACTAATCGGGTCTAAGCACGCTTAGGCCCGATTAAATCACTCGTGAAAACGCCTGCTGGGCGCTACGGGCTCGCGAGTATTGATCAAAACACAGACAAATATGGCGAACTAACAATCGACCTTTGGCCGTGACCTGTATCCGCTCTGGAGTAATGATAAGTAAGCCATCCTCCTGCATCGGTGCCAATAAGCGAAGTTCTTCGGCAAAATAGTCGCTAAAGGGTTGCGGGATCCTTGCATCAACCTGGCGAAACTCAAGGGTAAATTGACACATTAGGGTCGTGATAATGTCACGGCGTAGACAATCTTCTACACTAAGCGACAGACCGCGCACTAAAGCATGGCCTTCCTCAGCCAAGCGTGACGACCAGCCGGTAAGTGTCTTTTCATTCTGGCTGTAAGTGTCACCCACCATACTGATAGCCGATACCCCAACACCTAGTAAGTCCGTCTGACGTTGCGTAGTGTACCCCTGAAAATTACGCTGTAAACTGCCAGCCCGTTGCGCGCGAGCCAGTTCGTCCTCCGGCAAAGCGAAGTGATCCATACCAATAAATTGATAGCCTCCCGCCTGCAACTGCTGAATGGTCTGGTGCAAAATCTGTAGCTTTTGTGCGGGGGTCGGCAGTTCGTCTGACTTAATTTTCCGCTGGGCGGCGAATAACTCAGGCATATGGGCATAGTTGAACACACTCATTCTGTCAGGACGCAGTGTCAGCACCCTCTCGATAGTGTGCGCAAAACTTTCTGCCGTCTGCTGAGGTAAGCCGTAAATTAAATCGATATTGGTTGAAGTAAATCCCAGTGCCTTCATCGTCGAGATCAGGTCGATAATCTGCGCCGCATCTTGCTCACGGTTGACCCGCTGCTGCACCACAGGATCGAAATCCTGAACCCCCATACTTAAACGATTAAAGCCAATAAGACGTAGGGCCTGCAACCGTTCGGTCGGAAATTGTCGAGGGTCCAATTCCAAGGAGATCTCGGCTGAAGGGGCTACCTTAAACACTTCAGCTATCACACTCATCACTTCGGCAAGTTGCGCATCGCTAAGAAAGGTCGGGGTGCCGCCGCCAAAATGGATCTGTGTCACCGAGCGTTGGGAAAACAGCGGCGCACGCTGGCGAAGCTCAACGATTAGCTGCTGTAAATAGCGCGCGGCTTTTTCCGGATGTCTAGTGACGACTTTATTGCAGCCACAAAAATAACAAAGCTGATGGCAGAACGGGATATGCAGATACAGGGAAAGTGGGCGCGTAGGATAGCGTTGTGCGGCCTTACGGAAATCATCGTCAGAAAAGCGAGGGCTAAATTCTAGGGCCGTAGGGTAAGAGGTATAACGGGGGGAGGAAGAATTATATTTTTCAATCAGTGCCTGATCCCATTCGACGTCTTGCAGCTGCATGTTTACCTCTTACGTTGGCTTTACCGTCGCGCTTAACTCGCCCATTACGAGAAAATAAACGTCGGGTCAACACAGATTTCCTGTGCGACAAGCGTAAAAGTTTACTGACACTCCAGACGAGATAACAGACGAATAATCCGGCAGGAATTGATCCAAGCCAATGCATTATCAATTAATCCTTCTGATGAATGGCAGAGAGACCATCCTCCCTGCCATGCAGCATTACTGTCCTTTCAACAAGCGGTACATATCTTCTTCCGCTTCGTCGTCTTTCTCTTCGTCTTCAATATCGATACCCAACAACACCATTAACTCTTCAATGCGGTCTAAACGCGCCTCGAGCCAAGTTTGGTCTTCGCCGCTTAGGGTATCGCCCGCTTCAAGGCGGTCTAAGAGTTGATCTAAACGTGGGTCATTTTCCAACATCCGTAATTCTTGTTGGCGGGTCATTTTTTCGGGTTCGGCGTGAACGTTCGTTACCGGTGCAGCAGCGACTTTACCTTCAGCAACCAAAGGAACCGGCGTTTTGCTACCAATACGTGGGTCGCTTTTCTTCGGCGCGGCATTGCCTTGTTGCTGAGTCACCTTGGGGTGGCTACGGTTACCGGCGACATTGCCTTTAAGCTTACTTTTGCGTTTACGCTCTCGGCCTTCAAGATTCAGTTCGGCACGCGTTTTACGGCGCTCCGTAGACTTGCTTTTGGTCGGTCTGGAAGGTTGCTTCATAATGTCAGTCTCAAGGAGGATTACTTCGATAGGTTCTGGGCGCGAATCTAGCAGAAACTTGGACAATAAAAAAGCGGTAACACTAAGGTTACCGCCCTTTCGTCCTTTTTTCGTAAATCCGTTACGTTGATGTTCACATCCCGGTCCTTGAACAACGTTCCCTGAAGCCTTCCATTAGCGAGTTAACTGTAGTTCAAGAAACCAATAAGACAAGGCAACATTAAGAATAAATTTCACTATTTAATCATCCATTTGTTTTTATTGGTTTTTACCGATTATCGGCCATAAATCGCAAGACTTGAGCCTAAAAGGACATTCTTGAGAGGGTTATTAACCCCCTCTGCCACGCATAACATCAGCCTCGATACGATAACAATGCGCGAAATCTAGGCAAAAGGCAGGTATACTCGCGGTTTATGCTGCTAAAATTATGTGGAGTTTGCTGTGCCGAGCTGGAATTATCACGTCACTCATTTTGTAACTAGTGCCCCAGATGTTCGTCATCTACCGGACGATACCGGTGCGGAAGTCGCCTTTGCTGGCCGCTCTAATGCCGGAAAGTCGAGTGCGTTGAATGCCTTAACCCAACAAAAAAGTCTTGCACGGACCAGTAAGACGCCGGGACGTACGCAACTCATTAACTTATTTGAAGTAGCAGACGGTGTTCGCTTAGTGGATTTACCCGGTTATGGTTATGCCGAGGTACCAGAGGAAGTAAAACGTAAATGGCAAAAATCGCTGGGTGAGTATTTAGAAGTGCGTCAAGCGCTTAAAGGGCTGGTGGTCTTGATGGATATCCGTCACCCCATGAAAGAACTTGATCAACAAATGGTGACTTGGGCGGTCGCAAGCGATATCCCAGTACTCGTACTGCTGACGAAAGCCGATAAATTAGCTTCTGGCGCGCGTAAAAAGCAACTCGCGATGGTACGTGAAGCCAGCCTAGCCTTTATGGGTGATGTACAAGTGGAGCTGTTCTCTTCCCTGAAGAAGATGGGAATCGATAAGTTAAGCCAGAAGTTAGATGATTGGTTTACCGAGTACAGTGAACAGCAGGACGCTGCCGAAGAATAAGCCCTCTATTTCCCTCCCCCTAAACGAAAAAACGCCCCAGCGATAAACAAGAACGCTGGGGCGGCTAATTTCTAGCCTAATCCGATTACGTGAAGTAAAAGGTCTTAAAGATAGAACATCTTACCTCTGTACCCTACAGAGAAAATGTACCCCAATTTTTAGGAGCGGGAAAGCGCTTTTTTGATTCAAAAATAGCCTTTTTAGGCGATTTACGCTGGATAGATCACATAAATACCCCTTACCCCTCGCAACAATGTTAAAAATATGTTTCTCAAATATAAAAAAGGGCGTATGCTCTGCCCCCGATTTTTAAGACTTCTTTTCTGCATCAAATCAGCCTAAGGAGTGCAGTATGGCTGACTTTGCGGAGCGAGGATCTTTTTCGTGATCGAAGTCTAAAAGTACAAATATTTAATAAAATTGGCACCAATTTACACGTTATTCTGCGGTAACCTCTTCTGAGTGTTAACACCTTATTTCGGGATAAAAATAATGAAAATAAAAAATAAATTTTTCTTACGTTCACCTTCCTTATTTGCGCTGTCCCTCGTCGCGGTGAGCTGCGCGAGCGCATTACCGGCTGCGCACGCAGCAGAACCGTTCAGTTACGATTCGGCGTGGATGCTGGGTGACTGGAATGGCACGCGCAGCCAATTAAAAGAAGAAGGCGTCGATTTTCAAGTCAATTACACCATGGAAAGCGCGTCTAACTTAGCAGGCGGCTACCACTCTTCAACCACTATGCGCTACTCTGACCAATGGGCGTTTGGCGTTGATTTAGATCTTGAGAAACTCTTAGGTTGGAACGATACCGAATTCCAAATGACCATTACCGACCGTAATGGCCGTAACTTATCCGACGATGCCGTCAGCCGTAATGGTACCCTCTCTTCCGTTCAGGAAGTGTACGGCCGTGGTCAGACATGGCGTTTAACGCAATTCTGGTTACGTAAGCATTTCTTCGACAACTTAGTGGATGTAAAAGCCGGTCGAGTCACCGTGGGTGAAGACTTTGATACCATCGACAGTAAGTTCCAAAACTTAGCCTTCGGTGGCGGCCAGGCAGGTAACTGGCGTGGCGATCACTGGTACAACTGGCCAGTCTCTCAATGGGGTGGCCGTGTTGCTGTCAACCTTACGCCAGAGGTTTTCTTCCAAGTCGGTTTCTACAACCAAACCCCTTACAACTATGACCGTGGCGATGGTTTCCGTTTCGAAGTGAGTCACACAGAAGGCAACTTGGTTCCAGCCGAAGTCGTTTGGCACCCAACCTTCGGTCCGGATAACTTAAAAGGTAACTACCGTTTAGGCGGTTATTACTCATCTGTGCGTGACCAAGTCTATGGATCATGGCGCAATGGTAATACCGATACCGCGCATGCTTACGGTGGCTATCTCCTTGCCCAACAACAGCTTTTTGCTCAACCAGGCGGTAGCGATCGCGGCCTAACCTTAACGGCTCAGGCGGTAATGAATGACCATAAGACGGCAAAAATCGACAATTATCAATCGCTGACTCTGGTGTGGAAAGGCCTAGCCGATGCGCGTCCAGAAGATGAAATCGGTATTGGTGCTTCCCGTATCCACGTCAACTCAAGCTATTCCACCATGCAGCGTCGTGAAAATCGTTCGAACGGTGCTTACTACGATAGCAACCCAGCTTGGATCCCGATTCAGCACGGTTCAGAGTATGACTATGAAGTGTATTACAATATTCATGCAACCAACTGGCTGCAAGTTCGTCCTAACCTGCAGTACGTTGTCGCACCAGGTGCCGAGAATGGCGTGAAAAATGCCCTAGTCGGTGGTATCAGTGCCAACTTAAGCTTCTAAGACCCCTCTCCGTATCCGAGCTCATCGGGTACGGAGATTCTTCTCTTGCCAGCCACTCCTTGAAGCGTTACCTTTTTTCCTCGACCAAGGAGGCACCATGTCTAGCACCCCCCGTTCAATCACCATTATTCATGAACAGATTCTTTCCGATGATTGGTATTCCCTGAAAAAGTATACGGTTGATTACCAGCGGACAGACGGGACTCACCAGACTTTCAGCCGCGAAGTGTACAATAAAGGGGATGGCGTAACCGTCTTTCTTTATAACCGCGCACAACAATCGATTATTTTAACGCGTCAATTTCGTTTACCCCTCAAGATCCAAGGTGATTCTGGCGTACTGATCGAAACTGCTGCGGGCTTACTCGAAGGGGAAGATCCGATCACCCGGATCCGCGCTGAAATAGAGGAAGAGACCGGTTATCGTATACAGCAAGTATCCAAAATATTTGACGCTTGGATGAGCCCAGGAGCCGTGACCGAAAAGCTGCATTTCTTTATCGCCGAATATAGCCATCATGACCGTATCAACGCTGGCGGCGGGATCTTTGAGGAAGGCGAAGATATTGAAGTGCTCGAACTCCCGTTTCAAGACGCTGTAGCAATGATGCAACGGGGCGATATTAATGATGCAAAAACGATTATGTTATTGCAGTATGCAATCATTAATAAATTACTTGATACCGTAAAATAGCGGGTTATTTTCATTCTCTTCTTACCCTAAGGTTAAAGAATAAATGATTGCTGTAATATTAAATAAAAGTTAAGTTTATACATTTATTATGGAGAGAATAAAATGTTTAAATCCTTATTAAACTTCGACCAAATGATTACCCCGAAAATTATTACTGTTATTTATTGGCTGGGTATTATTGGTGTGGTATTCGGTGGGCTTGCGGCAATTATCACTAGCTTATCTTTTGGCGGGAGCGTGCTCGGTGGATTATTTTCCGGTCTCTGCACGATTATCTTCGGGGTAATTGGGGTACGTATTTCTTGTGAACTCATCATTCTCTCTTTTAATATTTACGGTAAATTAAGAGAAATTGCAGAGAACACCGCGGTAAAATAAGACACTTACCGCTAACCATTTGGTAGCCTCAGGGTTAGCGGCTAATCACAATAATGGATATCCTTTGTCTTTTTTCATAGTTACCCTGCTGCAGTAAAGTTGCTATAGATAGCAGTCTTTCCTATGCGTCTAGCCGGAGTACTGATGAAGAAAAAATTGACCACAAGCCTTGTCGTAACAAGCTTATTATTACTACCGACCCTCAGCTTTGCTGAGCAATCCGTCGTCACCATTGGTTATCAAAAAGCCAGCCTCTTTACTATTATTAAATCGCAACATACCCTCGAAAAAAAATTCGCCTCGCAAGGTGTTACCGTTCGCTGGGTTGAATTTCCAGCCGGTCCACAATTACTAGAAGGGTTAAATATTGGTAGCATCGATATTGGTGCAACCGGTGATGCTCCGCCGATATTCGCGCAAGCGGCTAAAGCCGATTTAATTTATTTAGCTCACTCGGTGGCTAACCCAAAAAATGAAGCGATTGTGGTCCCCGCAAATTCTCCTCTCCACAGTGTGGCGGAGTTAAAAGGTAAGCGTGTGGCGCTGAATAAAGGGTCAGATGTTAACTATTTATTGGTCGCAGCACTGCAACATGCCGGGCTAAGTTATAAAGACATTCAACCCGTCTATTTACCTCCTGCCGATGCGCGAGCGGCGTTCCAAAAAGGCGCCGTTGATGCCTGGGCTATTTGGGATCCCTACTATGCCGAGGTTAGCCAAGTTACGCATGCACGTACCCTGACGACTGCCGAAGGCTTGGTGCCTCACTATTCCTTTTTTCTCTCTAGCCGTAAATTTGCCGAAGGTTCACCTAAGTTAGCGCTCGAAGTGGTCAACACATTGAAAGAGAGCGGGCAATGGGCAAATCGCCATAAAGAAGAGACTGCACAGCTACTTTCAACGGCCACAGGCTTGAGCATCGATTACTGGCACACCACTTTAGCCCGCCTCGACTACACAACCGAGCGTATGACGCCGGCAGTATTTGCCCAGCAGCAGACACTGGCCGATGCGTTCAGCGCTATTCATCTTATTCCCGGCCAAGTTCAGGTCAACCGTGCAACCTGGTCACAAGACGCGAGCCACTAGCGGTTCACTGCAAAATAAAAACGCCGCTCAAGCTAAGAAAGCTGAGCGGCGTTTTGATAGACCCTTTTAGTTAACTGGCACTGACCTGACGCGGTAGCTCAGTGTTACCAATAGTTTCGCCGTGAGGCCCCTGCCGCACCGCTGCTTCCACCGTTGAAAAGAGAGGCATGACCCGCTCGGCAAACGACCACGCTTCTTCAAGATGTGGATAGCCTGACAGAATAAATTTATCGATCCCTATTGCCTGATACTCCCGGATTCTGGCCGCAACTTGCTGAGGATTTCCCACTAATGCGGTGCCAGCCCCCCCTCTAACTAAGCCAATCCCTGCCCAGAGATTGGGGGAAATCTCTAAATTATCGCGAGATCCACCATGCAGTTCCCGCATTCTGGCTTGGCCTGTCGAGTCCATCCGCGAGAATATCGCTTGTGCGCGAGCGATGGTGTCATCATCTAAATGGGCAATCAGTTGCTCAGCCGCCTGCCAAGCTTCTTGCTCAGTATCACGAACAATGACATGGAGACGAATACCGAATTCGACTTCACGCCCCTTTTCCACCGCTTTCGCCCGAACCTTTGCCACCTTTTCCGCGACCTGTGCAGGGGGTTCTCCCCAAGTCAGATAAGTGTCGACATGCTCGGCGGCAACGTCGACCGCTGACTCGGAAGAGCCACCGAAATAAATAGGAGGACCTTGGTCTTGATGGCTAGGAAAGAGTAGCTCGGCATTTTCAACCCGCAACTGCTCGCCGTGATAACTGACTTTTTCACCGGCCAGTAAACGACGGTAGACATGCAAGAATTCGCGCGTGACTTGGTAACGCTGATCGTGACTTAAAAAAATTCCATCTCCTTTATTTTCTTCCGGATCGCCCCCTGTCACCACATTGATCAGTAAACGCCCTTGCGAAAGTCTGTCCAAAGTACTGGTCATCCGTGCCGCGAGTGAAGGTGGCTGTAGGCCGGGGCGAACCGCTACCAGAAATTTTAATTTACGGGTAATAGGCGCTAAGGCGGCGGCCACTAACCACGAGTCTTCACAGCTCTTTCCTGTAGGGATCAAGACGCCGCTATAGCCCAAATTATCGGCTGCAAGCGCGATTTGTTGTAAGTAGGGAAGGTCGACCGTACGCCCCCCATGTTGAGTTCCAAGAAACCGCCCATCGCCGTGGGTCGGTAAGAACCAAAAGAAATCGGGAGCCTTCGTGGTTTGAGTCATCAATATCACCTTATTCTGTTCAGACTTAAATTGCTTGCCGTGTGGGGGTCACAACCGGCTGATCCGGCTGCATAATAGCGGCCAAAATCTGCCGTTCGAGGGCAGCGACATTGGCTTGCGTGCTTGAGCGCGGATAGGGCATTCCCACTTCGACATCAAGTTTGACCTGACCCTTATCGAGCATCACCACACGCTGAGCGGTAGTCACTGCTTCGCTCACATCGTGAGTCACCAGCACCACCGTAAATTTCCAGGTTTGCCATAACTCAATCAGTAACTGCTGCATCGCTAAGCGCGTGAGAGCATCTAGCGCCCCTAAAGGCTCATCAAGTAACAATAATCCCGGGCGATGGATAAGGGCGCGGGCAAGCGCGACCCGCTGTTTTTGCCCGCCGGACAGGGTTTCAGGCCACTGGTTAGCCTTATCCGCCAAGCCGACGGCAGCTAATACCGACTTTGCCTCGTCACGCCACTGCCCCGATAAGCCCAACCCGACATTCTCAATCACTGTCTTCCACGGTAACAACCGCGGTTCTTGAAACATTAAGCGGATGGCGGGTGCAGACTTGACTAGTGGCTGATGGTTAGCGGCAAGATCTCCGTGGCTACTCTGTTCTAACCCTGCTAATAAACGGAGTAAGGTGCTTTTTCCACAGCCGCTTCGCCCGACAACCGCCACAAACTGACCGGCGGGAATTGCCAGAGTTAAGCCATTTAATACCGGCTGCTGACTAAAGTTTTTACTGACCGCATTGAGCTGCAAGGCCAGAGCAGTGGTAGGAGTAATAAGACGAATATTTTTCATACGGGGAGTTCCTCTTTACGCCATTGGATGTGCCAGCGTAATAAGCGCTTTTCTAACGCCACAGTCAGTAAATCGGAGAGCTTGCCGAGTAACGCATAAAGCAGGATGGCGAAGACGACAATATCGGTTTGTAAGAACTCACGGGCATTCATAGCCAAGTAGCCAATTCCCGCGTTTGCCGAGATGGTTTCCGCCACAATGAGGGTTAGCCACATCAGTCCTAACGAAAATCGAACTCCCACCAGAATAGAGGGCATCGCGCCGGGCAAGATCACCTGCCAAAACAGCGCAATGCCACCTAGACCATAACTGCGTGACATCTCAATTAACTGTTTATCAATATGGCGAATGCCATGGGCAGTATTAAGATAGAGCGGAAAGAAAGTCCCTAAGGCCACTAGGAAAATTTTGGCTCGCTCATCAATACCAAACCATAAAATAACCAGCGGGATCAGGGCGAGATGCGGAATATTGCGGAGCATCTGTAACGTACTATCCAGTAACAGTTCGCCGACCCGGGATAAACCGGTAATTAACCCCATAATCAGGCCGGCACCGGCTCCGATAGCAAACCCAACAACGGCCCGCCATGTACTAATCGATAGGTTGCTCCATAACTCACCACTTTTCATTAACGCCCACGCGGCGGTCAGAACATGGATAGGAGCCGGTAATAAGCGATCAGAAATCCAGCCACTGACAGACCCTAGCTGCCAGATAATCAGCAATGCGCTAGGTAACAGCCAAGGCAATACGGTGCGCGTAATACGCGTGGGTTGTTTCATCTTCCACTCCCTAATCCGACAAGAAATCATGAGGGCACAATGCCGACCATAGAAATCAGTTAACCGGAATTACGGCGCGATGAAAAATAAGGATAAGTACTAATCTAAGCAGAAATTTAGCTTTAGCCAGCACAGAGTGGCTGGCTAAGGGAAGACGTAAATTAGTTTACGCGATTCAGTAACTCAAACATGCTGGTGAAAGCACGCTCGGTAACTTGAGGGTTAAATTCGGCTACCCCTGGGTTATTGGCGGTTTCGTCAGTGAATGAGTGCACGGCATCATGGTAGCTAACCAATTGCCAGTCGACATTGACAGTGGTCATCTCATTGACAAAAGCGGGCAGTTGCTCGCGAGGGACTAACGGATCTTTAGCACCGTCAAGAACTAAAATAGCGGCCTTAATCTGTGTGGCGTCGTAGGCACCACAAGTGTCTAACCCACCGTGGAAAGAGATGGCTGCACGAATATCGGCGCCACTACGCGCTAACTCTAGTGCGCAATGGCCGCCAAAGCAGAAACCGAAAGCAGAAATTTTCTGAGCATCGACCGAAGCGGTTGTCTGACGTTTTAGCGCGTCGATCGCAGCCTTCATCCGGCCCACTTCTTCAGGGGTATTTTTCACGGCCATCATCGCCGCACCCGCTTCGTCGGCATTGGTGGGGCGAGAGGATTCACCGTAAAGGTCGGCCATCAACACAACATACCCTTGCTCGGCGACTTTTTTCGCCAACTTAGCGGCATTATCGGTTACACCAAACCAGTTCGGTGCCATGACTAACCCAGGTAAAGGTTGAGTCGTTTCGCTCGGGAAAACTAATGTTCCGGCCAATGCCGTCTCACCTGCTTGGTAGCGTACTGTTTGTGTAGTAATCTGACTCATAATTCCTCGATATTTCTGATTAATCTCGTCATGCTACTATAGCCAATATTCACCGGTATTGACTATATCGGTCCTGTAAGCCGGTATGTCGAGCGGATAAAATGATTTAAATAACCTAGGAACACTCACTTATTCTGCGTTTTACTTGGGGATATTTCGGATGGCAACTATCGTAGAAGGCTCGTTACTGGTACCCGCGCTTTTAGTCTACAGTTTAGGGACGCTCACCCCCGGTCCTGCCAATCTTTCGATTGCTAACGTGGCGATGTCTCAGGGACGCCAAGCCGGCTTTATTCTCGCGGCAGGTGTCATAACCGGTTCGCTTTGTTGGGGGATTATGGCCGCCTTAGGCGTATCAACTTTGTTACTTTCTGAACCCCGTTTCTTAATCGTCTTAAAGTGTCTCGGTGCGGCCTACCTTTTTTGGTTAGCCTATAAAACAATAAAGTCCTTAGCCAGACCACTCTGCTCCACCGCCGCGCTATCCTCCGAACGCAAAGCATATCGCTACTACTGGCAAGGGGTCAGTCTACACTTGACCAACCCAAAAGCGATCCTAACGTGGCTAACTGTCACCAGTATCGGTCTTTCTCCGCATTCGCCCCCTTTGGCAACTCTTCTGCTGGTCGCCCTCTGCGCACTGATCGGTATAACGATTTTTAGTCTCTATGCTTTCTGCTTCTCCACTCCAGCCGCCCAACAGAACCTGGTGCGTTACCATCGTGCCATGACGATTTTCTGTGCCGGATTCTATAGCTTGGTCGCTATCGGCTTTCTACTGTCGATTGGCTAACCGGGTTAGGCAAAAAAAACCCATGCTTAGAGCATGGGTTAATAGTGATAGCTCAGTTTACCAAGCGCGTATCACATCACCGTGATAGACCGCGTTCGCTTTCGCTTCAACCTCTGGCGATTGGAAAGCCTGCTTCAGCTGCTGCAGTTTCGTCTCATCTTTATCGCCTTCACGCACAACTAAGACATTCAAATAAGGCGAGGCTTTCCCTTCCATAAAGAGTCCATCCCGCGCGGCCGATAATCCGGCTTGCGAAGCAAAGTTATTGTTAATCACTGATAACCAGACTTTCGGGTCATCTAAAGAACGAGTGAGCTGTGGAGTGTCGACTAAGACAAACTTCAGATTTTTAGGGTTCGCCTTGATATCCAATACGGTTGGCAGTAGCCCCTTACTTGGGTCGACAGTGATCAAGCCTTGAGCCTGCAATAACAGCAGACTGCGACCTAAGGTGGTTGCTTCGTTAGAAATCGTCACCGTCGCGCCATTAGGTAATTGGTCTATCTTCTTGATCTTAGAAGAGTAGGCGGCAATCGGGAAAATAAAACTTTTGCCTAAGATAGCAAATTTGTAACCACGCTCTTTAGCTTGCATCTCAAGATAGGGTACGCTTTGGAAAGCGTTGGCATCAACGTCTTTATTTGCTAAGGCTTCGTTCGGCTGAACATAATCATTAAAGCTCACGACCTCAACATTTAGCTGATATTTATCTTTGGCCACTTGTTTTACTGTGTCCCATATCGCTTGGTCAGGCCCAGAGTTTATAGCGACTTTAACAGTATGAGCATCTTCCTGTTTACAACCCACAAGGCCTAATGCACAAACTGCCAAAAGAGAAGAGACTAAAAATTTTTTCACCGTATCTACCTCAATATGTCTAATTTCGATTGAGTATATTAGACATTTAGACGTCTGTACATCTAGTAGTTTAGATTAATTCGGGTACCCTAGCCCGATTAAGAGATTTTTGGAAAATGTCATGTTAAAGCTAAAAGTTATTATTCCAGTGATGATTGTTTTGTGTACGGCTATCTGGTGGTTGATGCCTCATTTTACCGATCAAGATAAAGCCTACTACGTTTCGCTTTATTGTTTACAACCGACGGGCTCGGATCAGCAAATCCAAGCAAGAATGGAACAGACCGTTGAAAACAATAATGAAGATTATGCGTTAAAAAAACGCCATTTTTCGCCTTTGCTTGCCAAGCGTATTCAAGATGCTTGGGATCGTCTTACCCCCGATCAGCAGCAGCAAGGTCAGCAGCGTGATCACTGCGCACAACTGCTCTCAGAAAAACTCAACCTACCAGCGCCGCTTCCCCGCTAATCTTTTCGCGCTGCTTACAGTGCAGTAACAGTCAGGCAGTAAGCAGTCACCTATACTGTTTACTGTTCACTCTGTTTGATAAGGAAATAACGTGCGACTGCTCTCGACTCTCTTCGCTTTCTTTTCTCTTGTGGTTATCAGCCACAATGGTTACGCGCACAGCGTATCATCGCTGCCGATTATTAAACCAGTCATGGCCTGCGGCCAGTTGACTAGTCAAACACTGCCCGGTGTAGAGGCTAAGGTTTCGCTCACTAGCGCAAAAGTCATCACCAGTGGTAATAAAACTTTCTGCCAAGTGAAGGCGATGCTTTCGCCGGAGATCGGTGTAGAGGTCGCTCTTCCCCAACAACAGTGGACACAGCGAATTTTACAGGTTGGCTGTGGCGGCTTGTGTGGGTCAATCAATCTCTCGTTATCCAACGCAAATGGCTGCTTACCGGCGACACAGGGTCAATTTGTGGTCGCGGCCACCAATATGGGTCACTCGGGCAGTATGATGGATGCTTCATGGGCATTGGATCCGCAAAAACGGATTGATTTTGCGTATCGCGCGAATCACCTTACTGCACAATTTACCAAAGCATTAACGCGGGCCTACTACGGTCAGCCACAGAAATATGCTTATTTTATGGGTTGTTCTGATGGAGGTCGCGAAGCGTTGATGGAAGCACAGCGCTACCCAGACGATTTCAATGGTATCTCCGCTGGCGCACCCGCAGCCTATTTCACGATGCAGAATTCGTTTTATCACGGCTGGAATGTTGTCGCGAACCAACGCGCTGACGGTAGCGCTATTTTACTTAAAAATCGTCTCGCGTTACTGCACCAAACCGTGTTGGCACATTGTCCAACTGCGTCAGGGGTCAACGACGGCGTCTTGGCGAATCCCTTTGCTTGTCACTTCTCAAAAAATTGGCTGAACACCTGCTCGGCCTCTGCCACCGATAAAAGCGCCTGTTTTACCAAAGAAGAGATTGGCGTTATCGAGAAACTTTACCAAGGTGCGAAAGACGCATCAGGGCACCAGTTCGCTGTCGGCGGATTGATTATTGGGTCTGAATTACGCTGGCCATTACCAAGCACTGCACAAGGCACTTTCCCTTCCGCCATGATGGCATTGCCAGCACTGCAATATGTCTTAACTGCCGACGGTAAGAAAAACGATATCACGTTAACGCAATTTGGCTTCGACCAACGTAATTTCCAGCAATTAGCTAAACTGGCTCCACTCTATAACGCGACAGATACCAATCTTAAGCCTTATGCGGACGCTGGCGGTAAGCTGATCCTCTGGCATGGGCTGGCGGACGACTCCATCAACCCAACTGGAACACTTGCTTATTATCGTGGGGTCGAACAACAACTGGGAGCCCAGCAGGCAGCGAAAATGGTCAAACTCTTTTTACTGCCGGGAGTCGGTCACTGTGGCGGAGGTGAAGGGAATGATAAAATCGACCTTCTTACGCCGTTAATGGCATGGGTTGAGCATCAGCAGGCTCCTCAGCAATTGTTAACCGGGAAAGCCAAAGCGACAGCGGTACCTCAAGCTTTACCCCCAGCGAAGAAACCGAAAAACGCTGAGGATGCTGCTTCCGTTCAAATGCACGGTATGCAACGCCCCAGTTCTCCGGTTGCCCCCGCTGCAGAGGCGATGCGTGCCACCCGCCCGGTATATGCTTATCCCTATATCGCGGTCTACAACGGTAAGGGGGATCCCCTGCAGGCAATAAATTACCATGCCGTTCAAGGTAACTATCCCTCTGTTTTACTAGGAGAACCGATTCGCCAGCTTATTGCACCGAATAATACTCCACGCGTAACGCCTTAACTGTTTTATGGCTCCCCAACGTGCTGCACATAGCGTGAAAGGGGAGCAACTTGGCTAATCACATGATTTTGCAGTAGAAAAAATCCCATTTTCTGATAACGCCCAGCACTAAAGGCCGCACTCTTTTGGGCAAATACCGGAAGAGTAGCCTGCCAAGCTTGGTGATTCAAAGGCGTGTTCATCTCCGGATAGCGTTGAATAAAGGCTTGCCACGCTTGTTGTGGATGCTCTTTTAGCCATGCCGTTCCTTGGTCCAAAGCATTTAGGAAAGCATTAACCCATGGTTTTTTCGCCTCGCCCTGCTGAGCCAATAGGATTAATTCATCGTAAGCTGGAATACCAGCCTGCTCTGGACGGAAGACGGTCGGACGTACGCCCTTATCCAGCAAACTTAACAGTTCATAATTACGATAAATCGTCATCGCGCCATCAATACGGTGTGTAAGGAGTGCCGTGGTAGCGGCCATATTTAAATTAACTAAGGTGACAGTACTCGGGTCAACGCCAGCGTGAGCCAGCATTTGCTTAATGGCGATATCCTCGAAACCGGGGATCGCATACCCAATGGTTTTACCTTTAAAATCGGCTAAGCTATGTATTGCGGGAGATAAGGTGGTTAAGGTATTTAACGGTTGATCAATTAAGCTCCCGACCCGTATGACCGGAACCTTTTTCTCAACTAGGGTATAGAGCTGAGGTTGATAACTGATTGCGATATCTGCTTTACCGGCGGCTAAGAGTAAGGGTACGGAAGCCGAGTCAGCGGGTGCAATCAGGTCAACGCTAAGCCCCTGGCGCGCAAACGCCCCGCTATATTGGGCAGCGAATAGCGAAGCATGATTGGGGTTAACAAACCAGTCGAGCAGTACCCGTACTTTTTGCGACGCAGCGCCTGCGTTGACCCACCAACACATCGCAACACAACCAATGAGTAATGTTTTCACACTTTTATCCTTAACCTGTCGGCCATAAAAAATAGCGCCGTAACCCTTGTACGACACCGGAAAGTATTACCGCTAAGCCCATTAAGCAGATCAGCGCCGCAAAACTGGTGGCCGTCTCCATGCGAGCAGTGGATTGCATCATTAAGTACCCAAGCCCTTGGCTGGCACCTACCCACTCGCCCAAGACAACGCCTATCGGCGCCAAGATCACTGCCATCTGTAAGCCTGAAAAAAAGAAAGGTAATGCCGCAGGCCAGCGCACTTGCCAAAAGCAGCGCCAACGCGACGCTTGTAGCGTAGCCGCTAGGTCAAGCCACTGTTGTGGGACTCGAGACAGGCCATCGAATAAGGTCAAACAGACCGGAAAAAAGAGGATGAGGGCAGCCACCACTACCTTGGAGCCGATACCAAACCCTAGCCAAAGCACCAGTAGTGGCGCCAAGGTGAAAACCGGTATAACTTGGCTTGCCATCACCAACGGATAAAACAAACGACGTATCCACGTATGGCTGGCCATGGCCACAGCAATAATCACCCCACACCCTACGCCAAATAACAATGCTAAGCCCATCTCACTCAAGGTAATCGCCGCCTGCGATAGCAACAAAGCAGGCTGCTGAACGAAAGCTGCACCGACCTGTTGCGGTGTCGGCAGTAAATAGTCGGGTATACCTTGGTGCGTTAAGATAACCCATAGCGCCATCACACAGCCTAAGAAATAGAACAGGTTACTCAGACGAGATGTCATACGCCTCCAATCGAGTCAGTAATGCGGCCTGTGCAGTAAGCAGCCCTAGGTCGTCGGCTGGGCGAGGGGGTGCCCCTGTAGGGGCGGCTAGCGCAGTCACCTCTAGAGGCGAGTGGTGGAGCAAGACAATCTCCTCCGCCAGACGGCAAGCTTCAGCAGGATCATGCGTCACCATAATCACCGTTTTCCCTTTTACTAGCTCCCCGGTCAAGGTCTGCAGTCGTAGCTTAGTGATGACATCCAGCATGGCAAAAGGCTCATCCATCAAGATAACCGATCGGTCGGTATAGAGGGTTCGAGCCAACGCGACGCGCTGACGCATTCCGCCCGAAAGCTGGTGAGGCTTTGCCGAGATACGGTGGGCCAAACCCACTCTTTCCAGTAAATATTCGGCACGATGGCGGTCGGGTGGCTGACCGGTGAGTGTTGATGGCAGTAGCACGTTATCGATCACAGAGAGCCAAGGATAGAGCTGATCTTGCTGCCCCATCCACGCTATCTGTGATCGGTCTACCAGGATCTTGCCCTGCTCGATCGGGCGCAGCCCCGCTAACAGTTGTAAGAGACTGCTTTTCCCAATCCCGCTGGCACCCAAAAGGGCAGTGGTTTTCCCCTCTGCAAAAGTCAGTGAAAAATTATGCAGTAACCGTTGTGCGGGCCAAGAAAAACTCACGCCGTCAAAACCCAACATTAAGGTTCTCCTGCCGCAAGCAGAACGATGTTCTCAAGCCCGCGCTGGCGTAAAAGGTGTTCGGCGCGGGCAGAGCGCAATCCCGTACGGCATACCAGGACTAGTCGTTGATAAGCGGGGGCCGTCCAGTGCTCAAGCTTCTGTAACGGGACCCGTATGGCCGTATCCGTTACGCTAGTTGGCGCTTCATCGCGATCCCGTAACTCTAGGATCAGATCGTTGGGTAACAGTTGTCCCCGATCGATGAACTGTAGCGTCTTTTCGAGCGGTTCTACGGCCGTGTCAAAGCGAAACTGACTGAATTGCCAATCAGTAAAATTACACCTTACCAGCGATCCTAATGGAGAAGGCGTGCTCTGTAAGACCCAACTCAGGACCATCTGTGCCTGAATTGCAGCGATACAGGCGACAACGGGGCCCATCACCCCAGCACTGTGACAGTTCCCCGCCGTTTCGGGTAAGTGGGGAAATAAGGCTTTATAACTCGGCGCGCCCCCGCAAAATCCGCCGACATAGCCTTGAGTCCCCAAGGCTGACGCACTGATCAACGGTAAGCCATGGGTTAGGCAGGCATCCGACAATAAATAGGTCGTGGCAAAATTATCGGCGGCATCGACGACAATATCGATATCCTGTAATGCCTGACGGAGAGTACTAGCCGTAATATGCGTCACTTCCGGCTCGATCAGTACATCACTATTACATTGGCTTAAATGCGCTTGGGCGCATAGTGCTTTGGCTTTACCGATATCTTGTTGTTTAAATAATGTTTGGCGATGCAGGTTATGCAGTGCCACGCGGTCAGCATCATAAAGTCGAATCCGACCGACACCGGCTCCCACTAACTGCGGAAGCAGCGTCGCACTCAAGCCTCCGGCACCGACCACCAGCACTCTAGCCTGTTGCAGTCGCTGCTGCCCCTGCTCACCGATTTGCGGTAACTGCATTTGTCGTTGATAGCGTTGCATTCCTCTCCCCTACATCAGATTCGCCAGCCCCAATAAGGGCGTAGAAGGCTCTGCCATATCCCGTGGTGCCATCAGGCCAGCTTGGTAAGCAGTATGCCCGGCCGTGATGGCTTGGCCGAACGCCATCGCCATCGCCACCGGGTCGCGCGCTTTTGCAACGGCGGTATTGAGTAAGATCCCGTCAAACCCCATTTCCATGGCTTGCGTAGCATGGGATGGCGCGCCGATCCCAGCATCGATGATCATCGGGATCTCAGGAAAGGCGGATCGTAACGCCTCTAATCCGCGTAAATTATTCAGTCCTTGTCCCGATCCAATCGGTGCGCCCCACGGCATAAGGACTTCACACCCTACCGCTAATAGCTTTTCCCCGACGATGCGATCCTCGGTGGTGTAGGGGAAGACCTGAAAACCGTCGGCGCATAAGATTTTGGCGGCCTCGACTAAGGCGAAAGGGTCTGGTTGTAAGCTATCGGCATGACCAATCACCTCTAACTTAATCCACCTTGTATTGAAGAGTTCACGCGCCATATAAGCGGTAGTCACCGCCTCTTTCACGCTATGGCAACCTGCGGTATTTGGTAAGATATGCCGAGAATGTTGGCTAAGCAGTTCGCGAAAGGCCTGACCACCTGCTCCTTCACGCCGTAAACTGACCGTAATCACCTCGGTGCCCGACGCCTCAATCGCCGCACTCAAAACAGCGGGCGATGGATAGCCCGCGGTGCCCAATAAACAACGTGAGGTTAAGGAAGTACCGTAAAACATCGCTTATCCCCCCTGCATCGGAGAAAGGGCTTCAATACGCATGCCCTCTTGAAGATCCAGCGTGGTATAACCGCTTTTCGCGATAAATTGGCCATTAACGGCACATGCCACCACCGTCATATCGATCTGTTGTTCACGTAATAGGCCTGCCAGTTCGGTGGCTTCTGTCTCGACTGGCTGACCATTAAGTAAGATTTGCATTGCTCTTTTCCTTCGCTAACTGTTCAACAAGTTGCTGCGCGACAATTGGGGCTAATAGAAAGCCGTGACGGTACATACCGTTCAGATAAAAACGGTTATTCTGATAGTGGAAACTGGGGAGATTATTGGGATAAGCCGGGCGTAAGCCACTTGCGGTTTCGATAATTTCCGCCTCCGCCAACGCCGGATGTATCGTGTAAGCCGCACTCAATAATTCTACTGCCGCCCGTGCACTCATCCCGCGAGAGTCATCGCTTTCAACCATCGTCGCGCCCAACATAAATTCCCCGCCGCCGCGTGGTACCAAATAGCAAGGAAAGCGAGGATGTAATAACCGAATAGGTCGTGAAAAATCGACCTCGTGGCTGCGTAAACGTAGCATTTCGCCACGTACTGCACGCAGGGGTGGCAGGTCGGATCGCGCCTCAATCCCTCGACAATCGATAATATTGCCGTTGGGCTGAGAAGAGTGAAAGACGACCCCTTGTTGCAGCAGTTGCTGTGCGAGGGAAGCCAAAGCCTGACGAGGATTAAGATGCCCTTCTTCAGCAAAAAAAAGACCGTTTTCGAAACGCGAGCCAAGGTCGGCTTCAAGATCTTCCGGCTTCACCCACTGGTGGTGCGTCGTTTTGCTGGCAAAGACCTTGAGCTCTTGCTGATCTCTGGGCGGAGCGATAACTAAAGTACCCTGTTGTTGCACATTCGGTACTCGTTGTCGCCACCACGCGAGCGCATGCTGCCCGAGGGTTACCACTTCTTGCGGGGCGCTTTCTGCTTCACAATAGGGTGCCAACATGCCCCCGGCGTACCATGACGCGGTGGGCGAATCTGGCTGTTCAATCACCTCGACCTGCTCACCCTGCTCGACGAGGAGTTTTGCTACGCAGAGTCCGCTTACACCGCGGCCGAGAATGCTCCAGCGACTCATCGTCTGACCTGGCTGATAGAGAAAAGAATTAACATGGATGGCCTCTTAGTGTGAGACCCAGGTAAGGCAGAGGAAATGAGGCACTTGCCCTTAATGGGCTATGCCAAGTCGCTCACAGGCGACCCGTCTTCCTACGCCAGTATTAACTGGGTCAGGTTCAAAGGGTCGCTGCACGGCGTCATACGCACACAGCCTCTCAGTCTCTTACGCGAGACTCCCCCGACATCATCTAGTTGTAATCGAGCCAAGCTTAGGCGTCAAGTGCCAGTAGGGAGATCCCCTCTACCCGCCTTAACACACAGCACAGCAGGTTAATTAACGCCCTTTCTTTTGACGCCCCGGTTTGGTGAATTTTTGGCGAGCAGGCGGTTTCTTGGTCGAACGACTCGGCATCACTGGCGGGGCAATATCCGGTCTTTTTAAGGCTTTTTTAGCCGGCTTTTTTTCCACCGGTTTATCTTCTGATGAAGAGTCTTCGATCAGTTTAAACAGTTCGATTAGCTCGTCATCGGTTAGATCACGCCACTCACCTAACGGAATGCCCGATAGATTCACATTCATAATGCGTGTCCGTTCAAGTTTAGTCACTTCAAAACCGAAGTGGGTACACATCCGACGAATCTGTCGGTTCAACCCTTGAACCAAGATGATACGAAACACATGGCTATCGAGCTTTTTGACTTTACACTTCTTCGTTACAGTCCCCAGCATGGGGACACCGGCACCCATACCACGAATAAAATCGTCGGTGATCGGTTTATCGACCGTCACGATATACTCTTTTTCGTGATTATTCCCGGCACGTAAGATTTTATTTACCAAGTCGCCGTGATTGGTTAAAAAGATCAGGCCTTGGGAATCTTTATCGAGTCGACCAATAGGAAAGACACGCTTACTGTGATTGACGAAGTCACCGATATTATCGCGCTCTGTCTCTTCCATAGTGGTAACAATACCCACCGGCTTATTTAATGCGATTAACACCAGATCGTCGTCATTACGCGGTTCAATCAGCTGACCATTAACCATCACAGTATCGCCAGGATAAACCTGGGCCCCAACGGCGGCGCGTCGTCCATTAATTGAGACGTTACCCTGTTCGATATAACGATCGGCATCGCGACGAGAGCAAATACCGCTCTCACTAATATACTTGTTGAGACGTACAGATGTGTTGGTCAGCATGGTTCCTCCGAAAAAACGGACTATACCTGATTTTTTCGATGGTTTCGAAAGAAGAGTGTGAATATCAGGGGAAGAGATTCCCTTCCCCGACCGGAGATTAGACGGAAAGCGTCTGCAGCGCGCGTGCGATTCGTATCGCTGCCTCATCGGCAGTCTGTTGCGTTAACATGGAGTAAGAGAGGCGCAACGCATTCTTTTCCGGATTATCGGCAAAAAAGACATCGCCTGGGACAAACACAACTTTCTCCGCAATACAGGCTTTCAGTAAACTGCTCGCGTCCATTCCTTCTTTCAGGTGGCACCATAAGAACATGCCGCCTTCAGGACGGTTGAAGGTAATCGCGTCACCGAGGTGGCGCTGCAACGCCTCGATCAACCAATCACGACGTTGGCGATACGTCTCTTTTAATAAGGCAATACGCTGATCAATCTGCCCGGAAGCCACATAACGCGCAGCAATATGCTGGTTCAACGTTGAGGTATGCAGATCCAATGCCTGTTTCGATACGATAACCGCCATAAGGAATTTTTCTGGCAGCGCGAGCCAGCCTAGACGCAAACCTGGGGAGAAAATTTTCGAGAAACTCGACATATAACAGACGTTATGGTCGGCACCGTATAACTGTTGTGCTAACGTGAAGAAGGTTTCACGGCGTTGTTCGGTAAAAGCTAAGTGCCCATAAGGGTCATCTTCGACAATCACCACCTGATAACGGTGCGCCAATTTCACGATATCGATGCGCTGTTCGTTGTCAATAATGCGTCCGGTAGGGTTAGCAAAGGTTGGGATAAGATAAAGCATCTTGACGCCCCCCGCTGCTAAACGGGTTTCCAGTGCGCCGAGATCGATCTGCTCACCTTGATACGCCAGCTCTTCAATAACAGCCTCGGTATAATCGAATAATTGTAAGGCGGCTAAATAAGTCGGGCGCTCCACTAAGACCACATCGTCTTTCTCTAAGAACACACGGTTAAGTAGGTCAATACCTTGCTGGGAGCCATTAGTGATCAGTATCTGCTGTGGATCAAGCGTCAGACCAACATTACGCGTCCAATCGGCCAGACTTTTACGCAATGGCCATTCACCTTCGGTCACCGAATACTGGAAAACATCACGATGATCTTCAGCGAGTAATTGCTGGAGTACACCATCGATACCCTCAACGTCGATCATATCCGTGGCAGGGATACCACCCGCTAAGGAAATAAAACCAGGTTCTTTACTAAATTTAAGCAATTCTCTAACCGGTGAAGAATGTATCGCTGCGGATTTCTTGGAAAGCATGCGTTAACCTGTCGCCCTTTACGTGATAAACGTTGATAAGATTTTCTCAACCTTAGCAAAATAACCGCGTGGAGTCATGAACAACTCGTGGCACGATAAGATAAAAAAAATAGCGGCCTTTCATCCCGATCATCGGCGTGGGATGTTACTCAGAATAATCCAAACATCACACCATTAGATTATATTTAAAAAACCGAAAGCTATTATTAATAACCTATTAATTAGTCATCAGTAAATTATTAAAAATAAAAGATCAAATTTAATTATTTAAAAAACACACTTTACTTACCGCTAGTTTTCTTTAAATATTTTCGGATTTATGTTATAAATAAATTTCGTAACGGATTATTTACATAGAGATTTCTATGATTACCCATACTGTTATTTTTGCTCCAATTGGAGAAGCGAGTAGAACAGAACAAATCACCCAAAGACTTTCCAATGCTATTATTTCTGGTTTATTAGAAAAAGGTGAACAATTACCTAACGAATCAGAATTAGCACGGATGATGGGTGTTTCACATATTACTATTAGGGACGCACTCAATACTCTGCGAAGTAAATCATTGATACATACTATCCGTGGCCGTAATGGTGGAAGTTTCATTAGCGATAACGTCGACAATTACGTTAAATATTTCCATCCTTTCAATAAAATTAGCTCAGATTATTTATCCGATCTCGGTGAGATGCAAAGTTCGCTGGTGATACACAGTACCCGCCTTTCGGTACGGCGAATGACTGACCATGATTTAACGACGTTAAACAACCTTATATTAACGCTTGAGAATTCCGAGACACCTCAACAGAAAACCCAATCCGATATGCGATGCTTGCTCACACTTGCCGCCAACTCTCACTCTGCAAGGTTAGCGGCTCAAGAGTTGACGGTACTGACTGAATGGGCGCCGCTGATCTCGATCCTTTATCGAGATGAAACATTTCATGCTCGAAGTACGCTTTGCTACCACGAACTCTTTAATGCGCTACAGAATAGAGACGAAACGCTAGCCGTGGCTCAAGCCTATGCTTTGATTGAATTTTTCGTTTCATCTTTAATAGAATATAAAATTAATCTCGTCTAAAAATTAGCTCAATTTCAGGATGAAGTGAGAGAAAATGCCATTAGGGAAAATTAAACGCATATCTGAAGAATCATTTTTATTAATTGAAAAAACCACCCAGGAGTTTTCAATAATTATTGAAAAAATGATTTGTGAATCCAAAAAGGTAGTTGATAACAATTTTAAATTAGAGAGCAAAATAAGAGAGAATATATTATTGCTTGCTGATAAAATTTTAAATCAACAAATGTTATTATCTGGTGCAGGATTCGCTCTGTATAGTGAATCGAAAAATAAATCATGGCAACTCGCATGGTTATATCGATCGCTACATCACCCTCAACGACTTATAAATAAACTTTGCCTTAATAAAGCCTCACAACATTTCGTGGACTATCAGACATTTTCTTGGTTTTCCATCGTTCAGGAAACAGAAAAGGGGTATTTACATGGTCCTTACGTCGACTATATCTGTAATTCTACCTATACCCTAACCTATCTCTATCCGGTTTATTTCGAGAAGCAATTGATTGGAGTGGCAGCGACCGACGTAATGGTGGGTCAATTAGAACAGATACTGCGGGACTCACTCGGCGACGATTACCTACCTATTCTGATGACGACGCCCTCAGGACGTATTCTCTTTTCAAATCTACCGCACTACCGAGTCGGGGAGCTTAAGCCCAATGATGCCTTAACCGTCCACCTTAAAAGCCAATATTTCACGTTATGGGGAGAGGGCAGTGAGTGTGGTGCAATGCCGCCCTAAATCGGGGCAGTAAACCATGACCCAGCGGTAGCGATCGCGTGAAAAGCCGTCGCTGCCGGTATGTAACTTTTGGCCCAATAATTGCTTAACTGAAACATAAGTTTTTCAGTTACGTTGAAAAGGGCTGCGGCTATGACACACACACTCTCCAAGATACGCCATTCTATCTTTATCCAAGTACTTATCGCGCTGGTCATTGGTACCGCACTGGGATGCCTTTATCCAGCAATTGCCGATTCGCTAAAACCCTTGGGCGATAGCTTTATCAAACTGATTAAAATGGTGACCGCTCCCTTAGTGTTTGTGATCATCGTCCAAGGCATCTCCTCCCATAGCGAACTGAAACAGGTCGGACGTATTGTCGGTAAGACCTTACTTTACTTCGAAATCATCACCTTACTGGCTCTAGTCCTAGGGTTAGTCGGGGCACAGATCACCCATATCGGGCAAGGCATCCATCTTTCAAATATGGCGATGCCCGCAACGGATAAACTGAGTCACCTCTCATCACTCCAGAGCTTTGGTGATTTCTTCTTGAACCTGATTCCAGATACCTTTATTGGCGCGTTTGCACGCGGGGACACCTTACAAGTATTGCTAATCTCTATTCTATTTGGTGTTTCGCTTAATATTAGCGGTGAAGCAGGTAAGCCAGTGATCGCCGTGATTAATAGCCTGAGCCATATTCTCTTCCGGTTGATGGCGATGCTGGTCAAAGTAGCTCCACTCGGAGTACTGGGTGCCGTTGCCTATATGGTCGGACACTATGGCGTTCATTCGTTGACCAGTCTGATTGGATTCCTTTTCCTTTACACCGCAATCTGCGCCCTATTTGTTATCATCGTTTTGGGGGGGATTACTCAATTGACCGGCATTAGCTTTGTCGCGCTACTGCGCTATTTACGCGAAGAGCTTACCATCGTCTTAGGTACCACTGCGTCAGATGTCGTGTTACCTCAGCTGATGAAAAAATTAGAGTGGTTGGGGATCAGTAAATCCACGGTTGGCTTGGTGATCCCAACCGGATACTCCTTTAACCTTGATGGATTTTCCATTTACCTCACCCTCGCGGTCGTTTTTATCGCTAATGCTACAGGGATTCACTTGGGATGGAGCGAAATTGCCCTGATCCTGGGCGTTGCCGTGTTTACCTCAAAAGGCGCCCATGGCGTACCCGGCGCTGCCATTGTGATCTTGGCCGCCACGCTTTCTGCAATCCCATCATTACCGCTAGCTGCCCTAGCTTTCTTACTCCCGATCGATTGGTTGATTGGTATTCCCCGTGCGCTGACAAATGTTTTGGGTAACTGCGTGGCAACCTTGGTCATCGCGAAATGGGAAAATGATTTGGATTTAACCCGCGCTCGTCAGGTTTTAAATCAGGATATCCCCTATAACAACGTAACAAAAAAGCGCCCTTTAGCCGCCGAACAGTAAAAGTTAATTACACTTTTTAAACAATCATCTGTTTAAGGAGTGCCAGTGAAACCTTTATACCTACTAACCGCTGTATTGATGACAGCGGTTTTTTCATCTCAGAGTAATGCCGCTTCCGAGGTTATCGCTAAAATAAACGCACCCTACCCTGATCTCTCTGGTATTGCGGTGAATCAGCAGAACCGTATATTTTTAGGTTTTCCACGTCACGCCGGCGATCATCATTCGCCAGCGCTGATGGAACTGAAGCAGGGAAAACTGACACCTTATCCGAATAAGGCTTTTGGCTTACCTCAGAAAAATTTGGCAGATTGGCTAGTGTCTCCCCACGGTCTCTTTGTGGATAAAAATGATACGCTATGGGTATTAGACGATGGCAAAATTAAGGGACAACCCACCATTCCTGTCGGTGCAGCAAAAGTGGTGGCGATAGATACCAAGACGAACAGTATTCTGAAAACAATTATCATTACGCCGCCAGTACTCAACTCCAGCTCGCACTATAACGATTTACGGGTCGATCTTTCTCACGGTAAAGCCGGTACGATCTATATTGCTAACTCAGGCTTTGCACAGCGCTATTCGCTGATTGTGATAGATATCGCCAGCGGCAAACAGCGAGAAGTCTTAATCAATCACCCCTCGACCTCCCCCGACCCCGGCTTTATGGCCTTTATCGAAAATAAACCCGTCGTGTTTAACGCCGACAATCCGCAATTGCCGCAAGGCGGTATCGATGGCGTTGCGTTATCTCCCGACCAAAGTAAGTTCTATTGGACTGCACTTAGTGGACGAAAGCTATTTAGCTTACCAACTGCGCAATTGAGCGATTTTTCTGTTTCTGAGACGACACTCGA
Source organism: Rosenbergiella metrosideri (assembly GCF_022602565.1). Classification (GTDB taxonomy): domain Bacteria; phylum Pseudomonadota; class Gammaproteobacteria; order Enterobacterales; family Enterobacteriaceae; genus Rosenbergiella; species Rosenbergiella metrosideri. Next base: position 82,621 of record NZ_JALBCV010000010.1, read on the forward strand.
AAAAGCCGTGCATTTCGAAGGCGAACACCCCGCTAATGATGGAATGGCGGAAGATGGAAAAGGAAATCTTTACTTCGGTGCCTTTGAGCAACAATCGTTGGTAAAGCGTGATCCTAAAGGCCAATTTTCTTTACTTGATCACAATGTTCACGATTTCGGCTGGCCAGATGGATTGGCATACCGTAATGGTTATCTCTACACCACGTTAGGCCAATGGAATCGTACTCCAGACTTAAACAACCACCACGACCTCCGTCAACGGCCTTTCTTAGTGATCCGCACGGCAACGGAGTAATAGCACGCGGAGCGTTACGCACGAGTCATGCGTTTTTCTTAATTATTTGGAGAGAGTGATGAGTAGTGATGCTGAAATTTTACTCGCATGTATCGCCGCCCTTGCGGCGATAATTTTTTTTGTGGCCTATGCTAAGTTACCGCCCTTCTTAGCCATTTTTATTGGCGCAGTGATGGCGGGTTTGATTGCCCACGTACCGGTCGATCTAATTGCTAAGAGTTTTTCCAAAAGTGCCGGCGGGGTATTGGGAGAAAGTGGCTATGTTATCGCTATGGGTGCCATGCTGGGCAGTGTGATGACTAAAACAGGCGCGGCCGATCGGCTTGCTGAGTTGATTATCTCCCGAACCTCGACGCGTTATTTACCTTGGGTGATGGCGCTTACCGCTATGGTGATTGGCCTGCCACTCTTTTTCGAAGTGGGGTTAGTCCTGATGTTGCCACTAATCGCCACCGTAAGTGCCCGTTCTGGACAATCGCTATTACGCGTTGCTGTCCCCGTCTTGGCAGGATTAACGGCATTACATGCCTTGGTGCCGCCTCACCCTGGACCGATTATCGCCATCACAACCTTACACGCGGATATGGGGCTAACATTACTGCTCGGGTTGATTATTGCCGTGCCCGCAGTGGTATTAGCCGGGCCACTTTATGGAAGATGGTTAAGTCGAAAAGCCAGTTTAGCGAATGTTACCCAGCTCACAACACTCCCTGAACCGCTAACAGGTCTACGTCCTCCCTCGCTCCTCCTAACCATCAGTATTATTTTACTCCCAGCAATCTTGATGCTACTACGCAGCATCTCACTCTATGTGCTACAAAGTGACAGCTCACTGGCACATCTTTTAGATTTTATCGGCGAACCCTTAGTCGCCCTGACTCTCACCGTATTATTAGCGATTCTGACCCTAAGCTGGCGAAGTGGGATGGAGAAAAAACAGGTTGGAGAGGCGCTCACAGCAAGTATCGCTCCAGTCGCCGTATTGTTACTGACCATCGGCGCGGGCGGAGGCCTGAAAGGCGTTCTTATTGAGGCTGGTATTAGCCAGAGCATCAGCCACTTCACCTCACAAACCCATGCACCGCTATTACTGCTCGCGTGGGGTGTTGCCGTATTGATTCGCCAAGCAACCGGTTCAGCGACCGTCGCCACGACGACAACGGCTGGCATTATGGCCGCAAGTTTCCACCTATTGCCGCCATTAGAAAGCAGTCTACTTGCCTTGGCGATCGGTGCAGGGTCGGTCTTTTTCTGCCACATCAATGATGCTGCGTATTGGATGATCAAATCGTTCTTCGGTTTAACCCTTAGGCAAACACTATGGATTTGGTCGGTACTGCAGACAATTGTATCGCTTGTCGGCCTTATTACGGCCAGTGCCTTATGGATGATCCTTGTGCCATCCTAAGGCCTATTGATAGTGCTGACCCAATAACGACTCACCGCTAGGAAAATCCGGCCCCAGCTATCTCTCCCACCACGATGAGTCTTCGATGAAGACTCTTTTTCACGACAGGCTACCGAATTTTCGTCTGCCGTAGTAAACCATCAGAGAAGAATCTCCTTTACAACTGACCTCCCCATCGCCAAATTAAACAAAAAAGAAACAATCAAATACAATTAACAAACAAATAAATAAACATAGCAACAAAATTACCTTATGATTGCGCCCTTTTGAAATTTGGCAACAAAAATGAATATTAGTAGAAGAAAACTTATCCTTGGGGGCGGCGCAATTTGCGCGGCGGGAATTGGTGCCAGTGTCCTCGGCCCAATGTTTCAACGTGAAGGCCGGCTAGTGCCGGGCAAACCAAGATATGGTTTCATTAACGGCACCGAAGGTCCCCTCCCTCAACATGCTGATGCCGTCATTATTGGCGCGGGGATCTTAGGGATAATGACGGCTATTGACCTGACTGAAAAAGGGTTATCCGTCGTTATCGTTGAAAAAGGCAACATTACGGGTGAACAATCTTCGCGATTCTATGGCCAATTGATCACCTATAAGATGGAAGGTGAGACCTTTATGCTCCACCATCTTGGAAAAGAACATTGGCGGGGGATGAATAAAAAAGTGGGTATGGATACCAGTTATCGTACACAGGGGCGTGTGGAAGTACCGCTAAGTGAGCAAGACCTACAAAATGTCAGAAGTTGGATTGATCAGAAAAAAGAACTCGTCAGCAGTTCAGTGCCATTAAATACACGCATTATTCAGGGAGAAGAGCTGAAAAATCGTTTAAAAGGGGCTACCTCAAACTGGACGATTGCAGGCTTTGAGGAAGACTCAGGAAGCTTAGACCCAGAAATCGCGGCGTTTAGAATGGCCGAGTACGCGAAGAAAATTGGCGTAAAAATCTATACCCAGTGCGCCGCGAGAGGTATCGAAAAACAAGGGGGCGCGGTATCCGATGTTGTCACAGAAAAAGGGGCGATTAGAACCACCCGAGCGGTAGTCTGTGGCGGTGCCTGGTCACGGTTGTTTATGCAGAATCTCGACATCGATCTCCAAACGCTACCAGCTTATCAATCTCAACAACTGATTACCGGTGGACCGGGATTACCGGGTGCAAATGTCGCCTTACCCGGGAATATCTTTTTCCGAGAACAAGCGAATGGGACCTATGCAACATCGCCAAGAATAGAAGTGATCCCCATCGTCAAAGACTCTTTTATCTATGGCTATAAGTATTTACCGTTACTTGCTCCCGAAGATGTCTTTGTCCATTTCTCGATCAATGAACAACTTCTCAACTCCTTTAAACAAACAACAAAATGGTCTCTCGATAAACAGTCTCCCTTCGAGAGAAATCGCGATATGGTTGCCGTGGCCGATGTTAAAGACCTGAATGCGTCGTTAGTCGCCTTGAGAAAAGAGTTCCCTGCCTTTGCTAACTCAAAAATTATTGACCAATGGAGCGGTGCAATGGCCGTCGCCCCAGATGAATCACCGATTATTTCTGTGGTCAATGAATGCCCGGGACTGGTGGTTAATACAGCCACCAGTTGGGGAATGACCGAAAGCCCAGTCTCTGCTTCTATCGCAGCAGATTTACTGTTAGGTAACACTCCACTCCTCAAAGCTAAAGCCTTCAGCCTTTATCGCTTTAGCTAAGGCAACATTAATCCCCCTAAGCCCATCTTGCGTATGGGCTTTGTCTCCCCCACTTTAACAATACTCCTTTCCCTTATCAGTTAAGGCTGATCGCACATGCCCCAAGGATTTCAGGGTAGACACATAATTAGCATCTGAAGCCGTGCAGAGAGTATTGCAACCAAGCCAATAAAAGATAATAATTCTCGTTCTTATTATCAATTGAGGGAATTCAGGTTCGGATTCCCCGAGTCACTTGCGCCCTGACTGTTGAGGTAGATAAAAATAATGAAGACGTTATTCCCGCTCAAGCGTCATGCTTTTCTGGTGTCGTTGGCACTTACCGCTCCGCATCTAAGTTATGCCGCAGACAACACTGTTGTTGTCACTGCCGCACCAGAAGATACGGCCGTTTCAGAAACGCACGGTTATACCGCCAAAACGAGTACTGGCGCGAGTAAAACGGACCAGCCACTGATAACCACTCCCCAGTCTGTCTCGGTTATTACCCGTCAACAGATGATTGACCAAGGCGCAATGACAGTTAATGATGCCTTAAATTATACCGCGGGAGCGTTCACTAATTTTGGTGGTGCAGCCACCCGCTACGATACCGTGTCACTGCGCGGATTCCATGGTGGTGACGTCGATAATATCTTCCTCGACGGTATACGCTTAATGAGCGATTCCAGCAGCTATAACGTGTTGCAAGTCGACCCATGGTTCCTAGAGCGTATCGATGTAATTAAAGGCCCTTCCTCCGCCCTTTACGGCCAAACCGTCCCCGGCGGATTAGTGATGGAAACCTCCAAACGCCCGCAATTCGCGGAAGAAGGTCACTTTAAAACCTATTACGGTAACCACAGCACCAGTGGTGTTGCGATAGACTATACCAATGCGATCAATGACCAATGGGCTTTCCGCTTAACCGGTATCGGCCATCAAAGTCATACACAATTTGACCATACGCGTGAAGAGCATTATGCCATTTCCCCGTCTTTGCTCTGGCAACCGGATAGCGACACCACACTCCTACTGAAAGCTTATCTACAAAAAGATCCTTCAGGTGGCTTCCACGGTTCAGAGCCAGGCGATGGCAGCTTATACAGCCATAATGGAAAAAGGCTTAGTACCAGTTTCAGTGATGCCGATTCCTCTCTGGATCAGTTCAAACGCCACGAGCAAATCTATAGCTACGACTTTTCCCATAACTTCAATGATACTTGGTCGGTACATTCGACCGGAAGTTATAGCCACTCCAATGTCGACCTTGATCAGGTCTATCAGATCGGTTGGCAACCGGATAGTGACATCTTAAACCGCTATTATTCAGGGTCGCGGTCCTCTCTGTCCGCTGTAGCGACAGATAACCAACTGATTGCTAATGTTAAAACTGGGGAAGTCCAGCATAAAGTCGTTATCGGTGCGGAATATCACGAATATACTAACCGGCATAAAGATGCGAGCGGTGTGGCTTCATCAATTAATCCTTTCACGGGTGAAACCTATGGGGAAAATGGTGATTATACTTTCTATGGTACCAAGAATCGCTATTATCAAACCGGTGCGTATTTACAAGACGAGATGCAATGGGACCGCTGGCATCTAGATGTCTCGGGACGTTATGACCGTATCGTCTCAAAAAGCGTGAGTCACGATCTCGGCACCCATTCGCGTCGCCAAGATGACCATGTGAGCGGCCGAGCAGGCCTTCTTTATGCCTTTGATAATGGCATCTCGCCATACCTTAGCTACAGCCAAGCGATTACGCCGCAAGCGCTGTCGGATGCTAACGGTAATCTGTTAAAGCCGACCACCGCCTCACAATATGAAGCTGGGGTAAAATACCAACCGGTTGGCACCTCCGATCTGTACAGCATCGCGGTCTACGACCTTATGCAAAAAGACGTCGCTAACCGAGTAGTCCCTGAGACTTACTATGCTTCCGTCGGAAAAGTGCACTCCCGTGGTATCGAACTTGAGGCCCATAATCAGTTAACTTCACGATTGAGCACAATCGCTACCGCCAGTGTTAACCATGTTCGCTATGAAGATGCTATCGATGGAAATAATGGAAACACGCCGTATGTCACGCCAAACGCGACCGCGTCTGCTTGGGTAAACTACAAGTTCGATTATGGTATTACCACGGGTGTCGGGGTTCGTTATATAGGTAAACAGTGGGCGGATAACGAAAATACGACGCGTATTCCTTCGGCCACTCTGGTCGATGCTTCAGTCAGAATGGACCTCGGTGCATGGCGTTCGCAGTGGAAAGGCGCTTATGTGCAACTTAATGCAAAAAACTTAGGGGGACGTGATTACGTGGCGTCGTGCTATGGAACAGGTTATTGCTATTGGGGAGCGGAACGTTCGGTGATTGCAACCGTCGGTTACGACTTCTAAGCCTAGGCGCGGCCTAGCGGCCGCGCCCGTTTTTACTCGAGCGTTAGAGCCTGTCGATGTTGCTTCACCCAGCGAACAAACATCACACTCAGCAGTAACCATAAGCCACCACTCGCCAGATTAACTCCAGAGAAACCCATTAAGCCGTGCTGGAAGTAGCCTTCGCGCGCGAATTCTAACCCGATGGAATACATCAGAATACTCAGCATCCCCATCATCGCCGCAACTTGCCCCTTGGACTCGGTCACCGAAAATAGGGTTAGCCGGTACAGGACCGCCGTGCTTAATCCCGCGCCAAACGCATAAAGACTCAAGCCACTGACTAGAATCGCAATTTGATAGGTGTCGCTAAAGGTGGCGCAAAGCGCAGTCAGTAGCCCACCGACGAGCGGCCACGCCCCGATGACTAACGGGCGAGTGATCTCAGCATGATGGGTTAATTTGCTCAGTACCACATTACCTAGGATCATCGCCACAAAGACCGGGACTTGCAGTAGCGCATAATCCACCTCAGTCATCTGATGGTCGTGGATCAAGTAGACCGGGGACAGCGCCACCCAGCTGAGGATAGGCACGGCAGATAAACCAAGCGCCAAACAGCCTGCAACGAGCGCCGGTCGTTTGAGTAATGTCCAATAGCCCCCTAAAAGCCGCTTTGGCGTTAAGCTGAGCTGCCGATTGCCTGCTGTCTCAGGCATACTAAAATACAACCCTATAAGAGCGATCAGCGACATTGAAGCGAAAATAATAAATAACATACGCCAAGTGGTGAACAGCAGTAAGGCACTGCCGGCCAGTGGACCAATCAAGGGGGCCAACAGCGCCACATTCGCCATCCATGCCATAAGTCGAATACTCTTTCGTTCCTCGAAAGCCTCCTGCACCGCAGTATAGCCAACGGCACCAATGAAACAGAGACTGATCCCTTGAACAAAACGTAGCAACATAAACTGCTCGATCGATGTCACCAAGAAGGTTAATCCGCTCGCGATAGCAAACAACAAGGCACCGGACATCAATATTGGCCGACGCCCCCACTTATCGGAAAGCGGCCCGAGCAACCACTGTAAAACAAGCCCCCCCACAAGATAAGCCGTGAGCGAAAAAGGCACCCACTCTGGACCCACCTGTAAATCTTGAGTCACTTGTAACATGCCCGGTTGCACCATATCGTGGGCAATATAGGTCGTGAACTCAAACAGAACGAGAGAGAAAGGAAACAGCCATGACGTCACGAGGGCGTCAGGGCGTATTGAAGTCGATATCATGAATAAGACCTAAAAAAAGAAAAAAAGACCGGCATTGCCGGTCATTGTAGTGACTTTATTAACGACCCGTATCATTTTTTGAACTGAGCGATAGGGTTAACCAGTACCCCAGCCAGTTTCAGGGCGCTGGCCGGATCGTCCAAATTCACCATTTGCTGATTATTCGCCAACTGCAGCCGGTTTAAACAAGAATGTGCATACGTCGGGCTGAACAGATCGAACTGCACAAACTTGTCAGAAAATTGAGGATGATGTTGCTGATAATGTTCAATATTGAAGGCAACACGCTGCCAAAAAGCACCTTCTTGCATCACCCCGTCTTCGTCAAGAATCGCACTGATAAACCGGAAGAAGCAGCTAAAGACATCGACAAAAATCGATAATAGCTTCAGCTCATCCGGGACCTCAGCCTTAATACGTTTTATCTTGTCCGGTAACTCGCGCGAAGTATCTAGAATCGCAATTTCTTCGCCAATATCTTTCATAAAACAGCCTACTGGCACATCGTCCTCTAACTTAAGGATCAGGTTTTCGCCATGGGGCATAAAGACCAAGTCGTACTGGTAGAAGCAGTGCAAAATAGGACTTAAATAGGCTTGTAGATAACGGTCTATCCACTCGGCGGGCGCTAAACCTGAACGTTTGATAAGTGCTGTTAACAGAGCCTTACCGTCTGCGTCGCGGTGAAGTAATCCGGCCATTGTCATTAAACGCTGCTGATCAGTTAAGCCCGTTAACGGGTTTTCTCGCCATAAGGCAGCAAACATCTTCTTGTAAGCCGACTCTTTTTTGATCGCTCTCTCGTAGAGACGATGATGGTAACCAATGGTGGCAACCTCTTGCAGAATTGAGAAGTGACAGTGGCTAAGCCAGTTATCCTCTGCAACAATCTTCGCTAGCCATTGATTCACCGCAGGTGTCGTGGCCATATAGTAAGGCGATAACCCTCGCATAAAGCCCATATTCAGGATCGATAGCGCGGTTTTAACATAACGTTTGGACGGCTGACTACGATTAAAGAACGTCCGTATTGACTGTTGCGCCTGGTAGGCATCGGCTGCGACGCCTAGATAAATAATATGTTGTCGGGCGATATCGGCCGCAAAGACTGTGACGATTTTATTTTGCCACTGCCAAGGGTGTACGGGCGTAAAGAGGTAGTCCTCCGGTAACACATCCAGCGATCGCAGTGTCGCCTCCCACTCTTTGACCTGCACCGTGCCTAACTCCTCCTCGATAAGGGTGGCGTAATCCAGCCCATCAACTGCAGCAAAATGCCCATTACTCCGGTGGACCGCGACCCAAGGCATAAAGATCGATGCCCCCACTTCTGGCGCATACGCCAAGTAGTCTGCGGCATCAAACCCAATGCGCCCATTATTGGCAATAAAACAAGGATGCCCCTCGGTCATTGAAGACTCAATGGTCTGGAAATCTGCCACCGCCAGTTGCTCGCTGCTAGGATTGCCTTTCTGTAACTTAAACTGGCTGCTGCAGAGCGTGCTGGAGACCTCTTCTAAATAAGTGGCTAGCATCGACTCCGGTATCGCCAGTTGGTCGGCAAATTCGACGATAAATTCCAGCGCGTCCAGCGGTTTCTCTTGTCCCTTATGGGTTTTCCTTAGGGTCCGCCAGTCGATAGAAAGGTGGTTCAGCGCCCGCCATTTCCCTTCAAACTGATACACATTCTCGCCCGAGCTATCGGTTAAACGCCACCCCCCTTCGGCGACCGCTTCGGGGGCTAATAGCCGCTCATGGCTGAATTCAGTAATCGCTTTTTGGATCAATTGTCCATTTGCCTGCTGCCAGTGTTTGGCGTTAGGCTGGGTGGGAGATAAGACGGTCGCTGGCTTTAACATAAGGGCTTTCTCTCGGTAAAAATCTGTGGCCGTACAAAACGCCAACCATGCGCGTTTGTGACCAAGGTCGATTTGCTGGTGATAGCGGAAACCCGCCTGTTGATTAAGTCGATGAATTTTGTGGTTATTAACATCGGGTTCGACCACAACGCGCGCCACTTCCGGGCGGCTAAACATATATTCCATTACGGTGGCGAAAATTTGCCGACTTAATCCACTGATGGGCGTACTGACGGGGGCCACGAGCAGGTGCATACCATAATCGCCAGATTGCGCAGGGTAATGCTCGGCGACCTCTTCCTGTAGCGCCTGATAACACTCGATTAAGAAATAAGGCTGTCCGTCGAGGCAGCCGATTAGCACACTGTTGACGTCTTGGGCGATCAGGTTGATATAGAAGTCATTGACCTGCTCAACGCTCTGATCTTGCATTCCCCAGAACTGCGCATGGGGCTGAATCACCCAATGGTGGATCATCCTTTCATCCCCCGCCTGCCAACGGCGTAAAGTGAAATGGCCCAAGGGTTGTTGCAGACTATATATACGTTCACCCATGAACAGCCTCCTTCGGAAGTCCAAAGGTTTGGAAAGCAATTTTTTTCTCGACCGGATACACCTCTCGCCCCAGAATACTGCGGAGGATCACCGAGTTGCGATAACAGGCCATCCCTAAATCGGGTGAGACAAAACCATGAGTGTGCAACTCGGCATTTTGGACAAAGAGGCTATGGCGACGATCGATGCTGTAGTCTCGCCCCACCGCATAACGTTGCTGGCGATCAAACTCGATTAATGGCATCAGGGGCGTTAAGAAATCAGGCGGACGATAGGTATAACCCGTCGACATAATGACGCCATCGGTCGCGAGGCTAAACTCTTCCTGCAAGACTTGGTGAGACAGGGTAAGAGTCAGTCCCTGATTCTCATTCTCCTCCATGGCAACAAGTCCGGAGTCGGTACACAGGGTCACCGGCAGGGGACCCTCCAGATCCTTACGATAAAGCAGTTCGTAAATAGCGTTTATCAGGCTCTCATTAATCCCCTTATAGAGGTTTTTCTGGCTGGCATTCAAGCGGTCACGCTGCGCTTCCGGTAACGCATGGAAATAGTCGACCCACTCTGGCGAAGTCATCTCTAACGTTAGCCGGGTGTATTCCAGCGGGAAAAAACGCGGGGCGCGAGTCACCCAATTTAACTGATAGCGATATTGATCAATATCTTGCAGTAAATCGTAGAAAATCTCTGCCGCACTTTGGCCACTTCCCACCACCGTAATTGCCGATTGCTGCTGCAAAGCCTGTTTCTTCGCCAGATAGTGCCCAGAATGTACCACCTGTTCTAATGATGTATCTATCCAATCTGGCATCCAAGGCGTCGGTCCGGTGCCTAACACTAGATGGCGAGCGAGCCATTGCTGGCGTTTGCCACTGACGGTATTTACCGCGTCAACGCAATAGCAGTCTCGTTGTTCATCTCGCGTCACCCACTCAACCCGCGTGTTCCACTGTAATGAAGCGAGCTGGTCGCACGCCCACTGACAATATTGGTTGTACTCTTTACGCAGTAGGAAAAAGTCTTCGCGAATATAGAACGCGTAAAGCTTACCCTTCTGTTTCAGATAATTTAAAACACTAAAACGACTCGTCGGGTCGGCTAAGGTCACCAGATCGGCCATAAAGGGCGTCTGTAAGTGAGCAGACTCCAGCATCATGCCTGGATGCCAATTAAAGGTCGGCTTTTGATCGAGATACACCGCATCCATGTCGTCTATCGCATCAGTCAGACAGGCCAAACTCAGGTTAAATGGACCTATCCCCACCCCAAGTAAGTCATAAATCTTCTCAGACATTAGTGGGCCCCTACGGTTTGTTTACGCTGAATACGCTGACCGGCTAAAGCCTCTCCGTGATGGATTAAGGCTTCGATCACTTGTTGAATCTCGTCTATCGATGTCGCAGGATTGAGTAAGGTAAATTTCAAATACTGCTTCCCCTTTACCTTGGTGGCCGCAATCATTGCTTCACCGCTTCGATTGAGACCTTTACGGATCTGTTGATTAATCTCGTCCACTGCATTGGCGCTTAGTTCGGTGGTCGGGTGGAAACGAAAGACTTGGGTGGTTAACTCTGGCGCATGCAGTACCTCTAGCTGCGGGTAAGCCATTAAGCGACGATGAGTCTCCACCGTTAAGGCGATGACCTGATCAAACGCGTCACCCAGCGATTCACGACCCAAAATGCGTAAACTGAGCCACATTTTTAAGGCATCGAAACGGCGAGTCGTTTGTAGGCTTTTATCCACTAAATTCGGAGTGCCTTCCTGTTTGGCACTGAGTGGATTGAGGTAATCTGCGTGGACGGTGACATGACGCAGATGGCTGGCCTCACGGACAAAAAAGGCACCGCAACTGACGCTTTGGAAGAAAGATTTATGGTAATCCACCGTTACCGAGTCGGCTAACTCGATTCCCGACAGACGCGGGCGGAACTGAGTTGAGGTCAACAGTCCGCAGCCATACGCTGCGTCAACGTGGAACCATACTTGATGACGGTGACATAATTCGGCGATCTCCGCTAAGGGGTCAATGCTCCCGAAATCGGTCGTTCCTGCTGTCGCCACAACCGCGATAGGGATTAAGCCTTCTGCGACCGCCTGTGCCATCGCTTGTGCCAATTGGCTACTGTCCATCTTGTAATCGTCATCGTAATCCACGGCGATGACCGCCTCATAGCCTAGCCCCAGTAAGGCGCAAGACTTCTGAATACTAAAATGGCTTAACGCAGAGGTGAAAATACGCCAGCGCGAGGCTTCGGCTGGCAATCCATGATGCTTTACCAAACGTTCGGGCGTCTCTTTAGCCACGCGACTGTCTCGCGCTAATAACATCGCCATCAAGTTAGACTGGGTGCCGCCGCTGGTAAAAATTCCCTCACTCCCCTGGGGTAAGCCTATTTGCTGTAACGTCCAATCCACCACCTTCTGTTCTATCAAGGTGGCCCCAGCACTCTGATCCCAAGTATCCACTGAGGTATTTACCGCACTTAACAGCTGCTCGGCCAATAATGTGGGCAACGTAATCGGACAGTTCAGGTGTGCGATATAGCGGGGATGATGGAACCACACGGCATCCCGCAACCAGAGTTGCGACAGTTCCTGCAGCGCAGCCTCTGTCGAGGCTAGCGGCTGGGTTAAATCGATGCCGGCAAATTCAGCCGCCAGTGCTTGAGGCGTGATGCCACTAAAGGGTTGAGAGACCCTCTCCATATGTTGACGGATAAGATTCGCGCCCAACTGAGTATTACGCTGATAGTCATCGAGCGTTTTCTCGTTGAACAACCACTCCTCGAAAGAATTTTTTTCACTATTATTTTTAGACACTTACACCACCCTTTCTCTTTACACCATTTGAAAAAAGAAGCACTCCAGTAGAAAAACTGATTATTGTGGAGTGGCCATAAGACATGAGAATCTAAATGATAATGATTAGTATTAACAATAAGGAATATTCTTAAAGCCTTTATTCCCCTTAAAAACACGCCCTCAGTTTTCCGTCACAACTAGTCGTCAAGATATTGAATGTGTATGATAATCATTATCATTAATTTATAGGCGAGTGGTCGGTATGGCGTCAGGGTACAGAGTGGTCGATCTTCAGTTAAAACGTCGAGAAATGTTGAGTCCTTCGCTATTGCGCTGCGTCTTTACTGGCGAGGATATCGATAAAATCAAACATGAAGCACCGGACCAACGCATCAAGATTCTGCTGGCAGAAAATCAGTCCTGCCAAAAACTTCCCGTAACGGAAGATTGGTACGGGACTTTTCTGGCGATCCCCAAAGCAGAACGTCCGACCATGCGGACCTATACCCTGCGCCACCTTGATGTATCACAACAAGAGATGTGGGTCGATTTCGTCCTACATGGCGATACTGGGCCTGCCTCTCGCTGGGCGCAGCGCGCGCAAGTCAATACTTCCTTACAGATCGTGGTGCCGAATGCCGAAGCAACAACGACCAGTGGCGGGTTCGAATGGTTTGATAATCCAACACTGCAGGAGGTGTTACTGGTTGCCGATGAGACAGCCCTCCCGGCCGCGATGGGGATTTTAGAAGGTCTCGCTCGCCGTTCGAATCCACCCCGCGTTCAAGCTTTTCTGCATGTGCCTTTAGCCGCGGATAGTCAACCGATTGACTATGACTTTGCCAAGATTCATTGGAGTAGCACTGAGTGTGATGGCGATGCGCAACAGGCCCTCTTACAGGCAGTACGATCGTGCTTAACACTACCGGACTACGCTCGCAGCGCGGACCAATCGTTAGAAGAGAAAATCCTTAGCGAAGATATTTTATGGGAGCGGGCTGAGCCGTGTGAACGCTTTCGCGCCTGGGTAGCCGCCGAGTCCAGTGTGGTCAGGACCTTACGCCGTTATCTGATTCAGGAATGCATGCTGACTCGTGAAACGGCCACCTTTATGGCCTATTGGTCGCAAGGTAAAGTGACCGGTTAAGCATCCTCTGGCCGAAAAATTAGGATAATGACGCTGAGGACTTAATGTTTTTCTCGTCTACACTGAATTAAAGGAATGATAACAGGAGAGATCATGAGACTACTTATTGCACTACTTTTACCTTGGCTAACGTTCTTTACTATTGGTCGACCGATCGCCGGGATTATCTGCTTAATTTTGCAACTGACGCTGATCGGGTGGCTACCAGCGACCCTCTGGGCGGTCTATGCCTTAAGCCAATACAATACCGATAAAAAAATTCAGCGCTCAATGCGCTGAGTGCCGTTAGGGCAGGCCTTCAGCCTGCCCGTTATTATTTTATTCGTGTAAGACGGCCAATAATCATCGTTATGCCAATAATGGTTGCCACCGCAGCAACATGCAGGGCGAAATCTATCCGATCTTGTTGCACCGGATGACACAGCGATAACAGGCTGACTGACCATGCCGCCACGCTAATTCCCGCCATTAATAGACTCTTCTGACTGTACAACCCCCCGCTCTGACGTAACGTCCACAACAAGGTGATCACCATCGGTGCACTGACTACCATCAGAAAAAGATAGCAAAAGGTACCGTGATCATGGGTCGGTGCGACGGGATGAACCGGAATACTCATAATATTAAGCAACAACCAGAGTCCACCCGCTAACACAAACCGCACAGTCGGCAGGGTATCGCGCCCGGGAATTAATAAGGTAAGCGCATTCCATGCTGCGGCAATACCGATGATTACCGCGAGCAATAATTGTGCGAAAGCCAGCCCGGCACCAGGTTGCGTCCAATCGGTTAATCCGCGATGTACCACAACACTCGATACTATCGCTAAGGGCAGGGCTAGCGCAATCCACTTTAGAATACGGATACTTGTTGGGGCGAGAGGGTCGACGGGCCGCATCTCACTGGAGAGTTTCTTGATAAGTTGCTGATGATCACTCATGTTTCGCTCCGATACGTCGTAAATTGATCAACGCTCGATGTAATAAAGACTTTACGGCCGAGAGGGATAATTGATGGTGTGAGGCGGCTTCCGCGAGACTCTTTTCATTGAGATGGACAAACTCCACCATTTCCCGTTGCCGTGCCGGTAACTGCTGCAAGTAATGTCCTAGCTGATGGTCATCAGCAAGTGGCTGACTCTCGGCCGTGCTCGATGCTTCACAATAGTCATCGTCCACCACCTCATAACGTCGATACCCTTGGCGACGCAGCGCATCAATACAACGCGCCCGGATAATCGCCTGTAACCATGGCATAAACGGATAATGACTGTCGTAGGTGTGGCGAACGCGATGCAGCGTCAGCAGCACGTCTTGGACCACATCCTCGACCTGGCCACGATCATAAATCTGTTTACTGACTTGCGCGCAGATCGCCGGCAACAAGGCTCTCAACAACCGTTCATACGCCTGTTGAGAACCACGTTGAGCCTGCACCATCAGCGCTGGCCACTGCTGCTTATCGCTGTCGTTAAGTGCCATTAGCCGCTTTCTGTAAGGCTTGCGTCACAATTTGCGGGGTCAATACCTGTGGCAGAACCACCGGCTTACCGCCATTAGCCGGATAGACGAGATACATCGGTAATCCCCCCTGACCAAACTCAGCTAACGCATCCTCAACATCGGGATTAAACTTAGTCGAGTCTGCCACCATAAAGTGCGTCCCAGTCTCAGAGATAGCCTGTTTCACCGCCTCAGTCGATAGCGTTGTACGTTGATTTACCTGGCAGGTAATACACCAAGACGCCGTAAAATCGACAAAAATCGGTTTCCCCTTACCCCGTAACTGCGCCACATTGTGAGGCGACCACGTTTCTTCACTGACCGACGCCGCCGCGGAGACTTGGCTCTGCTTAGGCGTAATCCCGACCACTGGCGCTATGACCGCGATCAGTAGCAGAAAAGTAAACGCCGCTAAGCCGCGGTATGAACGCGACATCATGCGTCGATGCTGCACGATACCGTACAACCACGCGGTAAAGCCAAACAGCACCGAGACGGCCAGCAGCATGCCTAAGGCTTGGCTATCCGTTTGTTGGGAAAACACCCAGACTAGCCAGGCGTAAGCCCCGAGCATTGGAAAGGCCAAACCATGCTTTAACGTCTGCATCCACGCACCGGGTTTCGGTAACCAGCGCGATAGTGAGGGAAAGAAACAGATCAACGAAAAAGGTGCCGCAAAGCCGAGGGCTAAGGAGAAAAAGACCCATAGCGCGACAAAGGGTGGTTGTACTAACGCATAGCCTATCGCACTGGCCATAAACGGTGCAGCGCACGGCGTCGCCACGATAATCGCCAAGGCCCCTGTCAGCGCAGAGCGTGCGAAGATCCCACGAGCCGTCTTTACTGACCCCACATTTTGTACGGCAATTCCGACTTCAAACAGCCCAAGTAGATTGAGCGCCGCCGCCAACATCACCAGTGCCAATAGGGCAATCACTAGCGGAGACTGAAGCTGAAATCCCCAGCCCACCGCCGCGCCACCGGCACGTGCCGCCAGCAGAATCCCCGCTAACAGCAGCATGGTCACCACCACTCCGACCAAAAAACCCATCCCTTCTCGTCTCGCGTGGCCAGAATCGGATTGATGATTGATGAGACCCAGCGCTTTCAATGAGATCACTGGAAAAACGCAAGGCATTAGATTGAGGATAATGCCGCCCAAAAAGGCGGCGAATAACGCAGTTAGCATCCTGTCACCACTTAGTGTACGGAGCGATACTGTTGCACAGCATCCAACGCTTTCTGGATATGCTGATCAGGATTTCTATCGGTGTAGCTCATTAAAATTTTACCTTCAGGGGAGATAACATAAGAGGTCCGCTCTGACATCGCCTTCCCTTTCACTTGTACCGCTGTTTGATACTGCGCCGCCACTTTCGCACCCGGATCAGCGGCCACCGCAAATTTATCGCGGCACTCGAGTTTAGAGAACTGGCTAATTTGGTCAGTATTGCCTGCCGTTACACCAATGACGGTCGCGCCTAACTGGCTAAACTTATCGGTGGCTTCGGCGAATTCATGAGCCTCTAAGGTACAGCCTGCAGTAAATGCCGCAGGGAAGAAATAGAGCACGACGGGGCCTTTTTTAAGGGCTTGTTGTAGCGAAAAATCGAGAGGTTTACCGCCCAGCGCTGCATGCAATTGGAATTGAGGAGCGGCTGCACCCACCGGTAATGCAGCGTGTGCCGTAAAGCTTGAGGCCG
This sequence comes from Rosenbergiella metrosideri, assembly GCF_022602565.1. GTDB lineage: Bacteria > Pseudomonadota > Gammaproteobacteria > Enterobacterales > Enterobacteriaceae > Rosenbergiella > Rosenbergiella metrosideri. Next base: position 99,255 of record NZ_JALBCV010000010.1, read on the forward strand.
CAAAAACCATTCCTGCACCCGCAACAATCTGGGTAATACGACGTTTCAACATAGTCATCTCCATACTCCTGTAGAATTAATATAATAAGTTTAGTTAACTTATTGAGTAATTCGCTCTGCCGAGTAAAAAGTTGCGCAAGGTGATGAAAAAAATTTCGATTATTTTCCCCACAGCCGCATGGCCCGCAGCGTGTTGTCTTTTTTCACTACATGATGATACAGCGCCGCCAAGGTGTGTGCCGCGATGAGCCAATAACCGATCTGTGCGAGGTCCATATGCCATACCATCAGGCTTTTGGCTAAAGCTAGGTTCGGCATATCAGTAATGGGCATTGCGATCCCTAACCATGACCATTCATGCCCGCGGAAGTAACGGGCGGTAAGACTGAGCAGGGGTAAGGTCATAAACAACAGGTATAACAGCCCATGGCCACACTGTGCCAACCGAGATTGCACGCTGGGTTGAGTATTCTGTCGCGTACCTTTAGCACGTAAAAAAAGGCGCGTTACCATCATGATAAGTACGCTCATCCCCGCATAGACATGAGTTATCGCCACGACTTTGCGCTGTCCCGGTGTTAAGTCAATCCACGCTCGCGACTCAATACTGCCGTAAGCAGCCAATAAAGCGAGTAGCGTTAACCAATGAAGCAGACGAATAGCAAAAGAGTAATGGATAATCACAATTGTCGACCTAATCTAAATATTTTGCTTAACATCGCTTACCTAAACGCTAAGGTCAAGTTATCCCTGCATCGTCTGCGCGGCAGCGTTATGGGTGGCAACAGGCGGCAGTTGAGGTCAGCTTTGCCAGCGCTTCCTGCAGGAATGACCAAGCCACCAACTGCTGTTGATACAGCCCTGCTTCACCCTGCAACCTCACACCATAATGCTGTAAACGGTAGGCCAACACGGCGTAAAAGGCATCGACTGCCGTCGGTTTCTCGCCCTGATAGAAAGGGCCTTCGGCACTGGCGAACAGTGTTGTAACTCGCTCGATATCGGCGGTTTGCGCCGGAGAAAATGCGGTTAATGGGCTGACATCGGCCAAGGTGAAAGGCATCGTTTGACGTAATGCGCTGAAGTCCGCGTGCATCTCGGCACAGAGACTGCGCGAGAGTGCACGTTTACCCTGATCAGTGGGGTAAAGTTTCCCATCACTCAACTCATTAAGGTACTCAAGAATCGCTAGCGAGTCATGGAGGCGCAATGAGCCGTCCTCGAGGAAGGGCACCAACCCTGTCGGGCTGAGAGAGCGAAGTACGCTTTTACAACTCGCGCACTGTAACGAAAATACATTAAGATCGACGGGAAGTTCGGCTATTTTTGCGCCGATCATCGCACGTAACGACCACGTTGAATCTGTACCCACCGATAACTGCATCACAAGGCTCCCAAGCTGATAAGGTTTCAGCGACTTTACATGTTATTTCGTTCCAAGACACCTTTGCAGAAACTATTTCGTTTTACGTGCTTTAGCGAGACATTGATGGGGATCGATAAAAGGAATGCGTGGGTGCGCGGTATCGAGGTCACGCAGTGGCTCAACTTCGCGCAGCGTTTGCTGAGAACGGGTGACCAGTTGATGATACTGCGCGGTACCGGCCCGTTTCCATGCCAACTCCTGACTCGATAGTGTTCGCACCACTTTGGCGGGAGAGCCTAAAATTAATTGATTAGCGGCGTAACTTGCCCCCCGCTTTCACGAAGGAGGCTGCCCCGACACACAGTTTTCACCAATCTCTGCAGCATCCATAATCACGGCATTCATTCCCTCCATCGCATTGCGGCAGAGGACGCATCCATGTAACACGGCACAGTGACCAATATGGCCGTCTTCCTCAACCACAGTGTCCTGCTCAGGAAAACCATGCATGACACAGTTATCTTGGATATTAGCGCCACGTTTAACAACAATACCCCAAAGTCACCTCTCAAGCTGGCATGAGGGCCGATATAACCCCCGCCTCGATAATCACATCGCCAATCAGAACGGCGGTAGGATGAACATAACTTTCGAGAGACACTACAGGGGTTATGCCGTCAGGCAGTTGATAGAAGGTGGATTTACCGCCCACCATGTCTTGACGTCAAAACAAGGGGTCGCCGTCCATATAAACGTCTTCTATTTTCCTTGCTGGGGTATGTTAGAAAAATTGGCTCCTACTTGGCTGGCCGATATGCCTGCCATCATTAAGCCAGGCACGGCAACTGCTCAGGTCACGCAGGTTATGGTTAAATCGATGGTTGAGAGCGGGCTAGTCCCTGATGGAGCGATCAGCCTGATCTGTGGATCCACCGGTGATCTCCTTGATCAACTCGATAGCCAGGACGTCGTGACCTTTACCGGATCGGCAACAACGAGCCAACAGCTTCGTGTGCCCCCTAACTTCGTCAAACAGTCGATTCCTTTTACTATGGAAGCAGACTCGCTAAATTACTGCGTGCTTGGAGAGTCCGTGACGCCAGAAGATCCTGAGTTTGGTCTATTTATCCGTAAGATTGTTCGAGAAATGAGCGCCAAAGCAGGACAAAAGTGTACCGCTATTCGTCGGATTATGGTGCCAGATGCCCAACTGGATAACGAACGCACAGCGTTACTTGAAAAATTGGCCACAATCCCAGTAGGAGACCCAAGTCAGACTGGTATCAAAATGGGTTCCTTAATGAATCTCGCACAACAGTAAGATGTCCAACATCAAGTCGATACCCTATGCCAAGCCGGATGCGCGAGCTTACTCGGCGGTCACATCGACCCACAGTTCCTTGGCGCCGCTTACCCGTTAACCTTACCTTAATTGCTCGCAACCTGATTCCACATCAGCCGTCCATACGATTGAAGCCTTTCGACCCGTCGCAACACTCATGACTTATCGTGATAACGACCATGCTATTACACTGGCTCTCGCGGGTGGAGGGAGCCTCGCGGTAACTTTTGTCGCCAATGATGATAAGGCCGCGCGTAACTTTATCGCTGAAGCCGCCCGTGCTCATGGACGAATACAAATTGTAAATCGCGAATCCGCTACTGAGTCGACGGGTCATGGTTCTCCCCTCCCACAATTGGTACATGGCGGCCCAGGTCAGGCGGGTGGAGGCGAGGAGCTAGATGGTTTACGCGGCGCAAAAGTCCAAGAAGATGTCGTACTCCCTTTCCGTGAATACTTTGAAGAACTTCAACCAGGAAATAGTTTACTGACTCACCGTCGAACTCTCACCGAAGCCGATATTGTCAATTTCGCCTGTTTAAATGGTGATCACTTTTATGCCCATATGGATAAAATGGGTGCCGAGGCCTCTTTTTTTGGCGAACGAGTCGTCCATGGCTATTTTATCGTTGCCGCCGCCGCAGGACTTTTTGTGGATACGGGAGTCGGTCCAGTCATTGCCAACTATGGCTTAGAAGGCCTGCGTTTTCTGCAACCCGTTAAACCTGGCGATACTATCCAAGCGCGATTCACCTGCCAAAAAAAACCATCAAATACCAGCGTAGCGCCGAAGAACGTGCCACGGGGATCGTACAGTGGGCGGTTGATATTATGAATCAACATCAGGAGGTGGTCGCGGTCTATTCTATTTTGCCCCTAGTTGCACGTCGGGAAAGTGATTTTTAAGTTACTTAACGACCCTAGCCCTCTACGCGTTCACTAGACCAAACAGGGTATTTTTTCATCGTTTTACAATAAACCGTTATTAGGCTCTACCTAATATACCCCTCAAATACTGTTGTTAGGTATCAGGTTAAGGTATTATGGCTCTTTTGAAAAGTTAAGTGGATTGGATATGAAAATCGTAACTGTTTTGCGTTCGGGTGGAGACTACAATGAAAATCATGTTAGATGGCTTCATCGGCAACTTCCTGACACTTACGAAAAAATATGCCTTACCGATCTGGATATTCCCGATATAAAAACAGTGAAATTAAGGACTGATTTTCCAGGTTGGTGGTCAAAAATAGAATTATTCAATCCCGATCTTATCGATGATGATATTTTCTATGTCGATCTCGATATCGTTGTTTTAGGCGATATTTCTGAATTAACGGATCAGAATGAATTAATGATGCTTGAGGATTTTTTCTCAAATACCATGTACAACTCTGCCATGATGTATATTCCAAAAGCAGAGAAGAATAAAGTTTGGGAAACCTTTAATCGTTTTCCTGAACAGTTCATGAGAAGATACAAAAAAGGGGGGGATCAAGAGTTTATTAGTAGAATATTGCCCCACGCCAATAATTGGCAAAAAAGGTTTCCAGGCAAGATCTTCAGCTATAAAAAGCATATTGTGAAAAAATCTAAGAAATATAACCTTTCTAGCGGTAATGGACAACTTCCTGCTGATGCTAGAATTATATTCTTTCATGGCAAACCTAGGCCTTGGAACTGTGGTGAAAAATGGGTTCCTGAATTAGAAAATCAAGTTGGTAAAATTTGATTATGGCTATTTTTAATAAAAGATTATTCAACAATATATCTCTGATATTACTAATGTTGAGTTTCTTCACAGCATTATCAGACAGAATAATGGGAAGGAATGCTTTCTTCCTTTCAGTCATAATGATGTTATTAATTAATATTAAAAATATTGAATTTAGTCTAAAAAAAATACTAGTCCCACTGACAACATTGATCTTTGGTGTTGCACTCTGGGTTTGGTACCACCTATATTGCCAACAAGATAATACTATTTTTTTAGCTAACCAAAATTATAATATAATTTCTCGCTATATGATATTTATTGGCATCGCTCTTTTTTTTATACAGTGTATCAAGCCAATATACTATGGGCCTAGCTTACGAGTCCTAATATTAACTATTTCTACCTGCAGTTTTATTTATGTCTGTGGAGTGGGATTTTTTTATTTTCTCAGCCACCCAAGTGCGAGAATAAGAATAGATAGTGCTGCAACTATTTCTGCTTATATTGTTACATTACAATGTCTATTTACTATATATATAATAAATTTATTCAGTGTAAAATCTAAAAAATATCTAATATCACTCGTAATTGCTCTTGGGTTTATCACATTAAGTCTCACGGAGACTCGATCAGCAATTCTATGCTTCCCTATCATAATTTTCATATATTTTTTTAATCCTAAATTATTTGTTAAAAAAAAATATATAGCTTACTATACCTCTATTTTTATACTATTATCTCTTTGTATCAAAACCTTTTTTCCATTAACTATTGAAAGGTTAGCTAGTAGTTATACTGAAATTTCAGAAATGAGTGTTAACAATGATAGCTCTATCGGTGCTAGAGTGAGTATGTGGCAATCTGGGATCTATACTTTTACCAAACATCCATTTGGTCAAAGTCCATCATCAAGATTCCAAGATGTAATTCATTATATTGATAGCAAAGAGCACGGTAACCCTGAAGGGAAACGTAATTCTGTATATCATTTACACAATGACTTAATTGAAAGATTATCTCTTCAAGGTGTTTTAGGTGGAATTTCGTATATCCTTCTACTAGCCTCAATCATATATTTTGCATACAAAGAAAATCGATTTAGAGAGTATTTCGTTTTATTTATACTACCTATCATCTCCTTCGGAAGTGTGGATACTTTATTTATAGACAAACGATTCATTATCGTTTTTGGTGCACAGCTTTTACTATTCAATTTCTTTCAGCGTAAAAACTTCCAAGAGAAATAGTCGATTAAACGTACCTGAATGCTATTCTTCTTCCCCCCACGGCTGTGGGGGGATACAGTCATCTCAATTCAACAATTCGGATAGATTTACGGTGAGTAAAAGCAGGATAGTTCGGGCAAATACTCCGTAGTTTTTCAGTGACGCAGCGATGACAGAAAATACACTCGAATGAGCATATATAAGTTTCTCTTGATTCTGTCGGTAAATCCTTATCACATGATTCGCAATTAGGCCTAAGAGACAACATTTAACCTCCCATTGAGTATCATTTATCAACCTAAACATAGCGTCTTCATTCAAGGGGTCTTATCACCTATAAGGTTTATCTCGAACTAACTTTATAGCTGATATACCAAAATGAACCCTATCCTTTGCGGCACACTATGCCGCGCGAATGGTGAAGGCAGTCCTTAATAAGGCTTCCGCTTGTTCGATCTGCTCGGTATTCGGGAGGTGATGTAAGGTTTGAAGTAAACTAGGTAGAGTAATAGGCCGTTGCTTGGCAAGGAGTTGAATTACTGTCTGACCGATGATCTCTTCCAGTAATCCATCATTACTAGTGGTATCAGTATCCATATTTATCACTCCTAGCACTCTCTACATTTTTATATTATTAACTGTAGAGCATGCCCCCCATTAACTCTAATACTTACGGATTAATTAGGTTGGTATTTATTTCGATACACCAGAAAACCGAGAACTAAAATTTAGATAAAATTCATAATAATCAATAAGTAATGTTATTTTAATCGTTATTGATTTTTATTAATTGCGAAAAAAATTCGATAAAATTAAAATTTATCTCACGAGCTTAATGAGGTTATTCGTATGTTCACTCTTTTAAAGTCCCAATTAGCACTTCTTCGCCCGAGTGAGCAACCTGATTATATTTTACGCTTTTTAATTTCCCAAGTTGAACAAGGTCATCTCCCTGCTGGACATAAACTCCCCTCTGTGCGGGAATTGTCTTCTCAACTGCACATCAATTACGCCACCGTGCAAAAAGCCTATCATCAATGTAAGCTGGCAGGTGTTATCACTTCGCGTCCTGGAAAGGGCAGTTTTATTAGCCACCGAGGTGTCGTTGAAGCGCTACAGAGTAGCCACGACCTAACGTCGATGAATTCGCCGCTGAGCGAACACTCAGAAGAGTTGTCGTTAGAGTTAAAGCAGCATGCAATTTCTTCAATCTATGACTATGATTTTAGGAATATTTTTCGCTATCACTCGACACTCGATAATCCTGATATCCGTCAAACCGGCCTAGAATGGCTAGGTAAAAAGATCCTACAGCCCTCGATGAATCGTATTTTACCTTGCGCGGGGATTCATGAAGGATTATTGGCGCTATTTATTCTGCATCAGAAAAAAGGGACGATTGCGCTTCCCCTGTATTTTTATTCCGGATTAAAATCGATCGTCCAGCTACTCGCAACCCCGTATGTCACCATACCTTGCGATGAAGAAGGCCCACTTCCCAGTGCCTTAGTAGGACTGTGTGAAGAAAAACAGATCAGCGCGCTTTACATCAACCCTAATATTAATAACCCCACTACCGTCACGCTTTCGATTAATCGCCGGCTTGCGTTAGCGGAAGTCGCCAAGCGCTACCACCTATCGATCATCGAAGATGATGCCTATGGCGCTCTTGCCAGCCAAGGGATTGCTACCTTTAGTCAGATCCTACCGAGTCATACCTGGTATTTACAGGGGCTCTCGAAAAGTTTTGCGCCGGGGATGAGAATGGCGTGGGTCTATGGGCCGTCAGAGGGTGAAACACATCAACTTTGCCAGATAATGGGGGCGTTAAAAGTGAGTGACAATCCCCTAACTCATCAGATCGTTAATAAGTGGGTGATGTCTGGCGTCGCCCAGCGCACGGCAGAAGAAACGCAGAAAACAACGCGGGTGCGAGTAAAGTTATTTCGTCGCTTATTCCCCGACGATCACTATCAAATCTCTGACGATGGCTTTCATGTCTGGTTTAGCCTGGGCAAGAGAAATGCCTACGAGATTGCTTTCCTGCTGCAACAGGCGGGAATTTCTGCAACCCCCTCCAACGAGTTTAGTTTTGAAAAAAATGAAGAGAGTTTTTTACGGATCAGTTTGAGCGGTTACAGCTCGCTTGCCGCATTAGAACGCGCGTTAAAGAAATTTCGCGATGTGTTAAATACCCTCTATTTAAAGCATACCCAGGTATAAGGTGAACGATATGAGCGCAGTACAAGAGATCTTACAACGCGAACTGACACGGATTAATCTTGAGGAGAAACGCGATGATAAGCTAATTTTCGATCCGCGTTTTGTGTTCGAAAAAAAAGGCCTCTACGCCATTATGCTCGGAATGTTTATTCTGACGATAGGGCTACTAATTTATTCGGATATTTTTAGTCGTCTTGATGTATGGATATGTGTGGCGATTTTTGTCTTATTAAACGGCTTTTTCTTTTTCCATATCACCCCGTCTTATCACCTCGATGATATCGATAAAATTGCATGGAGAAATTGTTATACCGGTGAATGGTATCGAGAAGTTCCAGTGCGATCCGCCGTTATCGATCAGATCCTTCATTCAGACCGGGTCTCTGATCAGAGCAAGAATGAGATCAAACGCTTACAAGCATTAGGTGCTGAAATTTTCTTTCGTGATCTGGCGAAAATGCAGTAGCTCCGCGAGTAGGCCTTACCTCTCCCCCACGTTGAAACACTTCTCGCATTTGGTTACGTCGACAGTGATTACTTTTGAATTGCTAGTCACTGTTTGACGATAAGCTCCCGTAAGCTGTACCGCTCAACGAATCGGAGTCTTATTATGAAAAAGCAGTCTTACTCGGCATTGCTACTCTTACTGATCTCTTTCGCTTCATTCGCCCAACCCAAGGTACATCACAAGGGTTATCCTAGTCCGTGGTCACATCGATACCAGAATCATTATGCCGATACGGCAGAATCACCCGATGAATTTATGCGTCCGCCGCTTCGCGAATTACGGCGCTGATCGCGAAGGGAGACTGGGGAAAGGGATAAGTCGCCCCGGTCTAAATTCTTCTGCCGACGATGTGCAGAAAACTTTTAAGTAAATTTGTTTTTTTGGCTGAAATAATACGAAAATAATGATCTCACTCGGCCAATAGCTATTCACTATGTCAAATAAAACACAGATTACCCCTTTAAAAGCGATGATTGCCGCCATAAGCGGTTATGCAATGGACGGTTTTGATCTACTGATATTGGGCTTTATGTTACCCGTAATTAGTCAACATCTCGCGCTCAGTCCCGAACAAGGCGGGGCCTTAGTGACTTGGACCCTAATTGGTGCGGTAATAGGAGGAATACTGTTTGGATTTCTCAGTGACCGCTATGGCCGTGTCAAGATGTTGACCATGACCATTTTAATGTTTGCCGTTTTTACGGGCCTCTGCGCTTTTTCCCAAGGCTATTGGGATTTGCTCACTTACCGTACTTTAGCCGGTGTAGGCTTGGGCGGAGAATTTGGTATTGGGATGGCACTTATCGCCGAGACATGGCCAGCGCAGCAACGTAACCGAGCCTCGGCGTGGGTCGGTATGGGATGGCAACTCGGCGTGCTGCTCGCCGCAATCATTGCCCCTCTCTTACTCCCCGTAATCGGATGGCGAGGAATTTTTTTAATTGGCTTGCTCCCTGCATTATTCTCCTTTTTTCTGCGCCACGGGCTGGAAGAACCCACCGCTTATCGCCAAGCTCAAATACAGAAACCGCGACTTGGGCTGAGAAAAAGCCTGGCGATGCTTTGTCGCGACCGTATAACGACGAAAGCCAGTCTTGGGATATTTATCCTCTGTTCCGTACAAAACTTTGGTTATTACGGATTGATGATCTGGATGCCCACTTACCTTTCTCAGCAATTCGGTTTTTCGCTGACAAAATCAGGACTTTGGACCGCAGTTACCGTTGTAGGCATGATGTTTGGCATTGGTCTATTTGGTTTATTAGCTGACCGTTACGCCCGCTGGAAAATCTTTATCCTTTATCAATTGAGTGCACTGGCGATGGTGATCCTCTACGCACAGCTACAGACCCCAACAAGTATGCTGATTGCCGGCGCGGTGATGGGAATGTTTGTTAATGGTATGGTTGGTGGCTATGGAGCCTTGATTTCAGATACCTATCCTACGGAAATCCGTGCGATAGCTCAAAATGTACTGTTTAACCTTGGTCGAGGGGTAGGTGGCTTTGGCCCTCTGGTGATGGGATTAATCGCTAGTCATGGCTCCTTTATGCTCGCCATTAGCTTACTGGCTATTCTCTATTTGCTTGATGTGATAGCAACATTATTCCTTGTCCCTAAACAGCAATCGATGACTGAAGACCACTTGGGCGCTATAGGTTAATTTTTTGCCTCGATAGCAATAATCTGAGAGCTTAGCAGCACCTCATCCCACTTACGATGGGGTGCTGTATATTGGCTACTGTAAACAAGGTCTTCAATCACTATTGAAAATAGACTCTTAAATTATATTATCGAAATAGTGACATTCACTATAAATAATAAAATACGATGAGATTCATATGTCATCTTAAAGAAATTTCTTGTTAATAAGTTCACCCGTAAAGATCAGAGCAGGAGGTAGACCAATAAATTCGTTAGCTCTCAAAGGTGAAACTAACGTATCATTTCTATCGTGATTATCGATAAAAAAATCAATCATATAGTTATATGCATTAATCGTTAAGGGTGGATAATCAGCGTTGCGATGTTTTAAAGAATAATGGTCAGCATCAAACGAAAGATCGGTACTTGGATAAAAAATAACTTGAGCTTTAAAGTTAACTTTTTCTTTAAGTTTCTGGGGCGTGACCGCGGCGAGGCTACCACCATTGCCTTTATCTTCTATCGTTACCTCTCTTCAAGATGATCGACAGGTAATATTTCGCCCCCTAATTTGTCCGATATTTGTGCATAGACTTTACGCATGTCGTCCAAGCTTAAAAATTCGAATGGGGAAAGTTTGATGCTTAAATGATTTCTAAAACCTTGAGTGCTTCTGATCTTAATCTAGTTGGTCAAGTTTTTCCATATTCTATTTCCTTAGATCTCACTGTTTACATAAACTATGATAAGATTATTCAAATAAAAACCTTAGCAT
>NZ_JALBCV010000108.1 GCF_022602565.1 Rosenbergiella metrosideri
ATTGTGGTATGCGTTGGTATAAAACTGGAGATTTAGGACGTTTTTGGGAAGATGGAACTATAGAATTTTTGGGAAGAAAAGATACACAGATAAAAATAAGAGGACACAGAATTGAATTGGGAGAAATAGAGTCTCACTTAAAATTACATCCACATATCGAAGAAGCTGTAGTTGTTCCGTGTGGGGATAGATATCATAAAGTTTTGAATGCCTTTTATTCAGGGAAGAAACTTTCTGATGATGAACTAAATAAGTAT
>NZ_JALBCV010000109.1 GCF_022602565.1 Rosenbergiella metrosideri
ATATAGCGGCGTTCCACAGCGTCCAGCCACACCACCTGGTCGCATCCGTTCTCGGCGGCTTCGGCCTGCGCCAGCAACGAGGCGGCGTAGTTGCCGCCGAACTTGGCCGCACCGGTGCCGCCCGGACAGGCCCGTACATACTCCGTCGAAACCCAGACGCTGACAGGGGCGATGCCGCCCTTGAAGTACGCACCGGCCGGCGAGGCGATCAACAGGTAACGGTATTGGGTGGCAGGCCGCACGCCCAGTCCCGGCT
>NZ_JALBCV010000110.1 GCF_022602565.1 Rosenbergiella metrosideri
TAATATGGTTATTGGCATTAAGGCTAGTCGTGATAGTGAATTCTTTACCGTTAAATAATGTGCCGATATGGCGTAATTGCTCATTGGCTGCATCAGCGCCTTAGCGAACATAATCACCAACATCATAGTGGATATCTGGGCAAGCTAGGCCATGTGCATCTTTACGATCTGCACTGAGCGTTAATCGATTTTCAGGGTCTGGTAAAGGCTCAAGACTAATTGAGAGGTCAACGCCGTGGGTTGCACGGTAACGGAT
>NZ_JALBCV010000111.1 GCF_022602565.1 Rosenbergiella metrosideri
GGGTGTCGCTGGCCTATTTGTATGTCGTCCTGCTGTTCGCACCCGTGCTGATCGTGCTGGAGAGGCTGCCCATCGTCGAGGCGATCACCAGATCCTTTGCGCTCGTGCGTCATGGCTTCTGGCGGGTCCTGGGCATCCGCCTGCTGACGGTGCTGGTGGTGGGCGTAGTTGGTAATGCGATCGCGGCTCCTTTCATGATCGTCGGCGAGATAGTGACGGCCGTCACAGCGTCCGACGGGTCAGTCACCATGCGGC
>NZ_JALBCV010000112.1 GCF_022602565.1 Rosenbergiella metrosideri
TATCTGGTCATTATCGTCAATACCTTGATGGCTTTACCCTATGCCAGCAAGCTACTCGAAAGCCCGATGCGTGACTTAGCGAATCAATATAGCCGTCTCTGTCTCTCACTGAACTTAGGTGGATGGCAGCGTTTACGTCATATTGAGTTACCGACGTTGCGACAGCCGTTGTTACAAGCCTTCGCATTCGCCTCGTTGATGTCGATGGGAGACTTCGGCGTGATTGCTCTGTTTGGTAGCCAAGATTTTCAAACG
>NZ_JALBCV010000113.1 GCF_022602565.1 Rosenbergiella metrosideri
GTTTCGTTTGCCGCAGAGGCAGCCGTGCCCGGTTGACTGATGATAGCGGCCGAGCTTTTCGAACTCTCTTAACACGGCATCGTGAGACCTAAACGCAGCCAGCATCTTTGCCTTGTAGTCATCGGCGCGGAGTTACGTCCAGGGGTGTGGTGTACGGGCAGGTAAGGCCGGTGGGCGTGTCGTAGCCCAGTAGTGGGCGGTCATCGCGTGATCCTTCGAAACGACCAGCAAAAGTCAATCGAAGGAAATGACGC
>NZ_JALBCV010000114.1 GCF_022602565.1 Rosenbergiella metrosideri
TCCCTACCCCCATATCGAAGCCGTCAGTGACGGCAAATCCGATAAATAGGATGCCAATCAGTAGCCACCACACAAAGCGTAATACTTCATAGTCAAACATACTTACGTCCTCGATTTTTACACTGAAGCGTGATCGGTAGATTGCTCGTGATGATAACGACCGGTTTTCAAACTCGATGGACCTAGACGAGCAAACTTAATCATCAAATACATTTCAGCGATAATGAATAAGGTGTAAAGGCCTAGTATTAATC
>NZ_JALBCV010000115.1 GCF_022602565.1 Rosenbergiella metrosideri
GGAGAATCAAGCGTGGCACGCGATTATTACGGGCTGCTCGGCGTGAGCAAGAACGCCAGCGACGCGGACATCAAACGCGCCTACCGCAAGCTGGCGCGCGAGCTGCATCCCGACGTCAACCCGGACGAGGCTGCGCAGGCGAAATTCAAAGAAATCAGCGTCGCCTACGAGGTGCTCAGTGACCCGGACAAACGTCGCATCGTCGACCTGGGCGGGGATCCGCTGGAGAGCGCCGCTGCGGGCGGCAATGGGT
>NZ_JALBCV010000116.1 GCF_022602565.1 Rosenbergiella metrosideri
GGCCGATGTGACCATCGATACCACCGGCGCCGAGGGCGTGCTGTTCAAGCACGGCGGCGCCCATGGCGGGCACGTGCTGTTCGTCCGGGACGGACGCTTGCACTACGTCTACAACTTCCTCGGTGAGCGCCAGCAGCTGGGCAGCGCGTCGGGTCCGGTCCCGTCGGGAAGACATCTACTCGGGGTTCGTTATTTGCGGACCGGAACCGTGCCCAACAGTCACACGCCGGTGGGCGATCTTGAGCTGTTCTTC
>NZ_JALBCV010000117.1 GCF_022602565.1 Rosenbergiella metrosideri
GTAATACATTCAACTTCAGAGACTTTCTTTCCATCAAAAATATATAACTGCGTCCCCTGAGTTACTATGGACATAAGGTTTTCTCCAATAAAAAAACCCGCCTCAGCGGGTTATATACGAGTAAAGGCAAATTAACGTTGAACAATCCAATCAACGTCGAATGAGTAACGATACTTTTTAGTTTCACTGTCCATGGTTTGCTGCCCCCACCGAACGACATACGCGACACCTTCAAGTGCATCGCGGATTGCT
>NZ_JALBCV010000011.1 GCF_022602565.1 Rosenbergiella metrosideri
TCAAAAAACGCGGCGCACGGCTAACGATGCCGCGATTGAATTACTTAACGAATTACCGATTGGTACAGATGGCAATACGCTGAGCGATGAACAACGTGCAATTCTGGCTAAGTACACTGGCGAAGGTGGGCTACAAGGCGAGGGCGGCAGTCAGTATGAATACTACACGCCTCAGTTTATGGCCGAGGGTATTTGGGACCTAATGAAAGAGTACGGTGCGAGCGCTGGCCATGTACTTGAACCGTCAGCCGGAACGGGGATTTTCCAGGAAACTAAGCCGACTACCTCTATCATGTCGAGCGCTGAAATCTCGCCGATTTCTGGACGCATTAACAAGCTATTGCACCCCGAAGATGAAGTGAATTTAGGGGCCTTTGAGAAGTTAGCCAGCGCGGTACCGGATGGGACTTACGATCATGCCGTGGGTAACGTTCCATTTGGTGAAGGACGCTCCGGCTTTGCTCAACTGGATCCGGCTTATGCGCAAGAGAAGAACATCGGTAATTACTTTGTACTGCGTACCATCGACAAGGTTAAGCCTGGCGGTTTAGTTGTGCTAGTGGTGCCCAACGGTATGACTGACAGCACTAAGAGTAAGAAGCTACGCGATCAGGTATCACGCAAGGCTGAGTTTTTAGGCGCGCACCGTATGCCGTCCGGTACCTTTGCTGAGTCTGGCACCTCAACGGTTGTCGATGTGTGGGTCCTGCGCAAGCATACCGAAGCCCTCAAGACGATCATTGACGACAGTACCGACAAAGTATTGAAGCAAGCCAACGTTTTATGGCCGGAATTTTTAACAGGTAAATGGTTCCTGCAGGACGGTAAAAAATTCGTGCACGGGGAAATGGAACGCACCGAATATCAAAACATGCTGGTGGTCAAAAAGGATGCGCAAATCACCGATGCTGCCATGAAAACCGCGTTATCACGCCGTTTTGAGTCCCGTATTGATTATGACGCGTTAGGCACCCCCACTAGCACATTTCAAGGCGCAAAAGAAGGAGATCACCGACTGGTCTCAGGTATTTGGCATGAATTTAACGGTGAAATGTGGGTTAAGCAGACGCAAAGCGACACAACCATTGTGGATGCAACGCAATTTGGTGCGCAGAATTACGCTGAGTTAAGTGGCCGGACTTCCTCAACTGAGGGGCTATTGAGCTTTAACGCCGAGCAGCTGCAGAACATCGCGCGAAGCTACCCGAATCTTTTAACCGAGCAAGTTCATGCCGTTGTTCAATTCGCTAACTCACAGCCACCGGCTTCCCGTGAGCGCGTTTTACGGGGTGGCATGATTGGCCTTGAAATCATTAAGGGAACCGACAGGGCGGCACTAGGACAAGACTCAGCCGAAATCTTTGCCGATGCCGCGAAGCTTGTTAGTGCTGAGTTTGATCAGTATGGCCGGTGCGACACGATTAAGGCTAAAAACCTTTCCGATCCGCGCTCCCGTGCCTGGTTAGCGTTTAAGGGCAACGTTTCACCCACTGGCGAAGTCTCTGATCTCTTGTCAGGTACGCTCGATACAGAGGCGGCTGTAGGCGTTAACTTTGCGGAACCTGAGCAAGTGATCGCGCACCTCTTTAGCCAGGTAAGTTTAACGCCGGTCACGCTTGATGACTTTCGGGCAAACTTCACCGGCGAGCTGCCGGCAGATGATGACGAGGCACTGACCTACCTCGCGCAATTTAAAGAAATCGCCCTCGATGGCAACGGCAACTTACTGCCGATGACGCGCGCCACCTCCGGCGATGTACGCGGTCGTGCCAAAGACCTCTTGGCGCTGGCCGGCTCCGTGCCAGAAGGCCACCAGCAAGATAACTACCTACGCCAGATTGATGAAATCAACGCGAAACGTGGTCGTATCGAGCTGAAAAAAATCAAAATTAACCTCAATGCGCGCTGGCTTGACCGCCGACTTATCCAGGAGTTTTTAGCGGATCAGGGTTATGACCAGTTCAAGTACACCACGCCGGATCTGGATATTCAGAATGGCGAGCTCTTATCGCCAGATGGGTATGCCGGCAAAGATGGCGTATTCACCGGCTACCAGATGCGTACCGTGGTTTCACCAAAAACAGGTGAAAAAGAGTTTAAGAAGGCCACTAATGCTAACGGTTTCCTGAATCAGTTAGAAAACTACCTCAACGGCGTGAAGCCGCGCGGCTCTAATGCAGGTAAATACCTGACCAAAATCGCTGCCATGGAGGAAAGCTTTAACGAGTGGATCGCCTCTCACGCCAGCGCCGAACAGGTTGAGGATGACTACAACGATGCGTTTAACGGCTATGTGGCGTTCGCGCACTCTGATGCGAGCCTGAACCTATCCGGGATTAGTGGCAAACGCATACCAATGAGCCACCAAAACGAGGAAGTGCGCCGCTTATCAGAAGATGGCCGGGGCATAATGGGCTTTGGTACCGGACTTGGGAAAACAACAACCGGCTTAGCACTTGAAGCGTATAACTTTGAGAATGGCCGGACGAAACGCACCGCGACCGTAGTACCGAAAGCCGTCTATCAAAACTGGTACCACGAAGCGCGCGAGTTCTATTCGGATGAAGCTTTCGCCACGATGCTGTTTGTTGGCCTCGATGTGGTGACGGGGGATGACGGTAAACCATTAACCGCGCCGGTGCGTAACGAGAAAAACGAAATCGTCACGGATAAAGACGGTAATCCCGTTGTGCGTGATGTAGTTAAGGAGTCCTCAGCCGCCGATATTTTGCTACGCCTGAACCAGATCCCTACGTCTAACTGGCGAAACGTGATCCTGACTAAAGAGCAATTCGCCTCAATTCCACTGCGCCAAGAGACTATTGAGGCGAACCAACAACAAGCCGTATTCGATGCGATTGAATCTGGCCGCGTTGATATTGGTAAATCCTCGCACCGTGAAGCGAGCAAGATTAACCGCCTCAAGGACAAAGCCGCCGATACCGGCAGCGCGAAAAAGCAGAACGTACCGTATTTTGAAGACATGAATTTTGACAGTGTGATCGCCGATGAAGGCCACAACTACCGAAACTCATTCTCTGCAGGGCGTGAAGCCGGACAATTGGCCTATCTGCCGACCTCTGCAGTCTCGCAAATCTCGCGTGACATGGCGGTGAAGTCGTCTTATCTGATGAATAAGAACAATGGCCGTGGTGTAGTCATGCTGACTGCTACACCGCTCGTTAACTCCCCGATTGATGCGTTTAACATGCTTTCGCACGTTATTCCTGCAGGTGAGTGGCAAGCGATGGGCGTTTATACGCCAGATGACTTTGTTAGAGTATTCGGTGAAACAGCGACCGTGGATGTTCAGGCCATTTCAGGCGCTATCGAACAGAAACAGGGGCTAGTGGGCTTTAAAAACCTTGATGGCTTGCGTGGTATCTTCCACCGTTGGGCGTCAATCAAGACCGCTGCAGACGTTAAGGCTACCGTCAAAATACCGGACATTATCGAGAAATCCGTAGCGGTACCGATGACAGACGAGCAATCAGAAGCCTATGAGGTGCTACGTCAACGGGCGACCTTGCTCAGTAGCGGCACGTCCCTGGTTAAAATGGATGATGGCGATACAGGCGTATCAAACTCTAAGCCTGACGATGCTATTTTCTCAATTATCCGCGACATGGATAAGGTTTCACTGGATCCTGATTTATACAAAAACCAGATGCGTTTTCAGTTCAAGCCCGAAGACGCGGAAAAAGTTAAGGCAATTGTCGCTAAGTTACCGCTCTCAGCCGGTGGTAGTGATGACGAAGACGACAACGGCAGTGATAACCCTCTCAAACAGTCGAAAGAAATCACGACAACGCTTACCGATAACGGGACCTACTTAGAGCTGACAGTCAGTGTCGAGCTCGAAAAAGAGGTACTCAAGGCCATTGCTGATGCAGGAATTGATCTCAGTCAAGTTTCCCATCCAGTACCGCCTAAATACGCGGCCCTTATCGAAAACCTCAAAACCGGACTAGAAGACGGTAAGCAAATCATTTTCATTGATGAAAAGACGCAGCACGGCAAATTACAGCGCATTATCTCTCAAGCCCTGGGAATGGATGCAAGCCAGATAGGGATTATCAATGCCACAACCGTTGCAAGCGCTGGTGGACCAAAAATCAAAGCCGTTAAGCAGCCGGTGGAGCCGAAAGAGGGCAAAAACGGCTACAAAGATGGCGCGTGGGAGAAGTATTACGCGGATAAGGCTCGTTATGAGGACTATATCGCCGCGAAAAGTGATGTAAGCCTGTCTGGCATGGAAGGTATCGCCGCTGATTACAACGAAGGCCGTACCCCTATCGTTATCTGTAACAAGAAAGCGGAAGTCGGGATCAACCTTCACAAAGGGACCACGGACATTCACCATTTAACGTTCCCGTGGACACCGGCGAGTATTAACCAACGTAACGGACGTGGCGCGCGCGTGGGATCGAGTAATGAATCTGTCCGGGCGCATTACTATTGCGGCAAAGGAACCTTTGATGACTTCCGCTTAGAGACGCTGCAGCGTAAAAAAGATTGGCTGACCACGGTAATGACGTCTGACGAGTCTGAAATGGCGAACGGTGACGCCGCAAGCCATGAAGAACGTGCCGTTATGCTTGCTGCAAACCCCGAAGAACGCCGCGCAATGCTTGCCAAGCAAAAGGCTGAGCGTGAAGCGGAGCAAAAGCGCGTAGCGACTCAGAACGCGACTAATGCCCTCAATACCTACCTAAAAGCCAGTAATGCAGCTTCAAGACCGATTGAGCAGCTACAAAGTGAAGTCGATACAGCCACCAAAGCGGTAGCTGATTTAGGGGTGGATCTCGAAAGAGCGCGTGAAAACCAGACGCACTACGAGGAAGCCATGAAGGATAGCCGCACCTCGCTATCTAGCTACTACCAAGGTGAGCGCCGCAATGCGCGCCGGAAGTTCAAAGAAGTCAGCGCAAGCTTGCTAGACGCACAAGACACACTCAAGAAGGCAAACAATGCCCTTAAACGTGCGAAAAGTGCTGGTAGTGCTATCAAGCGCTCGCTCGCAGACGTGGAACGAGCTGTTAAAGATGGCGTATTAGATATTGACCAGGACGTGATTGATAATCCGGCCTCTTATACGCAGTTACCGGATGGACGCCTGGTTAAAGTCGGCAACTACTTTAAAACATCGGCCAATGAAGAAGGCGACATTACCGCCGTTGTTCGCCTAACAGCCATTTACCCGGAAAAGGGAAGCTGTAGCGTTGAGGTGATCAATATCACAAGGTCATCTGGTTATTCCTACACAAATTGGGGACCAGGCGACACGCGCAATGTGACCATGAGCAATTTAGGCGAGAAGGTCACTCTCTCAGAGAGTGATGCACAATTGCTTAAACGCGCGGCAATGGGCGTTCTTAGTACCGAGATTGCGAGTAGTTTTACCGCAAGTAAATTCGCTGAGCTCACTAAAGATGCCGGAATTAAGGTGAACGTGGTCCGTAACAGCTATTCATCCAGCGGTGCTGACTACTGGTTAGCTGATAAAGGAGGCAAGCTTGCGAGCGTTAGCATGTCCCGTGACACCCTCCAAGGGGATAACCTGCTTTACCCTGATTCGAGTAATGAGCAGTTAAAAACCCGTGTCGCTGAGTGGTACCACGATTCCAGTAATTCTAGTTATGGGCTTAAAGAGTTTCTTAAAGCGTTATATGGATCTAATTACCTAACTATCCTTCAAGGTTACGGCGCGCAAGCCACCATCAAAGACGTTGAGCCGGTTTACGATAAGTTCATCGCCAAGTGTGAGGAAAAATACCCTCAGTACGGCTCATTCTTCCACACTGACCTAGAACAAGGTAAGGCGTTCTACTTCACCAAGACCGATGCATTAAGTCGCTGGCAATACAGTATCTCTGATTACTCTGTCCGGGCAGAATTGACCGCGAAATTCTCAAACGAGAAAGAGATCACCGAGTTTATCCGTACCGTTAAAGAGGCGCGCATGAAGGCGAAAGGCGATGCCCTGGCGCAAGCCGGTGCTGAGTACGGCCAAGCTGTCATTAAGGCGATTAATACCGTGTCACAGATGCAGATAAACAGCGCGCTATCGGACATGGTAGGGGTTGGCTATTACAACCTAATCAACACGGCCAGAAACGACCAAGAGGCGATCCGCTCCGATATTCCACTGTATATCGCTACAGGGGTATTTTTCGGGGCTGTCATGCAATCAGAAGTCGATGACGCGAAAACATGGAGCGCGATTACACAGCTAGTCACTTCCACCAGCCAAACTATCAACGCTCTAAGAGCCGGTAAGTATCAAGATTCTGGCCGCGTGGAAGGTGAAGCCGACATGACCTTTGATGAATGGATTAAGGCGTTAACGGGCGAGCTAACCGATGCAGAACGCGAAACTATTAAAACCAATGCCGCTAAAGCTGCCACCGTGGCAGACCAGACGGTTGAGGCTGAGGTGGATAGCCAACAAGCAGACGGTTACACGATTAACGTTGTGAAAAATGACCTCAAAGCGAGCGTTAAGTCTAAATTCCGTGGCCGTTTCTACACGCGCACCTTAAACATTGATGCCGGTAACGGCGTGGTGCTTGTGGATGTAGGCAGTGAGCCGGTACTTAAACAGAAGGAAGTGCGAGAGCTATTAAAGACTCAATACGGCGCAATCTTTTGGGACTTCTCACAGAATCCGGTCGCCGGTAGTGACTTCAATATGCCAGCTTGGGTGATTGAAAAGAGCGTGGATCAGATACAACTAACAACCGCGATAAATCGCGTTAGAAAATAGATACAAACCTAATAATCAGGGCGGTAATATTCGCTCTGATTACAGTATAGTTATACAATATAAAATATATATAAAAGGTTAATAGAATATGACAACTTTAGTCGATACTGTAATACCACAAGAGGCATATTTAGAGGAAATATTACGAGGTGTAATGCCAGATGGTATGACCGAAAATAATTACTTGGACAGTTCACTCACTAATATTAAATCGCTGATCCTTTCGCAGCCAGAACGCTATATTGCGTATGGTCCCTGGTGGCCGGCACTAAAACAATTGATAGTCGAAAGTGGGGAATACGGACTAGGACAAAATATAGATAGTGACGTGGCAGCTATCTACTCTTACCAGCGTCCCGCCCTAACGGTTCTTTCTGCCATCATTTACAGTGCTGAGCGTCTTGTTGATCACATTGTCACCGACCCGTATCATTACCTCGATGTATCAGAAAGTGCCGATGATACAGAGCCTTATATGTATGTGAGTACAGATATTTCGATAACAAAATTCAACTTACCGACACAGGGGAGCGACCAAAAAAGTGACTAAATATAAGCGCGTTTACTGGAAGGATATTGCTGAACTTTGTGCAGCAAATGGCTCGGCAATTTTGCAGCATCCACAGTCCCGATCGATGACCTATGTAGCGAAATCAGGGCACTCTGTATGGTTAATTAATCCTGAAACAGAGAAGGTGATCAAAAAACTATCAGAATTAACGTTAAGCGAGTGGAAAGCACTAATTGACGAAACTCAATTAAATATTGAAGGGCAAATTAATAAAAATTTATAGTAATTTTAAATAATACAAGGCTACAATATTGCTTTATAACAGTATGTAACGAAATTATGACTTTACGGTTCTCAGAAGACTGGTATCAAGGCTATGTGAGTAAGAAATCGGTACCATCTAAAGCTAAAGGTACACCCAAAAAGCGAGCGAGTCGTAAAGTTGCAACGAACGTTAGTCCTCATGCTATCGCACTGGCAAAACTAGCCAAAAATCCAAGCTTAGAAGATGGAAAAGGCGAGCACTATTCGCAGGTTCGCTATTTTGATTATTTTGAGCGCTTTCACCCCGATGTGTACGACCTGATCCACGCCACGCCTAACGGTGGATATAGAACGGAAAAGGCCGGGGCAGAAATGCGAGCAGAGGGACAGAAAAAAGGGTACCCCGACATATCTTTAGACTCGGCGCAGCAAGGGTTTTACGGACTGAGGATAGAGATGAAATATGGAAAGAACAGCCTCACTGCAGAACAGAAGATTTGGCGTGAAAGGCTAGAAGGGCAGGGATATAAGTACGTTGAATGTCGTTCTACAGAAGAAGCAATTAGCGTGACACTTGATTATATGAATTTGAACTAGGGAATTTCTCTTGAAAGAAGCATCATTACAATCACAGCACGAAAACAAGACAGCTACTAATCTCACGTACTCTGAGGTGGAGTCTTTACTAAACGCTAAACATGGTAACGCTTCCTTTTACCGTGCCAGTTGGCCGAAAGGCGAGTTTTTATTCATCGAAATAAGTACCAAAGAGATCCAAGTCGTGCGTGATGGAAAGATACAAGGTCCAGCAAGGTTTATGCCGGACGATCTATTAGCAAACGATTGGATAGTTGAGGCGATGTAATTGTGCGTAGTCATTTTTTTAGCGTCACGCTGGCCGACAATGACGGCCGGATGCAGACCAGCATTATCAAGCACAGCGAACGAAACCTTACCGCGCCAGTAATTAACGCGCAGTTAGATGAGGTTAACGCTTATCAGCCTGTCATTATCGCTTCCATCAATTACCTGGGGAAAATGTCAGATCACTACTTTGAAACGGGCTTTAAAAAGCTGGTGGATCATTGGTGGTCAAAGTGGGTGATATTGCCCTCAATAGGTTTTGCGCTCGGTACCGCCGCGTATTGGCTCTCTCTATAAAGAATTCTACAAGCTCGGTTATGCCGGGCTTTTTGATGTATGCAACTTGATAAAACGGTTATAACCTTATAGATTTACGCGCAATTATTATCTAATAGAGTATTGTAGGCGTAAAATGGAACCACAAGCACAAGCAAAAACCCTCGAATTACCAGCCATCGTGCCAGGCGAAACCCCTTATACAGACGATTATTTCCAGCAAGCGGCCATGTCAGCCTTTAGCCAATTGGACATGGTGATCCACCGCTGCAAAGGTGATGACCTCAACATTAAAGCTATTCAAAACTGTAAAAGTGTTGTTGAACAGGTGATTGCCGACCTAAACGCGCGCCTAGACCATGAGGCGAGCGAATATAACGGCGTATTGGACGTGGTAGAGCAGCTGTATGACCGTCTCAAAGAGTCTTTATCTGCGATTGAGTCCCTAAAGGCGCAAGCCGCGACCGGCACTGATACATTAAGCGAACGGTTAGCTGAGGAAATCGACAAATCCGATACCCTACAAGCCAATTACGACCGATTAGAAGCCAAGTTTGAGGCGTTTCGCCACGAACACGAAAAGATGGTGATTAATAATGATCGCGTGGCCGAGGTGGCTGCCATTCAATTACGCCAAGAACGTGCGGAGTTTGCTCATTACCGTAAGGCATTGCCGGAAAGCCTAAGTAAAGACAATCAAAAGCTGCAGCAAGAGAACGCCAAGTTACGCGCTGATCGCCGCGAAGATGCTAAGGTTCGCCAGGAGATATTAACGACCAATAAAAAATTGTCGTCCGAAAATAACACTCTGCAGCGTAAGCTATCTGACACCGAAAAATCAGCGAACAATATTCAGTTACGCAATCTCAATCTTGAGCATGACATGGCTGAAATGGCCCACCACATAAACCGTATGTCCGGTACTGATGGTTATACCGAGCACACAACGAGATCAATTGCCGGCCATAATATCACTTGTCACATAAACACGTTCCATCATCAAATCCTGATGCCGTTATATGGCGACTTTACCGAGCGTGATTGTCATTACGGGGTAAATGCACATTGGCAGATTAGAACGGCCACCATGATCGATATGACGGTATTAGCGTCACCATGGGGCAGAGCAATATTCCATAAGTTGCCGCACCTGGAACAGCATTGGAACGAAGACATAACCATTGATTTAGAAGGGCGCATTGAAGCTGCCTTTGAGGTAGAAACGCCACAACTCTACAAGCGCATTAAAGCCGGAGAAGAAGCCCCACTATCAGAGCTAAACCTTTCCACGCGTACAGCCAACACGCTTATGAATAACCGTTTTGTGACGGTACGTGATGTAGCGGCGATTCTGACACCGGAATTTAAAGATATTGATGGGTGCGGTGATGCGATGACTAAAGAGATTATCAATGCGGTGATCACCTGGGAAAATAACTGGTCAGCCGAGAATGGGGCAGTTGAGGAATACCGCCGTAGCAAGCTTTCAAGCCTTAAAATGCCTAACGAGCCGAACCGCGAACAACGCCGCAAACAGAAGGCAAAGAATAAACAGTGATCAGTCGGTTTTTTTTATCTGATTTCTGCTAGACAATTATAACCGGAAAATGTATATTTTGCCTTGTGACGTCATACGGCCTCAAGCTTAGCAGTTTCATCGGAGGCGTCACAATCTGTAGTTTTAGTAGTAGGCACGTTTTTGTCGGGGTGGTGAGGTTTTTTTTATGATCCTTAAATTTTTCCTCACTACCTCGCCGAGACTAAAACATTTAATTCAATATTAGTTTATTAAATTATTACAGATACTATCACTCAGCCGCCTTTGAGCTCATGGGCATTAGGCGACTTAGGCGGCTGACTGATAGTGAATGAACGGCGCTATCGGTGTTGAACTACCTGACATACCTTTGATTGCAACATTATAAAAGACCTTTGTATCAGTAGTCTTTGCCAGCGGGAGCTAAACACTTCCGCTTTTTTTTTGCCTGAATTTACATAAGCACCTTGGAACCATGCGTAAACTCATTAAACAAGCACTCAGCCGCCTAATAGGGCGCAATAAGCACAAAGCAGTCGAATCTGAGCTATCCAGACGTATCGATATGCTGGTGGCCGATAAGCAGACACCTACCACGACCGTTGATACGAACCAGGAACCGGCAGTCGAAACAGCCCCGGAGCCTGTCGTTTATGAGCTTCCTGTAGTCCCCGTGATTAAACGCAAATCTAAGACGCGCGCGACCGCAAAAAGCATCCGTAAATCACGTAAACGTATCACTCGTAAGGGTAAGAAGTAATGGAACAGCTAAGAGCAGGTAAAGCACTACCTAAAGCCAAAGCAAAGAAAGTCTACGACACACAAGACGATGCCGTCATTTCTCGCTACTTAGGCGTAAAGGACGTTAAAGAGTGGATAAGCTGCCACAAAGAGCTTATCGACTTACTTCTAAATTCTGGCCACACGATCGACATTGACGATTCAGACGAACATTTCAACCGCGTATCAGTAGGCAAACACGGCCTTACTCTTTCTGGTAAAGGGGAATCCCTCAGAGAAGCACTGGTACACGCCACCGTGAGTTTCGTCACCTTCATGCAAGACACCGGACAATCCAAAACTGAACAGCCTCAACGCGCTCGATCAGCCATGCCATTTCATACTGCATTAAGTTGGATGATAGAAGGGCGAACAGTACGCCGCCAGGTATGGGCTAAAGAGCAATCCGTAAAGCTTGAGGCAGGATTCCTACCAAAAGACAGTGAAATCCTTTATGGACGCGTTCTAGGTGTTCCCGTTGAATATTATCAGCAGGGTGTAGAGGGTGAAGAACTCAGGCCGTTACAGGATCCAAAATTCATTATGACGTTCGGTACCAATGCAGGTGATTGGAAACCATCAACCATTGCAGTATTAGCGAGTGATTGGGAGTTAGTGTAATGAACGAAGAAAATTGGGGCGTATAAAGTGGCTCAGTATCGCAAAAAGCCTGTAGTCATTAATGCGATTCAATGGACAGGCGAAAACCTTGGCCAATGCAAAATCTTTCTTGGTGATAGCTTTGCTGGAGCATTAACCGAAAAAAGGATCGGTGGGAAAAGGGACTTATTAGTTCAAACCCTTGAAGGAAAGATGATGGCTTCAAAAGGCGATTATCTTATCCGTGGCGTACAGGGCGAATACTACCCATGTAAGCCTGATATTTTTGCTGCAACCTACGAAGCAGTAAATCAACCTAAGACCGAAGAACACGTATACAAGTGCTCCGTTTGCCTAAGAACAGTAACGTCTGAATCTCAGTTTGCGTTGAGCGATTTATATTGCCACCGATTACCTATGATCATGAGGAAGGAGACCTGTAAAGAGGGGATAAAATAGTGTCAAAGCGTCTACTTATTGATGCAGCACTACTCTTAGCAGGATTTAGCCTTATGGGCGCGTCTGTTTATCTATTCGAAACAACACTATCAATATCTGGTGCCTTTCTCACGGGGGCACTATTCACGACTGGTTTTTTTATAGCCGGTATCACTGCATTATCACTTCAATTAAAGAGCACCATCAATGAGAGTAACCCCATTTAACTGGATTTCCGCACTATACGTTTTCCCATTGGCGCTTGATTGCTACACGAAGCACGCTGTATGGGCCAGCATTTCACGCGTTCAGCTATGGTTAGCTATCGCATACGGCGCTTTATCAGTCGTTGCATACGTGGCTTACGCTATGGCCACCAAGAAAAAAGAGGGACTAATCACGCGTATTGGTAAGGCTATCTATTTTTACGCGGGCCCGTTCGCTCAGCTAATTAGGTTTACTCTGTTCTGGCGCATCGTATTTATCACCTTAATGACGTGCGTATGTATCAATAACCTATGGAATTATTCGCTGGTGGCTTTCTTATTGCTATCCCTATGGAAATGCTGGCCGGAGAAGAAGGCCAAGACGGTATAAGAGAATACCCCCAACAAGCCTTGCTCATTGCAGGGCTTTTTTTTAACCATTTTTCGGGGTAAGTGTATGTAAGTTATAGCTTTGCTCTTATTCAAAAAATCACCATTCTTATAATTCCCTTACTATTATTGTGAGGATAAGAAATGCGAAAAGTGTGTAGCTTAGAAATGGCACAGCTAATGATTGAGCAAAAGGAACCCTTAACCATCAATGAGATAATTTCGCTGGTGGTAAAACGATACCCGAACATCATAGTAGACCGTAGCCAGATAAGTAGCATGGTCCGTAATTTCGTATCTTCACGTTTTTGTACCTGCATCGCAGTTAAAGACGTCTATCCCCATAAATACCGCCTATTATCCCTTAATGGCTATACCTTCAAGATCCGCAATGATGAAGGCTTAGTGCGCGACAGCTTCCCGTTATACGTCAAATCCGGTTCCCCACGCATCGCTCGTGAATATGCCGATAAAGTTGAGAAAGAGCGCAAGGTAATGGCCTCTCAAGCGTTCCTGATTATGGGCCGCGCAAATAATGATGGCTCACACGCTCGTTACGCATAACCCATCCTCGCAAATAGCGAACCTCCTATAGTGCGCGCTTATTATCGACATACAGAGCGCACCACATGGCAAAGGTAGATTGGGACTTACATCGTGAACAATACGCACAGTTACGCGCTGAGAAGGGCATAACTGCGCGTGAGTACGCTGAGTACCATGGCCTTAACCCTAATACGGCGCGCCGCGAACTAAAGAAAGCCGTCCTCAATGCTGAGGAAGTTGGCGTTATTCGTGATCAGAATAGTGATCAAAACAATGATCAAAAACGTGATCATAACCGTGATCAAAAGCGTAAAAAGGGCAAAAGTGATCACAATTCCGGTGACGCAGCCGCCAAGGGAAAAGGGCGAAAATCCAGTGATAGCAAGGTTTCAGGCGGTGATAGCGATTCAAGCGGAAGCGAAAACACGCCGCTTTCAAAGTCGCGCAAGAAAGATAACGCCAAAACCCAAAACGCGAAAATGATCACAAATGGCGAGGGTAAGGGCGAGCTGGTCCACGTTAAGAAGCCACGCGGCGAAGGTCGCCGTCACAAGCCTGGCAACGAAACGAGTATTAAAACTGGCGAACATGCCACGCCACGCCAGCAAGATTACATCGCCGCTGATGAAATGATGGAGCAAAGCATAGAAGCACTGGCCACCCAGGCGCTACGCGAATCCATTGCTCACATGCACTTAATAAAACGCTCCGTATCCCACGCCGTAGAGATATTGGACCAAGAAATTGAGGCCATCGAGCACCCGAATCCGGAAGATGACCTGGATCCATTCGGTACCCACCCGACCATTAAGAAAGCCAAGCTATTGATGGATGTTGGCTACCTACACATCGCGCATAACAACATGCTTAGCGGCGTGATAACCAGTACAAACAAGGTCGATTTAGAGGACCGTAAAGTTACCCTGGCAGAAGCCAAGGCCGCTAACCTCGATGTTTCCGCGAATATCGTCAAACAGGCTATCGAATTTAGGGACAAACACGGTTGGTCAGACATTCAAACCGCCGAATATATTGAAACCTTTGGCGTGAAGGTCCCAGCCTCACTCATGGCCCGTGCAGCGAAAGCCATTGCCGATATTGAGCCAGAAGTAGACGACACCGGCACCGTTGACGAGGCTCAGTTAGATGCTGAGGCGCGTGCTTATGCACTCTCGAAGATTGAAGCTGCAAACTTTGTTCATAAGCGCCGTCAAGAGGTAGCTGCCCTGACTGATACGCTTGGCCTTGGCGATCACGATAGTACCGGCGAGCGTAAAGCCGGTGAGTTTGAGGAAGGGGAATCTGACCTCGATATAGACTATGAAGCCACCAGCGACCTATACGGCGAGGATATACCGCCAGCCATAGCCATAGAAGGCGATGACGAGTGAGCGGTGCGCATAAGGTAAAATCCGTCACAACGGATCCCCGTTGGAGAGACCTCGTTAGGCAGTACCGCTACAATTGGGCTGAGGCTATCGTTCTGCTATTCGGTATGACGCCGACCTGGCAGCAAGATGAAATCATTGACTCAGTACAAGAGACAGGAAGCCGTACAACGGTAACGTCTGGACACGGTACGGGTAAATCATCCCTTACGGCCATGATGCTACTTATCTACATGATCATGTTCCCTGATGCCCGTGTCGTTCTGGTGGCCAACAAAATCGCCCAGGTGCGCACCGGTGTATTCAAATACGTGAAAATGTTTTGGGGTAATGCGATAAAGCGCCACCCCTGGCTACAAAACTACTTTGTCCTCACTGATACAATGTTTTATGAGCGTTCACGTAAAGGGATATGGGAGGTTTTGTGTAAAGGCTATAGGCAAGGTAACGAGGAATCGCTTGCAGGTGAACACGCCGCGCATATCCTGCTAATTCTCGATGAAGCGTCCGGTATCTCTGATAAAGCCCAAAGTATTATGCGTGGTGCGCTGACAGAAGTAGATAACCGCATGTTAATGCTCTCTCAGCCCACACGGCCAACCGGCTATTTCTACGAATCCCATCATAACCTGGCTAAGTCACCTGATAACCCACACGGGATCTGGACGGCTATCTGCTTAAACAGTGAAGAAGCGCCTCACGTTACTATGCAGTTCATCAAAGAAAAATTGATGGAGTACGGCGGTCGGGACTCCCTTGAGTACATGGTGAAGGTTTTAGGGCGCTTCCCTGACGTTATCAACGGCTTCCTGCTTGGCCGTGACGAGATAGATCGTGCAGCGCGCCGTAAAGTGTACTTAGAGCGTGAATGGGGATGGATAGCCACCGCTGACGTGGGGAACGGTCGTGATAAGTCGGTCCTTAATATCTGTAAGGTGTCTGGCCGGCGTAATAAGCGGCGTGTCGTAAACCACAAAATGCTAGAAATGCCCGGAACAATGAAGCCAAAAGAGTTTGCGCACTTCATTGCTCAGGAATGTACCCAGGAGCGTTACCCGAATATTCGTATCGCGGTCGATAGTGATGGCATCGGTGCGGCCACTGCAGATGAACTTCAATCTATGGGGATCTCCGTTACTCGTATCAGATGGGGCAAACCGATGTTTGCGAAGGTCGATAAAGAGCGCTTTGTGAGCCAACGTGCGTTCGCTAACTTTGCGGTAAGGGATGCTATTCAATCTGGCCGTCTGCGTCCTGACAGCTCACAGGCAACGGCTGAGCAGGGTTCTAAGATACCTTTTATGATGAATGAGTCCGGCCAACTCTGCATGATTAAGAAAGAAGTCATGCGTAATAAGATGAATATCAAGTCACCGGATAGGTGGGACACCTATTGCTTTATGTGGCTGGTGGATTATGTACCGGCATCGGAAGCGATGGGCGAAGATGTTGAGGACTTACGGAATAAGGCGGCTGAGGTGCTAGAAGTAGAGGGCTTAGAAATTTAAGCCCTCAGAGTGACGTTATTTCTTTTTAGGAAACAAGTCTTGATACAGGGGGATCCCTTGGTCAATGAGCTCCTGGCGGCGCTTGTTGACTGTTTTAGGGTAATAGCCGGTCGCTAGTTCATCGTCATACAGGTAACGCGCGCGAATATCGACAATGCTTTTCAGGTCGAATTCTGCAGTATCACGTAAACGTTCAACGAGGATGTAGTCTTGCTCAATGAGCCACTTACGGATCGGGCGTAGTGCGTTAGCGTTCGCAATATACGTATTGTATTTCTCGGTACCACGATACTTGCGGCGCGCCTCTTTCTCGCGTTTTTCCCAGCCATTACGCATTGATACGTCATTGCGTTGGACTAAGCGGTAGGCTTCACGGAACTGACGCTCAAATTCAACATCATCAACACGGTATAGCTCGCCTTGGTCCAATACGGAACATGGCAGAGGTGCTATACGGTCATACACTGAACGCTGATCTGAACTCTGAACGTCACGGAAACTAATATCATCCTTTGTCATCGTTTCAGAGAAGAACAGCGCGCCGTGCGCACCGATCTGAGCGCGTTCCGGGGAAAGGTCTGCTCCTGGACTATGTAGGTATGTTAGCTCAGTAAAGCCCGTTGCACGTAAGCGGTATAGGGTGCCTTCCGGTTCGCCCAGGAAGAAATCACGCTCTTGTTTTAGGTAATCAATAAATTTGACTGCAGCAGTGACTTTAGAAAAGCGAGCGATAGTCGAGTCGTAACGAGACAGTAATGATTCACGAGGATGCACAAATGATGTACTAGCCGGGCGGCGGATTATCTCAAGCTCTTTTTTTACCTTTACGATATATGGAACAGGTAAGTAAGTTTCTTTTAGTATTGTTGATTTACTCCCCTGTGCTTGCTTGTTGAATACGTCTGCGAAGCGCTGCCAATCGGCGACGATTCGCTCTGCTTTTTCAAGTAAGTTAGGGTCATTAATCAGGCCCACAAACCGGAAAGGAATACCTCTGGTGTCGGTGTCAGAGTAGATAAGAGCATCTTTAATAAGGGTTTCCCACTCAGCATGTACGCTGCGAAAGTCGCGGTACATTTCCTCGAATTTTTTATCAGTAAAGGTAGCCATTTTACGCCTTTAGGCAAAAGAGAAAAAAGTAACAATTACGGTAAGAATATATTATAAGGAATCTAAAATAAATTTATTTCTTTATGCTAATTGTAATACAGATTAAACGAAAATCGTTTGCTTTCAAGGTTTAGAATAATCCTAAAATTTCTTTGAAAATGTTTTATAAATAATTGGTAATGTTAACGTTAATGTAAGTCCCTAATAACCAGAGGATTACAAAAAAAACTAATCATATCAATGCTTATACTGTTTTGAACACTCTTTAGGCTGCTAAGATCTGCAACATCTAAAGCATTATAATGGAGCAACATAATAACAATGCTAATATAATCCAGATTTCTGTATAGCATGTAATTTATCGTGATAACTTAATTGTACAATTAATAAAATTAACCCTAAGAAGCAATTATATACATAGCGTTACAACTGTCTTACTTAAGTGATCAGGTGTTGCAATGCACTTAGGAATGATCATGTAAATGAAACGGTAAAAATTCGTGATCAAAATGACCAATCCTTTTCCGCTTTCCCTCAAAAACACCACCAGCACTGAGCTATTGAGAAAATAATCAGAAAATGATAACTTTAGATAATAACAGTTATATAAAGTTATAGTGTGATCACTGGATAGATGTACACTTGATTTTGATCACCAACTATGGCAGGGATTTTTGACGCGTTTACGTGAAAAGTTACGGGTTTCTACCCCCAACATAAATAAAGATTCACGTAGCGTTACCAAACGGGAAATAGAATAAATTATGAGCCAATTACCTACAATTCGTACAATTAACATGCCGGCGCACTTATCCCATGTCACGGCCGAGGATGTTGAGAGCAATTTACGGAATTTCTTTAGAGATAAAGAAGGATTCTCGCCTAACACACTCAAGAGTCTATTAAGCGGTGCAAAATTGTACGCGAACTGGTGTGTTGAGCGTGGCCATAGTTGGCTACCCGTTGATCCTGATAACTGCCGTGAGTATTTAATATGGATGAAAGACGTTAAAGGCAATTCTATTAATACTGTTAGGACGCGTCTTGCCATGTTGAATATGCTGATGAAAATATCTGGCTTGCCGGCTGTAAGCATGGATAGTGTTGTGAGCTTAGGGATGAAAAAGCTAAACCGTGTCGCGGCGACCAGTGGTGAGCGCGTAGGCCAGGCGGTGCCGTTTCACCTTGCCGATCTGCAGGTGGCCGACAGGCTCTATAAGCAATTAGGAACCGAGTCGGCATTGAGGAACCGCGCATTTTTGTTTGTGGCCTACAACACCATGTTGCGTATGTCCGAGATCGGGCGACTACGAGTGCGTGACCTGCAGATAAACGGTGACAACGTAACGTTATTCGTGGCCTATACTAAAACCAATACCGTGACCGAAACCATTAAGCAGCTGTCAGAGAAAACCGTTAGCGCCCTTTTTGATTGGCTCAAGGCGTCTGGCCTCAGTGCGCACCCGGATGCGATGATGTTTTCCCAGGTATATAAAAACGGTAAAGCTAAGATAGCTGATAAGCCAATGAGTAGTGTGGCCATAGAGCAAATCTATAAAGACACTTGGCAATTGATGGGTAAAGATGATGAACCGGCGAATAAAGGTCGCTATGCGCAATGGTCCGGCCATAGCTGCCGCGTTGGTGCCGCTCAAGACCTGAATACGACAGGTGCATCACTGCCTCAAATCATGGCCGAAGGTGGTTGGAAGAACACGGAAACTGTTATGCGCTATATGCGTAACTCAGGATCGATCGTGAGTGCCGTTACTGAAATGATGAAATTTTAAAAATATAATAAAGTTATAACCCTCTCTTGATTAATTTATAGTTTACATACAGAATCCCCGTCATGTTGATGGGGATTTTTTATGGCTGATAATCAGGTATTTGATACTCGTAAAATGGAAATTGACGGCTATACCGTTACTTTCACTGCCGGGATCAAGTCTGGTCGCCCTCTCGTTGTTTTCGGTATTTATACCAACGACAGCACAATCCCACTCGTCACATTAGAAAAAGACTATCCGAGCATCCAGAACGCCATCGGCTACACCATGGCCGTGACTGAGAAAGCCGGAAGAAAACTATTAGAATATTATTTATCGAATTTTGCCGATGTTGTGACGCGCGTTTCTAGCGCTATGAACAGCACGAAGATTACGCCGACACCACGGAACCCAAGAAATAATGCTTACTACAAACCATAAATGGTTGTTAGGTACGCCATTTATTTGCGCCTCTTACCCTGATGTGGCCCTGAAAATCATTGGGGAACTCTCCCAGGCTGGATTGGCCGGATTGGATAGATGGGGAATTACTGCAAAATGCGAGGGTATTTCTCCGCATAAAATTAGGATCTCGATTAACCAATTGGAATCATACGGCGTCATTGATTGCGACACGCGTAACTACACGTTGGCACTCTCTGATTACCGTTCCTGCATCATTGATAAGTTTAATTCTACCCAGGCGCGGTTACTGAGTTTCATTACTCGCCATCGCAATGGAAAAGCTGCTACCGCTGGCGAAATTCACGCGCATTACCTGCTAGAACGCTCACAGCTGCAACCGGCAGCTCGCAGACTTGAAGCTAACGGGTACATTACGATCACCCTATCTAATGACCCAGGCACCCGAAGTAAACTGATTTATCAGTTAAAAGACCTAACCGCTAAAACGGTTGGGGCTCTGCTCGACTTGCAATACCCATAAACTAATAATCTAATAGCGAGATAGTTATGCAATATTTAATTACACCAGAAATCAAAATTGAATTAGAAGCAGAAACGGGCATTACCATGCGTGATTTATCACGAATGATGCTGATTCTTGGCGATCACAAACTGATTAAACAAGAAGAAGGTTATGACGTTTTTGCTAACATCAACGATATTGATACTACTAAGCTGGTGGTTGTTCTTGACCCTAATTTAGATGGCGAAGCGTTAGCAAAAGAGCATGAAGGTATCCTTTACTCCCCATTACACGATAACGCCCTGGCACACGCTTTAATGCGCAAGTTCAAACTGCAGTTAACGCCTATCGTGACTATCAACGGCAACCTAAGCCCATCTTGGAAAGCTGAGCGTATGGGTACATTCATGTCCTTGGATCAGCAATACACCGGGCTGTTATCACCAGAAAACGAGCCGCTGGCATACGTACACCGTGACGCGATTACCGCAATTGGTATCTGTGCAATGATGGCAGTCGGTATTGGCCGTACAACCTTCATCACGTTTAATGAAGCCGGTAACGCGAGCCTGTTATACATGGCACATGAAAACGTACCAACCCTCTTCAACAAAGGATTAGGCCGTACTATCTTCCCTGCTCCTGACCTGGACCAGTACAACGTTGTTGGCGTTCCAGCTGATATTCTGGATGCGGCGATCGCTAAAGCACGTACCGAACTGGAAGCGGCTAAGGCGCAAGATGACACGCCAGCGGCTAATGTTCAAGATGCTGATCCGGCACCGACTGCAGAAGATAACAAAGATGATGCACCGGCACCGGTAATTGAACCTGCACCAGTTGCGCCTGTTAACCCTGCTCCGGTCATTGAGCCTGTAGCAGCTGCGCCAGTAGTTGAGCCAGCACCGGCACCGGCACCAGCTGCGCCGAGCGTAGAGTCTTCCCCATCTGTGGATTCATCCTCAGCACCATCTGACAGCATGTAATTGCCACCCCTCAGATAGAACAAAGCCCGATCATTGTCGGGCTTTTTTCGTTAGTCGATAACCTTTTCTACACTGGCTTCCAGATTAGCGCGCCATTCTTTATCACGGTAACTCAGCCGCATAGTGATTGATGGCCGTCCTTGTTTATGTAACCAGGCCATAGCGCCCATGCACTGATGTTCGTTGCCTGTTTCCTCATATTCGCCCATTTCACACTCTTCACCGTCCAGTGTCTTGTGGCATAGGAACCCTGAGAAATCGTCCTCTAACAATCCCTGTTTGATGCTTTCCATGCGATCGGGGTGCAAGGTGTGACTGATGGACTTCTCAGAGTCCAGAAAAGGACAGTTACCGCATGGCCGTGCTAATCCCATATTAGACATTAACGCCCCCTATTTTCGCCTGGTATGTCATGCGCGCCATTTCAGCGCTGTAATTTAAGCAGTTACCGATAAGGCGTGACGTTGTGACGGTACCGAGATCCCAAGATGGCTTAATGGGTAGATTGGCGATCATAAGGTAACTAGGGGCCATTTCGTCACTGCGCTGGCCCATCTTAGCAATGACTTTATTACGGATCAGGTTCCAGATTATCGCTTGTGCCAGTGAGACAGGTTTCTTGTTGTCTTTTAGGTAGGCGCGCACTTGTTTATTGGTCACGATAACGTTTTGGCTGTGTGCTTCCACGAACCCCTCAGACAGTTGGTTGATGGCTTGTACCCGTGCTTTTCCTTTTAACACTACTTTCTTGCTGGTGGTCATAACGGCCTCAAAACTATTTCTCAATACTATTTTAATCTATTAGATAATTATAGTATTGATATATTGCACGAGGCAATATATTATTGCCTCACTTTCCGGTAACGCAGTAACGACTATGAATACTGATTACGCCGCTAAGCTCGAAAAAGCGAGGCAGCAACAGGAAAGAGCAAGAGAACGTCAAAAGGCCAAACAGAGTAACCCTGAATACCAGGCGAAAGTGAAGGCTAAGGCTCAAGCAAGAGCCAGCAAAGCAGTAGAAAAGCAACGGCAAAAACTCTCCGACCCCGTGTATATAGCGAAACAGAGAGAAAAACAGAGAAAGGCTATTGAGCGGCGGTTAGAAGTAGCCAAAACGAAAAAGCCCGAATCTAAGCCACCAGCGGCGCGCAAGTCAGGGACTAAA
Organism: Rosenbergiella metrosideri; assembly: GCF_022602565.1. Taxonomy (GTDB): domain Bacteria; phylum Pseudomonadota; class Gammaproteobacteria; order Enterobacterales; family Enterobacteriaceae; genus Rosenbergiella; species Rosenbergiella metrosideri. Next base: position 22,036 of record NZ_JALBCV010000011.1, read on the forward strand.
ATCGCTTATCGAGAACGGTCCACAAGCACTGATGAAAAACGCTTATGGGATGAACTAGGCCAATTACCTTGTGTAGCTTGCCTGGAACACGGGAAAGAAAGACACCCCGTAGCAATTCATCACATGAGGGGGCGTACGTCTGAAAATTGCCATAAATTTGTAATCCCTTTATGCGACTGGCATCACGACACGCCAGCACCAAAAGAAGTGGTTGCATTGCACGAGTGGATGATACCGCGACATGCGAAAGGCTCTTTAGGTGGTAAGCCAGCGTTTGAAGCGGCTAACGCAAAAGAAACTGATTTGATGCTGACCGCTTACACAATGATCGGTCGGCGTGAAGAAGCCTTAAAACTTCTTGCTCTTTAACAATATGACCTGTTAAATTCGCCCCGTCTTGGGGTATTAACGAATCCCGAAGGCATCACGTCAATGGTGGCGTGTTAGTACGCTCACGCGTACCAAGGTCGTGCTTGTCCTTGGGGTTCCAACTAACACGCCGCCACCAAATTAGATTGGACCTCTAATTAATGACGGCTTAAACAATGAGACAAGCACATGAAAATGACTCAATGTAAAAAGCAATCCCTTTATGTATGGCGCTTTGGTACAACTCGTATTGATGACGAGCGCGAAACAATCAAACCTCAAACCGTTATCGCTCGTACCGAGCATGAAGCCCGTAGCTCTCTCGATGATTATATTTGCTATTTTTCTGGCAAGCGCCCTGCTTCACCGGATGAAATCAGCACATATCAATGATCATCACCAGGCCGCAATGCGCGGCCTTTTTTGATCGAGCTAAACATCTTGTTTCCAGGGTGCTTAACTCGATTAAAACAGTAAGAGAGCTACCCATGGCTAAAATCAATACCCATCACCCTGACTACTTATCCGCTGATCGCGTTCGCCAGGCATTGCAAATGGCCGGAATTAAGCCGGTAAGCGGCTGTAAGTATGCGCATGAGTACCGGATTAACGGTTGTGGTTATCACTATCACATCCACTACTACGTTAAGACGCCTGAACAAGCGCAATACACTCCTGCAGTAATGGTTATTCACCCTTTCAGATTGGACCAACTGCAACACGTATTCGATAAGGTACCGGATGCCGTTCTGTGTAAGGCTGATTTAAGTACCTCTTTCTTAAAACTTGCACCTTATGAGGGAACGAACTCACGGATCGGCTATAGCGTTGTCTTTAAAAAACATCGCGCGGTCGCAGACTTCCTTAAAGAGCTACGTTCAGCGTTAAAGGCTGGCATTGTGACTGACGAGATAGAGCCTACCCTTACAGAAGGACAGGCATTTATTAGTTGCCACTAACAGCGAGGTTACGTTGTGCGTGTATCAAAACAGCAGTACCAATTAATTGTGGCGTTCGCCTCAGCAATCCCTTGTGAACTTAAACCACCCGAAGGTACGCCGGCGCTGGTGGACAGCTCAGGCTTTTACTATGGCGATGGCATCACCCGACATGAAAGAGCGATATTGCAGCTATTTAAGGCTCGCATACTGGACTGTCACGGCGATGAAGACGATTACACGGTTAGGCTGGTGGATAGGGATGGCTTCTTACTCTCGTTTAAGGCCGGTGCGCGTGAAGCGGCTAACGGTAATGGGATCGGCTACATAGATTACAGCGATTGCCCTATGGCGTTTATGGCTGGCTATGAGCACTGGCATAACCGCCAGAAGAAGAACACACGACCTTATAGCGAACAAGATTTTGATGTTTGTCACGGCTTTATTAGTGCTGACACCGGTAATGAATGGCTCCAACTATAACAATCCGTCAAAAGGAGTAAAAAGATGGCTAAGAAATCAACTAAAACCAAAACGCACATGATTACTCTCGTAAGTGAAAAAGGCAGAAAGCGCGTCAAGGTTCACGAAACCGCTACATCGTGGGTAGTTGGCGTAAATGAAGGTTACTGTAAGCAAACAGGACGCCGTAACGCGTGTCCCACCAGCTACCGTCGCTTATTGATCGACACATTGACTGAGATCGTCGTGTTAGAGCCACTGCGCGTTTGTGCATAAAATCACTGGAATTTGACTCAGGCCGCTCATTGCGGCCTTTTTTACGCCTAAATTTTGCATAAAGCCGCTAATTCTGGCGGTTTTACCCAACGTTTATAAGAGAGTTGATTATGTTCGGAATGTTTAAAAATAAAGTTCGTAAAGTTGCCGGTAACGTTAAGAAGATGGAAAACCGCGATGCGGTAGAAGCCTCAGTGTGGGGTGCATACGCGGTCGCGTTCGCTGACGGTAACTGCGAGCCATCCGAGATCGCTATTCTTGAGAAAACCCTTGCTGCCACCCCGGCTTTCGCTGGTTTTTCAGGTGAAATTTCTCAAATGAGCAGCAATATCCGCGCGCGTTACGAAGCCTCGCCTCGCGCAGCCAACGTTGCCGCCCTACGTGAACTGGCTGATATTGCCGGTACGCCGGAAGCTGAGGACGTTGTTGCCCTATGCTTGGATATTGCCGCACAAGGTGGGGAAATCAGCGAAATCGGTGAAGATGAAATGAGTGTCCTCAAGAAAATTGCTCAAGCCCTGCAAGTACAACTTGAAAAATTCTTTTAATGACTAAAGCCAAACTGGTTTTTGCGCTGGTGGCATTGTTGGTCCTGGCAACATTGGGACTCAGTAGCCGCCTTATCGGCTTGTTTGCCGATTTAACACTGATGGGAATACTACTTTGCATCATTGTTTATGTATTGAAGCCTCGCAACTCCACGCATAAAAAATAACGCTTCACGCATAACACCACACACTTAACGCATAAGGCCGATTAATACCGGCCTTTTTTTATGGGATCACTATGGCATTAGAAATTATAGAGACAGATAAAATTGGACTGACCGGCTCAGTTAAAACGCGCACTGGCGATAAGTTAAACGTCCTAATAACTGAAAATAACGAGCGCGCCATGATCATGCTTATTCAGAATGGTGAACTTGAAGCTTTTAAATATATTCCTAATGATGACTTTAACAGTGTGGTACGCGAAATCGTTGAAGTATGGTCCTTTGATCATTTGTACAACTTGCTTTGGCCTAATGCGTTGTTCACAGAAAAACGCGCATTGATGATTGAAGGGCTTGTTTTCTTTGTAGAAACAATAGTCATAGAGCTATTGGAATCCATGCACGGTCATGTCTGCGAAGACTGCAGGGAAGAAGAACACAATCACCATGAAGTACACGCCGCACCAGGGGCAGTTCTTCACTAATGACAAGACGTAAAAAGAAGCCGGTTAAGTCCGGCTCAATTCCCCTCTATATCGGTTCATTCATCATGTTTTCCACGCTGTTTCTTGGGATCCGCTTATATGGCTTTGAATGGACCGTACACCACGTAACGCTAGGTGCCGTTCTATTCGGGTTAGGCTCGATGGCCGGACGTGACCACCAGCGCCAAATTCAACGTAACAGAGCAAGCCGAAAATGAAGAAACGCACTAAGCAAGTGACAGCGTTCGGGCTGACCTTTGATGTGCATCGTGATGTGAAATTTATCACGGTAGATAGCGATGGCATGGTGCAAGCCCACTATGTTGATCCAGCACGTAAGCAGTCAGTGTGGCAAAGCCATACCAAGGGCTTGTATGAGCAATCAGATTGGCTCTTTAAGGTCAATTTTGAAGGCGAAGATTGGAAAGAATGTATCGCCGCAGTGTAACCAACATCAATTTTCCCATTCTGAGGTATCACCCCATGGAACAACAAAAACAAGCACAAACAATCGCCGCTGGTGGCCCGTTAAACAACGAATCCTTCAAGGACTTCATTCAACGCCTACGCCATGACGTAGCCGGTGAGAGAGTCCATGACCATTGCACCCGTGACGCCATTTTTACCGTGCAACGCTTACGCCGTATTGAAGGCATTGACCTTAACTTTGAACCGCCAAGACTTCTTACAGACAGTGACCACGAAAGGTATTGGTTTTCCCCTAAAGAATATTGGGACGAGTTAGAGCTAGAAGAAAAGAAAGCGCTCAACCAGGAAGCTATACAGGCAGAAGATAAGTTCTTTCTCGATATGAACGAGAACGAGCAATGGGACTTCCTAGCGGATCGCGATTATCTAAACGTGTATGGCTATCAAGAAGAATGGGAGCACGTTAACTCTCACCTTACCTATGCGGCCGCTGAGGCGTTTATTAAGCGTAAAACCAATGATTACCCTGACGGGCTACGTATCTTCACTGACAGCCGCGTGTGGTGCCCTGAGTTCACCATTATCGTTGATGCCCTTCTCGCTGGTCAGCTCGTTCTCAATACACCTGATAGTGACAATTACGCGGCGCTGAATTCTCTCAATAACGTTAACGAACAATTACAACGATTCGGAATTGATGAAGGCTCAGCGCAGTTAGGCGTACTTAAACTCATTGAATTGGCAAATCTTAGTAAAGTCACAAAGGCACCGTAATGAACGCACCGAACACTTACGCCCCACCTATCGAAACATTGCGCTATATCGTCATGCTTTGTGATGGACTAACCGTTAGTCAGATAGCAGCACAGGTGGGAAAAACCCGTCAGGCAGTAGCACAGGCACTTGTGACCTACGAGACACGCACCGGCACCGCGATTATTGAATCAGTAAGGCCGACTACAACGCTCACTCTCGAAGGTAAAGGGATCGCAATGATTGCCCGTGATGCTGTAGAGCAATATGACTATGCCAACAAGTTGATTGCCGAGTTAAACGAAAGAATGAGCAAGGAAAGCAGATAATGATTACCTCAGCGCGTTTCATTTCAATACCAAAAGAGAAATGGCCTCAGAAGTTATACGACCCTAAGCGCGTGGCCGTGTGGTTGAGTCCTGAGTTCCTTGTGCAACAAATTGCCGAAGAAAACGGCGTAATTCGCCTCACGATAAACCTTAATTACCGTAACGGTAATGGACGTTGGGAGGACGGCATTTCTTGGGATGAATTACAGCAAATCAAAAACGCCGTTGGCTTTAGTGAGTATGACGCCGTAGAGGTTTACCCCAAAGCAAGTGACCTGGTTAACGTTGCCAATATGCGCCACCTTTGGATTTTGCCTGAACCGCTGCCGTTCGCATGGAGAAGTGATGACAAACGAACAGATTAAGCAAATCTTCCTTGCTAACGGCTTCACTGAGAAGCCGCAAGCTGGTGGACATACCGATTTAAACCCTTACGTCTATGACGCCGCTAGGGCGCTTATAGAAGCCGATAGGGAAAATAGTAAACCCACATTTACTAATCGGGAAGAAATCAGACAAGCCGTTGTTACCATGTCAAAAGCTGTATATCTCTACTATAGAAGCCTTCCTGACGGTATAGAGAAAGATGAAGCCTATAGCGTCTACAAAGCCTTGGGTTTTTTGCGTTTTTCCACGGTGGCTAAAGAGTTTATTGAAGCCATCAATCCACGGACAAGCGTTAAAGATGACATTATAAAAATCACCAATCTGTTAGCGGAAAACGAATGGGCTGAGCATATTGCCAATACGCCATTAGGCCAACGCCTTGAAGGGCAGATAACAGACATGATTAACCGCTTTAACGGGAGTAGTGACGAATGATTGCATTAACACAAGAGAAGCGGCAAAAGAGAATTGACTGGCTAAAGGGCCGCATCTCCAGCATGGAACAGTGCCGAGATGAAATCCCATTTGGCTTGAGCGAAGATGAATCGATGGAGCTTTCTGCTTATAAGGATTCATTGTCATCACTAACGGCTGGTAAGCTATCAAAAGATGCATCTGAATCTTTAATTGCGATGGTTGAATATTCCCTTTCTCACAGAATATGTATGGGGATGGATGAAGGGTTTAAGTCTTTCGACCCAGTGGTCGAGCATGACTTTGTGCAAGAAATACGAGACTTTATTGCTTCTGGAGATAGTTTCTTCACCGCCCCGCCAGTGCCGGAGATTAAGTTGCCAGATGATGATCTGTGTGAAGAGGGATTAAAGAAGCACGGCTTAAGAACAAAATCAGAAGGTATTAGCCAGCTTTCTGATGGGTTTAGGTGTGGCTTTGCATGGCATGAGAACGAAATCAAACGCCTAAACGGATTGGGGGAGTGATATGAAAACTCAGATGCAATTAGCCAACCGCGCGTGGCGTGTTGAAACAAAAGCTATTGGTTGGGATAAGGGGTGGAAAAAAGGCCGTAAGGGGTGGAGGACTTTTTGTAGAGAAAATGCAGAGGTAACGGCCCAAGAAAGTCATGAATACTTCGACTCACAGGAAGCCGCGAATGATGCAGTTCGCGAAGAAATTAGTGAATGGACACCTTAACCATGAATGACGATCGCAAGCGTTACCTGAATAAAATCCGCAAACTAATGAATCTGGCCAACAACACAAGCAGTCCCGCTGAGGCTGCAAGTGCTCTCTCAAAAGCCCAAGCATTTATGCGTGAGCATGGCTACAGTGAGTCAGAGGTGCAATTCTCAGAGATTAGCACCAGCGAGACCAAGTCAGCTCCTAGTAACGCGGAGAAGCTACCTAAGTATATGACTATCTTAATAGCCTCAGTTGAGAAAGCTATGGGAGTGAAGGCACTAATTAGGTGGCGAATCACTGACGCTGGACACGCTAAAAGAGTTATTAAATTTTATGGGCTAGATCGCCGCGATGTAACGGCGGCGTATGTCTTCGATGTGCTGACCCGCTTAATAAAAAAAGCACGTAAAGAATTCCAATCAACATACTGTCCCTTCATGAATTCAGCTCAAAAATCACGAGCCGCTAATCAGTTCTGCGATGGATGGGCGTCAGGCGTTTATTATGCAATCAGTGAATTTATTGTGCCTGACGAACAAATCGAAAAGATGGATGCTTATACTGAGTCTTTGCGTAGGGATGGCCTAGAGGTTGCTAAGGAGCAGCGAGAACAGTCCCAAAAAGGGCGTAAAGACTCAGCCTATAAATTCCTTGGCTATGTAGAGGGAAAAAAAGCGGCAATATTTCAAGGCGTTGATGGTGGCAAGACTGTAACGCCTCAGTTAGCTGGTGGAACGTGACCATGGAGCCGCAAATACTTGATATGTGTTGCGGCTCTCGTATGTTCTGGCTCGACAAAGACGATCCTCGCGTCATGTTCTGCGATGTGAGAGCCGAAACACACGAAATGCCCGACAGAAAACCCCTTACCATTTCCCCTGATATTATCGCCGATTTTCGTAACCTTCCTTTCCCTGATGAATCATTCTGGCAAGTGGTATTCGACCCACCCCACTTATTGCGCGCTGGCATAAACGGTTGGATGCGCAAAAAGTATGGCCAGCTCGATAAAGAAACGTGGCCAGAAGATATAAAGCAGGGTTTCAAAGAGGCTTTCAGGGTACTCAAGCCCAACGGCACATTGATTTTCAAGTGGAACGAAACTCAGATCCGGATAAGCCAGATCCTTCCTCTTACCGAGTTTAATCCTACCGTATGGCAGCGTACCGGTAAGGGCGATAAAACTCATTGGATTTTGTTTATTAAACCAGAATAGGCACCCATGGACAGAAAAGAACTACTCCAAAAGGCGCATAAGCGCCTTTCTACATTGCGCGGTATGAGAAAGTATGGGAATGACGGCACCTGTATGCCCCGTGGTGGCGTTCGGGAGCAATACGATACTGATATTGCCCTAATGGAAGCCGCAATTGCTCACTTGAAGTTACGGCCACTTAGCGAGATTAAAACTACGCTGGTGAATAATGACGAGGCAGCTAAAGAAGTTATAGAAACAGCGCGCCTAATAATACCTCATGCCACCCCTGGCGATTGGTGGATGGACAGCCACGGCACCGCCCTTGTGTCGTTTGCTGACTCAGACATGAGAACCATATTTAGACCAATTGACGCAAGGGAAAAGCCCCACAGGCATGAAGCCACAGGAAGGCTGTCACATTGGGAAAATGACGCAGACGCCTCTTGGATCGTGTTAATGCAGCCTCGCAACGTCAAGCTGTTATTAGACGAGATAGAACAGCTGCAATCGAAAGTCTCAGAGCTAGAATCTCAACTGCCTAAATAACATAACCCCCTCTTTTTCATTCTTATTTCACCCTTTTCGTTGACTTAATCACCCCTGTAAATATAGTATATACATACTACTTACTGAGGCTAAAAGATGAACTATATCAACGAAGAAACTCGTACAGAGTCGTTACGCAAACTAGCGGAGGGTGAATCAATCCTTCTTGCCCCTTACCAGGGAAATACCTACGCAAGAGAATCCGCTTCAATTAAATCAACAGGCGCGCGTCTTGGCGTGTTGTTCATAATCAAGAAAGCATTAGTCGTTGTCGAAGATGAAGCACCGTTTGCAATGATCCGTGTCACGCACGGCGGCCCAATTAAGAAACAAGAGGCATAAAATGGCTAAAGGTTTTGAAGCATTATCGACAGTAGCAAACAGCCTTGAACAACAAATATGGGCCGCTGCAGAGAACAACAGTGATGTAGCATTAGAAATACTCGCTAATCTTGCAATGAGGACGATGCTACGCGCTGAAAGTGAAGATGCAGAGCTAGAATTCCTCGGAATGAAGGTACAAATCACGCTCGAAGTAGAATAGTTACGTACCACAAGTCGCCTAGTTCGGTGCTTTGAGAGTGATACAGGAAGCGAACCCCTTATGCCCTCAAGTGCCGAGCTAAATTAAAAACCCCTTCTTTATTTTTATTACCCCACAAGCACAAACGAGAATACCCCATGAAAGCAATCCTTACGCCGGACATATCACCGGCGATGGGGCTTGTTATATTCAAGCCTAGCAAAGAACTATTACCCCTATTCGAGAATGGCCGCGTGGTCATTTCACCTGAATTGCCCCACTTAAAGAATGTCGCTAGTGGTCCTATCCCCCACGCTAAGCAACCTCTCGCAATTAAGCGCGGTTTATCGTCATTCTTTGCAGCTGACGAGGTGATCAAAAAACTAGGTGGCGTAGGGATGTTGGTTCAGTACGTTAAAGGGTTGGCCCAAGGTCAGTGCCAAGCAACAGAAGAAGATGAAGATAAGTATCATTTTAAATATTTCTGCGAACTGCATACGGAATGTGGCGTTGTCTGGCTATGCCACCACCATGATAACCACTATCGAGATAACGGCGCGACTGAGGCACTTAACGAGCTCGCACAGACACAGCGCATAGAGTGGATTATCTCACGCATTATCCAGGCATTAGGCAAGGACCCCGATCACACGCTCTCACTGCAAGAGCTATGCTGGTGGGCTTTTACTCACGGTGCGGCGCACTTTCTTTCTGATTACGTTTTACGTGAAGCAGCCGGTACCGCAACACGAATGGAAGCGATTAAGAGCGAGTATAAAGAATCAGAATTAATCGTTGATTCATACGACCAGAATTACACCTATCTTGCCGATTGCTGCAGTCAATACACCGCCCACCAGCCAGAATAACTAAGGAGCCGGAGCAATCCGGCCATATAACCATGAAAAACAGATTTTACCTTTCTTGCCAGCGCGACAACGTAGGCGGCAACATGGCGTTTCACGGTCAAAACGGCCAGGGCTACCACACGAACATAGACAAGGCCCATGTTTACACGCGTGAAGAAGCACAGCGCGCGTGGGAGTTAGGGCGAGACTTTGATGTACCTATCAGTGCCGATCATGTTGATACTCTCACGGTATGGCGCGTAGACCATCAATACATTCCTTGTGAAAACCTGCTAGTGGATGGGTGCGATCAGTATGTCGCGTTCGTCAAAGGCTCATGGAACGGTAACGATGTGTATTGGCTCACTGATTATCGAACCAGTGACGATTTTTCAAAGGTGAAAGTATTCAGTCAGCCTGATTTAAGCGATACAGAATTGGTATGGATGCCGTATAGCGTGGCGAATGAGCAAAAGCGGCGCACCTTTGACGTGAGTAACTATTCGCCCAGGAAGATGACACAAGGCGCAGGGATTAAGATACCCGGACACGTTAAAAGAGCTAAGAATCGCAAGAAGAATCCCCTCTGCCGTATCAATTGCCCTGATTGTGGCCGTATCAATTGGCAGGAGCATGATTATCACTTTGAAGGGTGCAGGAACATGGATTGCGAGGCACGCCGGTTTTAGTATCAAACAACCATCAAACAAAAAGGGCGCATACAGCGCCCTTCACTTCTTAACTATTTAACTAACTTTATGTCTTGCGTTCGATGGCGTTTTTGTTCGGTATAGAAGTTTTCATGCGATCCGAAGCTGAGTAAATAAAGCTCAAGCTTTCCCTCATTAAAACTATACCCAAGCAAACACTGACGCCCTTTTAAGTCAAACTTATAGACTCGAAGGTAGGATAAATCACCCTTCTTTCTCTCACCTGCAGTTGGATTGTCTATAACAAAATCAATTGCATCTTCTACAACGGCGCACTCGTTATCAGGTAGTTTCGATAAAGCCTTTTCAAATCGGCGGCTTTGAAATACCTCAAGTGCGTTTTGTTCTCCTGACATACCGAGTCCCTAAAGAATGTTCTAGCTCTTGCTTAGCGAGTAGCGTTTCCATTACGAATTCATAGGTAAGATCGGGGTTTTCCTCAAGGATTTTACCAATGCTCGCCCAATGCTCAATTTGCTTAGGAACGCTACGCTTAGCAACGCCAGCATGGATTTTGATTGATTCTACAAAGTCATCGTCTAAACGGATGCTAGTAGCCATAAGGTGCCTCTCGTGTTCTAAAACTGCTCTGATTAAATTTAAAATTAAAATGATTACTGGAAATACCAGGACATGAGGGTAAGTACAAAATACCCCCATATGCGACAATATGCAACAAAATGCAGCGCTGACTTAAATCTAAAATCAACAAAATATCGGCGGTTCATCAAATCTCTAACTTCCTAATCTAGCCATGCACTCATAAACGAGGCTTAACCATGATCTTAGATTGGCTTATACGCCACAGTCAGAAGGAAACAGAGAGAATGTCATTAGAAGAACTGCAACCAGAACTACAACCTGAGCCACAGCCAGAACCGCAAGTCGATCCTCAACCGGAACCGCAGCCTGAACCGCAACCAGAAGCAGAACAAGCCGTTGTGAATGAGCCCACCCCTGCAGAACCTAAAGCCGAAGACGAACAAGGCGACCAGCAATCTAAGCTCGCTGATGCCCTGGACGCGTTAACGGTCGATAAGGGACAGTTAGCGACTGCATCCTCTATCACTGCAAAAGATGGAAATGCCGCTCTTGCACTGACTTCCCCAGGTGCGCTAAAGATTGAGGCTCCGCTTCACGAGCAAGGCTTTGCGCAACCTGAATTGGCACCATCACCCGATGGCGAGCACTCGCATAACATTGCTCCGGCACTGGTAGGTCAGCATACCCATTCTTTGTTCCCGTCCTTGCGCACGTATGCACTCGCCACCGCAAGCGCAGTAGATAAACTGGAAGCAGCCTATAAGAACCGTATTCTGCATATCCGAAGCATCGTTGAGCATTTAGGCAAAGAAGCCGAGGCAGACGTGCTGGCACTATTCGATAAGCACCCGATCGTTATCGACTAATGACCACCAGCCAGAAAGTAGAAGCGCCTATTGATTGGTGTCAGCGCATGATGGATAACGCGAAAGACGGCAACGAGGCGCTAGATTACTTCAACCTCAAAGAGCGTTGGGTAGGCATCATTAAAGAGGCTAATCAATTGCGCAGTAAGCAGGTAAAAAATGAGTCACCTTGACCGCGTTAAAACTGAAAAAGAGGAATTGGAAGTAAAAGCCGGTTCCCTCGCTGTATTTATCTATAAGTCAGAGACTTTTAAGGCATTAAGCACTGAGAAGCAAAATACCTTGAAAGCTCAACTTAGCGTAATGCAGTCGTATATCTCTATCCTAGAACTACGTTTAACGCAGGGATAGGCTTTGGCGTTGTGGAAATAAAGCGAATACTGGAAGCTGAACCAGTTTAAAAAAAGTTACGGGTGTCATCGCCACCTAGCCACCACAGCAAACATAAACACACCCGGCAAGCCTCTTAACAATGCTCAAATTGCCGGGTTTTTTATTTGGTGTAATTCCACCGTTTTAATTCCCCCGAATTCGAGGGAATAGACTATTTTCGTGACGTCAGCAATATGGTTGGCGGTCTATACCTCTAAATCAACCTTTTGGCCGTTTGGCAGGGAAACGCTAAGAGTGAGTTCCCCATCAAAGCCAGCAATATAGCGCTTAATAGTGGATAATTTAGGGTCATTCCCTATCTTCTCTACTTTAGCGATTGCAGGTTGTTTTACACCTATCATTTCAGCGAGATCTATCTGAGACACTTCGAGCATTTCACGCAATCTCTGCAAGGTGACTTCTCGACGTATCTGCTGGGCTCTTACGTCAACACGAGCTAGACTTTCAGGTGATAGGCCAGCCCTTAATTCTTTTAAGCTAGACATATTTACTCCTTAATTTCTTTTAAATGGTCGTCAAATTCTTGATCAGCCAACTTTATGAGCTCTTTATAAAAAAGCTTTTCGTTTTTTCCTTTCTTGTCGCCAGCGCAGAGAATTATTGCTTTTCTCTCTGGATCGAACGCAAAACAGATTCTTATCGGGTGTCTGTCTACCTTTAATCGAAGCTCTTTCATGTTTGGGTGCTTGGAGCCATTTAAAGTGTCGGAATAAGGTCTTCCGAGATTAGGCCCTACCGCTTCAAGCACCGTTAACAACGCCAAAACTTCAATTTTTATGTCATCGTCCTGCGTATCGAACCATGTTTTGAATGTGTCTCTGTTTTTGACAACCCACTTCATTTCAATGACCCTTATATTCCTTGTAGGCTATATTGTATTCCTTATAAGGAATATATCAAGTCTGTTTTGTAACCATGTTGCTGACGTCAACATGGTTACAAAACCGCAAATAATCGACACGTACTCCTGATGTGTCGAAGCCAAGTACACGCAAAGCCCCTTCCTGCCTCACTTTCTGCCCCGAAAAAAAATAAAAAAATTCTTGACCGCGTTTTCACGCAAATAACGAACCTCTTAATTTCCTACGCAGGCAAAAGCGAACCATTGGGTACTTTTGGCGATTTATCCTTTTTCAGCTAACGCGCGGAAAGGTTCGTAATGCTCAAAGACAGGCCGCTTTATGCGGCCTTTTTTTTTATGCGAGCGAGGAAGTATGCAACAGAAAATCGCAGTATTTGCCCTGTCCTTTGCCGCCCCGATGTGGGCGAGCGCTGTCTTTGATGATGGGGTCCTGACGTTTGGTGAAGTTAAGAAGATTTCCGCGAAGCTAAAGGACCAAGAAACCAAGGTTAAACCGGCGGTCGTAAAGCTAATGAATAGCGGCTTTAAGGTGCTGGTGGATGAAGTCTCCCCTATTGTGACGGCTGGCACCGGCGCGTCACTCATTAAGCTCTCAAGCAAGCACCGTGACGAGCGCCCCGTGCTGGTGGCAGGACTTGAACGGTACCGAGAATTAAAGCGTCTTAGCGCGATTGTCTTCCCTCCCAAATCAGGCGAGCGATTCAACATCCCCGAAGACGTTGTAGAGTCCGAATTCAACTCAAGCGGCGATGAAGTGTACCGGATTAACTGGCCGGTGCTGACGGCCGATCACGTAGTCACCATCCTGGCGTGTTACGCAACGATTTATCACCCCGTAGCCAGTGCCGCCTACATTGCCGGGCTTAATGCTGACATACCCGATAAGAAGCCCACCAGCGGCATTGTCGCAGCGTTTAACCGAATCCTTAACGCACGGCATATCAATGACGTTAATCCCTCCCCTGAGCCGCTAACGGGCCTCGTGATTGATGACAGCACGAGGATCCTATAGCCATGAACTACAACCGCTTAGATGACCGCTTTATCGAGAGCGATGTGCTACGGGCCATGATGCACCGGGAAATGCTCGATCGGGTGAGTCAGTACAACGAAGACAACTTTGATTATGTGATTAAGGTTGATGAACAGTACCGCTCGGACCTTGCCGCGTTTCGTGCATACGGTTCCCAAGAATTGCGATGGGTATTCCGCGTTATCGCTGGCCATGAAAGTGAGTATGAAGCCCTTCCCACCGGCAAGACCTTCACCCTGCCGGATTCCACCTGGTTACGTAACAAAATCCGCGACTATGCGGAAAAATCCGGTGCGATAGATGGCTGACATTCCAAGGACTAACGCCGGTCGATACCAGACGGAAGGATTGAGTTCTCAAGACTTCAACCGCGTATTCGACCAGATACAAAAAGACCAGCGAAAGAAGCGGCGCAGGGCGCGTTCTACCATCACGCCGTTTCTACTCAAAAACAAATCGCTCGATGACATTATCAAGCTCGGTCGCCGTAAAGGTGGAATGTACTTCACTAAGGACGATTTAAAAGGCTTTGAACGTAATCGTAACGATGCCCGGAACAATTTTACCAATGGCGAAGCTGGGATCACTTATGCGCAATTGATCGCACACAGCCAGCAGATAGATATTAAGCGCGCCAACAACAAGGTCGATAACGGGCTAGGCATTACCAGTGCCACCCCTGTCTCTATCAAACATAACTTACTCATTGTTCGGGTTAAGGCGTCCCAAGCGTCACATGACCAACATCACCGCGTAAAGATCCGGTTTGAGCAATGGGATGCACTACTGGATGAATTAACAGATGATAAGCGGAAAAATCAGGCAATTGTTCGCCAGCTCTGCGCTGGTCGCCTCTCTTTCGACTGCGATTGCGGTAGGCACCAGTATTGGTACCGATATATCGCCACAGCAGGTAACTTTGCCGTTGCACCCCCGAAAGAATACGCCTACCCCAAGGAAAAGAACCCGGACCTTAAAGGCGTAGCTTGTAAGCACGTCATTCATGCTACTACGCGTCTGCAGTCACCAGCCTGGCAAGTCCGTGTCCTGCAAACAATGCTGCAGGTCGCAAAGCAAGTCGGCTATGGCGATGACCGGCGCAATACTACCGAGCACTTTTCCGATAAAGAGCAAAAGCAACTTAACCGTAACCGTAAATCGCAGACTAATGCCGCCGCACTGAAACGTGAGTGGCAAATTTATCAACGCCGCCAGGTTGCGCTAGGTAAAAAGCTCGATGACGAGAACGGCAGTATTGATGACCTACGCAAGCAGCTAACTAAATCTAAATCCCTCACCAAAGCCCAACGTAAGAAAGCCGAAACCGCCCAGGCAAAGCTACAAAAAGAGCGCGACAAAAACGCCCTACTCCAACAGCAATTAGCTGATCAGTTTCAAGTCCGTAAACAGGCGTTTATTGATGCCCTGGTTATGACGGGAATGAGTGAGAAGGACGCCACGGCCAAGTTTATGCAGACAGTTAAAGGAGGCCGTTAATAATGGGCCGCTATGATGATTTTTTTGAAGACGAGACACCTACCGTCACGCCGACTGAATTCAGTCCGACTCCCACCGTTGAACCACAAGCCGATGCGCCGGCAGCGGTAACACCATCGCCAGAATCGGCAGAAAACGTAACAACTGAGCTAGAAAACGCACCAGATGTGCCAAAAACGGAGGAACAAGCCCCCCAAGGTGAGACACAAGCTCCTGCAGACGACACGAGCTCCGATAATGAGGCAAGCAGCTCCGATACTAGCGCCACTAGCTCCGATACTCACGACACTGCAGAAGTGCCAGAAACCGAACAACCAACCGCACCGGTCGTACCGTCAGCCATTGCCGGTAAACAGCAATCCACCAGCCTCAAGCCTCGGTACCAAGGCGACAGCGAATTCAGTCAAATGGTGGCCGAGGATTGGTTTGAAACCATAAAAGCCGATCCTCGCAGTTACCAGGCGCTTTTATATCGCCCGGCCAATGGCACCTATGGCGTGGTGGACCCTGAAACGGGTATCGAATCAGATGCCTTTACCGAAATGGATAACAACCAGCGCGAATTGACGTATGACGATCCGGTAATTGTGGTGCTACGTGATAGCAACGATAGCCGCGAGGCTTTTGCGGCCCTGGACGATGACACAAATCAAGATGGGCTGGTGGATAACTACTTGATTGTTTCGATCGCCGATAAGCACGTCCCTAAAGGCTCAATCCTTGAGTGGAACGAGGAAACGCTAGACGGTGGCGAACGCCGCGTGTGGTGGTACGTAAACCAACTTTACAGCTATGGCACACAGCATGTCGGCACCTTGTATTACTGCATACCAGCTCGAACCTTTGACACAACTGATTCAGGTAAACCGCTATGAGTAACTTAACAGCCATCCCTTTATCTCGCACTGGCGAGTGGAAAACAACACGCACCGGCAAGTATGAAACTATCGGACTCAAGACGGTAGATGATGCCCTGGCGGCGCGCATTAGTGGGATGTTTTCTAATGCCGTGGTGTTAGGGAGCAATCCGGGAACAGAACGCTTTGCCTCTTTCCTCAATCGCAAGCCTCAAGAGCGTGTCTATAGCGGTAAATTCGATGACGTTGCACAAATACTCCGATCCATTGGACAGGAAAAGTCAGGTCAGCAAGCAACCCTGAGCGATGCACAGATTAACAGCCTGGCTTTGCCCGTGGTGAACGTGTCCCGAAACTTTGATCTGGTATTTGAAAACGGCGATGAAGGCACGTCTGTTTGGTATTATAACTATTTCACTGATGACGCCGGGAAGCCACTCGCTGACCTCTTAACGCAATACGTGAGCCTGAGCTATGAAGTGATGCTTATTGCTGCCGAGAAAGAAACCTTGGCGATGATGTGTAATGCCCTGGCGGCGTCGTTCTACAGCATGACGGAGCACACCCTAGCCCACACGGGCAAGCTCTATTACTCAGATATTCCCCTGCAGAGTGCAATTGCCACCCCTAAATCGCTGATGTTCAGTGAGATGACGCCGAGCACAACAGGCCGGATCTTTGCGGCCAGTCTTCCCTTAACGGTAACTGCGCAAGTCGTTTCCGCATGGGAATTAGAAGCAAGACGCGTCACTACAACCGTTGGAATGGAGCTAAGAAGATAATATGGCCACACTCCACCAGCTATTCCTTCAATCCGTCACAATCAACGGTACCGAGGTGCCGCGTAGCGCCATTTTCAAGGTGATTTACATCGAGAAAACGTCACTGCAAGCCCCTATCATTATCTTATCTATCCATGATCCCGCCGGAAAGATAGCCGATGACTACAAGGCTAAGTATGGCGCGAAAATGGTTGCCGAAATCGGGGATCCATCCGGTAAAAACACTAGCTACAAAGAAAACTTTTTTATCACCTCAGCGCCCGTTGAGGGCGATGTGGTAACGGTTATTGCGACAACCGAGGACATTTACCGCCTCAAGACGCCTTCTACGCGCTCATGGCTTTACACGGACCGACAGCCAGGTGATGTGATGAACGCGCATAAGGGCGGCACGAGAGTAGTCAGTGACGTGGTGAAGAAACCGTGTACCTATCACCTCAATATCGGCGACAAGCCCTCTAAGGTGCTCTCAAAGATGGCTAAGGATAGAGCCTCGTTAGTGTGGATTGCACAAGGCGTCTTTTACTTTCGTTCCTACGATGCCCTGATAAAAGATCCTATCGCCTTTGAGTATGAAGCCTATAACCCGTCAGCGCGCTACACCATAAGCCGTATGAGTAATATCAACAAAGATAACTCAGCGTTAGAGGCCGTTCGCTTTTACTTCACTTCTTGGTCGTCAACCGATGGCTATGTTTCCGCTGGTGATCCGAAGCTGCCGATTAGGCACATTTCAGACACCGATAAAGAAACCCTTACCGCCATGACCCGAACCATGGTCCCGAAACTTGAAATTGATGTGACCGGCAATGCGGCCATCAAGGCAGGAATGGTTATCGGGATCACCATTCACCGTATGGACAAAGAGAACCAGGTAAGTGAAGCCCTACCTCAAAAAATGGTCGTGCTACGCGTAGCCCATGTTGAGCAGCGCGATACGTACATGACGCGCATGATTTTAGGAGTACCCAACTAATGAAAAGACGTGCCGTGATAGTCGGAACCATGCACCCTGGCGGATTGATGCGCGCCCAGGTGCGATTAACGCCAGATTGGCAAGGGATTGATGATAAGGATCTGCCTTGGGCAGAGTATTTGATGCCTATTGGTAATGGCTTTGTGCCAACGATTCAAGGCGATCTGGTATGGGTAGAGTTTCCGTATCTCGATGATGACGGCAAACCTGACACGCGTAGGCCGCTTATTGTGGGTGCTGCAGAACAAGCCCCTGGTGGCGTCCCTAACGTTGCCGCTGAGGCGTCCGGGCAAGGTCAGCCATACGATCCGGGTAAGTCCGATGGTGCACCGGCGCGCCCTTCCACCAGCAAGACGAAAGACGCCGTAATCCATCGTAATAATTTACTGGAAGTCAGAACGGCTGGCGGTGGCTATGAGATAGCAAATACCGCTGGTGGTTCGCGTATAGGGATGAATGAGGCCGGCCAGATTTACATAATCAGCCCTGATAACGCGGTGATTAACGCCGGTGGTGATTTAACCTTTAATGCAGGAGGAAAAATCGCGATTAAGGCCGGTGGGAAGTTTTCAGTCGTGGCTGGTGGCATGTCGTTCGATAAAGGTTGATATAACGTTATAATCTTTGTGTTATATTTATATAGTGCTTTTTCATATAATACACTATTAGAAAATTATCAGCCTATGTCACCTTTTTTTAAAAGCGCGCAAGTTTATAGCTTGCGCCGTAATGATGTCATTGACACCAAGGAAATTGAGAATCAACTTGCGTCACAAGCCTTTAAGCCTTGCGCCTCGCAAGATAAGGAATCTGTAGGGTGGACGCCGATTATCGGGGAGCTATTTGCGCTGGTTCAAGGCAATAACTTGCTAATCAAGTGGCAGCGTGAAGAAAAAATACTCCCTTCAACGGTCGTCAAAGAAGAAGTGGCCAAGCGCGCTGCAGTGCGTGAAGAACAGCAAGAACGCCGGCTGAAAAAGACGGAGCGTGACGCGCTAAAAGATGAAGTCATTCACGCCTTTATGCCTCGTGCCTTTACCCGTCAAAAGTTCGCCTTTGTATGGATTGACCTCGACAATAGCCGTGTAGTGGTTAATGCCAGTAGTGCTAAGCAAGCAGAGAACATCTTAGCCTTACTACGCCGTACCATTGGTTCGCTGCCGGTGGTCCCTTTCACGCTTGAATCCCCTATGTCACTGACCGCTAAAGAGTGGTTAGCCTCGCAAGAGCTCCCTGCCCTATTCCATACGGGTGATTCGGTCCGTCTTTCCGGCGTGGTGGAAGGTACCGGCAGTGTCGCTTACACCAAAAGCGAGATATTCAGTGATGAAGTCGTTACCAATATCAACAACGGGAAAATTGTTGCGGCAATTGGCCTGAATTGGAACGAGCGGATCAGCTTTAAAATTGATGATGGGCTATCAATTACCGGCATTAAATTTGCCGACATTCTGACCGAGCAAAACAACGATATTAGCCGTGAAGACGTTGCTATCCGCTTTGATGCCGACTTTCTGTTATTCCGCTCAGAGTTTAACGAGATGTTTTCGGCGCTAGTGGCCGCATTAGGTGGTGAGGCTGTGTATGCCGCAAGTTAAGCAAAGCTGGCATGGTGCTCATTATCATGGCACTCCCATATGGGGTGGCGGCTCCCGTGTGTTGACTCACGCAGTTTCAGGAGTTGGCGCATTTGTTTCTTTTGCGCGTCCAGATCAAATTAAGCTGTGCTTTCAATCGGCATCTAGCGTGGCCATAGATAACGGGGCGTTTTCAGCATGGAAGCGTGGTATTAACATCGATTGGAACGACTATTACACGTTTGTCGAGCAATACTACAGCGACCCCAAGCTGAAATTTTTCGTTATCCCTGATGTGATAGAAGGTGGCGAGGCTGAGAATGATGCGCTTATAGAATCCCTGCCAAGCCATTTACGTGGGAAAGCTGCCCCTGTATGGCACCTTCACGAAAGCATTGACAGGCTAGTTAAGCTTTGTAGTGAGTGGCCATTGGTCTGCTTTGGATCTTCAGGGCAATACGCCACGATAAGAACAAAGGAATGGCATAAGAGAATGAGAGAGGCATTTAGTGCCATCTACGTTGAGCGTAATCTTAAAACGAAAGTTCATGGCCTACGTATGCTCGATGGTAGGGTTTTGGGGAATTACCCGCTATCCACTGCAGACAGCACGAACCTAGCGTGTAACGTGCCTAAAACCAATGTTAAATACCCTGGACTAACCCGCGCCGTAATGGATTCTAATTATGTAAAAGGCTTGAGCGAAAGGGACATTAAAGATTCTGTGCTTATGCATCGTTGCGCAGTTTTGAAATCTGCCATAGAAAGCGTCAATCCACCTACACGGGAAGCGTGGGTGTCAGATTTCAATGCAGCGGAAAGCGCCCGGACCAAGCTAGTGAAATTACCGGTAGGTGGCGGCACTAAAAAAGCAGGTGCCGGCAGCGAAAGGCAGCAATTTACGAAGCCATTCCTAAAATGGGCAGGCGGTAAGTTCCAGCAATTACCGGACATTCTGCCGCTATTGGAAGGCCACCAGCGGCTTATCGAGCCTTTTGCTGGTGGAGGTTCAATATTTCTTAATGCTGGCTTTAAAACGGCTCTCATTAACGATAATTGTTCGGACCTGATTAATACCTATCAGCAACTCAAAGAGAACGCGCACGACATTATCACGAGAGCCTTTCGCTTATTTCAGCTCTACAACGGGCAAGCGCCATATCTGCGAATCCGCGAGAAGTTTAACGCCGGGAAATACACCCCGTCTGAACGTGCGGCCGTGTTTATCTACCTAAACCGCCATTGCTTCAACGGGCTTATGCGTTACAACGCTAAGGGCGAGTTTAATGTGGGCTTTGGTAAGTATGATGCGCCCTACTTTCCCCTGGCTGAGCTCGAAAACTTTCTCGGTTGTTGTGAAGGCATGACGTTTAGTTGCGAGGACTATTCGACCGTTATTGAACAAGCCGGTGCCGGTGATGTTGTGTTTTGTGATCCGCCCTATGAGCCAATGCCGGATAAGGAAGGATTCACTCAATACAGTAACGGGACCATCTTTAAGATGGCAGACCAAGAAAGGCTCGTTAAATACGCCCTAGAAGCCCACCAGCGCGGCGCAACAATCATCATAACTAATAGCGGTGCTGAGTCGATTAAAGAGCTATACCGTGCCAATGGCTTTGATATTCGGGAAGTATTAGTAAAGCGTAGCATGTCGAGTAAGGCAGGGACGAAAGTAAGAGCGAAAGATGTGATCGCGGTGCTTGAGTCGTTGATACCGTTTTAATAATTAAGCCCTGACAATCAGGGCTTTTTTGTATGTGGGAAATAGCACAAGTTTCAATATGGGAAATGGCACAAGTTAATTGCTGATTTTTGGCTTTCCACTTTCTTTTTCAGCAAAGGTAAACACAAAATCACCGTTACTGTTCTCAGAGTAGACAGTAGTTAATACGGTGTTTTTGTTGATACTTTCGATTGACGGCTCAATAAAAGTACGTTTCATTTCGGCACGGTTATTACGTTGAGAGTCTGGCAGCATGAAGCGTTCCGCTAACCATTCAGGTGATGCGATGAATTGACCCGTGCTGCGATACTGGCATAGGCACTCATACAGGCGTATCACGCGTACTGATTTTAGTTTACCGCAGTCGTAGAGGCTATAAGTCGTGAATTTAGATGAAAGGCCCGTAATGTAAGGCATAATCTTAGAATTAAACTCGATAGACCATGCTCCGCGCCCGCGCTTTAAGCCAACCTCAGCCAGCCAAGGACGCCTTATTTCCTCGCACTCACCATTAGTCGGATAGAACACGACAGAGCTATTGCTTATCATTTCAATGGCGTTCTTTAAGTCTTTTGAAGCTGTGGACAGACTTACCTGAAAGATTTGCGCATAGTCGGACACTTTAACGATATAGGTTGGCTCTAGTGGATCGGTTTCTGATTTCTGAAATATCTGGCGCAAGCATAGCCATAACATCCTCTTTGCTTGCAAAGGTAGATGATAAGCGGCTTCCGTTAACTCATTAGACTGAATAATACGGGGGTTCTTAGCTTTCATTGTGCGCCTATGGGTAGAAAAAATATACCCCATAATAGGCAGTAAAACGCTTGAGTCAACAGTCAGAAAAAGAGGGAATGAACTTGTGCTGTTTCCCATAGTAACTTGGGGTATTTCCCACACCTTGTTGTGCTATTCCCCATATTTAGTTGAGGCGCTTCCCATATCAACTTGGGGTAATCCCCACACCACCAACCTACAGCCCTTGGTATTAAAGGGCTGGCGATGTGCTAAAAGGAAAGAAAAGGTGGAAAGGTAAGAAAAGGTTATTAAAATTATTCTGTGGATAAATAACCTTAAACTTGGGGTATTTCCCATAAGCTATGATGTTTATGGCTTATAGGGCGGATTAGCGTGAAATCTCTTTCCTTGCCAACTCAGCGAGAAACGCAGAACGGTTTCTATAAAGCCCTGATGATTCAATATGGCGGTCAATCGCGCTAATCAAATTGCGGGGCATTGTCAGATTAAACTTTTCTGCCTTTGACTCGTATTTCGATGGTTCTATCTGCACTAATGCCAAAAATCCATCATCTTCGCTTAGTCGAGGGTCGCCAAGATAAGTCGCCGGATCTGCAGCCGCAGGGACAAACTCACCACGCTCTACTAAGGCACTACAATGTTGAGCAAACGCTGACTCAGCGTTTTTCATAGCGCCCTCAAACGTTTCACCGGCAAAAAAACACCCGTCAACGTCTGGAAAATAACCGTCAAACTCGCCGCTTTCGGTTTTAAAAATAAAAATTGGATAAATCATGGTTAGCCTCATTGTGTAAAAGTTGATGCAGAGCGTAATAAAGAGGCGGCTTTCGCCGCGCTCTGCTTAGAGTAATTTCAAACCGGAGTATTTCTGCGCCTGTCTGATTACTCCCTTTGAGGAATCTTTGCGAGGATGCGGAATTGTGATTATTTCCCTGACTCCTTCCTTCGCAAATGTCCGGTGGCTGCCACTTCTACTCACTTCAACCCAACCGTCTTCCTCAAGCCTACGTATTAACTCTCTACTCTGCATCGAATCTCCTTATTGTTTCGATGTGGGTATAGTACCCACAAATAGGGAGATGGTCAATACATTTATGGGTATAATACCCACTTTTATTTATATTCAGGAAAACGTCACTGTATTTGTTACCACACCGAAGAATTGAGGCCAATCACCCTCAAACAAGGAATCATCTGAGGATATGCGCCCTTTTGTTGGCTCGTCCAGCTGTTCTAGGCGCACCGCCCCACCAGCCAGTACATAACGGCGAACTACAAACTCCCCGTCTATGGTAGCCACAATGAGCGAACCGCTGGTGGGCGTCACTGATGAATCAACAACGAGGACAGAGTTAGGCTTGATATATTCCCGATGCGAGCCTTGGGCGTACCGCATGAGGTAGACAGAAGGTGCTCGCGTATTGCAGAGCTGATCGAGGGAAAGTGGTTGTTCTTCAAAGTCTTTTGCTGGTGAAGGAAAGCCCATATATCCCCCTAAAATATACTGTATATAAATACAGTATATTAGGGAATTATAGGTAATGAAAGTGCCCTACTTATTACCAGCGAGGCTCGCCATTAGGCCAATGCTCCACCAGCAACGGCTCACCAGAATACCGGTGGCCTTTTAGGCTCTCTCGCCTGGTAGGTACTTCGTCAAAATCCGTCATTGTATTGAGGAAGTAGAGTGCTTCGCTAAAGTCCGCAAAGCACCAGCGATAACGGTATGCAGTCACCGCATCCATGTCTACGCACACAGCCCAAGTATAAGCGAGCTTACTAATTGCCACCCACGAGCCATCATCGAGTATGCGAGGCATTATGTAGTGGTTGGCTTCTATCCAAGCTTTAATATCGCTCTCACTACCAGAACTGAAAACATCAATGAAATGACTCATAGCTTAAAATACCAACAAGATAATATTATAATATTAGGCTATTATAATATTATATGACGATATTTTCATAATATAATCATATCATCATATCATCATATCCTAATAAGCTATGAGCACGGCTGTTTTGTCTGAGACCTTGTACCAGCAAAGCCCTACTTTAAAATTTGATGCTTCTTGGTCCAAGGCGTACACCCCTTTGAACCTAAACAAGTTAAACCCAAGTGAATTTTTAGACTTGGCAAAAACAATCCGCTTTGTCCTTTTATCAACGTTCACAGTCTTGTTGAAATGAATATCAAAATCATCCTGGGTGCCGCCTCTTTTCTTCTCAAATATGTATTGCTCGTCAGTCGATATACTGTTATCCCAATCAGCATGATTGATCAGCATAGGCCACCAGATTTCGGTATCATGCTCAGTTGGATGCTTTTTTCCACCGCTACAGAAGCTCTTATGGTTGAAACCAAAAAGCGCTGTTATATCGACAACCTTACGCAAACACACGTCATCTTGGGCATAGATATAACCGTCCTTAATTTTGTTTTTAACATTTAAAATGTCGTCGAACTCCCATTTGGGGATCGGACCGGCTGATTGCAGTTTTTGCTCGATATAGGCTACGCATTTATCAATTTCTGTATTGAACGCAAAAATATCCTCAATGACAGGGATTCGATAAAACTCATGGCCAGTAGCATTTACAATGTCGGCTTGGCGTTCTGCATCTTGTTTAACCCGTTTGAGGTGATAGGGTTCATCAACTTCAATGTGTAATCCGATTGCAGGAAAATAGAGGTCGGTCAGGGATCGCCTTGTGCCAGTGGTAATGTGCTGCTGGGTAATAAATTGCACATCAAAACGATTCAGTCGATGCAAAATCCTAGATAACACGTATTGCTCATGTTTCTTATGCTTGGCTTTATATATCTGCTCAATGCTGTAGGTATAAGTGTTCATATTTATAAGATGATATTAGGATATGATAATAGGATGGTATGATGATGCGAGGATGTTACTACTGGATAATATCATAATATGGTCACATCATCGCTTGATATGACCATATCATCTTTAAGCTTTTGCTTTGATTATGAGCGCTTCTAATTCTGTATCAGAAGTATTATCCAACAACATCAGCGCAGCCCTTACCACATCAGAGCGATTAGCATTATCGCCGCCTAGCTGCATAAGACGTAGTTGAGCGCGCTTTATACTATCTAAGCTTGCTGGTGGTAGTGTAAAAGAACAAGCCTTGTATGGCTCAGCTTTAGGCTTTGAACGGGGCAAAGTATTATCAGCGCTGCCAGAAGATAAAAACTGCTCTTCCGACTTTTTCACTTGATCTGCTGTAAATGGTTTTCTCATAGCCCTATCTCTTTCATTAGGTTAATGACTTCTAACTGTGCTTTCTGGTTATCCATTTCGAAAATAGTCTTGGATTGGCCCCAAGCATCCCGATGGACTTTACGATCACAGATTCGTGATTGTGTTAGCGTCAAGGCCGGAATATCTGCAAGTGCATCAGCGGCCTCATTCCCTTCGGTAATAAACATATTGGTGGGAACCATATTTAATACGACATAGCCCTTCACTTTCTCATTAAAGTCCTGAGCCTCAGTAAATATCCGAGTAAGGTTTGGCATAACATCAAGGTCCATCTGCGATGCTCGCAGAGGTGATATGAATATGTCACAAGCAAGTAGGCCATTCCGCATTTCGGCACTATCACGGCCAGCACAATCAACAATAACGAAATCGTAGTTTTGCCCATGTTCCAAGAGCATGTTCTTGATCCGTCCACTAGCGCCAGTTACAGGGATGTGGTCTAGTTCTTCACTACGATTGTTATACCAGTTGATAATTGATTGCTGATCGTCTGCATCAACAACCATTACAGATTTACCTTGCTGCCTAAGATAGCTTGCGATGGCGACAGTGAGAGTGCTCTTACCCACGCCACCTTTCTGACTTCCTATAACGATAATCATTGTTACCTCATACGGTCCAAATACGACGATATTATGATGTGATGGTCACATGACACGATTATATGACCATATTACTCTAATAGGATGTTATCAGAAATATCATGCGTTGATAGCATAATATTAGGGTAATATAAAAAGATAATATGAGGATAGGATGATATTATTATCACATGATTGCATGATATGATTTATTTAAAATCATATATTTATGTCATAAAAAAAGCCCCTTTAGGGGCTTATGTAAATGGCATGACTATAATGGACTAAAGTTTTGTTTCACCGCAGCTGAAACAGGTTTGTCAGTTTCAGCTTTGGTATCGGCTGGCGTGGTTTTAACCGCTTTCGTTTGAGGTAACTCAGCCGGTGGCGGTGAAGCCGCCGCAGTTCGAGGGACGGCCATATTTGCCGCTCCCTCTTTCAACTGCGTATCACTTGTCGCCTCCCACGAAGCAAAACTACTAATGAGTTTTGCTATAAACTCACCTTGCGTACCTCTACGATACATAGCCGCAATCGTACTGACCAAACGCGGATCAATTTCCTTCAATGCGCAAGCAGCTAACATGGCCTCACGGGCCAAACTGGAAGGGCGTTCTTTAGAGTCTTCTAAATATTCCTGAATCAGTTCGTCTTGCTCGCGTGTTTCAGGCGAGATATAGAATTGAACCTTTATGCGTTGATCATTAGCCATTTATTCCCCCGATATATACAACATGCCACGTACTAAATCGAATTGCGGATCATTAGAAACAAAGAATCGCTTATCGCTTATCTTTAATGCTTCCTTAACGTGGTCAGCAACCAGGCTTGCACCACCACCAACAACCGCAACATGAGTAAAACCACTAAACCTTGTAAGGAAGTCAGCTGTCGCATTGGACAGCGACACAATGGATTTATCTAAAGCCTCACGAATAGTTGGTAGGTTTTCTTCTTTAAAAAGACGGGCAGCGATGAATTCATTGTTATGCCGGTTCTTCACAATTGCGTCAGCAATGCGCCATGATGATTGACCATTAACAGCTCGTAATGCTTGATCAACTTCTCGCGTCACCGCTGAGGCACCAATGCTTGCATTGCCTTCAACTTTTACCAGGGACGCTGTTTCACCCTGAATGAGTGAAACATCTAGCGTTGTCCCACCTAAATCAACAACCAGCAACGCATCTAAATCTGTTAGCTCAGAAACCTTAGCGACCGCTGCAGGAATTGACTCAGGGGAAACACTAACTTTTTCGATAATGAAAGCTTGGCCACCTAGCACCTCTACAACCTGACCGACAGAGGCTTTTTTCTTCTCGATGTTGTTCAGGTTAGGCTGATTATTATGGTCGTAAAACTCACTCAATGGCAGCGTGACGAGCGCGTGCACTGGCTGAGGTTCTAGCCCTGATTGCTGTAGGGCGTGTTGAATAGCAACAGCATTTGCAGCGCTGTACTGCCATTGAACGTTATTGGTCATAACAATTGAAGTGCTCATTGGTGAAAATGAGAAATCTTCCCCTGTACAACGGTAGTTATATACCTGGGACTCACCAGTAGGGGGTGAAAGCTCTTTTTTGAAAGTGTTGTTTGTGAGGGCGGTTTTAACCTCACCATTCCCATCTTTCCAAGCCAATTTAATACCAGTTGAGCCATCATCAATATAAATCTTTTTCACTGCTTGCTACTCCTTTAGGGTTCCTGCAACAACAATAACCTATTAGAAAAAGATTGTGAATAATTCCGAGATTAAAAAGAGACACTTTGAGATTTAATTGTTTCTTTATTGCTCTTTTTGAGATTACTTTAATCCCAAAACCCTCGTTACAGGTCATTTTAATCCCAAACAAACCCATAAAAAGCCCTAAAAAACCCCTTAACAATCCCAGAATTTCGTCAACTTGAGAAAAAATACCCAACTTAATCCCAAATAGATTCATTTAATCCCATAAGGGATATAATGAGATTAATTTGAACCAATAATAACCCTACTTCCTTCACATCATCGCTTTACACCATAAGCGCTTACAAATCGTCTATCGCACCCTGCGCAAATCTCTAACTGGCTAAAGTCGCCGTGCATATCTAGTACGGAGGTTATATGGCAGCAATTGGCACCATTCAAAGCATTGATACCGGACACGGATCATTCCCACCAAGAAAGGTTGCTGAGGACGTTTCCTGGTTCACCGTTAACGGACAGCCGGCAATCGTTGAAGGCGATTTATTCCCACTGCATACCGATGGACATAGCGCGCATACGGGGAAAGCCGTCACAACGCGCAGCTGGTTCTCTATCGGCGGAAAAGGGGTGGTTTGTGTCGGTGATCCAGTTTCGTGTGGCGGCAAGGTGGCAACCGGTGACGGTTCACTGCAAATAGGCTGACGTGCTTTTCACTCACGACTAAGGGGAATAAATGGGCGCGTTAATCAAGCTCACTTTAAAAGGACTCGGCTTGCGAGGCTTCATGCTCATGGCGCTGGTGGCGGTAACTGCCTACCTCAGTGCTAAAGGCGTTAGCAAGTACCACGAAATGACTTCCGCTATAGCGACCTATGCGCAAAACGCTGAAAAGGACGCCGCAGAGAAAGCCACTTTACGAGACAACATCCATGCAGAAAAAACACGCGCTGACGCCGCTGAAAGCAATTCCAAGTTGCTTGCAGATCAGATGGCCCACCAGCAAGCAGAAGCAAAAAACTACCAAGACCGGTTAAAAGCATTACAGGACCAGAAGGACAAAGACGATGCAGCGACTCAAAAAACCCTACAACGACTTAACCACGAACTTAGCCTTGCTGGCGTTCACAATGTTCGCGTACCTGATCCTGTTATCAGGCTGCAGCAACAAGCAATCTGCCGCGTCAACGGCTCCTGCGCCAGTAGTAACCGTGACAAAGCTCGTCACGCCGCCACCAGTAACCGTTGATCCGTATGAACCGTGCCGACTGCCTAATGACGTGCCGGTATGGATGAATGATTACCCTAGCTACGTCACGTTAACCGCGAACAAAGTAGGGCAGTGCAACGAGCGCAATAAAGCGATTTCTGATCACAATGCGGCGTTAGTTGCCGATAGGAGCATTTAATGGAATTTATTATGGTTTTACGTTGGGTGCTCGGTACCCTGAGTTTCTTCCTTGTCGCACCGTTAGCCTACATCCTTGCGCCATTCGTTGCGCTGTATTCGGTGATTAAGAACGACACCGCACCACGGCTGTTCTACTACCTGTTAACGCCTGATAATCCCCTGGATGGCGACAAGTACCATTTAGCACGTTGGCCGAATAACAGCGCGTGGGGTAAATGGCTACGCCGTACCGCATGGCAATGGCGCAATGTGCTGTACAACTTCCGTTATGACTTGTTAGGGGTGGATGTATGCCCGGCTCAAGCGCGTTGGTATGGTGATCAGTCCGTTAACGGTGAAGTAAGCAAGAAAGGCTGGCAGCTTGCGATCGATGAAAACTCGAATACGTTTAGTTTCTTTGCCTTCCTGGTTTATCCAGGCACTCGCCACGGTGTACGAATGTATCTTGGTTGGAAGTATAAGAACGGCCAGCGTGATACCGCAGTGAAACGCAAAATGCTCTCGTTTTGTATCAATCCCGTGTGGGGTGGGTAGGGGAGTCAAAAAAGGCCGCTTAATGCGGCCTTATTTATGCGTATTTGCGATCAATCTCTCGGCGTTGGTGCGCTATAGAGCGTCTAAGTTGCTGGTGGAGTGGTGTTTCTTCAAACGAAAGCCTACGCAAGAAGTTTACCGACTGAACATACGCGTTAAACGCTTCAAAACGTCCCTGCAGTGACAGAAAGTAAGAGCTCAGTCCTGCGTCTAACACAACGTACATATTGATAAACGTTCTGATCCCATCATCGGGGCCGTTGATGATATTCAGCATACTCAGCAATGCGCCTCGCCAGATAAAGCGATAGTGCTTATCGGTGCGCTTGTGTACGTAGAGAAAGGCTATCAGGGTGCAGAATCCAACGAAAAAAGCGTGTTGTGCTGTCATGCCTTTGAGTAAGGCATAAGGCAAAACGCTGAAAATAAGCGAGGTAAGCACCAAAGGCACCAATGACAGTACGTTTTTGACGACCAATAGAATAGTTCTCACAACGTTACCTCTTTCACGACTTCTTTATCCTTACATTGCTTTAATACGCTGATCAGCCCTGAGCTAATCGATCCGTTTCCACGCGCTCTTAGTACTGGAATTAAGCCAGCCGGAACATAAAGCGAGGTTGATACACCTTCACGAATTTTTCGGGGTTGCCCTGCATCATTGGTGCATTGGTCGATTTTCTTCCACGTCCGGTTATGGCTCAGTGAGCTATCACCCGAATAAACGACATTACGGCCAGTTTTCACGGTGATTTTCTCTGCGAGCGACAAAAGCTCCTTGTCTTTGAAAAGCTCTTTTACGATCTGTTTTAGCTCTGCTTTGCTCGTACATCTACGCACGTTACTGCGTTGACGGCCATTCGAGTATTCGAGATAAACCGTATATTCCATCAACAATTACCTATTAGAAAATAATGAGTTAAGACTTCATTATAATATAGTAAGAGAATTATTTTTTTATTATTTTTATTTGTTCCGCAAATCTCTAACCTCCTAAATTCCTCTCTGCCAAAAGTATTATCCGCGCCCTAAATAGGGCAACAAAATGAGTAACACTCAGCGCGCGCATGACCGCGCAAAAGATATTAAGAACCGCGCCTCTGCAGTAATGGCGATGACCATTGGTGCAGTTGATTCCTCCGCTTCTCCTGAACTGCAATTAGAGCAGCTGCAAAGCTCTGTAGTTAAAAATCCAATGTTTGAAGGCGTTGACGCGCGTTTTGGCGTAACCGTTACTGGTGCATGGACCGAAGCGTTACACAACTACAAAGCATCCCACGGTAAATACCCATCTGTAGAAGTCCTGGCTAACGCCCATAAATCCTTGCAAAACCTGATGACCGAGAGCGTTAAAGAGTCCGGTACCATCAAAGGCCCTAATGCACCGATGTTTGAATCTGCAGCCGCAGACATGCGCACCTCTGAGGGTGTGATGAAACAAGCGATTTTCGCTGCAATGATCCTGCCGGCCGCTTTAGGCGCTGCCACCAGCGATGCGTGTACCTTTGTTCCGTGTGAGCGTGACATTGCCAAGATTTACGAACTGACCAATATCGCAGGTTCTAACTTTGGTAAGTTCCGCGCAGGTGACGAACTGAATATGCACCGCACTGGCGCGTACTCTCAGATGCGCCGCACTGAGCGTTTTGATAAAGACAACCAACCAGACGGTACTAAGAAAGACTTCACGTTTTCTTTAGCAACGTTCCTGGGTACTGATGCGCCAATCATCAAAGGTCGCTCGAAGCTGTTAGTAAACCGCCGCGTTTCTAAGAAAGACGACTCTGACGGCAACCTGTATTTCAACGATACCGATTTCAACGGCGTTCAATACCAGGCAACCGGTAAAGTTGATTACGCGAAAGGCGTTATCACTGTTTCTTTCAACACTGCGCCAGCAGCCGGCACTGAGTTAGCCGCACAGATTGAGATCAACGTTGAAGGGAAAGCAGACCTTATCCCGGTTATTAACCAGACCATGCGCGAGTATGAGGTTAGCCCGTCACAGTACATCTTAGCGTCTGAGCATACCGTTCAGTCTGCGTCTGATTTACAACGTGAATTCGGCTTAAACCTGCAATCTCAGCAATTCCAGGCGATGACTCAATGGTTATCCCACGAAACTGACATGGCGCGTTTACGCACCCTGGTTTTCCATACCATCCCGAACTTCTCACGCGAATTTGACGTGGCACTGCCAGAAGGGCAGACCTACGAAAGTTGGGTGGGGATCATGAGCCACGCGGTTAACCGCCTGAGCACCGAAATGCTGAACCGTAACAAAGAGTCAGGCATCCGTGGTGGCTTTGCTGGTGGCGATGCAGCGAACTATTTACGTTCACTGCCTTCTAGCGTGTTCCAGAAAGACCCTAACTACGTCCAATCTCCATACGTCCAGTACATCGGTACGTTATTTAACACCATTCGTATCTACGAAGTGCCGAACCCTGCTTGTGAGTCTCTGCAAGCTGATGGCTTGGATTTTCAACCATACGACATCTACTTCTACGGTCGCGGCGACAGCATCGGTAAAGCTGGCCTGATCGCAGGTGATGCCGTTCCTGCAATGCCGTTTGTTCACCCAACCGACAAAAACCTTGTTAACCGCACAACCATTTGGGGCTCCGCGCTTAACGAAATTCACCCACGCGGCGGTGAGAACTACTTCTCTCGTTTACGTCTGACCAACTCCAAAGTTGGCTCGTTCGACATGCTTACCGGCAAGCCAATCGAGGCAGCAGTCGCGGGAAAGTGAAGTCGGTAGACGCGCAATCGTCTACCGATAACAGCGCTCAGGTCGCCGCAGCTCAGGCGCAAGCCGATGCAGACGCCGCAGCCAAAGCGCAAGCCGAAGCTGACGCAGCAGCAGCCCAGGCGAAAGCAGATGCGAAGGCTAAGGCTGACGCAAAAGCTAAGGCAGATGAGCAAGCTCAAGCCGATGCCGCAGCAAAAGAAACTGACGCTAAATAACGTCAATCCTTACTAATAAGCGCCCCACGGGGCGCGTTTTAGGAACAAGAAATGAAAAAAATTAGTTTTGCGATGGGGTCAGCAGCCGGCATTGCAATAAATGAAGTTAACGCCAACGCAACCGGTAGTGTTGGCGCTGGTGGCGCGAGCTCCTTTGCAGGTTTAGTCCTGTCAACGCGAGGTGGTATCAACCGCGTTTTGAGCCTGACCGCTGACAACTTCACTAGCGTATTAGGTAAAGCATTGCACCCTCGTACTGGCGCGGCATTTGAGCCATACCGCCACGTACAAACTGCCGTGTTAGGTGGCAACGGTAACGTTGTGCGCGTACCAGCACCAGGCATGATGATCCCTGCGATTACGCTGCAGATGTTAGCCAGTGATGACGCACAGGGAACGACCTTCAAAGTATCGAATACCGCGTTTGCTGCAGGTTCCACCCCTACAGTGCCAGCTGGTTCATTCGGTCTGATTTACGTTGATGACGGCGACGCATCCGTTAACCGTAAAGTGCAGATCGTGCCAGACACCCAAAACACCGCGTTATACGACTTAAATCTAGTCGAAACGGGCAGTGATGGCGTTGATGTGCTTGTAGAGTCATTACAGGTTTCGTTCGATCCAGAAGTACAAAACGATATGGGGCAAACCGCCTTTATTAGTGCTGCATTAGAGAATAACAACTCACGTTTACGTGCGGTGCTAACTTCTGATGCCCTGGCGCAATCACTTAAAGCGACTGTGACCTCCGATTACATTCCGTTTATTGGTGGTACTGACGGTGATTTCACCAAGGTTTCTTCTAACGACTACGCCAAAGCGTTAGCCGTCCTGAAAAAGTCACAAGCAAACTTTACCGCGATTCTTGCGCTAGGGTGCTATGACGCACCAACGCTTATCGCCCTGACCCAATACGCTGCAGATTGCCGTGTCGATATGTTCTATGACGTGAAAGGCGCGCAAAACTCTACTGATGCAATCAAAGAAGCGAAAAGCCACAACCTAGGCGGCCAGCACGTTGCCGCGCGCTACTACTTCCCATACAGCGCGATGGATAGCTACAGCAGCACTAACGTTGTTTACGGTATCAGCTGTGATGCGTTCGTGGCGAAAGCTAAAGGCGTAGCCCTGGTCAATGACGTAGGCGGCTGGCACTACTCACCGGCTGGTACCTCTCGTGGCGTCCTGAACCGCTCAGGTATTTCCGTGCTACCGAACCTAGACGAAGTAGACATGGAAGCAATGTACACCGCGCGTATTAACTGCGTCTCCGTTACCCGTGATGGCTCTGTTTACATTGATGACTCTCTGACGACCTACGGTAAAGAAAACTACCTACGCCTACAGCACATTAGTTCGCTAATGAACGCTATCGGCCGTGATTTCTACGCTATTGCTGGCGACTTGAAGCACGAGCCAGATGGTATCACTCAAACCGGCCTCGCTTCCGCGATGACTAACCTTCTTGAGCGTTATTACGCAGCAGGAGCATTGGTTACACCACGCGATGCAAGCCAGGGCAAAGAGCCGTTTATCGTCAATGTGCAGCAGCTAGACATTGATAAATGGCAAGTCACTTGGTCTGTCTGTCCGACCGGCACCAGCCGCCGCATTGTCGGTGTTCCAGTTCTACTGCGTTAAGAGGACGCTTAAATGAAAAATCAAAATATCGGCCTGATGGGCCTATCTATGGCGGCGTTCGGTAGCGCCACCGCACAAGCAATGCTTGAGTCTGCCGGGTCTAAAAAAGACGCAGCGGCGAAGGAAGATCCGAAGAAGGGCGAGCCAGAAGTAGACGACAAGAATACCAAGGCGAGTAAGAAGAAAAAGGCAATCTTTGAAGCTGTTGAAGCGCGCGCCGCGCAAGATTCTCGCGCACTGGCCGCGTCCTTGGTTACTGGTTGGGCGACTGATGGCTCACCGGATGCAGATGATTTTGACGCCTTAGCTATCAACATGGCCGGTTTAGGTGACATTGACGAGGACACCGACCTGACTGATGACCAGGTAGATGCCTACAACGATGCGCTAAGCGCACTGGCTGACGCTGCGGTATCGCTTGGCGCTGGCCAAGACGATGTAACGAGCATGATCAATGACGAGGACGATGACGCTGCAGAGCGCGTTTATGACGCAATCAACGCGAACGTATCCCCTGATGACTCTGACGATGCCGTTGCTGAGTATTCCGTGGCTGATGGTGCAGACGATGACGCAATGTTTGAGTCCACTATCAAAGTTGTTCGTAACGGTGTCGTAACGCTGATCAAAAAGCGCCTACGCCCACGCCGCATGACCTCACTACAGAAAGCAGCATTGCGCAAAGCCCAAAGCAAAGCGCATAGCTCAAGCGGAAAAATGGCGTTTCGCCGTTCCATGAAGCTGCGCGCTAAACGCGGCTTGTAACTGGACATTCCACCAGCTGCGGCTGGTGGATTAAGGGAACGTTATGTTTTGTGGCGCAATTATGCCGGATGGGATTAGCCCCTATCTAAAAGTCTATTTCACGTCTGATACAGACATGGTTGTCGGCTATTTAGGGCAGGGGTCCAGTGCCAACATTTCCGCGCAGTGGGAATCGCCATTTGAAAACGCGAGCGTAGGCGGTGTCACCGGCGCAATTACCCAATACGGCCAACAAGCCGCAGGTGGTGCGCAAGTCTTCACGGGCTACACCTCTAAATCGTCTTTTGAGTCTCGTCTTGTGTGGGGGGGGCAGATGCCGCCTGAATTCACGATTGTTGTTGATCTCATGGCAACGATTAACGCGCAAGTCGAAGTCAACGCGGCGATAACCACGCTCCTGCAGATGGCGTCACCTCAACTCAACAACCTAACACCTATGGGACGTCCACCAGCAACCGTAACGCTCGATATAGGGCGGCGATTAAAGCTGATGGACGTAGTGATCAAAGACGTCAGTTACGAGCTCGATGCACCGCGTACCGCTGATGGGTTTTACACCCATAACAAGGTGACGCTGCAGTGCTCAGGTGACGGGATGATCAACAAATCTGATATTCCATCAATGTTTATTTAGGAAAAAATATTATGAGCGGTTTCGCTAACTCAAAGCCTAACATGAGCTTTTTAAAACAACGCCTTAACCAAAACATCGCAGCCGGTGAGAAACTTATCTCTGCCGAATACTGGATGACCATTAAGGGCTATGAAAATATCTCCGTACTGATCCGCACGACTCAGTTACCAGAAATGACGCGTGAAGACGTTGAAGACGTAGGCCCAGGAGGCTTGAAGTTCAACCAACACGGCGTTATGCGCAACTCAGGTGAATTCCAAGTTAGCTGTGTTGAAACTATCGAAGGGGATGTGTTCAAGGCGGTCCGTGAGTGGGTCCGTGAAAAGAAATACTTGGACATTACTATCTCTGCAGCGTCCGAGTCTAAAGGCGGCGAAAGCGGCGGTATTACTCGTTCATTCACCCACTGTAAAATTTACTGTGATGCGGTTGATTTCTCGTATGAGGATGTCACAGCTGCAGTACGTCCAAGCCTACGTGTAGTCTACAGCTGGGCTGAATAATTATGACGCCAGCAAAGTTACTTGAAGGTGTAAAAAACCGCTTCAAGCCGCTATTAGTGAGGGAGCCTGATACACAACAGGCGCTTTTGCGTAAAGCGCTTGCAGCCTATCAAGACCGCGCTGGCGTTATGAAGGTAACTAAACTTGGCAAGGAGGACGTCACAAGCGTTGCCTTGCCAGGTGACTTCTTAGCGCTTATCCATGTTGCAGACTCAAACGGTGGGCTTGTCTATGCTGATCCGATAGGCAGCACGGTAGAAATTGATTTAATGGGCCGCGAGCGGTTTCCGTTACGGATATACTATTTTGCGAATCTGCGTGATTCTGACCACGATAGCTACGAGTTACCGGCTGATGCCGTTGGCATGATTGAGGACTATCTTGAAGCGTTGATAGCGGTTCAGAATACCGACCGGCAACGCCGTGTTGAAATTAGCGGTAAGTTTGATGCAAGCAACCTTCCTGATGAATCCACACTCCACCAGCGCGTTATTGACCTAGAGGATAAGATGGCCGCGAACCGGGCAATTATCCCAGGCGCAACATTAGTGCCATAAGGGGGTAGGGTGGGTTACTTTTCAAGCTTTGTTAGTACCTTTGGCAATACCGTTAAAAACGAGGTGCAAAGCACGATCCGCACGGCGGCTCAAGATGCCGTATCGCGCGTGTCCTCGCGTATGTACTCAGACTTTAGCGGCGCTGTCTTCAAAGGCTTAAACACCGAGCTAACCAACGCTAAATCCATCGTGGCGCAAGCCATGCGCATACGCTACGCACAAGGCTGGCAGTGGAATATTGAGATCGAGGGCTTTGCAGGGTTGGATATGTACGTTAAGGACATAACCTATGGCTTTGGCAACATCGAGACAGAAAACACGCTGATTGGTAGCGTTGAGTTCAACAAGCCAACTCATGCAACGGCCGGTACCTTAACCGTTACAGTTCGAGACAACGAAAAGAGGGAAGTGCGCAACTGGTTCTTAGAACGCAAGCGGCGTGTAACCAATTCTGACGGGACTTTGAATCTGCCTAAGCAATACCTGATGAAAGCGCGTATTTACAGTGTTGACCAGGACGGGAAGCAAACGCTACTCGAAACGGTTGATGTGTTCCCTACGCAATTTGGGGAGGTATCTTTTGCGCGCGATCAGATAACCGAGTTTAGTTATTACCCGTTAACCTTTGTTCGCTACTCGTCTGCAGAGAGTAACTTGGTCGGCATGGCGACTAACCTTGTTGAAGGTCAAATTACTGGCGCGGTAAGTGGAGCGGTAAGCAGCGGAATAGGGAAGATAGGCAGTCTATTCTGATGGCTGGCCACAATCATAAAACGCGTTGGGTTTCGGCTCAGCGCGTTTTTTATGGGTGATACGCGGTGTAAGAAAAACGGTCACTTTCATGCAAAAGGTGTGTCACAACATGCAAATGGTGTGTCGCGTTATGCGTAACGGCCAATAAATACACAAAAAAAGCATAAGGCAGGGGGTGGCTTTCACTTTTTTGGGCGATATTTGTACGACTTGCATGTTACTACCCACTTTTTAAAGTAGCCTCGATGTTAGCTGGTTCATGGCAGGTGTTAGTCAAAGACCGGTAATCAACGACTTTTCGTTAGTCTATTCATGGAAAAGAACAATAAATACGCAGATTTTGAGTAAGTATCAACCTATACATACCCTTTACCATGAATAGGCTAACACTCACCATGAATAGACTAACACTCACCATGAATAGACTAACGTTAGGGCTCAGGTATCAGTTCTGGTCTGCGTGAGTGAATCAAGAAATATACAACCCCGTCTTTTTTGGTTTCCGTGTAAGTTAAATAGCCAATTTTTTCTAGCTCTTTCATAGCATTACGGACAGCTAGGTTTTGAGCGCTATTACTTGATGTGAGGCTCAACCGGTCTTTAAGGCGGGCCATTGATATTTGAATAAACCCACGAGGCATACTTTCAATGTAAACGTATAGAGCTTGCGCGGATTCTTTCCTAGGAAGGGCTTTAATTGCCTTTAGTTGGAGAAGCACCTTATGATCGAAGGCGTACAGTTCCCACAACCTAGAATCACCTTCAAGGTGAACAATGTCTTTTTCAATATCGAATGTAGCAGACTGTAATAAGTGAGTTATAGTAGCTCTGGAAGCGTCTTTATTCTTAAAGCTAATAGTGATTGAAGATAATCGAGAGAGTGAGTGGAATAGCCGATCGCGAGCACGTTTATTGATGTCATCAACAGCAATACCGCAGAGTTTAGCGAATTCGGTAAACGGAATTTGAATGGAGTTTTTGTCTAGCCCGTACTTTGAAAATGCGCGAACTGACCCAATCCATGTTTTGAAGTCTGTGCTCATATCAAGTCTTGAGCCACGCAAGGTAATGTCCGTGTAGCCCTCGGCTTTCGCTATTTCTAGTTCTCTAAAGTCCTCGCTAACATCAATAACATTAGAGCCACGAACAGGTTTGCTTTTAGCTGATGGCACAAATACACCCAACCGCATTAATGCAATAGGTTGGACCGTTCTATTGCTATTAGGTACCAGTGAATAAACTATTGATTCCTCGCCACCAATAGTCACTAAGGCGTCACTTATTGTTTTGATTTCGTTGTCATTTTCCATGTTACCCACAAATCCTGGTTATCTGTTAGTTAAAACGGCTTTTACCATGAATAGACTAACAACCTACCATGAATAGACTAACGTTTACCATGAATAAACTAACATTTACCATGAATAGGCTAACATTTACCATGAATAGACTAACGCAAAGTGTATTTTTAACAATGAAAATCATAGACTTGGAGTGTCGGTGATCTCTTTTGATCTCCTTTTGTACTCTTATGATCTATTTATTTGATCTATCCAGTGGATAAGTGGATAAGTAATCGCTGCCAGAAAAATACCTACCTCAAATAACGAACCCCCTTTAATGGCCTCACATTGACATAACGAGGCTAATTATGAACCTTCCATCATTTCCCCTACCTTCGCAGCCTTTTGTTGAGGTGATCTTTCGATCGCCTACCGTGCGCGATTCAATGGAGTACATCGACATTCAGCCGTTTGATACGGAAAAGGTTACTACTAAATATCTCAATGCCTTACAAGTTGGTGAGCTCAACGACAGTGGCCTATGGACCCAACAAGACCGCCGCACAGCCTTATGGTGGATTTTCGTTAACTCACGCGACAGCGCTTATCTGACTTACCAATATGAGTGTGGTCACTGTAAAGACTTTCACTTTGCTGACGTGGATATGAGCGATTTAAGCCAGGCATATTCTGTCCTTGAAGTGCCACCAGCGATCGAGTGTGAAATCCCCGTAGAAGGCAATCCGGTTACATGGAAACTCGTTCCTCTCGATGGCCGTTCAGCGGAAATGCTCGAATACATGAAACACCAGTTACCCGAAACCGGTACCGAAGATTATGACGCCGCGCTAACCGAGCTACGCATTGCTGAGCTGGCACTAATGACCCGAACTCAAGACGACCCGGAAGACTACAAGGTTGCCGCTGATTACCGTATGGAAATGATTAAGCGCATGGACCTTAACAGCGAGTTTTCGCCGCTGGTGGCACGTATTCAGCTAATGACCCGTGATTTAAAGCATGGCTTGGATATGGACGTAGAGAAAACCGGCGTATTCCTCAACCTACCGCAACAATCCTGCAAGAAAACCAAAAAGGGGGAGCCGCAGCTATTCACAGCACTGCGCGCCCCATTTCGCAATACAGAATTTATCTCACGGATTAGACCGGAATGGATGGCTAACCATCATCAATAACTTGGCCCTATACGGCTATCAGCCTGTAAGTGATGTGGAGAGCCTGGCCAGCTGGCGCGCCCTCGATATGAACAAGGCACTGGAAGAAAAATATAAAAACGCCGCCAAGGGCAAGGGGGGGAATTGAAACAGAACAAAACTCAGCTAGGAGTAATTCTAGCGATTGAGGAAGCTAGTACGGAGCAGCTAAAGGCACTGTCCCGTATTGAAAATGCGCTCTCAAATGATAGGCCGGTCAACACGCAATCAAGCGTTGCGACAGCACCTAGCGTCGCCTTGCAAGGGGTGACGGTTAAGGCTAAGCGTAGAAATCGTGGTGCGCAATCCAACGCGCCGGTGAATGACAATGCTCAGAATGAAGACCTCGCCAAGAAGATTGCGAATCAGATAGCCAAGGTTCACGCACCGTTTGAGAAGCGCCGAGCCCAACGCAAAGAACAGGAACGCGACAGTAAAGGCCGCTTTGTCTCTGCCAATGCAGTACACAACTTGGGTGAAAGTAAGCAAGGTAACATCACAGTTGGTAGCAATGAGCGTATTCATGCAGAGGAATCGGATAGTGGTATCAATCGGCAAAAGTCAGTAAGAAATGGGACGGCTGAATTGCCACTCATGAAAAGCATTACGACCCTGACCAGCACTATCTCTGAGCAAACCTCGGAAGTCGTTCGGATCGATAAGAACGGGCGCAAGCGTGACAGTAACGGCCGTTTTCTCTCGAAGGAAAAAGCCGATGAACTGAAAGCAAAGAACGGCGATAAAACCAAAAGTGCAAACGGTGAATTACAAGAAGGTTTCCTAAAACGATTAGGCTCCGCGCTGACTGAGCACGGCAACAAAAATGTGCAAAATGACGGCGCTGATATTGTTGGTACCGCAGCTGGTGGCGCACTTTGGCAGATGGGGCGCGGTGCGTGGGATATTGCGAGCACCGCGAAAGATAACGCGGTTTCCGTCAATGATTGGCGAAAAAAACACTTTTCCCGTGATCCTGAAAGCACGCCAACCGACACAGCCGGTCATGCTGAGGTAAATAACCATCCAACATCGGGCAATCTGGCATTAAAACCTGCCGTTGTTTATCCATCTGTCACCGCCAAGCCTGTAACGCCCTCAAACGCTCCTGACGCGTCCAAAGAGATATTTGAGGATAACGCCAAGAAAGAGCAAGTAAAGGCCACAGAGAAGCAAACAGCCACGCTCAGCGCCAAAGATGACGCAATTATTAAAAACCAAGAGGAAGAACTAGAACTCT
Source organism: Rosenbergiella metrosideri (assembly GCF_022602565.1). Taxonomy (GTDB): domain Bacteria; phylum Pseudomonadota; class Gammaproteobacteria; order Enterobacterales; family Enterobacteriaceae; genus Rosenbergiella; species Rosenbergiella metrosideri. Next base: position 63,066 of record NZ_JALBCV010000011.1, read on the forward strand.
TAAAGAAAATTGCGCACAACGGCTCTGCAAACGATCCCCTCGGTAATGGCCTGTTTAAAAAGCTGTTCGGTAAATTCGGTCGCCGTGATGGAGATGGCCGTGGACGTAGCCGGAGCCAATCGCGCCGAAGTAAGAAATCAGGCAGATTAGAGCGGCTAAAGGACAAATTTAGACGTAAAAACCCTAGCACTGAGCCGGATGTAGACGAAAAGGCGAAAGGGTCTAATAAGCCTGGCAAGACCAAGCCCACCACAACCGCCAACGATAAATCGAAGCCAAAATCGAGCACGGCCAGTAACCCAACGCCTGAAAAAGCCGGTCCGACGCTCAAAACCGCTGACGCTGAAAAAGCCACTAAACCAACGTTAAAAGACGGGGGCAAAATTGCCGTTCAGTCTGAAAAATCGGTAATGGCGGCAGGGGGAGTCAGTTTCAGTGAGGCCGCTAATGATGCGGTAGGTGCCTCTGAGAAAGTTGGCGGTAAAACGCTGGCAAAAGAAGCCTTTAAAACTGGCGGTAAAGTTGCGCTGAAAACCGGACTTAAAGCCATTCCGATCATTGGTACCGCTGCGGGTGTCGCATGGGATGCCGCAGACGGTTACAACGATACCGAAGGGCAGAAAAAAGCCTTTGATCTGAAAGATGGCCAAGAGGCTACAAAGCGCGAAAAAACTGAAATGTCAGCTGCGAACGTAGCCGGGTTAGGGGGATTGGTACCGCTTGCCTCGCAAGGTGCATCATGGTTGGCCAACAAAACAGGATTCACGGATAAGACGGACGCGCTAGACGTTGATACCTCTGACATTGCTAAGGGGATCCATAAAGGCGTTGGTGCGGTGGGTGCCGCTGCAACAGGTGCGTATTCCCTGGCTAAAGGATTGTTTAGTACCAGTAGTGATGATAAGGCTGCGCAAGCCGCACAGATGCAGCAAGTTGCCGACATTACCAATGCTGTTAAAACGGGATCTGCCGATACGGTCAACGCCATTGACCGACTCACTAAGCAGTTAGAAGGGGGTAAATTCGGTGAGGATGGCGTAGGTTCCGTAGGGACCAAAAAATCCGATTACCAAGCACCGACAACAAGTACGGTGGTTTCGGGCCCTAACGGCTTAAACATTGGCGGTACCCACGCGGCGAACCGTAACTTTAGAAATAACAATTTCGGTAACTTGAACTTTGCAGGTCAAGAGGGCGCGGTACTGGAAGACACACCAGGGAAAGGACAGGCTCGTTTTGCCCGTTTTGCAACACCGGAGGACGGTTTTAGGGCATTGGCTAACCAAGTCTCAAGCTATGCAAACGGCACAAGTAAAGCTGCCGGCTACCAAAAGCTTAATACCGTCCAGGACATTATCAGTAAGTGGGCTCCACCTAACGAGAACGACACCGGAAAATATATCCAGACCATATCGGCGAGTCTCGGCGTTAAGCCTACCGATAAAATCAACACTGCCGATCCGCGAGTGATGACAAAACTTATCCGGGCAATCTCGACCTATGAGGGCGGCAACCCAACGGTAAGTGATGGGTATATTCAAAACAGTATCGGCTCTGAGGATGCGACTACGCATAAATGGGGAGGCGGTAGCTACAGCAAGGAAAGCCAGGAGTACATGGCTAAGCACGGAATTAGCGCGGCTAAAGGGATGCAACAGGTAGCCAAAGCGACCGCGACCAGTGCCGCTAAGACCGCTGAAACCATCAAGGCCGTAAGCCTTCCTGATGCTGCAAACCCACCAGCCAAAACAGCCGCCCCAGAACAAGCTAAGCCGAAGGCCGAAGAAAAGCCTCACGCACAAGCGAGTGTACAACCAGCAACCGTTACGGCCACGCCTAGCACCACTGATGAAACCAAGCCGACTACAGCCAGCGAAGGTGAAGAAAGCAGCCTATCAAGTAAGTTGCCACGTATCGCTGAGGTTATGTCCGATATAGGCAACAATAACTGGCTCGATAAGGGGGCTGAGGGTTCCGCGAAAGCCGATCAGTACCTCACAGAAAAGCTTGAGAAGGTATCAGGTCAGCATGTTGGTTTTCGCCGTGCAACGTCTGATCTAACGCTTCCGAAAAATTCCGGTCCGGTACCGGAGTCGATTAAAGCCGCCATGGCATCGCCAGACCAGATAGCGAAGGCGCAAGCACCTGACTTGTCAGTGAGCGACTACGGACAGCCAAGCAGTAACGCTGTTACACCAGCCTCACAAGCCGATGATGGAGTCGTGCCGGCCGGCATGATTAACCAGGCGTTCCCAGTTGATCCGAAAACAGGCAAGGCACAGCAGCCGGCAGGTATGCCACAGCCGAAAGCTGAGCCAACTAGCTTGCCGACTGATGGCGTGATCCCTGCAAGCATGGTCAATCGTGCTTTCCCTGTATCACCGGCACAGCAAGGAAAAGGTTTAGGCGGTGCGCTGAGCCAACAGGCTACACCTGAGAAGGGCGGCGAAGGGTTCTTTGGTCCTATCGGGAGTTTCTTTTCTGACGTAGGCCATTCAGCCATGAAGTCGGTACCACAGGCGTTAAGCACCGTGGGCGATATTGCTATGCCGGCCGCTCAAGGGTTAATCGGAAACATCGTGGGGGATCTAGGTGGACAAGTAACTAATTCCATCGGTTCGCCAATTATTAAAACTCTTGCTAACCCATTCATAAACAAAGGAGTAAGCGCCGCTAATAGTTTTATTCAATCCCCTCAACAAGCAGTTTCATCGTTCAGTATGCCGCAAGTCTTACCCACCGTGACTGACCTTGCCAAAAGTGGCGCAAGCAATGCCATGCAGCAAATCACCGCGCAGATGCCGCCGGACATAGCCAAAGCTCTGCAACAGCTGGTGGACCTGACTAAGCAATCACTGGAAGCTCAGAAAAACAAAGGCGACATGAAACCAGACGTTGTAACGCACGGCGGCCAAAAAGCGCCTAAGCATGACGACAAATTTAATGATAGTGCGCTCGATGCGCTATTGGAGGACTAATCATTGATTAACGAAATCGACCCGCTTGTACGCGCTGACGCAAACGGAATTATTCAACAAGACGGGAGCGCTGCATGGATGGCGCGCCTTGAGGAATGGCTTCATACGCCTATTGGATCAATTTATGGGGCACCTGCTTGGGGGAGCCCCTTAAATGAATTCAAGCATGAACCAATCGGTAGTGTAGATAACCACGTTTTAGAAGTGGCGATCGAGAGCCGAGTGGCTAAAAAGCTTAATGAAGATATGCCGGGCTTTGCACTACAGGCGATTCGCTGCGAATCGCTAAGCATCGACCAGATAAAAATCTCTTTTGTGTCAGCCGGTGGACGGTATGACGCGCAATTATCACTAAATTAGAGCGAAATAATGGATATTCAGACATTAACCGACAAGTTTAATAACACAATTAAGGGTAATTCCTGGTGGGCGAAATTCGCTAATAGTCAATTCATTCAAATGATAGCTATTTTTGCCGGGCAGGTTATCTACATCGCGCAAACTTATGCGTCGCGCGCCCTGACAGAAGGCTTTATCTCTACTGCGACCAAGCGTACAAGTATTTTAGCGGCGGCAGAGGACAAGGGGTATGTGGGCCGTTTTATCATTCCGTCCAAAGGGACCATTCAAATCACTAATAAATCAACGAGTACGATCACCGTGCCAGCAGGAATGGAAATGCTGACGAATGACCAGACAATGATCACGTTACAAGAAACGCGACAAATTCAACCAGGCGAAACAGCTACCGGGCTACAGGTGTCACAGATTGAGGAAGTTATCGTTGATTATTCCGTGGACGCACAAACTCCATTCCTAACAGTTTTACTCGATACGGAACTGACTCAAGAAGCCGCAGATCTCACTGTATCTGTCATCAATGACGGTGGGGAAATTGAATGGATACATAACCCGTTATTCCGTATGTCACGCGAAACAAGTGAGCATTATGTGATGGTTTACCGCCCTACGGAGCAGCTAGGTGTACGTTTTGGTAATGGTCAAATGGGGAAAATGCCACCGACAGGGAGCATTATTCGTATGAAGGTTAGCGCGAGTCGCGGTGATTACACGTTAGCGATTAACCAGCCGCTAACCCCTGCAGGGGATTACGCGACTCTTGCAAATATTCTTGATATTAAAAACGACACTGCTATTCGTTCAGGTGCCGGGCATGAAACCACAGAAGAAACGCGCAATCGAGCACAATACTACGTACCGTATGACGGACAGGTGGTATGGGGCGGCGACTATCGCTACTACATCCAAAGCAATGTGCCTAATTTAGCCTGGCTAAATGTGTGGGGCGAGCAACAACAAGAGCAAGCAACAGGTGTGCGTGATGTCTCAAACATCAACAAAATATTCTTTTGCGGCCACCGTCCGGGCTACTCACAAGAAGAAGTACAAGCGATGATTTATGACGCTATTGGCACAATCCCCAACGAAATGAACAAACGGTACCAATATGTGCCGGTCAACGAAAAGCCGTTTGCCATCAACGTGACGGGCATTGCGAAAAAGAACGTGATCCTGAATGAAGCTATCAACGAAATCAAAGACACCTTAGAGAAAAACTTTGGACATGACTCGTCAAAATTCGGCGAATTATTTGAGAATGATTCCTCGTCTAACCGGATTTACGCCCAGGTAAAAATTAAGGACCTTTGGAACGCCATCGAGAAGCTAGGGATTATGATCAGCTATGACATTCAACTGAATGGCTTCACTCAAGCGGTCAACCTTAATGACTTTGTTTACCTCGACTTAACTAAGTCTACCTTCACGCTAAACTACCCATAAGAGGTGCGCCATGATTAAAGATTGGTTTAAAAACAGGCTTGTCCCGGATAAACAAAATACTGAGTTATGGTCCTCGTTTGCCGAGGCTATTCAGACGCTTTATGAGAGTGATATTGAGCCGATAATCAAACGTATTTCTGACCGGCGATCATTCTTCACTATGGCACCAGAAGACCTCGATACCCGTGCTTCTGAATACGGCCGATTCTTTGTAATGGGGGAGGTGGATCAGTCTCAAAAAGCAATGCTTTTAACGCAGCGTTTAGATGAAATCCACTTTAAGGGGACGACCCGACCGATAGAGCAAACATTCTGGCGTGAATTCGGTAATTTACCCGTAACCTGGCAACCACTTTACGCGCCCGTCAATACCGATGAATACCCGTATGGCTCTTATCTGATCACCGAAGATGCTATTTCAGTTGCTCAAACGACTTATGGTGAATTTTTCCTGACTTCACGCGGCAATATTCAGGTCGATTTAAACGCGCTGTATGAGTATTACGGCATTGGCGATCGGGACAACATCATCAAGACGTTGCTTGAAAAGTTTGACCTGATTATAGCGCCGCTTATGCCGTTGCACATGGTATTTGATGGGATCTCGTTGCTATTAGCCTTCAAATTGGCCGATAAAGCCGAACGATTCACTCTGTTTGAGCAGGTAGTCAGCATTGCAGGGATGAAATGGAGCGCGAAGGCTGACAACCTCACGACCGTTGGCTTAACTGCAGGGACATATCTCAATGCTTACCGTTCGGATAACAGCATGACTCAGGTAGCGTTAAGCATGGACCAATACCCTCTTGATGCGTGGCTACTTGATGCGCCACCAGTGAATACATTAGTCCAACCGTAATACGCCGCAAATCTCTAACTCCATACCCTCGCTAACTTACATTACCGAGGGTATTTTTTTATGTCTGATGTTATTAGCGTCCCGGCCAGTGCGCAGGGTACCGTCTATAAAGCTCAATTACTTGATTATTATTACACTCGCCGAGCCGCTTCCGCTATCGGTCAAGGCTCGCGCTTTCAGATGGTTAAAGCATGGTGGGGAACATCAAGTCTCGTCACCGCTAACCCGGCTGGTGGCTTCAAAATCGCCGACATTCCAACGAATTTCGCCAATAACCAACTCCTGAACAAGTTCGCTGAAAGTCAGCTCGTTTGTACGATAGTTGGCTCCACAATCAACATTTCTACCGTGGTACCGCAAGGCTCACTCAAAGATGGTCAGGTGAGTAACTTTAATACGTTATGCCTTGTTGATGACCAAAATAACGCCTTTGCCGTCCTATGCGCTCAACAGGACACCATTTTTAAAGGCAAAGACTACTCAATGTTCGTGTCGATTGAGCAGAGGGCATAAGTATGGCGACAGTTGGATTTTCTCAGGACAACTCATTGCCATTGATGGCTGATATTCAATACATGGAGCCTTACGCTTCCAGTGCATTGAACCGTAAATTTAAAAACATTCTTTTAGCCGGATTCTATAGCGGTTATATCCCGTTGCCGGGCAGTGGCCTAAACGTCCTCATTACCTCGGCGCAATCAGCTGGTGGGTTAGGGACAGGCGTTGCCTCAATCGACACTAATGGCTTTCAAATCTCAGTACAGCAAAATGCTGACATTACGGTGCCTCTTGCCGCAGGCAAGTCCTACATCATTGCGCTGCAAGCAGATTACCAGTTTGGGACCGTCACCAATCAGGTTGATGCTAACTCTACCGTTCAAGCCTCACAGCTTGTAACGCTCGACATTAACGCTAAGTTACAGTCTAACCAGATTGAATTATGCCGCGTTGTCATCCCAGCAGGAGCTAAGCAAATCACCAAAGCGATGATCAGTACGCTTTACCGGATTGACCGCTTAATTGGTATTACGCTCAGTGACCGTATCGACCTGGCCGACAGTAACACTGGCGCAAGCTCTCAGGCAGTTAAGAACGCCTATGAAACGGCCGTGAAATACGCTGATGACAATAAAGCCGCGATCGGCGTTAACAGCGATATTACGGACCTTAACGCAATTAAATCCCTGGGTAAAAATGCCCTTGCGATTGGTGGATATGTCTCAATCAATAACGGAATGGCCGTTACTGCAGAGTCACGCTTTTCTAGCGGTGGTTTTTCCGATCCGTTTTATGGGCGCGCCCTGGCGATTAAAGCAAGCGGTGGAATGGCCGTTGGTGGTGACGTATTTTTTAATAATGCGCTGACGGTCAAAGGTGGCGTAACTATCACAAACGGCGCGTCTATCGTTGGCGACCTAACCGTTGACGATGTAACCATTACGGGAACCGTTGTCGGCGCAATGCCTTCACGCGCTTTGCCAACGAACTATAGCGATCCGGTATGGCATAAAATTGCCAATATCCCCAACGCTGGCTCAGGTGCTAACTGGTTAACGTTAATGTTAACTTCCGGCAACTATGGCGGCTCTCAAATGGGCCATGACGTGCTTAGTTTCACTGGACGTAATATGCCAGCGAAAGATACTCCATGGACTAATGATGTAGCTCAGAAATACGTTAATCACGTACAACTGATGGTAGCCTCAGCGAACGGCGCGCAAATCGGCGTTGTGGCGAATATTTCAGGCGGTGTGTATCAGTCTTTCGACTTCTACATTAAAGCGCCTCAATGGTTTAATGGCGCAACAGTCAGTATTACGGGCGGTACGGGTTATAACTACTACGGTAATAACCTTACATCGGTTAAGGCTGAGCCAACAGGCATCCAGTACATTACGCCAGTAACCGTACTGACTACGCTCTCGCCGAAATATGACCTTTCGCAAGCGGATATGAACCTTAACTCGTTGAACCTCAACAATCCGTTAAGCGTTCAAAGTGGTGGTACAGGTGCGCGAAATGCGACAGATGCGCGCAATAACCTTGGGCTTGGATCCGCTGCAGTCTGTAACATCGGGACCAGTGGCCGAAACGTTCCATTGTTGAATTCATCAAACACCTGGGACGCACCTCAGATTTTTGATGACGGCATGAAGGTTAATGATGAAATTACATCAAGCTCGGCTAACGCCTTCCGTCTTGTTTCCAACGGTAACGGCGCAATTTTACGTAAAGACAACGGTTCCTTTTTCTTCCTAGTTGCAACTGATAACAACGGCTTAGGTTCTTGGAACGCATTACGGCCATTGCAAATCAGCATGAGCACAGGCTTGCTGCAGAGTGCAAACGGGCAAGTTTTTGGTGGTAACACAACCATCAATGACACGTTAACGCTTAAAAACGCCCTGGCTATGAGTAGTGGCGGTACCGGCGCAAACAACCTCGCCGATGCGCGCTCAAACTTGCAACTCGACCGCCTCAGACAAGGGGACACCGAAACGCAGTTAATGAGTGCTAAAGGGACCAACTATCTCTACGTTAGCGAAACCTCTTGGGGTGCGTTCGTTGCAGGTAAAGGCTTTCTTGCATTAGGCATCGCGCAAGGTGGTACCGGCGCAACGGATGCAGCCGGCGTGCGCAATAACTTAGGACTTGGCTCTGCCGCGTTAATGACGTCTTCAACGGCCAACTATGACGGCTTAACGGGAAGGACCAACGAAGCCGCGAGCACCACGCAATTAGTTCAGTTACGCGAAGCAGCGGCGCTTGAAGGGCAAGCCAACACCTTTGGCCCTATGCAAAGTTTCCAGGGCGGTGTAGCACTACCTAGCGCACCAGGCGGTAATGCGAACAGTAACGGTATCTTCAATGGTCCGGCTGACGGCGCAGCTTACGACAAGTACAACTTAGAATTACGCAGCTGGTACGGCATTGGCTTGCGAGATACTTGCTACAACAAGACGAAAATTTTCTTTAATGTCCGTGATGGCTCTATGGGGATGGCGGGCGGTATTAATGCAAGCGGCCTGACGACTTCGAGTGACATTACCGCTGGCGGTTATAGCATTACCAATAAGGAATTCATCTCTAATGGCCAAAACGGCTTACGGATCGCTAATGCCGGTAGTGGGATTCTTTTGCGTAAAGACGGCAGCACGTTTTACATCCTTTCCGTTGCAGATGATTCGAACACTACGACCTGGAATACCTTACGCCCATTCTCTATTGATGTAGCGAGTGGCCGCGTGACCATGGCAAACGGGCAGATCCTTGCTGGTGGGCAGACGTTATCGGGTAACACAACGATCAACGACACACTGACACTGGCTAACGCCTTATCTATCTCCAACGGTGGTACCGGCGCAAAAGATGCAGCCGGCGCGCGTAATAACCTTGGGCTTGGTTCAGCCGCGTTAATGACAACCACAAGTTCGACTTATGACAACATGTCAGGATTAGCCACGGAGTCTGCAAGCACCGCTCACTTAGTACAACTTAGAAACGCGGCAGCACTGAAAGGCCAGGCTAACACCTTTGTGCCCGTGCAAAGTTTCCAAGGCGGCGTAGCACTTCCTAGCGCACCTGGGGGGCAAGCTACCAGCAACGGATTGTTTAACGGTCCGGCAGACGGCTCTGATTACAGCAAGTACAACGTTGAATTACGTACTTGGTGGGGCTTGGCGTTACGCGACACTTGCAATAATAAAACGAATATCGTTTTTGATGCACGTACAGGCGATATGGACACGGTAGGTACCGTTAATACGAAAAATTTGAATATCGCGGGTAGTTATTTAACAGTAGTTGGAGCCGGTGCATCATCTGCATGGCTCGGTTCTGGTGGCAGTGATATCTATCTCTATAACACCAAAAGCGCTAAGCATCTTCAATTGAAAGATGACGGTACATTGCAGTACGAAAACCAGATGATTTATCACACTGGTAATAAGCCGAGCACGCAGGAGCTCATGGATGCGACCGCTAATACCGGCAACATCCCTGCAATTAGTGATAAAGACGACTTAAACGACTACTTAACCGCAGGAATGTGGCGTTGTGATTCAGTCGCTAAGACAATCACTAATGCACCGACTACGGGAATCCGATTCAACCTCACGGTTTTAAACGTTCAAACGGGGATTCCTGAAAACGGCACGACTCAGATTGCTTATGTGAGTAACGATGCCGCGCGACCGCGCGTATTTGTTCGCTGCTACTCAAATAAAACGTGGTCCCTATGGGTTGATATGGCGTCTAACGTCTTCCCTAATGGCGCGACTGTTAAGCAGAATTTACTCGTTGATGGCGGCGACCTGACCGTTAACTCCGGCTACTTACGTGGGATTGATGCTTATCATTACCTCTATATTGGCACACGTAATTCAAATGTTCCTGAATTGGGTACGTGGGGGGGGTACTTTGGGCTTAAAAATACCGATGGTGGCGCGACATTCACGACCTTTCAAAACGGTAATATTACTACCATTGGTAGCATAAATCTGACCAACGATAACACGATGATAAACGTTGGTAACGATAATGATTTTGCGTTGGTCAAGAAATCAGGAACGAGTACGAAAATTGTCGTAGGGAACACCACCCCTTTCATTGTGGCTGTAGCCAGCACAACAACGGTAAGTCCTAGCATTACACAAACTGACCTATTCCGTGTCGATACTGACGGCTCAGGTACGTTTAAGAATAACCTACAAATTAGTGGAAATCGTATAACTGTTGTCGGGGCTGGAAGCTCCAACCTAAATTTAGGGTCAGGTGGATCTGATGTTTATCTTCAGAACAGCAAAACGAACAAGTTCCTACAGTTGAGCGATGACAGTTATTTACGTTACTCAGGCAGCAAGATTTACCATGAAGGTAACAAGCCTACTCCTGCTGAACTAGGTTTCTCGATCGACAACAACCGCTATTACAACGCTAACGATGATAAGCGTAAGTGGGTTCGTGTTGCGACTGTCAATATTCCTCAAGGTGGCCAATGTGCGTATCTGACTATTGTAGGCGGTGCTGGCTATAACGCGGGTTCAAAAGGCCAAGCGGCTAAAACTGAGATTATCTTACGGGCAGGTAACGGCTCGCCGGCTAACTCCATTACTGCAGTGGCTTATGTGCAAGGTTCTACTCCGATTGATCCAGCTGGCGGCTTTGGATGGAAATTTACTAGCGGTAATAACTATGAAATTTGGGCTAATGTCCGTAATTTTACTCAAGGCCATATTGTTGAAGGACGCGCAAGCAGTGGGGTCTTAATTGATTACAGTGACGCTGCACAGGCTGACGAACCTGCCGGGCTTACTGACGGTACCATTTACTACATTCAGTACGATGAAAAAGTAACGACAGACGAAATCTACCCCGTTGGTGCTCCTATCCCTTGGCCGTCAGACTCATTACCAGATGGTCCTTACGCGTTTATGACCGGGCAGAGTTTTGATAAAAACAATTGCCCTAAACTGGCTAAAGCTTACCCAAGCGGCAATTTGCCAGATATGCGCGGTCAAACTATTAAAGGTAAGCCAGCAAGTAATCGCAGCATACTGTCTTATGAAGGTGATGGTAACAGGTGGCATAGCCACGGTGCCTCTATTGGAACAACGGATTTAGGAACAGTATCAACATCGGGCGTGGGTGATCATGCTCACCACATCGACTTCTCGACCCAAGGTGACGGGAACCACGCACATAGCATACAGGGGGTTCATGGTACCTATGTGCGACCGTCAAATATTATGACGGATGGTGCGACCGGTAGCGCATTTACTCAACAGACAGATACTGCTGGATACCACTCACACCGGGTTTTAGGTGATACCTGGGGTGCAGGAGGGCACTCCCATACCGTAGGAATTGGCGCGCACGGGCACTCAATAACTATTAATGGTGATGGTAACTCTGAAACTACTGTTAAGAACATCGCGTACAACTATATTGTGAGATTAGCGTAATGATTGAATTTTCTATTGAGCACCGAACCTTTACGGTCTTTCATTTTGATACGGGAACTAAAGAATATGTTGGTTCAGAAAAGGTTGTAATACCACCTCACACGGGATTACCTGCGAATTGCTGCCTCGTTACTCCGCCGAAAGATAAAAAGGACATGGTACAGATTTGGGACGGTAAAAAGTGGGAGTACGCTGAAGATTATCGGGGTATTGTTATTTATAAAAAAACGTCTGGCCAAGCGGAAGAGTTCCGGGCACTTGGTCCCATTCCTGATGATTATGTGACAGAACAGCCCACTAGCCAATTTGTTATATGGGAGAATGGCAAGTGGGTGGAAGACAAGGACAAAAAGATTGCCGCGCTTACTGAGTTAGCTGAGCAGCGAAAAGTTTCTGAGCTCAATCATGCTAATGAGTTAATAAAACCGCTCGAATATGCCGACAAGTTAGAAATAGCTACAGAGAATGAGAAACTTAATCTCAAAGCCCTGATGGAACATATCGTACTGATCAGTCGAATCAATACGAGTGATCCAGAAAAAATTGAATGGCCAAGCTTAACATTATCTGAGTAAATCACTAACTTCCTACGATGCCTCGGCTTATTAACCATAACTGAGGCATTTTTAATGCAAGTAGAAGATAGTCGCTTTGACGAAAACGGTGTAGTCATTGAGTCACAATGGGTATTCCTATACGGCTTTGATTACATGAACGTGTTTACAACAGGCTATAGCGCCTTTATGACACAAGGCATGGCATTACCGCCTGGTACCACACTTATTAGCCCACCAGCTATTGAGGATGGAAATGCTGCAGTATTTGACGAGACAAGCGGTAAGTGGTCAGTCACACCTGATCACCGTGGTGAGTCGGTGTACAACAAGAAAACACAACAACGCACTACCGTTGATTATCTTGGTGACTACCGCTCAGAAGTTACGCCAATTAAACCAGGTTCGACCTATGACAATTGGGACTATTCAGCAAACAATTGGCGCAAGGATGATGACTATTCAGCCGCGCAACTCCTTGCACAGCAGAAATCGCAAGTATCGGACGAAAGCGAGCGCGCTGATGAAATGATTGCTATCTGCAATGAGCAGCTAGAACTGTCCTATTACAATCCAGGTGAAACAGAGGAATCGATCACAGATAAGCTTAAATTGTGGAAGCTCTATCATCTGCAATGTCAGTCATTCCTAAACGGTACCCTTGCAACCGTTCCTTATGCGCCGGACTCACAGGCATATCAGCAGCAAGTCGCCCAGGCGAAGGCACAAGCCGAAGCTCAAGCCGCTGCAGAACTACAAGACGAATTATCGAAAGAACAGGCTGAGGAACAAGCACAAGCTGCCGCAGACGCGAAAGCCAAAGCGCAAGCCGAAGCTGATGCGAAAGCCGCTGCCGCACAAGCTCAAGCTGATGCAGACGCGAAAGCCCAAGCCGAAGCTGATGCTCAAGCTAAAGCAGACGCTCAAGCCGCTGCAGACGCTCAATCTGCCGCTGATGCGAACGCTAAAACCGATTCAAGCACCCAAGCTTCAAAATAATCGAAATTCTCTTATTCAAGCGCCATTTATGGCGCTTTTTTTTATTCGCAAATCTCGCACCTCCTAATCTTTCCGCACTGTTATTTATCTATCAGGAGAGGAAGTGACTTTAACAGAGCAGTGGTTACTCCTTGTCGCAGTAGGACTATCAGCGCTTAGCGGTATCGGCGTTTTTCTTCATGGCGCGCGAGAAAGGCGGATTGATCGCTCTTTTTTCAGCTTAGCCACAGAGATAGTTCTCGCACTGACTGCCGGATTAACAGGTTTCTATCTGGCACGTCATTGGGCGCTCGATGAAGGATTGACGTTTATCTGCGTACTTGCGGCAAGCAACAACGGGAGGGAAGTGTTGGCTACCCTCAAATCAAAAATCATTGATGGTATTGGAATGATGCTATCAAACAATAAGGATGGGAGTGCATGAGCAACTACCAAGAGCTAGTTCTATATGGATTAGCAGTTTTATGCCTGGTTGATCGGTTTATTTTAGGCCGTAAAAAGATTGACCTTATTGATATTGGAGAGCCACAAAACACGTTAGGTAACGCGATAGCGTTTCCTATCAAGTTGAAGGCAAAAAGAACCAATATCACCGGCGCTCAAGTTGAGTATTGGTTACGTGATAAACGCGACCCGACCACAGTTATCTCAGGGAAAACACGCACCCTGGAATTTACTGAGAAGGGCGCAAGCAGTGAAAACTTGCTTATCGACACGCGTTATCTCGATGCGTCCGATTGGGCACTGACCGTGAGAATTAAACACGGTAACTCACGCATTAACCCTCTTTACCGGGTATTTCCGATAACGAAGGTCCTCACCAAGCAATTCACCATTACTCAGCAAGCAGGAGTTTTCCATGCCACAGCCAGCTAATCACGTCTTATTGGATTTTGACCAGCTCAATGAGAAAGGACTAAAGCCCTTAGTCAAAGCGATCACCACAGGCGGATTTCAAGTGGCAAAAGTCATTCCAGCCGGTACAAGCCGTAAAAAAGATGGTGTAGCGACTAAGACATTCTCACTGGTGGCAATTGATGAACAAGTGATGCAGATCCAAGTCAACGACACGGGCGACATTTCAGGGGTACGGGTAAACGGCAAAAATGCGCCATTCACTCATGCCACTAGCCTTAGCCAAGTCGGACAACAGCTCGCTAAGCTTTTCTCAACCGGCGCGACCGCGTTTGAAAAGGCAATGGCGAAGAAAATTGCGCGCCAAGCGACCAAAGATGACGGCGACACACCGAAAAAGCCTGGTATTAAGTCAAACGTGCAATTACTCAGTGATGCGAAAGCGCGCCGCGATGCCGTAAAGGACGATATTGATAAGACTCAATCACGCCTGACAAGCTCGCAGCAAAAAGCCAACGACAACGCCTCGCAAATCTCAAAACTTACTCAAGATCTAACAAGCGAAAAAAGCTTAACCAAGCAGTTAAGAGAGCAAATCGCAGATTTAGAGGGGAAAAATAATGGTTAATACTGAACAACGAATTGCCATCCACGGACTAGGCCAATTCGGCTTACAAGCCATATTTGAAAGTAATAAAAACTATCACGCTGCAGTCGAGGAAGACGATAGCGAAGGGCTGTTACTTGAACCTGTCACACTCGAAGAAGTTGAGCACGTCTACTTAGGTCATGGCGAAGTGGTCCCAGGTGATAGCGCTATGTTTGAGGCTATTTCGACTCAGCGGCAGCAACTTGCTACTACAATGCGCGCGTTTACTCGCGTTCTTAATAGTGGTCTTAACGGGACCGGCATTTCTGGCGGTGTCGAAAATGCCCCAGGTGGTGATGATTCGGGAACCGTAGTGGGCGGCGCGCAAATCGGCAAGGTTCGCCGTATTGCCGGGGTACCGGTAATGGCTGCAAAAATCCCTCTTTCTGACGGGCAAAGCACCTCCATTATCTTTCACTCACCCACCAGCAACGGCAAGACTATCGTTAATAGTGATCTGCTAGTGGCGTTCCAATTCCTAATCAATAAACGCGATGTTACACACGTAGTCGCGCCGATTGGGGGTAAAGACGTTTCTCTTGCTCAGGTGGCGCAAGCGCTTTCTAACCTTATCGAAAAAAACTCAGGTAAGTTTAAGAAGCAGCAAGCCATGCAGCAGAAAATGAAGCAGGACATTGACGCGTATCAGAACGAAGCCGACAAGCTTGAGAATGACCGCGCTAACCTACTGCAGCAGTTTAATGACGCGCAAAAGCAAGCCGATGACACGGCAAGTCAGGTAAGCACTCTTTCTGATCAGCTCGCGCAGCAAAAGTCGATTAATGCCGACCTACAAAAGCAATTGGATGCCCTACAAAATGCGCCGGCACCTGCCCCAAGCCAAAACATTACCGATAACTTACGCACCGTGAAAAACGCGATCAACATGGACGGCCAAGCTAAGTTAAGTGATGGCTCAACTATCCGTGTTAAGACCGTTGATGACGGCGAAGCGCACACCTACGCCATTTTGGAAACGCCGGACGGCAATACGTACCAGGTAGAAGCCAAAAGTATGCAGGGCAGTAGCGTGAATGACGCGGTAGGCAAGATTTTTAAAGCCTACCGGGCAGGGAAAGCGGATAAGTACAAGGTAGATCAAGCCGCTGATGCGGTTTCTGATACGCCGGCACCAAAGACCGACACAGCGCCAGTAGATCAGGGCACTCCGATTGATGAAGCGATTGAATCTGTAGGGTTCCAGTTGACCCATACTGAGCGTGACGTGGTAAATGACTACGATAATGAAGATAGTCTGACGGCTGATGAACAGCAAAAGCGCGATCAGCTAGAAAAAGAGGCCGACGATGCTGAGGCTAGGCTTAAAGAACTGGCATACGCTACCAATATCAGTGGCGATAAACTTAGCCAGCTATTTGACGCGACAGACGGTAAGCATGACGGGGAAGTGAATACCTTAGAAGCGTTGCAGTGGATTAAGGACAACAATATCGACCCGAATACCGCCGATTTTAGCGAATTGGCTGACCAAATTAAGGCTAGTAAAAAAGCTGACGTAGAACCGACCCCACCGGCCGACCCGGAGCCAGAACCAGAACCGGCAGCACAGCCAGCAGGGTTCCGTTATGCCCTGGTTAACCGTCCGGCAGGTATTGGCGCGGTGCCTGATGGTCAAATTGCTATCTTGCCGAAAGATGACAATGACCCGTATAGCCAATATGCGCGTAATGGCGTGATTGTTTACCCGGAGAAGCTGACAGACGAGCAAATGAGCCAATACGAGCTCAAATACTTGCCTACCCAAGCCGATTACAAGCAATACGCTGAGCAACTGGCACAAGGGCGCTTAGGCGAGTATGCAGAGCAATATCTGGAACTGGCTAAGGAAGACGTTAATACGTTTACTAAAAATGTCTCATTGCAGTTTAAGAAGGCTTTCCCGAATGTTGCTTACCCGTTAGGCAGTGATGTGAACGTGTTTATGACGGATGTAATTGCCGCGCTGACCGATGTTGCACAACCGGATGACGCTAAGCCGGACGATCAGCCACCAGCTGACACCGGAACAGGCACAGACGATAGCCAGCCGGACCCGATGGACGTTGCACAAGCCAACTTTACTGATATTGCGAACCTCGCAGGGGTAAGCGCTGATTCTGTAGAAAGCTGGTGGACAGCCAACGGAAGCGGTAACGAAGCGTTAACCGATCTGAAAGATGCGCTAACGGCCGCACCAAGCACGGCCAACATTGAAGCGCTTAAATCCGCGATCGATTTTGGTAATACGTTTAGTGCCGATAACGTCAAGCCAATGCCTGAGCCTGAGCCTGAGCCTGAACCAGAGCCAACGCCTCAACCAGAGCCGGCGACCACACCTCAACCAGATAAGACAGGAGACAATGACGTGCCAGAGCTCGACAAGCAGAGTAATGATGCGATTGCCGCGCTTAAAGCCTTACTCACTTATCAGTCAGACGACATTAAGGTTATTGGCGAGAAGCTGCAGGAAGCGCAAAACGCCGCTCAGGCACTTGTTGAGGCCGGAACCTATGAAGATAACGAAAGCCTGGTAAACGATGTGGCTAATAACCTCATTCAGTTAATGGCTGAGATCCAGAAGAAGGGGGCATAACGATGTTAACGGCGATTCAGCGTTTACAAATGGCGGCTCAGGTCAACACGCTAATGGACCAGCAGAAAGACGCTAAGCCAATGGACCGCCTTTCTATTGCTATTCAGATTAATGACCTGATGACGCAGCTAGGGTATGGTCAATCGGCAACCAATAACGATGACCAGTCATCGCAACGGGATGATAATCAACCAGCACCGGCACCGGCACCAGAAAGCACCCCAGTACCGCAAATTGTGACCGATTTTCTGGCCGGTAAGTACACCAGCGCCACCAAGGATGCCTTTATCACGGCATTGCGAGGGGTTAAGGAATATGTGGGGACGTTTTTATCTTTTGAAGATGCTAAGGATAGAAGCCAGCAATGGCTTGAGCAAAGCGGCTACCTTTTAACGATAGCCTGATATAAAAGCCCTCAAATGAGGGCTTTTTCTGGACAGTCGAACACTCGTAATAGGCGCGTTTTGAATCGAATGTGTTGGGTAATAATGTGCTTGTGTTCGTCAGTCATATAACTGTTTTGGACTATCTCGATCAACTTATCCTCTTTGGCTACAACTTCCTCGATATATTTTTTCGCTAATGCCGGCTTAATATCAAAACCTGCGGCACATTCAATAAAATCATAGCCAACTAGATCTCCATATTTCGAGTCGTAACCATCGGCATTTTCATGGTCATATTCTTCTCGTTTCAATAAAGGGAGTGCCAAGTGCGCCGTGAACAAGGCAGGATAGGGAGCCACGCTAACGAAGTCATAGACAGGGGTTATATATACATTTTCCTCTGCAGGGTGCATTACCCCGATATTGCGTAGATGAAAGTCATTATTCCCAAAAAGGTAGGCACAGACTACACGTTTAAAATAATCGCGCCTAACGGATAACGCGGTATCTATTTCTCTCGTTATGAAGTCGCCAACTTGCTCATAACTTACCGTATAATATTTGCCTTCTTTTCCATACTTATCTTCAATTGCCATTGCCCCATCTATTTGCTCCTGGTGAATTCTCGACTCACCTTCACGATCGTAACGAGCGATGATAAAAGCGAGTTCTTGTTCGTCCGTTCCGTCTGGTGACGCAAAGGGGATTAACCCGAATTCAGGCACCTCGAAACCAAGTGCTTTCATACAAGACATGATCGCATGTTCGTTTTCAGCGAGGTTCGGAAAGGCTTCTGGCGAAGGTTTTAAGATGTAGGTACCGCCATCATCGACCACCTCAAGTTCGCCCTGATAATTAAGCACGAGAGATAGCTTAGGTTGCGCACCTGATATGCTCATTCCTTTTTGCTCAAAGGGTTTTTCTTCAATAAATTCTTTGCGTGTAAAGGGTAGCGCAGGTTTAGCATTGCGCTGAGCAAACAATGCCTTAATGCCTCTACGAGACATTCCTGACGGCCGCTCAGACTCCTTGAGGGGAGCCAAAGTAATCAAGCATCTTTCACGAGTCATTTTCTAACCTTAGCTTTACCGCACCGAGTAAGTCTTTCCCGTTTTCAACCAATAGGCCGAGCGTGTCTTTTTCATCAATTCTCTGCGTTTCTGAATAACGCTTTTTCAACCAGCCTTCCGGCGCTAAACCATGGAAAAAAGGCGGTAGCTTTTCTGATGAAAATACAGTGCCGTTATTAGGGAGGCTTAGCGAGATAGCAGGGCCCTTGTAAGAGGGTAAGTAGCTGAAATGAAACATCCCATCTCTCTGAATAAGATAGCCTACGTGCTTGTTGTAGAGATATACGCTCACTACCCTACGCATAATTTGAACCCTATCTCTAAACATAGCTTGCTGAGGTTGCCGAATCGCGCATGGTAAGGGCGCTTGATGATGCGTTTTAAGGTTGCGATGGGGATCTCTGTCTGAATAGACAACTCATCATGGCTAATTTTCAGGGTTTTAATCCTGTCCTTAATCTGAGCGCTTAGCTTTTCCTCAGTAATCAAAAAGCCTTCCATTTTATATCCTCGGCAGTATCAAAAATGATATATGTAACCATAATACACCCTATTTTATAACCAATCTATACCATTCAGTATCAAATATGATTCTTTGTAACACGTATTTTTGGTAAATACCGAAGTCCATAACCTCAAGCCTCAATTCAACATTGGGGCTTTTTTGTGACTCAAACCGACCAACTAAACGGAGCCGCGAGTATTGATGAATTAATCGTACTCATAAACTCCACCGAGAAAACGCAAACCGATACCGGGCGATCCTCGCATGTCGTGACGACCAAGGGAGGGCAGGTTAAAACCGCTTTTAAGGTTGTCGATGCTAGTAGCCTAATCATTTCCAACAACCAGGATGGGACCATTAATCCGGCGTTTCCGGCTGACCTGCAGCCACGCGACCGCACACGTCTAGCCAGTAAACTACAGGTGCAAAAAATTGCCGCGTCACTGCGACCTGAGCAACTTACTGATTCTGGACTGAGCAGCCAGGGCTCACCCATTATCGGCCCTGATAACGTTGTTGAGTCCGGTAATGGCCGTTCAATGGGGATCGTGCGCGCCTATCAACAAGGCCAAGCAGATGATTACCGCCAGTTTCTTATTGACCATGCCGCAGACTATGGCTTGTCAGCCGATGAAATCAGTAAGTTTAAGCAGCCGGTACTTGTGCGAGAGCGTCAAACAGACGTAGACCGCGCGCAATTCGCCCGTGACTCGAACCTTTCCGACCTACAGGAAATGTCGGCCAGTGAAAAGGCGTTTTCTGATTCGCAATTTCTATCCGATAACACCATGGCGCTCTTTGCGCCGAGCGATGACGGTAACTTACTGGCTAAGTCTAATATGTCGTTTATCCATGCTTTCTTGCGCGAGATTGGCGATAACGCCTCAGCTGGATTGCTGACAGAAGACGGACGGCCCACGAAGCAGCTGATTGACCGCTTACAAAACGCTATCTTTGCCAAAGCCTACAAAGACGACCGGCTAGTGAAACTGGTGTCCGAAGAACCCGATCCTGATATGCGCAATATCCTGACCGCGCTCAACGTGGCGGCGAGTGACTTTGCACAAATGAGCCGTGTGTCGGCCGATAACCATAAATCGACCGTGAGCGGCTTAGTTGATGGTATCGAGAATGTAGACGACCTAGACCAGCAAGCCATTGCAGCACTGCAGGAGGCGATTAATCTTGTCCGGGAAGCAAAAGACAACGGCCAGGCTATCGAAGAAGTGATCGCTCAGCGTGGGCTGTTTGAAGAATCAACGAAGGAGGCAGAATCCCTTGCATTATTCATTGTGTCTAACAACCGAAGTGCTAAACGCATGGGCGCGGCTTTTAAGCTTTTGGCGAGTAAAATTAATGAGGAAATTACCCACCAGCAGCAAGCTATTGGGGATATGTTCGGCGAAGTACCAGTAGACCTAAAATCCATTCTCAGCGCCGTATCAGCGCAGATTGAGGATGAATTCGGTGAAGGGAAAGGGCTTAACTTTGCGATGTTTGAGGCCGCTGGTGGCCGTAAAACCCTCAAAGATGTGCTAGGCGGTTGTACTAATTGTGACGATATTGAACACGTCATAGATATGCTAGAACCTGAGCTATCAGATTATAGCCGGTACGCGGCCGCTGTTAATCTTCTATCATCGACCACGCCAGATAATCAGGCCGCTCTAGCGACCTATCAGAAAGTCGCCGCCTCAGTGTTACCGCCGACCATCCGAGGCATTAACCAAGAGAACATGTGGATAGCGACTACGTTTTTCTTAGGCATCATGCCAACACCGAAAGAGTATAAGGCGCTATTTTTGGACGGCTCGCCTTATCAGTACCTATCACTAATAAATCACTTAATTGGCGATCAGTACGCGGTGACAGATGAAAACATTGCGATGGCACGGCAAGTCAGCGCCATGATTTATAGCTTTGTGAAAAAAAATGGCTTATTGCCTAACATCATTCAAGCGATGCTGAAAACGCAATCAATCCAATGGGCCGAAGTTAAGCCAATACTCGACCTGGCACAGAAGGTTAGCGTAGAAAGCCAGATCACCCCACAGGAAGCGGTAGAGAGAAAAGACGCCGCGATTACCGCTGGCGATAAGATTATTAGCGGCGCTAAACCAATGGAGGACCGCCAGGAGTCCCTGAAAAACACCATTTTGGCGAATAACAGTGAAGTGGTAGCGCTAATCGAACAATACGGTGGCATAGACGCGATTTATAAGGCTTGCGACTACAGCGCTAATATTGAAAATATTCTTTTGATCGCTTCTGGTTCTATCCCTGGCAATTTCCTGATGAACCGGGCAATGTCCACCATTCCTACACTGGATGATGGGAAATTTGAACAATTTGATAAGTTCGTTAAAAACTATCCCGACCTCTATCAGAGCCTAACCGAATTACGCTTAAAGGCGTTGTCCGGGAAAGGTGCTGAGGCACAAGGTCCAGACGCCACAGCCGAGCCAGGAACAATCCCTAAAGTGCTTTCCGATATGATGGAGAGCTCAGTGATTAGCAAAGAACAGGGCGATAAGTTCGCGCAATCCATCAACATACCGAAAACAGATCAGGCGTATTTTGATAAGGTTTATGGCAAGGGGGCGGTTCAAGATAACCTCAGCATGATTTATCGCCTTGTGGGAGGCAAGCTGACCACACTGAAAAGCATCAAGCTCGATAAGCGTAAAAATGGGCGTTCCTATGCCTCAGTGACAGAATCGCTGGTTGTTATGCGTAAAGGCGCAGGAATGGATGTGTTATGGCATGAAATAGGGCACCACATTGAGTTTTCTAACCCTGCTTTGCTACAAATGGTAAAAGAGCACTTACGTAGCCGTAAAATAAACGACCGAATGATTGTTAGCGGTACCGGCAGTGATAAGGAATACTATTTTAACTGCGATTTCTCAAATAAATATACTGGCCGGTCATACAACGATAAGGCGAATATCAACGATATTGACTCACTCGCTTGTACAGAAGTGATCAGTATGGGGATTCAATCGCTGGTAAATCCAGATTACGGCCGGCAGAGCCTTGCAAATGGCGATAATATTGTACAATTGGTTGTAGGTTATATGCAGGAGTCGCAACGTGGATAAAGTAACTGAAAGTAAGGTGCCGGTAACAATTAACGGCGTGAGTGGAGAGATTGTTTTTAATGGCCCTGACCTTAACGATCTGGACGCGGATTGCATCGTATCGACCACAGGAGACTTAACGCCGGTGATACTGGAAAAATACTTCTTTGATAATGCGCGTCCATTCCCTTATGACGACCCAGCGATGTATGAAGGATTACCGGCTTATTCGGTGCTGAACCTTTTAGGGATTTTTGGATTGGAATTCGTTTGGCCACCAGAAATCATCGTCCCGGAAAGGACAGAGCTTCAAGATTTAATGCCGGAAATTAACTAGCATTGAGAAAAGGGCCTTAGCGGCCCTTTTTTTGCATCCTACCGTATTCTTTTACTTGCTAGGCTATAGACGTCACTCCGTTCACGCTTACCTACCGCCACAACCGCAATAACAAGTTGATCATCAATTACCTCATAAACCAAGCGAAAGCCGGAAGCGCGCAGTTTAATTTTGTAGCAATCTTTTAAACCGCTCAACTTAGCTGAGGGAATATGCGGATTTTCGCATATTTTTTTTAATTTTTTAGCGAATTGTTGTTGGATGGTCTTATCTAGCTTTTGCCACTCTTTGAGAGCTGACTCCCTGAATTTAATGCTGTAGGTCACAAGTAACTATCCAGATCAACGTCAACTAAGGGTTGGTTCCTACGTTGCTCAACAAGTTTTACGAGTTCTTGATCATCTAACGCATCTAGTAAGCTTTCGTACAATTCAGCCGGTACACAATAAAAGGCTGGCTGATTGCGGTTAAGTATTGCAACAGGGTAGCCGTCACCAGCGTTAACAGTTGCCATGGGATTTTTTTTTAGTTCACTCACACTTGCGCTGGTATCGCTAAGAATAATATTAGGCATAAAGACCTCTAAAAAGACTTGTTAACAGGTCATGTATTATAGCAACAAAAGACCTGTTAACAAGTCATTTCATGGCAAATAACGAACTTCATACGGTACACGCTCCGTAACTATTGGAGTAGTACACAATGGAGCTTACCCAAGCACAGCAAAATAACCGTAAAGCTTTCGGCGATACATTGGCCTTCTCTGAGGGCACAAGCACTTCACCGGCAACACGAAACAAAGGCTATGACGTGATCGTGACGGGTACCGATGGAAAGCCTGAAATCTTCACGGACTATAGCGATCACCCCTTCGCAAATCGACCAGGTAAAGTATTCAGCAAGAATGGACAGCGTTCGACTGCAGCAGGGCGTTATCAGCAACTTTACCGATTCTGGCCAGCTTACAAGCAGCAATTAAAACTCACTGATTTTAGTCCTAAGTCACAAGAGCTATTGCTCGATCAGTTGCTCAAAGAGCAAGGCGCTTACCTAGACGTCCTAAACGGTAATATCAATGCTGTATTTGCTAAGTGTTGCGATATTTGGGCTTCATTGCCTGGTTCGCCCTATGGCCAGCACACGCACGAGCCGCAAACCCTACTGGATGTATTCGTAAAATCTGGTGGCGTTATCGCTTAACACGCCCACAATACCCTATTAGATTAATATCGGTAGGGTATTGTCTTAGCAGGTACGAAAACCTTTAGGGGTTGTGTAGTTCACGTCTGAGTAATCGCTTTTAAATGCACTGTCATTCTTCACGGGCTTACTGGACTGCTTAAACCAATTCATACGAGCACTGAGTTTTGTTGCCTCACGTTGAACCTTGGCGTGGTACTTACGTTTTCTAAGTAGCTTTTCCTGTTTACGCTCACGCACTCTCTTTGCAACGCCTTTTGCAAGACATTCCCTTAGAATTTTATTAGACATTGGCGCTTTCGCTGGTGGCGAAATTTGCTCAGTAGTTTCTTTGGGCTGGTTATCCATGGCAGCGGTAGTGTCGCTAGCGCCTTTTACGGTTTCTCTTACTTCTAAAGGTTTATATTTATTATTAGCTACGCCATTTTGGCGTGGGGGGATGTGACAATTTGGCGTAGGGGGGGTGGGTTTAAATTTAATGTTAATCAGTAACTTAGATATGATTGCTTTAACCGCCTTTACATGGTTTCCGATCGACAATCTTTTAGGCTTAATGGCGTTTCTTAGCTGTCGTGCGAAGGAAAGGAAGTTAGCAGTAAGCTTGTAGACGTTAGCCAGGCGCGCGCCGTTCTCTTTGTTATAGACCGGAAGCACCTCAACCATGTTGTGTTTCTCAGCTAAAGTGCAATGGCGTGAAGCTGTACGAAGGCTAACGTTCGCTATCTCGGCAAGCTGACTTTGTGAGCGGTTGATGATGTATTCATTCGTAGATCCGGCGATGTTGGACGAATCAGAAAAGATACTGGCGAAAGGAAAGTAAAAGCTTAGTGCTTTAAACGCGTTTTGGATGTCAAAACCCGTTAGACGGGCGGTGTTTTCATTGAATTCAGCGTTCATGTTGGTATAATAGCGCTCGCTTGTTGGTTACAAGTAAAAGTAAAAAAGGTCCTCGGACCAAGCTCGTTGTTTTAGCTCGATGGAGCAATGAGTAGAAAGTTTAGTTTTGCTACGGATTGAACTTTCGACTAAAGCCACTCTCAGAAGGTGGCTTTTTTTACGCCTGAAACAAAGCGGAACGGATAGTAAACCCTCTCAAAAATGCGATCAATACTGATCAAGCGATCAGGTTGCAAAATGAAAACGCAAAAAAGACGGCCGAAGCCGCCTTTTACCTGCCATCTACCGATTATTGCTGTCTTAATACGAAAGGATAGCTAATTGCATCTTTTTTACCGACTGCCGATGTTTTAGGCTGATCGGGTAACTTTCGTTCGCCAATAGGCAAGTCGCGTGTTGCTTTCTGTGACGCTGATTCTAATAACGCCGCAACAATTCTCACATCATCCTCAGTTTTCATATTTACCAACGCCTCGCGCTGCGCTTTTGATAAGAAAATAGGCATGTTTGATACGGCTTCAAGCATAATCTGCTTGCGCTTCTCGTTGTTACGTTCCAGTTCTGCGAGCTGACCGCGCATTACAGATTGCTCGTGTCGAGCTCGGCGACTACGCGTTTCTTCCATTGCCAATGCGGATTCCAGCATCGCATTACGTTCATATTGCGTAATTGGGTCAACTGCATGTAGCTTGTCGAAGTGTTCAGCAATATCAATCGCCGCCGACTCGCTAAAGCCGCTCGTTTGTAGGTGCGTAATGATCGAGCTTTGGCGCGATTCTGCCGATTCAAACATCATTCCTTTTTTATCTAGGCTGATATAGTTGGGAGTCGTTACGTAGTCCATGCCGTGATAGCTATTCACGAACGAGCGAAACGCCTGATCATCGCCACCGGTCGCCCATGACCAGCCACCAGCTTTCGATTTTTCCATACCATCAACAATTTGCCCTGGTACGGTGTCCATAATTTCCTGCGAGTGCGTCACAATCCCTGAATCATCTAACGAAATATCAAGCGTCCGGTTACTAGGGACGTTATCAAGTAAAACGGGCTTACCATCAACGAAAACCACGGAAGTTTCAGGTAGGTCCAATTCACCTGTTTTTTCGTAGTTCATTGCACGTCTACCATGCCCGTAATAGCCGTACATTTCCCCTAGTGCAATGCGCTCTTTGACCATCGGATCATTCAGAGTGGTGGCGATACTCTCAAGTAAATACTTGCGGTTGTTTTGAGGGGTGTACTTTCTGATTTTATCAATCAGAGAAAAGCGGTCCGTTACCGTTCTCATAAAGTTATTTTTCCTGTGGGTTTAAAATGAAGTGAGCAAAGGAAACTAATTGTTCATTGGACCAATTAGCCGGGTCGTCACCGATTGCCGGTGCGCTTTCGTTCATCATGTCGCCGCCACCGCTTTGCTCGTCAGGGGCTTTGATGGACCGAAATTCTTTAATCATTTGCGCGACTTGTTCCGGCGTCATTTTCAGCTGGTCAATGAATAGGTAACTCATAAACGTATCGCTGCCGGACATTTTCGGGCTGTTATTGATGGCATCCATAACCTGAACCAGCAGCGTGACAAAGTTCGCGCGCGCGTCTAGCTCGCGGTTTTCTTCCTCTTGGATAGCGGTATTCATTGAATGGAATGTGACGGTGAAAGGGCGGTCCTCGCCGATGTAGGTTTTGCCGTACTTGTACGCCAGGTGAATATCTATTAGGCGCTCGATGGCCTGTTTTGCTGCCGCACGGATCCAGTTTGCACGTAATGCGGCTTGGATAGCCGTTTGCGCCCAACCGCCTTCACCGAGGCCACCGGACATTTGATCAGCCCATCCCAACATTGTTGAATCAACGCCCAGGGACGCGGCCAGCTGGCGAAGATGGAACATAACGTCTTCAATGCCGTTAATGTCTGCAGGGATTGATTGCGTATCGACCGTAATCCCGTTTTTACCGTTCCCCATAACAGGTATGAGGTGGTTCATAACGGTAGGCATAGCAAGGTTGCTGGTGGCGCGCCGCTCTAACATATCGTTGTTACGTTTGAGAGATTGCGCGACCGTTCGCGTGTAATTTGCCGCGTTGGCCACATCTAGCGAATCGGTAGAAAGTGCGATCAGGCGGTCAACTTTGGCACTGTTAAAACGCACGGCTTTTAAGGCTTTCAATGCGCCGGTCAGGTTTAAGAATGGCTCGTAACTGGACTCTAAGAACGAGGTACCATAGTTTTGTGTTTCCATTACTTCCTTGTCAGCTTCATCGGCTAACAGGCTATAAGGTCGCGCGGTACTGGTTACGGGCATTGTGCCGCCGTCTGGCTTCCAAAATGGCGTTTTCATCGGGACCAATAGCCACGGTTCAGACAACACTCGCTCGCTCGAATCCTGCTTAGTGATGTAATCACCGGCGAAGCCTACCAGCTGATTGCCCTGGTAATACTCGCGCACGAAATAAGGCAGTGTGTAGTAACTCGACTCAATCCCCGTAATGCCCTTGCCTTGCTGAGCATAAGGACGGCAATAACTCGTTCCGAATACGGACATAATCATCGCCATCGAGGGCAACAGGGTATTAATCATATCGCCCAGGTCAGCCGTTAATTCAGCGCACCGATCGGCGGCATCCTTATCGTTTAAATCCTTGGGGGTGATAGCGAAAGAATGTCCGGTTTTCTTGTCTGGTGCGAGGGCATACGTGATGTGAATACTCAGCGCGGCGTTAACGGTCGGGCTTTTTGCCATTTCCTCAAAAACTGAGTATTGGCCGTGCCGGTCGCTTGGTAATTGGGCCGTACTGGTAATGCTGTCCCCACTTCCTGACATTGCCCCTTCACCATCAATCTGACCTGGCGCGCCTGTCACTGCAGAGCGTGAAACTACAGACGAGCCAGAAGATAAATAGAGCGGCGTGGAATCGGGTCGATTCCCACCAAAGAGCTGCCGGAGGGATTTAACTACGCCGTTCATCGGCTTAGGTATCTTTGCCATCGTAAATCACTAACTCCATAAATTTATTAATCGCATTAATCCTATGCAGTTCGTTATTTGGGGTACCCATGTCGATTAGAGATATTTTGAGCGGTGTAGCGTCTATGGACGACTTAATCGCTCTTATGGAGAAGGCTTATAAGCACCGGGATCCGGTCGCTTATGGAGTCAGTAAAGTGGAAGGTGTCAGCCTTCAAAAAACGCGGCGCACGGCTAACGATGCCGCGATTGAATTACTTAACGAATTACCGATTGGTACAGATGGCAATA
>NZ_JALBCV010000118.1 GCF_022602565.1 Rosenbergiella metrosideri
GTGCTCGACAAGCTCGTCTTCAACCGATTTCAGACGAACCCTTGTGGGGTTGAAGCCAACTTGAGGGGGCCTGCTGGTTTCCCGATCGTGTATTTCAGACGAACCCTTGTGGGGTTGAAGCGGCCAACTCCTCGTTCGAATCCTTCAGGCCGCGCTCATTTCAGACGAACCCTTGTGGGGTTGAAGCTGACAGATGCCGCGTCAGCCCTTGGCTTAGAGGTCATTTCAGACGAACCCTTGTGGGGTTGAAG
>NZ_JALBCV010000119.1 GCF_022602565.1 Rosenbergiella metrosideri
CCCCAGAAGTCGATCATGTAGCCGCCGGTGCGGAACTTCGGCGCCCGCTCGATCACTGTCGGGGTGTGGCCGGTGCGCTGCAGCCAGTGGGCGAGCGCCGCTCCTGCCACGCCGGCACCGCTAATCGCTACTTTCACACTGCAATTGTGCTCTTCGGCAATAGTTTAGAACAAGACCGGTCGCTCGTTGCCCCTTGATCAATACGTTAGTGAGCGCTAACGTATTGGCGTGTGCCCGACATGCTGGAAGT
>NZ_JALBCV010000120.1 GCF_022602565.1 Rosenbergiella metrosideri
GTTTTACGGCGGCTCGTAATATTTGCCGGGCCATTGACAATCTCAGGGCCATTCTCGCCCACAATGCCAAACTGGCCGCGCCCAATCGTTCCACCTGTGTCATACATCCCGGCAAAAGCACGGGAAGCGGCTGGCGACGTACCGGGCGTGGGGCTTATTACAGGGGTATTTTTCCCTGTTAACCAGTCTGGGAGATAGTCAGACAGTGAGGTTAACTTGGTTTTTAACGCTTCCCATTTCGCGTTAATTC
>NZ_JALBCV010000121.1 GCF_022602565.1 Rosenbergiella metrosideri
TCATCGAATAATAAGGATAGCTGCTCCGCTAAAAAACATCTTTTGTGTTGTGCACTCCTTTTAGGTCCCGTTGAGGGGGTAGCAGAGACTTACGAAAACTTAGTCCTTGACAACTCTGGGTATTGGCAAGACATCACTATAGATACTGTTTCAACCCCTAATGGCGCCTTATTGATTAAGAATGGTGCATCAATCAACCTGACTAATGCAGATGTCACGGTGGGATTGATTAGTGGAGTCGGGGTTAGCA
>NZ_JALBCV010000122.1 GCF_022602565.1 Rosenbergiella metrosideri
GTTCTGGCCAAGGAAGTTCGTCGCCAGCAACGCCATCAACAACGCCCTGTTGGCCGCGATCTCCGGGGGCGGCACGGTCGCGAAAAACGCCGCCTCATAAGCACTCGCCGCTGCCACCGCTTGGCTGCCGGCTTGCTCGGCCTGCCCGGCGGTGCTCCTCAACCACGCCACCTGGGGCGTGGCGGCAGCCACCATGGACGCCGCGGAGGACCCCTGCCATGGCCCGTCGGCCAGGCCAGTGATCAGAGC
>NZ_JALBCV010000123.1 GCF_022602565.1 Rosenbergiella metrosideri
CGCATTACCCAAGCCCAACGGCTGGGGTTGACGCACATTCATTATGGTTACACCGGGAGGACAGATATTTTTAACTTCGCTAAGAAGCTGACGTTTTACTCGCTGTTCGAGGAGTGCCTCAAGCTCGTAGGTCGTATCGAAATGGTTTTCTACCGCATTTTTAGAAGCATGCGTGACTAAGATAATCTCTTTGATCCCCGCGGTGACGCACTCGTCGATGATATACTGAATCATCGGCTTATCCACGAT
>NZ_JALBCV010000124.1 GCF_022602565.1 Rosenbergiella metrosideri
GGCTCGGTAATGGTCAACCCGACACCGTGCCCGCGGCATCCACCGATTTCATCATCGCCGCGTTCGGCGAAGAGCTTGGGTTGGTGGGCTTGACGGCCATCCTGATGCTCTACACCATCGTGATCATCCGGGGTTTGCGCACGGCCATCGCCACCCGCGATAGCTTCGGCAAGCTGCTGGCCGCCGGCCTCTCATCGACGCTAGCCATTCAGCTGTTCATCGTCGTCGGCGGTGTGACCCGACTCATTC
>NZ_JALBCV010000125.1 GCF_022602565.1 Rosenbergiella metrosideri
GGGCACCACCGTCGGCGTCCACCGTATAGATGGCCCACACACCGTCACCGGCCTCGCCGGCGGTCTCCGGCGCCGGACGCGAGCGCCGGGACAAGTCCTCGAAGATTGCCGACCAGCCCGTTCCCGCGCCGGATGAGCTGAGGAACCTGCCGATCCGCTCGAACGCGTCGCGCAGTCCCTCGCTCCCCTCCCGGATCACCCGATCGAATTCGTCGGGATCGAATCCAAACGGACCATAGTCGCCCACG
>NZ_JALBCV010000126.1 GCF_022602565.1 Rosenbergiella metrosideri
TCCGTCGCCGTAACAGTTAGGGTTTGGCCATTGGTTTGTGCTGCAGGGAGTGTCACGCTGAAGGTGCCATCACTACCGACCGTGGCACTAGCCAATGTATTACCCTCAGCATCTTTGACCGCGACAGTTGAGCCTGCTTCGCCTTTACCTGTGACGGTGAGTCCGTCATCGCTAAGCTGCACGCCACTTGGCTCAGTCGGTGCCGTGGTATCTGGCACAGTAATTGTTGCCGCTGGAGAGACATTACC
>NZ_JALBCV010000127.1 GCF_022602565.1 Rosenbergiella metrosideri
CCGCTGGTGCGGAAGCCACCCACCCCGGGCCGTTCGCCGACGCATCATCGCCGCGCTATGTTGACTCGGGATGAGCGTCGAAAATAGTCAGATTCGCGAGCCGCCACCGCTACCACCCGTGCTGCTCGAGGTGTGGCCGGTGATCGCGGTCGGCGCGCTCGCCTGGCTGGTCGCCGCGGTGGCCGCATTCGTCGTGCCTGGCCTCGCAAGTTGGCGTCCGGTGACAGTGGCCGGGCTGGCAACAGGGT
>NZ_JALBCV010000012.1:0-84091 GCF_022602565.1 Rosenbergiella metrosideri
GCGGGGTGGAGCAGCCTGGTAGCTCGTCGGGCTCATAACCCGAAGGTCGTCGGTTCAAATCCGGCCCCCGCAACCAACATAAGAAAGCTTATCAAATTCAATTTGATAAGCTTTTTTTTTACATCCTCTCTGGTACTCGAATGCCTAAGGTCGATAACCCTAGTGCCAAAACATCCCCCGTTAACTGAGTGATATAGAGACGATTTTTTCTCTTCGCTGCGTCCGGTTCAGTTAAGATTGGGGTATTCGCGTAGAAACGCGAGAACAGTGAGGCGAGTTCATAAAGATACTGACACATCATGTTAGGCAGCCCTTCTCTCGCCACCAAGTTAAAGCGCTCTTCGAGCTGTAAAATAGCTAAAGCAATGGCTCGCTCTTCGTCAGAGGTCACCGTTAATCCTTGAGGATCCTGCCAACTCAATCCTTGCAGGCGAGCTTTTTCAAGTAAAGAGCGAATCCGCGCCCCGGCATACTGAATGTAAGGGGCAGTGTTACCTTCAAAACTCAACATACTGTCCCAATCAAAGATATAGTCGGTCGTTCTATTTTTCGAGAGATCGGCATATTTAACCGCACCAATCCCAATAATAGTCGCGAGCTCATCCAAGTCAGCCCCAGTAATATGGGGCGATTTCTGCTCAATAATCCGCTTCGCTCGACTTACCGCCTCCGCCAGTAGCTCTGATAATTTTATCGTTCCCCCTTCGCGCGTCTTAAAAGGCTGTCCTTGCTTGTCCAACATCATGCCAAACTTATGATGCTCCAACGCCACGTCTTCTGGCACGTAACCGGCCTTACGCACGATCGCCCAAGCCATCATAAGATGTTGATGTTGGCGCGCATCGATATAGTACAACACGCGGTCTGCCTTAAGAGTTTGGTAGCGATACTTCGCACACGCAATATCCGTGGTGGTGTAGAGATAGCCACCATCTTGCTTACGAATCACCACTCCCATCGGTTCACCCTGCTTATTCTTATAAGCATCCAGATAAACCACAACCGACCCCTGCTCCTCCTGTGCGATACGGCGCTGCAATAAATCATCAATAATTTCTGGCAGCATCGTATTGTAAGCACTTTCTCCCCGGATATCGTCCGGCGTAAGGGAGACGCCCAAAAGATCGTAGTTCTGCTGATTCTGTTGCATAGAGATTTCGACTAATCGCTGCCACATCTTGCGGCAATACTCGTCACCTTGCTGTAGCTTAACCACATACTGTCTGGCACGTTTAGAAAAGTCAGCATCTTGATCGTAACGTTTTTTCGCCTCGCGATAGAATCCTTCGAGATCCGAGAGCGAAAGTTGATCATGGCTTTCCGCTTCCTCTAAGTGAGCAATCAACATGCCAAATTGCGTTCCCCAATCGCCAATATGATTAACTTTGGTTACCTTGTGCCCAAGAAACGTGAGTGTACGCACACTGGCATCGCCGATAATTGTCGAGCGTAAATGGCCAACATGCATCTCTTTCGCGACATTCGGCGATGAGTAATCGATAACAACATGGGTTGGGGCCTGCAGGGCGACACCCAATCGTGCATCGTTAGCGATTCCCGCTATCGCCTCCGATAACCAGCTATTATTTAGCCGTATATTAATAAAGCCTGCACCAGCCACCTCAACGCTTTGTATCATCGCAAGGAAATCGGGATTTTTTTTCATCTGCTCCGCCACTTGCTCCGCTAATTGACGAGGCGGTATCTGCAATATTTTGGCAAGAGGAAGCATGGAGTCGATTTGATAATCAGCCAAATCAGGGCGTAAAGAGACTTTAGCCGTAATGGCCACAACCGGAGTGATTTTTAGGTGCTGTAAAGCCTCTTGGGCATAAGTTGAGAGTAGTGCTGATATATTCATATTTCCCTCTACGCAAGATATTTTAATTACGCATTAATTATCATCAGAATTTAAAATCTGCATGACAGATTGATAGATTTCATCGATTTTGGTATCCATAACCGGGACGGTAAATATAGTGTCATCCCCCGCGACAGTACCGAGTATTCCATCATTTCTTCCACAGGAATCGAGTAATCGGGCAATAAGCGGAGCCGCCCCGGGAACGGTGTGAATAACCACCATCCATTGATTGTACTCAACACTTAACACGGAACTTTTGAGGGTGGTTTTAGCGGTTGGCACACCTCGTTCAGCGGGTAAACTATAGACCATTTCCATGCGCGCATTACGCTTTCGGACGGCTCCATAACTGGTGAGCATTCGGGAGATTTTTGATTGATTGATATGCTCAAAACCTTGCTGTGTTAAATGTTCAACAAAATCTAATTGTGAACCGATACATTCATCTTCCAATAACTTCTTAAATACACGATCTAGGTCAAGACATTTATTTTTCTTTAACATAAAACCATTACCTTTTTATAATAGGCATAAATGAATACCACCCCCTCATTATTAAATACCTAGATTATTAAAAGAAGCCTCACACACCGATGACATTGACCTTAATCATAAGAAAGGAGATTAAATAGCAGACTTAAACCACCTATTAATTTTTAAACTAATAATTTTTGATCTTAATTAAAACCCAGGCACTTATTAAATAAAAAAGGGTAACAACTTAATTATTATTACCCTAGAGCAATTAATGTTAATAATTTCAATATAACTTAGCGATTATTGCTTAACACACATCACATGGTAAACACCGTCTTCTTTTTCAGCACCTTCTGTTTCGTGTTCGAATCCAGGGAAGGCATCATCCCAAGCTTGTAGCGCTTGTAAGTAAGCGATTTGTGGGCTGTGCTGATCACCGAAGTTTTCGCCTGACATCAGCATTGGAATTCCTGGTGGATAAGGAATGACGGAGTTCGCTGCGGTTCGGCCAGCAAGTTCATAGATAGAGACCAGCTCGACATTATCTTTCACCAGTTGCGTGTAAGCATCGCGCGGTACCATATCCATTTGCGGAAGACTTGAATAAGCTTTATTCAATTGGTCGCTTGGATTATGTTTTTTCAGGAAGGCAATCATCCGGCGACCCAGTTGTTGCATCGTCATTGTTCCATACAGAACAGGGTCAGTCTCGACAAGCCCCGGTAACACCTCGCTTAATGGCGCATCCGCATCGTAATGTTTTTTGAAGGACAATAAGCTGTTCATTAGGGTGACCCATTTTCCTTTGGTTACCCCCATCGAGAATAAGAACATCACTTGGAAATCGGTGGTACGCGTTGGAACAATACCGAGACTTGAAAGGTAAGCAGTCACTAATGCAGCAGGCACCCCTTCTTCTTGTAACGATCCGTCATCATTCAAACCCGGCGTTAATAGACTGACTTTAACGGGATCTAACATTACCCAGTTCTCATCCAGTCCCTCAAAACCATGCCAGCGATCCGAAGGATTGAGCATCCAGCAGCTTTGCTCTTTAACTAATAAATCGCGTGGCGCCTCGGCGAAATCATAGCTTTGCTGAGTACGCGGATCGGTCACCACTTCAGGATTCCAAGGTTTAAAGAACCAGCTATTCTCAGCGTTTGCTTGCTGATGCGCGCGGGCTACCGCTTGACGGAACTCAACGGCCTCCTCAATCACTTCCGTTGTCAGGTTAATGCCCTGATTCCCCTCCATCATCGCGGCAGCCACATCGTTCGAGGCGGCGATAGAGTAAAGAGGCGAAGTAGTCGCATGCATCATATAGGCTTGGCTGAACTGTGCGGGTTTAATCGATCCCCGGCCTTCGCGCATATGGATGTAAGAAGCCTGTGATAATGCATTCAATAATTTATGCGTAGAATGGGTAGCGAAAATAGTCGGTTGATCGGCACCGTGCGCCGCTTTGTCCCCACGCATTGCATGGAAGTGCTGATAAATCGGGTTGAAGCGTGAGTAACCGAACCACGCTTCGTCGTAATGGATACGATCACAGCTCTCACCCAATAGTTGCTGAATAGCGTCACCATTGTAGATAAGCCCGTCATAGGTACAGTTAGTGACCACGCTATAGACTGGGCGGCTATTTAGCGCCTTGCTAGCAAAAGGGTTATCAGCAATACGCTGTTGAATGGCTTTACGCGTCATTTGCGCTTTGGGGATGGGCCCGATAATCCCATAAGCGTTACGGGTCGGCGTCATATAAACCGGCGCAACACCGGTTAACATCAACCCCTGCTCGATAGATTTATGACTATTACGGTCACAGATCGCGATATCGTTATCGGTACAGCAGGCCTGCATAATTGTGCGGTTCGCGCCAGATGTCCCGACCACTAAGGAGTAGGACCGATGCGCCCCGAAGACCTCTGCGATATATTTTTCACTCTCTCCAAAGGCACCAGTGTGATCAAGCATTGAACCGAGGCAAGCCCTTTCAATCCCCATATCGGTACGGAAGATATTTTCACCATAGAAGTCAAAGAACTTACGGCCAACAGGCGTTTTACAAAAACCAATCCCCCCTTGGTGGCCCGGTGCCGACCAGGAATACTCTTTCTCTTTAGCGTATTTCATCATGGCAGACATCAGCGGTGGCATAATGATTTTTTCGTAACGAGCCACCGCTGCTTGCAAGCGGCCAACAATAAAGTCAGTAGTATCATCGAGGACCAAAAAGGTCTCAACCACATTACTCATTACTTCAGCAGGAATCGCTTTTCCTTCATCGTGGGTATTGACGAGCAAAAATGCTGGGACCTTTTCATGGCGGACTCTTAACTGCTTGAGGAGGTGACAAATAGCCTCTTTTTGCGAAGGAGCCCACTCAATCATAATACAGTCAATCGGCGCCATTGAGCTGACATAGGTCGCTGCTTCTTGGTAGTGGTGAGTAAATTTAACGTGCTCACCTTTACTGCGCAGCAAGTGGCTGATGGTATCAATCGTCTCTTCAAGAGGCGTCAAACTGTTTTGTTGCATTCTCGCCTGGTGTAGGGCGACTAAAAAATTTTTGTCACACATATAGACCTCGTTATTATTTTAAATCAATTCACTCCGGTTATTCGCTTAGCAGTAAATAAATTTACCAAGGACTAAAACCGGGAAGATGATAAAAACCTAACGCTAATTTAAAATAAATTCCAGCCTATTTTTTGTCGAAAAAATATTTTTAAATACTTATTGAGTAATCATGACTTTAAATATAAACCAGCTCTTAAGATTAAATATTAAAATAGATATAAAACAAGAGCTTAGGTCCAAACCAAACTAATGAAAACCTAATGAATAATTATCCAAAAATAATTTTAGCACTCGTTAAATTGATATTAATCAATTACAAAAGCAGGGGTTAAGTCGTAATTTAAAAAGCATGAAAACCCTTTTAATTAATAACGAATGAATATTTATATTCGCTATTAAGAATATAAATTCCAACACAAAAGGGTACTATTTCAACATTAGGAGAAAGTTTATGACCACTAAATCAAAAAAAATGGGGGTAATAGACCTAACCGTATTGGTTGCCGTTAACATGATGGGCTCAGGTATTATTATGCTGCCCGCCAGTTTAGCGGAAACCGGGGCGATTTCGGTCTTATCTTGGCTGGTTACCGTGGTGGGGGCAATGTGTATCGCTTATACTTTCGCCCGCTGCGGTGCCTTGTGTAAGCGGTCAGGCGGAATGTCCGCTTACGCCTCTGAAGCACACGGTAAATCAGCCTTTTTTATCGCGTCTTACACTTACTACATCTGTTTAGTGATCAGCTGTGTGGCGATTGCGGTTTCCGCCACTGGGTACATGGCGCCATTCGCCCCGTGGATTAACGAAACGCCGGTCCATACCTTCCTTACCGTGGTAGCCATCCTTATCGTCACGATGGTTGCAAACTTCAAAGGTCCAAAGATCACCGGACGTATCTCTAATATTACGGTGTGGGGAATTATTATTCCGGTAGCAGGTTTATCGATTATTGGCTGGTTCTGGTTTGACCCAGCGATCTTCAGTTCTGCTTGGAATCCACATGGTTTAACCACCGGTGGTGCGATTTCATCCGGTATTTCCCTGACCTTATGGGCTTTCTTAGGGGTAGAATCCGCTGGGGCCAACTCTGATGCCGTGGAAAACCCAGAACGTAATGTGCCACTGGCATGTCTATTTGGTACGGGCTTTGCGGCTATTGTCTATATTGCTTCCACCACTGTTATTCAAGGGATTATTCCCAATGCCGAGCTTGCGGCAAGTAACGCCCCCTTTGGACTGGTTTTCGCTAAAATGTTTAACCCAACCATCGGTATGGTCGTGACCGGGCTGGCTGTTATTGCTTGTATCGGTTCACTATTAGGTTGGCAGTTTACCAACGCGCAAGTCTCTAAATCTGCCGCCGATGACCACTTATTCCCAGCTATCTTCAGCAAACTCAGTAAGGATGACGCGCCGATAGCGGGTATGATCATT
The DNA here is from genome assembly GCF_022602565.1 of Rosenbergiella metrosideri. GTDB lineage: Bacteria > Pseudomonadota > Gammaproteobacteria > Enterobacterales > Enterobacteriaceae > Rosenbergiella > Rosenbergiella metrosideri. The sequence continues at coordinate 6,360 of NZ_JALBCV010000012.1, forward strand.
ATGCTCGTCTTGGAACTGTTGCTGGCTTCCATGACTATCTCACCAAACTTACTGAAACAGTTCAATATGTTGCTTAATCTGGCCGTCTTTATCAACATGGTGCCTTACGTACTGTCGATGACTGGTCTACAAGTGATGCTACAGAAGAGCCAAGTCAGCGCATCGGAATACCGTATTGCTTCCATCGTCAGTACTGCCGCCGTGCTTTACAGCATTTACGGTGTCTACTCTTGTGGGGTAGAGGCGGTATTCGGCGGCACTATTATCACGATGATCGGCTATATCTTCTATGGCTTCATTGCCGGACGTGAGAAAGAGCACCAACTGTCTCAACGCTAACCCCTCCTCCCTACCCGCCTCTCCCTGCTGGAGGCGGTTTTTTATGGCTCGTCGTGCTTAGCTTTATAACGCTGAATCCCAGCCAAAATCGCCTCAGCCACCTGTTGTTGATAGCGAGCCGTCCTTAATTTTCGCTCTTCCTCAGGATGACTAATAAAGGCAGTCTCCACTAAAATTGACGGGATATTTGGGGCTTTCAATACGGCAAACCCTGCCCGTTCAACCCTAGACTTATGCAGCGGATTAATTTTGTGTAATTGCTTGAGAACTGCGCTGCCGAGTATCCCACTGTCATGTAAGGTTTGGTGTTGAATCAGCTCCAATAACGTATTGTCCAGATAGCTATCCCCGCTACGGCTAACGCCGCCGATTAAATCTGACTGGTTTTGCGAGTTAGCCAGAAAACGGGCGGCTGCAGAGGTTGCGCCCCGTGTTGACAAGGTAAAGACCGAGGCCCCACGCGCCTGCCGGTTAGCCACGGCATCGGCATGTATGGAGACAAAAATCGTTGCCTTCTGCTGCTGTGCTTTTGCCACCCTCATTGCTAATGGAACGAAATGGTCATCGCTACGCGTCATGACAGCGGCCATACCGGGCTGTTGATCGACGAGCTTCTTTAAGCGCTGCGCGATGTGTAAGACAACGTTTTTTTCTAAGGTATTATGTAACCCATGCGCCCCCGGATCTTCCCCACCATGGCCGGGATCGATCATCACGATAAAGGGAGCGGGCTGTCCGGAGGGAGTGTCAGGCTTAAATGGACTGTTAATAGAGGGGGTATTGGCTAAAAAAAGGCTGAGTGGATCGTTATCACCCTTCAACTTCGGATAGAGATCGACCACGAGTCGATGCTGAAAGTTAGCCACAGGCTTGAGATTAAAAATATCCGCCCTGATCGGTTGTTTAAGGTCAACCACTATCCGTAAGGTTGTAGTATCGAATTTAGCCACACGGATTTTGCTAATAAAAGGATCTGTCGCCCTAACTTGCTGACTTAATTTATGCAGTGCGGGACTGAGACCAAAGTCATCGATATCAATCACCAAGCGACGTGGTGATGCCAACATAAAATAGCGATAGTGAGGAAGCGTCGACGACTCAAAGGTGAGACGGGTATAGAGCGTTGAAGGCCATACCCGGGATGCCGTGAACTGCATGACTTCCGCCCCTCGCACCGGGGGGGATAAGCTGATGAGACTAGTAAGCACAGCAAGGCTTGGTAACCAGTGTGGATACCCGGCCGATCCTTTTTGGAACAACATATCCTTTTCCCTAAAGATAAGTTTGTAATTTATCACAATCACAACTTGCAATTTATGCCTATTAAGCATAAAAATACACTTATAACGAATAAAAATTCACTTGGAGTTCCTGTGACAGAACGTAGCACTGAACTGGTTAGAGGTTTTCGGCACACTGCCCCCTACATCAATACTCATCGTAACAAGACTTTTGTCATCATGCTCGGTGGCGAAGCCATCTGCCACGAAAACTTCCTCAGTATTGTGAGCGATATTGGTCTTCTACACAGTTTAGGTATTCGTCTTGTCGTCGTATACGGTGCACGCCCGCAAATTGATGCAAATCTACTCGAGCATAATATTGAGCCAACTTATCATAAATATACTCGGGTTACCGATGCGCAATCCTTGGAGTTAGTCAAACAAGCGGCGGGTAGATTGCAATTAGATATCACTGCCCGCCTTTCCATGAGTTTGGGCAACACTCCCCTGCAAAATGCCCATATCAATGTAGTGAGCGGTAACTTTATTATCGCTCAGCCTCTAGGTGTCGACGATGGCGTCGATTACTGCCACTCTGGGCGTATTCGTCGTATCGATTATCAAGCAATCAATCAGCAATTGGATACCGGCGCTATCGTTCTGATCGGTCCAGTCGCCGTCTCAGTAACCGGTGAAAGTTTCAATCTGACTTCTGAAGAGATCGCGACCCAAGTCGCCATCAAGCTTAATGCTGCGAAAATGATTGGCTTTTGCTCAGAGCAAGGTGTTCCCGATGAAGAAGGAAAAATTATCTCAGAGATGTTCCCAGACCAAGCCCAGCAACGGATTGAACAATACGAATCTGCTGGCGATTATCTGTCTGGTACCGTGCGTTTTTTACGCGGTGCGATGCAAGCTTGCAAAAGTGGCGTGCCGGGTAGCCATCTGATTAGCTACCTAGAAGACGGTGCGTTACTGCAAGAGCTTTTTTCCCGTGAAGGGATAGGTACACAAGTGGTGATGGCCTCTGCCGAGCAAGTGCGTAAGGCGACGATTGACGATATTGGCGGCATTTTGGATCTTATACGTCCCCTTGAACAACAAGGTATTTTGGTTAGACGGTCCCGTGAACAACTCGAGATGGAGATCGATAAGTTTACGGTTGTCGTACGCGATCAATTAACGATTGCCTGTGCTGCCCTCTATCCCTTCGAGGATGAGAAAATTGGCGAGATGGCCTGCGTAGCAGTACACCCCGATTACCGCAGCTCTTCTCGGGGCGATGTGTTACTTCAACAAGTGAGCCAGCAAGCGAAGCAGTCTGGTTTAGAAAAACTTTTCGTACTGACGACACGGAGTATTCACTGGTTCCAAGAACGAGGCTTCCAGCCGGTCAATATCGAATTCCTGCCAGAAAGTAAGCAGAAACTCTACAATTATCAACGTCGTTCTAAAATCTTAATGCTTAACCTTAATCAGTAAAATACCTATCGCCGCCTTAGCGCAGGGCGGCGGTAAGTCCACTACGGCGGGAAGTCTGATTCAGGATGGCTCGATTAAGAATTACCGCCTCGCCATACAGCGTTAACTGCGATTTCGCTCGAGTAATCGCGGTATAAATTAGTTCACGTGAGAGGACAGGGCTAAACTGGCGGGGTAACACCAGTGCGGTATGGGTAAATTCAGATCCTTGTGATTTATGCACGGTCATCGCCCAAGCCGTTTCATGGGCAGGTAACCGTGAAGGCTGTACCGCACGGAGTTCACCATCCGGCAGTTGAAAGTACACTTTTAGCTGCTGGTCGCTATCCAATAAGGTAATCCCTACATCACCATTAAATAATCCGAGTCCACTGTCGTTACGAGTGATCATTATTGGTCGTCCAACATAATCTTGTTGCGAAGAGACAGAGAGCAGTCCCCGTTGCCGTAAGGCGGTCTCAATACTCTGGTTTAGCCCTTTGACCCCGAAAGCGCCTTCGCGAAGGGCACAGAGCAGCTGGTAATGTGAAAATTGTGCAACAATTTGTTGCGGCGTATCCCCCCGTGCAATCGAGGTTAAAAACGGCTGGTACCCTTCACAGACTTCATGCAATAAGGTTCGCCAGTCGCCCTCATCGGCCAATCCACGCCAATGGATATCAGCAAGATCCGCACTTAACAGCGCTTGTGTCTGTGAGGTCTCACCTTGATTGACCGCCCTCGCAAGCTGACCAATTCCAGATTTCGCATCGAATCGATAGCTATGTTTCAGTAGGCAAATATTATCCCGCAATTGAGGGGCTTGCGGCGACTCTGCACCGTCAACGGTACAACCGGTAAGGCGTGATAACTGCGCTGCACGCGCCACACTAAAACCATACTCCGCACAGCGGCAGATATCCCCGAGAACCGCCCCCGCCTCAACGGAAGCAAGTTGGTCGCGGTCACCCAAGAAAATAACCCGTGCCTGTTCAGGGAGTGCGGCAATCAAGTTCGCCATCATGGTCAGATCGACCATCGAGGCTTCATCAACGATCAAAATATCCAGATGGAGCGGGTTGTGCGCATGATAACGCAGCTGCCGTGTTGTCGCTTGCGCCCCCAATAAACGGTGAAGGGTGGTTGCTTCTCGAGGAAAACATTGGCGAACCGTTTCATCAACCTCTAAGGCAAGCAATGCCTTGCCCAATGATTCGGTTAATCGCGCCGCCGCTTTTCCTGTCGGTGCCGCCATTTGGATCCGTAACTTTGACGGGCTTAACTGGATCATCGCCGCCAACAGTTTGGCTACCGTGGTCGTTTTGCCAGTCCCCGGTCCGCCTGAAATGATCGCGTGACGCGCCGTCAAGGCGACCGCAGCAGCCACTTTTTGATCATTACGCGCTGACGATCCGAATAATTGATCGAGGATGTGTCGCGCCTGCTCTTCATCCTTTAACTGCTGTTCCGGCAATGCGTTAAAGAACGTCGCGACCTGTTGCTCTTGGTGCCACGCTCGCTGAAGGTAAAGCTGCTGATCGACTAAACACAATGGCCCTATCTGCGTCGCCGAGGAGAGCGCGGACCATGCGGCAAGCTGGCCCTGCCACCCCTGCGCGTTCTCCGGTGCTTGGCATAATTGCCAGAGTTGCTGAGCGGCTATCCGCTGCGCCCCTGTCCATAAGGCGTCCGGGGTTAATGCAGCCAACGGCAGACAGACATGCCCCTCACCGGCACTGGCGCTAACGCAAGCCGCTGCCAGGAAATAGTCTGGCCGATCGCCCTCACACAGCAGTCGAGCAAATTGCAGATCAACTGAACGAAACAACTGTGTGGCGTGAGCGTAGGCAATCACCTCATCAATAGGATGCATTGAACTCTTCCTCTTGGCTGAATAAACGGTCTAACTGTTCGATCAATGCAGCGGGGGGGCGTGTGTAATAGATACCATTTCCAGGGAGATCATCAGCCATTCCCCGTAAAAAGAGGTAATAGACCCCCCCGAAGTGCTGTTCATAATCGTAATGAGGTAGACGATGGCGCAAATAGCGGTGTAAGGCTAAGGTATACAATTGATATTGGAAGTCATAGCGATGCTCAACCATCGCCCCTTCCATAGCCTGTTGGGTATAGGCCTGACTGTCACCGCCTAGCCAATTCGATTTGTAATCGGCAATGTAATATTTCCCCTGCCAACGAAACACAAGATCGATAAAGCCCTTCAACATTCCTTGAACTTCCGAGAAAATCAGATTCGCCGCCTGTGCTGACAAAGGATCAAAACGCTTAATACAGGTATCCAGCCGGGTGGCATTCAGTGGCTGTTCGACCGGGATCCAAAACTCCATTTCGATCAAACGATCGCTGCGGCTGATCGTCGACAGCGATGTTTCGGCGCCGGGGAGTTGTTGCGCTAAAACGCGCGCGATCCACCCCTGCACCACTGGCGCCCACGCCTCTTCATAGCCCCAAGCGACTAACTGTTCTGTTACCCACTGTACGTCTGGGCATGCGCTAAAATCCAGATTTTCGAAAAGGTGATGTAAAAAAGTACCGGGGGCGGCACCTTTCGGAAATTGATGTACCGTCGACAGCGGCGAAAGCTCGTCACTCCTCTCAGTAATCACTTCGACATCAAACCCTGGCACATACAACTGCCGACTGCTGGCATGATGCGTCAAGGCGGAATAACTGGTGACACGCCAATTATCCTGGAGTGATCGCTGTAAGACTTTCGCCGTGACCTCTGTCGAGTCTACAGCCTCGGTTTGATAGGGGGTAGAGGGCGAGTCACTTGCTAGCACGACTTCACACTCACTGTCCGCCATCGTTGCCAACGCCTCCGCCAACTGTTCTGCGGTTGCGGCGTTACCTTGTTGTACCAAATAGCCTATAGCACTGTGCTCCAGCTCAGTAGGCCCTAGATATTTACGTTTACGATAGAATAACGGTGCAATACCAATACTGCAGTGCCAAATCGCACGCGTTAAGGCTACGTAGAGCAAGCGTAAATCCTCTGCCAGCCGTTCTTCTTCCGCTAGCGCTAGGCTCTCTTCATCTCCCTGCAAATCGAGCACCGCCGAGAAATGTTCGCGGTCGTGGTAAAGTGGTTGCTTCGTTTCTCGATAGCTCGCAATGAAAGGCAACCAAACAAGCGGATACTCTAAGCCTTTGGACTTGTGGATTGTGACGATTTGCACAAGATCGCGATCGCTCTCTAAACGTAATTGCTGGCTACGGGCATTATCATCCGGTTGATCCACTTGCTGAGCGAAGAAACGCAGTAAGCCATGGGGGGTATCATGTTCAGCAGAGGCCGTTTGCAATAGTTCACTGACGTGCATTAAATCTGTCAGGCGCCGTTCGCCACGCGTGCTCGACAACACATTTTCCGCTAGACCGTAATCGTGCAATATTTGCCGAAACATCGGTAAGAAGCCGAATTTACGCCATTGCTGCTGCCATTCAGTAAACTGATCGGTCAGCGCATCCCATTGGCCACTGTCATGGTTCAGCGCTTCGATTTGAACCGCTGAATAACCGAGTAGCTGAGTGGCTAACGCAGTGCGTAAGAGTGACTCTTGCTGAGGATGTAAAATGGCGTCTAAAACCCAGAGCAACTCTTGTGCCTCGACCGTCTGGTAGACGCTATCGCGACTCGAGAGATACACCGATGCAATACCGAGATGTTGCAACGCATCGCGGATTAAGCTTGCTTCACGACGACTCCGTACCAGCACCGTAATATCCGCGGCACTGACGCTGCGGCGTGTCTCACCTCTGACTAACCAAGCCTGCTGCTGCTGACCGGCTGTCAGCCATTGCGCGATATCATTAGCGCAATACTGCGCCATCGTCTGCTGATAGTCCGAGACATTGCACCCCTCGCCCTCCTTGAGCCACCAGCGCATCGCCGGTTGCTGTTTACCCTCTCGCCATACACTGAGGGACTGATTGCTCGGGGCAGAGGCGACCGGTAAAAAAGGAATATCGGCAAAAAGGAAGGGATATTCTACCCGTTGAAAGAGTCGATTAACGGTTTCGACCATTCCAGGGGAAGATCGCCAGTTAGTATGCAGCGAATAGTGATCCGTAACCTCATCCCGGGCTTTAATGTAGGTAAAAATATCTGCGCCACGAAACGCATAGATCGCCTGCTTAGGATCGCCAATAAGCAGCAAAGCCGTGTCGGAGGGTTGCGCGTAAATACGGCTAAAAATCCGGTATTGAGTCGGATCGGTATCTTGGAATTCATCCACCATGGCGACCGGATAACGCTGCCGGATCGCCTCAGCAAGCGTTTCACCCTGTGGAGTTTGAAGACCCCGATCAAGCTTGGTTAAAAGATCGTCGAAACTGAGTAGCGCATAGCGCTCCTTCTCTTGCTGTAGGTTTGCGCGGATATCATGTAGCGCTAAGGTTACCAGCGGCTCATACAGCGAGATGGGGGTCGCAAGAAAATGGTCTATCGCCTCGAAAATCGGCTGTTGAGGCGCTCGCCCTTTTTTGGTTTTGGCGACTAACTGTGCTTGGCCAAATTTTTCCAGCTCTTTCTGCGGAAGCTGATAACCGGTATCGTCACTTTCTGCCCAGAGTGTTATGGCATTGATCCAGTTAGGCACATGTAACGAAGAATAACTGCGTTTATCGACATCAGAGTCCATTACCCACTGATAGACCTCGGCAGAGACCTCACGCCATTGCTGTTTCATCGCCAGGATCCGACGGCAATTCTCATGATGACAGGCAGTTAACTCTTGCATAGGCTGTGGGCGTTTTAGTTGCGGGATATCGCCCTGCAACCATGCTTTAACGGAGTGAAGAAGATGCTCAGGGCCACTAAACAGCGCCATAACCTCTTGAGCTATCGCCTCCTCTAACGGATAGCAATAGCGCCGCCAAAAATCCTCTGCCGCTTGCCGTAACAGTTGTTGTTCATCTTCCAAAAGCTGTTGTTGGAACAACATCCCCGACTCGAAGGCATTAAGATTGAGCATCCGCTGACAAAAGCCATGAATCGTATAAATCGCCGATTCATCCATCTGCCTTTCGGCTAATAACAGAATCATCGCGGCTTGCGCTTTATCGTCGATTTCCGCCAACAGTTGGCCCATTACCGGATGGTCGGAATGACCCCGAATACAGGCAATACGTAACTGATGGATATTGTCACGTATACGTCCCCGAAGCTCTTCAGTGGCTGCTTCGGTAAAGGTCACCACTAAAATTTCTTCCACCGATAATAATCGCGACCACGCGTTATCTTTGCCTAATCCTAACAACAGCCGTAAATAAAGGATGGCAAGGGTGAAGGTTTTGCCTGTTCCCGCGGAGGCTTCAATCAATCGTTGCCCCTGGAGTGGGAGCATAAAGGGATCCAAAATCCTTGATGATGAAGGATGACTCATGCTACTTCCTCCGAAGTCTCTGGGCTATGGGCCTGTAAAACCGGTAAATACCAACACTCAGCTTGCTGACAAATGGCCGTCACCTGTTCGGCGGTTAATTGTGGCGCTAAACGTTGTAGGTAGGGATCGCTTCCCTCTCCATCCATCAAATAGCCTTCGTGCCATGCGCTATGCAGTCGTTGCAAGGCGCGGCTTTGCGTACTTTCCTGCCAATCAATGACCGGAGGTTGGCTATTTTTAAGTAAGCTAGCTTGTAACCATCCACCGCCACTCTCTTTTAATAACCAGAGTGGCTCGGCCATGCCTTGGTAATAGCCCTGCATCATTCTTTCCAGTTCTGCCTTCGCCTGACCGATAGGCAGCGGTAAAAAACGCCAGCTGGTCTCGTCCCGACCATATAATCGGCTGGTTCCCTGGCCGCCCATCGCACAATAGAAAAGATGTTCAATCCATAACAGTAATCCATCAGTTAGATTGAGCTTACCGGGGCGCCAGCGCAGTAAGCCATCGGCCTGGACCTGAGGCAACCATCCCACAACCCGGGTTTCCAGTAGCATCAGATCCACTTCAAGGCTATGGGTGGCATGGCGTTGGGCCACCACCGTATCGGCAATTTTCTCCATCTCCGCGCATTGGCGCTGCCAGATAAGTCGGCCGTAAGCCCCATAAGGCAATTGCCCTGATAAACGATAATGGCGATAGAGCTTCTCAGCGGGCTGTTGTTCGATCAAGGTATTAAGCAATCGCTGATTAAGCTGATACCGAGTGAGATTATCATGAATAAAGGGTTCGCTCTCCGGCAGGCCCACCTCTTCACGCTGGAAATAGACGCCTAAGCGCCGAGTAAACCAGGCACGAATCGGGTGCCGCCAAAAACTGGCAAAGGTATTAAGAGTGAGCTCTTCCGGTACACAAGGCGCTAACGGCTGTGAAAAGAGCGGCTGTGGTGTCCCTTCACGGTTTGCCGCCGCGGTCCATTGCTGGGCAAAGGAGTGCCAAGGATTCTGTTCACTGAAATTTTCACTCGAAAATGGGGTACGGGCTTGGGCTAAAACCAGATGTTGCTGGATACGCCGCGCGCTCTCATCAACATCACACTGCGCATCACCCTCGAGGTAAAAACTCTGCCCGATATATTCCAACAACTCCGTGACCAAGACCGAAGCAAGGCGAGGCTGATTGTCTTGTATCGATCGCCCGACATAGCTGACATAAAAATAGTCCTGTGCCGAGGTAAGGGCTTCTAGGAACAGATAGCGGTCATCATCTCGGCGGTTTCTATCCCCTTTTCGCGGTTGCTTGGGCATGAGATCAAATCCCGAAGGCAGTAAAGTGCGCGGGTAGACCCCATCATTCATTCCCAACAGACAGACTACTTTAAAAGGAATGGAACGCATCGGCATTAACGTACAGAAGTTCACCTGCCCCGCTAAGAATCGCTGACTAATACGCTGTTGTTCAAGCCTACCACGTAATTCATCACGTAAGAGTGTCATCGGGATAGGTTGCGTATACTGTGCCGTAATCCCTTCTTGGATCACCTTACGCCACTGTTCGTGAATCACTTCCAAGGCCGCTTGGCTCTCCGCATCGCCAATAAAAAAACGTTCAGTTAATTGACGACAATAGGGTAACCACTCTTCCAGCGTATAAGATTGGGTAAGTCGTTCACGCCATTCACTAAGCGCCGCGAGAAACTCTGCCAATTGACCGGCCAACTCCCCCATTAAGCCTGCACTTTCATCGAACGGCAATATACCTTGCCAATCGCCTAGCGTACTGTCCATAGCGACCCCGAGTAACATACGCTGGATCCCGAACTGCCAAGTATGTTGACCCGTGACGGGAAGTGCCAGATTGGCGACGCTTTCGTCATCTAAGCCCCAACGTATGCCCGATTCTACAACCCAATGACGCAGGCGCTGTAGCTGTTCTTCCGTAATAGCAAAGCGTTCCGCCAGCGCGGGCACTTCGAGAAGTGACAAGACCTGTTCTGAGGTAAAGCGACTATCAGGTAGCATCAGTAACTGAATAAAGGCTTGAATCACCGGATGGGCGTGACTGGCACTGCGGTCCGAGATAGAAAAAGGCAAATAAGCGTCATTGTTCGCTCTTGAGAAAGCCGCTTGAATATAGGGGGTATAACTATCGATATCGGCAACCATCACGATGATATCGCGTGGACTGAGCTGAGTATCCTGATCGAGCAGCGTAAGAAGGTAGTCCCGCAGTACCTCAACTTCACGCTGTGCATTATGACAACTGCTAACGGTGATTGAGCGATCATCGTGCGCCATGGGGCGTTTAGTCGTGCTCGTCATAAACTGTTCAGCATTCAGTCCAACTACCGAATGATCTTCCAGCAGCAGAATGTCTTGCTGCAACTGCGAAAGCAGATGGGTAGGCTCGCTCTCCACAAAGGCATGGATCTCATCATTCACACTTTCCATCTGCGCAAGCAGATAGAGATTATCACGCCCTTGCCGTCCCCATGAGGCCAGCAAAGGATTAGGAAGCGCCTGTTCCCCCGCCTCGCTGAAAAGCTGTGGCGCCATCTCTGGTGCTTTAAATAAAGGCCGCTGCTCCCCCGTTTCCTGCCACTGTTGCTGTTTCAGTGCATAGACCTTACGTCGCCGAGTCAGCAGTCGAGCAAGAAATGCTCGATCTTGAATATCTCCCCAATAGTGTTGGCAGGGATTGGTAAAAAGTAGGTGGATTTCACAGTGTCGGCCTAAGGCTTCAAGCGCCTGCAGATAGATAGGCGGTAAGGAGGAGATCCCACAAATAAATACGCGTTTAGGTAACACCGCATCAAGCGTATCGTGCGCGAGACGCTGAATAAATCGTTGATAGAGATTAGCACGATGCCATTCAGGTTGGCCGATCTGCGCCGTATAATTAACTAAAGCTTGCCAAAGTGGCGCTTGCCATTCTTGGGCACTGCCTAATTCGGCGACTCGCTCCCCTTGCTGCCATAACGCCAACCAGTCGGGACGATAAACGAGGTAGTGGTCAAAAAGGTCGGCAACTTGGGCACAGAGTTGGTAGAGCTTACGTGGATCACCCTCCTCGGCAAGGTAATCACTCAATACCTGGAAGGCTGGCTCCTCGCGTAAGGAAGGCATCAGGTGCATCAGTTTCCAACTCATCGCGCTTTTGGTGAAAGCACTTTCAGCAGGAATATTAGGTAATACCGCGACAAACATCTGCCAAATAAAGGTCGCCGGCAACGGGAAGCTGATGTTGGCAGCAATGCGCGATTGGAAGCCAGAGGCTAATTCCATCTGTAGCCATTGCGCCATGCCTGGACTTTGCACTAACACCACTTCCTGCTCTAAAGGATCAGGCAGTGGGTCATTCTCCATTATTGAGGTGACCAGATCTTTTAATAAATCAAGACGATTTGAATGCCAAACTCGAAACATAGTGACCTCTTTTCCCACATCCTAGTGCCGCAGTATACCTTGCCTCGCCCTTAATCACGACCTGCGGATACGATTCTACGGGCAGCGTAAACGCTGTAGAGACTGTGGCGAACGATCCGCGTCTTGCCAAGTTACTCGCTGCCAATAGCAACCGTTCATTGCCGCAATTCGTTGTTCTTCAATGGTGCGGCTAGGCTGCTCACTGCCCTCTAGCTTCTGTGCTAATTGCTGCCATACTTCGCGCCGTTGCCACAGCGTCTGTTCACTACGCTGCAAACTGCCCATATAGTGCAAAATCAGTAAGCTACTGATCGACAAGAGTGTTAGGGCCATCAGCACTTCAACTAGGCTTATCCCTTGGCAATAGTGCGCCGCACTGCTCGGCGGATAAGGGGCAGTCGTCAGTCCAACCGCGGGGGTGTCGCTGTAGACGCAAAGGTGGTCCCTCATCGACAATAACCCTCTGCCAAAGTAACCACTCACTTTTTTCGGAAGTCCCTCGTAACCAACCTTCTGTTTTCGACGCTCGCCAGAAACAAACAGAAAAAGCGTTTGAGGGCGATAAAGGACATTGCCATCCTGATGCCGTCGACCACGAGTATGTGCGACCCCAAGCCAGCGCTGACTGAGCTTGATAGAACGCTTGATAATACGATTTCTCATCATTGACCTGCTGTGCCCCATATCGAAGTGAATCATTCGTTAAACGTAAAACTCCACTGGCTAATGCCATTGTTAATAAAACCGTTAACAAGGTGACGTTGCCTTGTGATGCGGAAGAGAGTAATAGACGTTTCATCTAATCATTCTCTCGATTAACTCGATGTTGGCGGCTAAGTATGTACTTACCTGCTTTCAGGGTTAGTTGAATATCAACCTGCTGAGCGAGTGCCTTCACACGAAAATCGATCACCTGTACTTGAGCGGGCTGAGTTAAACGCGACCACTGGCCAGTGCGACAATCAGCCCCCCCTCGCGCATACTCTATCGCCATCCCGTGATGTCGGTAGCCAAAATAGTCGCTATGTGAATGGCCGGGTCCTTCCCACTGACCATTGGCGTTATCGTCCCAGCGTAAAAGTAAACACTTACCTTCGTCCTTTATCTCCATACTCACTGCGCCACAGTGATCACCTTGACAAAATCCCGCACGGCGGACGGCTTTCTCGATTAACAGGAGAAGGCGCTGTATTTCTTCTCGTACCCAGTAACGCTGCTCCATCGCCGCCGACTGTTGCCATAAAAGGGGTAACAAACGTTCAGCGCTGAGTAACAGTATCGCCCCAAGCGTTAGCGCGATGAGACTCTCAATCAGACTAAAGCCTTCTTGATGAGAGGTTATCAACTTCATTGGCACCCCTTATCCTGAGCCTCGCAGTGGCGAACCCGGCCATGAGCAGAAATAATCACCCGCCAGCGCGTAACCCCATTTCCGACTTCAAAACTCCCCGGCCAGGCGGTGCCGTGCTTTCCAAAAAAACGAGGCTGACCGATCATGGCTAACAGTTTGACTTGAGGCGTACTGGGTTTCCATATCCACTGCTCGACCTTCCCTGCCCGTGGTTCGCTAACCGCTCTCACTAAGGATTCTTCATTATCCAACCACAGGATAAATGAAATTGTCCTGTGATAATGATAAGCCTGCTGACGCAGCCGATTTAAAAAGTGGGTTAAATCACTCGCGGTGGCCTTAACCTGTTGACGGTACTGCCACTGCGTAAGTGACTGGCTGCCCAACCCCGTCAAGATCGCAGTAATGACTAGCACAATCAGCACCTCTAATAGGGTGAAGCCGGCGTGTGAAGAGTGAGAAAATAATCGCATGGGGAGAGCTTACGCCGGTTGCGGCAATCGAACAGATCAGACCTGATTATTTTGCGATCAGGATTAAATTATTTATTAATCACTTGGTATTATTTCCAATTAAATGAGTAGCTAATCTGAAATAATTAATTATTCCACTGCGAAGATTTAACCCTTACGATTAAATAACAGAATGAAAAGTACTCTCACGAAAAATAGAGCATAAAATGCGTCAGAAACTGACTATTAATTTTTATTCGATTCGAAAAAAGGCGTGATAATGAGATGGGGTAATGCTAACGCGGTAAGTAAGGTAAAAAGTATCCGCACGTTATTTTGTGCCTCAGGCAAAATAAACATTATCGCTAATAATGAAAAGAGCAATGCGCCAGATAAAATAGGCCAAGTTAATCGCAGATAATCATAATAATTGTTACAACCCAAAAGGTGACGCCGCACACAGGTTTGTGGGAAGGCATGGAGAATTAAAAAGCCTAGCGAAAAACCGATTAACGGCGGAAAAAAGAGCAGTGATAACACGCCCACGAAGAGTCGATAATCTCTTTGCAAAGAGCCGGTAATTAATAATTGTGCTGCGCAGAGTATCCCTACCCCCTGCATGATTGTCATAACCAGCGCAAGGGAGTGCGCGGGGAGTCCCGCATAGCTAAGCAAAACGGTGGTCTCTCGGAGGTAGCACACCGCAGGCAGCGTGATCAGTCCTATCCCTATAGCTAATCGCCTAGGCCAACCGCTTGCCTGGGGCTCCTCAATCGCAAAGTGGCCTGCTGAGGCAACCAAAAAAACAGGTAAGGCACTGGCGGGAAAGAGTTGCCATCCTAGCAAGCAGAGCGCCATCAGGCCTAGATAGCCACTGAGAAATAGACCTTTCTTTTCGGGACGAACGATAGCCAAGTCGCTCGCCCCATGAGCCATTCCTAACAAACCCATTGCCACCGAGGCAAAAAGCAGCTGATAACCCATCGGACAGAATGAGGCTACTAACGCTGCCCCATAGAGTACTGCCCAACCACTTTTTTGCCCTAAGTCGTAAATCATACTGCTGTGGTATCGATTGTCGAAGCTTGTGAGGACTTAGATAATACTCTTGCTGCGTAAAAGGCGTAGAAGACTTTCGCGATAACGTCTAAAACCAGGAAGCTCCATACCGACGCTGCATCACTTACGAGCTGCAAGCCTTCCGGTCCGATAAGAAAGACAACCGGATAAATCAGCCAGACTAACGTCAATAAGGTGATATTTTTATAATAGCCTCCTGCGGTAGTCAGCGTGCGGGTGGCGGCAATTTTCCGTAAGGGTCTCCATAGCAAGAACAGCACCCCTAGAAAAGCAACACAGGACCAAAGATACCAAATTACTTTTACCATGGCGGTATCGGCAAGTGCAGATAATAAACCGGTTACTACCATAATAACATCCAAGCCAATAATCGCTGTTAAATATCCATTCATTTGGCCAGGAGGGCCATATTCTTGGAAGGCTATCATTACCAAGCCTGCTAATAAAATAGGCGTAGTGATAGACCAGTCGATATATCTAGCGAAATAAATTATTGTTCCATTACTAGAGAGGTAATTACCAACGCCTAATGCCATCGCTAAATAAGCAGTTGCGGCGATAAAAGTCACCATAGCATGCATCATAACGTGATTTTTAATTAATACTTTTTTTCTTCCAGAAAGATAAATTAATAATGTTGATAACGACATTATGGTAAAACCTACGATAAGTGGGACGTGGTCCATTTAAACCTCTCCAAATAGAGTTAAAATATTAAGTGATTAAAATAAAAAGATAATCATGTTTATGACTTAATAGTAAGTATATGAGGGGTTCTGTTTTCTGCAAATTTTAAGGTCTATCAGCTTAAAAATAAATACTTCTTCTTTACCTTGATTTACTTGCGATTATGGATTAGGAATTGCCTGTGAATATGGCTTCGCATTATAAAAAAAAACCGCAACCTTAGCAGGTTACGGTTTCAGTGCTTATTGCTCTGTTGCGGCGACTACGATATAAGCAACTTAAATCGCGACGGGCGCTTTGATCGCAGGGTGCGGATCGTAGCCTTCTATCTCGAAATCGTCAAAACAGTAATCAAAAATAGAGTCCGGCTTACGTTTAATGACCAATTTAGGCAGTGCACGGGGCTCACGACTTAATTGTAAGTGTGCTTGCTCTAAGTGATTGGAATAGAGGTGCGTATCGCCCCCTGTCCAAACAAAATCGCCAACTTCGAGATCACACTGCTGAGCGACCATATGGACCAGTAGCGCATAGCTGGCGATATTAAAGGGTAAGCCTAAAAAGACATCGCAAGAGCGCTGATAGAGCTGGCAACTGAGTTTGCCATTAACGACATAGAATTGGAAAAAGGCATGGCAGGGTGCCAGCGCCATTTTATCCAACTCGCCTACATTCCATGCCGATACGATGATGCGGCGCGAATCAGGGTCCTGTTTAATCTGACGGATCACTTCACTAATTTGGTCGATGTGGCGGCCATCGGCAGCTGGCCAACTACGCCATTGTTGACCATAAACGGGACCTAAGTTGCCCTGCTCGTCAGCCCACTCATCCCAGATCGTTACCTTGTTCTCTTTCAGGTAAGCAATGTTGGTGTCCCCTTTTAAAAACCACAGCAGCTCGTGAATAATCGAGCGCAGATGGCATTTTTTCGTGGTGACCAAGGGGAAGCCCTGTTGCAGATCGAAGCGCATTTGGTGGCCGAAAATGGATAAGGTGCCGGTACCGGTACGGTCGTCTTTCACCGCGCCTTCAGAGAGGACTTTCTGCATCAGTTGCAAATATTGATTCATTTTACTTCACTCGTTACAGTCTTTGGCTGGCGTTTATACGCCCAAATCATCATTATCACTCCAGCGACAATCATCGGGATAGACAAGATCTGCCCCATGCTGATCACCCCACCAAATAACCCGAGCTGAGCATCAGGCTGGCGGAAAAACTCGACGATAATACGGAAAGCGCCATAGCCTATCAGAAATAAGCCCGACACACTGCCCATTGGACGCGGTTTGCGAATAAACAGATTCAGAATAATAAACAGCACCACACCTTCTAACGCTAATTCGTATAGCTGTGAAGGGTGACGTGGCAGTACGCCATAGGTATCGAGGAGAGATTGCCACTGAGGATGGCTTGGAATTAAGGCCAAATCTTCATCACGCGAACCGGGAAATAGCATCGCCCATGAAGAGTTCGGGTCAACACGTCCCCATAACTCGCCATTGATGAAGTTACCTAGGCGGCCTGCGCCTAAGCCAAAAGGAATTAAGGGAGCAATAAAATCAGAAACTTGGAAGAAAGTCCGTTTGGTTCTGCGGGCAAAAACTAACATCACCACGATAACACCAATCAACCCACCGTGGAACGACATGCCGCCATCCCAGACCTTGAACAGGTAGAGCGGATTGTCGAGGAATAGCGGTAAGTTATAGAATAAGACGTAACCGATACGACCACCTAAAAATACCCCTAAGAAACCGGCGTAAAGAAGATTTTCAACTTCTGTTTTAGTCCAGCCACTGCCGGGCTTATTCGCACGCCGAGTGGCCAACCACATGGCAAAAATAAAGCCGACTAAGTACATCAACCCATACCAGTGAAGGGAGATTGGACCGATAGAAAAAATTACTGGGTCAAATTGTGGAAACTTAAGATAGCTCGCAGTCATCTTGCACCATTGGTTGTTAAATCAATCACCCGTGCCTCATTCTTGAGGGGGTGAACAAATAGGTTGGGCGAAATCATAGCATAAGCCCGCAAAATTGCGGGCCAGTAAATGTAGCCGAGTATTAACGACCGCCGCGAATCAATCCTCCCAATCCACGACGTTCCATAAAGACCGAGATTTGGTAGCGGACTTCGCTGGTGGTGCTGGACTGCAAAACTTGCGCGGCGAGTTGTTCGGTCTCGTTACATTCCAAGTGCCGTAATAGGTATTTTACCCGAGGAATATTTTTGCCATTCATACTTAAGTGACGGTAGCCCATCCCCACCAGTAACGGCACACAAGTTGGGTCGCCAGCCATCTCCCCGCATAAGTAAACGGGCAGATTAACACGCGTCGCCAGCGTCATGATGCGATAAAGGGCCTGTAAAACCGCGGGATGCAAGGCGCTATATAAATTCGCCACCCGCGTATTGTTACGGTCTACTGCTAACAGATATTGGGTTAAATCATTGGTTCCCACCGAAATAAAGTCGACCTTGCGTGCCAGTTGTGGGATCAGAAAGATCATCGATGGCACCTCAAGCATAATACCGACTTCTGGCGAGGGGATCTCATAGCCTAGTAGTTCTTCGACCTCATAAATTGCGCGATCTATCAGGTGGCGCGCATCATCGATCTCTTCGATGCTGGTGATCATCGGCAACAGGATCCGCAAATTACCCGACGCGGCATTGGCTCGTAACATCGCGCGGATCTGGACCAAAAAGATTTCGGGTTGATCTAGGGTTAAGCGAATACCGCGCCATCCCAATGCCGGGTTTTCTTCACTGATTGGCATATACGGCAGTTGCTTATCTGCACCGATATCCAAGGTTCTTAGCGTGACCGGTTTTTGATGGAATAGCTGTAGCATCCCCTGATACTGCGCCACTTGCTCCTCTTCTGAAGGAAAACCACTTTGCAGCATGAAAGGGACTTCGGTGCGATACAGACCAATGCCCTCGACCCATTTATCTTGATCCAGCTCCAGTTCGGCGCTTAATCCCGCGTTGAGCATGATGGCGATATGCTCGCCACTTTTCAATTCGCCAGGTAACTCGGCCGCTGTTTCCGCGGTCTTGCTGAGCGCGTGCTCCTCTTTGAGCAGGCGTTGATACTCTTTAATCAGTATCGGTTCAGGCTCAATCAGCACTTCCCCACGGTAACCGTCGACAATCAGCTGCCGCTTATCGAGTTGTTCAGGTCGGATATCGACACCCATAACGGTCGGAATACCCATGGCGCGGGTTAAAATCGCTGCATGCGAGTTCGCCGCACCGTCTCGCACGACGATACCTGCAAGACGATCTTGAGGGATCTCCGCAAGCGAGGTCGCGGTTAATTCATCGGCAACTAAGACAAAGCGTTCCGGCCAGCTATTGCTGCCCTGCAAAGAGTCATCGAGGTGAAAGAGCAAGCGTTGGCCTAATTCACGTAAGTCATTGGCTCGATCGCGCAGATAGTTATCTTTCAGTTCCAAAAACTGTGCTGCGAATTTTTCAATAACAACTTTAACTGCCCACTCTGCCACAATGCCTTGTTCAATTTCCGTCAGCAGGCTTTTCTTCAATCGCGGTTCGCTCAGTAAATGCGAATAGAGGTTAAAAATCTCTGCACTCTCTTTCTGCGCGCTACCTGAAAAGCGTTTGCTGTAACGCCGAAACTCCTCACCTGCCTCAGACATCGCCAAGAGTAGGCGCTCTTGCTCTTGCTCAATATCTAACGCGGAAGCGCGCGTTACTTGCTCTAGCAGCGGTTGCACTTGGTCGACCCAACCTGGGGCAATCGCCACCCCAGAGGAAGCAGCAATGCCCTGTAGACGGCTTTGGCGGTACAAGCCAAATAGCTGACGCAGTTGTGAGGGCGAGAGGAGTGTGGCGACCTGCGTGGCCAGTGTCACTAAAAAGGACTCTTCGCTCTCGTCATACTGGCGGGTTTCGCGCTGCTGCACGACCAGTACCCCTAAAACGGTACGACGGGAAACTATTGGGGCACCAAGAAAAGCACGGTAGTGCTCCTCATTAACGGAAGGAATATATTTAAAACTGGGGTGTGAGGGGGCATCGGCCAAGTTAATCGGCTCAGCGAGCCGCCCGACTAGGCCGACAATCCCTTCATCAAGGGCGAGGGTGATATTTTTGCCGCGGGGCTTTTTTAAGCCGCGCGTTGCCATCAGGTAATAGCAACCGCGCTCATGATCCGCCAGATAGATTGAACAGACTTCTGTTTCCATCGTATGGCAAATCTCATTTACGAGAATTTCAAGTGCATCATTGAGCCGCGGAGCACTCGCGACTTTTTCAACAATATCCCGTAACTGTGTGAGCTTCAGTGCCATCGATCATCCCCTTTTACGCCGTCCTGAGTAATTCGAACGCTGCCCTCCCCCTTCCGGTTGGGCCATTAACGATGTTGCAAATTCTTTCATTACCCGTCGATAGACATCCCGCTTAAACGAGACCACCTGACGGACCGGATACCAAAAGCTCACCCAACGCCACCCATCGAATTCCGGGGTGCTGCTGCGCTGAACATTGACAGCAGTATCTTGGCACTGGAGTTGCAGCAGAAACCATTTCTGCTTTTGGCCAATACAGACTGGCCGTGTATCCCATCGCACTAAACGTTTGGGTAATTTGTAGCGCAACCAATTACGCGTCGAAGCGAGAATACGGACATCTTTACGATGCAACCCCACTTCTTCAAATAATTCACGGTACATCGCCTGCTCTGCGGTTTCTCCTGCATTAATCCCGCCCTGCGGAAATTGCCAAGAGTGCTGACCAAATCGTCGTGCCCAAAGCACCTGTCCTTGACGATTACAAATTACGATACCCACGTTAGGGCGGTAGCCATCATCATCGATCACTGGACTACCTCGATATTCTTTTTAGATAACCTGATTGTTTCACACTCCACTCGGGCGGTAAACCATTGCCTTACGCCAAAAATTACTCGCGTTAGTGGGATAACTAAGGGATAAAAGTAAAGTTATGAACAAATAACCACAGAGTTAACCTATTTTATTCACCTTTTCTGTGGATAGCTTTGTGAAAAAGATGGGATTCAATTGAATAATCATTTTTACCCCCCCTTTTAGGCTGACTAATTTGAATTTATAAAGACCTTAAATTACATGAAGTTATCAGGTTTATAAACAACATTTTATCAGGTTTTTCGGGTATTGATTCAACTGCACTTAACACATAGGTTAAAAATTAACCGTTTCATAAATTATCCACAGAACATGCCTGAATGTTACGCATAAGTCGAAAAAAAACTGAACAAACCCTGCTGTCAAGGCTGTAAATAGAAACAGTACTCTAAAATTACCGGAGTTATCCAATTTTTCTGTGGATAAGTAGGGTGACAAACCTGTTTATGAATCCCGTGAAACTGGGATAACCTCATAAAATTCCTTAAACTACTCAGGGGTTAAGTTTAAAAAACCATGGTTTTTCATGCTATTATTCGCAATCTATTGGTTGAGTCAACGCGGCCACACAACCCAACTCACCCTTGGTTACTTTTCATACAAAGAGTGAACGATGTCTATTGCTTACTTATCACCTCCCGAATCCGAAGCCGAGCTGCTGCGCCGTGCACAACAGATCGCGGGAAAAACCTTTGCGGAAGTCGCGGTTGAACGGCATATAAAGGTGCCTGCAAATCTGCAACGTAACAAAGGATGGGTCGGTAACCTTATCGAGTTGGCATTAGGCGCACAGGCTGGCAGTAAAGCGGAGCAGGACTTTGCTCACCTCGGAATCGAATTAAAAACCATTCCAATCAATGCTCGCGGCGAGCCTCTGGAAACCACCTTTGTCTGCGTCGCGCCATTAACTGGGAATATCGGTGTCACGTGGCAGCATAGCCACGTTCGCCAAAAGCTTGCCAAAGTCTTGTGGATCCCAATAGAAGGTGAGCGACATATTCCGCTGGCCGAGCGCCGCATTGGTGCTCCGCTACTGTGGCAGCCCTCCGAGCAAGAAGATAAGCAGCTTGAAGCCGATTGGGAAGAGCTTATGGAGATGATTGCGCTAGGGCGTGTTGAGGCAATCACAGCCCGCCAAGGGGAATATTTACAGATTCGCCCTAAAGCCGCCAACAACCGCGCGCTGACCGAAGCGATCGGGCCTACTGGTGAGAGGATCCTCACGCTCCCCCGTGGCTTTTATCTAAAGAAACGTTTCACGGCGCCGTTACTCGCCCGACATTTTGGATAATTTGCCACGTCACTCAGACTTGCCAAATAGGCCATTTGGCTTTAGCTTACTGATGTGTAAGCGTAATAATTCTCTTTCTAATCGCATTATCGTGAGTCAGTAAGACATATCTCTTTACGTTTTTATCGCGCGTGCCCTCTCTTGGCACCTAATATTATTTTAATTATATTTCAAGTAATTAGGTCACTATACTCGATAGCATTGTGACCCGCCCTGACAGGTATTGCGCTCCCTCACCGCTTGTTCAGAGGAATGCAGACAATTCTGGTTTATGCTAACCGTTATCATCGCTTAACTGTTGCGCTAACGAAAAGAGGACGAAAAGAGATGATCAAAGTTGTTTTATTATTAGTCGGCGTAACGGGCAGCCTATTACTGAGTGGTTGCTCGAGTGATTACGTAATGGCAACGAAAGATGGAAAAATGCTGCTGACCGAAGGAAAACCCATTATCGATAAAGAGACTGGGCTGGTCGAATATACCGATCAACGGGGCCACACAACACAAATCAATAGCGACGATATTTCCAGTATTATTAAAAAATAATAAGGACTGTGCATGCATTATCACCGTATCCCCCATAGTAGTCTCGAGATCAGTCAATTAGGCTTGGGTACCATGACCTTCGGTGAGCAAAACAGCGAAGCGGATGCTCATCAACAACTCGATTATGCCCGTGAGCGAGGCATTAATCTGATTGATACCGCCGAAATGTATCCTGTGCCCCCGCGCCCAGAGACCCAAGGCCTCACAGAACGCTATATCGGTAGCTGGTTAAAGAAAAGCGGTCAACGTGACAAGATCGTCCTCGCCAGCAAAGTGGCCGGGCCGGTACGCGGAAACGATGCCTCGATCCGCCCACAGCAGGCATTAGACCGGAAAAATATCCGTCAGGCGTTAGAAGCAAGCCTTACCCGCCTGAACACAGACTATCTGGATCTCTACCAGTTACATTGGCCGCAGCGTCCTACCAACTGTTTCGGTAAGCTTGAATATCAATACAGCGATGACAATGTGCCTGTCACCCTTCTCGATACGCTCGATGCACTGTCTGAACATGTTCGCGCGGGAAAGATCCGTTATATCGGTGTGTCGAATGAGACGCCATGGGGAGTGATGCGCTATCTTCACCTCGCAGAAAAGCATGATCTGCCGCGTATTGTCTCAATTCAAAACCCCTACAGCTTGGTCAATCGCAGCTTTGAGATTGGTTTATCCGAGATCAGTCAGTTTGAGGGCGTCGAGTTACTGGCTTACTCCTGCTTGGCGTTTGGTACATTGAGCGGTAAATACCTTGATGGTAAGCGCCCAGAGAAGGCCCGTAACACGCTGTTTAGCCGCTTTACGCGTTATAACGGCGACTATACCGAACAAGCCATCGCGCAGTACGTTGCGCTCGCGCAGGCGCATCAGTTAGATCCTTCACAGATGGCGCTCGCCTACGTTCGGCAACAGCCTTTCGTCGCCAGTACGCTTTTAGGGGCGACAACCTTAGCGCAGCTTGAGCAAAATATTGAGAGTTATGAGGTCACGCTAAGTGAAGAGGTGTTGGCGGGTATTGAGGCGATCCATCGCCGTTTTCCTAATCCTGCTCCCTGATTTATAAGGCTACGCTTTTCGTTTTAACTGCCACATCCATAAACAGGTGATCGCTAACGCAAATAAAATGCCGAAGGCGACACCTGTCACCACCGCCGAAGCCCCCAACCAAATCGCCGCGCTATAGAGCACTAACATCGCCAACATTACGCTGTTCTCTCCTAGGTTTTGCACGGCAATGGCGCTGCCGGTTCCCACCGTATGTTGCCCACGCTCTTGAAGGAGCGCATTGAGCGGCACAACGAAGAAGCCACCAAAGATGCCGACTAACACCAATAAACCGTAAGCGGGCAGCAGATGCGTTTCCAGTGCGAACACCACCACTAATAATCCTACCGCAATACCTGCGGGTAAGGCTTTGCCCGCATGCTGTAAGGAGACCCATTTCGCCGCCACAAAGGCACCGACGACAATCCCTATCGCGACCATCGCGTTAAGCGTTGTCGGGGTAGTGTTATCTTGAATACCAAGCGCTACCGGTACCCATATCACCAAGAGGAAACGCAAGGTGACGCCTGCCCCCCAAAACATGCTGGTACCAATCAATGAAAAGCGGCAGGTCTTATCTTGCCATAAAGTACGACACGCCTTAAAAAACTGATCGACTAACCGTTTCGGATGATAATTGCCCTGCGGCCGTGCCGCCTCCAGCTTGGGGATCATCACGTTTGCCATCACCGCTAGCGCATAGATAATGGCACAGACCAAGAGCGCGGTAGAGACATGCCAATCCGCCAAGATACCCCCGCTAACCGAGCCGAGTAGAATGGCAGCGATGGTCGATCCCTCCATAAGCCCGTTACCTTTCACCAGCTGTTTGGTCGGCAGTAATTCACCCAAGATGCCATATTTGGCTGGGGAATAGGCCGCTGCGCCAATACCGACCAAGCTATAGCCGAGGAAAGGGCTAATGTTTACCCCAATGGCAATCACGCCAATCAGCTTGATGCTGTTCGCCACCATCATGACACGGCCTTTCGAGAAGCGATCCGCAAAGTGCCCGACGAAAGGTGCCAACACGATGTAGGCAATAACAAACACCATTTGGAGGATCGGCTGGCTCCAATCGGGGTACTCGGCATTTTTAAGCAGGGCTAAGGTCGCAAAGAGCAGCGCATTATCCCCGAATGCAGAGAAAAATTGCGCCAGTAAAACCGGGCGGATACCCGGTACATTAAGGGGTGATTCTGCAGATAATTTCATTGTTACCCATTTTGAGAATGTGAACGCGCTGGCTCTGCTGCCATCGCTTTAAGAGAGACATAATCGGGTTTACCGCTGCCGAGTACCGGTAGATTATCAACAACACGAATATCTCGCGGCACCAGAAGTTCGCTGTGTCCTTTCGCCTTAGCTTCACTCAATAATGCGTCGCGTTGCAATTGCCTATCGGTGGTAAAAAGCACTAATGCCTCCCCTTTCTGCGCGTCCTCTTTTACCGACACCGCATGCTGTTTATCAGGAGAGACCGCCATCACTAAGGATTCAACACTTTCCAGTGAAACCATCTCACCTGCTAATTTGGCAAACCGTTTCACCCGACCTTGGATCCGGCAGAAGCCATCTTGGTCGAAGCTGACAATATCGCCCGTATCGTACCAACCAGCATCGAATTGCCCTTCGCCGTTATCCGCGGCAGGTGGCTCGATATGTCCTGGGTTATCCACGCGTAAGTAGCCTTTCATAATATTCGGGCCACGTACCTGAAGACGGCCGCCTTGTTCAATCCCTGGTACCGCGATCAGACGAAAGTCCATGGCGGGCAGTAAACGACCAACCGTATTAATCTTAGCCGCCATCGGCAGATTGATCGATAAGACTGGAGCGCATTCTGTTGCGCCATACCCTTCTAAAATACGGATACCGAATTTCTCGGCATAAAGTTTACGGACATTCTCTTGTAGCTTCTCCGCCCCGGCGACCACATAACGTAAACGTGCGAAGTCGTAGCCGTCGGCAAAGCGACCATAGTAGTTTAAGAACGTCGAAGTGCCGAACAACACCGTGCAGTCTTGGTCATAGACCAGTTCGGGAATCACTCGATAATGTAAGGGGCTTGGATAGAGAAAGGCTTTAGCGCCGGTAGAGAGGGGTAACAGTAAGCCGACTGTCAGGCCAAAGGCATGAAAGAGCGGCATGGCAGATAAGAAACAGTCTCGTGGTAAGAAGTCGGCGACTGTACGAATCTGCTCAACATTAGTAAGCAAACTTTTATGGCTGTGTACCACGCCCTTCGGCACACCTTCAGATCCAGAAGTGAACAGGATTACGGCGGCGTCTTCTGGCTGCTGGGCAACTTGCGCGGCTTTAGGGAAGAACAGATGTTTAGCCACCCACCACTTGTCTTCACCGGTCAGGGTCTCTTTTAAGTCTTCAAGATACAGCCAGCGAACATGCGGCGCATTCTCGACTAAATAGTGTAATTTCCCTTTATCGAGGAACTGGCGGGAGGTAAAGATGGTAGTGATTTCCGCAGCCTTGATAGCCGCATGCAAACCGCTGTTTCCCGCCGAATAGTTGAGCATGGCAGGGACACGGCCCCGTGCGGACGCCGCTAAGACGGTGGCAACAGTGACCACGCTATTGGGCAACAGTAGCCCGATATTGTGCCCCGGCTGAGTCTGTTTTTCTAGGATACAGGCCACGCCCAATATTTTCTTAAGCAGCTGTCGGTAGCTGTTAACGGAAAAATTAATATCATCCACGCAGCCATGAGACCAGCCAAAACGCTGCGCGGCATGGATAAAGGCTTCATACAAGGTTTCACGCGGGCGGACAGCCATGCGTGCTTCTTGCATGATATGCGCGAGATGCTCACCCGCTAACACGCGTCGCTCACGGGCTTTGGCGGCTTGCGGCATAGGGATATGTGTCGCCGGTAAGATAAAGAGACGAATTTTAGGGAATAAGCGACGTTTAGCCGGTAAGCGACTAAACGGCGTGTATTCAGCGCCCTCGATACGAATGGGAATAACCGTTGCGGCAGTTTTTGCAGCAATAAAACCGGCCCCGCTATAGATCTTCATCAATGATCCGGTAACGGAAATACGCCCTTCAGGAAAGATGATAACCGGTCGGCCGCTGTTCACTTCTTTGATTAAGCGCTTCATGGTCATCGGTCTAGCGGGATCCAAGGCAACCACATCGGCCCAGCGCTTAACCCTACGTAGCGCCCAATGGTTTGCATAAGTCGCCGTTATCGCGAAGACCGGTTTGACCGGTAAGAAAAGAGCAAGAAGGATACCATCAAGAAAGGAGACGTGATTCGGCGTAATAATCACTTTTTGGGAAGTAAAAGAGGATGTCTCTCCCTGTATTTCAACTCGCCAGACGAATTGGCACACCCACCGCAAAAGTTTGAGCAACATATTTTCCCTGTAAAGATCAAAGGTATCAGAGTTCGATACCTTTGATTAAACACGTTTAACACTCTACTGACAAATTTTGTCGTGAAATATAGACTAACTAATTTAATGACTTATGGTGATAATCACTGTTCAGGTGCATGCCAACCACCGCCTAAGGCGGCAATTAAGGCAACGCTACTTACCCACTGTTGGCTTTGTAACTGCAGTAACGATTGTTGTTCACTGAGGCTACTGTTTTCGGTGGTCGCCACGTCGAGGTAGTCGATCATCCCGGCATCATACTGATTACGGGTGACTTGGGCAGAGATCATCGCCGCTTGGGCCGAGGCTTGTTGCGCGATAATCTCCTCACCGAGCGTGTTAAGTTCAACGAGGTTATCTTCGACATCCTGCATCGCCGTTAACACCGTTTGTCGATAGTTGGCCACTTGCGCATCATAGGCAGCCCGTGCTTGGGCCACGGAGGCTTTAGTGGCGCCAAAATCCAAAATCGTCCCACTCAGTTCGGGGCCGAGTGACCAAACCCGATAAGGGAGCGAGAACAGATTATGCAATTCGCTGGCACTGGTCCCACCGGAGGCACTCAGCGTGAGATCAGGGAAATAACCGGCAATCGCGACCCCAATCGCTTCATTCGCCGCCGCCATCGAGCGTTCGGCTACCGCGATGTCCGGACGGCGCTGTAGTAGCTTGGAAGGGACCATTACCGGTATCTTCGGTAACGTCGCAGTGAGCGGCGCAGCGGCTAAAGAGAACTCTGCCGGCGTTTTCCCTAACAGTGTGGCAATGGCGTGTTCATACTGCGCCCGTTGCCATGTAATCCCGAGCAAGGTTGACCGTGCGCTCTGTAATTGCATCTGCGCTTGAGCAACCGTTGCTCGGTTCTCACTGCCCGCTTGATATTTATTATTGATAATCCGCAAGTAGCCTTGGTAAGCATCAATACTTTTCTGATATAGCGCAATACGCTGGTCTAGGATACGTAATTGGAAATAATCTTGTGCCAAGGTACTTTGTGCACTGAGGGTGGCATTCGCTAAGTCGGCTTGGCTTGACTGCGCGCTTGCTCTATCTTCAGCGGCTTGACGACGTAATTTACCCCATAAGTCCAGCTCCCAGCTGGCACTAAGCTGTGCCGAGTGGCTATTGCTGGTGGCGCGTTGACCCGAGCTGGTGCTGCCACTGCGCGTCGATTGGACTGTGCCGGTGACTGTTGGATAGAGATTAGCCGTGGCTTGATCGGTAAGCGCCAAAGCTTGCCGATATTGTGCCGCATACATCGCGACGTTTTGGTTGGAGACTGCCACTTGCGAGAGTAACTGATTCAGCTGCGGGTCTTGATAGACCTGCCACCACGCCCCTTTCTGCACGCTATCCTGTGGCTGTGCTTGCTGCCACCCTTTAGCTTCTTTAAACGCCAGCGGCATAGACTGCGTGGGACGATGATAGTCTGGGCCGACCATACACCCGGTGAGCATCAGCATCATACTGAGGGTCGAGATTTTAAAAGCTACTTTCATGACGCTTTTCCTGAATGACGAAAACGGTGCCAGCGTTGACGAGTCACCTGACTCACTTTGTCTAGCCATAGATACACCACTGGCGTGGTAAAGAGTGTTAAGAGCTGACTGAGTGCCAAGCCACCGGCAATCGCAATCCCCAGCGGGCTTCGGAGGTCAGCATCACCGCCACTCCCTAATGCCATTGGTAGCGCACCGAAAAATGCCGCTAAGGTGGTCATCATAATCGGACGAAAGCGCTTTAGGCAGGCTTCGGTGATCGCTTGTTGCGGCGTCATCCCACGGCGCTCGGCATCCAGCGCGAAATCGATCAACATTATGGCGTTCTTTTTCACAATACCAATCAGTAAGATAATGCCGATCAGCGCGATAACCGTCAGCTGAGTATTAGTTAAGATTAACAATAACAATGCCCCGACTCCGGCAGAGGGCAGCGTCGATAAGATCGTCAGCGGATGAATATAGCTCTCATATAACATCCCCAGGACGATATAGACCGCCGCCAAGGCCGCGAGGATCAACCAAGGTAAGGTCGCCGTTAATTGGCTAAAGGCTTGCGCTGTTCCTTGGAAACTGGCGGCAATGGTATCGGGTACACCAAGCTTCGCCATCGTCTGCTTGATCAACGCCTGTGCTTGTTCGAGCGAGACGCCATCAGCTAAGTTAAACGCGATGG
This sequence comes from Rosenbergiella metrosideri, assembly GCF_022602565.1. Taxonomy (GTDB): domain Bacteria; phylum Pseudomonadota; class Gammaproteobacteria; order Enterobacterales; family Enterobacteriaceae; genus Rosenbergiella; species Rosenbergiella metrosideri. The sequence continues at coordinate 35,165 of NZ_JALBCV010000012.1, forward strand.
TACTGGTCGCCGACTGCCCTTGGTGCGCCACCGATAACGGCGCATTGGCTCCACTGAACTTGGCAATAGCGGAAAGCGGAATACGGTCACCCTCGTCGTTAAGCACATAGATCTTTGACAGCTCACTCGCATCCTGCGTGTTGCTACTTTGCAACATCATCACTACTTTATACTGATTTAAGGTTTTATAGATGGTCGCAATTTGCCGCTGACTGAAAGCATTATTCAGCATAGTGTCCAACATGTTGACGTCAACACCAAGGCGCATTGCCGCATCGCGATCAATGGTGATCATCACCTCCTGACCACCGGTTTGCGAATCGGAGTCGACACTGGTCAATTGCGGTAAGGCGCTAAATGCCTTCTGCACTTTTGGCGTCCATTCGCGTAATAGCGCCAGATCATCCGCCTGTAAGCTGTATTGGTAGGAGGCATTGGCACTGCGGCCGCCGACTCGTAAATCTTGCGCCGCCATTAAGAACATCTGTGCGCCAGCAATCTGACTGCCTTTCATACTGAGGCGGTTAGCGATTTCGGTCGCGGATGCCTTGCGCTGATCGAGGGATTTGAGTTTCACAAAGAACGTCGCTGAACTGCGCGAGCCAAACATGCCACCGCCGCGCGAAGACATTACCGCATCGACATCAGGGTCATGTAAGATCAGCTGGGTAAATTGATTGACCTTCGGTGTCATCGCCTCAAACGAGACACTCTGGTCAGCCCTGACCATCCCCATCAACATTCCGGTATCTTGGTCAGGGAAGAAGCCTTTCTGTACCACGGTAAACAGATAGAAATTTAATAACACTGTCGCCAGCAGGCCGAGCATGGTTATTTTCTGGTGGGCAAGTACCCACTTCAATCCACGGCTATACAGCGCTAATAACGCGGTTAATCGACCTTCAATCCATTGGAAAACCGGATGGGGACGATGCGTCACCGGCGGGCGACGTTTAAGTAAGCGTGCGCAGAGCATAGGGGTCAGACTGAGCGAGACAAACATCGAAATGACTAATGAGATCGATAAGGTGACTGCGAACTCCCTAAATAGCCGCCCAACAATACTGCCCATCAGGAGAATAGGAATAAAAACGGCAATCAGCGAGGCGGTCATCGAAAGCACCGTAAAGCTCACCTCCTTGGCGCCACGGATCGCTGCCCGTACCGGACTCAATCCCTCTTCGATATGCCGTATGATATTTTCCAAGACCACTATCGCATCGTCGACCACAAAGCCGGTGGCGATGATCAAGGCCATCAGCGATAAGTTATCAAGGCTATACCCGAGCAGGTACATAAAGATGCAAGTGCCGATTAGCGATACCGGCAGCGCTAACGCCGGGATTAAAACCGAACGCCAATCTCGTAGGAAGATAAACACTACGGCAACCACCAGCATCACCGCAACCAGTAAGGTCTCTTCGGTTTCGTAAAGGGACGAGCGGACATTGGGCGATCGGTCTAACACCAGCTGTAAGGAGGTATCCGCCGGTAATTGTTCACGCAGTTGCGGCAGCTTGGCTTTAATCTCGTCGATGGTCACCAACATATTGGCACCCGCTTGCCGAGTCACCCCGAGCATCACCGCAGGGTTACCATTTAGTGCACCGCCGACATACTTATCTTGTACCCCGTCATAGATGGTCGCCACGTCCTTTAGACGTAATGCTTTACCCCCCTGATAACGGATGATCAGATCCTGATAGAGCGCAGCTTTATCTAATTGACTGTTTCCGTCAATCGCCCAAGAGAGGTGCGGGCCTTGAATAATCCCCTTCGGTAGATTCGAGGTGCTATTGGCAACCGCTTTACGCACTTCGTCCAAGGAAACGCCATACTGCGTCAGCTTATTGGGTTGGAGATCAATACGCACGGCCGGTAAGGCACTGCCCATCAGCGAGACTTCACCGACCCCACTCACCTGCGCCAGGACTTGCTCGATTTTACTCTCAGCAATATCGTACAGTTGGCCTGCGGTACGCGTTTTCGAGGTGAGCGCCAGTAAGACGATCGGTGCATCCGAAGGGTTGGCTTTACGGTAGGTTGGTAACGACGGCATGCTGCTTGGCAGTAGGCTACGTGATGCATTAATCGCTGCCTGCACATCACGGGCGGCACCGTTAATATCACGATCCAGATCGAACTGTAGCACGACCCGAGTCGACCCTTGCGAGCTACTGGAGGTCATCTCTGACACCCCAGCAATCTGCCCTAACGCCCGCTCTAGCGGCGTGGCCACTGTAGCCGCCATGGTTTCAGGGCTGGCCCCCGGTAAGCTTGCCGAGACCATAATGGTCGGGAAGTCGACCTGAGGTAAGGGTGCCACCGGTAAGAGCCGATAGCCTAAAAAACCCAGCAGTACCAACGCCGCGGTCAGCAATAATGTCGCGACCGGGCGGAATATAAATAAGCGCGTAATGTTCATCGTTCATCCCGACGACGTTGTTGTTTCCTTGCAATAAAACGGCGTCCACGTTCAGACCAGTGATCGAACCAGAGGTAGATGACTGGCGTCGAGAAAAGCGTTAGGACTTGGCTGACAATTAACCCGCCGACAATCACTAGTCCTAGAGGCTGACGCAACTCGGCACCCGAACCACTGGCTAACATTAGGGGTAATGCCCCCAGCAATGCCGCCATGGTGGTCATTAAAATCGGACGAAAACGCAGTAAACAGGCTTGGTGAATCGCATCACGCGGCGATAGATGCTGTTCATGCTCCGCCTGCAGGGCGAAATCGATCATCATAATCGCATTTTTCTTCACGATACCAATCAGCAGGATCACCCCTATCAGCGCAATCAAACTGAATTCACTGCCACTCAGCAGCAGTGCCAATAGCGCACCAATCGCCGCCGAAGGCAGGGTCGAGAGGATGGTGACCGGATGAATAAAGCTTTCATAGAGGATCCCCAACACCAGGTACATGGTCAGCAGTGCCGCGAGAATCAACCACAATGTGTTACTGGTGGCACTTTGGAACGAAGAGGCCTCACCTTGGTACTGCAAGGAGATACTGTCTGGCAGAGCAAGCTGTTGGCTCACCTCATTGATGGCTTGCTGAGCCTCCTCGATCGAGTAACCGTCCGCTAAATTGAAGGAGACCATCACCGCCGGATATTGATTAAGGCGCATATTCATCAGCGAACCGAGGCGTTGATGCACCGTCGCCACCGCAGTCAATTTGACCATACCACTCTCGGTCGAGGTCGAGGTCGTGCTAGTGCTAGTGCTAGTGCTAGAACTTGTGCTACTCGACGTACTGCTGCTGGCGGCACTGTTAGAGGTCACCGAGCTTTTCAGCCAAATATCATCCAAGGAAGCGGGGGTTTGCTGGTATTTTGGTGCCACCTCTAGGACTACCCGATACTGGTTAGACTGGGTAAATATCGTCGAGATCAAGCGTTGGCCGAAGGCGTTGTACAGTGCCGTATCGACGTCCGACGCAGTGATCCCTAACCGCGATGCCTTATCACGGTCTAAATCGACATAGGCAATGCGGCCTTGATCCTGCAGGTTGCTCACCACATCGCTAAATTCTGGCCGTTTGGCAAGCGCCGCGATTAATTGAGGCGTCCACTTCACTAAGTTTTCACTACTGAGATCGGTTAGGGTAAATTGGTATTGGTTAGGCGTCACTTGGTCGTTGACGGTTAAGTCTTGCGACGACTGTAAGTACAACTGAATCCCCGGTACCTGTTTAGCCGCCTGTTTTAATTCGGTGATCACCTTATCGGCCCGCTCGCTGCGGTCCTCGAAAGATTTCAGCGTAATTTGTAAGTGCCCACTATTTAGGCTGGTATTTGTCCCATCAATACCGATGGTCGAGGTTAAGGCATCAACATTGTCGTTCTTAAGGATGATCGCGGCTAGTTGCTTTTGCCGTTTCGCCATCTCTTGGAACGACACATCTTGCGAGGCAATGGTAATACCTTGGATCATGCCGGTATCTTGTTGTGGAAAGAAGCCTTTCGGTACAACCAGATAGAGTAACGCCGTCAGCACAAAGGTGCCGACCGCCACCAATAGCGTCAACTTCTGATGATTCAACACCACGCTGAGTAATCGGTCATAACCCTGCACAATCTTCTCAAACCATTGCTCGCCTTTCTGCGCGAAGCGTGACTGTTGCTCGGGAGGCGTGTGCTTCAGTAAGTAAGCGCAGAGCATTGGCGTCAGGGTTAAGGAGACAAACATCGAGACCAATATCGATACCGCAAGCGTAATTGCAAACTCACGGAATAAACGGCCCACGACATCGCCCATAAACAGCAGCGGGATCAGCACGGCGATTAACGAGAACGTTAATGAGATAATGGTGAAACCGATCTGTTGCGATCCCTTTAGCGCCGCCTGCATCGGCGACTCGCCCTCTTCCAGACGTCGAGAAATATTCTCCACCACCACTATCGCATCATCAATAACGAAGCCCGTGGCGATAGTTAACGCCATCAACGAGAGGTTATTAAGGCTAAAGCCAAGGAGGTACATCACGCCGAAGGTCCCAATCAGCGAGAGCGGTACCGCAACACTTGGGATCAGCGTCGCCGCGATATTGCGTAGAAACAGGAACGTCACCATCACCACTAAGGCAATCGACAGCACCATCTCAAATTGGACATCACTGATCGAGGCCCGGATGGTTTGAGTACGGTCCGCGACAATCTGGAGTTTTACCCCGTCAGGTAAAGTCTGCTGGAGTTTCGGTAACTGCGCCTTAATATCATCCACCACCTGAATGACGTTAGCGCCGGGTTGTCGCTGTACGTTCATAATGATTGCCGGATGATTATCAGCCCAAGCCGATTGGAAGGTGTTCTCAGCCCCTTGAGTAATAGTGGCGATATCTTTTAACCGCAGCGCCGCGCCATTCTGCCAAGTGATGATCAGGTTAGCGTACTCTTCAGGGGTGCGCAGTTGGTCGTTTGCATCGATGGTGACCGAATGGAACTTACCGTCAAAGCCACCTTTAGAGCCATTGACGTTGCTGTTCCCGACCACAGTGTTCACTTCTTCTAAGGTGAGGTTATGGGCAGCAAGGGCCGTTGGGTTTAACTGAATACGGATCGCCGGTTTATTACCACCGTCTAAGCTTACTAATCCAACGCCTGAAATCTGCGAGAGTTTAAGTGCTACCCGGGTATTTAATAAGTCTTGTACTCGCGTCAGCGACAGCGTGTCGGAGGTTGCCGCGATGGTTACCACCGGCGTATCCGCTGGATTAACCTTTTTATAGGTCGGCGGATTAGGCAGATCACTGGGCAGTAAACTGTTCGCCGAGTTGATCGCCGCTTGCACTTCTTGCTCCGCCACATCAAGTGAGGTGGATAAACCGAAGCGCAGCGTGATCAGTGAGGAACCGGAAGATGAGCTTGATGTCATGGCACTTAAGCCACTCATCTCGCCTAACTCACGCTCTAGCGGCGCCGTCACCGAGGTGGACATGACTTCCGGGCTGGCCCCTGGGTAGAGCGTGGTGACCTGAATCGTAGGGTAATCAACTTGGGGTAACGCCGAGACCGATAAGAATCGATAAGCAAAGATGCCCGATAGCAGTACGGCCACCATTAATAAGACGGTGGCTACCGGTCGTTGGATAAAGAGACGAGATGGATTCATTACTCAGCCTTGTTTTCTGCCGACTGTGTCGCTTTTGCATCGGCCACCGTGACCTTACTTCCGGTCGTTAGTCGGTCAATGCCATCAGAGACTAATCTATCGCCAGGTTTCACTCCAGACAGAATGACTTGCTGGTCATCACCAAATAGCGGCCCGGTCTTCACGGCTTGGCGCACCACGGTATTATCCGGTTTGATAATAAACACGAAGCTACCATCACTACTTAGCTGAATCGCTTGAGTCGACACCACCGTTGCCTGTTTTAATAGGTCGATTTGCAGGCGTAAGTTGACAAACTGATTGGCGAATAGCGCCTCATTTTGGTTTGCAAACATCGCTTTCAGCGCGACGCTCCCCGTACTGGTATCGATGGTATTGCTAATAAAGCGAACCTCACCCTGTGCCAACACCGTCGAACCGTCTTGATCGAGTGCTGTTGCCGGTAAGGCTTGGCCCTGATGTAACTTGCTGGCGAGTTGTCCCACATAGCTTTGTGGCACGCTAAAGGTGACCGCTGCCGGTTGCATCTGGGTAATGGTGACAATGCCGGTGGTATCGCCACTCTGCACTAAGTTACCCGCATCGACCAGACGCAAGCCAACCCTTCCGGTGACTGGCGCGGTGATCCGTGCATAACTAATACTCACCTTCGCATTGTTAATCTGAGCGATATCTTGCTGCACGGTACCGCGGTACTGGCCAACCGTCGCAATCTGGCTTTCCAAATCTTGCTTAGAGAGGGAGTCCTGAGCGTAAAGCTTACGGTAACGCGCTAAGGTTAACTCGGCGTTCTTGAGCAGCGCTTGGTTCTCTGCTAAGGCGCCTTGGTACTGTGCTAAGGTGGCTTGATAATCGCGGTCATCGATCTGCGCCAATAACTGCCCGGCAGTCACCTTTTGCCCCTCGGTGAAGAGCACCTTATCCAGTTGACCGGTGATGCGGCTGGTAACCGTTACGCTGGCATTAGGAATAACGGTGCCCGGTGCCGACACATAGACCGGGACATCGGCTTGCTGGGCATTTACCGCGTGAACAATAGTGGCTGCCCCCGCGCCCATGCCCGGCCCCATCCCATGTCTTCCCGCTTGCGGCCCTCCTGCAGAAGAAGATGAAGAGTGCGTAAAGAACAGACGCCAAGCAATCACTGCCAGCACAATAATAATAACAATAATGGCCAGTTTTTTGAGCCAAGCGCGACGCGCCGGTCGCTGAGAAGTATTGGTCATGGTTCTTCTTAATCATCAGGAGACACAAACAACCTTCTGTCGCGCAGCGGCCAACAGGGAGGTCAAAGTAGCTTTCATTATTAGCAAGCTGACGCTGAGTTGCCAGAATTAATTAGTAAGGAAGGCGTTAAAATATTTCTGCCAGCGTAAACTTCCTCCCGGAAAAAGAGAAGGACGGCCCATTGACCGTCCTGTCTCTACCGAAAAGCTTAGTGTTGCGCTTGAGGATCTTGCGGGGTGTAGAGGGCATCGGGCGCGATGTTCATATGCTTCAATACTGGACCAATAATATTGCCGAATACGGGTGCCGCAACACTTCCGCCGAAGTGGTCGCCTGCAGTGGGGTGGTTAATCATAATCACTAAGGCCACCACCGGATGACTGGCGGGCGCAACCCCTGCGGTGTAGTTGATATAACCGCCGTCGTATTTACCGTTACTGCCCATTTTTTCGGCCGTACCGGTCTTGATCGCGAGGCGATAGCCGGGGACTGCGGCACGAACCCCTGAACCACCGGGTAAGGCATCACTCTCCATCATATGCACCACGCTGCGCACCACGTCCTCATCTGCCACGCGGGTGCCGACAACTGGCGGCGTAACTTTAGTGATCGACAGTGGACGATAAAGCCCAAACGAGCCGAGTGTGGCGTATTCGCGTGCAATCTGTAGCGGGGTTACCCTTAAGCCGTAGCCGAACGAGAACGTAGCCCGCTCAATATCTGCCCAGCGTTGACGATGCAGTGGGAAGTAGCCCACGCTCTCTCCGGTCAATCCTAAGCCAGTCGAGCGACCAAGTCCGAAAGAGCGGTAAGTATTCACTAACACATCTGCTGGCATCGCGAGGGCGATATGCGAGACGCCGATATCACTCGATTTTTGTAAGATGCCGGTCATGGTTAGGCGTGGCCAGTGGCCGACATCGCGAATTAAGTGGCCATTAACGGTGTAAGGCGTGGTATCGATAACTGAATCAGGACGGACCAAATGACGTTGTAACCCTTCCATAACGACTAAGGGTTTGACGGTCGACCCCGGTTCAAAACTGTCGTTAATCGCCACGTTACGCATCTGTGCGGCATTCGCCCCTTCATAATTATTGGGGTTATAGGAAGGATAAGAGGCCATTCCTAACACTTCGCCGGTATCGACACGGACCATCACTGCTGCGCCAGAGTCCGCCTTATTTAATTCGACACCATCACGTAATTTCGAATACATGGTATATTGAATAAATTTATCAATACTCAATTGCACTGTCGGCGGCTGGGTTGGCGGCTGATAGCTGAGCATGGAGATAATATTCCCGTGACGGTCTTGGCGGTATTTCTCTTTGCCCGGTACCCCTTGTAACAGGGTATCGAAACTGTGCTCTAATCCATTCAGGCCTTTGTTGTCGGCACCGACAATACCAATCAGCGGTGCGGCGGCCTCGGCCATCGGGTAATAACGGCTATCGTCATAGACCGAGGTTAAGCCTTGCAAATGCAAGCTAGAGATATCTTTCGCGATGCCCAGTTCAACTTTACGCCCCAGATAGAGGAAACGTTTTTTGGCATTAGCCATGATCAGGTTAGCCAACTGCTCTGGACGCATATTTAAGGCGTTAGCCAGATAGGCCCATTTTGGGCTGTAAAAATTAGGGTTTGCTTCGAGGATTTTTAACGGATCAGCGATGATATCGCGGGACGGGACGCTCAAGGCAACGGTTTCACCGTTGCGGTCTAATAAGGTTCCGCGATTGGTGGGTAAGGTCACTGTGCGCAGGGAACGTTGATCAGCCTCGTGCTCCAGCATCGGTTGGTCGACCAGCTGCAGATCGCCGACGCGCAACAGTAACAATCCTAAGCAGGCCACGACCCCGAGGCAGACCAGACGAAATCGAAATGTGTTAAACGGCGATTTAGCTGAGTCTTTTCCTGTTTTCTTTTTCATCCGGGGCATAGCAGTCCGATAGGTTTAAAGTAAAGATAAATTTATCGGTAGTTTACCTCAAAAAGCCGTTATTCGGTCTGAAAACTGTGTTTCAGTTCGTAATTGAACCTAGTAGCAACTAGTAAAGCAATGAAAAATAAAGATTAAGGGGTTTTTTAGAGAAAAAAAAACCTGCGCGGACGCGCAGGCTGGTGTAACCCATGGATAGATGTTCACCGATTAATACCTCTGGGAGAGTTACTTTACTGAAAACAGGTGAACGACAGCCAGCCTTAAAACGCAACAGAACCCGGCAAAATGTAACGAACATTTAGCATCGTAACGTCTTCACGCGAATTGCTCGAACTTTAGAACAAAACTGAGATCTGAGCGGCATTTATCGTGGTTACATCGTCCAGTGATTGACGTAACATAATGCGGTGTAAACGTTTACCCTGGAAGTTTTACTATGGCTACTATTAAGGATGTCGCCCGATTGGCGGGGGTTTCCGTCGCAACGGTGTCGCGTGTCCTCAATCAATCTCCTAAAGCTAGTGCTCACTCACAAGAAGTCGTGGCGGAGGCGATGGCACAGCTAAATTATATTCCTAACGCAAATGCCCGCGCCCTCGCGCAGCAATCAACAGCGACCTTAGGCTTACTGGTCAATGATGTCTCTGACCCCTTCTTCGGCGCAATGGTAAAGGCCGTGGACCAAGTCGCGATTCAGACCGGGAATTTTTTATTGATCGGTAACGGTTACCACCGCGCCTCACAGGAAAAATTAGCCATCGAACAGCTGATCCGCCATCAGTGCCAAAGTCTAGTCGTTCACGCCAAGATGATCAGTGATGAAGCGTTGCAAACCCTGATGCGTCAAGTTCCGGGGATGGTCGTCAATAATCGCGTAGTGAAGGGGTTTGAGTCGCGTTGTATTGCCCTCGACAATCGTTATGGGAGCTGGCTGGCAACCCGTCACTTGATCAGTCAGGGCCACCAAAAAATCGCCTATATCTGCTCTAGTCACGCGATTTCTGACGCGAAAGAGCGCCTTGCCGGCTATCATGATGCGCTGCGTGATCATGGATTGACCTCACAGAGCGAGTTTATCGCTTATGGTGAACCGGATGAGAATGGCGGTGAGCAAGCGATGGTGTCACTGTTGGCACAGGGCCGACACTTTACGGCGATCGCCTGCTACAACGATTCGATGGCAGCCGGTGCACTGGCCGCCCTTACCGATAATGGCTTAAAAGTGCCAGAACAGATCTCGATGATTGGTTTCGATGATGTCCACGTCTCTCGCTATGTGCGCCCACGTTTGACGACCGTTCGTTACCCTGTGGTCGCAATGGCTCAGCAGGCGGCACACTTAGCGTTAGCCTTAGGTAACGGGTTAGCGCCACCCCCTGTGACGCATCTTTTCCAACCCACCTTAGTTATTCGCCATTCGGTGGCACGCTTAGAAGAACTGTGATCGACACCGCTTAGCAGTGAAGAGGCTGGGCTCTCTCAAGCGCGAGTAGCTCATCCAGCGTTTGCCGACGACGGATCTCAGTCACTCGGCCTTGATCCAGTAAGACTTCTGGGATTAACGGGCGGCTGTTGTAGTTCGATGACATCGAGGCCCCATAAGCGCCGGTATCGTGAAAGACCAAATAATCTCCGACCTGAGTGTGTGGCAGGTCACGCGGTTCAACTTCTCCGCCCGCTAGCTGAGTAAACACGTCCCCTGATTCGCAGAGCGGTCCCGCCACCAGCGTCTGTTGCTGAGGCCGCACGCTGGCATCACTGCCGTCTGCAGGCATCACCGATATATGATGGTAACTGCCGTACATCGCCGGGCGCATAAGATCGCTAAATCCCGCATCGACTAAGGTGAAATGACGGTTGCCCATCCATTTGGTGCCTCGCACCTCGCTGACCAAAACGCCCGATTGGGCGACCAGGAAGCGCCCAGGCTCGATCTCGAGGGTCACTTTGTGGCCGAGATGGCTGGCAATACGCTGACGGGCCTGATCCCATAATGAGAAGTAATGGGCAGGGTCGATCTCTTGATCGTCAAAGGTGTAAGGCGTCGATAAACCGCCACCTGCCGAGATCGCCTGCAGATCGCAGCCGCTGCCTAGCACTTGCTCGACCATCGCATCACAGACCTGTTGCAGATGTTGATAATCCACTCCCGAGCCAATGTGCATATGTAAGCCTTCAAGCTGTAAACCTGCCTGCTGAATCACGGCTAGCGCATCGGGCAGTTGCTGGTACCAAATACCGTGCTTGCTGTTTTCACCACCGGTATTGGTTTTCTGGCTATGCCCGTGTCCAAACCCCGGATTGATGCGTAACCAGACGCGATGTCCCGGCGAGCACTCAGCCAGTTGCTTAAGCATATCAATAGAACCGGTATTGACCGTCACCTTAAGATCGACCACTTGTGTCAGACCTTCGCGATCAAGCAGGTCAGCGGTAAAGACGATATCATCACCTTGCGGCTGATAACCCGCCTGTAGCGCACGGGTCAATTCCCCTACCGATACCGAGTCGACCTTCACCCCTTCCTCGCGCATTAAGCGCAGGATATGTGTATTCGAGCACGATTTCTGCGCAAAACGAATCACATCAAACTGCCGTAGCTTGGCGATTTGTTGGCGAATGATTTGCGCATCATAGGCCCAGAATGGCCCTTGATAATGCTGAGCTAAAGCCAGCAGTTGCGTCTGGTGTAAGGCGGTTGCAGGGTCAGTAATCGGGGTAGGCATTCTATTCTCCTTAAGCAAGGCTCTCAGTAAGCCACACTCTTTCCATATTGAAAAATATCATTTAATCGATACTCTATTCATTTCTGATATAGTGATAACGAGAAGTGTGATGACCCCATTAAGCTGGCGACAAATCGAAATCTTTCATGCGGTGATGACCCAAGGCACCTTGACCAGCGCGGCCGCGCTGCTGCGTACCTCTCAGCCGACATTAAGCCGAGAGCTAGCACGCCTCGAGCAACAGCTCACCGTGCCGTTGTTTCGACGTAGCCAAGGACGTCTACACCCCACTCAGCAAGGATTCCGATTATTTGAAGAAGTGCAGCGCAGTTGGTACGGCCGTCAGCGCATTCAAGAAACGGCTGCTGGTCTGGCGCAGTTTGAACAATCGGAAATGACCATCGCTTGCTTACCCGCATTCTCACAATCTCTGCTGCCCCATGCCTGCGCTGACTATTTACGCGACTACCCCGGCGCGAGTATGACTATTACTCCGCAAGAGTCACCTTTACTCGAAGAGTGGTTAACGGCACAACGTTTCGATCTTGGCCTCACCGAGACGCAATCGGTGCCTGAAGGCTGCGAGATTGATCATTTACTGACGGTCGATGAAGTCTGTGTACTGCCCAGCGATCATCCTTTAGCCTCACGTAACCTGCTTAATCCCAACGATTTTTGCGAGCTGCCTTTTATTAGTCTGTCGCGAACCGATAGCTACCGACAACTGCTCGACCAACTGTTTCAAGCAGAAGGCGTAACACGCCGTCTTGCCCTCGAAACCCACAGTGCGGCCTCTGTCTGTGCCATGGTAGGACAAGGCTGCGGGATATCGATCATTAATCCGCTGACCGCCATCGATTACTTGCCCCATAACGTGGTGATGCGCCGATTCAGTGTTTCGGTGCCCTTTACCGTCAGTGTTGTGACCCCCCGTCATCGTCCTGACTCAGCCGCCCGCAATATGTTTAGCCACTATTTACGAATGACGAGCGCCAACTTACAGCAGCGTATCGAGCAAGCGCTCACTTAATCATCCAATAAATTTGCAGCAAGAGGCTTGCACCGCGTGTCACGATCCCTTATTGTTATATTATAACATTACATTTAGGAGCGCTTATGAAACCCTCTATTCATCCTGCTTATCGTCAAGTGGTGTTTCACGACTTAGGCGCCGATCACTATATGGTGATCGGATCAACGATCAAGACTGACCGTGCGGTCGAATACCAAGGTGAAATTTACCCCTACGTCACCTTAGATGTCTCTGCTCACTCGCACCCTTTCTATACCGGTAAGCAGAAAGAGTTTGCCAAAGAAGGCAGTGCTGCACGCTTTGCACAACGCTTCGGCCGTTTTTTTGAACACACGAAAAAGGATAAATAATGAAAGTCCTCAGCTCACTGAAGTCGGCGAAGCAGCGCCACCCCGATTGCAAGATAGTCCGTCGTCATGGTCGCGTCTTTGTTATCTGTAAAAGTCACCCACGTTTTAAGGCCGTTCAGGGAACCAAGAAAAAACGCTAGGTCTTGATGTAAAAAAGCCAGAATATTCTGGCTTTGGTTTTGAGATAGGAATATTAAGCGTTAGCGGAACAAATAGACTACCGACAAAAAACAATATTAATCCGTTTGGAAAGCAAAAAGTAAGGGATCCATATGACTACCCCTAAAAGCCCATTCACTAATATCTTTACATCCTCCTTTTCATAGTGAGCGTTATCAACGGCAACATGAAGAACAGTAAAATATAACGCACTGATCATCCCTATCAGATAGAAAATTATCATGACTTTTCGAGTGTTTTTCTTGCGTCTAAAAAAGGATAGGGATGCATAAAGAGGGGTAAGGAAATCAGCGATCAGGAACGCAACTGCCGCCATGACGTCAAAAGACACGAAACTCATTTCATCGAAATGATCAATCACAATCATAGTGAAACTGTAAAGTTCCTGTGCACTACGAACAATTGCGAGAATAAGCCCTATGGCAGGAAGATACAGCAGTCCATTAATTTTTCTTAACTCTATATTTTCACAGGCATTACAGAGTCCAGACTCTTTATTTGCGTAGAATCTCTTACATTCTATACATTTCATTTCTTACTCCACTTTCGTCCATGATATGGAAATAAAATTTCACCGAGTAAATAGGGGGTTAAATTTTAATCCAAAAACTGACTATCTCTGAGCTACCTGAACCGATAACATTACAAGTAAATTCAGATATAGGTTAGTCAAAATATTTTTGCAACGTCATTAGCTTTTGAATTATTGAATAAACATCATATCGGAACCATTATTAAATACCGCATCATCTACTATAGTTGAAGTGTTCTATCGAACACTATGTTTCGGATCCTCCAACCCAGTAATTCCTATCGTTATACAAACCCTTTAGCTAAATTATTATTTTAACCCCCTATATTAATAATATAAAAATATTATAAACATTTTATTCTGTAGATAGAATTAATCTGGTAAGACCTGCAGCTTCCTCTTCGGGGTATGAAATTACTTTTTCCCACATAGTCTTAACCAATTCACACGCGATATTTTCTTTTCCTAAGCCTTTGAGAGGCTGTTCAAGAATATTTAAATCATCACCATATTTTACATGTAAAAATCTAGCGACCAATTTAATATTTTCTTTAGCTTTATTTTTTTCCTTCTCGGTAATAACATGTCTATTTTTAGAATAGGATGACTTCATCATCTCTATATCCGTTTCAACTCGTTTTTTTAAAAAATCTTGAGATAGATATTTAAGAGGGTTAATTCCTCCTTTCACTTCTGAGAATAAAAACTTGAAGCACTTATCTGGATTAATTATTTGTATTTTTTCAATTTGCTCTATATTTAACCTCATTACCTCGACAACCCAAGGGTTGGTTGCGGACTGCATTCTTTGCTTGTTAATTTTTAACATCTCTATCTGGATAGCATCAATCATTTCTTGCTCTGAAAGATGTTGTTTGGCTATCGCTATCATCTTATTTTTCAGGTGAGTATAAGTTTGAGGTTCATATTCTTCTATTACTCGAAAATGTGGTGCTTTTTTGATTGCAGATTCGACACTTGTAATAATTTCACTTTTAGTTGAGCTTTTATTCAAAAGATAAGCACCAACATTCCAAAGAGCAATGGTTATTAACAATATAGTCCAGCCCTGAACTTTACTAATCCATCCTTTTTTCCTCAAGAATTCTACAATGATACCAACCACTGCTGCGACACATCCCGATACTAATACCTGTGATAAATTCATCATAAATTCCTTTTACGATCATATTCTATAAAACAATTAATATATTAAGATCTCTTTCTTATCTATATATTAAGTTACGCCCCCATCCGCCGCTGCCTCGAGACCCAGTAATTCACCGATCCCTTTCTCCACAGCTCTATTTCGACATATAGCGACCTCAGTACATGTTTTGAAGCTGAGTTATGTCACGGTTGATAGATAGTTATTCTCAACTACACTGGTAGTGATTGGTCACAAATCATCCTCCAAAGCTGCATTCACGACTCCTGATGCTTTAAACAACCATTTCAGGGCTCCGGACATAAAAGGTGAGTCTAATGGCGTCACTTCTACTAAAAAATGAGTGTTATCCAATGGCGGCTCTAAAATAATAGCATTCCACCAAAACCACATTCTTTCGGTCGGCTCTAACCATGATAGCCAACCTGATAGAGTCCAGCGTTCGTCTTGTGCTGCATCCTTAAGCTTTTCTTCATCTGATGCGACAGCCAAGCCTTTACCAATCTCACTGGCATACTGATTTATGACAGCATTATCTTTTGCGGTTTCCTGCCGCACAAGATCAGCGACATCCAAGTCAATCCCTTGTAAATAACCGTTTTGCAGGAAATAGTTATAAGCTTTATTGGCGACATCACGACCAAATGCACCGAGCCCTTTGTCCACGACCATGTTTCGACATGTGGCGACTTCAGCACATGCTGTAACACCCAGTCGTGCCACGGCGGATAAATTATTATTCTCAACCATAATTCCGGCGCGAAGGCCGGGATTGTTATGCTATCTGCTTCGCTTTTTCCTATAGTGCTGGTAATAGATCCACCAACAGCCTATTGCTATCAACGATCCGGAGAAAGATGCAGCTATGGTATATTTCCATATATCCGCCCAAACTAGCTCAAATGGAATTTGATACATTAGTAGGATATATACTCTTATAAGAACATATGAAAATAGAAAAACCATTATCATTGCTATGTTACATGTAATAAATAAGTAGAGAAAAATAATGAACCAAGATTCTTTTTTCATCATTACTTCTTCCCATTACTATTTACGGTCTTACCAAGCTGATCATTGAAGATTTCTGTAGCTGCACTGCCTGATGTATTACCCGCCATACCCGGCACTGGACTAACTGGCATAGGCTTCGATATCCCCATGCCAATATCAACCCATTCATAACTCCTCCATCTAGGATTCAATACCTTATCAAGCTGACCCTGAACCACTTTACCAACACCATAACCTAGCCCCGAAGCCACTCCACTGATTACACCACCTTTTAGTGGATCATCACCTTTAAGATAACTGGAAGTAGCGCCACTAACAGCATTTACACCCATTGTCCCCCACAGCCCTGTTCCTACTGTCGCGACTCCGGTCCAGTAGCCCAGAATCACATCATTCGGGCTCACTTCACCGTTAATCAGATAACCTACGCCAGCATTAGCACCTGCACCTATCAGGCTGGTCGCCGCCGCCGCCGCGGGCAATAACGGCCAGGTCATCGCAGTCCCCATTGCCGCCACTGCTGCTTCACAGGATATAGGCGTCCCGCCGCTACAGGCCTCCTTGATAGCTGCTTTTGTTCCCTCTTCGTAATTCGCAACAGTGCCGGGTTTTTGCTTATTAGCTGCCGCAAGCACACTCCCCAGCGCATTATTCTCAACCGTCACCTTCCCTGCCTGCATCCCTGCTAACGTACTCTCCGTATCGCCCCCGACTAAGCCTGCCGCCAAACCGGCGGCAAGGGTGGCTAGGGCGCTCACCGTCTGCTTCTGATCCTCGTCAAGCTGATTAGCCTCTAGGCCATAAACTTGGCTGGCGATAATCCCCACGAGCTCTGCACTGGTGGCCCCGGCCGCCATGGCTAAAGGATCCTTACCCTGGGCCGCGGCCAGCGCCGCGTTCACCGTCGCATGGGCTAATTGCTTACCAAAGGTATCGAGTTCACTGTGGCCAATAACGTTCGCAATATAGGGTGCGGCGCCGCCCGCTAACACGGTGCCAATATCTCCACCAGCAAGGCCCTGCACCGCCGCGGTCGCCGCTTGGATAGCTCGCTGAACGCTGCCGCCGACACCGAGGCCCGAGTCGTTTATCGCCTGCTGATAAAATTGCTGATAGACGGACTCTACCCATTTACGCTCATCGAGTTGTTGATCGGGATGCTGCTCAAGCCACTGCGCTTTGATCTCTTCCTGCTGCGCGGGGGTGAGCTGGGCAATTTTCTCTTTCGCCGTTTTTGCTGCCGACAGTTTGCCCTGCGTCTCGGCGATATTCGCCGCTTGTGCACCAATACTGCTAATCAATTGCGCTTCGCGTAGGCGGTTTTGCTCCTTTTCCTTGTCGAATATCGGGCTAAGTGTCTGGTGAGCATGTTCAACATCGCGACTTAACGAGGATAAAGAGTGTGATTGCTCAGTCAAGTCACGTACCACAAGCGTTCCTTGGCTTATCGCTGAATGGGTGACCGACTCAGCACTCCCGGAGCCCTGTGCCCCTGACAGTAAAGAGGTCGCGGCGTCCTTAATTAATTGCCCTACTGGGTCGCCCCCCGAACTCATGCCGACACTTTGGTGCTCAACCTTATACTGCGCATGATTACGAATATCCGTAAACCCAAGTGTGCCGGTATCTAGACGATTATTCTGTGCGGCGGCGGTCGAGCCGATGACCGCCCCCTGTAGTTGGGTATGATGACCGACCTCAATCTTAAACCCGCCCTGCCCGGCAAAAATCCCTGTTTGCTCCTGTACCGAGGCGTAAGTATTGTCGATTTTATCGCGCGAGAGGTTGAGCGAGAAAGCACCACCGCCCATACTTGCACTCCCCCCTACGCTGGCACCGTTCTGCATCAAGGCGTAATCATCGGTATCTTGCTCGCTGGTCAGGGTAAGGTCACGCCCTACCGTCATCTCAACCGTCTTACCACTTGCCTGCGCGCCGGTGAGATGAGCATCTCGGCCACTGACGATACTTAGCGTTTCCCCGGCATTCAGGGTCGTTTCGCTATGGGAGAGGGTATTCCCCTTTTCGTGGCCCTTCGCCGTATTAAGGCTGGCACTGACAGAAATTCCATCAGCTCCACTGCCAAAGTTAAACCCAATACCCAAAGAGCCGCCCTGACTGCTATGTTTTCCGCTGACTTGCTGGCGATCTGCCACCGACTCTAGCAGCACATCGTTTGTCGCCTTGAGGCTGATATTCTGCCCCGCTTGGACGCGGCTGCCTACCATGCGGATGTCGCCGTCATCGGCGGTAATAGTAAGATTATTACCGGCTGTCAGTTGACTGGCTTGATGTTGCTGCGTTGCATGAGTCTGGGTTGAGGTCGATGATTGGCTTCCCCAGGAGAGGTTAATCCCCGCCATGGTTCCCGCGGGCTCCGAACTCAATCCGTTAGCCTGTACCGCTTGGTAAGCTTGGACCCCGGTCAAGGCCGACTGTACGCCTTTTAAGGCCGCTAAACGCCCAGAGTCCTCCTCGCCTACGGAGGTCGCTTGGCTAATGGCTTGATTGACTAACGCCCCGACGCTACCGGAGAGCGCCAAGGTGAAGCCACTGCTTTTTTGCTCAGAAAAGTGGCTCTGGCTGCTATGCTGTTCGCTGGCCGAGATTGTCACCTCTTTGGCAGCTAAATGGATATCGCGTTTTGCCAACAGTTCGGCGCCGGTCAGGGTCAGCCCCGATCCCGCCGTCATCGTCACGCTGCCTTCGCTGCTGCCCACTAAGCTGCCAAGATGGCTTACCGAACGACCTTCATCCGTTAAGCGTTGGGTCTGTTGACCATAACTGAACCCAATTCCACCGGTGCCCGATAGACCCTTACGTTTTTGTTCGTAACGATGGACCTCTTGGCGACTGTTCTCTGCTTGGGTCAAGCTCAGGGCATTACCGGCTTGTACAACCACCTGCTGCGCCCCAATGGCGCGACTGCCGACTAAGCTCAGATCATGTCCCGCCTGCAGGTGGACCTGCTCTCCTTCCACTACACTGCTTAATGCCTGTATCGTCGAGACGCTATCATGGCGCGTCTGCGTTTTACTGGATAACCACCCGGCGCTACGTTGCTGACTATTCTCTGTCACCGACTGTTGCGACTGACCACTTTTCAGCGTGAGATCACGCCCCGCCGTCAGACTTAGGGTATCCCCCGCACTCACCTTTGCCGCCTGCAGGCTGATATCGCGTCCCGCGAGTAAGGTTATCTGTCCCTTCCCCTCAATATGGCTACCCAACGCGCTCGTCTCGGTAACACGTCGATCGTTGCCTTTCCCCCAGTCTAACGACTCATGGCTTGCGGTGGTCACAGTGGTCAGTTGCAGATCATTACCTGCCGATAACTGCGTATGGCTACCTTGCCCCTTATTTTCGACCAAACTGCCTGCCAGCAGGAGGTCGTTCTGGGCGTGTAAGGTTAAGCTTCCGCCGTCGTTTTGCACAAAAATGGAGGCAGGACGGTCACGCCAGCGATTCTCCCCCTCTTCCGCCATCACCGTTTGACTGGTGATATTCCGTCCTGCTAACAGCGAGAGACTCTGCTCGGCTTGCAGTCGCCCTCCCAGCTGAGTGATATCGCGCATTGCCGTCAATGCCACCTCACGACCAAGGAGATCGCCGAGATGAGTAATATTTTCAGCCTTGATCTGCACTGATTCGCGGCCAACCAAAGTGCCACTATTCACCAGATCGCCCGTGAGCTGTAATTGCGTCTGCCGAGCAGAGAGCAACCCACCTTGGCGAGTGACATCGCCGCTTTGGACCTGTGCGTAGACTTGAGGCACTAACACCTTATGCCGGGAGCCATCGGCGAGAGTGACCTCTTGCTGAACCAGCCACACCATATCGCTGGTCAGTTGCGCTATCTGCTCAGCGGTTAAGGCAATCCCCGGGGTGAGGTGAAAGCGTTGAGCAAAGGCGATCCCGGCATCCAGTAACGCTCTGTATTGCTGCTCATCGTTATCAAATCCTTGTAAAAAACGGCTTCCGGTTAAGGCTGTTATCTGTTCACGTACCAAGGCTTGCTCATAAAAACCATCGCCCAACCGCTTAGTCAGTCGTCCCTCCGTCCACGAGAGTTGATCGAATATCCGGTCACTGCTGAGAAACTGTGCTAACTGAGTAAAGCGGGGGTCGGTTTCGATTAAGAACGGTACATCAGTCGCTGGCCGTAGCTGATAGAGGGCATTATCCGGTATCGCTACGTTCGCTGGCACAAACTGAATCACCTTTCCTGTTTCGCTTACGACGCGGTTAATCGCCTGATGGGCATCAGGCTGTTGCAGGCTATTGCTATCGAGGGCGCTTGCGGCCGCCACCTCGGTGGTCACCACCTGCGAGGTTCGTCCCGTCATTGTCTGTCCAGTGCCATGCCCGCTGCGGTATTCTTGCCAACGCAGCTGCTGAAAATCGATCGTCGTTGTGGTGGGCTGAGGGACGTAACCGCTCGTGCGCTTGCCTTGACTGGTGACGGTGCCGCCGATAGGTCTATCCTTTTTCTCCGCATACCACCGGGTGACCGTGCCAATATCGGTGGTGATCCGCTCACCCCAGGTCACGAGATTGTTAAGCGAACCGATAACTCCCAGTAATTTTCCGCCCGCGACCACGATACTGTCTTGGTTGGTCACCTGTTGACTGTTGAGCGTTAAATCCCCCCCTGCAATGATTTTTCCGGGGTCGCTTTTTACAATCTGTGTTTCCAGTACAGTACGCTGATAGCGATACTCGTAAAAATCCTCACCCTGTGTGCCGTCCGGCATTTTTGCCGTATGGACTCCGTACTTATTTTTATAGCGGGTATCCACCTCCTGCCAATCATAGCGCTGTATCGAGCCGCTGAGTGCCGCCTCATGGTGTGTCGTATTTTCTACCTCGACTAAGGCCGTGGTTAAGGTCTCGTTATGATTAGTAATAAGCTGGCTATTGAGTGTCATTGCCCCTAATGCCTCGAGGGTGGCACTGGTGTTATGTAATTCTGCGGCTTGGCCTTGTGCACGTCGTTGTGCATCGAGTGTAGCCCCGACCACTAACTCTCCGACGCTAAAAATAATACTGTTTGCCAGATTATTTAGGCTAGGTGTGGCGATTGACAGGTGCTGACGGGCCGCAGTAATCGGTGATAGGCCAGCCTCTTGCCGCTGGGTAAAGGCCTGAGTCTCTATCGCCAAATGATCACCATAGAGTCGCCCTCCCGCGAGATTATCGAGCTGTCCCGCGTGGATAAGTGTCTCCCCGCCATCAATCAGCCCCTGATTAAGCAGGGTATTTTGTACCTGAAGAGTGGTTTGACTGGCGTTGATCTCACCGTTGTGCTGGTTGGTCAGCGTAGGCAGGCGTAGGGTCATCAAGCCGCCCGCGCTCAATAGCCCTTGGTTATCGAGACCTTGTTTAAACGATGCAGTAATGTCCCCCTTCGCGAGTATCCGCCCACGATGGAGAAAGCGCTTATCGAAGCTAAGCTGCATTGCATGGTGAGAGAGCAGCTCGCCCACCCCGCTGAGCGCCGCAGCGTGGATCGCTAAATACTGGTCAGCGACTAAAGTTCCCCCCTGGTTATCGACTATCGTGTCTGACGTCCCCTGTACCAACAGCTGCTGCCCAGCACTGAGCAGTCCCGAGGGGTTAATCAGGTCTTTATCGATCCTCAGGACTAAGTCGCCTTGACTACGTACTGTGCCCCCCGAATTATCAAGACTCTGGCTATGCAGCGTAACCGACTCTCCTTCAATGCCCTGTTGACCAGGCTTCTCGCCACGATTAGTCAGAGCTGCCGCCGTCAGCGTCATCGCTTGGCCGCTGCGCAGCCATCCCTGACTGTTGTCGAGCTGTCCCGTAACACTTAGCTGTGCATCGCCAAAGGCTTGGATCGATCCTTGGTGGTTGGTCAATTGCCCAGCGTCGAGTTGCAGGCGGTTACCCGCTGCTAACTGCCCCGCGGTATTATCGAACTCTTGACCTGTGGTCTGTAAGGTAACATCGGCTTTACCGGCAATGCGCCCGTGTAAATTGATGAGTGCGCCACTCTCGAGCGCTATCCCCTTACCCGCAAGCAGTTCACCTTGCGTATTATCGAGTCGAGAGCCCTGCGTAGTCAGGATGAGAGTTTGATCTGCCTGGATCAGGCCCTGGGTATTGCTGATGCTGGTCGTTTTGACTGTAAGATCTGCGCCACTGAGCAGCGTGCCAGCCTGATTAGTCAAGGCCGCCGTGGTGAGCTGTGCCGCGTCGCGTGAAGCGATTAGCCCTTGCTGATTATCCAATGCGTCGCCACTCAGCGTTAACCTGCCTTGGCTGATAATGCCACCACTTTTCAACGTCTCTCTGTTGGTGATTCTGCCCTGTTTGGCGGTAATCGCCAGCGACTCGCCCGCTTGAATCAATCCGCGATCGTTATCCAGTCCTTGGCTCGTCAATGCTAACTGTTTACTGGCGCTGATTACCCCCTGTTGATTATTAAGGGGCGATGAAGCGGTATTGATCGCAATCTCCGCAGCGCTGATCTGCCCTTGCTGATTGTTAAATTGTGAGCCCGTCAGCGTTAAGCGCTGGCTCTGCGTAATAAGGCGGCCTTGATGATTATCCATCCCTTCTTGCAGGGAGAGCGTTAAGGCTTGCTCGCCGCGATGCTGCAGGGTGCCAGCACGATTAGAGAGACCTGTTGCGTTAATAGAGAGTGTTTCCGCACTCAGATGCCCCGCATCGTTATTAAGCTGTTGCGCACTATCGACCTTAATGTGTTGCGCCACGACGACGGCTTTTCGGGTATCGATATTCCCCTGACTGGCCATCAACTCGACGCGGTTGGCATGGGTCTGACTGCTATCGGCGGTAATCTGTGATGCCTTAACGACCACGCTCTCTTTGGCCCGGTTATCCCCGCTGAGCGTTATCGCGCCGTCGCTAGACAGCAATAGACTACCGGTTTGGCTCGCTTGCCCGTCTCGCGTAATCCCTGCGGCGAGGGAGCCATCGCTCGATAATTTCCCTGCGGAAGTGATCTGAATATGCTGGCTCGCTTGCAGGTGCCCCCGGTGAGTGAGCGTGCCTTGGGAGCTGATCACGACGTCCCCCGCAGCTGCACCTATCGTCCCAGCATTATGGACGCCGACACCCGCCTCAGTCCCCCGTAACATAATTTTATTGGCATACATGCCGCCCAGCTGAGAGACATCTATCGCGAACTGAGGACGCTCACTCACCTCCCCAGTCTGCACCCTAACCTCGCCATTGCGGGCATCGATCGTGTTCAGCCCGGTGGTGATCGATAGGGCTTTAGCCTGCAACGCGGCATTAATTTTTACGGCTCGGGCCAGTAGTTCCGTGCTGTCTTGGCGGGTACTGTCCATTCCCTTGCCCTCGATGCGGATCATCCCCTGTTGCACTCTATAATGACTGACTTGGCCATCGGTTAAATGGGTTTGCCCGGTGGTCAAGGTAGTGCGATTGGCATTAATAAAGCCGCAACCATCACAGCTGATCCCGGCGGGGTTAGCAATAATGATATCGGCTTGACGGCCAGCGACCTCTAGCATGCCATTGAGTAAGGAGGGATCACGGCTATTCACCTCATTGAGAATGACTTTCGCTTCCCCTTTAGCCAGCCAAGGATTGGCGGCCACCTGCCCGGCGAGCTGAGTCTGGCTAGTGGTACGGCCATTATTCAAAATCGCTCCCCGCTGCTCGATATCAAACTGCGTATACTTATTGTGTGAAACCCCTGCAGCACTCGGGGCTTGAATATTGATCTGCTCGATACCATTTGCCGTCTGCAAGAGGGTGGGCTGCTGGTGTCCAGAGGCCTGCGAGTCGGCGATCACTTTTGCCTGAACAGGAAAACTGATACAGCCTATGGCCAACAATCCCCCTAGGCAGAGTCGAGTCAGGCGAAACGCCCGCGAAGAGGCGGTGCGACTGTCGGGGGCACAAGGTGCAGTCAGGGCATAAGCCGATACGGTAATATCGGCGACCACCATCGCCATGCCCCGAGCGGGGTTGTACACAATACGGTAGCGATTTTTATTCATCCTTGAATCCTCAATATTGCCAATTGACCGTAAAACCCAGGGTAAAGCGGTCTTTCATAAAACCTTGCGGGGCCGCTACGGGGATACCGATAAAAGTATCGTATCCGGTTGATAACACTTGCCCGCGAACCCCTAATATATTTCCGATAAGAGAGCGTCCTAATTGCTGATGGGTGCTGTTTCCCTTAAGGGTTCCGTAATCCACCCCTAGATAGAGCTGTTGTGCGCTAATCGGGAGGGCCCAACTCCATTCATTACGGATCAATATCCCTCGATCCGCGCTGAGTGAGCGCTCGCCATCGAAACCTCGTACCGTCCAGCGGCTACCTATTGAGAACTGTTCTGAAGGGGTTAACTTTGTTGAAGTCAGTTGCTGTTGATACAGTAACTGATAGCGAAACTGCTGAGTGGCGATGGTGAAGGGCAGGGTAAACTCAGCGGTAAGCTGTACGATACGGCTTAGTGCGGTCGCCTCGCCAAACGCTTCTTCACTTGCTGGCAGTGCACCGAACCACCGCGTTCCCTGTTGGTAACTCACCCCAAGATTCAGTATGGCACGATCGATAAACTGTTGATGCTGAAGGGTCGCTTTCCATGAGGTTGTTTTGCGGTGCTGGGCATCGATCGCTGTATCATCAATAAAGTTTTTCGATTCACGCAGCGCTACTTCTCCGGTCAGGCGCGTTTTATGGTGGCTGCCGCGATGGATCACCCGCCCCAGCTGGAATGCCAGCTGCTGACTTTGACCACGGTAACGATAATCCGCATTGGCACCGGCAATAGTCTGACTGTAATCACTGTAGCTTGCCGTAAGACTGGCTAGCCAGTAGCCGTAAGGCAGTGAATACTGCCCGGTAACGTTGTGTGTCCCCTTCCCGCCGCCGGGTAACAGGGAGCGTCCGGCATAAAGGTACAGACTGTCACTGAAAGAAAGTGGATTATCGAGATAAAGTGTCGTCCCCCCCTGATAACGGCCGGTACTCCGCGTTCCTGAGTCATCGAGAGAGAGTCCCAGCCGCCACTTACGCGACTGCTGCCAATTCACGACGATATCGCTCTCCCCTGGCCGGTCGGTCGGTACAATTTCCATACTCGATTGAACGGTCGGCAGACGCTGCAAGTTTTCTAATCCTTGCTCTAACGCACGCAAATCAAGCAGCCCCCCAGCCTGCATTGGGAAAGCACTGCTCAGAGAGATATCTTGGTGGGATTGTGCGGCGGCGGTGGTCAGCCGACTGAGTTTACCCGGCACTATCGTTAAGTGAAGGTGCCGCTGGGTCAGATCCTGCGCTGGTGCGAGGACGCGGGTGGTGACATAGCCCTGATCCATCAGCCGATTCTGCAGGCGACGCATAAGAAGATTAATCCCTTGTGCCCCTAAGCACTTTCCTATTGCCGTATTGGCGACACGCTGAAGGCCGAGCCAACTCGGTAAAGCCTGCAAAGCGGCAAGCGTGACGTGCTCGATCGGAAAACAAGGGGTCTCTTGCGGGAAGCCTTGCTGTAAGGCTGGGGCCGTTGGCACCTCAACATGAACAGTCGGTGGTTCAGGCGCCAAGCGCTGCTGCAACGCCCGCTGTTGCGCCTGCTGATGAAGCTGTTGTGAATGATCATTGGGCTGCGGAAAAAACGGGCGCTGTTGTGCAGCGAGTAAAGCATCTGCTTTTAGCGGAAAGGTCGATGCATCACTCTGCCCCATTATGCAGAGCAGACCTAATGCCATGATTACCCGCTGTGGGGGATAGAATAAGTGATAGTCCACGAGATTCCCTTTCGTGTTTGGCGCGTAACCATCCTGTTACACGTTATGGTGAGTGCTTACCCAATTCAGAGGCAATTTAGCAAGGTCTGACGATATAAATACAGTGTTACTTCTTGGCGAGTAATACTTTCGCATAATTTCTTGTGGTTTATCACAATAAAAAAGGGAATGGCTATTTGACTAAAAGAGTATTGATAGAAGGTTTTATGAAATAGATACCCACGCAATTAACTACTATGACATTTTTGAATAATGCATTACGTGTCTTATCCCAGCCCAATAAGTTTAAGATTACTTACATACTCAACTTTAAGTTATAAAAAAATCCTAGTAATAGTTTTCACTACCCTATTACGGAATAAATTTTATTATGATGAAGTCTAAAATAATAGAGAGGATTAAGTAAAATAATCTGAAAGCAATCATCGATAGGATCGTCAAAGACCCTGCATCGAGGGGATGCCACATCACGAACGCTTACCGATTATTTAAGGGTGGAAACCATAGTGAAGAGTAGGCTTATTTTTTATATTTTGTCATGGGTTAGCGGTCAGACTATAGGCAAATCCATCGATAGGCTTACACGTTGTCTCGGTATTCCCCCAAGCGCTACTTGTCATGGTTGTTGAGTCGATACCGCGACGGAGCAGAAAAATATCCATGAAAAAACCGTTATAACTTATCTCGATAAGATTAAATCTGCTATCCATGAACATTATAATATCGAAGACATTATCGAGCATGCTCGGCGGGAAAAACACAGTGGGATAATTATATTATCGATGATTACACTGTCGAAGCCTCTCTTTGGATCAAAGAGAGCTCTACTAATTATGATGGCTATTACTTATGCCTCACTCAACACTACAGTAAAGGTATCACGTATTTTGAAAATTTTGATAGTGAATATTGTCATTGAAATTTCTTTAACCGATAAAAAAATTACAATAAGAAGATTGAATTATGGTTAAGAACCCAATATTCGCGCTCCACATTATTTAATGTTAGTGGAACATGCAACGTTCTTTTTAGAGAAGAATCCAATCCAAGAGATCTGGTAATCATTCTGGACGTTAATAGCGATAAAAAAGGCTGACAAAAGTCAGCCTTTTCCCGTCTTAAAAATTAATCGTTACCAAACAGATCACGGGTATAGACTTTTTCCCGAACATCCTGCAACGCTTCAACCAGACGGTTTGCAATGATGAGATCGCACTGCTGTTTTAACTGTTGCAGATCATGGGTAACCGGTGAGTTAAAGAAGGTTTCTTCATTTAATACCGGTTCGTAAACCATGACCTCGATGCCCTTAGCTTTCAGGCGTTTCATAATACCTTGGACGGCAGAAGCACGGAAGTTATCCGATCCTGCTTTCATCACCAGACGATATATTCCCACGCGTTTGGGCTGCTTTTTCAAAATACTTTCAGCAATAAAATCTTTGCGGGTACGGTTGGCATCGACAATCGCATTGATAATATTGTTAGGCACCTGCTCGTAGTTGGCACGAAGTTGTTTGGTGTCTTTCGGTAGGCAGTAACCGCCGTAACCAAAGGATGGATTATTATAGTGATGACCAATACGTGGGTCGTGACTCACCCCTTCAATGATTTGGCGAGCATCCAGGCCATGGTGTTCGGCATAGCTATCCAACTCATTGAAGTAGGCAATACGCAGGGCAAGATAAGTGTTCGCAAACAGCTTGATCGCTTCCGCTTCAGTGTCATCGGTGAAGAGTACTGGAATATCTTGCTTCTCTGCCCCATCCGCTAATAACTGGGCAAATTTCTTAGCCTCTGCGCTTTGGCTGCCGACCACGATACGCGAAGGGTGTAAATTATCGTACAGGGCCTTACCTTCACGTAAAAACTCGGGTGAGAAAATAATGTTGTCAACGCCTAGCTTCTCTTTTAGCGCGCGGGTAAATCCTACCGGAATGGTAGATTTAATGATGATGGTCGCCTGCGGATTAATGGCTAATACGTCGTTGATGACCGATTCGACACTGCGCGTATTAAAGTAGTTGGACTCCACATCGTAGTCGGTAGGTGTCGCCACAATGACGTAGTCAGCATCCTGATAAGCAAAATGTTTGTCGGTGGTCGCGGTAAAATTGAGCGGCTTATTGGCGAGGTAAAACTCAATCTCTTTATCGACAATCGGCGATTGTTTATTATTTAATTTTTCAACCTTCTGCTGGTCTATATCCAACGCCACCACTTCATTATGTTGTGCAAGTAAGAGGCCGTTCGAAAGTCCAACATAACCAGTGCCAGCAATAGCAATCTTCATTACCTGATTTCCTGTATTTGGGGTCGAATAATTAGAATATTTAATTTTTTAAGGCCGATAGTATGCCTGCATTATGTATTTTCCGCGAAAACAAATTGCATAACTCGTTAATTTTCAGATTAAAAGAAAATTTTCTATCCCTCGTGGCGGCTTCCTTCCGCAAAGGTTCGAAGTGTAAAGTGTTAAAAGCCTTTAATGCTACACTGAACAGAACAAAGTGCCATTGCGCTATTCAGAACGGCAGGTAAAAGCAAGCATCGACCGAATGAGAGCTTGGCAAGCCGGTCAGAGTAATCTCTTTTTTTCATTAGTGCGCCACACGAGATAATGTCTGAACTATAATTAACAACGATATATCCCTTATGGAGAATGAGAATGAAAAAATTAGTGATTCTTGCTTCAGCCCTGACCCTCTCTTTTGGTGCCTTTGCTGCGACCCAGGCAAGTGAAGAGGCATTAGCGACTGCGCATAAAGGGGCGGATACCGCTAAAGAGAAACTGCATGAAGCGCAAAATACTGGCGCACAGCAGAAACTTAAAGCGAAGCATGCCGCTGAGGGGAAAGCGAACACCACCAGCAGTAAAATCTCTGAAGGCTCGCAAAAGGCCTGGCATAGCACTAAGCAAGGTGTAGAGAAAGGCTGGGACAAAACTAAAGAGAGTGCTGAAGATCTGAAAAACGACATTTCACCCTAGTCGATAGGGTCTGGGTCCTATCCTCGGATAGGACCTGCTCTGTCAAAGATCCAAAACCAACACTTCACTGCGACTGCGAGAACAGCACAGGGCCACCTGCTGTTGCGGTCCGCTCTTCTCCTGCTCACTTTGCACCGTATCACGGTGATCAACCTCCCCGGAAATAACATTGGTTAAACAGGCCCCACACATTCCCATTTCACAGGAAAGCGGTATCGAGACGCCTTGCTCTAGCAAGACTTGGGCGATAGTTTGCTGTGCGCTCACAGGCCATTGTTGGCCAGTCGATGCCAGAGTAATGATAAACGTTTCGTCGTCTCCCGCCTCGCAGCTAGCCACTGGGGGTTTAAAGGCTTCGCTATAGATTGCCTCGTCCGCCCAGCCTAAGGCCCGTGCGGATTCTCGCTGGTGCTGCATAAAATCTTCAGGACCACAAAGATAGATTAAAGTGTCGGTATCGGGCTGCGCCAATTCAGCAGGCTGATGGTGTCGAGGACTGTTACCCTCCTCGCTTAACCACAGATGACATTCCCCATATTGCCAAGGCGCAGACAATACCGATTGGTAAGCAGCCTGCTGAGCATAGCGACAATAGTAGTGTAAGGTGAAGGCAATACCTTGCTGCTCCAATTGTAGAGCCATCGCATAGAGGGGCGTAATACCGATTCCCGCAGCGATTAGGAGCACCCGCTTCGCGGGCTGCAGTGCGAAGAGATTACGTGGTGCAGAGAGGGTGAGACGATCGCCGGGCCGTAATTGTTGGTGCACATAACGCGATCCCCCCCTAGAGGCCGCATCATGGGCCACGCAAATCTCGTAGCGTCGGCGATCGTTGCAGGATCCGGTCAATGAATATTGCCGTATCAGTCCGGGGGTAAGGTGCACATCAATATGTGCCCCCGGCTCCCATGCCGGTAACAAGGTATTCGTGGTGTCCGGTACAAAGCTGACGGCTAAGTTACCCGTTCCCTGCAAACACAGACTCTCTACGATCACCGATAACTGTTCCATTTCACACCTCACACTAAGAAGAAGTCACCAAAGCCCATCTTTTTTAATCCACGGCGGTAAGCGATGGAGCTACGGTCGGCAGGAATATGCGCCTCTAAACTGAGATCGAGCGGCAGACGTTCTGGCATCTGGGTTTCCACCATCAGTCGATCTTCTTCAAAGACGCGTTGGTTAAAGGCATAGACATCTTCTACTGGAATATCGAGATCAAAATTACGCGCTATCGGCGCAAACATTCGCGTTTTGCGCGCCGATACCGGCGAAGCGGCATTCATAATCACTAATCGGGCCTCACCTGGGAAGTGAATGGTCAAAGTAGCGGTGAAAGGCAGATGCATTTCGAAATGACGCAGCCACTTAAACCCTTCAGGTGCACGAAACTCGCTACTGGCCGGATAATTACCAACGGTACTCCAGTAATCCGCATCAAAGCCGTATTCACGATCCACTGCTTGATAGTCTGGGACCTGTTGATTATTAGCATCGGCGAAGGTTTCAGTGTGGATCCACGCGAAGTGTGCGACATCGAGGAAGCCTTCAACTTGTCGACCGGCGAAGCCATTAACCTCGAAACCTGGGCAGTTGATCTGTTGAAAGCCAGCCGTGTCCCAGTGCGGCATGACCGGTAGCTTGGCCGGTTTTTCGCTATCGGGCGCCAGGCAGACCCAAATCAGCCCGTAGCGCTCTTCCACAGCAAAGGTCGAGAGATTAAGCTTGGCGGGGATCGGTTGACCTGGGCTCGATGGGATACGATTACATTTACCGCCTTCGCCAAAACGGAGGCCGTGGTAAGGGCAGACGATACCCGCTTCATCATGAAAGCCGAGGGTTAAGGGGACACCCCGATGTGGGCAGACATCGCGTGCAGCAACCACCTCCCCCGCAAGTCGATACAGCACCAACTGTTCATCCAGTAGCACGGCTTTAACGGGCGCACCGTTAATATCCATCGCCCGAGCGACCGGATGCCATTGTGCGGCCAATTTCAACCAATCATCTGGCTCAAAAGTACAGTGTGCGGGAGAGGTGACTTTGCTCATAATGAATTCCTTAATCATACGAAAAGCTGTTTTTGTTATGGCTTTAGTGATAAACCTTTTAACTGTTCCAATCCATCATTAAGAATTCAGTAGAGTGTTGCAAAAAAGAGAACAGTAACCATGAGCCCATTTTCGCGCTTCGCCCAGTACTTCCTCGCCGTGGTCCGTCACGGTAGCCTACGTAAAGCGTCAGAGCAGTTACATATCTCTGCGTCCGCCATTAACCGACAGATTTTGCAGGCGGAGGAGTCATTAGGTACGCCACTCTTCGAACGGTTGGCTGAAGGGCTAAGGATGACTACCGCAGGCGAGCTGCTCTATGCCGACCTATTGCGCTGGCAGCGGGAATTTGAGGTTACTCGGCAACGGTTCGATGAGATCCAAGGCTTACAGCGAGGTAAGGTCAAGATCGGTTTGGTGCAAGCCCTTAACCAAGGGGAGATCGCCGACTGTTTGGCACGTTTCGTCGAGCAGTACCCCAGGCTGACGTTAGAGGTTGTGATCGATAGTAGCCAAGCGATCGGCGAGCAGCTTCGTACCGCGAATCTTGATGTCGGGCTACTACTCGATCCCGGCGAAGTGGCCGGTTTAGAGGTGAGAAGTTTTTGTGAGTTAGAGATCGGGGTTGCCCTCTCGCCTCAGCATCCCTTGGCTAATAAAAAGACTCTGCGGGTCAGTGATCTGCATGCGCAGCGGCATATCTTGCCGGGGGAAGATCTTGTAGTACATGGCAGGGTCCTCGCACTGTATCAGCGAGCGGCATTATCCATGGACAATGCGATCGTCTGTAACGATATTGCCTTGATTCGCCGCTTTCTAATGAAAAACAGTAGTGTCGCAATGCTTAGCCGAATCGATGTTCAATATGATGTAGAGCAGAATAACTTGGCCTTTATTCCGCTACACAATAGTCCAACGTCACCACTCACCCTAGCACTATGTGTTGCACCTTCTCGTCAACTGTCCCGCGCCGCGCAGCGGGTCATACAGCAATTAAATGAGAGCATTGAGGTGATTGCGGGGAAAAATCTTGCTTAGTTGCTCCTTAGTGAAGGTTATTGATTAGGCTGCGCAATAATATGCTGATAAAGACGTTGTAAATCGTCGGCGTGTTGGACGCAGAGTGTGACCTGCTGCTGTGCCAAGGTTAGAATTAACGCTCCTTCTGCGGTAAGGTGGTAATGCTTAATGTGGGCCCACCGAATAAATTGTCCATTAATCACTATCCCCTCAGCGCTGACCCGCGCGATGGGCTGGCGTATCCAGCCATACCAAAGGGTCAGCAAAATCAATCCTAACAGTAATCCGCTATTCAGATAGCCTTCTGCGCGCAACCGCTGCTGAATAAATACCACCAGTAGCAGCACAGTGACTATTCCCCAATCTTTACGCGATAATCGACGTAAAGGGATGGTCCATTGCGTCAGCGGATAGCGCAACGGTCTTAGCCACTCGCTATAGACCGCTAAGGCTGCACAGAGGATCACGATAGTACCGAGAATAACTGTCTGCAGTGTCATAATGCCTCCTGAACCTTTGCCTTAGCTTCCCGCTCAGGCAATAGATTAAACGCCCAGTAGCCCAGACCAGAAGCCGATAATACCGATGATAAAAAACCCTATGATGATCCACAGCGCATTCACCTTATTTCGTAATAACCACATGCAGCCAAAAGTGAGCAATAGGGGAACCAGTCCTGGCATCAGCTGATCAAGGATATTCTGCACCGTGGTAACGGTCTCGTTACCCGCTGCATCAGGTACTCTTGATACCACTAGGGGGATATTGACATGTGTCCATTTATTGACCAAGGCCCCTAGCACAAATAACCCGAGAATCGACGCCCCTTCTGTGAGTTTCTGCAGGAAGCCGCCCCCCATATCTTTGACGATATCAATGCCTTTCTGATACCCGTAGGCAATTCCGTAGTAGCGAGTGAGCAGGCGTACTGCATTGAACAGCACAAAAAATAATATTGGCCCCAGAAGGCTACCGCTCAGGGCAATACCGGCGCCTAATGCGGCAAACACCGGACGAACGGTTCCCCAGTAAATGGGGTCGCCGACACCGGCCAAGGGGCCCATCAATCCGACCTTAATACCATTAATTGCGCCATCATCAATCGGGGCACCGTTGGCTCGCTGCTCTTCCATCGCGAGGGTAACGCCTAAGATCGGTGCGGCGACATAGGGATGGGTGTTGAAGAACTCAAGGTGGCGTTTAATCGCTTGGCGCCGAGCATCATTATTTTCTGGGTAAAGCCGTTTAATCGCTGGGATCATCGAGAAGCAAAACCCCAAAGCCTGCATACGCTCGAAGTTCCATGATCCTTGGAAGAGATTAGAGCGAATAAAGACGCCACGGATATCACTTTTTGTCAGTTTTTTTTCGGTTAGCTGTGTGTTATCGACCATAACGTTATCCCTAATCTAATTCATTATCGAGATCCTGCGGCGTTGCCGCGGGACGGGAAGTGACTGCTGAACGATTGTATTTCGGGCTGAGCTGGATATAGAGTATTGCCATAACAGTGCCGATTACCCCTAAGGCCACTAAGTTGAAGTCAGTGAATGCCGCAGTCACGAAGCCAAGGTAGAAAAATGGCATAAGGTAGCCTGCTCGCATCATGTTAATCACCATGGCGTAACCCACCACCACGATCATGCCTCCAGCAATATTTAACCCGTTGGTCACCACTGCGGGAATATTGCTTAACAGTTGCTGAACTTCGCTGGTTCCCACTGAGATGGCGACAATCAGCGCGGGGATGGCAATACGCATCGCTTGTAGGAACAGTGCCGAAACATGGATCCAAGAGAGTAAGGTTACATTACCGTTATTGGCGGCGCGGTCTGCAGCATGTTGAAAGCCTACGGTGAGGGTGCGAACGATGATGGTGAAAACCTGGCCGGCTGCGGCCAAAGGAATGGCGAGAGCAATACCGGCCCCAATGCTTTGCTGCCCGGCGATAACTAAAATAGTCGAGATGATTGAGGCGAGTGCCGCATCCGGTGCCACCGCAGCACCAATATTCATCCATCCCAGTGCAATCATCTCCAATGTCCCGCCAATGATAATCCCAGATTTGATGTCGCCAAGCACCAGACCGATGAGGGTGCAAGCCACTAGCGGACGGTGAAATTGAAACTCATCAAGAATAGATTCCATTCCGGCAATACAAGCGACGATAAATACGAGTGTAATCTGAAGCGTACTGATCTCCATTAACCTTCTCCTCTAGACGAGTAAAATTGTCGGCTACGTTGCGTGAGTGCCTCTACACCGAAACGTTGTTAAGTAGGTCGATCATCCCTAGCCGAGTATCGGAAGAGACTTTACGTACCTCAAGCTCGATGCCTTTCGCTGCCAATTGAGTAAATGCGTCGATATCCTGTTGGTCGACAGAGACGGCATTCGTTACCATCGTTTTACCTTGGCGATAGGCCATGCCGCCGATGTTGACTGTCTGGATCGTTACCCCACCTTCGACAACGCGTAAGACCTCGCTGGGATTGGTGAACAACAACATCACCCGTTCACCGGCATAGGCAGGATTGGCGTACACGCGAAGCATTTTTGCGACATCCACCACATGGGCGGTAACGCCGGGAGGCGCCACCTGCTTAAGTAAGGTTTTGCGGACCTGATCGGCCGCCACCTCATCGCTCACCACAATGATCCGCGTCACTCCGGTCTCTTTCGTCCAGCGCGTGGCGACTTGACCATGAATAAGTCGATCGTCGATTCGTACTAAGCCAAATTGCATCACGCCGTGCTGTGACGGTATAGGCGAGCTGACCGGAGGCGCGGGCGTCGCAGATGACGGTTCGGCGACGTAGGAGGCGGGATGTTGATAGGCTTTAACCCCCTCCCTTCCGGCTTCCAATCCGATGTCGACCAGCTGTTCAAGGCTAGGACTATCATCGCGAGCCATTAATGTCTCAATTAACATGGGAATATTGACGCCGGCCAGCACCCTGTAATCGGGATGCTCACTGGCTAAGCGGGAGGCAGCATTGAACGGGCTTCCTCCCCAAGTATCGGTAAGAAAGATCACCCCCTGTGTGGTTGTAAGACGTGACAGCATGCTGTTGTATTTATCAATCAATATCTCCGTATTTTCGCCGGGAATAAAATCGATAAAGCCAACATTATCTTGTTCACCTAATAACATTTCCGTTGTCTTCAGCAACTGCTCGGCTGCTCGTCCGTGCGTTGCGATGATAATTGCTATCGTCAAGAGACCCCCTGTTCTGTAGTCCGGTCAGTGGGGAAAGGATCGACAAATCCTAACGCCTAGAAAACCAAGGCAGTGTATGCACTAATCAAATGTAAAGATGTGATTTGAACCATCTATTCCTCTATAAACTCAGTAAGGTCAAACCATATATTTGTGGTCGATCACATTTAGCGGCTCTCATCGATTATCGATCGGTGTAATAGTGATCGGTGCCTGGCGTGATCCGACCGTTGTTACCGCGATCTGCCCCTGCCCTTTGATTGTAAAAGCCTCTTGATCTGCCGGTATAAAGAGCGATTCACCGAGCGATAGCGTCAAGGCTTGCTGCGCCGTACTCAAGTCAAGCACGCCCTCCAAGCACAGTATCAGTTGCGGTAGGCCTTGGGTCGAAATGCGACAGGTCGAGGTAAGGGTAATAATTGATAGGCTGAAGTCTGACTCGGGGACTTGATAGCAGTACTGGTTACCGCTAATGATGGGAGCTAAACGACGCTGCTCGGCCTTATCTTCTTGAAACTGGACGTTAGCCACCAATTCTTCGATATCAATATGTTTAGTCGTCAACCCTGCCCGTAGCACATTATCGGAATTAGCCATAACTTCTATGCCGACGCCCTGCAGATAGGTATGGGGGGTACCGGCGGCCAAATAGAGAGCCTCCCCCGGCTGCAGAGTGATAATATTCAGGAATAAGGGCATTAATAACCCAAGATCGGTGGGCCACACTTCCGCTATCATTCTTACCGTCTGCCCAATTGGCTGCTCTTGCTGCTCTACGCTGTGCAGCAGGTGTGTTAAGACTCGCTGTTTGTCATCCTCCGCCAGCCGCAGACAGCTACTAAACAGCTGTTGCAGTGCGTTGCTAGTTGGATTATCGATAAAAAGATCAACGGCGGGATGATCCCAATTGAGTCGCTGAAAGGCTCTAGCGATCTCGTCGAAAGGTTTGAAGCCTTTTAGTGCCTTGAAAGGTGTTAACGCGTAAACCAACTCTGGCTTATGATTCGCATCTCGATAGTTTCGAGTGGGGGCATTGAGCGGGATATGTGCCTTATTTTCACGTCTGAATCCTCGCTGAGCGACGTCTCTTGTAGGATGTACTTGAATCGACAAGGGCCGCTCCACTGCCAACAGTTTGACCAAAAAAGGCAGTTGCTGAAAGGTTTGATAGGTCGCTTGTCCAAGCATCGAGAGTGGATGGGATGCAATCTCAGCCGCGAGGCTCTGCCAATTTCCTCGAATGACGACCTGAGAACTGGCACTCAGGTGCGCCCCCATCCACACTTCAGCCATCGGTAAACGTTCAGGGTTGGCGAAACCAAAACGCTCGGTCAGCGCGGTGGGCGAGCCCCATGCATAGCGCTGTACGCAATTTTGCAGTTTATACATGGCGTGCCACCCGAAATAACCAGAGTGGACAGAGGAGGTTTCCCCTAAAGTGGAACAAGGTAGAGTGTTTGATCTTTTCTGAATAAGCGCTAATTAAATAGGGAAATAGTTGTCCTGTATTAACATGATATCTTGGCACAATATCCTCCTGATGATGGGACTTTCCTTAACGGGGTTGACTCCCCTATTGCTACGCCAATTGGCTGGACGAAACTGTGAACTAGGGCTGATTTATACTGCAAAAAGAGGCTGAGAGACGAGAAACTGGGTGCTGGTCACAATGTTGGCAGCCCCTTAGTGTTGCATCGATGCACAATCAGAGACTTCGCCGCCAAACCGCGGGGAGGATCGCTGCCGGTCCCTCGTTCAGGGCTAATCTAGGCGCGTTCACTGGCGATGTGGGAACGCGTCAGTGACAGATGCTCCCTTCTTGGGTGGCATCTGCCTGCAAGCGTCTGCGCGACTCACCCTCTATGCGGATATTTTTGCAGCACTCATAAAAGGTTATTACTGCCTTGGCCGAGAATGGATAGAATTAAATAATCGGTTTAGCGATGCGCGAATGAAATAAACCAGACAGCGTCCGGATATCGTTATTACAATTAATAAAATTAAGGGAGAACTCACGCTGTAAACAACCGCTGAGTCACTTTTTGTGAGGAATATTTATTAAACTCTATTTAATTGGGATGGTAAAACCGATTAAATAAACGTTTTAATTATCATTATCATTATCATTATCATCCTAAAATTTGATTAAAATTTTTCATGGTATCATCGGTGATGATATAACATTCTTCTTACGACTCAATACAAGTCACTATTCTCTCAAGTACAAAACGGGCCATATTTTAATAAGATCAAAAACCCACAAATTATTGTTTTTACGAGTTAATTACCTTAAAGGACGTTTATTAACACTCACGCCATCACCTCATCATGGTTAATTTTATAATACTTTTTAGTTATAAACTCATAACATAACCCTCAATTTTACTAAATCCTGACAAAACACTTTCATTATTTATTCACCCCTCTAATTGACTTAATTACCTTAAAATAAGATTATTCTTAGTTGCTAATTTTTACGTTCTTCAAACAAAAAAAATATAATTATTCTATGAGGTGTTAAATGAATTTAAGACCCGTTTTATTGCTATGCGCGCTATTCCCTTTTACAACCTTTTCATCTTATGCCAATACCGTGCTAGGTACGCTTAGTGGCCAAATTGGCGTCCAGGTAACGATCAGTGAAGGCTGTACGGTTGGTAATAATAATTCCAAGGGTACAGTGAACGAATGGGGCAGTATTAATTTCGGTACCTATGCTGATTTATCGAATATTATTAACGGTACTGTACTCGGGTCAAATGGTACAGATACCGTTACTGTCACCTGTACTTCAGGGTTATCGCCGACACTTAAGCTCGATGGTGGCGTGAATGAAACTGCTAAAAACCTCCGCTCTATGATTTCAGGCAGTACCACCATTCCTTACCGCCTCTATTCTGATGCCTCGTACAGTAAAGAAATTGCCGTCGATGGCAGTATCTCCCTCACATCCGATGGTACTGCGCAGAATATTCCTATCTATGGCCGTATCATCCCTTCTGATCAGCTCTCAAGCGCGCCGACCGCCGGCACCTATACCGATACGGTTACCGCGACACTTAGTTGGTAATGTCTCAACGCCGAGCGCATTACTTAAGGGGATGGATCCTGATGATCGGTGCAATGTACCTACGCAATGCTGTGGCGAGCACCACCACTGATACCTTTACGGTATCGGCGGTCATCACCAGCGGTTGTGCGCTAGGAACCAGCTCGGCAACTAACACAACGGATCTTGGAACACTAAGCTTCGGTACCCAGGCAGCCCTGTCCGATAATGTCGATGCCACCAGCAGCGTTGGGGCAGGGTCGATTGTGGTGACCTGTACACCTGGAACGGCGGTCACTATTTCATTGGATTATGGCGTCAACGGTGGCAGTGCGACTAAGCGTTATCTATCCAATGGCTCACAGTTACTGGGATATCAGCTCTACCAGGATGCCGCACACAGTACGGTTTGGGGGGAGGGTTCTTTGACCTACAGTATCAGCGCCTTTCCGCAAACCACTCAAACTTATCCCGTATATGGCCGGCTATTTTCGAGTAGTACCGTCCCTACCGCAGGGACTTACACAGATACCGTTACGGTGACTTTGGCGTATTGAATCATGAAACTGATAAAAAAACTCTCGCTATTAATTTCCTTATTATGTATTTCGGCGTTCGGTTACGCTGGGAATGTTTTGCTGGTCTGGCCTATTTTGCAAGTGATAGAAGCAGACCAACAAGGGAGCGCTCTGTGGTTAGAAAACCGTGGAAACAGTGAGGTTCATCTACAAGCGAGGATCTTAAGTTGGCAGCAGCGTAACGCAGAGGATCACTACGCAGACCAATCCGATGTCGTGGCCAGTCCCCCTTTTGTGGTGATCCCGCCGAAGCAAAAACAGCTTATCCGCTTGATAAGAACTGCTCCGCCCCCTGCAGCGGGTGAGAATGCTTACCGGATTATTCTCGATCAACTCCCGCCCACTGACGGTGATAGCGCCAAAGAGAGCGCCGGTTTACAACTGCAAATGCGCTACGTTTTACCACTCTTTACCTATGCCCAAGGGATTTGGACCAAACCCCGCACAGATAAACCTCGAAGCAGTGCGAGTGCCACGCTACCCAGCCTAACGTGGCGAATAACGACTCGCCAAGGCCAGCGTTACTTAACGATTCGTAATAGCGGTATTGTCCATGCGCGTCTCACGCAAGCCTTTTTTGCGACTAAGCCAACCCTCGATAACTCAGCTGTGGTGGTGAATAAGGGATTACTCGGCTATGTACTGGCTGGACAGTCGATGGATTTCCCCCTCACACCAGGTTCTGCTGCCATCGACGGTGACCACCTTTACGCAAAACTCGATGACAATGGCCCGATCATAACTGTAAGCGAATGATCGCCCTAAAGTTTATAAAACTGCACAGCGGCTGGCTAGTGATCCTAGCCGCCCTTGTATATGAACCCTTTTCCTATGGTGCAGAGTACGATGCGCTACCAAAACCTACTACCTTAAAGGCTAATGCAACCGGTTATTCCCTTTGGCTATCCCTCGACACTAATGGCCGTAATGACGGCGTTGTGACTCAAGTAAAGGTACGTCACCAACACTATTATGTGCAGAACAGCGTACTGAAAAAATATTATATTCACACTGACAGCCAAGACGACTGGGTCGATATTAACAGGCTGCCAGACGTCATCGTGCTCTACGATAGTCTTCATCAAGTCTTGAAATTGACGGTGCCCGAAGCCTGGCTACCGTTACAAGCCTTTGGCGGGAATACGACGGCTAACCAAGCGATAAGTAGC
Organism: Rosenbergiella metrosideri; assembly: GCF_022602565.1. Lineage (GTDB taxonomy): Bacteria > Pseudomonadota > Gammaproteobacteria > Enterobacterales > Enterobacteriaceae > Rosenbergiella > Rosenbergiella metrosideri. The sequence continues at coordinate 74,814 of NZ_JALBCV010000012.1, forward strand.
GCGCGAGGGCTATTATTTACCTACGACGCCTATTCGATTAATACCAACCATAGCAGTCGATATTCCGCCCTTTGGCTGGAACAGCGTTATTTTTCAAATGACGGCTATTTATCGAATACGGGAACCTTTCGTAAAAATTGGCGGGGAGATAGCTCAATCTCAGAAGGCTATTTGCGCTACGACACAACCTGGCGTTATAGCGATATTGATAAGATGGTGAGTTACCAATTGGGTGATGTGGTCAGTAACTCATTAAGTTGGAGTAACTCCGTGCGTTTAGGCGGGCTGCGTGTTAGCCGAAACTTTTCCATTCGTCCCGACTTGGTCACCTATCCCCTATTAACCCTTAACGGTACCGCCGCCGTACCGAGCAGTATCGATCTGTTTATTAATGGCTATAAGACCAGTAACAATAGCGTCAATGCGGGACCTTGGACGCTGACCAACACCCCTTATATCAATGGCTCCGGCGAGGCAACGGTGGTGACGACCGATGCCTTAGGTCGACAAGTCGAAACCACTATTCCGTTCTATGTCGCAAACCAATTGCTTAGCCCTGGATTAAGTGATTACGACTTCAGTGCAGGCGCTCTGCGCACTCATTACGGCTCGCGCAGTGCTGACTATAATGCTGGTGCGGTCAGTAGTTTTTATCGTTATGGTTTAACCCATTATTTGACCACGGCGATACAAGGTGAGGCTCGGCAAGGTTTGGTAAAAGGCGGCGTCGGGCTAGATATCGTGCCATGGCGATGGGGGACCCTGTCACTGAGCGCCAGTCAATCCCAAGCGCAACAATCTGGACAACAGTTTGCGGTTGGTTACTCTTGGGTCTCGTCCTTATTTAATCTTAACTTAAGCCATACCCAGCGTAGCGCTCACTTTAGTGATCTGTCGGTTTACGATACCTCGGCGACACTCAGCCATCAAGCTGAGCAAGCCACCTTAAGTTTTTCTCCCTTAGGGGGGGCGCTAGGCAGTATCGGCCTAGGTTATTTCGATATCACCTCACACGACAATACTCGTACACGTTTAGCCAACCTTTCCTGGAGCAAGAGCCTGTGGGGTAATAGCAGCCTTAATCTCTCATTAAATAAGACCTTGGGGGATAGCGGCGTTGCAGGTCAACTACAACTGGTTATCCCGCTGGCGGACGATAGCTCTATAGCGATTGCTCAGCGCAGAGCGGTAGATAACCACAGCACACAAACCATAACCTATAGCCACTCCACGCCGACTGAAGGCGGATTGGGCTGGAACTTAGCCGCCTCGACGACGTCTTCTGGATACCGGCAGGCTAACCTAGCTTGGAAAAGTAATTACGCATTATTAAGCGGCGGAGTTTACGGCAGTTCATCCAGCCATAGCCAATGGGCGGATATCAGTGGCTCTTTGGTGTGGATGGATAATGATCTGTTCGCAAGTAGTAAAATTAACGATGCCTTTATCGTGGTGAGTACCAGTGGCTTTAAGGATATTCCAGTCAATTACGAGAACCGCTATCTCGGTAAAACCAACTCACAGGGTCATTTATTAGTTGCTAACGTTAGTGCTTGGTACCCGGCCAAGCTCACCATCGACCCCCTTACGCTGCCACCGAATATGTCGCTACCTAGCATTGAACGACATGTGGCAGTGAGAGAAGGGAGCGGTGCATTAGTCACCTTCGCGATGCATCAAACGCACCCACTTTTATTAACGATAGTCGATCAGGATCACCAACCGTTACCGCAGGGGACGGTAGTCAAGGAGCTAAACAGTGGAGAAGCCACGTTGATTGGCTACGGGGGCCAAGCTTGGTTCGAAGACTCCCCCCTTAATAGCCGAATTTCCGTGCTGATAGCTGGCTCTACCTGTACCCAGCCTATAAAAAGTCGTGAACGCGACAATGCTTTGCAGGCTGAAACCATCACCTGCGCACTCACCCCACGTAGTCAGGAATCCGTGCCATGAAATCGCTGCTCACCATTATTCTGCTATTCGGCCTATTTTGTTGTTCCACAAGCTTTGCTGCCTGTACTGCCAGCTCCAGCAGCACCAGCTTTGGCAGTTTAAGTTCTTTTTCCCTCGCCAGTAGCGCACAGCTGGTCCAATCCGGTACTGGGTTTACCTGTTCGGGTAGCATATTGACACTTTTTGGTACTAATACCATTACTCTAACTTTCGCGAGTTCGAGCCATACTTCAAGCACAACCCCTCGCTTATATAGCAGCAGTACCGGTAGCTATATTCCCTATACCTTGTGCGGTGATAGCGCCTGTAGCACGACCTACAGCATTGGCAGTTCAAAAACCTGGCGTTCGACAAGTTTAATCGGCTTACTCGGACTGTTTAACTCCAGTGATGGTACGCTGCCCCTTTATCTAAAGACCCCTAGCGGCATCAATGTACCTGCAGGGACCTACACAGATCTATTGACCTTAAGCTGGAACTATAAAATCTGCTCTATTGGCGGAGCAATTGGTTGCCTCTATGAAACAGGTACCGCAACTTCAACTATTAGCATAACCCTGGTGGTGACCAATGATTGCGCGATCGACACCGCACCCGATGTCGATTTTGGTAGCGCGGCACTGCCTGTAGACTTCGGAAAAGTCTCTGCAGCGCTCGGGGTACGATGCACCAGTAACGCCAGCTATAAAGTAAATTTAGCCAGCAGTAATGCAACTAGCGGTAACTGGCGGCAAATGAGTGCCACGACCAGCAGCGGTACCTCTTACCTGCAATATCAACTACAACAGAGCGATGGCACGGTGTGGACGGATACCAACACGCTGAGCAAAGTAGGCACAGGTAGCACACAGACGCTAAGCTATACCGCCATCGTCAATCCTAACCAGAGTAACCAACCAGCAGGCAGTTATAGCGATACCATTACGGTGACGGTGAGTTATTAAAAAGCCAATTCAAGGTATTGGCTTACCTGGCGGAGGTCCCACGCCATCACGCATACCTGCTCAAGGCTGGTCTTCGCCCATTAGCGAGGCATCGATAATGACGGGATCCGCCATTGAGCACCCTTGATCAGACGCTATCGTATTCACAATAAAGCGTTTAGTAGGTCGATCCGGACGAGTAGAGATCACGGTGATCAATAGCGTTTGACTATAGCGCTCACCATATTTTAGAGGCGGGAAGCGCAGACGTACCACTGAGTGCGACAGCAATTCGACTTTTGATAAGGGGTGAGGTTCGTAACCTTGATGACGAAGCGTTGCCAGCGTAACTTGTGCTGCCCAGTCGTAGAATAGTCAATATTCGGCGACGCATAAGCAGCTGAGCGAAAATAAAGACTGAATAGGCCTAATAGAAACGCTTTCATTTTATTACCCTCAAAAGTCGATCGGCTGAGTTAGCGATAAGTTGGCGTGTGCGAGCCGACAAGATGATACAGCCCTGTGAGGCATAACCTGGCTTAGATATACTGTCGCGATGAATACGAAAGTTGTGCCGGCCAAACATAATAGTATGGGGTGCGGGAGGTAAAACGAGGGTGAGAGGAGCGCGGGGAAGTGGTAACTTTTCCGATGCGATAGTCCCCTATCGGGATAGGTCCTGAGTTAGGGAGATGTTGAGAGTCGGCACGATTAACATCAGGTGGGAAGCCACTATAACCTTGCTCGATAAGCTGTTGATTATGATAAAAACGCCCCGCCGATTGCTGATCAATCCATGGCATAGTCACCCGCAAAGTCGCGAGGCACCAGCTTAAAAGATAAGGTGCTGGAGGAATATCAATGAAATTCAAAGTGATGAGAGGATTTCGGGGAGAGTCTGAAGGGACCACCCGAAGGTGGTCTAGGTATACTTAATCTAAACGCGATAACACAGTGGATAACGATTGACGCCATGGCGAGGCAGCGGTGAACTCACCAATCTTAGTGGTGGACATTACCGAGTAAGCAGGACGCTTGGCCGGTGTTGGAAAATCGGCAGTAGTGATTGCATTAACCTTAGGCTGCGAGGCTAATTTACCTTGTTGTTCCGCCTGTTCGAAGATCGCCGACGCAAACTCTGCCCAACTCACTTGTTCATCACCACAAAAATGGTAGATGCCACCTGGAGCCGATTTTTCTAAGGTAGCAAGAATCGCCTTAGCAATATCCCCTGCGTAGGTAGGACAACCGAGTTGGTCACCGACAATGCCCAGCTCTGGGCGGTCTTTCGCTAAACGCAGCATAGTTTTGACGAAGTTATTACCGTATTCGCTAAACACCCATGCGGTACGGATAATGATCGCTTCAGGTAAAATACTTTGCACCAATAATTCACCGGCTAATTTAGTCTTGCCGTATACCCCTAAAGGATAGACTGCATCTGACTCGGTATAAGGCTGTGAGCCATTACCTTCGAAGACATAGTCAGTCGAAACATGAACGAACTTAGCACCGACTTTCTTTGCCGCACTGGCTAGGTAGGCAGGCGCATAAGTATTAACCGCTGCCGCCTGCTCTGGCTCTGATTCAGCCTTGTCGACCGCAGTGTAGGCGGCGGCATTAATGATAATGGCAGGTTGGAACTGTTCAACTTGGATATTCACGGCAGATTGGTTGCTGATATCTAATTCAGCAGAACCCAGTGCAAGAACTTCAGCCGTTTTTGGAAAGAGATCTTGTAGACAACGGCCAAGCTGGCCGTTAGCGCCTGTTAGGAGGATTTTCATTTTATATCTTTTTTAAGTTTATGAAGACAGTTAATTATGGTCCACAGTAAATTCATTATTACCAACAGATGCTAAAACTAATTTGCCTTTCCCACTAACGTGGAATGATAGATTTCTAGCAGGAATAAATATCGACTCTCCAATATTTGATTCAATATAGTTTATACCATCATAAAATTCTATAGAGCCATGTAAACAAAAGGCAATTATAGGAGAGTTATTATTACCAACAGTGTATTCACCATTTACATCTAAAATGGACATCTCAAAGTCATCAACCGGTACTTGGTACTTAATAAAATTCTCATATTTCACTGGGTTGCACAGAAGTTCATCATAAGGCTTGGATAAGAAATTTACGTTAGAAAATAACTCATTGATATCAATATGTTTATTAGTCAACCCAGCTCGTAAAACATTGTCTGAACTTGCCATGATCTCTAGCCCTAACCCCTTCAGATAAGCATGAGGGGTACAGGCATCTAAGAACATAGCATCACCCGGCTCTAAAACAATGATATTAAGTAGAAGCGGCATGAATAACCCAACATCATTGGGCCAATATTTTGAAATCTCAGTTATATCTTTCCAGGGAGAATATTTTCTATTTTCTGAATATTTAATCAAGTGAGATAAGTAATCGACTTTAACCCCTTCCTTTAAGGTAAGTAGATAGATAAATAGAGACTCTAATTTAGAAAAATCAGGATTAGCAATGAACTCTTTAGTTTGTGAAATATTAAGATCAAGGTCACTTAAAAAACGAGATATTTCTTTTAGTTCCCTAAATCCGTTCATCGCAGAAAATTTTGACAAAGCATAGATTAACTCAGGCTTATGATTATCGTCCTGATAATTCCTAAAACTACTTGATAAGGGCAAGCCTATTTTATTTTCTTTCAGAAAACCTTTTTTTGCAGCTGGCAAATTAGGGTGAACCTGGATTGATAAAGGTTTATCCGCTGCTAAAATTTTGAAAAGATAAGGTAGGCGTGAAAACCTCTTATAATTCACTTCACCTAGAGCCATTACTGGATTGTGTAATATAAATTCATCAAGATTTATTAACTCATCGTCCACTAAAATTTTAGAGCTGAGTTTTGGATGAGCACCCATCCAAATCTCAGCCATTGGAATATTTTTATGATTTTTGAGAGAAAAAAATTCACTAATAGCATTTCTACAGCCCCAGTCATAATCTTGTATTTGATTAATTAATTTATACATTTTCAATCTCAAAAAAAGTAAGAAAACCGGATTAAATATTTTTAACAAACCTCTGTGTTAATTAGTGATAAAAGAAGATCTGTTTTTTCAATCATAAGGTTATGTTTACCTCTTGATTCAACATTCAATCGAATCACAGGTTCAGTATTTGATGTACGCAAATTAAATCGCCAATCTGTGAACTCCATACTTAAACCATCAGTAAAGTCAATAGAAATAGCCTCATTTTCAAATTCACGATGAATAAAGTCGATAGTTTGGCTTGCATTTTCAATTTTTCTATTTATTTCCCCTGAAGCTGGAAATGCTGATTGAGCATCAACTACAAACTCACTTAATGTTTTATTTTTAAGACATAATAACTCAGCTACAAGTAACCACGGGATCATTCCACTATCACAATATGAAAAATCTCTAAAGTAGTGGTGCGCACTCATCTCACCGCCATAGATAGCATCTTCTTTCCTCATCCTTTCCTTGATAAAAGCATGACCAGTTTTAGAAGAAATTGGTTCACCACCATTATTTGTGACTGTATTAACTGTATTCCAATACAACCTCGGATCATGGATGATTTTTTCACCCGGATTTTTTTGAAGAAAAGCTTCTGCTAAAAGGCCTACGATATAATATCCTTCGATAAACTTAGCATTATCATCAAAGAAAAAACATCGATCAAAATCACCATCGAAAGCAATTCCCATGTCAGCTTTATGTAGCTTAACTGCATCAGCTGTATCTGAACGACATTCTGGCAGTAAAGGATTAGGAATGCCATTAGGAAAATTTCCATCGGGCTCATTGTTAACTTTAATGAAAGTTAAGGGGATACCAATATTTGTGAACCTTTTTTCTAGCTCATCAATTACATGTCCTGCGGCTCCATTTCCAGAGTTTATCACTAGCTTAAGTGGCCTAGTAAAATTATCCTTATTAATATATTCCATCAAATGATCGACGTACTCGACAAGAGTAGATAGTTTACTCAATGAGCCTTTACTTTCGACATCTATGAAATTGTTCTCTTCTGCTAAAAATTTTATATCGGATAAACCAGAATCACCACTTATCGGTTCAGCATTAGCACGAACTAATTTCATTCCGTTATAATTCATTGGATTATGGCTAGCTGTTACTTCAATACCACCATCAGTTTCCAAATGAAAAGTTGCAAAATAGACTTCTTCAGTACCAGTTACGCCAATGTCAATCACATTGACACCAGCATCCATCAACCCTTCAGCTAAAGCATTTTTTAAAGACTTACTTGTCAAACGTACATCACCACCTACAACTATGTTCTTTGGCTTAAGAAATTGCCCGTAGGCTCTTCCAATGCGGTAAGCTATATCAACATTAAGTTCTGCACCTAATTCACCACGAATATCATAAGCTTTGAAACAAGTTAAATTTGACATTTGAATACCCTAATTATCACAACGACCATATTGATCTTTAATTCTTATAATATCATCTGAAGCTAAATAAGAACCTGATTGAATTTCCAAAATTTCGAGAGGAATTTTTCCTGGGTTGGTTAAACTATGTTTAACACCAATAGGAATGAAAGTAGATTGATTTTCAGTAAGTAAAAACTCTTTTTCATCAATCGAAACTTTCGCAGTACCAGATAATATTACCCAATGTTCCACCCGATGATGATGAAGTTGGAGTGAAAACGCCCCTCCGGGTTTGACTGTCACTTTATTAATATTAAAACGAGGAGTTTGGTCTATATTATCACTATGTCCCCAAGGCCTATAAATTTGACAATGATGAATGTGTTCCCTTCTCTTGGAACTTTTCAAATATTCTACAATTTTCTTAACATCTTGGGATTCATCTTTGTTCATTACTAAAACAGCATCTTTAGTATTTACTACGACAAGATTATTAATACCTATAGTAGCTACGAATTTATTGTCTGAGTTTATATAACAATTATAGCTATTTTTAGCCCAAACATCTCCAGTAATAGTATTACCGTCGTTGTCTTTAGAACTAACATCCCATAGTGCTGACCATGATCCTACATCGTTCCAACCAGCATCTAAACTAATGACAACAGCATCCTTAGTTTTTTCCATTACTGCATAATCTATAGATTCATCAGGACAGTTTTTGAAAATGTCATGAGGTATATTAATAAATTCAGAAATAGATGTAGATGAATTTATTGAATCTTCACATATAGATAAAATGTCAGGTCTATACTTATTCAATTCAGCGATATACTTACTAGCCTTGAACATGAACATACCACTATTCCAGTAATACTCACCAGATTCAATATAGGACTGTGCTGTTATGATATCAGGTTTCTCTACAAAACTATCTACATAAAAAGATTCAGATGTATCCACTTTAAAATCCTGACCTCTTTTAATATAGCCGTAACCAGTTTCAGGAGTTTTCGGTACTATACCAAAAGTTACTAGCTTGTCATTTTTAGCATATTCTATTGCTTTATTTATAATTGAGTGAAATTCAGGAGTGTCATCGATTACATGATCTGCAGCTAGTACTAAAATAATTGGATCATTATCCTTAGACAAGGATTTTAAAGCGGCTAAAGCCACTGCTGGAGCTGTATTACGTCCAACAGGTTCTAACAAAATATTATTTGTTAACTTATCTATTTTCCGTAATTGTTCGGCGACAAGAAAACGGTGTTCTTGATTACATATAACTAGTGGATTTAGAGTATCAACACCATCTAGGCGTTGAATAGTATTTTGAAGCATAGAAAAACTATTATCAAGTGATAAAAATTGCTTAGGATAATGTTCACGAGACAGGGGCCATAGTCTACTCCCAGTACCACCTGCCATTATTACAGGAAGAATCATAAAAATACCTCAATAGAATTATAATAAAAATTAAAATTCATGGTAAAAAGACTTAATACTGTTCTTATCATTAATATCTTTAATCATTTTTTCTGATAACTCTAACGCTTCATTTATAGTTACATCCATATCCATATAACGATAGCTGCCTAATCGTCCAGCGAAAGTTATACCAGAATCATTTCTAGCCAAAGAAAAATATTTTTCTAATAGAATTTTATCATTGACTAATCTTATAGGGTAATAAGGAATATCGTTATCACCACACAGTGAACTGAACTCTTTAAAATAAATCGATTTTTCATGCGATTCCCAGGGTGTGAAATGTTTATGTTCAGATATTCTAGTGTAAGGAATATTACTTTCACCATAGTTCATAACAGCAACGCCTTGAAAGTCACCATCGTAAAAATTTTTCTCGAATTTTAAAGTTCTATACTTTAATTTACCCAAGGAATAATTGAACCACTCATCAATCTTTCCCGTCCAAATAATATGATCATGATTTTCCTTAAATTTATTATCATATTTACATTTAT
>NZ_JALBCV010000012.1:84101-90199 GCF_022602565.1 Rosenbergiella metrosideri
GATCTAATATCTTATTAAAAATATCAGTGTATCCAAGGCGAGGGATACCTTGATATTTATGAGAAAAATAATTATCATCATAATTAAATCTGACAGGTAGCCTTTTTAATATACTTGATGGTAATTCTGTAGGGTTGACACCCCATTGCTTGATTGTGTATCCCTTAAAAAAAGCTTCGTACAAGTCGCGCCCAATAAACTTAATTGCTTGCTCTTCGAAATTCTTAGGATCTATTATAGATTGGTCAGATATTTCTTCAATGAACGTTCTTGCTTCACTAGGTGAAAAACATCTTTCATAAAATTGGTTAATTGTATGTAAATTAATGGGTAATGAGTAAACTTTATCATTATAAGTAGTTTTTACTTGATTTTTGAAAGGAACCATTTCACAAAACTGAGATATATATCTCCAAACTTCTTCGTTATCCGTGTGAAAAATATGAGGACCATATACGTGCTCCATTATATTAGTGTTCTCATCCCGTTGGGTATAGCAATTCCCTGCAATATGATCCCTCTGATCTATGATTGTAATTTGATGACCTTTTTCTGCTAACTGTCTGCCAACTACTGCACCGGTAAAACCAGCGCCAACAATCAGAAATTTCATGAAAAACCCTTTTTTATAAATTTATTAATAACTTTCCAGAATTATCTTTTTCAGATAATAGTGGAACACAATCGATTGGCCAGTCAATATTAACAGTGGGATCATCCCAAGCTAAGCAGCCTTCAAACCCTGGTTTGTAATAATCTGTACATTTATATTCGAAATCTGCTATAGAGGATAGTACAAGGAAGCCATGAGCCAATCCTGGCGGGATCCAAAATTGAGTTTTATTTTCTTCAGATAATAAAACACCAGCCCATTGACCAAAAGTCGGTGACTCTTTTCGAATATCTACTGCGACATCAAATACTTCTCCACGTACACAACGCACTAATTTCCCTTGCGGGTTTTTAGTTTGAAAGTGCAAGCCACGCAGTACGCCTTTTGAAGAACGAGAATGATTATCTTGTACAAAATCTAAATCAATATTCAGTGCTTGTTTATAGCGATTAGCTTCGAAGGTCTCTAAAAAGAAACCTCGTTCATCACCAAAGACTTTGGGTTGAATGATTTTTACATCGGCTATTTTAGTATCGATAATTTGCATTTACTCAGCATCCACTAAACGTTGTAAATATTGACCATAACCAGTTTTGGCAAGTAATTTAGCTTGTGTTGCCACTTGCTCTTTGGTTAACCAACCTTTTTTATAGGCAATCTCTTCTAGGCAAGCGACTTTATAGCCTTGGCGTTTTTCAATGGTATGGATAAATTGAGAGGCTTCTAATAGGCTATCGTGAGTTCCAGTATCTAACCAGGCAAAGCCGCGGCCAAGCTTCTCTACATGAAGGCTATTTTTCTCAAGATACATTTCATTGAGGGTAGTGATTTCAAGTTCACCACGGTGAGAAGGTTTAACCTTTTTCGCCATCTCAACCACATCTTTGTCATAGAAGTAAAGACCGGTCACAGCCCAGTTGGATTTTGGCTGCTCTGGTTTCTCTTTTAAAGAAATCGCGCGATTATTTTCATCGAACTCGACTACGCCGAAACGCTCAGGATCAAGAACTTGATATCCAAATACTGTTGCACCTTCATTACGCTTTACCACGTTGTCAAGCTTCTTACCGAAGCTTTCACCGAAATAAATATTATCGCCAAGGACTAATGCACAGCTATCCCCATTAATAAACTCTTCACCGATAATAAATGCTTGAGCTAAACCATCCGGGCTAGGTTGAATCGCATAACTGAATTCAACCCCAAATTGGCAACCGTCACCCAGAAGACGTTCAAAGCCCGGCATATCGTCTGGTGTGGAGATAATTAAAATTTCGCGGATTCCCGCCATCATTAGTACAGAAATTGGGTAAAAAACCATCGGTTTATCGTAAATAGGCATTAACTGCTTCGAGACACCTTGAGTGATGGGATATAAACGGGTCCCGGATCCACCGGCTAATACAATACCTTTCATTATTTATCGTTTCCAAATTAGATTGAGCCTAAACGTTCGCCAGCGTATGAACCATCCAGTACACGTTGCCACCAGGTTTCATTATTTAAATACCATTCGACTGTTTTACGGATACCTGATTCGAAGGTCTCTGCTGGAGTCCAGTCTAGTTCTTTGGCAATTTTGCTGGCATCAATGGCATAACGTACATCATGACCTGGGCGATCTTTAACATATGTAATTAGGTCGGCATAGTGGTCAAGACCGTTAGGTTTGTTCGGCACCAGTTCTTCCAACAGTTGGCAAATCGTTTTAACGACGTCGATATTTTTACGTTCATTGTGACCACCGATATTGTAAGTTTCGCCTACAACCCCTTCGGTAACGACTTTGTATAGTGCTCGGGCATGATCTTCTACATATAACCAGTCACGGATTTGAGAACCATCACCGTAAACAGGGAGCGATTTCCCGGATAGTGCATTAAGAATAATCAGTGGGATTAATTTTTCTGGGAAATGGTAAGGACCATAATTATTCGAACAATTAGTCACTATGGTTGGTAGTCCGTAAGTACGCTGCCAAGCCCGCACTAGGTGGTCACTTGATGCTTTAGACGCAGAGTAAGGGCTGCTTGGCGCATAAGGGGTAGTTTCGCTAAACAAATCATCGGTACCATGCAGATCACCATACACTTCATCAGTAGAAATATGGTGAAAACGAAACGCTTGCTTCTTATCTAGTTCAAGGCCGTTCCAGTACTTACGAGCCGATTCTAATAATTTATAGGTGCCAACAATATTGGTTTCAATGAATGCTGCAGGGCCGTCGATTGAACGGTCAACGTGACTTTCTGCGGCTAAATGCATCACAGCATCGGGTTGATATTGTACAAATACCCGATCTAATTCGGCCCGATCACAGATATCAACATTTTCGAAATGAAAACGGTTATTTTCATTAATTGAATTCAAAGACTCCAAATTCCCAGCATAAGTCAAACTATCAATAACAACAACTTCATCTTGTGTATTTTTAATAATGTTACGAACAACGGCTGATCCGATGAAACCAGCACCGCCTGTTATAAAAAAACGCATAATTGACCACCAAAAATTATATATCAAAAATTTAGGGAAAATTTACTTTATATTAATCACATTCCCATGCCTTATGGAAGATCGAGTATTTACTAATTTCGGATGACTCCATTCCTTTAAATTTATGGACGTCAAATAATAATACTTTCCATTTGATGCAGGTCTATCTAAATACATAAACCATTCTTTATATTTATTATTCCAAACAACATTTGGAGCCTCTACCATAAAACCATATTTAGACTTGAATTTTATCCGACTAAACTCATGAAACTTAGATGAAAGATCTTTCGATTTATTAAAAATTATATCTCCATTTATTTCGCTTTTTGATACAGAATATATAAAACCATCTTTACCATCAAATAACTGTGTGTCAATAATAGAGTCAGTAATAGGATTTATAATAATCTTAGGTAAACTAATTGTTAATTTAGTGAGGTCCTTAACTTTAACCAATGCAGTAGAAAAGAAATCTTGACCGGAACTATTTTCATTTGAAATACTCTTATTAATTGCCACAGAAAAAGTAATATATAATTTAGAATGGTAGATGAAAAAGGTTGGTGCCCATAAGCTAACTATTTTATCTACATTGCCGCCAATGGCACTTCCTTTCATGCCGCGTAAATTGTTGTTTCCATATGCAGGTACTGCTTTTGAAGTCCAATTATTCAGGTCGGTACTCTTGAGAATGGTAAAATCACCGAAAGGAGAGTATTTTCCGTTTAAAAAGCGATTGACTCCTGTATGAGCCAAGTACCAATTGTTTTTGAAAAAAATTAAATTTGGATCTCTTCCATAGAAATATTTACTTTTAATATTATCATTTAGAAGAAATTTTTTTCCATCCACTGAGTTGTAAAAATTTATTTTAGTATCACTATCGTTGTGAAAAAAAACACTTATAAATTTAGCATTAGGCGGGATTACTTCAGCACTGTAGCTAATGCTACTTATCAAAAGAGATTGAATCAAAAAAAACTTTATGAAAAATTCATAGATCTTTGACATTTCCCACCTCAATTTCAATTAATTTCATCCAAGCTTTGGATATATTCTCAGCAGTGAAACTTGATGCACACATATTAGCTTCACGTTTGAGGTTAGAAAGATAGGAGGGATCACCTTTCATCTTTTTTATTTCCTTGCTTGCATCATCAATAAAATCGTCCTCAGTAAAAATATTTTTTGTCAAAAAACTACCCGATAAAATAGTTGCTGGGCCCGGATGATTAGTGACTAATGGAACACAACCATGATACATGGCTTCGGCAAGTGCTATACCAAAAAGCTCTTCCCATTTTCCACGGCGTAAAGATGGTAAGATTATCACATCTGCGGTAACATAGTTTTTGTAAAGCTCTTTTTTATTATTTATATAACCTAAATATTCAATATTTTTACTCTTCGATTTTTCTATTGAATCACTAAGCTTGCCTTTACCAATAAATTTAAACATAACATCTTCATTTAACTCTGAGATGGTAATTATTTTATTAATTCCTTTTTGCTCTATAATATTCCCAACAAATAATACAGTGAGATTATCGTTTTTTTTAATTCTTTGAATGTCACTTATATCATGGATAGCGTGATAAACAATCTCTATTTTTTTTTCAACTAATGAATTTTCACAAAATTTAATAATTTCGTTTTTTACCGTAGGTGTAACTGCAGCAACACCGCTTACGCAATTCAAGATATAATTACGCCATAGTGATTTTATTCTACTCGATAAAAAAATATTTTTACGAGGATGAAAATTATCATTCCACGAAGTCCAGGAAGTATGCAATACAACATTAGAATACTTAGTAATCCTTTTAATAAGAATAAGTTTCCAATCAAAAGGTGCAATGCCGAGTATAATAGTTATATTTTTGTTAGATATTGGAAATATAAATGATTTAGATAGCCAGAAGAAATTCATCAGAAATCTTTTGAATTCGAAGGATGTCCTTTTTTTAATAAATTTTTTCAATGAAGAGGACAGATTAAATTCTCTTTCGGAGATATCTAGTAAACCTTTTTTCTGTAAATGAAATAGAGCAGTGTAGTGATCTTTCGCTCCATATTCATGAAGTATAATGATTTTACGCTTCATTTTTTTTCCTTTTCATATAAAAAATTAACATACTAGATGAAATGATTGTTTGCGTGATGAGAGATGAAGCGATCACTCCCCATACTCCAAAAAAGTAAACTAAAGGGAAAACGTGAATCAGATGAAATAGGGAAGATAAAATATATATTTTACTAAAAACTTTGTTCAGGTTTTTAGCCACTAGAAACCATTGGCCATAAACTACACCAAAACTGATTATAAAAATAAGTGGAGACATAAGGGTCAGATATTTACTCGACATAGTGAATTTATATCCGAAATATAAATCTCCAAAAAAAACAGAAAAAATGGCACATGCTACTGATAAACAAAACCCAAAAATAAGAAATACTGATGAATACCTGTTAAATAGATCTTGGCCTGCATTGCAAACCCTTGGATATACAGCTTGTGAAATAGGGTTTAATAGTGATTGTAATGCTACTCGAATGCGTTCCGATGAATAATACATTCCAACTAATTCAATCGGTACAAACCTTGATAGTATTAAGGAATTTAAACTAGTATAAAGACTTGTCGATATATTCGAAATAAATATTGGCACAGATTCTTTTAGGGATTTATAAACATCAACTTTAGAAACCTTACAGAATTTTGTTTCGTTAACTTTATATGAATAAAAGGTTAAAATTATCGTAGGAATAACGAAACTTAAACTATAAATTAATAAAGCAATGTTTAAGTCATTAGGCCCTTTGACAAAGATTAATGTAATGGAGAAAACAATTATTTTAGTAACTAACGTAACTATTGATATATCTTTTAATTTCTCAAGCCCCTGAAATAGCCAGTTAGGATAATATGCGTTACCAATAAGCCCAATATAGCAAATCAGATAACTGTTGATGTAAGAATTATAAA
>NZ_JALBCV010000128.1 GCF_022602565.1 Rosenbergiella metrosideri
GCCGAAAGGCCTTTATTGTTAGTGGTTGGTTCAAAGGTTACCGCTGCATCTTTTTTGATTAAGTCGGGATTAGCGACATTAACCTCATGAAAATAACGGTTATCACCATTATCATCTTTGATAAACCCAAAGCCTTTTTCTTTAAACCATGTGGTGATGGTGCCGTTTAAAGCCATACTGTCCTACCTTATTTCTTACATTTTTTCTGCGCGCAGTGTAATGCATATTGCCTTGAGACTCTATGGGGG
>NZ_JALBCV010000129.1 GCF_022602565.1 Rosenbergiella metrosideri
GTGAATAACCGTGGTGAAGTGACCGAACAGTATCCGGCGAACCCGAATGGCTCGCCAAATGGTATTACTGCGGTGACCAACACTTCTGGACGAGTAACGATAATGATGCCTCACCCAGAGCGCGTATTTCGTACAGTGAGCAACTCATGGCACCCAGAAAATTGGGGAGAAGATAGCCCTTGGATGCGTCTCTTCAGAAATGCGCGTAAGCAGTTAGGATAAGCACGATTCTGGAAAACTCTTAAAG
>NZ_JALBCV010000130.1 GCF_022602565.1 Rosenbergiella metrosideri
CAAGACAACAGATGCCGACATAGAAGGCCTCGACCTCGGCAACGTCCTGGGCATCACCAGTGGTGCTGAACGAGTCCACCCCAACACGCTCAGTAGATTCTGCAACCGGTTTGCACCGTACAATTTCCGCGAAGACATGATCCGGCCTTCGTACGGTCTGGCGGAAGCGACTCTTTATGTGGCCAGCCGCAATTCGGGTGACAAGCCAGAAGTCGTCTACTTCGAACCTGACAAGCTGTCCACGGGC
>NZ_JALBCV010000131.1 GCF_022602565.1 Rosenbergiella metrosideri
GGAGGACACCCAGTCGATGATCGTCACCGACCACCGATACGTACCGGCTGCGGTATTCACCGATCCTCAGATCGCTGCCGTCGGACTCACTGAAAACCAAGCTGTGGCAAAGGGACTCGATATTTCGGTCAAGATACAGGACTATGGTGACGTCGCGTACGGCTGGGCGATGGAGGACACCAGTGGAATCGTCAAGCTCATCACCGAGCGCGGCTCTGGGCGCTTACTGGGCGCACACATCATGGG
>NZ_JALBCV010000132.1 GCF_022602565.1 Rosenbergiella metrosideri
TCTCTATGCCGACTTCCTGAAGCAAGGTTTCCACGTTGTGACGCCAAACAAAAAGGCAAACACCTCCAGCTGGCATTATTACCAAGAATTACGAGCCGCTGCCGAGAAGTCGCGTCGTAAGTTCCTCTACGACACTAACGTCGGAGCGGGACTACCGGTTATTGAGAACCTGCAAAACCTACTGAATGCCGGCGATGAGCTGGTGGAGTTTAACGGTATTCTCTCAGGTTCGCTCTCCTTCATCT
>NZ_JALBCV010000133.1 GCF_022602565.1 Rosenbergiella metrosideri
GGGCAACACCATCTCGGGTATCTACAACACGAGCCCGCTGGACCTCGGGACGCCGGCCTTCGGCTCCGGCCTCGCAAACATCGCCGGCCTGCTGCAGGGCGGCGCCGGCACGACGATCCTCGACTTGGCCGGCCTCGGCAACCTCAATGTCGGCTTGGCAAACCTCGGGGGCTCTAACTTCGGGATCGGGAACACCGGAATCTTCAATGTCGGTTTCGCAAACGTGGGCAACCACAACATTGGCT
>NZ_JALBCV010000134.1 GCF_022602565.1 Rosenbergiella metrosideri
GAGCATCCACTATGGAAGCTGGCTCTTCTGTAAGCTCTTTAGTAACTGTAGTAACCGTCGCTACCCGGTTTGTTCCCAGCTCTTCACTGATTTTTCTTATACCCGTTACAGCCTTATTGTGAGCCTGGTAATCGGTAAGGATACGGTTTTTATTATGGATGGCTTCATTACCATCAAGCGAGACGGATAAGGTGATATTTCGCTGTTTAACCCATAAGAGTATGCTCTCATCCAATATTGAGAG
>NZ_JALBCV010000135.1 GCF_022602565.1 Rosenbergiella metrosideri
CACCCTGAGCGCGCAGCATCCGAGACTGCCGATCGGCCTCAGCAGCCAAGATCGCGGCCTGCTTGGCGCCCTCGGCGGCCAGGATCTGCGCCTGCTTTTGCCCCTCGGCCTGTTTGATCGCCGCCTCCCGGGGACCTTCGGCGGTCAGAATCATCGCTCGCTTCTCCCGGTCGGCCTTCATCTGCTTTTCCATCGACGCCTGAATCGACGGCGGCGGATCGATGCTGCGCAGCTCCACCCGCGC
>NZ_JALBCV010000136.1 GCF_022602565.1 Rosenbergiella metrosideri
GGTGCGGAAGATGCGGCCGGTGCAGGCGGAGTCAGAGGCGGTGGAGCAGCCCATGATCAACGACGAGGGTGGGCCGCCGCAGTGGCTGTGGCTCTGGCTGCTCGGCGGTGCGGTGGTGGCCGGGTTTGTCGCGGTGGCCGCGCGGCTACTCACCCGGCATGGCTCGGCTTCGTAGGACGTCACCCGACCAGCCCGGCTGGACCCGACGGCGGGCCGGCCGCGGCTTCGTCTACGTCGACGAG
>NZ_JALBCV010000137.1 GCF_022602565.1 Rosenbergiella metrosideri
GTGTGCCATGGGAGTGTTTGAGACGCGCTAATTGATTCGTTCGTGGCTCGTGAGTACTCCAACCCTGTTCGAACCTTGACACTTGACCAGATGACCTTCTGCAGTAGCCGTGCACAGCAGGTATCCCCCTATCCTTCCAGCCGCGTCATTGGTTTCTACGCACGACCCAATTGGTCGTCAGACGCCGTTGGTCCCTCCAGGGTTTCCCGGCTAGACCGTTCCCTTTGAGCACAGTCCGTCAT
>NZ_JALBCV010000013.1 GCF_022602565.1 Rosenbergiella metrosideri
GTCACTCACAGTGCATATACCTCCAAACAATATTTCACCAGATTGACCAATCATGATTCCAGTATCTTTTATAAATAAATCGGAGTATTTTTGGTTGATCACTTTCCCTACTAAGTTTTTAGTGAATATTGTATTGTACTTGAAAATGAACTCTTCTCTATTTTTAATTTCTATTTCTTTATGGCCTACAGTGACAGTAATTGGATACTCTACCATTGATGCAATGGTTTTTTTATCATTTTTTAAAGCTGATTTCTTCAATTTTTCAAAAAATTCGTGATATTGTTTATGTGTGTTTTTTCCCATAAGAAGATCCAATCGATTGTCAGTGTTTTTATTACTATTAGCTAACACTTCCTGCTGGGAGATAAAAACTAAGAATAGCAATATTAATATTGATTTTTTCAACATTTTATCCTATTTAAAAGCAGAGGACTCTTCCAGCCTTCTCCTGTAGAGAGCGGGAAGCAGACGAGGTGGGCCTACTTTCTTTCCATTTTTATCATGGTTAAAAACATAAACATATTTTAGCATACTTTTACGAACACAATCCATATCACCTCTGTTAGCTAGCTCCATTACAGGTGAAGGATTAGATACATTGTAACTAAATGATATTAAGCCATCAAATTGAGCTTGAGTGAGGGGATGCTTATTTACTTTTCTCCTTAGATATCTTTCAAGTTTTTGCACATGCTTAGCCAATGCATTATTCACGTCAGTACTTGATACCGATCGTTTGAGCTCTTCTTCCGTACAAATCCCAAAATGAGCAAGGGTGTCTACCCCCCAAGTACAATTTCCAGCACGTGGGCCCAAGTCATTGTAGTAATGGTATCGCACACCCTCGCGGGTTCTTAACTGGCTATAACCGGAAGAGCTGAATGAAAGCGAATCATTTATACTAAAGGTTAAAAGAACTGTGTAATGATCTGACTCTTGATACAAAAAAATATGTTAATCCTCATTTTGATATAATTCCTTGAACGAAAAATTCAAAATTTTTAATGAGCTTTCTCGGTATGGCTATTTTGGGTATGTGGCTATCGGAAACACAGTTATCAATTAAAGGATTAGGTAGTGAATGTAAGCCTTATTTTGTGAAGGCGTTTTTAATGTCTTTGTGTGTTTTTATTGTTTACTTAATTGCTAAAGAATTCGATGTTGCTATCGTAACTCAGAACGTATTGACCTTGCTATTATTTTGTTTCTTGCCACCTGCTGCCAATATTATAGTGCTTGAAACCCATTATATGGGGACAGGTACCTCAGTGCCTAAAATAACTTATGGAACTATACTCAGCATTATCTCTATAACTATTTATGCAGGCATAATAGTTTCAAGTAACCTACTAGGTTTAATACATTAGTTTTTATGATTTTATTCGTTATTAATCTCGATTAGTGATTAATCTTAAGTGCATGAAATCGCATGAATGCTTTGCACATAAAATCATCCTCAAGCCCGCGCGATGCGGGTTTTTTAGTGGATCACAAAGTGCAAGGAAAGAGGATCGTTAAGTGGAGAGCGAAGGCGGCGGGCGAGTGCGTAGCTAGGATAGGTATGGCTCAGATCTTGTATACTTAGTCTAAGATTTAATATATTAATTATGCGAAATAGTAGGGTGACTATTTATCACCCTCTTACTTTTAGCTAATTAGCTCTAGGTTCCAATAGCCATCAAATGGTAATGGTTTCCATTAAACTCAAACCGGCCAATATCCTCAAACTTATTTCTTTTATGAAAGGCATAGGAACGACTGTTTTTTACGTTGACAAAAGTGACTACATTTTCATAATTCTTCGAGAACTCTTTTCTTTGATGATCGAGTAGTTTTTCTCCGATACCTAAGCCGCGATACTCTTCAGCTATACAAATTGGACCATACTGGTATGATTCACTGCTGTTGAGCTGACTATTTCTGAATGAGTAATTTGGCAAAATCTTTGCCATATATTCAAACATAGGCCATGGCTTGAGAAAGCTCCAAGATGCACCAAGTAAGATAGCCACAATTTTACCGGTATCTTCATCAATAGCTATTGCAACACCGTTTTCCTCATTACAAAGTTGACTTAATTGGCTAATGGTCATATCAGTAGTGACAAAGCCATTTTTCTTTTGCTGATCGTCCAAGTTTTTAGCGTGATACCTTTCGAGTAACGCTTTTACTTCCTGTATATCGCCAGTTGTTGCATTACGTATGATAAAATTATTGTTCATTATTATATTCCGACAAAGTATTTTAGAACGAGCGTTGCCATCATAGCACCCACAGTAATAAAGAGAACCTTCCTAATTATTTCCCCATTTGTTTTTATAGCATGTATGCTCCCAATATGATTACCAGCAAGGCTGGCTAGAATCATTGGGATACCTATCAAATAAGCCATCTTCCCAGCCATTGCAAAAGCTATGAATGCGCCTATATTAGATGAAAAGTTAAATATCTTACTTGTTGCAGATGCTTTCAATATTGCAAATCGATTAACTACTGTAAGGGCAATTATGAACAAACTACCAGTACCTGGGCCAAAGAATCCGTCATAGAAACCTACGGCAAAACATACTGAGAAAATAGGAAGAAAGCTTGTGTTAGCTGAAGTGTTTGAGGACTCTTTAACTTTCCCTTTAATGCTCGCAGCGATCAGCCCTACAGGTAGTAAGCATGCAATTATTATCGAGAGAGTTTCAATTGGTAGTAATAAAATAACTTTAGCACCAACATATGCTCCAACTAATGCTGAAACCAATCCAGCTGGGATCACTGTCCATACAACTGATTTATTTTTAATAAAGTTTTTTATTGCAGCAATTGTCCCTATTGTACTAACAAGCTTCTCTTGACCTAAAGCCAGTTGTGGCGGTAAACCGGTTAAAATAAATGCAGGTATAAGTATTAATCCTGCACCACCTGCTATGGCATCTATATATCCTGCGATAAAAGAAGCTATTACAAGTAAAGCTACGCCAAATATCAAATAATTCGAGATAATACTTCCTTCAACAAACATAATTCCATCCAGTAAAATTTAGCTTAAAGTGGTTTACAAAAAAGTTCGTAGGTGATGTAAGCATCGGTGGGGTTCTAATAGATGACTAATTGGTGGTCTATTCGTCATACTAAAAACTCTTAATAACCATCGATCTGTTCTGTCGTATCTTGCATTAAAAGAGCTTCTAGTATGCAATATTATTTGATTAAGAAAAGTCACAGCTTCAGCTGATAACCCATTTATGTTTCGCCAGTCAAAACGTGAATACCACGTATCATTATTCTTTACTAGAACCGGTACCATTACTACAAACAAACACCCCTCAAAGCTCTCAGGTCGTCTAGCGTGATACAAAGGTTTCGATAAAGTTTTAACAACACCTTCTGGCAAGACTTCAATTACCGATATTTGAGATACTGTCTTCGACAGTTATTTTTAGATCAGGATTATCTACATGTGGGTAAAAGTCAAACTTCCCAACTTGGGAACTTATTTTCCCCTCTGCAGTTTTCGAAGGGCAAACATGACGTATTAAATGTCCGTTATTTTCTCCTTGATAGACAACTGGCCAGATACCAGCATCAAAATCAGCAGATAAATAAGCGCCATGTAAATCTGAATTTTTCAATTCTACTAACTGTGCATCAAGTGATTCCACCGGTGTATCAGCTAATTTATGGGTATCAAAATCTTTAATTTTCCAAATAATATAGTTTTCACTATGAAGAATTTGATTAATTTTTTCTCTAGTTAAAGGGAGTGTCCCTCAGATATGGTTTGACTTCAGTAGTGTTACATTATTCTTGATATTTATCTTGTCTTTTCACTATTTATAGTATGCAAGCCTGGCCATTAATTGCTGTAATTTTATAGTTCATAACAACCTTGGAATTCAAGGCATAAATAATAAAAAAGTTTATTATTCTACTGCTTTCAATAATGACATGATTTATAGCTGTATTTTCATTGAATGAAAACGTATATAAATAAACTCAAGTAAATAACCTACTGTCAATAAGTTACTCCGAGATAGATTAATTTCACTATATCAATTTTTTATGGATACCAATTGGATTAAATTTCCAGCATGTAAGTTTCTTATGGTATTTAAAACCAAAAAAACTTACTTTCTGGGATTAAAGGCCACCTAGCTAATCATTGCTGAATATATTGATTTAATTATCCAAATTTTTCGTTGATGATTTTTATAATTTTGGTTTTTTATTTTGAGTTAGGCGGTTATTCAACTTTTGTGTGAAATAATCCCCTGAATTTGATATCACAAATCCATATTCAGTGTGTAAGATTCGAATTATAAATTTACCTCACCCGTCCACTCGTTCAACTCCGTAAAGCGTTTTTGTAGCGGCAGCAATTCATTGCGCACAAAGACGAGGCTCACTTTTTCAACTTCCACAAAGCCGCTGACGTTATTCGGTATAATGCCCATCATCTGTGGACGAGCAAGTGATGCTGTAAAGTTTGGTCGGTATTCTCGGCACCGCCTTTGCGCTGCCCACGATTCATTCCAACCAGTTTCCGCCACCCAGCAATAGCCTCAGCGCTGAGGTTATTGAGTATGACGATGGCGCACTGTTTAGTTATGACCCAGCGCCTGGGCATTTCCAGGTGACAAGCATTAAATGGGTGTTAGTCGAGGCGAGCGTAAGCGCGACCTTTAAAGCACCACCGTTTCATATTGAGGCCGAGCAAACCCGCATTAACAGCGATGTGGTGATTAACGGTGCCGTGACACAGGGCGGCGGTGCGATGTGGTCTACTGGCGTATTCGTGGATAAATACCAACGTAGCGCCGTGAAATCTGGCGGCGATCTCAGTGGAGGAGCAGTATGAGTCGTTATTTGGGGATGATTAGCGCGGACGGCAGAGCCATTAAAGATATTGCCTATCGATCAGCGAAATTTGTAGAATCCATCATCTGACGGAATCTGAATCTTCAATCCAACTTACTGTATTGGTGTTATTTTTATGAATTCAACTTTGATTGGTATACCTAAACGTATACCAATGCCGTTTCGTCTCACAGCTTTATCGCCTGTTCTGGCGATAAAGTAAAAAGGATGTAGCCTGGCTTATCGGCTACCGTCGCCCCTGGCCGGAGCAGGGTTAGCGGAGATATCGATGTATTTCCTTAATCCTGCTGGGCGGCTTACACCGCGAGGATCGGAGAACGGCAGTTTAAGCGTGGGGGATTCCGATACTCTTACTGTCCATACGGTATCACCAATAAAGCGGAAGCTTGCGGAGCGGGGCGAAACCTCCAAATTTTCAAAGTTACCTGAAGTATAAGCGACTCCGATAGTCAGTTTTTCCACTACGCCTTTAGAAAAATCCAGCAGCAGGATCGTCAGCATTTCTTCAAAGATGTCGTTATCCGTCACGAATAAAAGATAGCGACGTGTATCGACTTTTATTGCAGCCTCAAGCACTTTTCCGGGAATGGTAATCCCTGTTAATCTGCCGTCAATAAGCACTTCAGACCGGGCCTGGGCGGTATCTGTTGCTTCATTCACTTTTGATAACGATAGTGTCGTAACTTCTTCCATCTCTATTTTTACCAGTTGCCCATTTCCCATGCCGCTAAAGCACCGCCGACAAATCCGCCCAATAGCACACATACGGGTGCGCCAGGCCCACACATTAAACCAGCAATAGTACCGCCAGCCCAGCCGCCTGCAATACCTGCTCCGTTGATAGCGACCTGCCTGCCGGTTTCTAAAGCTTTATTGTCTGACGTGTATATTTCATATACTGATACCCCGATAGAAAGAACCATTACGCCCTTAGCTGCACGGGACAATTTCATCATTCTCAGGTTAATCTGAGGGTTCGATTTGCCTACTGATTCTACAATTCCGGCATAAACCTGATTTTTTTGTGTTTCTGATAAGCTGTTAAAGTTAGTTTTTGGCCCGAACATAGACGCAGTTTTTTTGGCGACTAACTCATTAAGCGTTACGCCCGAAGTCTTCATCCTTTCTGCCATAGCCCTACCAAGTGGCGTACTCCGGGTGCGTACCCTATCCATTATCAGATTTCTGGTTTCCTAGGCCTCCATTGCTGCTTTTTCCCAGCTGATGATGCCGCTATTTGCTTTGGCTCTGAGATCCTCGGCCATTTCTTTAATGCGTTTAGAGTACTCAAGGCGCAGTCGGGGATCGACAGAGAGCTTTGCCGCTGTCGCAGATACATCGCCTTGTAATGCGTTTACCGCACTTTCAAATTTCGCTTTCCCGTCTGAGTCCAACGCACTAAGTAAAGCTGTATCCATTTTCAATCCCTGTAAGGAGAATAATCTTCTGAATATAATAAATAGACTAATGAGATTGAAAATAGTCTCTTTTCAGGATGTGATGGAAAAGTGTGCTATTGGCCTGATTCCAGTCGTTTCAGGCTAAAAAAAATT
This sequence comes from Rosenbergiella metrosideri, assembly GCF_022602565.1. GTDB lineage: Bacteria > Pseudomonadota > Gammaproteobacteria > Enterobacterales > Enterobacteriaceae > Rosenbergiella > Rosenbergiella metrosideri. The sequence continues at coordinate 6,426 of NZ_JALBCV010000013.1, forward strand.
TTACGGAAAAGTATTTACCCTGTTCATCTTTTGAATTTCTCCTTTATATTCAGATAATTAGTTGGTGACCACTTCAATTGGTAGTTTTCACCACTCTTCACCTTCAGGCATAAGAAAACCGGCCGAGGCCGGTTTGGGTTCTGTCGTCTGGCTTATACATCGCAACGGGGCAGTCAGTCGACCTCACAGTCTTCGCTCAGCTCCAGACTGGTCTGGATACCGTTCTTCGTTTTGCGCTTTAGTAACTCTATCTAGTATTTCTTTAGCATCTGCGGCACGGCCTGGCGGAACGCAGTCAGGCTCATGGGATGCTGATGGCCTCTGGCTTCCATAAATGACAGGTAGGCGTGATAGCCAAAGCGCCAGAGCTTCTTTCCGGTAATTTTTACCACCATAAAAAGTCCGTCGCCATCATGCAGCGTCAAATCTTTATCGATCGCCTTGGAGTGGAGAACTCTAGTGTTGGTGAGAGGGCGTGTAGTCCTTGCCATGCGCGGCTTTCCTGCGTGAATGGGTATACGCTTTTAGCTTAAACGTATACCAATAATCACTGGATTTAGCTGGATGTCCTCGGACGATTACCGATACAAAAAAGCCCGCGAAGGCTTATGCCATGCGGGCTCTTAGGACTTCATCGGATGACTCTGGTCATCACCGATGGAGAATTTTGGTGGAGCTGGCGGGAGTTGAACCCGCGTCCAGAATTACTACACCGTCGGCACTACATGCTTAGTCCAGTCTTTACATTCGCCAGTTAGCTGCGGATGGACACGCCACTAACGAACTAGCCTGATTAAGTTTAATGCTTCAACCCCAGGCAGGGCATCCACACGATCTCTTTTGGGTTTGACCTCTCTTGATCCCCGTCCTAAGAGCGGAGGCTAGGGAGAGAGGGCTCTATGCAGGTTATTAAGCTGCTAGTGCGTAGTTTTCGTCGTTTGCGACTATTTTTTTGCGGCTTTTTACGAGGCCAACCGCCCCTCGGCATGCTCCTAGGGCTTCGCGAATCCTGTCGAATCCAGAATCAGCCCCAAGTACTGTTATACAGTGTAGCAGATAATTACGCTGCTGTACCAGTAATTTAACGATTTGCGTTCTTCATGATACGTGCTTTATCTAACTGCCACTCACGATTTTTAATATCATCGCGTTTATCGTGTTCTTTCTTACCTTTCGCTACGCCGATTTTAAGCTTACACCATGCGTTCTTCCAATAAAGAGAAAGGGCAACAATGGTGTAGCCTTCGCGGTTCACGCGGCCATACAGTGAATCAAGTTCACGTTGCTTGAGTAGCAGCTTACGGTTACGTGTGGGGTCACATACCACGTGGGAAGAGGCGACCGTTAACGGCTGAAAGGTAGAACCGAACAGATAGGCTTCGCCGTCACGTAATAAGATATAGCTTTCGCTAATGTTTGCTTTGCCTGCACGCAGGGATTTGACTTCCCATCCCTGTAGTGAAAGCCCCGCTTCAAACTCTTCTTCAATGAAATATTCGTGGCGGGCACGTTTATTCATTGCAATGGTCGCGGAACCAGGTTTGTTTGATTTTTTCTTTGTCATAGTATCCCTATTCTACACCACTTTTTGAAGGCGTCGCTGACTTCCTAATGTAAGAAAGTTAAGTATTGGTGCTATTCTAGCACGCTGATTCCGATTAGACATTTCTGTTTATTTGCTGAAACTGCTATGATCAAGGTGTTTTTTTCAGACCAGGAACTCTTATGGCCCAGATCACTCGTTCAGCGTTGGTCCCTTTCAGCGCGGCTAAAATGTATCAACTTGTCAACGATGTTGATAGCTATCCACAATTTCTCCCTGGCTGCACCGGTAGCAAAATTTTAGAGCAAACCGAGCAGCAGATGACCGCATCGGTCGATGTCTCCAAAGCGGGCATCAGTAAAACCTTTACGACACGTAATACCCTGACAGAAAATCAACGTATTGCGATGCAGCTGGTGGATGGTCCTTTCCGTAAACTCACTGGTGGATGGAGCTTTACGCCTCTCGGTGACGAGGCTTGTAAGGTAGAACTTAGCCTCGATTTCGAATTTTCGAATATGTTGGTGGAAATGGCTTTCGGTCGCATTTTTAAAGAGTTAGCGAATAACATGGTGAAAGCTTTCAGCGAGCGAGCTCAAGAGGTTTATCGTGGCTGATATTCGTGTTGAGGTGGTTTACGCACTACCTGAAAAACAATATCTTCGACCGGTAAGCGTGCCAGAAGGCAGTACAATTGAAGAGGCGATTATTGCCTCGGGTCTATTAGAACTGCGTAAAGATATCCAATTAACGGAGAATAAAGTTGGCGTATACAGCCGTCCCGTTAAGCTTACTGATCAGGTGGAAGAGGGAGATAGAGTTGAAATTTATCGTCCACTCTTAGCGGATCCTAAAGAGATGCGTCGGCAACGAGCAGAACGTTCGGCCGCCAATAAAAAATAAGAATATCGCTACCCGAACCGTGATCGAGTAGCGAATTTACTTATTTGGTTTTGGTTAATGCGGGCTTGTTGTCGACATTAGTCAGAATACCACTGCTGTTAAACGTCAGCGTCAGGGTTTGTTGAGTGACTTTCTCATGCCCTGGCTCTTGGCGGAAAACGTAATACCACACATTGCTGCCAAAAGGATCGCTCATCATAGGCGTGCCGAGGGTGTAAGCAACCTGCTGCTGTGTCATACCAGTATGAATTTTACTGACATCGGTCGCGACCAAGTAATTCCCTTGGTTGATATCCGGGCGATAAACTACACGTTCCAACGTTGAGCAACCGGCGGTGGTTAACAATAGCGCCGCGGTCGCAGCAGTCAGTATTTTACTGCGCATGAATCGTTTCCTTTTTCTTGACCAGTTGCCCACAGGCATAACTTGCCATCACAATAAGTTCACCCTGATCGCAGGGAAGCTAGATGTCGATAATAATAGACCTTACGCCAGATGAAAACCTCTGGCGTAAGATATGACTGTTATACTAAGAAAAAGTGCCCGATTAAGCCGCTAAAAGTTCTTTAGCGTTGGCTAAGGTGTTGCGGGTAACTTCACTGCCCCCTAGAAGGCGAGCTAATTCTTTCAAGCGAGCGGCTTTATCTAAATTCACCATGCGAGTCTCTGTCATCGCACCATCGGTGAGTTTACTAATGTAGAAATGACCGTGACCACATCCAGCGACCTGCGGTAAGTGAGTAACGCATAGCACTTGGGTCGACTCGCCTAATTTACGTAACATTTTGCCAACGATGGCAGCGGTTGGGCCACTAATCCCGACATCAACCTCATCGAAAATCATGGCAGGCGTTTCCATTTTCTTAGCCGTAATGACCTGGACAGCTAAGGCAATACGTGAGAGTTCACCACCTGAAACAACCTTACCTAGGGGTTGAAGTGACTGACCCGGGTTTGCCGAGACGAGGAACTCGATACTGTCAGCACCCTCAGCGGTAAGTTTCTCTGGCGTGTGAGTAATCACGATATCGAACTGACCATGCGGCATCGCGAGCTGCTGGATTGACTCGGTGATCAATCCTGCTAATTCGCTGGCGAAGTGCTGCCGTTGCGAAGAAAGTTGTTCAGCAACTTCCACTGCACGTTGATGGTAATGGGCGACTTCGGCAGTCAGTTGCTCGATATCTGACTCTACATTCTCTAACTGCGAATATTCATCCAACAATTGTTGATGCGTACTGTACAGTGTTTCGGGCGTGACATGGTGTTTGCGTGCGAGTGAAATATAACGAGATAGCCGCTGTTCTAAGCCTTGCAAACGATTAGGGTCTAAATCGATCGCCTCATGATAATGGCGTAGCTCATCGCTCATTTCGCTCAATAAAATAGCGGCGTTGTCCATCATGCCTTGCACGGGAGCTAAGCGATCATCCAACGAAACCAGTTCTTGTAACAGTTGTTGAGATTGGTAAACAAGAGACTGTAAGGAGGCCTCTTCACTCTCAGAAACCAGATGGACAATTTGTTGGCTTAACGTAATACGTTGGCCACTGCTGGCAAGTTGTTTGTACTCTTCGTCGATTTGCTGATATTCGTCTTCAACCGGCGCAAACTTATTGAGTTCTTGTAATTGATAATCGAGCAATTCACGGCGTGCCGCGCGATCATTTTTTTGCTGCGTAAGAGCCGCAAGATGGCGACAGCTTTTATGCCAGTGATTATAAGCATCACGCATTGCTTCAAGCAGCGAGGGATGGTGGCTGTATGCATCGAGCAGAGTGCGTTGATGATCGGCTTTTAGCAGGAGTTGATGAGCATGTTGGCCGTGGATTTGGATAAGTAATTGGCCCAGTTCACGCAGTTGCGAAAGTGGAACTGCAGTACCATTGATAAAGCCGCGAGAGCGGCCATCGGCACTGATCACTCGCCGCAATAAACATTCGCCTTGGTCATCAAGGTGATTATCAATTAACCACTGTTGGGCAGAGGGGGATTTTTTGAGCTGAAATCTGGCACAAATATCTGCACGTTGCGCGCCTGGACGAACGGTGTCGGCGTCAGCACGGTTGCCTAAACATAATCCTAAGGCATCGATTGCGATAGACTTACCCGCACCGGTTTCGCCAGTGATGGCAGTCATACCCTGTTGGAAATCGATATCCAGTTCGCGAACAATAGCAAAATTACTGATAGTAAGTTGTGCCAGCATATAATCACCTGTATGGAAAAACATGACTGTTTTTTTATACAGTATAAGCATCTTTTTTACTGAGTAAAGACCCGCAGAGAGATTTTCAGAATAATTTTTCTGACCACCCCAACTTCCCAGTAAGCGTGGTGAAATAGTTATAATCTTTTGGGTGAAGTAGGAATAATTCATCGGGACTACGACGAATAATCACTTCTTCACCTTCTTGAACCGGTAGGGCAAGCTGGCTATCACAACTCACCTCCAACTCGCTGCGTAAACTGGCAAACCTCAAGCTTATAGTACTACGACTATCGATGACCAAGGGACGGGCAGAGAGGGTGTGAGGAAACATCGGCACAATAGCAATCGCTTCTAAAGATGGCATAAGAATTGGGCCGCCAGCTGAGAGCGAATAGGCGGTTGAGCCTGTCGTCGTCGAGATAATCAGGCCATCGGAACGCTGCGAAAAGGCAAATTGATTATCGATGTACACTTCAAACTCGATCATATGAGCGACCTTACCGGGATGTAAGACGATCTCATTTAACGCAGCAGCGACTCGCGGCTGAGGTTGGCTACCGCGTACTGAGGCTTCCAGTAACGCCCGAGAGTCAGTGATGTACTCTCCTGCTAGCACTTTACTCAGTTCTTCAATCGCATTATCCGGATTTAGGTCGGTGAGAAAGCCTAGGTTACCCCGGTTAATCCCTATCACTTTTATATCGTAACGGGCTAAGACACGCGCGGCACCTAGCATATTGCCATCGCCTCCGATCACCACGGCGAGATCCGCGCTTTGGCCGATTTGGGAGAGGGTAGCTGTATGCACATTGGGTAATTGCATCTCTCGAGCAATCTGCTCCTCGACGATGACCTCGTACCCTTGTTCACTCAGCCAACAACATAATTGTTCATGCGTAGACAGTGCGCTCAGATTCCGCGGGTGGCCAACAATTCCGATACAATTAAACAACTTATTCATTAGGTAAGGCTTCCTCTTTACGCAAAACTCTCGACAATCGATGAGAGTCCCTTGAATCCCAGAATTTCATCCCCATAATAGCCTTATTGCCGAGATGACTATGAAATGCGGAGATTTTCATGAGTAGTAAAGAACAGAATACCCCGAATCAACAAGATCCTGAAGTGTTGAATGCCGAGCAAGCTGAGCAGCAAAATCAACAGGATGCATCAGAAAGCATCGATCCTCGCGACGAGCGTATTGCTGAGTTAGAAAAAGCGCTAGCGGAATCACAAGGCGGCGTGCGTGAAGCACAAGTTCGTGCGCAGGCTGAAATCGAGAATATTCGTCGACGCACTGAAATTGATATCGAGAAAGCGCACAAATTTGCGTTGGAAAAATTTGCTAATGAATTATTACCGGTCATCGATAGCTTAGAGCGCGCGTTAGAAGTGTCTAATAAAGAGAATCCAGAACTGGCTTCGATGGTAGAAGGGATTGAGCTGACGCTTAAATCTCTGTTAGACGCGGTACGTAAGTTTGGCGTGGAAGTTGTGGGTGATACCCATGTTCCTTTTAACCCAGATGTACACCAAGCGATGTCGATGATCGAATCGGCTGACGTTGCCCCGAACCATGTCATTATGGTGATGCAGCGTGGTTACACTTTAAACGGTCGTTTATTACGTCCAGCCATGGTTGCCGTCTCTAAAGCGTAATGTTGGAAAAGATTAGAAAAGCTGCCCTAGGCAGCTTTTTTTTTGCTATTACACTGACCAATCGATCTCTGCCAAACCTTGTGTAGCGAGGATAGCGTTGGTTTTAGAGAAATGCTGACAACCTAGGAATCCGCGGTGTGCGGAGAGCGGAGAAGGGTGCGGCGCTTTTAAAACATGGTGACGTGTCGAGTCGATAATTTGCCCTTTTTTCTGAGCATGCGCGCCCCAAAGTAGAAACACCACACCATCATGATGCTGATTAATCATATTAATTACATGAGAGGTGAAGGTCTCCCAGCCAAGTCCTGCATGGGAATGGGCTTGACCCGCCCTGACCGTGAGCACAGTATTGAGTAGCAAGACTCCCTGTGAGGCCCACGATGCAAGATAGCCATGATTGGGACGGGTAAATCCAGGGATATCGGTCACCAGCTCTTTATAGATATTCACGAGCGAGGGCGGTGGGGCAATGCCAGGTTGCACCGAAAACGCCAAGCCATGTGCCTGGTTCGGACCGTGGTAAGGATCTTGCCCTAAAATTACCACGCGAATATCGGCAAAATTGGTCAATTTAAATGCGCTGAAGACTTCAGCTGCGGGAGGATAAATCACTCTTCCCTCGCTCCGTTCTTGCTGCACCTGTTGCAAGGTATCGGTGAAATAAGATTTTTGTTTTTCATCGCCCAGCACATCGTGCCAAGTCAGGGTTGTTTTCATCACTGACTCCTGTCATCGGATATAAAAAAAAGAGGCGCGATGCGCCTCTGCTTTCTACTCGCTACGTCCTGACGTCTCTTTCACGTCCTGAACGGCGACTTTCTCGGAAGGTTTACGGCGCTTACCAACGTTTTTCGCATCACGATGACGGTTTTTAACGCGAGGTTTATTATCGTCTTTTAACGCGTCACGTTTTTGTTTGCGGCGTTCCATCTCTTTCTTCGAGGCTTTCTTAGGCCCTTTATCCGATGGTGCGCGCGTAGTAGGGCGGAGCTCGTCGATGGTTCGTGCTTTCAGTGGCTCGTTAATGTAGCGGCTGATTTTGAGTAACAGTGCGTTGTCGTGTGCTTCGACAAGGGATAATGCTGTTCCTTTACGTCCTGCGCGTCCCGTCCGACCAATACGGTGCAGATAGACATCAGCGGTGCGTGGCATATCGAAGTTAAAGACATGGCTGACGTCATCAACGTCGATACCACGGGCGGCAATATCGGTCGCCACGAGAACGTTTACAGTACCTTCTGCGAGACGCTTAATAGCTTCGTTGCGTTTGATCTGTACCATTTCGCCTTCAAGATAGGTACAGCGAATACCGGCTTCACGTAACCATGCTGCCACTTCATGCACACGATCTCTTTTCCTAATAAAGACTACAGAGCGGGTGACATCTTCTTGTTTGAGTAGATGAATTAATAATTTACGCTTGTGCTCTAAATCATCGGCACGGTAGTACCATTGAAGAATTTTTTTACGTTCGCGGCGGCTTGGATCGGCATCTAAGGTGACCGGTTCGTTTAAAATGCGCTGTGCGAAATCTTCGATGTCATCGCCCTCTAGGGTTGCAGAGAACAGCATGGTCTGCTTGCGCCAGCGAGTCTCAGCGGCGATAGTTTCAATATCGTTAGCAAACCCCATATCCAGCATACGGTCTGCTTCATCAAGGATTAGCGTTTCGACTGCGCGGCAGTCAAAGTTCTCTTCTTTGATATATTGTAAAAGACGGCCAGTGGTCGCGACGACGACATCTTGGTTGGTACTGAACACTTCAGCGTGGTTCATATACGCGACGCCACCAGTGATGGTAGAGATATCTAAATGCGTGTGCTTTGCTAATTCTTTGGCTTGATCCGCAACCTGCATCGCCAATTCACGCGTAGGAGTCAGGATCAGGATACGCGGAGGCCCTGACTTTTTACGCGGGAAATCGAGTAAATGTTGTAAGGCAGGCAATAAGTAAGCCGCAGTTTTTCCAGTGCCGGTAGGGGCTGAACCAAGGATGTCACGGCCTTCAAGGGCGGGTGGGATCGCAGCTGCTTGGATAGCCGTCGGGCGCTGGTAATTTTTATCCTGTAGGGCTTCTAGCAGGCTTTCATCAAGTTCTAATTCGGAAAATGTGGTTACAGTCATGTTCTACCTCTGGTTGGGGCGCCGATTATAGACATTTCACCGCAATTGTTCACCTTTTCCTGCCGATTAATTCTGCGTCATACAGGTAAAAGGGCGTGAATACTGATAAAGTTCGCGCAAAAAGGGTGACCATTTGGCGAAATAGAGACGTTTTGGAGACCGATATGACAGCCAGCATAGCATCGCCACCGCGCCGTGGGGGCTTTACCTTCAAACAATTTTTCGTAGGGCATGATCGATGTGGCATGAAAGTGAGTACGGATGGCGTATTATTGGGGGCTTGGGCGCCACTTCCTACCACACGCCGCGTATTGGATATCGGTACTGGCAGTGGATTACTGTCCTTGATGGTGGCGCAGCGGTTAGCGGCCAAGGTTGCCCCCTTTGAGATTGATGCGATTGATATCGATCTCGCTGCAGTCCGACAGGCTGAGGAGAATTGTAAGCAGTCTCCTTGGCAAGGGCATCTCAATGTCTGGCAACAGGATTTACTGACTTGGGATACCTCATCTCGACAATCTTATGGGCTGGTGATCTGCAATCCGCCCTATTTCCAACATGGGGCGGCCTATCGAGACGTTCAGCGAGAGAAAGCCCGGGATAGTCGTACGTTGGACCATCGTTCATTATTACAGAAAGTCGCGGAACTGCTTACCGATGAGGGTTTTTTTTCGGTGGTGTTACCCACTCAAGAAGCCGAGCACTTTGCTGAGTATGCGCGCACGACCGGGTGGTTTTTATATCGCCAGTGCGATATCTGTGAGCGGGCAGAGAGTTCAGCAAAACGTCGTTTAATGACTTGGCAGCGTTGCCCAACAGAGTGTAGCGTAGAGTGTTTGGTGATCCGCGCTGAGCATGGGCAGTACAGCACTGATTTTCAATGCTTAACAGAAGAATTTTACTTAGCATTCTAGTCCATCAACTATACTGATAAAAATATGAAACTTCATGGTTAATCGGGTAAATTGGCCTGCAGATAACGCGATTGTTATTAGGATTAACCCATTGCTAAAACTTTAAATAGTAATTTACCTAAAATTCAGTGAACTTTTGGTCATTATTCAGTTCCAACTTTGGGCTCGCCAATGGCAGTAACGTTATGGCACTGGGTGGTTTTACATTGAATATTTTATGAGGACAGAGCCTCAGATGAGCGAGCAGTTAACGGATCAAGTTCTGGTGGAACGGGTCCAAAAAGGCGATCAGAAATCGTTTAATTTACTGGTGCTACGCTATCAGCATAAAGTGGCCAGTTTAGTGACGCGCTATGTTCCGCCAGGGGACGTACCAGATGTTACGCAAGAGTCATTTATAAAGGCTTATCGAGCTATAGAGTCTTTTCGTGGTGAGAGCGCCTTCTATACTTGGCTTTACCGAATCGCGGTGAACACGGCTAAAAATTATTTAGTGGCACAAGGTCGCCGTCCGCCTTCCAGCGATGTCGATGCGAGCGATGCCGAAAACTTTGAAGCAGCGAGTGCTTTAAAAGAAATTTCGAACCCTGAGAACTTAATGTTGTCAGACGAACTGAAGCAGATAGTTTTTAGGACAATTGAAACTCTTCCTGAAGATTTACGGATGGCGATCACGCTCCGTGAATTAGACGGGTTGAGTTACGAGGAAATCGCTGAAATCATGGAGTGCCCTGTTGGCACTGTTCGTTCACGCATTTTCCGTGCACGAGAAGCGATTGATAATAAAGTTCAACCACTGCTGCAGCGCTAATCGCGTAGCAGAGTGACTACCTAAAGGGTATTAAGGTATGCAGAAAGAGCAACTTTCCGCTTTAATGGATGGCGAAGCCTTAGATCAGTCTTTACTCACTGAACTTTCTAAAGATGCCGAGTTGCAAGCGAGTTGGGAGCGTTACCATCTGGTTCGTGACACGCTTCGCGGTGATCTGGGGCAGGTCGTGCATTTCGATATCTCGGCTAAAGTGGCTGAGGCGATTGCAGCAGAACCCGTTTCCGCTACCACGGTCACACCGCTTATTGTCGAAGAGCAACCTGAACCGTCTCGCTGGCGCAAGATGGGCTTTTTCTCGAAGACGGGTGGTTGGGGTGCGCAACTTGCTCAAGTCGGTGTAGCAGCTTGCGTCTCGATGGCTGTTATTGTCGGCGTGCAGCATTACAATCATGGCAGTGATGCAGCGACATCGGATAGCCAAGATACCCCTGCTTTTAATACCTTACCAATGATGGGTAAAGCCTCCCCTGTAAGCTTAGGCGTACCGGGTGATATGTTCGAAAACTCGTCCTCCACCGGGCAAGTACAAGAACAACGTGCTCGCATCAATGCGATGCTGCAAGATTACGAGTTACAACGCCGTCTTAATGATGGTGATAGCTTGCCATCGACATCTTCGGTTCTTGATAAACAACAGTATTCGGGCACTGTCCACCAATAATGAAAGAAAAATTTCTTCTCTCTGCCGCATTATGCGGCAGTCTGCTTTATTCCGTCTCAAGTTTTGCCGATAATAGCGCCGCCTCGTCGGATACAAAGCCCATCCAACCCTTTGTGATGCTAAAACAGATGGATAAAGCGACTAATACGCTCAATTACCAACTCTCCTATATCACTATTAATGAGCAAGGTATTGAGTCGTTACGCTACCGTCATGCGCGGGTGAATAATCAAGTCTTTGCACAATTGCTGCAGATGGATGGCCCACGTCGAGAGGTTATCCAACGTAATCGAGCGATCAGTTATTTTGATGCCAGTTCGGGCGTTGATCCTTTCACGCTCCCCGGCGACCATATTATCGATGGGCTACCTTCGATCTTGTTTGCGAATTTTGATCGACTAAAAGACTACTACAACTTTATCAGTGTTGGGCGTTCTCGGGTGGCTGACCGATTGTGCGATGTGGTGCGTGTCGTATCGAAGGACGGTACCCGTTTCAGCTATGCCGTTTGGTTAGACAGCGCGAGTTCGCTTCCTTTGCGTGCCGATTTGTTATCACAGGAAGGGGAAACTATCGAGCAATTCCAAGTTATTGATTTCGCAGTTGATGATCAATTACAACAAGTCATGGCACCACTGGTGGATGCGAAACTTCCGCCGGAAATGACTTCATTGCCGAAAAATTCACACGCAAAATTAAACTGGTCGCCAGGCTGGCTCCCCGCAGGGGTTCAGGTGTTGTCACAAAGCCAGCGTCAAGTACCCGCTTTAGCGAAAAAAATTGAATCTCGTCTCTATTCCGATGGTCTTTTTACTTTTACGGTCAATGTTTCTGCGGCGACAGGGGCAACCCCTCCGCAAACTTATAGCACTGGGCGTCGTACGCTCTACGTTGAAATACGTAATAATAAGGAAATTAGCGTTGTCGGTGAGCTCCCTCGTGAAACGGCAAAGCGTATTGCAGATTCGGTTAATACGGGTACTTAACAATGATGAGAGAATGGGCGACTGTCGTGTCGTGGGACCAAGGTGTAGCGACACTGCATACTGAGGCGAAAACAACCTGTAACAGTTGTTCTGCGCGTAAAGGGTGTGGTAGCCAAATGCTGAATAAACTTGGTCCTAAAAACGCGCATGTCATGCAAGTGAATAGCGATAAGCCCTTGCAGCCCGGTCAGCGTATTGAGTTAGGGATTAAGGAAAGTAGTTTACTGAGCTCAGCCTTGATGGTCTACATTACGCCATTAGTCGGACTCTTTATCGGTGCAGGCTTACTGCAATATTGGTTCAACACCGATATGGCCAGCGCGGGAGGAGCCTTGCTAGGTGGCGTGGGGGGATTCCTTATCGCCAAGCTGTTATCGAAGACGTTGGGTGAAAAACACGCCTTTCAGCCTGTGATATTAACGGTTGCATTAGGCCCCGATCAATTGCGCATCGACTCTGTCTATCCTTCTCATTCTTCGTGACATATCGATTTATGTCGGCAAGCAAGCGGTATAATGCCATTTCAAGGTTTGCTTGCCGAACTCCTTGGGAATTCTTCCCGTAAATTGTCTTAAAAAAAAGCCATCCAAGGCTTTTGATATGCTGACGTCTTTGCCGCTGTCGTGTAATATGCTCCGCAGTAAAAAAGTGGGTACATGCATCATGGGTCCATTTATGTGTCCACCTGAATAAATTTTGCAGGAAACTATGAAAAAATCCCCGGAAATGAAGAATATAAGAAATTTCTCCATCATTGCGCATATTGACCATGGAAAATCCACGTTATCTGATCGCTTAATCCAAACCTGTGGTGGCTTAAGTGACCGTGAAATGGCTGCCCAAGTTTTGGACTCCATGGATCTTGAGCGTGAGCGTGGAATCACTATCAAAGCACAAAGTGTGACCCTTGATTATCACGCACAGGATGGAGAAACTTATCAACTTAACTTCATTGATACGCCGGGGCACGTAGACTTCTCCTACGAAGTCTCCCGTTCTCTTGCCGCTTGTGAAGGTGCGCTACTCGTTGTGGATGCAGGGCAGGGCGTAGAAGCGCAAACCCTGGCTAACTGCTACACCGCAATTGAAATGAATCTGGAAGTTGTACCCGTATTAAACAAAATTGATCTCCCTGCAGCAGACCCTGATCGCGTTTCTCAAGAGATTGAAGATATCGTCGGGATTGATGCAACGGATGCTGTAAGATGTTCTGCTAAAACAGGATTAGGTGTTCCTGAAGTATTAGAACGCTTAGTACGTGATATTCCCCCACCGGAAGGCGACATTGACGCGCCGTTACAAGCGCTGATTATCGACTCATGGTTCGATAACTACTTAGGCGTTGTCTCCTTAATCCGTGTTAAAAATGGCGTGTTGCGTAAAGGCGATAAAATTAAAGTAATGAGTACCGGGCAGGTCTACAATGCGGATCGCCTGGGCATCTTTACGCCAAAACGCGTTGACCGTGATGAGTTACGCAGCGGGGAAGTTGGCTGGTTAGTGTGTGCCATCAAAGATATTCTCGGTGCGCCAGTTGGGGATACTCTGACTGCGGCGAAGCATTCGGCGGATAAACCGTTACCAGGATTTAAAAAGGTTAAACCTCAAGTTTATGCGGGACTTTTCCCTGTCAGTTCTGATGATTACGAAAATTTCCGTGACGCGCTGGGTAAACTGAGTCTGAATGATGCCTCATTGTTCTACGAGCCAGAGAGCTCGACCGCTTTAGGCTTTGGTTTCCGTTGTGGCTTTCTTGGGTTATTACACATGGAAATCATCCAAGAGCGTTTAGAACGTGAATACGACTTGGATCTGATTACCACGGCCCCTACCGTGGTCTATGAAGTGGTGACGACCAGTGGTGAAACACTGTATGTGGATAGTCCGTCTAAATTACCCCCACTCAATAATATCGAAGAGCTGCGCGAACCGATTGCAGAATGTCATATGCTGCTGCCACAAGAATATCTCGGTAACGTGATTACGCTTTGTGTTGAGAAACGAGGCGTGCAGACCAATATGGTTTACCACGGAAACCAAGTTGCGCTGACGTATGATATTCCAATGGCTGAAGTCGTCTTAGACTTCTTTGACCGAATTAAATCCACGTCAAGGGGTTATGCATCGCTTGATTATAACTTCAAGCGTTTCCAAACCTCAGACATGGTTCGTGTTGATGTCATGATTAACTCAGAACGTGTCGATGCGCTTGCGCTGATCACTCACCGCGATAACTCGCAATCTCGTGGTCGCGAGTTAGTTGAAAAAATGCGTGAACTGATTCCGCGTCAACAGTTTGATATTGCTATTCAAGCCGCAATTGGCAACCACATTATCGCCCGTTCCACCGTCAAACAATTACGTAAAAACGTCTTGGCGAAATGTTATGGCGGTGACGTGAGCCGTAAGAAGAAATTATTACAGAAACAGAAAGATGGTAAGAAACGCATGAAGCAAGTGGGTAACGTAGAGTTACCACAAGAGGCGTTCTTAGCAATTCTGCATGTTGGGAAAGATTAATTAATTAAGGATTGGTCATGGCAAATATGTTTGCACTGATTTTGGCAGTTGCGACCTTACTCACCGGTATTGTGTGGTGTCTGGATAAATTTAAATGGGCACCGGCGCGCCGTGCTAAGCGTCAACAGGCGCAAGATCACGCGAACACGACGTTAGATAAAGCGGCGCTTGACAGCATTGCACGTCAACCAAGTTGGGTAGAGACCTCAGTATCGGTATTCCCGGTACTGGCTGTGGTTTTTATCGTGCGTTCATTTATTTATGAACCTTTCCAGATCCCATCTGGGTCGATGATGCCAACCTTACTGATTGGCGATTTTATCTTAGTTGAGAAGTTTGCCTACGGATTAAAAGATCCCATTACGCAGACTACGCTAATCCCTACTGGGCATCCTAAGCGTGGTGATGTCGTCGTGTTCAAATATCCGAAAGATCCCTCCGTCGATTACATTAAGCGTGTGATTGGTTTACCGGGAGATAAAATTGTTTTTGATCCGGACAGTAAAACGGTAACCGTTACCCCAGGCTGTGGCGAAGGGCATTGCGGTAACCCTGTCGCGATTAGCTACTCGTCAATGGAAAAAAGTGATTTTCTACAAACCTTTAGTGGTTTTGACGGAAACGAAGTGGGTAATGGCTTTTATCAGATCTCTAAAGCAGGTATGTTACCCGGCGGACTGCAGTTGGGTGAGCGTCAAGAAACGCTTGGTAATGTCACCCATAACATCTTATTGGTTAATCAAGCACAGAGCCAAGTTGATGCTTACTACCAGCAAGAGGGGCAACCGCAATCAACATGGGTGGTTCCGGCTGGAGAATACTTCATGATGGGTGACAACCGTGATAACAGTGCGGATAGCCGCTATTGGGGATTTGTTCCAGAGAAAAATCTGGTCGGAAAAGCCGTCGCTATCTGGATGAGCTTCGATAAACAAGAAGGTCAATGGCCAACAGGCGTACGATTGAGCCGTATTGGTGGTATCCATTGATAGGGAGTGAGTTCAAGGATGAACTCAACCCATATTTTTTCACCACTGCACATGAAACCGTGAGTTGATACAGCCCTGTTTCATGTGCAATTAACAGACGCTAAGAATAACTGGAACAGCATGAACCCCATTCTTATAAATAAGCTGCAGCGTAAACTAGGCTACACTTTTACTCATCCGGAACTTCTGCAACAAGCCTTGACGCATCGCAGTGCCAGTAGTAAACATAATGAACGATTAGAATTTCTCGGGGATTCAATCTTAAGTTACGTCATCGCGAATGCGCTTTATTGTCAATTTCCTCGTGTTGATGAAGGGGACATGAGCCGGATGCGCGCGACCTTGGTGAGAGGGAATACCCTTGCTGAGATGGCACGAGAGTTCGAACTGGGTGAGTGCTTACGCTTAGGCCCTGGTGAGCTTAAGAGTGGTGGATTTCGTCGTGAATCCATTTTAGCGGATACCGTGGAAGCGCTGATTGGTGGAATTTTCTTGGATAGCGATATTCAACAAACAGAAAAATTAATCCTCAATTGGTATCAATCACGGCTGGAAGCGATCAGCCCGGGTGATAAGCAAAAAGATCCGAAAACACGGTTACAAGAGTATCTTCAAGGGCGTCACTTACCGTTACCGGCCTATTTAGTCGTACAGGTGAGGGGAGAAGCCCATGATCAAGAATTTACGATTCACTGCCAAGTGAGTGGTATGAATGAAGCGGTGGTTGGCATTGGTTCTAGCCGTCGCAAAGCAGAACAGGCTGCTGCAGAGCAAGCACTGACTAAGTTAGGAATTGAATGAGCGAACAAGTAACACATTGCGGTTTTATCGCAATTGTCGGCCGTCCGAATGTCGGCAAATCAACGCTATTGAACCAGTTACTGGGGCAAAAGGTCTCTATTACGTCACGTAAACCACAAACGACACGTCATCGCATCATGGGTATTGATACACAGGGCGCTTATCAGGCGATTTATGTGGATACCCCAGGGCTACATATGGAAGAAAAGCGGGCGATCAACCGTTTGATGAACCGCGCTGCGAGTAGTTCAATCGGTGATGTTGAGCTGATTGTTTTTGTGGTGGAAGGCACGCGTTGGACAGATGATGATGAGATGGTGCTTAATAAGCTTAAATCGGTCAAGGTACCGGTGGTTTTGGCCATCAATAAAATCGATAATATCCAAGATAAAACCATCTTGTTACCCCATATCCAACAGATCAGCCAAAAAATGAATTTCGCTGATGTGGTACCTTTGTGTGCAGAAACAGGACAGAACGTCGATACCATCGCGCGTATCGTTCACAATACCCTGCCGGAAGCCGACCATCACTTCCCAGAAGATTATGTGACTGACCGTTCACAACGCTTCATGGCCTCTGAAATCATTCGCGAAAAGTTAATGCGTTTCTTAGGGGCTGAACTGCCGTACTCTGTTACCGTTGAAATCGAGCGTTTCGTGGCCAATGAGCGGGGCGGTTATGATATCAATGGCCTTATCTTGGTCGAACGCGAAGGCCAAAAGAAGATGGTGATCGGTAACAAGGGTACCAAGATCAAAACCATTGGTATTGAAGCACGTCGTGACATGGAAGAGATGTTCGAATCCCGTGTTCACCTTGAACTGTGGGTGAAAGTGAAGTCTGGCTGGGCAGATGACGAACGTGCTCTGCGTAGCCTAGGCTATACCGACGATCTCTAATTGATGGAGGGCTGGCAGCGCGTTTTTGTTTTGCATGCTCGCCCTTACAGCGAAACGAGCTTGCTGCTCGACATCTTCAGTGAAAGTGATGGACGCGTCACTGTGCTGGCGAAAGGGGCTCGTTCACGCCGTTCCAACCTCAAAGGTGCTTTACAGCCCTTCACTCCTCTGCTCATGCGATGGGGGGGGAAAGGTGAAGTCAAAACGTTACGCAGTGCCGAGCCTGTCTCAATGGGACTGCCGTTAAGCGGGACTTACCTTTACTGCGGACTTTATGTCAATGAACTGTTGATGAGAGTCCTCGGCCAAGAAATTGGTTACTCAGCACTTTTCTTTGATTATCTCCACTGTCTGCAATCGCTTGCTGCGCTTGATAGCTCTCCTGAGCCGGTCTTACGACGTTTCGAATTTGCGCTATTGGCGCATCTGGGGTACGGCGTAGACTTTTTACACTGCGCCGGTAGCGGTGAAGAAGTCAGTGATGAGATGACTTATAACTATCGGCAAGAACGAGGCTTTATTGCTAGTGTTGTGCCGACAGCACACACCTTCACCGGCCGTCAGTTGCGCGCCTTTTATCAGCGCGAATTTCCAGAAATTGATACACTGCGGGCGGCAAAGCGTTTTACGCGTATGGCGTTAAAGCCGTACTTAGGGGGGCGTCCCTTAAAAAGCCAAGCACTCTTCCGGCAATTCCAGCTTCCCGTGGATAAACCGCAAGAGTGAATAATAGTGTCCTTTTTTCGTGACTATCTATGAGGTTTAGCATGGCGGAAGTTTATTTAGGCGTAAATATTGACCATATCGCTACCGTGCGTAACGCACGAGGTACCCACTATCCGGATCCTGTTCAGGCCGCTTTTGTCGCAGAACAAGCCGGTGCTGATGGCATTACCGTGCACTTGCGTGAAGACCGCCGCCATATCACGGACCGAGATATCGCCCTGCTGCGACAAACGATTCAGACCCGCATGAATTTAGAAATGGCGGTGACTGAAGAGATGATTAACATTGCTTGTCAAACGCGTCCGCATTTCTGCTGTCTTGTGCCGGAAAAGCGTGAAGAAGTGACTACCGAAGGTGGGTTAGACGTCGCCGGACAACAAACGAAATTAAATGAAGCAGTGGCGCGTCTACAGCAAGCGAATATCATCGTGTCACTCTTTATCGATCCTGACGTTCAGCAAATTGATGCAGCCGTGACTGCGAAAGCGCCTTTTATCGAGATCCACACTGGTGCTTACGCAGAAGCACAGGATCCTGAGGATGTGGCAAAAGAGTTAGAACGTATTCGGGCAGCCGTGAGCTATGCCGCATCAAAAGGCTTGAAAGTGAATGCTGGCCACGGGCTGACTTACCATAACGTTCAGGCCATCGCCGCATTACCAGAGATCTATGAGCTGAATATTGGGCACGCGATTATTGGTCGTGCGTTATTTAGCGGTCTGGCGGATGCCGTTCGCGAGATGAAACAGTGCTTACAGGATGCTCGACGCTAATGGCTATCGTGGGGCTGGGGACTGATATTGTCGAAATCTCGCGCATTGAACAGGTGATAGAACGTTCAGGTGACCGGTTAGCAAAACGAGTGCTAACCGATAGCGAATGGCAACAATATCAACAACACCATCAACCCGTGCGATTTTTAGCGAAGCGTTTCGCGGTGAAAGAGGCGGCAGCTAAAGCCTTTGGTACGGGTATTCGTAACGGTTTAGCCTTTAATCAATTTGAAGTGTTTAATAATCCGCTCGGCAAGCCTTGTTTACGATTACTTGGGCAAGCGGAGATTCTAGCGGAGCAATTGGGTATTCAGCACCACCACGTGACGCTCGCCGATGAGCGTCGCTACGCCTGCGCAACGGTGATCTTCGAAAGTTAACCGTTTAGGGTAGGATAGAGCTGTACAAACTTTTCCCACAATTGGTCGGGTGTCTCTCGCCATATCGTATCGTGAACAATCGTATGTGAGATGGGGCAGACACTCTGGCAGGTCGGTGCCTCGTAGTGTCCGACACATTCGGTGCAACGAGTCGGGTCAATTTCATAGATTTTAGCGCCTAATGCGATGGCCTGATTAGGACACTCGGGTTCGCACATATCACAATTGATGCAGCGTTCAGTGATCAGTAATGCCACGTTTTTCCTCTACTCGTTAAATTCATTATTTCATTGTCGATTTGCCGCCCATCCGTTGAGGTAGGTCGTCGCTTATCTCTACTGGAGAGTAGGATAAGCTATTTTTATCGTTATTAATTTAACGTAGGACATTAATGGGGCAGTTTAGTCAGAAAACGTAAACTGAAGAGTGAGTGGTTTTAGAACGAAAATAGGCAAGTGAGGATATAATGGGTTAGAAATAACTCAACAACAGCTTTAGTACTTTTTAGATAAAAATTGGTTTGGAAATTTAAAAATTAAGATAATAGTTAATGATAGCGAGAAGCACCCCAACAGCGCTAAAAATTCTTATTAGCCTCGTCACTTTTACAGTCACTTTCCTGCTGCTGCGCCCTGCGGAGCCGGCCATACCAGAACAGATTGTATTTTGGAGCAATGCTGCACGATTTTTCGGAGTATGTAACCCCGAAGGATTTGTCGGAATTGCGTCACTCATTGTCTGCTCCCTAGTTACTAACCCGTGAAACCATAGTCTCTCAGTCCGGGTGATTGCTTAGATATAGACTATGCTGAGTAGCAGAGTCCCCCTTGTTATGGTGGATATATAATTAAGAGGCAGGCTATGAAAATTCTCATCACTGGTGCAACAGGGTTGATAGGGCAGCGTCTTACTCAGACGCTGTTAAAGCAATCACATCTTATTACTGCGTTAACGCGTTCGCCTGAGCGGGCGACTAAGCTTCTAGGCCCTCAAGTGGAACTGTTAACCTCACTCGAGGGGTTAGGGTCATTAGACGGTTTCGATGCGGTGATTAACCTTGCCGGGGAGCCAATTGCCGATAAACGCTGGACGACGGCTCAGAAACAGAAACTCTGTGACAGCCGTTGGCACTTAACGGAAAAGATTGCCGAGTTAATTAAGGCTAGCGCCCAACCACCATCAGTTTTGATCTCGGGGTCAGCGGTAGGCTATTACGGTGATCAAGGGCAAGTAGTGGTGACCGAAGAGAGCTCGCCACATCAAGAGTTTACTTGGCAGCTCTGCTCACGCTGGGAAACACTGGCGCTTGCGGCGCAAAGTCCCCATACACGAGTCTGTTTATTACGTACCGGTGTCGTGCTGTCGAGAGAGGGCGGTGTGCTCGCAAAAATGGTAATGCCATTTCGTGTTGGTGTTGGGGGACCTTTTGGGGATGGCCAGCAATATATGCCGTGGATACATATTGACGATATGCTCAATGCGATTCTCTTCCTACTAAGCCAGCCTTCCCTGAAAGGGCCGTTTAATATGGTTGCTCCAACGCCAGTTCGTAATGAACAATTTAGTACTCAGCTAGCAAAAGTATTGCACCGCCCTTGCTTTATGCGTGTCCCTGCCGTTGCAGTCCGCTGTCTGATGGGCGAATCTGCTGTGTTAGTGTTAGGTGGGCAGCAGGCTGTTCCTCAACGACTTATTGATGCGGGTTATACGTTTCGTTATACCGCACTGCAACCCGCACTCGAAGACGTTGTCGGTAAATAGAATAGGGGGAGGGGTTTCCTCCCCAAACGAGTTACCATGATGAAACCAGATTTTGTGATAGAGGATGATTTTTCAAGAAAGGGTTTAACCCTATTATCCCCACTAAGAGTGAGTAAACTCTTTCTAAAAATATAACACCCAGCTTATATAACTTAACGACCGATAGGTGACACTCCTGCATCAATAATCTCGCCCTAAAATAGTGAGCAATGCGTATAATACCCCGTTATTTACTGCTTTAAGGATTGCGACTGTGGACAATACTATTCCCCCTAATGATGACGAAAAATGGATGCGCCATGCGATACAACTCGCGCAACGCGCTTATACATTGGGTGAAGTCCCTGTTGGCGCGGTACTGGTCTATAAACAGCAGGTGATTGGCGAGGGGTGGAATCTGCCGATCAATGAACACGATCCGACTGCACATGCGGAGATTATGGCAATCCGCCAAGGGGGGCAGGCCCTAGGGAATTACCGACTACTTGATACAACGCTCTATGTCACGTTAGAGCCCTGTGTAATGTGCGCAGGCGCGATGATCCACGGTCGTATTGGTCGTATTGTCTTTGGGGCCAGTGATGCAAAAACGGGTGCAGCGGGGTCGCTTGTCGATATCTTACGCCATCCTGGGATGAATCATCAGCCGACCATTTGTGGGGGAATATTGGCAGAAGAGTGTGGTGCTTTACTCAGTGATTTTTTCAGGCAACGCCGGGCCGAAAAAAAAGCCGCACGCCTTGCGGCGCGGGCTCAAGAGAGTTAGTTCATCACTAATTGTGGTTCCACCGGGGTGGTGGAAATACCACTTGGTGTATGAGGCGGATCGAGAGGTAGTTGCTCCATCTCTTGTAGATATCCGACTAAACTCAAATTGTATTTACGTACTTTTTCAACATAATCGTAGGCTTCTTGCCCACGGGCATAACCGTAAGTGGTTTGCGAGTAGTAGCGTTTTTTGCTGAGTAATGGCAAACGTACTTTTACATCGCTCCAGCTATTCGGGTCGGCTCCTTGATTTACCGTCAATTGCCGTGCATCCATTAGATGGGCTAAGCCGATATTGTAAGCGGCTAGCGCAAACCATACGCGCTCATCTTTGGGTATATCAGACGGTAATCGTTGCATCAGTCGCTGCAGATATTCGCTACCTCCTCGAATACTCTCTTCGGTATCGAGTCGATTACTGACATCTAAACTACTTGCCGTGGTCTTGGTAAGCATCATGATCCCTCGGACTCCCGTAGGGGAGGTTGCGTGAGGATCCCAATGCGACTCTTGCCAAGCCATTGCGGCCAACAACTGCCAATCAAAGTTCTGGGCATATTTCTCGAAAACCGGCTTAAGCGTCGGTAATCGTGTATCTACGGCTTGCAAGAAACTCCGGGTATCGACGTAGTCGAAATGTCCTGAATGCCCTAAATATTTTTCTTCTAAACGTGCTAATGTTCCTTGCTCGTTCAGTTGACTGAAAAAATCCAACATGGCGGCATGCAGACTGTCACTCTTATTGCCTGCGATGTACCAATTTACCGGTTGTTCTTGCGTTACCGTAAAGGCGACAGCAAGTTTGGGGTAAATACGTTGCATCATTTCTACCGTCGCTGAATCGGCGATAGTGTAGTCTATTTTGCCTTCTACTACCTCTCGTAAGATCTGCTGAGGTCCTAGATGCCTTTCGGTTTCCCAGTGTAGTGCGGGGTAGCGATTGGCCTTCTCTGCCTCAAGCGTACTCGCAAACGTTGACCCATCGAGAATACTCAAGGTTCCCTGCAAGTCATTTAAGCTCTTAGGTCGCGGTTTATCGATACGATAAACCAGTTGCTGCGAGGTGCTGTAATAAGCCGGTCCAGCGACGTATTCCTGTGCACGATGTTCATCCCAGTTTAAGCCCGCGGCCAAAAGGTCTGAATGTTGCGCAGATAAGTCGTTAAATAAGCTCTTTATATTGGGACGGACGGTGACCTCTAACTTCACGCCTAGGTAATCTGCAAAGCGCTTAGCCAGTTCGTAGTCCATTCCCTGCGGTTGATCTTTAACCTGTTGGTAAGTCAGCGCCGAATTTAGGGTGCTGATACGCAACACTCCGCGCGATTGGATTTGCGCAAGAGAATCTTGTTTCCCAGTGTGCCAGGGTATTGCTGGCCATAAAGCTGATGCTAATAATAAGGTGACAAGACCGATAAAGAAATAATTAAATTTTATACATTTCAAATAGTTATCTCTCGGTTCTGCTCGCGATTCCCTAATGTTAGGGAGTGAATCTTTTGATTTCTTAACGCAAGACGGAGCGTATTCTGAGCAATTTAACGCCAGAGAGCAACTTTTTAAGCAATAAATGTTCATCAAATCGGAGAAGAGCTCATACGATAAAATCCGCGCAAACGGTTTCGTATTGCGACGAGATTCATTATACTAGCGCCGTTTTCCCACTGTAGCGCCAGTGTATGTCAGCCAGACATACCGACGACGAGAGATGATTAATGATGGAAATTTTGCGTGGTTCGCCTGCCCTGTCTGCCTTTCGAATTAACAAGCTAGTCACCACTTTTCAAGAACTTCAGTTACCTGTCCGTTCACTCTATGCCGAATATGTGCACTTTGCTGACGTGACACAACCGTTAACCGATGAGCAAACAACGCGCTTAGAAAAATTATTACGCTATGGTCCGTCATTGGCCGAGCATACGCCGCAAGGGCAACTGCTCTTAGTCACCCCACGTCCAGGTACCATCTCTCCATGGTCATCGAAAGCTACCGACATTGCGCATAACTGTGAATTACCGATGGTGAAGCGCTTAGAGCGTGGATTAGCTTTCTATCTCGATGCCCCTGAGCTTGATAAAGCACAATTCGAGCAGGTCGCGGCTTTACTGCACGATCGGATGATGGAAACCGTCTTTACTGATCTTGCTGACGCAGCACAACTGTTTACTCAACATACGCCGCACCCGCTAACCACCATTGATATTCAACAAGGTGGTCGCCAAGCGCTCTCTGCAGCGAATGTTCGTTTAGGTCTCGCGCTCGCGGAAGATGAAATTGATTATCTACTCAACGCCTTTACACAGCTGGGAAGAAATCCCAATGATGTTGAGTTGTATATGTTTGCTCAAGCTAACTCTGAGCACTGCCGCCATAAAATATTTAATGCGGATTGGGTGATTGATGGCGTCGCGCAACCCAAGTCGCTGTTTAAAATGATCAAAAATACCTTCGAAACCACGCCAGAGCATGTGCTATCTGCCTATAAAGATAATGCAGCGGTGATGGAAGGTTCTGTTGCAGGGCGTTTCTACGCAGAAGCAGAGACAGGTCAGTACGATTTCCATCAACAACCTATTCATATCTTAATGAAGGTTGAGACGCACAACCACCCAACCGCAATCTCTCCATGGCCAGGTGCCGCAACGGGGTCGGGTGGTGAAATTCGCGATGAAGGTGCAACCGGTCGCGGAGCGAAACCTAAAGCAGGCCTTACCGGATTCTCGGTATCAAACTTACGTATTCCTGGTTTTGAGCAACCTTGGGAAGAGGATTTTGGTAAACCAGAGCGTATTGTTACCGCACTGGATATCATGCTCGACGGTCCGCTAGGGGGCGCTGCGTTTAATAACGAATTTGGTCGCCCGGCGCTAAACGGTTACTTCCGGACCTATGAAGAGAAGGTTAGCAGCCATAACGGTGATGAGATCCGTGGTTACCATAAACCTATTATGTTGGCGGGTGGCATCGGTAATATCCGTGACGACCATGTTCAAAAGGGTGACATTACCGTTGGTGCAAAACTGATTGTTCTTGGCGGCCCGTCGATGAATATCGGTCTGGGCGGCGGGGCAGCTTCCTCGATGGATTCTGGTCAATCTGATGCAGATCTCGATTTTGCTTCGGTACAGCGAGATAACCCTGAAATGGAACGACGCTGCCAAGAAGTTATCGACCGCTGCTGGCAACGTGGTGAAGAAAACCCCATCCTGTTTATCCATGATGTAGGGGCAGGGGGACTTTCGAATGCCATGCCAGAGTTGGTTTCAGACGGGGGACGGGGCGGACGCTTTGATCTCCGTAAAATTCTAAATGATGAGCCGGGCATGACGCCGTTAGAGATCTGGTGTAATGAATCTCAAGAGCGTTATGTCTTAGCGATCGATACTGATAAATTAGCCGAATTTGATGCCATTTGTCAGCGCGAGCGCGCACCTTATGCCGTAATCGGTGAAGCGACAGAGCAACAGCACCTGACATTAGAAGATCCGCACTTCGACAACCAACCTATCGACATGCCACTGGACGTTCTATTGGGTAAAACCCCGAAAATGACCCGTGATGTGCGTCGTCAGCAGGCGAAAGGGGATAGCTTTACTGCCCAAGATATTGACCTGGCTGAAGCGGTAAAACGCGTTCTTCACCTGCCGGCGGTAGCGGAAAAAACCTTCTTAATCACTATCGGTGACCGGACGGTGACCGGCATGGTGGCGCGTGATCAGATGGTGGGACCGTGGCAAATTCCCGTTGCAAACTGTGCCGTGACCACGACGAGTTTGGATAGCTATACGGGTGAGGCGTTTGCCATGGGTGAGCGTGCACCAGTGGCCTTACTTGATTATGCTGCCTCAGCACGATTAGCGGTGGGCGAAGCATTGACTAACTTAGCTGCTACGGCGATTGGCGATTTAAAACAGATCAAACTCTCTGCAAACTGGATGGCTGCAGCGGGCCATCCAGGCGAAGATGCGGGGTTATACGATGCGGTAAAAGCCGTCGGTGAAGAGCTTTGCCCGGCATTGGGCTTAACTATCCCAGTGGGCAAAGACTCCATGTCGATGAAAACGCGTTGGCAGGAGCAGGGGGAAGACCGTGAGGTTATCTCTCCAATGTCACTTGCAATCACGGCCTTTGCGCGCGTCGAGGATGTGCGCTTAACGGTTACCCCGGAACTTAAAACGGATCGTGATAACTTACTGCTACTGGTCGATCTTGGCCAGGGACATCAAGCCCTCGGCGCGACAGCGTTGGCACAAGTTTATCGTAAGTTGGGGCAACACCCGGCAGATGTTCGCGATACCGAGAAGCTTCGTGGTTTCTTCACTGCTATTCAACAATTAGTCAGTGAGCGAAAACTACTGGCTTACCATGACCGTTCTGACGGGGGGTTATTGGTCACGCTGGCAGAGATGGCCTTCGCTGGTCATTGCGGTATTAATGCAGATATCAGTACGTTGGGTACTCCACCTGTTGCCGCGTTGTTCAATGAAGAGCTGGGGGCTGTGTTACAAATTGCACGTGAAGATCTCAATACCGTAAAAGCGGTCTTTACAGAGCAAGGGCTAGATAACGAACTTCATATTATCGGCTCCGCTTGCTCAGGGGACCATTTTACGTTGGTAGCCGAAGGGCAACCTGTCTATTCAGAAAAACGCTCACAACTGCGTGAATGGTGGGCGGAAACGACGTGGCAAATGCAGCGTCTGCGTGATAATCCTGCTTGCGCGGATCAAGAACACCAAGCGAAATTAGATGAGCGCGATCCTGGGCTGAATGTGTCACTGAGCTTCGATCCTAGCGACGATATTGCGGCACCGATGATTGCTACTGGGGCTCGTCCTGTATTAGCGGTATTACGAGAGCAAGGTGTTAACTCTCACGTAGAAATGGCGGCGGCTTTCCACCGCGCCGGTTTCGACACGCGCGACGTTCATATGAGCGATTTGCTGGCAGGACGCACCAACCTTGATGGCTTCCATATGCTCGCGGCGTGTGGCGGCTTCTCCTATGGGGATGTGCTCGGGGCAGGAGAAGGCTGGGCGAAGTCTATCCTGTTCAATCCTCGCGTGCGCGATACCTTTGCCGACTTCTTCAACCGTGACCAAACCTTAGCCCTTGGGGTCTGTAATGGTTGCCAGATGGTCTCCAACTTACATGAGATCATTCCGGGCAGCGAATTGTGGCCACGTTTCGTTCGCAACCAGTCTGAGCGCTTTGAAGCCCGTTTCAGTCTGGTCGAAGTGGTCGACAGTCCTTCACTGGTATTAGAGGGAATGGTCGGTTCACGGATGCCTATCGCGGTTTCTCATGGTGAGGGCTTTGTGGAAGTGCGTAATAACGAACATTTACAGCAACTCGAAAACAGTAAGCTCGCTGCTTTACGTTTTGTGAACAACCAGGGTCAAGTGACAGAACAGTATCCAGCTAACCCGAATGGCTCGCCGAACGGTATTACGGCGGTGACCAATACCTCAGGGCGTGTCACTATCATGATGCCGCATCCAGAACGTGTGTTCCGTACTGTCAGCAATTCATGGCACCCGGAAAATTGGGGTGAGGATAGCCCATGGATGCGTCTGTTCAGAAATGCACGTAAACAACTAGGCTAAGTTTATTCTGGAAAACTCCTAAAGCGTTGTGGGGCTATTCGCCCTGCAAGGCTTTGTTGTTATGATTCGCTGAATTCATTTACTGTTATGATGATCTTGTGATTCATAAATAAAAATGATGCCAATAAGGTGCCTTCTGTCCTAGAGTTGATAACGCGTTATCTTATCTGGACATCACAGTCGTGGGGCACCTTATTTTCTTGTCCAGTGACTTCCCTGAGCAATTCAGCAATAATACTCGTCTCTTACCCGCATAATGCATTCACCCTATAAGTAGCCCTTGTGTGGCGACGCAACGGATAATAAGGTTTTGTCATGAAGAAAATAGAAGCGATCATCAAACCGTTCAAATTGGATGATGTCCGTGAATCTCTTGCTGAAGTCGGGATCACCGGAATGACCGTCACGGAAGTCAAAGGTTTTGGACGCCAGAAAGGGCATACCGAACTGTACCGCGGCGCTGAATATATGGTCGATTTTTTACCGAAAGTAAAAATCGAAATCGTGATTGCTGATGATATGGTAGACACTTGCCTAGAAACGATAATGAAGACCGCTCAGACCGGTAAAATTGGTGATGGTAAAATTTTCGTGGTGGATGTGGCTCGTGTTGTGCGGATCCGCACCGGTGAAGAAGACGAAGACGCCATTTAATCCTAATTTCCGTCTTAGCAGCGCGAGGAGTAAACATAAATCCTGTTCGTGCTGCTTTGCTTTATCCCCCCCTGGTACTTTGCATTATCTTTCTCCCTCCCATGTGAAGTATTCTTTGTTTCCTTACCCGCTTTCACATCACCAGATGGCTTACTAGGCGGTGATATAGATGCTCAGAATGAAAAGCCAAACGTTTGCGTAAAAAGACAGGCTTCTCTCTACCACCCAGCTTGAAAAGAGTTTACACTAACCGTCATTACCCGTTGTCGGGGAATTTTGATGTTAAAAGCAAGCTGAGTGGAGATGGGAATGTTAAAGCGAGAAATGAACATAGCCGATTACGATGCGGCGTTATGGCAGGCAATGGAGCAGGAGAAAGTGCGTCAGGAAGAGCATATCGAACTGATTGCTTCAGAAAACTACACCAGTCCACGTGTGATGGAAGCGCAAGGATCACAACTGACCAATAAGTATGCCGAAGGTTACCCGGGCAAGCGTTACTATGGTGGTTGCGAATACGTTGATATCGTAGAACAACTGGCGATTGACCGTGCAAAAGCGTTATTCGGTGCAGATTATGCTAACGTTCAGCCTCACTCAGGCTCTCAAGCTAACTTCGGCGTGTTTACCGCCCTGTTAACCCCAGGCGACACTATTCTTGGTATGAACCTGGCTCATGGCGGTCACCTCACTCACGGTTCTCCCGTTAACCTATCCGGTAAGCTTTATAACGTTATCCCTTACGGCATTGATGAAAGCGGCAAAATTGATTATGAAGAGCTTGCGGCGCTTGCTCAGCAACACAAGCCTAAAATGATCATTGGCGGATTTTCTGCCTATTCAGGCGTCTGTGATTGGGCAAAAATGCGTGAAATCGCGGACAGCATCGGCGCATGGTTGTTCGTCGATATGGCACACGTTGCAGGCCTCGTTGCGGCGGATGTCTACCCTAACCCATTACCGCATGCTCACGTAGTGACCACAACGACCCACAAAACCTTAGCCGGTCCACGCGGTGGCTTAATCTTGGCTCAAGGCGGTGATGAAGATCTTTATAAGAAATTGAACTCTGCCGTATTCCCTGGCGGTCAGGGCGGTCCATTGATGCATGTTATCGCGGGTAAAGCGGTAGCTTTCAAAGAAGCGATGGAACCCGAGTTCAAAACTTACCAACAGCAAGTTGCTAAGAACGCTAAAGCGATGGTAGAGGTTCTGCTTGAGCGTGGCTATAACATCGTCTCGGGCGGGACGCATAACCACCTGTTCTTATTGGACTTGGTTGAGAAGAATATTACCGGCAAAGAAGCCGATGCCGCGCTAGGCAGCGCGAATATTACGGTCAATAAAAACAGCGTACCGAACGATCCGAAAAGCCCGTTCGTCACTTCTGGCATCCGCATCGGTACTCCAGCGGTAACGCGTCGTGGCTTTAAAGAAGCTGAAGTTCGCGAGCTGGCAGGATGGATTGCCGACGTTTTGGATAATATCAACGATGCGGCGACGATTGAACGCGTGAAAGGCCAAGTGCTGGCGCTTTGCGCTCGCTTCCCTGTTTACGCTTAAGAGAGCGAAGCAATAAAAAAGCCGCGATAGGTCACTATCGCGGCTTTTCTTTATTTAGAAGAGTTAGCGTTTTAACGCATCGCTCAGTTGGTCGCGCATAACCGCTAACATTTCACGTACAACACGTGAGTTACCCGCTACGATGTTACCTGATTGCAGATAACCATGGCCGCCAGTGAAATCAGTCACTAAGCTACCCGCTTCGCGAACCAGCAGTTCACCTGCTGCGAAATCCCAAGGTTTCAAACCAATTTCAAAATAGCCATCGGTACGACCTGCTGCCACATAGGCTAAATCCAAAGCGGCTGAACCGGTACGACGGAAATCGGCACACTTAGTGAATAATGCGGTGACCACGTTCAGGTAACTGGCTGAATGCTGCTTCGCTTTAAATGGGAAACCTGTTGCGATAATCGTACCGTCTAAATCGCGTGCAGTGCTGCCACGTAAGCGGTAACCATTAAGCTGTGCGCCTTGGCCACGAACCGCGGTGAAGAGTTCGTTACGCATTGGATCATAAACTACAGCCACTTCAGTACGGCCTTTGATACGCACGGCGATGGAAACAGAGAAGTGTGGGAAACGTTTAATGAAGTTACTGGTGCCATCCAGGGGATCGATAACCCATTGTATGTCCTTATCTTCACCACCTAAATCTCCGCTTTCTTCCGTCACAATACTGTGTTGCGGATAAGATTTACGGATAACTTCGATAATTAAACGCTCGGCGTCACGGTCAACGTTGGTGACAAAATCGTTGGTGCCTTTTTGATTCGTTTCTACTGCGTCAGGCGTTTCATAATTTTTGGCGATAAGATTGCCGGCCTTGCGCGCTGCGCGCACGGCGATGTTCAGCATCGGATGCATCGGTTATTCCCACTGGATGTTAAAGAACGAAAAATCGCGGGCAGTATAGCAGGAGGTTAAATAAAAGTCTTAGTTTATGTTAGTATCCCATCATTATTTTCTTTTGGCGACATGAATCCTGCTTATGTTACAGAATATACGAATTGTCTTGGTTGAAACTTCTCACACCGGGAATATGGGCTCAGTCGCCCGTGCCATGAAAACGATGGGCCTTTCTAACCTTTATCTGGTCAACCCATTGCTTAAACCTGACTCGCAAGCGATCTCTCTAGCTGCCGGTGCTAGCGATCTGATCGGCAACGCTACCATTGTCGACACGCTCGATGAAGCGATCTCAGGGTGTAGCTTAGTGGTTGGGACCAGTGCACGCTCTCGTTCACTGCCTTGGCCGATGCTGGATGCCCGTGAGTGCGGGATGAAAAGCGTTGAAGAGGGACAGCAAGCGCCGGTCGCGTTGGTTTTTGGGCGCGAGCGCGTGGGCTTAACTAACGACGAGCTACAAAAATGCCACTATCACGTTGCCATCCCCGCGAACCCTGATTACAGCTCATTAAACCTCGCCATGGCTGTACAAATTATCGCTTACGAAGTTCGCATGGCATGGCTGGCAAGTGAACAGTCTCCGGCAGCGCCGCAAACGGAAGAGTCACCTTACCCGCTTGTGGATGATTTAGAGCGCTTCTATCAGCATATGGAAGGAATGATGCTGGAAAGTGGCTTTATTCGTCAGGGCAACCCTAGCCAAGTCATGAGTAAACTTCGCCGTCTTTTTACCCGTGCACGACCTGAACGGGATGAATTGAACATCCTGCGTGGAATGCTTTCTTCCTTTCAAAAGGGTGAAAAGCCTAAAGGTTAGGGGAACGTGATACGCACATTGGGTTAAATACCTGAGTAATTTAGTCAGGTAAATAGTTGACCAAATCACTCAGGAATGTCAGACTATCAGCATCAATTATTTAACATTCTGACAACTGTGAAAACCGAGGTCGTATCACAATGAGACTGACATCCAAAGGGCGTTACGCAGTCACCGCTATGTTAGACGTTGCGTTACACTCTCATGAAGGGCCGGTACCGCTGGCGGATATTTCAGAGCGCCAAGGTATTTCGCTCTCTTACTTAGAGCAGTTGTTCTCGCGTCTGAGAAAACATGAGTTGGTGTCCAGCGTACGCGGACCGGGTGGTGGCTATCTTCTTGCTCAACAAGCCGCTAATATCTCGGTCGGCACCGTGATCATGGCGGTAGACGAATCGGTAGACGCGACTAAGTGTCAAGGCAAAGAAGGTTGCCAAGGTGGCGAGCGTTGTTTAACGCACGCATTATGGCGCGATCTAAGTGATAGAATCAGTGACTTTTTAAATAATATTTCGCTGGCGGAGTTAGTTAACAACCAAGAGATTTTGGATGTTGCTGGACGTCAAGCGACTGTTGATAATCGTCGATTTCAGCAATCTGGCCGTATCGCCGAGAAAATCGATGTTAAATTGCGTGCAGTAGGCTCGTAATGATTCCATCTTTATCGACTGTCAATTTTAATAAAATATAACATGCAATGAAGTGATGTACGGAGCTTAAGAGCAATGAAATTACCGATTTATCTCGACTACTCAGCGACGACACCTGTTGACGCTCGCGTTGCTGAAAAAATGATGCAATGTATGACCCAAGATGGCAATTTTGGTAACCCCGCATCACGTTCACACCGTTTCGGTTGGCAGGCGGAAGAGGCGGTTGATATCGCTCGTAACCAAGTTGCTGAACTGATTGGTGCGGACCCGCGTGAAATTGTTTTCACCTCGGGTGCAACCGAATCTGACAACTTAGCCATCAAAGGTGCGGCGACGTTCTACCAGAAAAAAGGGAAGCACGTGGTAACGGTTAAGACCGAGCACAAAGCCGTACTGGATACTTGCCGTCAGTTAGAGCGTGAAGGATTCGAGATTACCTATCTTTCTCCGCAAGCTAACGGTCTTATCACCTTAGAGCAGTTCACTGCTGCACTGCGCGACGATACCGTGCTAGCTTCTGTGATGCACGTGAATAACGAAATCGGCGTAGTACAAGATATCGCTGGCTTGGGTGAGATTTGCCGCGCTAAAGGGATTATCTTCCACGTCGATGCGACGCAAAGCGTTGGCAAATTACCGATTGACCTATCAACTCTAAAAGTTGATTTGATGTCTTTCTCTGCACACAAGATCTATGGTCCTAAGGGAATCGGTGGCTTATATGTACGTCGTAAACCACGCATTCGTTTAGAAGCCCAGATCCATGGCGGCGGTCACGAACGTGGTATGCGTTCCGGTACTCTGCCTGTTCACCAAATCGTCGGCATGGGCGAAGCGTATCGTATTGCTAAAGAAGAGATGAGCACTGAAATGGCTCGCCTTAGCAAACTGCGTACCCGTCTGTGGGATGGCCTGAAAGATATGGAAGAAGTGTATCTGAATGGTGATCTAGAAAATGGTGCGCCAAATATCCTTAATGTCAGCTTCAACTATGTTGAAGGGGAGTCATTAATCATGGCGCTTAAAGATTTAGCCGTATCGTCCGGTTCAGCTTGTACGTCTGCAAGCTTGGAGCCTTCCTATGTACTGCGTGCATTAGGTATGAACGATGAATTGGCTCACAGCTCGATTCGTTTCTCTTTAGGGCGCTTTACCACTGAAGAAGAAGTCGATTATGCTATTGATTTATGCCACAAATCTATCGGTCGCCTCCGTGACTTATCTCCATTATGGGAGATGTTCAAAGCCGGCGTAGATTTAAATAGCATCGAATGGGCGCACCACTAATTTTTTAGATTTTGGAGAAATATCATGGCTTATAGCGAAAAAGTAATAGATCACTACGAAAATCCACGTAACGTCGGTTCCTTTGACAATGCTGATCCAAGCGTAGGCAGCGGCATGGTCGGTGCGCCAGCTTGTGGTGACGTAATGAAACTACAAATCAAAGTTAGCGATACAGGTATCATCGAAGATGCGCGTTTCAAAACCTACGGCTGCGGTTCTGCGATTGCGTCAAGCTCGCTGATCACCGAGTGGGTAAAAGGCAAATCCCTAGACGAAGCGCAAAGCATTTCTAATATGCAAATCGCTGAAGAATTGGAGCTTCCACCGGTGAAGATCCACTGTTCGATTCTTGCGGAAGATGCGATTAAAGCGGCTATCGATGACTACAAGAGCAAGAAAACCGCTAAGTAAGTTAGGGAGTTAACATGTCAATTTCCCTGAGTGATTCAGCGGCAGCTCGAGTGAGCGCCTTCTTAACCAACCGCGGGCAGGGCGTTGGCCTGCGTCTCGCGGTGCGCACCTCAGGGTGCTCGGGCATGGCTTACGTTCTAGAGTTTGTCGATGAATTACAGCCTGATGATCTTGTCTTCGAAGACAAAGGCGTTAAAGTGATTGTTGACGGTAAAAGTTTAGTTTACCTCGACGGGACGGAATTGGATTTCGTCAAAGAAGGGCTTAACGAAGGCTTTAAATTCAATAATCCTAATGTCAAAGATGAATGCGGTTGCGGCGAGAGCTTTAACGTATAACTTTGATGTCATACACTGATTTAACTCATCGCCCCAGCTCGCTGGGGCGATGAGTTTGTCTTACGCGAACTGATAGCTTATGAACTTTTTTACGCTGTTTGACCTGCCAGAAAGCTTCACGCTCGACACTTCGTCACTTGCCGAGCGGTATCAAGCTTTGCAACGTCGTTATCACCCCGATAACTTTGCCACTCAGCCAGAAGCCGAACGCTTACAGGCCCTCACTACTGCGGCAAATATCAATCAAGGGTATCAAGCCTTACGTAAACCGCTTCCTCGTGCTGAATATATTCTCTCGCTGCATGGTTATGACATCAATAACGAACAACATACCATGCACGATACTGAGTTTCTGATGGCGCAACTGACGCTCAGAGAAACCTTGGAAACCATTGAGCAGCAACAGGATAGCGATGCATTAGCAGGATATTTAAGCGATATCAAACAGCAGCATAAATCGTTAATGAGTGTTGTCGCGCAGCAACTTGCCGATCAACAGTGGCAGCAAGCCGCCGATACAGTCCGTAAACTCCGTTTCTTTACCAGACTCGCCGAGCATGCCGAGGCACTGGAAGAGAAATGGCTCGATTTTTAAGGATACACGATGGCGTTACTTCAAATCAGCGAACCTGGATTAAGTTCAGTTCCGCACCAGCGTCGTCTTGCGGCGGGTATCGACTTGGGGACCACTCACTCACTGGTTGCTACCGTGCGCAGTGGCGAAACGACGACCCTAGTCGATGCACAAGGGCGCGATCTGCTGCCGTCAGTGGTACGTTATACCGCTGAGGAGACTATCGTTGGTTGGCAGGCCCGTGAACAAGCGGTGACCGATCCGGCTCATACCTTCAGTTCGGTTAAACGTCTACTTGGTCGCTCGCTGGTGGATGTGCAACAGCGTTATCCGCAACTGCCTTACCATTTCCACGCTAGCGAAAACGGTCTCCCCCTGATGTCCACTCCAGTTGGGCAGGTAAACCCTATCTCTGTTTCTTCGGAAATCCTATCGACCCTCGCTAAGCGAGCGGAAGAGACTTTGGGCGGAGAATTAGAAGGCGTCGTGATTACGGTTCCTGCTTATTTCGACGATGCACAACGTCAGGGAACCAAAGATGCGGCGCGCTTAGCCGGTCTGAAGGTATTGCGCCTGCTCAATGAACCGACCGCAGCTGCCGTCGCTTACGGTTTAGACTCTGGTCAGGAAGGGATTATCGCCGTTTATGATTTAGGTGGTGGGACCTTTGATATCTCTATTTTGCGTTTAAGCCGTGGTGTCTTTGAAGTACTGGCGACAGGGGGCGACTCCGCGCTGGGCGGTGACGATTTCGATCAGCTGGTGGCGCAATGGATTCAACAACAAGCTGGTATTACCGATCTCTCTGATCGCCATTTACTGCGTGAAGTGCTGAATGCTGCGACTCAAGCGAAAATTGCGTTAAGTGACGCGTCAGAAACGACGATTACCGTCGGCGATTGGACGGGGGTGTTAACCCGAGAACAGTTCGAACAGCTGATTGCGCCATTAATTAAGCGCACCTTGCTAGCGTGCCGCCGTACGGTTAAAGATGCAGGTATTGAGGAAGATGAGATTGCGCAAGTGGTTATGGTCGGTGGATCAACCCGCGTTCCTGCTGTCCGTGAGCGTGTAGGCGAATTCTTCTCTCGTGAGCCGCTAACCTCTATCGATCCTGATAAAGTGGTGGCCTTAGGCGCTGCGATCCAAGCGGATATTCTTGCCGGTAACAAACCGGATAGTGAAATGCTGCTACTGGATGTGATTCCGCTTTCTCTTGGTTTAGAGACTATGGGTGGCTTAGCGGAAAAAGTGATCCCGCGTAATACCACGATTCCCGTGGCACGTGCGCAGGAGTTCACTACCTTCAAAGATGGTCAAACAGCAATGAGTATCCATGTATTACAGGGCGAGCGTGAATTGGTGGAAGATTGCCGTTCACTCGCACGCTTTGCCTTACGAGGAATACCCGCAATGCCTGCAGGGGGCGCGCATATCCGTGTCACCTTCCAAGTCGATGCCGATGGCTTGTTGAGTGTCAGCGCGATGGAGAAATCCACCGGAGTGGAAGCGTCAATCCAAGTTAAGCCATCTTATGGCCTGACGGAAAATGAGATTGCGACGATGCTTACCGACTCGATGACCCATGCACGGGACGATATTTCTGCCCGTAAAGTGGCGGAACAGAAAGTCGACGGTTTACGTGTATTAGAAAGTTTAGACGGTGCATTAGCAGAAGATGCGGCACTGCTGAGTGAAGAAGAACAGCAAGCAATTTCGTCAGCGCAAGCCGCCCTACGCGAAGCACTCGCTGGGTCTGATGCGCAACCTATTGCAGAAGCAATAAAACAACTCGATCAAGTTACCCAGAATTTCGCCGCGCAACGAATGGATAAATCTATTCGTCAAGCGTTGACCGGACATTCTGTGGATGAGGTTTAATTATGCCAAAAGTAGTGATTTTACCCCACGCCGATTTATTACCGGATGGCGGTGTTTATGATGCGACACCTGGAGAAACGATTCTGAATGTCGCGTTACGCAATGGAATCGATGTCGAGCATGCTTGTGAAAAATCTTGCGCCTGTACTACCTGCCACTGTGTGGTACGCGAAGGTTTTGACTCCTTAGCCGAAAGCTCCGAATTGGAAGATGACATGCTTGATAAGGCTTGGGGACTTGAACCAGAAAGCCGGTTAAGTTGCCAAGCACGGGTGACTGACGAAGACCTCACCGTCGAATTCCCACGCTATACCGTGAACCACGCACGGGAACACTAATTTATTCCTTATCGGGCCAGACTTATCCTCTGGCCCGATTGCTATGGAGAAAATAAGCATGTCGATAAAATGGACAGATAGCCGTGAGATTGGCGAAGCCTTATACGATCTTTATCCAGATACCGATCCTAAAACAGTAAGGTTTACTGATCTGCATGCCTGGATCTGTGAATTAGACGGTTTTGATGACAATCCTAACGCATCAAACGAAAAAATATTAGAAGCGATTTTGTTAGTCTGGATTGACGAATACGAATAAGTTTAGGAGTCAGCGATGACCACAGCGATGCATTTACAATTAAGTCAGCAACCCGCAGCAGAGTGCTGGGGTGCCAAAGCTTTGATGAGTCCTCATGCTGAAGGGATGACAATCCATCTTGCCGAGGCAGAGAAAAATGGTGCGATACAGCGCGCCGCGCGTAAACTCGACCAACAAGGTATTCGCCACGTTGTGTTGAGTGGTGAGGGGTGGGATCTTGAAGCCTGTTGGGCGTTCTGGCAAGGTTTCCGCTCGCCGAAAGGGCAGCGTCAGGTCACTTGGCCGACGCTATCTGAAGCGGATCGCGCCGAACTCGACCACCGCTTGACGATCATCGATTGGGTTCGCGATACCATCAATAAACCTGCGGAAGATCTGGGACCTCAAGAGTTGGCCCGTGCTGCGGTTGACCTGTTGAATAATGTTGCCCCCGATGCGGTCACCTACCGTATTCTAAAAGGCGACGAGCTTCGCGAACAAGGCTATCTTGGTCTCCATACCGTTGGTCGTGCTTCCACCCGTGCTCCAGCATTATTAACCCTCGATTATAACCCGAGCGGCGACGATACAGCGCCGGTTTTCGCTTGCCTGGTCGGTAAAGGGATCACCTTCGATACGGGCGGCTATAGCCTTAAACCAAGCGTTCCTATGGACTCGATGAAGTCAGATATGGGCGGTGCAGCTACCCTGACCGGTGCGTTAGCCTTAGCGATTGCTCGCGGTTTAACAAAGCGTGTGAAACTGATTCTTTGCTGTGCAGATAATATGGTCAGCGGTAATGCAATGCGTCTGGGCGATATTATCCATTATCGTAACGGTAAGTCGGTTGAGGTGATGAACACCGATGCTGAAGGCCGTTTAGTCTTGGCGGACGGGTTAATTGATGCCAGCGCACAACAGCCTGAATTATTGATCGATGCAGCGACCCTTACCGGTGCAGCGAAAATGGCGCTTGGCAATGATTATCATGCGCTCTTTAGTTTTGATGATATCGCGGCACAATCACTGCTGCACAGTGCAGGTATCGAAGGAGAGAGCTTCTGGCGCTTACCGGTTGAGGAATTCCACCGTCAGCACTTGCCTTCCAATTTTGCTGATCTCAATAATATCGCAAGTCCTGCGCACACGGCTGGCGCGAGCAGTGCAGCTGCCTTTCTTTCTTGGTTCGTGACCGAGTATAAAAAAGGGTGGTTACATATCGACTGTTCAGCCACCTATCGTAAGGCTGGTGTCGAGCAGTGGTCAGCGGGGGCCACGGGAATTGGCGTGCGTACCTTAGCAAATCTGCTATTAAAATAATCTGCGGGGCAGGCGTAATGCCTGCCGATTTTGAGAGCCTATTATGTCCGTTGAATTGGAAAAACTGTTGGCGCAAGCGGCCACTGAACCCGCACATCGACCTGCTTTTTTTCAGGCATTATTGGATGCTGATGTCTGGGTCTTAGGTCGTAGCGTTGCACAACCATTGACTGCCGACTCGGGCGTCGAATTAACGCATTGGGAGAAGGCGGATGGCGAAAGCGTCATTCCTTTTTTCACCTCTGAACAAATGCTTAATGAGGTATGTGAGTTGGGAGAGCCTTGGGTTAAGCTACCCGTTAAAACGCTCTTCGAGCTAACGCGAGGTGACAACCTATTCCTTAATCCTAAATGCAGTATAGGCAAAGAGTTTTCTGCCAGCGAAATTGCCGCCTTATTAGATAATCGCGGTGATGCGCTCTCTGAACAACACGTCATTGAAGGCGGGGAAACCCTACTGGTCTCGGCAATCGATGAGCTTCCTGCGCAGC
Source organism: Rosenbergiella metrosideri (assembly GCF_022602565.1). Lineage (GTDB taxonomy): Bacteria > Pseudomonadota > Gammaproteobacteria > Enterobacterales > Enterobacteriaceae > Rosenbergiella > Rosenbergiella metrosideri. Next base: position 44,961 of record NZ_JALBCV010000013.1, read on the forward strand.
TCGTCAGCTCCCTCACCACTCTGTTTGCGGGACTCAAGCCAGTGCGCCGTGCCTTTCTGGCCGAAATACGGGAAGGAGAGGGGTTACCGGCCAATTTACTGCTAGGGATTGAAGCCGACGGTGAGATTGACGCGATTATTCAGCAAGCGGGTCAAGTCGCGGTGGACACCTTAGCCGACGATGCCTTAATCGATCTGTGTGAGATTACTGATCAGCCTTCCGGTGTCAGTCACTTCTTTACAGCGCACATCACCCCATTCTATGAACGACGTTGGGGCAGTTTCCTGCGAGATTTTAAGGGTAGCCAGCGAATCTTGTAGACGCGAGCGACCCCCGAAAGTTGGATAACCAACCCCAAGGGGTTTGTCTTAATAGCAAATACGTCACCGTTTGCTCCTAGGCTGCTACCGCTATTTATTGACTATCAATGTGATCATTAATGGTTGCCAGCCAACACCCTTATACTTCATCAAATCCTGATAGGTGAAGTGGTGGCTTACACGCTCTTCGGTGACGGTTCTTTCTATGGTTTTGACTGCGCCATGGCAGCAGAAGGGGCATCTGCTACCAGTCGGCGTAAGTGAGACATATCAACCGACGATTCTGCATGATATAGGCTGTAGTTAGCTTGTAAATTAAGCCAAAATTTAGGGGTATTCCCTAACACGGCGATAACTTAACCGCCATATCAGGCGTTACTATTGTTTGGCCGTTAAGTAACCGGTGTGCAGAGGATGGGGAGATGTTCATCGCTCTAGAAAATTCACGAGTGCCTATATTTATGTCCTCAAGAAGGGGATTGAGAAAACGATGCAGGCGGTCGCCTAATCATTCGCTAAACACTGTTGGACGCGGCCTCAAAGTGGGTAAGGCACGATGGGCATTACCACCGTGCCTAACGCGAACCGAAACCGGCCATTTTGAAGCTATAGATCCTTAACGTTCCAAATAAGATATTAACAGGCTCCGTTACGCTCACTTGATTTCCATCTTAACGACTTGTCATTCCCGCGGTTGCCCGCCTAAGGTCTTACAGGTAAATCGTCGCGGCTTCCCCATTCGCCCCAAGAACCATCATAAAGGCTGACCTGATGCTGACCCAGTTGGTATAAAGCGAGTAACACTACCACTGCGGTAACGCCTGATCCGCAGGTGACGACAGCTGGCTGCGTGGTATCGACGCCTGCCTGCTGGAACAGGGCTTGTAACTGTTCGTTCTCTTTCAAACGGCCTTCGCTGACCAAGTGGTCCCAAGGTAGATTAAGGCTGTTAGGGATATGCCCGCGACGTAATCCGGGACGAGGTTCATCGACTTCGGCGTTAAAACGTGGAGCAGAGCGTGCATCGATAATTTGCATGCCACCTTCGTGACTCAGGAGTAACATTTTAGTCAGAGGGACGACGGCGTCATCAGCTACCTGAACCTCGAATTGCGTTGGCGGTAAGGTGACTTCGCCGGTGGCGAGCGGTAAGTTTGCTTGTTGCCAAGCCTTCAAACCGCCGGCCAATATCGATACCTTTTCGACACCGAAGTGACGTAGCATCCACCAAGCACGCGGCGCAGAAAAGAGATTTCCCTCATCGTAAACGATAAGATGCTTTTCATGATCGACCCCAAGTTCTCGCATCGCGACGGCAAAATGATCCGCACGAGGTAACATATGGGGATAGGGGCTATGGTTATCAGAGAGATGTTCGATATTGAAGAAGACTGCCTCAGGGAGATGCCCCGCATGGTATTCACTCTCAACGTTACGAACCCGTTCTTGTCCTGGGGGTAATAATCGGGCATCGATGACCTGTATCCCGGTATCGTTGAGGTGGTCAGCCAGCCAGTGCGGCGTAACGAAAACAGTATGACTCATTGTCTCTCCACTCCTAAAAATATCAAGACGAACAGAGTGACAAAGCTTGCCCAATTTGTCACGGAGCTTTTTAGTCCGCATCGGGTTAAGGTATGAACACTGTGAGATACCACTAAGGAAGAAAATAATTAAGGCAAAATGATAAAAAATAATGGATTAACCTAGGCAACGGCGCGTTTGCCACCTATAATCGGCGCCGTTTCTCACTATCGTCGTTCGTCAACTGTGTCAGGACGGCGTTAGGGTATTTTGCAAGCTCAGACTGAGGTCACTATGACAATCGAACGTACTTTTTCTATCATTAAGCCAAACGCCGTTGCTAAAAATGTAATTGGTGCAATCTACAACCGTTTTGAAAGCGCTGGCTTCAAAATCGTGGGCGCTAAAATGCTGCAACTGACTAAAGAGCAAGCAGAAGGCTTCTACGCTGAGCACAAAGGCCGCCCATTCTTTGATGGTCTGGTTGAGTTCATGACTTCTGGTCCAGTTGTTGTTTCCGTTTTAGAAGGCGAAAACGCTATCCAACGTCACCGTGACCTGATGGGCGCAACTAACCCAGACAACGCATTAGCAGGTACTCTGCGCGCGGATTACGCTGACAGCTTCACCGAAAACGCAACACACGGTTCTGACTCTGCTGAGTCTGCAGCACGTGAAATTGCTTACTTCTTCTCTGCTGAAGAAGTGTGCGCACGTACTCGTTAATTTTTAACGCGTCGCACGCAGTACATTCGCATCTGATTACAGATGGATGTACACTACGCACCCCCTTGCTTTGTGAGGGGGTGCGTTTTTTTACATTATCAATTCCTTTTACGTGCCATAACGTGTAACAACGAGGCCAGAGATTATTATGTCAGACTCTATCACCACCCCAGAAATTTTCGCGCCAGCTATTACGCCTGTTAAATCCACCAAGGTTAACTTACTTGACCTGAATCGCACAGAAATGCGCAAGTTTGTCGCATCCCTAGGCGAAAAGCCTTTCCGTGCAGATCAGATTATGAAGTGGATTTACCACTACTGCTGTGACGATTTTGAGCAAATGACGGATATCAATAAAAAATTCCGTCAAAAACTGAGTGACATGGCAGAGATCCGTGCACCAGAAGTTGCGGAAGAGATGCGTTCTTCAGATGGGACGATCAAGTGGGCGATACGAGTCGGCGATCAGTTAGTTGAGACCGTTTATATTCCAGAAAAAGACCGTGCGACCTTATGTGTTTCTTCACAAGTCGGCTGTGCTTTGGAGTGTAAGTTCTGCTCGACTGCGCAACAGGGATTCAACCGTAACTTAAAAGTGTCGGAAATTATCGGACAAGTTTGGCGCGCGGCGAAAATTATCGGTGCGGCGAAAGTGACCGGTCAGCGCCCAATCACCAACGTAGTGATGATGGGGATGGGCGAACCCTTGCTTAACCTTACTAACGTCGTCCCAGCGATGGAAATTATGCTCGACGATTTCGGTTTTGGCTTATCTAAACGCCGCGTCACACTCTCCACCTCAGGCGTTGTCCCTGCGCTGGATAAGCTCGGTGATATGATCGACGTGGCCTTGGCCATCTCTTTGCACGCGTCGAATGACAAAGTCCGCGACGAAATCGTACCGATTAATAAGAAGTACAACATTGAAGCTTTCTTAGCCGCCGTGAAACGTTATATTGGTAAGTCTAATGCTAACCAAGGCCGAGTGACCATCGAATATGTGATGCTCGACCATGTCAACGACAGTACCGATGACGCCCATGAACTGGCCGAGTTATTAAAAGATACGCCGAGTAAAATTAACTTAATCCCATGGAACCCCTTCCCAGGAGCCCCTTATGGGCGCAGCTCTAATAGCCGTATCGACCGCTTTTCAAAGGTATTAATGGATTACGGTTTTACTACCATTGTCCGTAAGACCCGTGGTGACGATATTGATGCGGCATGTGGCCAGTTAGCCGGTGATGTTATCGATCGGACTAAACGGACCCTGCGTAAGAAAATGGCAGGTGAACAAATTTCTGTGAAAGCCCTCTAGCCCTAAGCGAAAGGGAACTCCGCCACTGTACTGATTCTGTCATGCTAGCGCTTAGTCAAGGATGATAAGGGCTAGTAAATGACTAAATGGAAAGGGGCAGTGGTGGTGGTAAGTTTACTGGCGGGCTGCCAGCACTATTCAGCGGTAGAACAGAGCGTGGCCATGCGGCGCTATCTTGGGGAACAATACCTTCAGATAAACCAACTCACCCACGCCGAACGGAACTTTCGTAAAGTGGTGGCCCTCCAGCCGAATAATGCTCACGGATGGTGGGGGCTAGCACAGATAGCCGCACAGCAAGGGGACACCTCAAAGGCTGTTTCGTATTATCAACGTGCTTTTAAGATGGCTCCAGAAAATACCCAGCTAAGTGATAATTACGGTGCTTTTCTTTGTACTTTAGGGCAGTATGATGAAGCTCGACGTATTGTTAAACGTGATGAAAAAACAGTAGGTAATCAAAACAGTGGAAAAGAAAATCCCTGTTTACCGGACTCGTCACGATAGCGGCAGCATCATGCTAGTCATGCCATCGCCAGAGTGAGTAGTGTTGAGTGGGAAGGTAACATGAGTCGTATCCGGATAAGCTTAACACTATTCTAGAAACGCACTATCATTATACTTATTCACTGAACAGAATGATGTAAACCATGAATTTATCGCCGTGCAACGCCGTACTCGGTCGCCAGCGTCACAGACCCATTACCGTTAGCGCGAACTTTTCACCCTCGATACAGTACTGACGTTATATTGCGAATGAATACTGAAGCCAACCAAGACATCATCAAAAAATCTGCGGGTGAGCGTTTACGTCAAGCCCGTGAAGCCAAAGGTATGACGCAACAGAACGTTGCCGATAGACTCTGCCTCAAGCTCTCTACAGTGCGAGATATCGAAGATGATAAAGCGCCTGCTGAACTTGCCGTGACCTTTTTACGCGGGTATATCCGCTCTTATGCACGCCTAGTGCAAATCCCAGAAACCGAATTACTGCCCGAAGCCCCGCAACACGCGCCGATACGTCCAGCAAAAATCACGCCGATGCAGAATTACTCGCTCAATAGCCGTCGCAGTAGAAAAAAACGCGATGGGCTACTCACGACGTTCACTTGGTTAATTATTTTTGTCGTGGTGGGACTTACGGTAGCGTGGTGGTGGCAGAATCATAAAGCCGCGCAAAGTGAATTAACGAATAGCGTGTCGACGCAAGAAAACGAAGGAACCGGTACTAGTCAGTCCATTCCATTATCCACCGATCCGTCGTCTCAGCAAGCCACACAAAGTGAGTCTCAACCTGCGGCGACCGATGCGCAGCCAGAACCGGCCGCACCATCAGAAACGACGCCTTCCGCGTCAACCGCACCCGCTAACGATAATAGCGCAGCAGCGCCAGCGGCGGTGAATCCGACACAAACCTCGCCGACGCCCCAAACGCCAGCAGTTTCAACGTCTCTTCCTGCGCAACCTGCCACGACGGCTGATAATGCGCCACAGACCCCTGCTAGCCCAGATGCTATCACCTTACAATTTACCGGCGACTGCTGGTTGGAAGTCAGTGATGCGAGCGGTAAAAAATTATTCAGTGGCTTACAACACAATGGTGGTGCTTTAAACCTCACTGGTAAGCTTCCCTATCATCTAAAAATCGGCGCTCCTGCATCAGTCTCGGTCCAGTTCCGTGGTCAACCCGTTGATCTCAGCCGTTTTGTTCATCGTAATCAGGTAGCACGTCTGAATGTTGGCGCGTAAGCGCTAACCTTGAGACAAGTGGAGAAAAGCTATGCATAACGAGGCTCCCATTAACCGTCGTAAATCGACTCGTATTTATGTCGGTAAGGTGCCAATCGGCGATGGGGCTCCCATCGCTGTACAATCAATGACCAATACCCGTACCACCGATGTTGAAGCAACGGTCAATCAGATTAGAGCGCTAGAGCGCGTCGGTGCGGATATTGTACGTGTTTCTGTTCCTACTATGGATGCGGCAGAAGCCTTCAAGCTGATTAAGCAACAAGTGAATCTGCCCTTAGTGGCAGATATCCATTTCGATTACCGTATCGCTCTTAAAGTGGCAGAGTACGGTGTTGATTGCTTACGGATCAACCCAGGAAATATCGGTAATAACGAACGTATTCGTCAAGTTGTGGATTGCGCTCGGGATCATAATATCCCGATCCGTATCGGCGTAAATGCCGGATCATTAGAAAAAGATCTGCAGGAAAAATATGGCGAACCGACGCCACAGGCACTGGTTGAATCTGCACTGCGTCATGTTGAACATTTAGATCGTCTAAACTTCGATCAGTTCAAAGTCAGTGTCAAAGCCTCTGATGTGTTTTTAGCGGTTGAATCCTATCGTCTGCTGGCACAACAGATTAAACAACCACTGCACTTAGGTATCACAGAAGCAGGCGGCGCACGTGCCGGAGCGGTGAAATCGGCGATTGGGTTAGGTTTATTGCTGTCTGAAGGCATTGGCGATACGTTACGTGTCTCACTGGCGGCTGATCCAATTGAAGAGATCAAAGTGGGCTTTGATATCTTAAAATCGCTACGTATTCGTTCACGTGGAATTAACTTTATCGCTTGCCCAACCTGTTCACGTCAAGAGTTTGATGTTATCGGTACGGTTAATGCTTTAGAACAGCGTTTAGAAGATATCATTACGCCTATGGATGTCTCGATTATCGGCTGCGTGGTCAATGGACCGGGCGAGGCGACTGTCTCCACCCTCGGCGTTACCGGTGGTAATAAAAAAAGCGGATTCTACGAAGATGGGGTACGTCAACGTGATCGTCTAGATAATAACGATATGATTGACCAACTCGAAGCCCGTATCCGTGCAAAAGCCTCGATGCTGGACGAAAATGCGCGGATTGCGATCCAGCACCTAGATAACTAATCATTTAACTGGGCAGTAATGCCCTGTTTTTTTAGCATTTGAAATAAAGAGATTGTAACGTGGCGAAAAATATTCAAGCGATACGGGGAATGAACGACTACCTGCCAGCAGATACTGCAGTATGGCAGCGCATCGAACAGAGTCTGAAACAAGTCTTGGCAGGCTACGGCTTTAGCGAAATTCGCTTGCCTATCGTAGAACAGACGCCATTGTTTAAACGCGCCATTGGTGAAGTCACCGATGTGGTCGAAAAAGAGATGTATACCTTCGATGACCGCAACGGTGAAAGCTTAACTTTACGCCCTGAGGGCACCGCGGGCTGTGTCCGTGCGGGAATCGAACATGGTCTGCTTTATAACCAAGAACAGCGCCTATGGTATATGGGGCCGATGTTCCGTTACGAGCGTCCACAGAAGGGGCGTTATCGTCAATTCTACCAACTTGGGGCGGAAGTCTTTGGCTTAACAGGCCCTGATATTGATGCTGAGCTGATCATGATGACCGCGCGCTGGTGGAAAGTGCTCGGTATTGCTGATCATGTCGAGCTAGAGCTTAACTCCATCGGTTCACTTGATGCACGCGCCAATTACCGTGAAGCATTGGTTGCGTTCTTAGAACAGCATAAGGAAGTGTTGGATGAAGACTGTTTACGTCGCATGTACAGTAACCCGTTGCGGGTACTGGACAGCAAAAATCCAGAGGTTCAAGCGTTACTGAATGACGCTCCTAAACTGCATGACTACCTCGATGACGAATCTCGTGAGCACTTCGCGGGTGTCTGCCAATTCTTAGATGACGCAGGGATTACTTATCGCATCAATCAGCGCTTGGTCCGTGGATTAGACTACTACAACCGCACCGTTTTTGAGTGGGTGACCAGCAGCCTAGGCGCGCAAGGTACTGTCTGTGCCGGTGGACGTTACGATGGGCTTGTTGAACAGCTGGGTGGGCGTGCCACACCTGCTGTGGGCTTCGCGATGGGGCTTGAGCGTTTGGTTCTGTTAGTACAATCTGTCGTACCAGACTTTGAACCAGTTAACAAAGTGGATGTCTACGTCATATCATCGGGACAAGGTGTGCAATCTGCAGCGATGCAACTTGCCGAAACGCTCCGTGATCAAGCGCCTAGCTTGAAAATTATGACTAACTTTGGTGGCGGTAACTTCAAGAAGCAATTCGCGCGTGCGGATAAAAATGGTGCGAAAGTGGCACTGGTGCTGGGCGAAGATGAAGTCAGCAACGGACAAGTGGTGATTAAAAACTTGGCGCGTGGTGAACAGAAGTTAGTCAGTTCTCAGGATGTACTGGCCGAATTACAGGCGGCGCTTCTCGCTGAGTAAGCGTGTGGCAGGTAGAGAGTAATACAGGAGTAGGACGGGTGGAAGTTTACAACAACGACAATCAACGTGATCAAACTGAAGCAGTTAAACAGTTTTTTGCGAACAACGGTAAGATTCTTGCGGTCGGTGCAGTGATTGGGATTGCCGCACTAGTGGGCTGGCGCTTTTGGGTGAATCATCAACAAAATGATGCTTTAGCATCATCGGATCGCTACCAGCAGCTCACGTCAACGCTGAAAGCTGATAACCCTGCGTCAATTCAGGCGCTTGCCAGTTTTGTTGACCACGATAAAACCAGTTATGGTGCTTTGGCGTCACTGACGCTGGCCAAAACCTATGTCGATAAGAGTGACCTGCAGAATGCAGCGAAAATCTTAGAGCAAGGGCTGCAAGACTCTGCAGACCAAAGTCTTCAAGCGGTGATTCGTCTTCGTCTTGCTCGGGTCCAGTCTGAGCTAAAAAATCCCGATGCGGCATTAAAAACGCTTGATGCAGTCAAAGGGGATAACTGGACCGGCCTGGCCGCAGATATTCGCGGCGATATCCTGTTAAATAAAGGCGATAAGCAGGGCGCAGCCGCTGCTTGGCGTCAAGGGATAAAATCAGAGGTATCACCTGCAGTGAAGCAGATGATGCAAACTAAATTGAATAATTTTAGCTAAGCCAGTGAGAGAGCGCATGGAATTACGTAAATACCTGCTGCCGGCATTAATTTCGGCCACCCTGTTAAGTGGTTGTTCGCTGTTCAGTGGTGAAGAGGATGTCGTGAAAATGGCCCCTCTGCCCAAAGTACAAAATCAGTTTACCCCTTCTACCGCATGGAGTACCTCGGTAGGTGATGGTGTAGGCAACTTCTACTCTAACCTGCACCCTGCTTGGCAAGAAGGTACCGTCTTTGCAGCGGACCGCCATGGTACGGTTAAAGCGCTAGACGCCGCGAGTGGTAAAGAGAAATGGTCGATCGATCTCTCTGAAAAACAGGGCTTCTTCTCAAGTAACCTGTCTGCCTTACTGTCTGGTGGCATCACCGTTGACGGCTCAACCTTATATATCGGTAGCGAGCGTGGCGCTGTCTATGCGTTAAACGCGGCGGACGGTAAATTGTTGTGGAAGACCCAAGTCACCGGTGAAGCGATGTCGCGTCCTGTGGTTAGCGATGGGTTAGTCTTAATCCACCAAAGTAACGGCATTCTGCAGGCACTTGACCAACAAACGGGTGCCAGCAAATGGTCAGTTAACCTTGATATTCCTTCGCTATCACTGCGTGGCGAATCTGCGCCAGCAGTCGCTTATGGTGGCGCGATCGTTGGCGGAGATAACGGACGTGTGAGTGCCGTGATCCTAAACCAAGGTCAGATTATCTGGCAGCAACGTATCTCGCAACCGAGCGGTGCGACAGAAATTGATCGCTTAAGTGACGTCGATACTACGCCAATTATCGCAAACAATGTGGTCTATGCTTTAGCCTACAACGGTAGCTTAACCGCGATGGATTTACGTTCTGGACAACTCATCTGGAAACGTGATGTTGGCGGCGTAAAAAATATTATTGTCGAAGGTAGCAACATTTATGTGGTTGACCAAGACGACCGTGTGATTGCCTTAAATACTGATGGCGGTGTCGCCATCTGGCGTCAAAGCGAATTACTGCATCGTAACTTAACTTCGCCAGTTCTGTTTGATGGTTACCTAGTCGTTGGGGATAGCGAAGGCTACCTACACTGGATCAATACCGCAGACGGACGCTTTGTTTCCCAGCAAAAAGTCGATAGTTCAGGCTTCCAAACTGATCCGGTTGTCGCGGGCAGCAAATTGCTGATTCAAGCGAAAGGCGGCGAGGTTTACTCTATCTCACGTTAAACATCCTCAGCAATTTCGCTTAGGTGTGTTATATTGCACGGCTCCTGTTCTGCAGGAGCCGTTTATTTTTTATGGTAAGCCACTTTTATTTGATTAAGCGTGCTTGCGAATAAAAGTTGGGTTAGCAGATTTATTTTGTCATGAGGCTTTATTATGGTACCTGTGGTCGCGCTGGTTGGGCGCCCGAATGTTGGAAAGTCAACATTATTCAATCGGTTAACTCGCACACGTGATGCGCTGGTTGCGGACTTTCCCGGTCTGACGCGCGATCGCAAGTATGGGCGAGCTGAAGTTGAAGGCCGTGAATTCATCTGTATTGATACCGGTGGTATTGATGGCACCGAAGAGGGTGTTGAAACGCGGATGGCGGCACAATCGTTATTAGCGATTGAAGAGGCAGATGTCGTCCTATTTATGGTGGATGCCCGTGCCGGCGTGATGCCTGCGGATGAGCAAATCGCTCAACATTTACGTTCACGTGAAAAAGCGACTTTTCTAGTCGCCAACAAAACCGATGGTTTGGATGCCGATGCGGCAATCAGTGATTTCTGGTCATTGGGCATGGGCGAAATCCATGCTATCGCAGCATCGCATGGTCGTGGCGTGACATCGCTATTAGAGACGGCGTTGTTCCCGTGGATGGATAAAAAAGAAGAACAAGCGCCACTGACTGAAGAAGAAGAAAATGCCGCGTATTGGGCTGATCTGGAAGCGGAAGAGCTAGAACAACTCGAAGAAGAAGAAGAGTTCGACCCCACGACGTTGCCGATCAAATTAGCCATCGTTGGTCGTCCTAACGTGGGTAAATCGACCCTCACCAACCGTATTTTAGGTGAAGACCGGGTTGTTGTGTATGACATGCCTGGCACTACACGTGATAGCGTCTATATACCGATGGAACGTGACGAGCGCGACTATGTATTGATCGACACTGCCGGTGTGCGTAAGCGCGGTAAAGTGCATGATGCGGTCGAGAAGTTCTCGGTAATCAAAACCCTGCAAGCGATCGAAGACGCTAACGTCGTATTGCTAGTGATCGATGCGCGGGAAGGGATCTCTGACCAAGATCTCTCGTTGTTAGGCTTTATTCTTAACAGTGGACGTTCACTCGTTATCGTCGTCAATAAATGGGATGGCCTGTCGCAAGAAGTCAGAGACGAAATCAAAGAAGCACTGGATTACCGTTTAGGCTTTATCGATTTTGCCCGTGTTCACTTTATTTCGGCCCTACATGGTAGTGGCGTCGGCAACCTGTTTGAATCCATTACCGAAGCTTACGATAGCTCGACCAAACGCGTTAATACGGCAATGCTGACACGCATCATGCATATGGCGCAAGACGATCACCAACCGCCTCTGGTACGTGGCCGTCGCGTTAAACTGAAGTTCGCGCATGCGGGGGGATATAACCCACCTATCGTGGTCATTCACGGTAACCAAGTGAAGGATTTACCGGATTCCTACAAACGTTACTTGATGAACTATTATCGTCGGACCTTAAACGTGATGGGAACGCCGATCCGTATCCAATTCAAAGAGGGTGAGAACCCGTTTGCTGGAAAACGTAACCTACTTACGCCAACACAACAGCGTAAACGTAAGCGTTTAATGGCGCACATGAAGAAGAACAAGCGTTAATCATTAGGGCCACAGAAAGTGGCCCTTTTTTATTGTGAAGAAGTAGACTTTTTTGGAGTGCGTTTACGGGTTTTCTCAAGGTTGACGACTTCACTCTCCGCCCAGCCATCCTCCAAGCGGGTACGAAGCGTATCACCGACACGTAACTCTTTAGTCTTACGTACGACTTCACCTTTTGCGCCGGTGGTGACACTGTAGCCTCGTGCCAGCGTCCCGAGTGGACTGACTGCTTCCAACTGCACGGCCAGATTTCCAAAGCGCTGCTTACGCTGCTCGACCTGCTGCTGCAGGGCAATCTGCAAACGATAGCGCTGTTGAGCGAGATATTGCTGATGCTGAGCAATTTTGGCTGAAGGCAGGCAGCGGTTCAAGCGACGGGTCAGGCTATCATAACGCTGTTGCGCACTCTGCACTTGACGTTGTAAAGCATCTTGCATGCGGCGTTGTTGTTGTTGTAGCTGTGACTGTTGGCGTACCAGTCGTAACTGTGGATGTTGCTGGGTCAGACGGTGTGTAAGCGCCGTTAAGCGGCGTTGTTGGCCGGTATGATAATAATCGAACGCCATCTCTAATCGTTGTTGCTGCCCTTGTAATTGCCGTAAAAGTTCAAGTTGATTACGACTCACCATTTCCGCCGCGGCAGAGGGGGTGGGGGCGCGTAAGTCTGCGACAAAATCAGCGATAGTGATATCAGTTTCGTGACCGACAGCACTGACAATCGGGAGGTCGCTGTTGGCAATGGCGCGGGCCACACTCTCTTCGTTAAAGCACCACAGATCCTCCAACGAGCCTCCGCCACGTCCGACAATCAACACATCACACTCTTTACGTTGATTGGCTAAGGTGATGGCGTTGACGATGGCAGCAGTCGCCTCTCGTCCTTGCACTGCTGTGGGATAGATCACCACGGGAAGCGCGGGGTCACGTCGACGTAATACATGCAAAATATCATGTAATGCCGCGCCAGAAGGGGAAGTAATCACCCCCACGCGTGTTGCTGGGACCGGTAGAGAGCGTTTGCGAGATTGCGCGAACAGCCCCTCGCTGTCGAGCTTAAGTTTTAATGCTTGAAATTGTTGCTGTAACAATCCTTCGCCAGCCGGATGCATCGACTCAACAATCAACTGATAGTCGCCTCGCGGATCATAAAGCGTCACCGACGCCCGGACGAGAATCTGCATGCCGTTTTGCGGCTGAAAGGTGACGCGTTGATTGCTGCCACGAAACATTGCGCAGCGGACCTGAGCGGCATCGTCCTTAAGGGTGAAGTACCAATGTCCGGATGACGGTCGGCTAAAGTTCGAGACTTCGGCACTTAGCCAGATGCGGCCCAGCTGCTTTTCCAGAAGCTGTCGCACGCTACCGTTTAGCTGAGCGACGGAATAAATTGTGCTGTTTTCTGTCGGTAACATGTGATCAAGATCAAACTTTAAATCAGAGGGTTAAGCAGTGATAGTAACCTTCTACTTACAACTATCAAGTTTTTTCTATAAATAAAGCTGGAGCGAAGGGCAATGCGCCTGTATAATGCATCGGCAATATTTTATCCGTTCTCACTAACCTTAGGTTGAGATATTGCCATGCTACGAATTGCAAAAGAAGCCCTCACGTTCGACGATGTTTTACTGGTTCCTGCCCACTCTACAGTGCTGCCTAACACGGCTTCGCTGACTACTCAATTGACGAAAAACATTCGCCTGAATATCCCAATGCTGTCTGCTGCAATGGATACCGTGACCGAAGCCCGTTTAGCAATTGCACTGGCTCAAGAAGGCGGTTTAGGTTTTATCCACAAGAACATGACCATTGAGCGCCAAGCGGAAGAAGTACGTAAGGTGAAAAAATACGAAAGTGGTATCGTCACCGATCCACAAACTGTATTACCTACCACTACGCTACGTGAAGTGAAAGAGTTAACTGAAATTAATGGTTTCGCCGGTTACCCAGTCGTTAACGCACAAAATGAGCTGGTGGGGATCATCACTGGCCGTGATGTCCGTTTTGTGACCGACCTCAATCAAGCGGTTAGCACTTTCATGACGCCAAAAGAGCGTTTGGTCACGGTGAAAGAAGGCGACGCACGCGAAATCGTCCTGCAGAAAATGCATGAAAATCGTGTCGAAAAAGCGCTAGTTGTTGATGATGCTTTCCACCTTCGTGGCATGATTACCGTTAAGGATTTCCAAAAGGCTGAACGTAAGCCTAACGCCTGTAAAGACTCCCAAGGTCGTTTACGCGTTGGCGCAGCCGTCGGTGCGGGTGCAGGTAACGAAGAACGCGTCGATGCTTTAGTGGCTGCAGGGGTCGATGTGCTATTGATCGACTCGTCACATGGCCATTCTGAAGGTGTTCTACAACGTATTCGTGAAACCCGTGCGAAATATCCTGACTTAGAAATCATCGGTGGTAATGTTGCGACTGCAGCAGGCGCTAAAGCCCTTGCTGATGCTGGCGTCAGTGCCGTTAAAGTCGGAATTGGCCCTGGCTCAATCTGTACTACACGTATCGTCACCGGCGTTGGTGTTCCACAAATCACCGCGGTCTCTGATGCCGTTGCTGCGCTTGAAGGGACGGGTATTCCCGTCGTTGCAGATGGCGGGATCCGTTTCTCCGGTGATATCGCTAAAGCGATCGCCGCGGGCGCCGCAGCGGTTATGGTCGGTTCAATGTTAGCGGGTACTGATGAGTCCCCAGGCGAAATCGAACTTTATCAAGGTCGTTCTTACAAATCCTACCGTGGTATGGGCTCTTTAGGCGCGATGTCTAAAGGCTCTTCTGACCGTTATTTCCAAACTGATAACGCGGCAGACAAATTGGTGCCAGAAGGGATTGAAGGTCGTGTCGCCTACAAAGGTCACTTAAAAGAGATTATTCATCAGCAGATGGGCGGCCTGCGTTCATGCATGGGCTTAACTGGCTGTGCGACCATTGATGACTTAAGGACTAAAGCAGAATTTGTCCGTATCAGTGGTGCAGGTATCTCGGAAAGTCACGTTCACGATGTTACTATTACCAAAGAAGCACCAAATTATCGTATGGGGTCTTAATCCCGACTGACTTTGCGCCCGGCGATTGCCGGGCGCGTCATTTCATAACGCTATCGCCTGGAAAATTTTAATGACGACAGAAAATATCCACAAACACCGTATTCTGATCCTCGACTTTGGTTCCCAGTATACGCAGCTGGTCGCACGTCGCGTGCGGGAGTTGGGCGTGTACTGTGAATTATGGGCTTGGGATGTGACCGAAGCGCAGATCCGCGAATTTAACCCGAACGGTATTATTTTATCGGGTGGTCCGGAGAGCACAACGGAAAACAATAGCCCGCGCGCGCCAGAATATGTATTTACCGCGGGTGTTCCGGTATTAGGTGTCTGCTACGGTATGCAAACCATGGCAATGCAACTGGGTGGCCAAGTTCAAGGTTCCAACGAGCGTGAATTTGGTTATGCGCAAGTTGAAGTTGTGGCTGACAGTGCTTTGGTCCGTGATATCAAAGATAGCCTAACTGAGCAGGGCGCACCGATTCTTGATGTCTGGATGAGCCATGGCGATAAAGTCACCGCCATTCCTGCTGATTTCACCACCGTAGCCAGCACCGAAACGTGCCCGTTTGCCATTATGGCGAACGAAGAGAAGCGTTTCTACGGCGTACAGTTCCACCCAGAAGTGACCCACACACGTCAAGGTCAGCAATTGCTTGAGCGTTTCGTGCGTGATATCTGTCAGTGTGAAGCCCTGTGGACGCCAGCTAAGATTATCGACGATGCGGTCGAGCGCCTGCGTGAGCAAGTGGGTAACGATAAAGTTATCCTTGGCCTGTCCGGTGGGGTTGACTCCTCAGTGACGGCGCTGTTACTTCACCGCGCCATCGGCAAGCGTTTAACCTGCGTCTTCGTTGACAATGGGCTGTTACGTTTAAACGAAGCGGAACAAGTGATGGAGATGTTTGGCGATCGTTTCGGTCTAAACATTATCCATGTTGAAGCGGAAAAACGTTTCCTCGATGCTCTTGCAGGAATCGACGAACCAGAAGCTAAGCGTAAAACCATCGGCCGTGTCTTTGTAGAAGTGTTCGATGAAGAAGCGTTAAAACTCGAAGATGTGAAATGGTTAGCGCAAGGAACTATCTACCCAGACGTTATCGAATCTGCCGCATCTGCGACGGGTAAAGCGCACGTGATTAAATCACACCACAATGTGGGTGGCTTACCGAAAGAGATGAAGATGGGACTGGTTGAGCCGCTGAAAGAGCTGTTCAAAGACGAAGTCCGTAAAATTGGTCTAGAGTTAGGCCTGCCGTTCGAGATGCTATATCGTCATCCTTTCCCAGGTCCAGGCCTTGGCGTACGTGTACTGGGAGAAGTGAAGAAAGAGTATTGCGATCTGCTACGTCGTGCTGATGCAATCTTTATCGAAGAGCTGCACAAAGCCAAGCTATACGATAAAGTCAGTCAAGCCTTCACCGTCTTCTTACCAGTACGTTCAGTCGGTGTAATGGGCGATGGGCGTAAATACGATTGGGTTGTCTCGCTGCGTGCGGTAGAAACCATCGACTTTATGACCGCGCACTGGGCACATCTGCCATACGATTTCTTGGGCCGTGTCTCTAACCGCATTATCAACGAAGTTAACGGTATTTCCCGCGTCGTTTACGATATCAGTGGTAAACCGCCCGCGACGATTGAGTGGGAATGATATTCTGGCTAATCTAGCCTAATCCCTTGAGAATACAGAAGGCTCTTATACCTTCAACTTCCCATCGGTTCAGGTTGACGGTGATTGGCCTGACGGTGGTAATACGGACATCATTCAGGTTCAGTTGAATATCACTGACTCAGATACGCCGCCAACTATCACCCGCAAGGCTGCTACTTAACCAGCATCACAATAACCTAAAACAATTTGCCCGTTTCGCTCTGCATAGCGTCACGGGTCTTTTTTATGCAGAGGTAATATGTGAATTATCAATAAGCGCTTAGGCGCAGATGGAAACCGCTGGATTGAGCCAATTAAAGGCCTAAAACTAAAGGTCGGGAGTGTTGAGTCTCACGATTGCAAGTCACGTCAGGCCATCCTCCGCCGCCATATCGACAGATTGGATGCTGCGCTAAATGTTGGCACCAAGGAATTCGACCTATCGGCTATTGGTGATGTGGATTCACTCGACGACTTACTGCTCGATACCTGCTCAAAATACAGGGGGTTGGTGAGATTGTGGATGGCAAAGAAGTAGCCATTGAATACACTCCAGAGAGTGGTCTGGCCCTGCTGAAACAAAAGCCAGAGCTATACTGGTCAATCCTAAGGACTGGTTCTGACATCGCTCAAGGCATTAAAGAGAAGAAAGATGATGCCGTGGGAAAGCCCTAGCCGCGCAGAAGTGGCTAAACCGATACTCTGGTCCTGAAGGTGAGCGCAACCGATGGCGAGAGGAAAAGTTGGGATTTAAGCCAGCTGATGAGCCGGGGATTGATGAGTTAACAGGTCTTATTCTCTCTGCCTATGCAGTAATTAGCCGCGGCAGGCAGTATATCGGCATGGAAGCTACACCTCTGCCTCTGTCATTGGGTGATATCGACACATATCTTCGCAGCAGACCTATACAAATTAATCGCGAACTTGATATTTGCACTGGATGATGTTTATCGTGAAGAGGTGATGAAGGGTGAGGAAGAGAGTTAAGAGAATGGGGGTGGTTAATTAATAAGCTAATCATGGTAGTATTCACAAATATCGGCCCAACTGAGTAAATATCATGATTAAACTATCTAGGCTATTGCCTTGCATTCTAGCTTTATCTTTACCTGTCACCACCCTAGCAGCAGAGACATTTAACTATACCTGCAATGGTAAGGAGATGAAAGCATCTTTTCCTGATACTGACCACGCAGTAATGCTATATGATGGAGAGTTATTCCTCCTCAAGTCAGTAGTTTCAGCTAGCGGGGCGAGGTATCTTGGCGATGGTTGGCAACTTTGGTCAGCTAAAGATGACATAACTCTGACCAAGTTAACTAAAGAGCAGACCGAAAATGATGATGTGCCGATGGGGCATGAGATTGAATGCCAAGAAATAGACGCAGCATCATTAACCCCTTAGTAATAAATCTTGATGCAGGTAAGCCACCTACGGGTGGCTTTTTTGTGCACGGTTACTCGGGCTTTTTGTCGTCTTTTCTATGTTGCGCAAGAAATATTCCAGCATCATGAGCTCTGGACATCAATTCTTCTAATTGCTCGATTCTTTTCTCAATGTCACTTTTTTGTCTAATGGCCTGATATTCGACGTGATTATTAGACCGAATGTGCACTTGAGAGTGGACTGCTTTACCAATAACTATTATATCTGCACCACAAGCAACAAGAGGCCATGAATGATTAAGCGCCTTTAAATAGTACTTGCCTTGGTCTATTACAAGTTGCTTGAAAGTCGATTCATTCGAATCTCCTAAGGAAAATAGGCCAAAATCTCCATGCTTGATTTCGTGATTGGGAGCAATGGTGACAATAGTGCCATCTGGAAAGCTAATGTTTCCGTCACAGGTCATGGAATCGCCTTGAACTATGATTGCAAATGCATTTTCCCCAGCACCCTCTGGGCAGGGGATGAAGTCTATCGCAGATGATTCAGATGAGAACTCGTTAACAGCATGTGCCTGTACACTGGTATAAATAGGTATCAATGGAACAGTAATTGTCTTTCTGACATGTCTCACATCTGGGCCAGCCCCAGCCCCAGTAGCTAACCATTCTGATGTTGTCCCTAAAGCAGCTGCAAGGTTATGTAGTACTTTGTCCCTAGGCTTTGAGTCTCCAGCCTCATAAGCAGCAATCTGTCTACGCACAATGCCGACCGTATCAGCTAACTGCGCTTGCGTTAAGTCAAGGGCGACCCTTGCTATTGCCACCCTGTTAGAAAATGAGTCATTAATATTCATATGTGAAATATATAACCTCCTATTGACACAATATAATGTGTGATTAATAATCCAACCACACCGATGATGGTGTGAATAATAAAAGTGCATGAGGTGAATAATGGAATAGAAGAAAAAAGATATCAAGCCTATGGCGTACCGTATGACTCAGGAAGTTAAAGCCTTCGTTGATAGCAATGCAAAAAAGACTTATAGGTCTGCTCAGGGAATGATGGACTACTTGATTTCTAGAGTTATGGAGATGGAGAAGAAAGGTGAATTTATCATTCAGTAAATACAGCGAAGCCCAGAAGTGCGCTAACACTAACCGGGCCTCTAATGTCAGTAACTTTCGGAGAAACTAACGATGAACAGTATAGCAATTATCGAAGCAGTAAGCAGCACCTCTCTGTCATTTCACGGGCAGCACATTATCACTGCTATGGCGGTTGGCGTTGCTTATGTAGCAATGAAGCCAATTGTTGAAAATATTGGTCTCGACTGGAAAAGTCAGTACGCGAAGTTGAATTCTCAGCGTGAAAAGTTTGGGTGTGGTGATATCGCCATACCTACAAAAGGCGGTTTGCAGAAGATGATCTGCATCCCGCTAAAGAAACTCAACGGCTGGTTATTCAGTATCAACCCAGCAAAGGTCCGCGATGATATTCGTGACCGCTCTTGGTGACGGAAAAACATCAGGGAATAGTTCTGCTGGAGCGAAGCAGATAACAGGTGGTGCGACGGCACTTATCATCCCTAGGCGGCTCGTAAACATTAAAGGGAAAATAGGGGATGGTAGTGCTGGTCGAGCGATGACTAATTCCATGTCGTTCAACGGGAACACACTCACAGTAAACTATGACACCAACTATCCGAACAATAACCAGCTCACGCCAGCCGTAGTCGATATTTTTTCTGTCGACGGAGCGCAATCAGCGAGCGGGTACGGGTTAAGATTCACCAATAGCACCAATTTTCTCGAAATATCTGACACAAGCTACTTGGGGTTTGTGACGTGGGTAGGCACAGTTGATGTAAATGGCACCTGGGATCTTCCTAGCGATATTGTTTCTTTAGGAAATTATGTCGTATTTGCTAATTGGAACAATACAACTACGCCACTTTATTTAAACAGAGATGCAAACAGGATTAAAAGTTATACATCGTTCTCCAGTACACAGGGCTCGGTGATTGGTGGCAGCGTAACGGGTATAAGGATTGCCATCGTCAGTTGTGGATTCTCACCACAAAAGCCATCTTCAGGCTATGGCATAGTGATCCATAACGCGGCGGGGCAAATAACATTTAGCTCTAAGTGTGCGCCTGCAAAATGGAATGGCGTAGTATTTACTATGTCAGGATTTAAAAACTACGATACCAGCAACGGAGAAATTTTATCTTGGTCTGGCATTAGCGGCGGCAGTATAGCTCGAGCGCCCATGGTTCCATTATGCAGTATCGGGATGCAAACAGGGGATTACATCAGAGCATCTACTTACCGTCCGATTATGTATGCAGGAATGGAAATGATGGATCGCAGGCAACCTCTGCTAGAGGTGCTAGCAATGTTGGTGACCTAAAGATAGGTGACGTTAAGGCTATGCAAGTCGCCTGCATACTTCCTGCGCTTGATACTGCTGATTACTTTTAATCGATATACCTTTCATTTTTAACCCGCTTAGGCGGGTTTTTTATTATCTAAAATTAGGAGCCACACATGGCAGCGACTGGTACGATAGCGCTAAATAGGAATACACTTTTGGTTACGGGTTCAGGTACGAAATTCACCTCAGAAGCACAGGTGGGCGGGGCGATGGTAACGTACATTGACAATGTTCCTTTTACCTTTGTGATTGGTGAGATAACTAACGATACGTCGATCACTCTCACAGCCAAGTACAAAGGTAATAACGTATCAAGACAGTCTTTTTCATTAATTGATCGAGGAGCTTATACTGCTGTGACGGCAGAGCTTGGGGCGAGAACAGCTCAAGCGATTCGAGGGTTGAACTACGATAAGGCAAACTGGCAGCAGATTTTGACCGGTTCAGGAAATGTGACAGTGAACGTTCCTGATGGGAGCCAGTACACGGGGCCATCTTGGTTGTCGCTAGCGAACTCATTAAGTGGAATTAATGATAGCTTAGCCAAGAAAGCTAACTCATCGGATTTGGGCGATGCGGCTAAGAAAAATACAGGGACCACTTCAGGGATGTAGCTGCGGGGGATGATTCTCGGCTTAACACTGTTAATGGCAAGTCGGGGGGCACCCTAACATCCATTCAGTTTGTTGACAACGCTACTGGAATTAGTTTCTGCACAGAAAGCGAAGCGAATCATGATGGTAATAATCTTTACTGGGGTAGTTCGTATCTTAAATTTATGGCGGGTAAGAACAGGCCAAATGCTGTAACAAATGTGTATGAGTACGAAGATGTAGGAAATAACTCAGGCCTAAAATTGGAGGTTAACTACGCAAGCACAAAAAATGATTTTAACTTCCAAAATAACGGTACAGCTACAGCCGTTAACTGGTTATCTTCATCGGACAGCCGTATCAAAGATAACATCAAAGTTATCTCTAGCCCGCTTACTGACATGGTTAAATTCCGAGGTGCTACATGGGAACTCAAGATAGGTGGAGGAGGTAAAGGTATTGGATTCATCGCACAGGCTGTGCAGGAATATGATTCTGATTTGGTAACAACATCTGGCACGACTTACCTAGAAGATGGTACTTTAGTAAATGATACGCTGTCGGTTAATGCAGGCCAAATTGCAGCTGGGCTTCACCATGAGGCGATTCTCAATTTAATGTCAATCCAGCGAAAAGCCCTACTCGCACTATCTGATCTATCCATCTCAGATGAAGATAAGCAATCAGCTCTAATAGAATTAGCTACACTTATTCCAGACGAAAGTGAATACGCTGATCAATGAGAGGTAGCCATGGCTTTCCCATCCCGGCAATAGATTACGTTGAAGCACGAATCAATCTTAGAAACACTCTTTTTTTATTGGTCAAATTAGAGAAGTAGACGATGGTGTCAGTTGGAGTTAGTGGTCTAAATGTTGGAAAAAATTATTAATACTTTACAGTGCATAAATTCTTACTTTGCAACTAAAATGGGGAGGGGAGATTGAAACTCTATTCAATACAATATCTAAGGGGGTTGGCGGCGATACTGATTATTATCGCTCACAACTCATTTTTGTTAGGGGGATCGATTACAAAAATCATCCCAGGAGCACTAGGTGTTGATGTTTTTTTTATCATCAGCGGATTCATAATAGCCTTCATAACAAGCCAGCACCATGAACCGCCTATAACATTTGCAATAAAAAGAGTCTTCAGAATTTGGCCATGTCTATTTGTTGTATGGCTGCTTTCAACGCTTATTGTATATAAGTGGGGTAATGCGGATAAAACTGTTTGTGCATTGTATTTTTGCCTCCAGAATTTTAATTCACTGGGGCCAAGTTTTGGATATAGCCCATTGGGTCCATCATGGACACTTACTTATGAGATAACTTTCTACATCATATTTATGCTATCTATGATGATAAGCTATAGGTATAGAGTTTCAATTTGCATTCTTATAATTCTCTCGTTGATGACATCTCTACAGATGTTTTTCAACGAAAGTTTTTCATGGTCTTCCCAAGCTTCACTCAGGTTCATCAGTTTTGGTTGGTGGGGAGGCATTCTAAAAATACTAAGCAACACTATATTTATTGAGTTCATAATAGGTATGCTTTTGCATGAGTTTTTGAAAAAAATTCACAGATTTAAATCCTTAATGGTGTCTAGATTTTTCTTGTTAATCTTTGCTATAAGTTCAATAGCATCATTCGTTGTTGGTCCGCAAGTTTTCGGTGTTGAGGGTGGGATGACATTAGCGGTGTTGATTGTCACTTCTTTAGTTATCTCTGAATATCTCAGTGAATATTTTAACTTTAAGCCTTTATCATTCCTAGGTGATGTTTCATACTCAATTTATTTGGTTCATTACCCAGTTATGATGTTTTTTACTGATAAACATGGTTTCTTTTTTAATACTCTATCCCAATCTGTTTTATTTATTATATCCATATCTATTAGTATTTTACTGGCATATTTATTAAATATTCTAATTGAAAAGCCTTCAATACAGTTAGCAAGAAGCCTCGTTGGATTTATAGCTGATAGGATTGCGCTCAAGAAGACGTCAGATTGTTAAGAGTGGTGACTTTTATGGTGAAGGAATTGCCGAGAGGTGATGGTGAAGAGTTCCCTTATTGATAATGTGACTCAATTATTGATGAGTTTTAACTATTCAAAATACGCTCACTTTATAGTGGCGTCGGTATTAATGTCGGTATCTATAATTGATTATTGATTAATATTCATTAAATTCAGTGCTTTATTTGTTATTTAAATAATTGAGTGGTTAACGTCTAGCAATAGCTGGCACCACTAAGCAGTAAAACACTCTAAGCCCGCGTCATTGCGGGTTTTTTGTTTTTGTGTCTGGCATTTTCTAGCAACTATTAGCACTAACAAGCACGGTTTTTTCAATCGAATTTGTGATGATACTCTCAGGTTTCGAATTCAGCTTTTGAAAAATTGGTATGTGATAAATCTTGGTCGAGTTGTGGTGTTGCTTTAAATAACTCATTTAATAAAAGATAGTTAGTAAACTTATCTTTGTTTTTACAACATGCTCTTTCTTGATCAAGGAAAACAATCAGCCATGTTGACTGACACTACACTGTGCCACTTTAAACAGAAAGATAAACTTTAAACCTTTACCGAAAATGGCCTTTGAATTGATTTTGAACAAAGGCGGCCTGCTGACGGAGGCTAAGACAGAATACACTGTGGGTCGTTGAAAGCAGCCCAATATTGTGAGCTACTCTAAAAAATAAAGGGTTAACCGACAGAACCCCGAACAGGTTTACCTATGCGGCTTAACATATTCACCAACGCATCAATAGTAAATTTGTTGGTCTTTTTGTTTACCACATCAGAGACACGCGGACGTGAAATATGTAAAACGGTGGCAACGTCTGCCTGTTTCATGTTTTTGTCAGAGATCCAGAGGGTAATCTCTTCCATCAATTTCTCTTTGATGGCAAGTGTATTTTCAATTTTGCGTAAGGAGTTAGCGTGAAGCGCTTTGGCCTCCTGCTCGTCAAAACCTAGGCCGGCAAAGATGTTGCCGCCGGCAGGTGTGATATGACGAATTTCAGTGTCTATTTCCTATTTCAATAAGAACATGAATCTACTGAAAAGAGATGGCAGCTTGGTGATTATTGGTTTTATGGGAGGAAACTTAGTCAATAATTTTGATATCACAAACATGATGATTAAGCGTATTGCGATTACGGGTTCAACCATGCGTGGCCGAAATCTAGAGGAAAAAAGAGTTATCGCTGAACAGTTAAAAGAAAAAGTCTGCCTGCTTTAGAGAAGGGGCATTGTAAACGCATTATTTACGCCACTTATCCATTAGAAGAGATCGCTAAAGCACATGAGTACTTAGATACAGGTAATCATATTGGAAAAGTTGTCATTACGATGTGATTATTGATACCGCTTATCCCGCACTATGCGGGATGAGTAATAAATTGACAACCGTTCTCACTTTTAATGGTACTAAATATAGAGAGAAAGTCCCTATATCCCTTGGTTATTAAAAATCGAAACTTCCAATTATACTGATGGTTTTTTTATCATCCTGATAACGTCTTTTAATCACTTCCCGAAGCTGTCTCGCAGTGAGGCAAACGATATCAATTTGCTTTTCAATATCCCGTTGTTGTACTTGAGGTAGAATCGAGTCCCATTCACTGGCTAGGTGCTGACAATTTTCAGCGTTAATAATGAAATCTTGAAGTATAGATTCTTTTTTATCAATCGCTTGAACTGAAAAAAATAATGAAAGTAAAATAGGGCATATTATATATTTAACCATTTCAATATCCATCAATAGACCAGTGTGGTTTATCTTTATTACCACCGTGATACTTAATAACGCCAAATGACTGACTTATAATATGAAGTTCTTTATTCATCCCATCATGAGGTAAGCTTGTAATCTTGCAGGGCTTTCCTTTTCGATCTTTAATTTCGATATTTCCATGCCAAGTCAGTAACATATCAATTGCATACCCTTCAGTGTGTCTGCTGGTTAACGAAGGGGCCACATTAAGGTTCGTCATACCGTATGCTTTGACCATTTCTTTTGCTGCAACAATGCTCTGAGTCAGATTTATCGAACCATAAGAGTTCACATGTACCCAGTCAATATTTACACCAATTTTATACGGAATATGTTGTGGCTTAACAAGGTTACGAGATAATTTCCATGACCAGTGCATAAGATAAGCACGTTCTGAAGGTCTAAGTTTCGAGGTAATAACGACATTAATGCCAGCATCTTGCATGCTTTCTAAATAACGTTTTACTTTATCTCTAAATGGCTGACTCAATGATTCTACCCAATGACTTCCTGAGAAGTTTGAAACCCATACCCGTCCACTGGGTTTTTCATTAACCACCTATATAAAGAATTTATTGGGGAATCTAACTGAGTTGTTGATAATAATAATTTCTTTATGTTAAATACATAGGAATGATACATTAAAAATTTTTGACATCAGTAATTATCATTCAATTATTCTATTTTATTCATATTATGAGACTATAACTGACTCGTAAGGAAGTGCTTAAAAACGATAACTTATTAACTTTCTCAAACTCTGCGCTATTTCGGCTTTTATGCCAAAAGTACTTTATTTTCAGCAATTAGTCCCTCTAGAAAATCCACCACCGCTCTGACCCGACGTGAGTTTGCCAAATCTGAATGAATAGCTAGCCAGATAGGTTGATCACAACCTAGTTGTTGCTGCACACAGACCAAATTTCTTTTTGTAGCAATAAAATGAGGAAGTATTGCCATCCCAATGCCAGCCTCCACAGCACTGATCTGTGCAGATAAACTGGTCGTCGTCAGGCGATGAGGCCTACCTTTTACTCTTTTTGTTAACCACTGCGCGGCGGGTAAGTGTTGCTGCGTCTCTGACCAACCAATGAAATCGTCATGCTCGAAAGAGAGGATAGAAGTGCCGGGATTTTGTCGGGTCGTTAAATAGGAGTGCGAAGCGTAAAGGCCGAATCCTAGTAACCCAAGTTGACGAATACTCACATTACCGCGGTTTGGTCTCACCATTCGTAAGGCAATATCCGCATCACGTCGGTGTAGGTTAGTGGTGGACACACTGGTGACGATCTCCAGCGTCAACATAGGGTGATCAGCGATAAGTTTCGGCAAAGCTGGGGTAATCAGGTAATCCGCTAACCCTTGGGCGGTCGCTAAGCGGACATGGCCCTTCACTTGATCGTGATTACGATATGCTGCCTCACCAAATGCCATACCGGCTTGTTCTAACGCTTCAGCTGGAGAAATAAGGTCCCGACCCTCGTCGGTGAGGGTATAGCCCTGTTGGTCGCGAGTGAACAGACGAATTTGCAGTGATGATTCTAAGCGATCCAAACGACGAGATATCGTGGCAATGCCCACAGTCAATTGTTTTGCGGCGCCACTTAAAGTGCCTTCTCTGGCAATGGCAAGAAACACGCGAGTATCTTCCCAATTAATAGACGGGCGATTCATTACCTTTCCATTTACGGAAAATTGATTTGGTTTTTTGTGCATAGATATCCCCTGTTACGGAAAATATACTGTTTATCTCACTATTAACCAAGGGATAACCATTATGCAAGATTATGTATTAGGGAAGGGACGTCATATCGTTCCCCTTTCTAAGACAAAGCAGATAACGCGCTTAATCACTCATTTAAAGGTCGCAGACGTGATGCTGACGGTAGAGGTGGGCGCCCAGACAGCTCCAGCCTTTCAGCCGTTCAGGGAACACTATTCAATTAAAGGTATGAAGGGGATTATCCTATGAGCCCGGCAAGCTCTACCACTTGGCGTGAGTGGGTTGCTGTTTTTATGCTAGGTATCGCTTCATTCACGGTGGTGACTGCTGAACTCGCGCCTATAGGGATGTTGTCTGCAATAGCACAAGCACTGCATCAGAAGACGAGTACGGCGGGAGTCGTGGTGACCTTGTATGCCTGGGTGGGAGCAGCTGCCGCGCTAGCTTCCGTGACGATGATTAGTCATTTACCGCGTAGACCATTATTAATCGGACTCATGCTAGTGTTGGGCCTATCGAATGGCGTGGCAGCAATGAGTCATCAATTTAATCTGTTGTTAGTGGCCAGACTGATGGGTGCCCTCGCTCATGGGGTATTCTGGGCCATAATTGGGTCCTTAGGAGCTAAATTGGTCTCAGATAGTCATGTAGGCAAAGCGACTGCGATTGTCTTTGGCGGAGTCTCTATCGCGAGTGTTTTAGGTGTCCCGCTTATTAATTGGATCAGTGCGCATGCTGACTGGCGTTGGTCATTTTCGCTTTTAGCGAGCCTATCTATCATCACAGCGATATTGCTGGCGATATCCCTGCCCGCAGTCTCAGGTGCAGCTCCTATAGAAAGAAGAGAACTCTTATCAGTGGTTAAAAATCCGAGACTAAGAATTGTCTACATGATTGCCGGTTGCAGTATTGTCGCGCACTTTGCTGCCTTCACGTTTATCGAGACACTCCTCTCTTCAGTGCTTGCTCTGCCAGAGACTTGGGTTACTCTTTATCTACTCATATTTGGTGTTGCAGGAGTGATAGGTAATATCATTTGTGGGGTATTCATCGATAGCCACTTGAAGAAAGTGCTTGGCGTTGGATTGTTATTGGTAGGTTGTTGTTTACTATTGATCAACTCTCCTATGTTCAATAGCAGAGTCAGCATATTACCCCTTTTAGCTGGTTGGGGGCTTGGTGTAGCGATATTGTTTGTAGGCTTTCAGACATGGATTTTACGAGTAGCAAAGGAAGATGCTCTACCCGCTTCAGCGATTTATGCTGCTATATTCAATGGGGCAGTGGGCTTCGGAGCAATATTAGGTACAGGGGTTTTAGCGCATTGGAGCCTGAGTATACTTTACTATTTAACGTCGATAATAACGTTGATAAGCCTAATTTTACTCTGTATAGCTCGTAAGAGATTAACGTTATAAGCAACAGGAGTAGATCATGTTTCATTGACTTTACCGTCTAAGGCTAAGATATAGTAGAATAAATGGTGCATAATTCCGCGAAGAGATTTTGATTAGTCACTTTTTATTATAGGGTGGTGATTGTTTCTATACTATTTCACTCCCTATCTTTCTTTGATGTAATTAACCAAGATAACCAATAAAAAAAGAGGCCACAGAAAAAAACCAAAAGAAGCACTGTTATTCTCTCAAAACCATTGAAGAGAATTAATGAAATGATCGAAAATAAAGATACGAAGACAATAATAGTGGTCATTAATATCGAAGAGATAAATTTTCGACATAGTCTAATTAATCTTAATATAAACTTTCATACACCGATGAATAATTTACTGAAAATGGTTTATTAAAAAACGATAATGGGCGATAGGTTTGTTAAATAAAAAATACAGCATATCGAGCTCTGGATTATACAGCTTTACCCATAACTTAGGGTGTTTAACTTTTAAATTTCTCGAAGATTTCGCTGCACGGGAAAGTAATCCCTGAATCAATATCCCACCCGTCAATGAACCCACTCCTCATAAATCAAGCCTTATTCAATAACAAAGAGAGTTAAAATAAAAGATTGATATATAAATACATATAGGATATTTACATTCATCTGAAATTTTCAAATATCAATAATATACTTTTTATTACTGGTTTATTATCACACTCTTATTTCACTTTCCCTCAGGACATTAAAATAATACATCTTGTTAGATTGAAGAGTTACTATTGGTAATCGTGAATGGCTAAATAAGAACGTATAATTCTTTTAATTAATGTGACAGTTATTTATCCACTGCTCTCTTAATAGATAATCATGAAAATAGCTTACCATCGATTATCCATTCTCACTCCATCAGACCCGAACCTTATAAAGGCAGGAATGTTTCGTGCAAATGTCGCCACTGTAATCTGCCTTGTTCATGAGAAAAGACCAAGGTGGAATAGCGTAAGGTACCAGGCTTATCTGGGAAGTCTTGCCGTTCTTTATAGGCAATAATCGCATTTTTCTCGTCTTCAGCGATCAGAATGAAGTCAAAAAGCGTGATCTTCAGCCCAGGGCGTGATCCTTGTTGTTGCTCGAAAAAGTCGACGAGTTGTTGATGGTCAAATATCGCTCCAGTGGGCGCAATCATGATAAAGTCATGGTCGAATCGAGAGAGCAGCTGTAAGCGTTTATCGCCACTGGTATCCTGTTTACCTAGCACATCACTGATCAGGTGGTGGGCATCAATCACTTCTTGGAAATAACGATTCATTATGTCCTCTATTGTTGTCGGAATAGTTAAAAGGGCAGTGGACTTTCTAGCGCCATGGGCATGCCAGAAAGGGGATGCTGGAAGCTTATCGCGCTGGCGTGAAGCATCAGTCGTGGGGGCGGTGCTAAGTTTGGATAATCACGACCACCATACAGGTCACAGCCCAAAATAGGATAGCCCAAATATTGGCAGTGGATCCGTAATTGATGTGTACGGCCTGTTAACGGCGACAGTTTCACTTGAGTGATCGGCAGTGTCGGGCCGGAACTCAACGGATACTCAATGCGTTGCTCCACCTCATAACGAGATTGCGCCGGTTTACCTGTCGTTGCGTCGATGCGCATGAGTGGGAAGTTTTGCGGATCTTTTGCAATAGGTGCATCAATGATCCCGCTATGATTCGAAAGATGGCCGCAAAGCAAAGCATGATAAGTCTTGTCGACAGAACGTTCACTGAATTGCTGGCTAAGGGCCGCCGTACTGGCTTTATTCAACCCAACGAGCATAAGACCTGAGGTCCCAAAATCGAGTCGATGCACCAGCGTACACCCCGGAAACTGTTGAAGTAGACGGTAATGAACCGAATCCCAATTAAGCGGGTTTTTACCTGAAAGGCTTAATAATCCGCTGGGCTTATTAATAACAAGTAATGCTTCATCCTGATAGAGGATTTCGATTGCGGCCTCGCAGGGTGGGGCGATAAAAGTATCGATAATACTCGCCATGATGGTCTCAGCGGTGACAGATTAGGTAAAGAGGATAAGTGATTTTACGCTTGAGGTGAAGCCTCCTCATACTCTGTCGAGGCGTACAACAGGTTATCTTTCAACTGTTTTACTGAACTAGGATGAAATCTTAGCTAATTTAAATCTAATTATTTGAATAAGATTAGCAATTGTTTTTGATAGTTAATCCCAGAGGTACTGCTTAATATAGCGGGTATCGCAACGATAATGTATTCGAAACCCGTAAAACTAAGGAATATACCCATGGAATAGATCAAAAAAATTGTCGCCATTTTCACCCTGACTCTCGCCTCATTCACAGCTTCCGCGCAAAGCGTTACCGTATATGCCGCTACCCTCGATGAAGCCGAAAGTCTCGTCGCCACGCAAGCCAAGCAAGCAGGTGCCTCTTACATAATTTCGGAAACACATTTTAATAATGGTGTGCATAGGACCGCTAAACTGTCCCCTAAGCCCTAGGGTATAGCTGGCTTGGCATTGTCAGCAAACTATCGCCCTTCATCTATACTTATTATTTATACCAATGATTGAGGAGGTAGCATGGCTGGGGGATGGGCGGAAGATGGCGCAGTTCAAAAGCAGATTGATGACACCGTCGACGATGCTATCGCGCAGGCGAGGAGTCAGCTCCACCACGGTGAAAGCGCTGAATTTTGCGAGGGCTGTGGTGAACCTATACCACTTGCTCGCCGCCAAGCTTTACCGGGAGTGATCTATTGTGTTAACTGCCAAGATGCACAGGATAAGAAAATGTCTGCGGCGAGCGGTATCAATCGCCGCGGGAGTAAAGATAGTCAGTTGCGCTAGACGGCGATATGCCGTTGAGGCGCTCTTTGATGGCGATAAGATGCCATTGTTGCGGCTTCTTACTTGATTGTAGTGCAGGATAGCTGAGAATAAAAAATTTAAGGTAAATTTACCTTTGGATATATCAACACTTATGCCACGATTCACCAGTTAAAATAAGGATGATAAAATATTTTAATTCCTATTTATATAGGTGGGCGTTATGATTACATAGTTATTATTTAATTGTAGGGGAGCGTTCTGGCGCCTTATCATTTTTTTCATTTCTCTAATAAAAAGTCACCGCAATAATATTTTATGGTTTTGATATAAAACATATATAATTGTTATATATGTTTACCCTACTGCTAATTAATCTGAAATAGCCCTTCTTCTGCATTCTATTTGAATATAAACATGGACGTTTAAGTTAGTCTGATGCTGTACTCTATTCGACGATAAGTCGCTTGATTTTAAAACCGAAACAATAGATGAAAACAGTATCGGCTATCGATAATGACAAAAAAGTTATCTACATCACTTTAAGCCATCGCCTAGCTGGGTTTACAGTATATGTTGTGTATGAGTAATTAGTATCGCGATGGATGGTGATTATTGATAACAATTCTAAAAAACACAGTGTCGATAAGGTAGGAAATATTGCCGATTAAAATCAAGCTAAATAGAAAACTCCTGAAGTATTTTCCCGCAGGTGCATCAACTAGCGTGAAATATAATAATGGTTTGATTGATTTACTCTTAACTCTATCAGAAGGTGGCATAAGGATATGCTAGAACTTAAAAAGGAATCTTAACGTTTAGAGCATAAGGTAACAATATAAAGTCAAGCAAAGATTACTCATAAAAATTACCTTGGCCAGGTATCGCATCCTTATGCAGTAATAGTAATTCTGGCGTGACGATTGGAAGAGGTTTCGATCTTGGTGATAGAACGAAGATAGAGGTATTGATAGCCTTAAAAAAGGCAGGGATAGAAATAGAAAAAGCTGAAGCAATATCTGGAGGAGCGAAATTAAAAGGATGTTCAGCTTAGAATTTCGTTGTAAAAAAAGGGATTTAGTTGGCGAGATAACTGAACAACAGCAATTAAATTTGTTTATGATAAGTTATGAAGAGGCGAGGAAGGATGTTGGAAGAATATGTAAGAGTAGGTGGGAAATAAAAAAATATCACACTAACCAGAATATATTGCCCATTCAAGCATGGGATAATATTCCTGATAAAATAAAAGAGTTACTTATAGATTTACGGTACCGTGGGGATTACAGTAAAAGGACACGGGGATATATACAAAAACTCGCCTACGATGGTGACGTAAAAGGGTTTGAAAAAGTATTAGTAGATCGGAATGTTTGGTTTACCGTCCCCAAAGATAGGTTCAAAAGAAGGATTGACTTCTATGAAAACAATTAGTTTTATTTTTCTTCTATCAATATTTTCCTTCAATTTGTCTGCGGCATTTACTGAGCCAGAGATGAGTCAATTAGCGGAAATAAACAAAAAATCGATAGCGAAAACAGAAATGGGCAGAAAATATCTTGATAATTGGGTTAATGTTGCGATTAAGAATCGCCCAAAAGAAAAAAATAAATTAATTGATTTGAGGAATTCATGGGATGCGACGATTAGAAAAAAATGTAAGCTCGCAATATCTGAATCGTTAAATACCGACGCGGAAGTAGCAGAGGAAAACCTTTGCTTATATTCTGAATACAAGTCTGCGGCAGATTTCTTCGAAGGCCTGAATTATTGAGTGATGATATGGATGCCTAACAACATCTCATTCACCTTTAGCGACTACAGAGATTCTAATTTCTGCACTTTGCTTTAAACAGTTAAATTGATTTTTAATCCATTTCATAAGTACAGTTGAAATCTCTTATTCATCCGCTGGCACAAGGGTGATTTTCTTAGCGGTCTAGCACCACTCTCTGGCTGAACTCCTTGCTCGATTCATTCTGGAATATTGTCCAGAGTGTAGGGGATTACCTTACATTTATTAATGTTATTAACTAACTAAACTGCTATATCCTCCCTAACAAACAATAATAAGAAAAACATATATCCTCTAAGCCTCTGTTTTTAATAGTATTTAAATTTTTTTCCGGAAACTGTGAACTGAAATATTATAAATATAATCCTTTATGTTTTATAAATGAGTTCACCTTTTTGAATGTATTGTGCCAGCGAGAGACTCTACAATGGAAAAATCGACACAACCCCCTGCACAAGGTGCACCGGAAGCTGGTAAAGAACAGTTCCAACGTTCTATTGGGCTTATCTCCAACTTCTCGTTAGGATTTACTTATCTTTCACCGTTGACGGCGGTCTATTCACTGTTTGCCTTAGCCATTACCCTCGCGGGGCCTCCGGCGATCTGGTGGATCGTCATCGCTGCGGTAGGGCAACTGTTAGTGGCCTTAGTGTTTGGCGAAATCGCCTCGCAATATCCCATCACCGGCGGTTTATACCCTTGGGCACGTCGGCTATGGGGTAAAAAATATGCTTGGATTGCGGCCTGGGTCTATCTATGGGCGTTGGTGGTGACCATTACCTCAATCGCTGAATACACCTCGACCTTCGTAGCGAGCCTCGTCTCGTTCAGCGCTACACCGCTCCATCTTCTGATGACTTCGGTTATCTTACTGGCAGTGATGATGGGGGTGAATCTCTCTGGGACGAAAAACCTTGCTCGCGTCGCCAGAATCGGTTTTTGGTGTGAAATTGTCAGCGTGATTGCCTTAGGGATCTATCTGTTAATTTTTCACCGCTCGCAACCTTTCTCGGTCATCTTCGATTCGATGGGGATCCTGTCGAGTAGCGGCAGTTACGTCGGAGCCTTTATGGCTGCTTCGCTAATGGGGCTGTTTATGTTCTTCGGTTTTGAGGCCTGCGGTAACGTTGCGGAAGAAGTGCAGGATGCCAGCCGAAAAATCCCAGTCGCGATGATGTTAAGTATTATCTTCGGTGCTATCTCGGCGATTATCTCGGTATTAGGGTATCTGCTTTCTTCACCTAATTTACGCAATATCGTCAGCGGTAAAGTGAGTGATCCTATCCCTGCCATCCTTAACGAGGCTCTGGGGCCGGTGGGGGCGAAAGTGTTTATCGTCATTGCGATTATCGCCATGCTCTCTTGCATCTTGTCGTTACAAGCTGCGCTAAGCCGCCTTATCTTCTCTTTCTCTCGCGATCAGATGTTACCGGGTAGCCGTTGGATGGCGAAAATCTCCGCCCATAATGTGCCAGATAACGCGATGATCATCAGTTGCTTACTGCCAGTGATCTTCTGTGTCTGGGTCTATTTCCAACCTGATAATCTGGCTCGAATTACCGCCTTTGCCGTTATTGGTATCTATCTTTCGTTTCAAATGGTCGTATTGGCTGCGCTTCGTCAGCGGATTAAAGGTTGGAAACCGGCTGGCGAGTGGCATATCGGGGCCTTCGGTTTACTGACTAACGTTTTGGCGCTGGCATATGGCATTGTGGGAATTTATTTACTGGCTCAACCTGCGGATAGCCCCAACTTTATTGATAAATGGACCGTACTGATTGGCTTGGCCGTGGTGTTGATTATCGGCTTGTTTTATATGCTACTCCAGCGGCCCTACGGTAAATCAAACGCACCGGAAAACGATGCGATTGAACACGCAGAAGCGTTAAGGGCGCTGCGTCGCCAAGAGGGATCACGTCGGTAAGTAGAGCGAAAAAAGAGGGTGCTGGTGGATGACGGCCAGCGCCTCACTGTGCAGTATATCACCCACACGATAACCCGAGAGGGTAGAGAAAATGACTCTTCCAAAGGTATTGGTTAACACCATTTTGGGGCGAGGCTGAGGCAGAACGTTTAAGATTTCGTCCTCGATGCGGCTAACCAAAATATCGACGGCAGCGACCCCGTAAAAACAGTGTTGAATAAAGATAGGGGCGGCAGAGGTCATGGTATACGACGTATTACAGATATAGTCGACATAAGGACCATGAAAGTAGGGACCTTTAAGCGATTTGGTTTTTAGAAACCACTCGAAAGTTCGAAAATCGAGGTGCTGATGGGTCAGAGGCGTAAGTTCGAGTGCAGTGTCGTGACTTGCGTCCTTATACATCCAATAGAGCGACCATTTTGCCTGAGGATTCAGCGGTGCATCCGCATGATAGGCAAAGCCTGCACCGGAACAGAAGCGGTTATCAGAAAGCGTACGATTGATAAGGGCCTCTATCGCCCCTTTCGGAAACGCCGTCGTCTCAAGCTCGGTTGGTGTGGCAGCGCTAACCAGTGGGCTAAGTAATTGAGTCAGTTGTTGCGCTAACTGCTGGCTTGAGTGAGAACACTGGGTGAAAAGCTGTTCAAGCGGCGCAATGACGGCGTGAAGTGGAGTGGATGAGTTCACTTATAACATTCTCCCAGACTTAGAGGCAGTGGTGTTGAGCTTACAGTCAACAAGGTGTTCGGCTAAAAATAGAATAAGCTCACTGACCGCTTTTGCAGCCGCTTCAGTGCATTGTTGAGATAAGGCTTCCATCAATCTTCGATAATGTTGCACGCATTGCTGATGGAGTGTGTCATCACCATAGAGCAGGGCAATGAACGAGGCCCACTCGGTTTGTAGCGTCAACTCACTATTGGCTAAGCGCGCTGATTGTGAGCTGGCAGATAAAAAAAGTAAGCAGCGCATATCCGCTTGGGCACGTGACTCGGCGGTAGTAGCTTGCTCGAAGTCATCAATAAAAGAGGTGAAGGTAAGCTGTTCCGTTTCGCTCATGCGTTTGGCTGCGAGCCGCGCGCTATGTGCCAGTATCGCGCAGTGCATCTCACCGAGATCCAGTAAGTAATCACTGCTCAATAAGTTGAGAGGATGGTAGTTATGGGCACGACTTTCAATATTATCACAGACAAAGCTGCCACCGTGGCGTCCTCGGCTGGTGTAAATCAGCTCCTTGGCGCGCAGGGTGTTCAACGCCTCGCGTACCGTGATATGCGAAACCCCCAGCATCTTGGCCAGCTCTGCTTCGTTGGGCAGCTGTTCATGGGCTTGCAACAGCCCAGTCATGATGGCATTGGCGAGGCGGGTCACAATCTGTTCCGCCCGGCTTGCCTGTCCGATTGGCGCGAATATTATCGCATGCGTCATCATCGTTATGCTTTCACCAGTTGTCCATGAGGAAAACAGTCTTAACACAGCAAGGGTATTTTTCAAAGCACTGCGCCACGCCTACCAGTGAGAATCTCCGGCGAGTGTATTTTTCTTAGGTTTGAAGTGAACTTATCAAGGATAAAACGATGCAACGACTGAAACATTTTATTGATGGTCAATACGTTGATTCGGCATCAACGGCCTACTTTGACTTGATTAGTCCGGTGGATGGTAGCTGTTATGCCCAAAGCCCGAAAGGAGAGGCTGCCGAGGTAACCTTGGCGTATCAGGCGGCGACGCGCGCCTTTAAGCAATGGCGGCGCTCCACACCCTCTGAGAGACAAAAAGCGTTACTGCAGTTGGCCGAGGCAGTGGAGGCCAATACACAGCGCTTTGTCGAGCTACAATGTCGGGAAACCGGGCAATTAAAGCACTTTATAGAGAAGGAAGAGGTCGCCGCGTCCTGCGATGCTTTGCGTTTCTTTGCCGGAGCTGCCCGTCATTTAGAGGGACGGGCCAGCTATGAATATCTTGACGGCTTCACCTCAACCATTCGCCGCGAGCCGTTGGGCATAGTCGGGCAAGTCACGCCATGGAACTATCCTTTTATGATGGCTATCTGGAAAATCGCGCCCGCCTTAGCCGCTGGCAATACGGTAGTACTTAAGCCGAGTGATACGACGCCAATGAGTACCCTATTATTGGCCGAATTGGCAGCAGCGTTTTTTCCGAAAGGAGCCTTTAATGTGATTTTAGGGCAAGCGGAAACCGGCTCGCTGGTGGTGTCTAATCCTAACGCGTCACTGGTCTCCATTACCGGATCGGTGCGCGCCGGTGTCCAAGTCGCCACCTCTGCGGCGGCCAACCTCACCAAAGCCCATTTAGAGTTAGGCGGAAAAGCACCGGCTATCGTGTTTGCCGATGCAAATATCGAAAAGGCGATTGAGGGGATTACGACCGCGGGCTTCTTCAATGCGGGCCAAGACTGTACCGCTGCGACGCGTATATTAGTCGAGGCCTCAATCTATCCAACATTCTTACAACAGTTGGTCGCCAAGACTGAACAGATCCGTTTCGGCCAGCCCGATGACACCGATGCCTTATTCGGGGCACTCAATAGTACGAATCAGTTGGCGCAAGTCGAAGGCTTTATGCAACGGCTACCCGCCCATGCCAAAGTGGAAATCGGCGGCAGTGCGGCGCAAGGGGCAGGGTTTTATTTCCCAGCGACCATTATTTCGGGTTTAAAGCAAGATGATGAAGCGATTCAACAGGAAGTGTTTGGCCCGGTGATGACCCTACAACCCTTCGACGATGAAGCCGATGCTCTGGCCAAAGCCAATGGTGTCGATTATGGACTGGCGGCCAGTGTGTGGACCGGCTCAGTGGCGAAAGCTCATCGGCTGACGCGCGATCTCGACTTTGGCACCGTATGGGTCAATAACCATATTCCGCTCTGTGCTGAGATGCCTCACGGCGGTTTTAAGAAGTCAGGTTACGGTAAAGATCTTTCAGCCTATGCGCTGGAGGAATATACCCGAGTGAAACATGTCATGATCGATCTTGAGCAAGATTAAGCGAGGTGATAATGCGTAAATTTGCAGCGTACACTCTTTTCACACTCTGCCTGACGAGCGGGCTAAGCTATGCAGAAGCGACGCCGCTAACGGTCGTTACGCAATATATGCAGGCGTGGAACCAGCACGACAGTCATAAAGCAGGGACGTATTTCGCGGATAAAGTCAGCTATTACGATGCCTCGGTCGGTGAGCCGGTAGTTGGTAAGCAGCAGGCCACACAACAGGTGGTTAAAACCTTCGTCGATGCGGTACCTGATTTACGCTGGGTGATGACCAGTAAACCGGTCTATAACGGCGATACTATCGCGTTTCAATGGCGTTTTAGCGGAACTAACGATGGGGCATGGGCCGGTACTCCGGCCACGCATAAAAAGATCAGTTTTGATGGCGTCAGTTTCATCAAAGTGTCACAGGGTAAGATTACTTATCAGGGCGATTATTATGATTCGAAAAAATTATCGGATCAGTTGAAATAGTTGTTAAGGGCTGCCGCTCGCGCGGCCAGCCCACCAAATCAGATCAACATAGTGCTAACTCGTCCAGTACCTTTGCTATCTCATTCCTCGCTGATTCGGGTAGCGGTTGAATTGGGCGAGGCAGGCAATCCCACTCGGTAAGGCCCATAATACTGGCTGCAGCGGCGATAACACGTAAACTGCCACGATATTGAGTAAATAACTGCCAAAGTGGCGAAAGTTGTCGATCAATTGCTTCAGCGCGTTCGTTTTCACCGGATAACGCAGCCTGGGCAAGACGCTTAGCCACTACAGGGAACACGCCCGCGCAAACGGAATACCAGACCGCGCATCCGCTCAATAAGCCATTTTTTGCATAGGCATCGCCACTTATCCCTAAAGCAATATCCGCAGGTAGCTGCTGGCGTAATCCGCTGATTTCACGCTTAGGATCAACTAGCTGTGTCGAGGTGCCAGGGATTTTTATCGAGCGGACCTGCGATAAACTGGCTAACTCAGCATAGAGCTCAGGGGTGAAATGAAAGTGAGTGGTACCAGGATTATCGTAGACGCAAATGGGAATAGAGCTGTTACGGTTGACCGTTTCAAATAGTCCGAAGACTTCTTCGTGGGTTAAACTGTGATAAGAAACAGGGGCTAATAATAGTGCATCGACACCGAGTCGCTGCGCTTGCTCCACACGTTGGAGAACCTCTTGTGTACTGATTGCCCCTACACCGGCAATAACGGGTATCGTTCCTGCCAGCGACTTGGCCTGCTGAATAATACGTTCACGCTGCTGTGGGGTGAAGTAAGCATAGCACCCCGTCGATCCCATCAGGCCGATTGAGTCGACGTCTGCCTCTACTAAACGAACAATAAGCTTTTCGAAAGAGACTTCATCAACGTATCCTGCTTTACAAGGCGTGAGTGGGAAGGCACTTAGACCAGAAAACATTTTGTTATCCTTATTAAGGTGAAGGGTAGTATCAGAGAAGTCCTTTTTATTTATGGGTCAGTGTAACGCCCATTCCACTCTTCGCGTGTGATCTCCCATAATGTCGAGGGAATATCACCAATATGATATTCACCGATCTCTTCTCGGATCATTCGCATACCGCTCTGCTGTGAGATCTTGAGAGAGCGCCGATTCGCTTTCGCTTTGGGTGCACGCAGAACCGGTTGCTTTAGCTGATTAAACCAAAAATCAGTGGCGGCGTGGCAGGCTTCGCGCATATAACCTTGACCTTGCCATTCAGGCACTAACCAAAATCCCCGATTATTATCCACTTCTAAGGAGAGCCGGATTAGACCGATAAATTCGGTAGGCGAAGTGAGAGGGCGCAACGTCCAAACCCACTCCGTTTGCTGCTGTATCGCGTGTAAGGTCTTTTCGCAAAAGAATTCTGCTCCGTTAGCAGGGTAGGGCCTTTACGCGTCAGGTATTTCACTATATCCCAACGTGGGAAAGCTTACTGAATAAGGGGAGCATCTTCTTTCACCAAGGGGGCGAGGATAAGACGAGCAGTTTCTATACGAGGCAGCATAACGACTCCACTCCAAATCGACTGTAGACGTTATTTTTACGACACTTATTAGCTTAGCTCAAGGGATTCGTGCGGCGCAGGCCTATCGCGGCGCCTGACTGAAGTCTCGAAAAAGCTGCGCCAAATAGGCGCTGATTGGCCCTAATTGATGATCTTTGCGCTGGACTAAATAAAATATCGCTTGCGGGGCAGGGGTCACAAGAACGAGGACCACCAATTGATCGCTGAGAATGGGGGTATTCACGATATGGCTCGAGATGATGCTTAAGAAATCACTCTGCGTCACCAAGCTGGTACAAGCGATCAGGTTTTCACAGGTGACCCAGACTTGTGGTAGCGAGTGGCCACTGTACAACTGCTCTAGCAACGAATAATAGCTACTGGTGGAGGGAGGCATGGTCCACTTAGCCTCGCTGAGTTCGCAAAGGTGCTTAGCGTGATGCAGCGGATGACCTTGTCGAACCACAACAGGGTAGTCGACAACCGCAAAGGTTCGAAGCTTAATTCGCGCTCGAAAGGCAGTTGGGTCACGGTATTGATAGTGAAATCCGATATGTCTTGGCGTAACGCCGGTAGCATGGAAGAGAGTTGTCCCTCGACGATATGCACATTCACTCGCGGATAACGTTGTTGAAAGCAGTCAATCACCTTGGGCATCAGGGTCAGGCCATACTGCCGCCAATACCCAAGCGAATCTGGTCGGTAATTAACGACCCAAATAGTGCTTTAACAATAGCACGTGAGTTCTGGAAAAAACGCTTTGTTAATCCGTTATGCCGTTTAATATGATTTAAAATCTGTAACATATGATAGTGAATGGCGGATATAACGGCTTATCACAAAAAAGTTAGCTCTTGATAAAATTAAAAAGAAATGGGGGAATGTCAATGAAGTACATACTAGGACTAATAGTAATATCTTATGCAACACTCTGTACACCAACCGCATTTTCTTAAAAAAAATAACTCTATGATATTAAAAAAATACGTCAATATTGCCGGTGGTATTCTACTTATTGCCTTTTCTTTACACACTTTATTCCGTTAAAAGCTCGACTCTCTGACTAGGCTTGATTTAACATAAGTCCCTCTAGCACGCATACTAGCGATGGATATTTTTACTCATTGGGTAGGACTCGAGAGTGAAGAAGATCGTCATTCTTATGGCTGCAATAATTACGCTTTCTATTTATGGCGAAAGAACTACTCGG
Source organism: Rosenbergiella metrosideri (assembly GCF_022602565.1). GTDB lineage: Bacteria > Pseudomonadota > Gammaproteobacteria > Enterobacterales > Enterobacteriaceae > Rosenbergiella > Rosenbergiella metrosideri. The sequence continues at coordinate 85,400 of NZ_JALBCV010000013.1, forward strand.
TAGATGATTTCCTTAGAGATAAGGACCTGTTGCATAAAATTATCGCGAAATGTAGAGGCGGCAAGCTATACGAAATCAGCAATAATTGCAGTCATGCTTTAAGGCTTCAAATATAGGCTAAGGTCTATTTACCTGACAAGTGAGAAAGGGACCCCCATAGATGGAGTTAACATAACCCCATACTATACGTACCAAAAACACTGGCCTAAAAGTGATATATACCTAGTTATGAAGACCAATTAATCATTTGATCAAGACCTGAAAGTAGTGAAGGGAAGTAGCTTTGATCAAGGTAAAAGGTATCGGTTACTTTAACACTTTCTGCGTTATCTTCAGGTTTCATCATAATGCTTATTTCCGCAACATTATGATGACCAACTTGGTTTACCTGTAAGCTAAAATGACGTTCTAAGCTATCAAAAGATATACCAGAATGCGGTTGTTGTTTAACTAAACAATCGTAAAGTGAACAAAATTGTTCTTTCAAATCAACAAGCTCAACAACAGTAAATGCAGTGCTATACTGTATAGTTAATACAGGAAGCTTATACTCCACAAATGTCTTTATCCAATCACTGAACAGCCCATCTTCTGAATATTCTCTTTCATAAGGCGATAACTGAAATTTCAACACACCAACATTGATATCGATCATTATTACCTCTGAAAATACTGGAAGTGATAGATAGTCCAATCCTTACGCGTCAGGTATTTCACTATATCCCAACGTGGGAAAGCTTGCTGAATAAGGGGAGCATCTTCTTTCACCAAGGGGGCGAGGATAAGACGAGCAGTTTCTATACGAGGCAGCATAACGACTCCACTCCAAATCGACTGTAGACGTTATTTTTACGACACTTATTAGCTTAGCTCAAGGGATTCGTGCGGCGCAGGCCTATCGCGGCGCATGACTGAAGTCTCGAAAAAGCTGCGCCAAATAGGCGCTGATTGGCCCTAATTGATGATCTTTGCGCTGGACTAAATAAAATATCGCTTGCGGGGCAGGGGTCACAAGAACGAGGACCACCAATTGATCGCTGAGAATGGGGGTATTCACGATATGGCTCGAGATGATGCTTAAGAAATCACTCTGCGTCACCAAGCTGGTACAAGCGATCAGGCTTTCACAGGTAACCCAGACTTGTGGTAGCGAGTGGCCACGGTACAACTGCTCTAGCAACGAATAATAGCTACTGGTGGAGGAAGGCATGGTCCACTTAGCCTCGCTGAGTTCGCAAAGGTGCTTAGCGTGATGCAGCGGATGACCTTGTCGAACCACAACAGGGTAGTCGACAACCGC
>NZ_JALBCV010000138.1 GCF_022602565.1 Rosenbergiella metrosideri
GTCTTCTCCTTTGCGGTGGACACCAGACCCATCGCCACGCTGCTTGATTACGCCTCGCATCCAATAGATCCCCGTAGTTACAGCTCGGTTGCGGTGACAGCAGTCGGTGCCGAAGCGACGCTTCTCGCCTTCTTCTTCGCAACGGTGGGCGTCGTGGCGTCAACAGCCCTCAACACGCTGCGCTCGTCGCCGCCGCTGCTGCTTTCCAGTCCTCGGCTAACTACTGGATGCGATCGCTGAT
>NZ_JALBCV010000139.1 GCF_022602565.1 Rosenbergiella metrosideri
CGTTGAACGCCGAAGTGATCGACCTTCAGAACACGCTGAACGCGTTGCAGGCATCCGGCAACACCGATCAGGCAGCGTTAGAAAGCGCCCAGGCTAGATTGGCCGCGTTGTCCATCCTGGTCGGCGCCGTGGGTGCCACCGGGCCGGGCGTCATGATAACGATCGACGATCCGGGACCCGGAGTAGCGCCTGAGGTGATGATCGACGTGATCAACGAACTGCGTGCCGCTGGAGCCGAGG
>NZ_JALBCV010000140.1 GCF_022602565.1 Rosenbergiella metrosideri
CATATATGCACGGTACTTCGGCGCGCCGGGCACCCTGACATTGTCGGCAACCACGATCGAGCCCGGGTGCACCCAGCCCCGGTCTAGGATGCTCTGCAGATCGGGCAGGTAAGCCTTCTTGTCATGGTCGAGGAACACAAAATCGAGTGTGCCAGTTGCGAATCCGTGCTCGGTTAGCGCGTCCAGGGTGCGCCCACCGTCGCCGATGGTGCCGACCACGCACACCACCCTGTCATCGAC
>NZ_JALBCV010000141.1 GCF_022602565.1 Rosenbergiella metrosideri
GCCCTGAATCATCGAGGACGGAAACCCGTTGAAGTCTGCCGTCGAGGAGTCCAATTCGGTGAAGTTCGTCGACAGCCGGGCATCGGCAGTGCCATGCTTGAGCGCTTCGGCGATATCGAAGTCCCGGTGCAGCTTGAACACCATGAGCATGGCCGTTGGATAGCTTTCGCCCTTGGCGATCATCTCCGTGTTCGGGGTGATGTTCGGATTTTTCATCGGTGCCCAGCCCGGTGGTGTCG
>NZ_JALBCV010000142.1 GCF_022602565.1 Rosenbergiella metrosideri
GTTCACCAGCGGAAAGTTGTTTTCCACGCGCAGGGGGACGGCAACGTTAACTGGGTCGCCGGTGCCAGCGGCGCCGTTGTTGCCCCATAACCAGCCGCCGAGGCCTCCAGTCCCGCCGCCGGCGCCGGGCCCGCCGGCGCCCCCGGCGCCACCGTTACCGATAAATCCGGCCGACCCGCCGGCTCCGCCGACAGCTCCGGGCGTGGTCTGGGAGTAGCCGTTTCCGCCGTCGCCGTAC
>NZ_JALBCV010000143.1 GCF_022602565.1 Rosenbergiella metrosideri
TAGCGATACTTGCGAATAATTTTCATAGTCAAGATGAGTAAGCAATGAAGTTAACTTTTGGGTATCTTATTGATTTAATATCAGTTATTACTGAGAAAGAGTTAAAGGTTAGGTATAAAAGCAGTTTCCTCGGTTACCTCTGGTCGATGGCAAATCCGCTACTTTTCGCCATGATCTACTACTTTATATTCAAACTAGTAATGCGCGTTCAGATACCAAACTATACCCTCTTCCTTAT
>NZ_JALBCV010000144.1 GCF_022602565.1 Rosenbergiella metrosideri
TTCCAGCGCTAATTGCACCAATCGATAGCTGACGGTCTCCTCAAGCAGATCGAACGATAGCGTCACTTGTTGCACCAGCTTTTCCACACTGGCCAGTGCTTGTTGCTGTTGTTCACTGGCCTGCTCAATAGCCTGTTGTGTGCCTTGTTGTAAGCCTTCTCGCTGGCCTTCAGCTAAACCTGCGGCATACCCTTCCTCCCAAGCCTTGTCGCGTACCGAGGTACGAAAAGCCTCTATC
>NZ_JALBCV010000145.1 GCF_022602565.1 Rosenbergiella metrosideri
GGTATACGCACCCGACGGATGGCACGGTGACGTTCGAGGGCCACAACGTTCACGCCGAATATGCCTCGCTGCGCAGCAGGATCGGCATGGTGCCACAGGACGACGTGGTGCACGGTCAGCTGACCGTGAAACACGCGCTGATGTATGCCGCCGAACTACGGCTGCCGCCGGACACCACCAAAGATGACCGCACCCAGGTAGTTGCCCGGGTGCTCGAAGAACTCGAGATGTCCAAGCA
>NZ_JALBCV010000146.1 GCF_022602565.1 Rosenbergiella metrosideri
ATCCAGGCCCAAGGTGCTCGGTGTTGAGGCTAATTGCGTTGTAACGGTAAGGGGTAACGCTACTTACCACCGCATAGCCAGAACGGTTTACTTTCACGCCAGGAGAATTTATAACATTTGTACCGTCTGCATCTTTAGCTTTAACCAGCGCAAACGTATCTGATAGCGGTTGAGAAAGTATCACCCCACCAGAGTGGAGCACGATCCCCCCACTTGCCGACAAAGATCCTTGTTGGT
>NZ_JALBCV010000147.1 GCF_022602565.1 Rosenbergiella metrosideri
GCGGCGACCTCGGTGCACTTCGTCGCGCCGCAATCCATCGACGCGCGCCTGGCGGACCGGCTCGCGGTCAATCGGGGACTAGCGCCGGTGGCCGACGTGCGCGCAGTGGGCAAGACCGACCTGCCGCTCAATGATGCCCTACCGAGCATCGAGGTCGATCCCGACACCTTCACCGTGCGAATCGACGGCCAGGTGTGGCAACCGCAGCCGGCCGCCGAACTACCTATGACACAACGG
>NZ_JALBCV010000014.1 GCF_022602565.1 Rosenbergiella metrosideri
TATGCACTGTGAGTGACTGCAGTAAATTCAAAATAAAGATAATGCAAATAAATAATTAAAGATAGAGAACCTTCAGTATGCTATTAGAGAATAGTGAAGGCTTTTTTGAACTAATCATCTTAAAGTATCATTAAAATTCAATCTATTACTTTATTAAACTATGAAAGCATACAAATAACGGACGGTTTTTAAAAATTTCATTAAACTAATCTTTAAACAATAAACAGCCCCCACCCCATTAATATTGTCGAATCAATTACATCTCCCACCAGAGGTGTAGAATAATTGTTCACTCTTCACCCCATCCTTCACCCTTTAACGCTATGAAAAAATATAAAGAAAACTCTAAAGGTGAACAGTGTGTAGGATTTTTCATAAAAACTAATTTTTTTATTTTATGTTTAGAAGATTCAGCTTATCAATCATACTTTCGCCCTTGATAGAAATAGATTGGTATACGTTTAGGTATACAATGAAAATTGAATTTAAGAAAAAACACTTTAATAACAATGCACTGTAATTTTAAATCAATTTCCGCCAGCCCACCAATCATGGTTGGACAGTGACCGGACAGAGCTAGAGAAATCAAGTACTTGGACACTGTACCCAGACATCGACCAGACGATGATGGGACATGAAAAGATACGCAAAAGAGCCGCGGCTCCGAGCGTAAGAAAAAAAACTTAGAATTCGGTCTGGGGCTTTTTTATGTCTTTCGAACTCCCATCCTGCTCCCTCAATAATCTCACCAAATATGACGGAGTATTATATGCAGAATCATAATTTAACTAACTGTTTATTATTATTTTATTGTACAAAAAACACCTGATGAATGGTCAGAGCCTCGATCCACTAAGTGCTTATAAAGCATAGTTATACGTTTAGTTTTGGGGTAATAATTTATTTATATTTTTGTATTTAATAGCAATGTGACTGATTTTTGCTCTACCATCAGACAATGACATTTAAACTGTATATATACACAGTATTATTTGTACTCAATCTGAGTGTGGAGATATGTAGTGATTTTTGAAATAAAGATTTTTAAAGATAAAGTAAAAATGATGCCTGTGGGATCTTTGGATGCTTTACAGCGCGAGATGACAAAAAGAATAGGCTTTGTTTTCCCTGATATAGAGGTTATTGTAAAACCATCAAGCAATTAGAGCTTGTCAGTCTTTAGAGCCCCAGATAAAGATAAAGCCAAAAAATTTGTGCGAAATCATGTTATATATGAATCTGCAATCGAATGAACTAGAAACTGTCGGTGGTACGAATTGAGTGATAACGAGTAGCGTCGATAAAGGTTATCGACGCTGAACATATAGGCAGTTTACTTCGATTATTAAGCAGTAGATGACTTTAATTTACTCTATGTTTATTTTTTAGATATTAATTATTTGATACCATTTTTCACTTAGTAAAAAGTTAGCTAAATAATAATAAACAATTGAAGGGCCGTATCAACGATAACGCTCACTAAGTGCCCCAGCACCAAGAATATTTAAGGGCATTGTTAATCGACTATCATCTTTTTTTTGCTAGCAGAAAGTTATGGAGACCTGAGAGGCATGATTTTAAAAAAATTATCTGGCTGGGAATTGTCAGACTACAGAACCTATTGCAGAGCCTACGAGAAATTTGGAGGTTCCGTTTGTAGTCATCCGATTATGTTAGATTTTCTTCAAAAGATTAGTCCTGATGAAATTCGATTTTTTCATAAAATAGTCAATGGTGAAGTTGTAGGTGCATATTTTACTGATAAAAATTCAAACTTAAGTTATCACTACAATAAAATACCGCTCCTTTTTGAAGACATAATACTCCCTATATGCCCCGAAAAGGGGGGGTGTTATCTTCCTGTTAAAACTAAAGCATTGTCTATCAAACACCAAAAACAGTTTGTTAATACAAATTATGGCCTGCTGAATCGTAGGGCTGTTTGTATTGTCAAAGATAGCTTTTCTAAAAAAAGCCAGAAAAAAAGACAAGCTGAGTTAAAAAAATTTCTTTCCAATGGTGGTGAGGTTTTATCTGTTGCATCATTTAGTAGTCGTGAGCTAAGTAGTATCTATCTTTCATTAATGGGTGAGCGGTGGGATAATCAATATTATGAAGAAGAAGTTGAAGCGCTTTCATATTTTATTGAGTCCATTCGCCCCATGATTTTTGGTAACGTATTAATATTCAATGGGAAGCCCTGTGCGTACGATTTGATTTATAAGGCTGAGTGTAATGATTGGATATATTTTGATGATCATAATGGTAGTTTTGATTCAAGGATAAAAGATTTTAGCCTTGGAAGTATTTTACTATCAGTAAATATCACTGAAGCAAAGAAAATTTGTCAGAGCTCGAATAAAGAATTTATATTTAGTATCGGTAGATCGAATAAAAAATGGTCATATAAGAATATTTGGGCAAATGAAATAAAGTTAGGTAAGGCTATTTTCTAAAAAAATTCTTCCATATTGAATTTTAAAGCTATCTACTTAATGATTATTTTAATGACAGAAAATATTTTATTTTTTCGCAGATAAGGGACTCTTCATTGGGGATAAATTTTCGACAGGTTGGCAGGTAATGATATCATTGTATGATGAATATACTCCCCTTACTCAATGGCCCAGAAATTTAGGGGCCTTTTTATCTCTAACTTTATATTGAGAAGTGAAGCCTATCCCATCCTGGTGCAACTATGACCAGTTCACTACCAAAATCAGGTAACCATCTGATTACTTGAGTTTTCTCTTCATCATCTCGGTCATTATAAGTGTCCAAACTGTAAAATTTATACGCTGGTGTGTCACATGCTCTAACGTTCTTAGAAACAACTATAGCAATAGGTTTGGATAGCCCAAAGAATAATTTACCCTCCGCGCCCCTCACTTTTTTTCTCAAGCTATTGAATGCCGCCTTATGATTAAAATAACGGCCCCGAGTTGGCAAGCTATCGTTTAGATACTTGGCTAGATAATTCCAGCATCTTTATTGTCGTTCGTCATGCGTACCGAAATGACCACTCCATCGTAAGAGATGGGGGGAGAAATTACCCCCTAGTACACTCAGTCACCAATCGCTTATCAAAGAGGTCTTTGAAATCTATTTCCGATTAGAAATTTTTCTAGAAATAGCATGTAAACACCTGGCATAATCAAGCGTTAGTCCCGGTGTCCATGCCATGTTTAACGCCCGGCTCCTCAGTTGTGCGGCCATCCACAACTCGGGAATGAAAAATAAAAGAATAAAATTGTACCAATAAAATTTTCCATAACATATGCCATTCAATGCAGCTTCAAGTGCATAGGCGACGCTACTCGAACAATTTCTCCATGTGAGGTTATAAGATGTATTTTTTTTATAATCTTCCCAAAATACATCTAAACAATATCTATTTATCTTTTCGAAATGAACTTTTTTATCAGAGCCACACCACGCTGCTGATTCGGATACATAGCTATCTTTAAATATCCCCTCCACATCGTTATTTTTGATAGCTTTTACAATATTCAAAAACTCAGACGGAGTTCTATCTATATCATACTTTGGATACAAACTTATATATAATCCAGTATTTACCTCCAAGGCTGCATGACCAGTAGAGACATTACCCTCTTTGTCGATTGCCGCGATGTATCTGTTGATAAGGGGATTACGAATTGGCTCTGATTTCGATGATCCAGACGGTGTCCAAACGTGGACTGTTAACTTATTCTCGCTGAACACATTATATTTAGTCAGGTCCTCACTAGTTTTCTTATTCATAAAACAGTCAATTGAAGAAAAGAAAGAAAAGAAGCTATAAATATCGTCCACTTTTCTCAAATTCAGCGCAGTAATTAGCCATCTCCCCCCTCCGATAAACATCATCATACCAATGAATTGGGGAACAGTCCCATCGTGACGTTCAGGATAAGGTAGAAACAAAAAAATAGAGAATGCTATTTGTAAAATCCCTGAAAGCATCGATCTCTTCCAATGGGGAAACCTTACGACATGCGAAGAGATAATTAAAAATAATCCAGATATAAAACAAAATATACCAAAGATTATCGCCATGAATAAATCACTCATGTGATGGGAAAGTAACATTAGTAATGAGATAAAAAGGAAAAACCCCCCTCTAAAAACGTAAATTGTGACCAATCCCCTGTCGCACCAAGATAATTTAGTAAAGGTAATCAAGCTTTCAAGCAATAAAATGATAACAAGTGGATTAGCTGGAAAATTAAAATCGGAAGTCATCCCTAAAAAAAATATATAAAACCCAACACTCGCCCATATTCCACCCAAAGTCCCGACAACAGGGGAACACTTCCGTACAAAACTAGTTCCCATTAGTATAAGTGAAACCTTAAGCATATAAATCACACCTTATTTGTACTGTTAGATATATACAGTTTCCCTGCTAATATTACTCCATGACTTGTCATATACTCATACAACTCATTGCCATCAATCGATAAAGCAAGATTATTGATTTTTGCATGATACGTAGGATAACAGCCTTTTAACTGACGTTCTTTGTTTTCAAAGATTATGTTGAGTCGTTGTTTAAGACCTTCATCAAAGGATGATAATAAACCGTCTAGATTCGGTATTATTTTTTTTACGTCCGAAACTAAATGCTTTTTTCCTGCCTCGTCCCATATCAATACTCTATTTTTTACATCTATATAAAAAGAGCAGAATTCTTCCTCAATATTGAAAACGACTCTTTTGGAGTTTATAACTTGTAATTTAACAAATATTAACAATACAGCGATACTTGTGAGGTAATATTGTATGACACTAATGGACTCTCCATGATATAACCCCTTGATTAAAAAAGGACCACGTTCATTAAGCGAAAAGTATATTGAAATCACACAAACCAAAGTAAAACAAATCGATGCACATCTCGAGCCTAAGGTTACATAGATAATAGAAAGCATTAATATTGGTACACATGCTATCGTGTACTCAACACCAACATTTATTTCATTAACCGGTTGAGAACTGAAAATAAAAATAGCGATGATAATAGTAAGTATTGACGACAGAGTAACCTTAGTAAAACTAAGAGTCTTAAAGTCTTTAGAGATAATACCAGTCAATATGGTTGTCACAATAATACTGCCAATAATATTAGATAATGACCATGTCATTATCGACTTGAAGAAAACAACTTCATACTTATGGCTTAAGAAAAATGTGACTAAAAATCCGGAAAGTAAACTCACTACGATCAAGGGAATAAGCCAGTATACAAAAACACCGATTTGGATAGGTTGTTTTTTGAATTTTTTTACGCAGTATGCAATAGCAATATCACAAGAAATAGATATCATTGAAATTACAATGGATACTAATAGGTCATGTTGAAATATCGCATCCAAAAATAATCTCGAAACTAAAAATAAAACACTTAGCATTAGCCATTTATTAACCTCCTCGTAAATCAGAGAACTCGTGGCTAATCCGCTGGCAAACCACACAACAGAAATCCGATCACTTGGATCATCTATCTTAAGGGAGATCATAGCGAGGATAAAATATCCTACAATCCAAATCAACGCCCTTACTCTGAATGAATCTTTCCATCCCATATGATAAACCTTTATCGGTAATTGCCTTTTCACTTTATAATATCACTCTATGAAGTGTTTATCTTATAAAATATAAACGTTTCTCTTATACCATAGATATCCATCATAATGTGCCGTGTTTCTTACATAGCCTTCAAAATTCACTCATGAGATTATCGTGAAATGCTGTAGTTTACCACTGAACATCATCGTACCAATAATCACACGATGAACACTGATATCGTCGATACCATTCAAGCAAGTATTGCTTATACTACAACAACATATGCTATGAAATTAGTAGTGATTCATACCGATATCAACCTCAAATTTTATTTCTATTTTGTTATACGACAAATTGACGACGATGACGTTGTAATTACAGTATTGTAATGATTATTATCGTATGAATTTATCACAAAACCCTATAGTAATAGTAATCGACAAAATTTTTATCTAACATATGCCTGTTATCATAGATTCTATTATTTTTATAGTTGTAGATGTTCAATTGCTATCGGTGACGAATTTATGCGGAAATTTCTACACTCTCGTCTGGCCTTAGGGTGTTTACTTCTCTCCTAACGCTATCATTCCTACTTATAACTTCATTATAATATTTTATATGTTATAAACAATTTTTTTCATAATGCATTTGGCAACTCGAAACTTCATACAATCTTTCTGGCTGGCTCGACCTTCAGAACAATTTTTTCAGAAGAAGCTTCGATCACAGCGCGATCGGCTGATAGGACTGAACATCCCTGTAGTCTATGCAAAAAGTGGTTTAAAAGTGTTGGCTTTTAACTTCCTCTCATCACGCATGATAAATGATAAAAAATAACTCTTTCGCTTTGATCCTATCACTCTCTAAATTAGGGTTATCAACTTTGGTCTGAAAGATAGAGTATTGCTTTTCTCATAACATTTTTAGTAAAAAAACCTGACCTCAATTTAATTGAGTACTTCCATGTATTTTCAAGCATCTCATTGTAGTGCGATTTATTAATCCCCCCTACCACTTCATCAATATCATTTAGCTCATTTATAACTAACCCCAATCCTTCTTTAAGAATACGATCAGCATGTGGCGAACAGCGATCAACAATAACAGGAAGCCCAGAGGCTAAATAAAGTGAAAGTTTCAAAGGATTATTTAACTGACCATATCTTTCTGCTCCACTGAAGTAACTTTTTTCTATGATTTTGTCTCTGTTATGGTAAGAAACTAAACCGAAACCAGCATTAAGGTAGCGAGGAAGAGCGCTATTAGGTATCTCTCCAATGATATTCAAATTAGTTTTTCCATTCTCTTCTGCTGTCAGTTGCTCAGGATCTCCTATTAAGTTAATCAATAATTTTCCATCATACTGGGAAAAATCAGTTTTATTAAGTGTTCCAACAAAGGTGAGTTCTTTTTTAAAAACCTTCCTGAATGAAGGTGGACTAACACAATTATAATCTGAGAGTCCCATACTGATAATTTCTGCTTTTATCCCTCCATCTTTCACCAGCCGCTCAGTCATTTTTTCATTTGGCGAGATAATCAATTGAGATTGATTCATTAATCGAAATTCTCTATCCTTAGTAAAATCTCTATCACTGTCATCAAAGAGCCAAGCAATTACGTCCCACAATATTAGACAAACTTTAACATCTGGTAGTGATAATAATTTCTCTATTAAAAAATCCTCAACTTGATAATTCAGCCAGGTTGGAAACTGGACAAAAACGATATCACCCGGCAATATCGGGGAGAGAATATTTTCAACCTCATCGTCAATGAAAGATTGACACGCGTTTTCAATACCAATTTTTTTGTATCTAAGAGACTTAATTCCGAGCTGTGACGAAAAAAAAGCCATATCTCTGTTAGCTATATAGCCACTCGATTGGGTATATAATATTTCTGGCACATCTGCTTCAGTTATCCACACAGTCATAATCATTCCTAATATTTATAATATAGTAGCATTCAAGTTCCCTAATGATAAATAAAAATTCCCTATGGCATTCGCTAGGGATGAATCCGTTTTTTTATCCTAATTTGAGTAAAAATATAAAAATAGTCACGTTCATAATAAGTATTCATCTATTTCATGGTACTCACAGTACTATACATTCAGTGATGGGTTAATGCCTCGGTAGTGACTAACCGCTGCTGAGTTATTAATAATTCAACTGCGATCCAGAGGTATTCACATCCACTCGTTTGATAGACAGTTACCCAAGCTCTTGGATTCGCCCCCACATTCCGTCAATAAACAACTCCGCTAACCGAGTCTTCGCACTGGGCTAGCTGAATTGGCGTGTGCAAAAATTAAAAAGTTCATTTTATTTAATAACTGCTGACTCGTTCTCGATATCGTAATGTGCGTTAAGTCTAAGGCCAAAAGAGTATGAACTTAGTTGAACTATTGCCCTGATTTCAAAGTGAATAATTCCATTACAGGCTGGTGACTGAATATCACCCAAAAGTGCAATTACCAGTGTTTCAGCGGCGATCCGGGGTTCGAATCGAATAATGGCCTCACGGATTTGCTGTTCATGCTGACACCACCGTTGGGCCATGGAATACTCCCCCACCATCGCGGCTATACCAAAATTCACGACAGATGCCGCAGGGTGAGGATATCGCTCTCTGTTTACCGCTTTCTCACTGTTTACGGTATTCAAAATATCGGTAATATTTTCCTTAATGATGGCATGCATTCTACGTTCATCATAATCAAACTTCCCTCTAGCGGATTCAGTGGAAGTACGCGGCTCATCATCCAGTAAACGCTGAAGTAAACACGGTGGGTAAGACTTATTGCTTATTATCATTAATGCCTCCAAGAAAGTCAGCATAGCCCTGCACTAAAGATGACTGTATAGTCCCAATTTATGCAGGTCACTGTACGTCAGTTCTGAAATATCACTGCGTTTGATCCTTTTAAGATGCTCGGGGGCTAGCACTGAAAGAATATCCGGCGGAGACTCTTCTTCCCATTCAGGTTCAATCATATCGGTAGAGTCTGTTAACTCCTGAATGATACGGCTACCGAGGGTTGAGGTATTCAAAACACATTCAGAAACCGTCTGATTTTTTACTTGTTGAATACAGTGATACAACTCATCGTCACTCTTAAGAACATAATCCTGTCGCGGTTTATTTTTATCTTTTCCGGATGTATCACCTTCCCCCCATAGTAAATAATATTTATATTCGCGGTTCAGTTGTCGCAAAATATCATCGTTGTCCAGCAAATCGTTTCCCTCACCGTTGGCAGTATGCCAGCCTGTATAGTGTCCACCGTGAGGCAGGAGCGATGAGACGTCGATGAGTTCATTCGTCATCGATTCCGGCGCAGTGTCCCGCTGCATCGCCTTAACGCTAAACAGGAATTGGCCGGCCTGAATTATCATACCTGGCCTAAGCGTAACAGGTTCATTAGGCTGCAGCGCTACATCGTTTACTAGGCATTGATAGCGCTGACTATGGCAAGTCAGCACAACTGAAAACGAGGTTCGTTCGATATATAAAACATCATAGAGCCCTCCGGAGAGGGCTGTAGTAAATGTTGCACTGATCAAACAGAAGTACCCCGTCTGTTCAGGCAATCGATCCGTCTGTGGATCGCCATTTATACGAGGTAGTGGCCAGTCTATACACAATTGCATCATTATTGGCCTATAAAAACGTTATCTGAACCGGTCACGATACTGGACCCACATGCTGTACAGTCACCCATACGTGCAGCAGGATAGCCATTAATTGTGATCGTTCCCGACCCACTGGCAATGACCGCGCCGCCGTGCAATCCACATGCTGTTGCGCTCGCGGCAAGCATAGCAGCAGGGAGTCCATTGATAGTGACATTACACGAACCACTCGCGATGGCCCCTCCGTGGCAAATGATATCCCCTACTCTTGCTGCTGGTAACATAGATTATCTCCTAGTGTAAGTTTTCACCTCTAACGACATCCCCACCTATTAGGGTGGCGGATTGAACGTTCCTGTCGGCACTGGCGCTGGCGTCGGCGTCGGTGCTGGCGTTGGCGTTGGTGCTGGCGTTGGCGATGGCGCTGGCGTCGGCGTCGGTGCTGGCGTTGGCGTCGGCGTCGGTGCTGGCGTTGGCGTTGGTGCTGGCGTTGGCGCTGGCGTTGGCGTTGGCGCTGGCGTTGGCGTCGGTGCTGGCGTCGGCGTCGGTGCTGGCGTTGGCGCTGGCGTTGGTGCTGGCGTCGGCGTCGGTGCTGGCGTTGGCGTCGGTGCTGGCGTCGGTGCTGGCGTTGGCGATGGCGATGGCGTTGGCGCTGGCGTTGGCGATGGCGCTGGCGTTGGCGTTGGCGTCGGTGCTGGCGTTGGCGATGGCGCTGGCGTCGGCGTTGGCGTCGGTGCTGGCGTTGGCGATGGCGCTGGCGTCGGCGTTGGCGTTGGCGTCGGTGCTGGCGATGGCGCTGGCGTTGGCGTTGGCGATGGCGCTGGCGTTGGCGCTGGCGTTGGCGTTGGCGATGGCGCTGGCGTCGGCGTTGGCGTCGGTGCTGGCGATGGCGTTGGCGATGGCGCTGGCGTCGGCGTTGGCGTCGGTGCTGGCGATGGCGCTGGCGTTGGCGTTGGCGATGGCGCTGGCGTCGGTGCTGGCACGGGGATCGGTAAATTAGGTAGTGGAAGGGGTAAGGCAATTGCCCCTTTCAACGCGATTAGTGCAGCCAAAGATGTTAAAGCCGCAAGCCCTCCACCACCGCCTCCTCCTCCGCATTCATCGTCATCACCGGGATTCAGTTCAACCGAATCAGACTGGATGACCACGCGTTCTTTGCCGATAATTTTAATCACTTTCCCAGTCAGAATCAGCTCCCCACCGGTACCAAACTCAAGGTGTCCGCCGCTGATTAGAGAGGCTGCGCCGCCAATCTCTTTCTGCCACGCCCCACCTACTGACATAGCATGATAGCCTCCGATATTGACTAGACTTGCACCGCCAATATTTTTATTATCAACTCCCCCCACGTTGACCGCACGCGCACCGACTATTGAAGAGATTTGCGCCGCTCCAACGCTTAGCATAGAGGCAGCGCCAATCGACGTGATACTCATCCCTGCTACATTCTTGTTGAAATCTTGCGCAATAACTTCACGACGGCTTTCACCAACATGCAGTTCTGAGTTAGCGCCGATAACATGCTTTTCGTCATTTTTAGTCAGACGGGACATATCGCGTTCAGCCTGTTCCCAGTAACTTTCCTTACCGGGCTTATCGTCAAAACGAATGCCATTAAAATTCGTTTTGCCGCCGCCTAGCGTGCGGCTGATTAATCCACTTTGGGTCGCATTACCCGGCAAATCCCAAGGAGGGCTAGTGATATTGTTGTAAAGACTACCAATAATTAACGGCCTGTCAGGGTCGCCATTGATAAAATCAACAATCACTTCCTGGTTGATACGCGGGATGTAAAGTCCACCAAAACCGTTTCCTGCCCAAGCCTGACTGACTCGAATCCAGCAAGAATCACCGTCATTATTTTTACCGTAACGATCCCACAGAAAGCGCACCTTTACGCGACCATAGCTATCTGTCCAAAGCTCTTCTCCCGATGGCCCCACGACAATCGCATTTTGAGGACCGTGCGTACGAGGCCTAGCGATGGTTTGCGGATGACGATAGATCTTCGTTGTTGGCTGAACGGTGAAATCACATTCAACCGAAAAATCCCATTGCTGTGAGCGCTGTTCGGTTTCCTGAACAATGAACCGGCTGGAAATAACCATGTATTCCCTGTTAGCCTTACTAATTGGATGGCCTTTTAGTGTAAAATTGATACCGCAAGCTAGGCCGCGTAGCTCGCCACTCCCCGAGGCCCTAGATCCCTGTGCACCGAGTTCTTCAATTCGTACACGCGCCAGTTTTTCCCCTATATCAGGCTGATCGTAATCTCCTGGCCACTGATATATTTCCATATCATTGTGGTGAGTTTTGCGGGGTTTGACGTCCATCGCCAAAATATCTGCACGTGATTTGGTAAAATCATAATCGTTGGTGACCCAGCGACCACTTGTAAGGGCCTCTTGGTGGATTAATTGCCGAACATATTCTTCCTCAGCCTTTGGGGTTTCGGGAAGATATTGAATGACTTGATAGGCCTGACTGTCACTGTATCGGTGTGCGCCAACATGATCGACAAGAACTAGCTTATGCTTGGCCTCATGATGTTCAAAAAACCAATAAATTCCCCACTCTTCCATCAGTCGCTGAATGAAAGCGAAATCACTTTCACCATACTGCACTTGGAAATCGAGCACAGGGTAGACATCTGTCAAACGTCGTTCATAAGAAAAATTGTATTCGGACAACACCTCATCAATGATTTCTACGACATTTTTAGCCTGAAAAATTTTATAGTCGGTCGTCAGCTCGGCAAGAAAAAGCCATGGACGTAAAATAATCTCATACATAGCTTGCGCGGCATCTCGGCCCACATAGCGTGCTTTTTCAACCAGTCCGGAGATTTCTCGAGTACTTTTCCCCTTTCCACGCGACGTGCCTAACCCATTGCCATCTAGCTCAATAGTGATTGTCATTTCCTTACCAATCAACGCTTTCAAATCAATATTTGAAGCGGCTTGCCAAGGAATATCAGGATCGTCGGGTGTTTTCACCGTCAGTGTGTAGGTGTAGAGCGTTGAGAACGCTTCTTCACCTTCGAGTTTTGTCAGCACTAGCGCAGGCTGGTTCATTAGCCTGGGCATCGCTGAGCTATGCAACATAATTGTTCGCGACATAGTGTTACCTACTAACCTGTTAATATCGCAAAGTGCAACTATCGCACTTCATCAATGGGATGTCCGGTTCTGATTATTTGGGAATCGAGCATCCGGCCGAAGCGGCTTTGACGCCATAACCAGACAGACATATCGCTGGCCGTACAGCAAGGCCAGTTACGCCACGGCATATGGCGAACACCGTGTTGTTCGTTTAGCCACTCATCCGCCTCACAACGGACACAGCACAGCTGACTAAACAAAAGGGATTGCGAAGGCAGCCAGTCACTGAGTTTACCGTTGACCTGAACATACCTCGTGCGTGAAAGCAGATGACAGGCTTCGTGAATTTCCTTTCGCTGTAATGTGCTTGCGCCGCCGTGCAGCAGAGATAATAGCAGCCGGGCAAGCCAGAATGGTAAACCGATTGGAGAGACTAACTGCCGGAGAATGCGCCGATGGCTAGTGCGCACGTACAGTAGCTGAGATACGCCAACATCGGGTGATACCGGCGGCAAAAAAGCCCCTAAGATATAGGAATTATTCGATTTCTCATTTTCAGGCATGACGAAACACCAGGGGTAATTATTGAGCTCTCGAGCATCGACCAGCGGTAGAGGCTGGCGCATGATTAACGCATTAAGACGTTCAACGATGTTCCGCGCACGGCGATAATGCCAGGGTTTTAGGCGCATTGAGGGTGAAGGACCACTCAGCCATACGGTAATTCGTACAGGAAAGAATAAGCGCCTAATCATATGACCTCATCCTGTGTCCCCGTCTCAGGGCAGCGGAAGTCACGAAGTATATCGCCCGGCATTGCCCCATCGACCGCCAGTCCGTCCAGCTGCAGTTCGACGCGCTTTTTCCCAATCCCCCACTGCAGTAACAGATTACCCTCAGGGGTATCACGAATGGTTTCGGCCGCGTCCAGCCAGTGCAGAAGCGCCCAAGGTCCTTGCCAATGCGAATCAGGCAATGCGCTTGCTTGATCCTCTCGCAGCGTCATACTGATATCACTCCCCTGACGCACAGCTGACCAGTACAGTGCTTGTACCGAGAGTGGGCCGTGAGCATATTTTAGTGTTTCGCCATTGAAACTCAGAATAAACTCCCTGACCTCAGGCGCGAGAGAGCGCACACTGGCAGAGAAACTCAGTGCCGGTTTTTGATTATCCCCGCCAGAAAAGAATAACGCTTTAATCGTGGCTGCCTGCTCAAAGAAAGCAAGCCCCTCAACATTGCTAGTCCCTTTAAAACGCCATGGGTAACGAGAAGTATCAACTTTTTCTGCCAAGTTATCCTTGAACCAGCTGTCAACCATGCCCCCCGGTGCAAAAAACCTGACAAAATCTGCGACAGAAACTTCACGTTTGCTGTCAGCAAAGGGATAACGCCCCTGAAAATGACGACGACAGATCTCCCCTAGTCCGTCACGAATCGCCTCAGTACTGCGCGCAATATCTCGCTGCTGTACTTTACTAAAAGTCGCTGACAGCAGCGGGGAGACCACCTTTCTGACCGCAGTGGGCCAAGTCGCTTCTTGGGCTCCCATTTTTGCATTGTCCATCGCCATCTGCTGACCGTTTATATTGGCAAAGGCACTGTTATAGATCACAAAACGCGTGTACTGATCGCGAAGTAACATTAATACGCCATTAAAACCGCTTTCCTGAGTCTGCAGCAGGTCTGTCGGCGCATCCTGTTTCCTGTTTTCTCCTAATACGAAGATACGTAGACCAGCAAATCGATCGTCCAGCAGCTGTTTGATCAGGGCCCGATCGATAAATCCTTTGTTTACCTCATGACTCAATTCATGGTTTCCCGATAAGGAACTAGTGCTCAGCGTTGTCTCGTTGACGACACGATGGAAAACGGCGGTTAAAGGAGAGTGTTCACTAATCATTGTGCGTAATAACCCAATGTTGAGCGATACATCATTCTCCTCATCAGCCGGTTCCTCCAGTGAGATCAGCCGTAAGTTATCGAGAAAGCGCTGCCAATAGGCAGCGTAGTTTTTCAGATATTGAGTCAACACTCGGTTGTGGAGATCCGACAGACTTTTTAGTCCTGCCTTTTCACCTATCACCCAGCTATCTTCACGCTGTAACGACAGTAGGGATGTCAGCATTTTTTTTTTAACCACCCGTTCCCAACCGGCTCGTGTATAAAACCCAGGAATTCCCTGCTGATTGAGTTCGTTATCACTCAGGTAAAAAAGTTGCGGGGACTCAGTACCCGTTATCGCCCGCAACGTTAGATTCGCGGGGGCTATTTTTTCACTATCATGTTCTATACGCTGCAAAAGCCGCGCGCTTTCATCCTTTTCCCGCAGCCGCGCCCGCGCCTGTGCAATCAAGGTGTCATCTGCAGGTGGCAGCGGTTTTTGCCATGCTTGTAGAGTGAACAGATCGTTCAGATAGTGCTGCAGAGGTTCAATATCTTCCACACCGCTAAATCTACGGCTTTGTAGCCAACGATGACTTAAGTAACTAGCCAGCCAGGCGTAATCCCCCACGGTGTGGCGGGTTAACATTAGATAACTTTTCAATGCCATCCAGACACGCTGATCGTCGGAGGCTTTCAGCGCAAGCTGTAAATCATCATGTGCGTTTTTAACCAGTTCAGGGAGCAGATAGTGTTTTAATACGTGGTGGTAGAGCGAATCAGTCCCTGCAGTGAGGGTATATCCGGTATAAAGACCATAACGCCATGCTAGATCTGGATCGGTGAGGTTAAGTCCAGGATATTTAGCAAGCCCCTGTGTTGTACTGAGTAGAGGCATTAACTTAGTTTCAGCCTTTTCATCCGTATAGTTAGCTAGCTGAAGCGCCATCTGGCTAACTTTTTTATCTAACGTAGTGAGATAGTCATGGTTGAGCTTATAACTGGTATCCAGTGCGAGCATAAGCCCTACCGCTACTCCCCAGCAGGCAAGATGCCCAAACAGATTTTTCAGACGGTTAGCTGCATGCTGCTGTACGTTATGGCGGACCAAATCACCATCGCAGCCGATGACTTCGCCGAAAAGTTGCGTCAGGAAGTAGTGTTTACTCCAAGCATTTTCGCTGAGAAGCGCCTGATCTTCACTGAGCGAACGTTTATCAGCAGGCAAAGCAGACAACTTTCCCGTATTGACCAACTGATACCAGCGTTGTAAAAGCGTTTTATTATTGAACAATGAAAAGCGCTGTGGCTGACAACTACTCGTGAAATAGACACCACGTAGTGTAGAAAAAACGTCAGTCTCGTCATACCGTGAGGCAAAGAAGATATTATTGACCATCTCATTAACTACGCTAGCAAGCTGGGAAAAATCGTCGGGAAAAGCATACAATCGCTTGCGATCACCCACGTCATACTCCTCCTGCTGGCGCAGATAAACCGCGCTGCTCAGACGATGATACAACAGGTCAAATTCCTGTTTTAACTGATGATTAAGATTTTGAGAGGCGTGCGGTAACGCATTTTCCCAGTCGAGTGTGACTCCCCAAAGTTGTTCCCTTTCCGCGAGCGTTAGATTACGGAAAAAATCTGTAAAGCCGCTAAGCAGGTCGAGTTTTGTGACAATCACATAAACGGGAAAACGCACGCCGAGCTTTTCACGGGCTTCGCCGATCCTTCCACGCAGTGCTGCAGCCATAGCCAGACGTTCGGAGTGGGTTTTGTGCAGAATATCCTCAACCGATAGTGCGACAATCGCCCCATTAACCCCTTGGGTAGGGCGATTTTTTTTCAGCGCAGACAGCAGACTCTTCCACTCCTCATGCGCGTCATGCGTTTCACTAACGAACCGACCCGCCGTGTCAATGAAAACAGCTTGGTTAGTAAACAGGCATTCACAACTATCGGTGGGTACCGTTTCACTGTTTTTACGTGACAATTGCTCCGGTAAGGGGAAATCTTGACCGGAGGACAACAGTAGTGCGGTCTTACCTGCCGACGTTGGGCCTAACACTAAAAACCACGGAAGCGTGGCGCGTCGTAGGCCCAGAAAACGCTGCCAGCGAGGGATCACCTGCTGTATCTGACGCATATATTGCATGCCCCGAGTCACGGCCGTGTGGATAGCCGTATTGGCTTGCGCGATATTCTTCTGCGTTGAGGACGTTTTTTTTAGCCACCGACTTAGCAGTTCGGGGTTGCGCGCCAGTGCCTGTAAAAAACGCCAGACACCATAAGCCAGCGCCGCGAACGCCACGAAAGCCATCAGCAGTAGACGATGACCTGATAGCTTCAGTGGATAGCTTTTACCGATCAACAACCACGGACCTGTAATCCAGATGAGCGCCAGCATCATCAGGGTCAGCGATATAAAAAGTGGTAAGCGCAGCCAGTATGCCACCATGATGAAAACCAACATGACGACGATGACAATGCGTGAAGAGACCGATTCAAGTGGCCTAGCCTCACCAAATCCCAGCCAAGGGCCGAGCAACCAGCAGGCGATGATCAGTAACAGACAAAGTGTGATCAGTAACACCCGAAGCCAGATCCCCCTTGAAAAAAAACGATTTAATACTGACATGGTGTATCCATTAATAATTTACAAAGATATCGACACGGCGGTTCTGAGCACGCCCAACTGAGCTACGATTACTAGAGACAGGATTGCGAGCGCCCATCCCCGAATATTGAATATCCGCTTTTGATAACCCGGCTTTCAGAAAAACCTGTGCCACGCTCTCTGCACGCTTTTCTGACAATACTTGGTTGTTGGGGACGCCAGGACGATTGATTGGCATCGAATCGGTATAGCCAACAATGCGCACGTTACCGTTAAGTTGTTGGACCGAGTGGGCAATCTTCAGCAGTAATTCAACCCTCTCAGGGAGGATTTCCGTTGCCCCGACGGCGAAATTGGTATCACCTGGTAGGGTAATGATGCCCTGATGTGCCTGCTCCTTGACATGAAGAAGCTGCTGAGCAATTTCGTCTTTCAATAAATCGCTCAGGCGAAGAGCATTAGTTGCGGGTATAGCGCTTTGCGGGGACTGTTGTAATGCATTCATCCTCAGTAACACTTGGCTTTCCGGCTTGAGCAGTAGGTATTTCCACCCAATGAAGCAACCACTACACACTACTAACGTCAGTAGCAGCGATACACGTACCGGAATAATCCCCAGGCGGCGTTTTTTGTCGTTGCGACGAGGTAGACCATGTGAAGCTAGTGCTAATGGGATACTGTCTCGGGTACTTTGCAATAACGTAAGCATACGCTGGCGAATTTTAGTCAGCTGACGTTCACCGTTTTCAACAATGCTATAACGACCTTCAAAGCCGAGTCCGAGGATACGTAACAGAATTTCTAGTACGTCGGCATATTCATGCGGCGTCATGGAAAGACGACCCACTAACAGGAAAAATTTATCTCCACCATCGCTGTCACCTTCGAAATGGTTCAGAAGATTGTTGTGAGCCCAGCCATATTCCTGTCCCCATGCTCTTGCCACCGCAGCCTCATCAAGCGCTGTACACAGGCAGAAACGCACGATGGCCATTTTCTTCCATGAGATATCCACCTCATCACACACGACACCGAATAGAGAGATTTCAGCTTTCAATCCTTCCTTCAATAGCAGCATTTGCTCACGGTTATCGAGGCTTTCCGGCATTTCGCTTAGGACACGTAGAAGCGGTTGAGCGGCTTCTAGTAGCGGTTCACGCGCTGCCGTGACCAGAGCAACCCGTTGCTGAACGCTGTCCGTACGAAGTTGCGCGGCATCGTAACGCAGCTGCGCACCAGGAATAGAGGTATTTTGCGGTTTTTCCGCCGAGCTTGATTCAACAGATAAAGGGTCATCCAGCAGGAAATGCCCTAATGCCTGATCGCTCTCTGCACCGGTTAAGAAGGAAAAGTCCTCGATGGTGTTCAGGTCACTACTCGCACTCATTAGTCTCTGATACCCCATAGTTCGATTTTAAGCTCAGCAAAGTCGCCAGCAACATGCAGGGCCAAGGCTCCCGTTGCGGCAATTTTGTCCCAGAATGGACCGCTAGTAATTAACTCAAAATAGACATAGCCGGCACTATAGGGAATCTGTCTTGGTGGCACAGGCAACGCTCGTAGGGTCAAGCCTGGCAAATGCGAACGCACAAGATCATGGAGCTGAGTCGGTGCACTAAGCTTAGCCTGAAGCGCGAACTGGTGACGTAGCACGTCGAGCGGCATCTGCGCATGAACAGCGAGCACCAATCCTGAAAAACCAAGCAATTCACGCGGCAACATACTCGCCGACCACACCCCATTCCCCCGTAATTCAAGAGGAATTGTCTGCCCAGCGCGCACCAGAATCTGATTAAGCATTTCGTGAATATCGTCTACCAAAGGACGAAGCGAGGCGTAAAGATCAGCATGATTATAACCGGGAATCGCACGCGGACGACGCGTCTTAGTTCGCACAAAAGTAGAGAGCTCGCTGGCGAAAGTTGCCAGCGATTCGTAAAAGGCTATCGGCGCCAATTCAGGAATATGGCGAAGATGATCCAGTACCGTTTCATACTTATTAAATATCTGTAGTAGTAAATAATCGACGATCTCAGCACTGGCACTTGCCCGCCCATCACTGTTCGAAAGTCTGGCAGCCAATGTTTCCGCACGCATCTTAACCAATGCGTTAAGATGCGTGAGCCATTCCACTAATAATGGGTTCGCTGCACAAGCAGTGACCGGGGGAACATAATCTTCGGTATGAAGCAGTATGCTTCCATCGGGTTGAATTGCACGCACGCGCACTAGTGGCAATCCAATCCATGAAGCTGTCATCTCGCTTTCAGAAACGAGTGCTAGCCGTAGTGAAGCCAACTGTACGGGTTTCGGTCCCTGGCGAATAACATTTGTGTCGCTCAACTCCGTTTCAAAAGCACAAAAACGGGCCAGTGAGCTGTGATCAGCGTCATCGAAAATCGTCTCATCGGTATTATCGAGACGCAACGGTACGGCCAAATAGATCACCTTATTGAGATGCTCAGCGGTAATCGTTAACGGTTCAGGGCTGCTGGCATGACCCGGAATATCAAAGGGGGTACCATCGGGCAAGACACCCCAGCCCGATCGAAGCACCAATTTACCGTAAGAGAGTGCTTCGTGATCTATTTCGTAATGCGAAAATCCCCAATAAAATGGGGTAATGGTTGATGCGCGCTTGTGAGCATAATATTCAAGATAGCGCTCCTGCTGCTGAAAGAGCTGTGGTCGCAAAAAGAGGCCTTCACTCCATACGACTTTATTTGTTCTCACTTTCTATTGTTCCCTTCCGGATTGTCGTCGCTTGTCTGTCCATATAAACCGTGACAGAAGACAGCGTTGTTTTATTATCTGACCAAAAAAATGAGTACCATTTCTTGGGTGGTTTTTTCGGTAATGGAAATACTGTTCGCCAAGTTGAGTGCGATATATTTCGATAACCACTTACCACACCGATATAATTAACCCCTTCTCTTACCGTTAGAATAATGCGCTGACGCTCTCCCGGTTTGAGGATATAAGATCCAGCTTTACTACTTTGCGCTTTTAGTTCTGATGAAGGCGTTTCAACCAGAGCGAAATAATCACTATTTACGAATGCGTCCGTTTGTTTTAGTTGAAAAAGAGTCACGCTTAACGGATTAGCCTGCCCCTGTTCGTTCTGATTAATATCATCACCAGCCTGCAGTTCAACGACAAACCTTTCTGCCAAGGGGGCTTCTGGGACTGAAGATGAGCATGCGCCCAAGCATAAAAGTAAGCAGAGAACGCCCCCCTGCTTAATAAAATTAAAAATCGAATTCGTCACTATTTCACCCTAATAAACCTGCTGCATCGGCAGCGCAGCAGGCTATTTAAAAGCGAGGATTACCCCAATTGATTGGCTTTAATATCGTAAGTCGCAGAAATAACGCCTGACTTATGTCCTTCAGCATTCTGCATTACGTATTCGTTAGACATTTTGGTAAAGGAGAAGCGAACGCGCTCACGCGGACGAGCCTCATCTTCAGCACAGCCGCCCATATCAACACCCGTAATAATCACATCAGTAAAAGTGATAGTTAAATAAGTAAGAGGATCTCCGCCCGCTTTACGGATAACGAACTTGATATTTTTGATGTGCTTACCCGAAAGGCAATAGCTCAGTAAATTTGGACTTGCTTTATCAGTGTAGTGTTCAAAACAGAAATCAGAAACGCTAGCTTTACCCGATCCACCACCAGAACCACTATGCATATTTGAACGTTGAGACACATCCCAATTCCAAGAAAGCACTTGAATTTCATTCTTGTGCTCTGTATCTAATGACTCACCTTCGATACCATCAATTTTAATAAACATATCTTGTGACATTTTATTCTCCTGCGTTTAATAATCACATATAAAAAATACGGGACGTAAGAAGCTCTCCTCAATAATTAAGGGAACTCGATAAATAGCGATATTGCTATGGGTAAATCAAAAATAAATTAGGTCACATTTTTAACGGAAGGTAATTTAGCTACCATGCGTAGTGAAACAGTTAATCCCTCCAACTGAAAATGTGGACGTAAAAAGAACTTAGCTTGGTAATATCCGGGATTCCCTTCAACATCTTCAATCATGACTTCTGCAGCCGCAAGTGGACGGCGAGCCTTGGTCTGTATAGAAGAATTAGCCGGATCGCCATCAACATAGTTCATTAGCCAATCGTTAAGCCAACGCTGCATCTCTTCGCGCTCTTTAAATGAGCCAATTTTGTCTCGCACGATACATTTCAAATAATGTGCAAAACGTGAGCAAGCGAAGAGGTAAGGTAAGCGCGCTGACAGGTTCGAGTTTGCGGTTGCATCAGGATCATAATACTCCATTGGCTTTTGCAGCGACTGTGCACCAATAAAGGCAGCATGAGTGCTATTTTTACGATGCACCAGTGGTATAAATCCATTTTTACCCAGCTCTGCTTCTCGGCGGTCAGAAATAGCAATTTCCGTTGGACATTTCATGTCTACGCCACCGTCATCGGTTGGGAAGGTATGACAGGGTAAACCGTCCACCACTCCGCCGCTTTCCACCCCCCGAATGAGCGTACACCAGCCGTAGTCTTTAAAAGAACGGTTGATATTCACTGCCATAGCATAGGCGGCATTCGACCAGACATATTTACTGTGATCGGATCCATCGGTTGTTTCTTCAAAATGGAAACTATCAACGGGATTAGTATTTATGCCATAAGGTAGACGCGCCAGAAAACGTGGCATCACCAAACCGATGTAACGTGAATCCTCAGACTGACGCAATGCATTCCATGCTGCGTATTCAAGATTCTGAGTAAAGATTTTGGTTAAATCACGCGGATTAGACAGCTCCTGCCATGACTCCATCTGTAACACGCTAGGAGATGCCCCGGCGATAAACGGCACATGTGCTGACGCAGCAACTTTGCTGATCGAGGTTAACAAGTCAACATCGGGCGCAGTGTGATCAAAGAAATAGTCTGCAACAAGGCAGCCATAAGGTTCTCCGCCTAACTGGCCATATTCTGCTTCATAAACTTTTTTGAACAGAGGACTCTGATCCCACGCAATACCACGATAGCGTTTCATACTGCGACGTAGTTCGTCTTTCGAGATGTCCATAAACCGCAATTTAAGTTTCTCATCAGTCTCAGTGTTATTCACCAAATGATGGAGACCCCGCCACGCACTTTCGAGCGTCTGAAATTCGCTATGATGCAAAATCAGGTTGATTTGCTCAGAAAGCTTACGGTCAATTTCGGCAATAATCGATGCGATACTTTTATAAGCGTCGTCAGAGACGGTAACGCTATTTGCTAGCGCCTGCTGAGCCAGCGTTTTGACCGCACCTTCAACCGCCGATTTAGTCTGCTCAGACTTTGCTTTAAACTCTTTGGTTAATAAGTGATTAAAATCATCAAAGGCAACATCTTTTGCAGCCGTCTGCTGCCAGGTTTCTTTTTCAGCTTCTGACATATATCCCTCTCAACTAATCTTCTTGTGGCATTTCAGCAGCATCATTTTTTTTCTTTGGTTCTGCGGCCAGAGCCTGTAGCAATGCATTATCTTTTAACAAATTCATTACCAGCTCTTCTGCGCCCGCTTTACCATCCATATAGGTCTGAAGATTCGCTAACTGTGTACGAGCTTCTAATAGCTGTGAGAGTGAGTCGACTTTTTTAGCAATCGCATCCGGTGCGAATTCGTTCATGCTCTCAAACGTCATATCGACCATTAGCTGACCTTCACCTGTCAACGTATTAGGCACCGCGAACGCAGCTCTTGGACGCATGGCTTTCATTCTTTCATCGAAGTTATCAATATCGATATCCAAGAACTGACGATCAGCGACCGAAGGTAGTGGCTCTACCGGTTTACCGGATAGATCAGCCAGAACACCCATGACAAATGGGAGTTCTACCTTTTTTTCTGAACCGTAAACTTCCACGTCATATTCAATCTGCACCCGTGGGGCGCGATTACGAGAAATAAATTTCTGCGAGCTGTCTTTACTCACCCTTTCTTCCTTTTGTTGTTGAATTGCCGACAGAATGACCTGCCGGGACTGTAAATACAGAATCAGATAACGGGAAACCCGCCTTCGACTCTATTTGTAAATCATTTCGATACCCGCACTCGCTGAGACTTTGCCCGGAGTGACTGGAGTTTTAGCAAAATAAGAAACATTAAAACCATGCGTCACATCTCCTCCGCTTTGCGGGATGGCATAGTCCTGTATGCTGGTACTATCGTTCAGCAACATCTGTACACCTGCACTATTTCTAAGGCGCAGCTGGGCTTCGGGACTCATTCCCGCGACAGTGCTGTTTTTAATATTGCCAGTCGCAGGATCAACTTGCGTCGAGGCAACGGAAACAAAATGGACACCAACTGTAACGGCTGCTGGACAATGCTTTAGAATCACTTGAAACGATTTCGAACCGGCCTCATCCCCTGCGCGCTGTAACAAGGAACTTGAGATAACAGGAAGTGCAACAATTTCATTCGCACTTCGATTATCAATACTGATTTGGCAAGTCTCCATTTCAAAACGCCCCGAAAAATTCACTTGAATATCACAACTCCCTTTACACGAGGGGGAGGTCGCATTAACCGAGGCATTAACAAGTGAAAGTAGCAAAATAGCGGAACGCACTCTGACGATTACTGGGGCTGACATATCGCCTCCATTTTGATCATGTTAGTACCGGTTATCGTTGACGGTGCGCTGTGTGGAACACAACGCAATTTCGATCCTGCCACCTCGGCATAGAGGGGCTGGTGGTCATATTTCCATCCACGAATATAAGCTTGTCCTCCCTGACCGATAATTCCTTGGCTATCGCCTTCTGTGGACAACATCTCTACCCCAATCGGCAGAAACTGACCGTCACGATCTTTTACCGTCAGAATCATCGCTTGGCCCATTGAGGTTTTCATTTTTACTAATACTGCTGCGCCCTGCCGAGGGATAACAGTTTTTTCGTTTTCCATGACATCCACCGTATCAGGGAGATCACGCAACCCAATCGAGACACTATTCTCTCGGTAAGGAGTCAGTGAAGGCACAATCGCATAGCCCCAACGATTGATCCGGGCACCATAGCCGTTGTTTACTTTCGCTCCCTTGGCACCATCAGCTTCAATGATGGCGAATGGTTGGTCACCCACGACAGGCCCAGCCGTAATCCCACCACGATGAGCCACCAAGCTGCCATTTGCAGAAAGCGAGAATTGATTATTATTCTTACTGTCAACTGTGGCGGTTGCACCGTATTGACCCAACGGTGTTTCATAATTGATATAACCGTTTAGCATTGAGGTACGTTTGGCGGCAGGGTCTTGGTTCATACTGGAAGCAATGCCGTAGGACAATTCACTTTGCTGTCCTTGAGAACCACTTGCCATGGTCTGCACTTGAGTAGATCCCCCTTCACCGTGCGTGACTGTGCCGTATAGAGCGTTAAACAGCGGCTGCGAGGTAGGGGTCGGATGCCCTAGCGGCACCGACAGCGAGAGAATATATTGCTTATCTTCTTTACCCATACGGGTCTTCGAGCGAGTAGTGCTCAGGCTGTAGCTAAACGATCCAAGATTATGATTAAGCCGTAACAGATATTGTCGAGAAGGCGACCGATGCGACCAATAGGTATAATAAGTTCCATTGAAATCGAGCGAGATCCGATCAGTAACACGCTGACTTAACGTGGCGCTGAGGCGACGACGCGTACGATAATCGGTATCGGTTGTGCTTTTTTGACTTGAATTATCTTCTCTATTCGCTTCGCTAATCGTGTAAAAACCTGCCGATGAGTAACGATAGGCGGCCAGGGATAAGGTTGTCTGAGATCTGCTAAAGAAGCGCATAAATTGTAGCTGGTAGCTATTACCTGAGGCCTGCGAATTAGGCAACGGCTGGCTCTCAGCGTGTATTACATCAAAGGTTATGCCACCAAATGGTGTGTTAACAGCATTACCAACGCCCAGTGCACGATACTTCTCACTCAACTGTAAACCGCCGTATAGCGTCCAGTTGCTGAAAGCACCATAGCGATAAATACCCTGAACTACGCGCGGGCGATGCCTAATATGTGCATCTTTTAGCTGACCGACAGAAACAGAAAATTGACTTATTCCCTTTTGTAATATGAGGGGGGGTGAAGAAAAAGGGATAATCTGGATGCGCTCACGACCGTCGGCTTCCTTTATCACCAACTGAAGATCACCACCGTATCCTAATCCACTAATATCTCTGAGAACAAAAGGGCCTGGGGGAACAACTGTCTCATAGATCGCGACCCCACGCTGCATCACAGTGACTTTTGCATTAGTTTCTGCAATGCCTGTGATTAACGGCGCATAGTTATTCTGGGAGTCGGGTAACATCCGTGGGTCGGTACGCAAAACCGCACCACGCAGACCGAAGCTGTTGAATAGCTCTCCACTGGTGTTCACATCCCCAAGTTGAACCTCACTTTTTAATGCCGTGACATCGTGCGCGGCATAGCCGTAAAGATTCTGCCAGTGGGTATCATGGCCTAGACCAGTATTGAAACGCTTTCTCAATCGCCAGCCAGCTAAGTTTATCCCCGCGTTAAAGGCAAAATTCGCCGTGGCGCGATTAGAATCTTTCGTATGATCTTGCAATTGTGAATAAACATTCGCATTGTAATCGATGAAACCCGCAGTGATGCCTTGCTGCCACCGTGACGGATCAATATAGCCACGAGGCACATAAGTCAGATTCACCTGTGGTATCTGCAGATTTAGCGTGAAATCTGAGCTATTATAGTAACTCTGCGCTTGATCTATCCAAGCGTGGATAGGCGCGCAAGCGTCAGCAAAGCTTCTTTCCTGTACCAACCTTATCCCAAGCAACGTTAATTGCTCACGCGACAGACAAGCAACCGCATTTCCATCGCCCTTTTGCAGACGAAATGTAATCTTATTTTGTCCCCGGCTTTCACCATTGACCTTTACCGAAACATCATACACACCGGGTGGGACAGGGTTACCTCTCCGAAATTTAGAGAGATCAATGTTCCCACCATGAACAAAGTCGGCATTAAAATTGATTTCTTCGACCTTGTTATAAGCAGTTTCAGGATTAGATTCAGCATCACAACAAAAAAGCAACGCAACAGCAATCACTATAGGATTTGTCACATTGACAGTGTTGCACCTACCATTTTTAGCCGCTGTAAGGTTCATCATCACTTTTATATTTCACTTAATCGTTTGACGGCCTATATATAGGACAGTGAGTAATGTAGAAGATATGAATATAGGTAGAAGACCTATTGAGACTGTGTCCCCTTCATGTCATTCCAGAGTAATTCCTTATTTACATTGGCACCCAAATCATTAATAAAACTATATTTCAATCGTGTGAATGTTGTTATTTTTTGATCGGGAAAGAAATCCTCATGACTTTTAGGAGCAACCATGTCCATTTTCATAACAATGGGTTTATCATTGACAAAAACCGTTGAATCATTAAATGAGAAATAAAAAGGACCAGTATTTTCCACACGAAACCCTAAACCGCGCGATGCATCTTTAATAATAGACCAATGCAGAAGGGTACTAATATCAGATAGCCTTAACTTAGCGACAGAAGCCGGACGGTAAAATATTTTAATACGTGTACGGAAAGCTATATCAAGCTTTTGTTTTGTCCCACTAGTATCCACTGGTGGGATCTCCAGAAGATTAAACCAGAACACCGACTCCTTATCCTGGGGTAAGCTCATTCCGTTATAAATCATTTTTAAACTTTGGCCGCTATTAGGCTCAACTCTAAAAATAGGCGGCGTCACAATAAATGGGATTTTGTTTTTATCAATATCTTCATTACTTGAACCATCGTCAATCCATACTTGTGAAAGAATAGGCTGATTCGTTTTGTTCTTTGTACGAATACTGATTTCTTTTTCATTTCCTGGGTAAATAATACGTGTACCTACAATGGACATCCCTGCCCAACTATTTTGTATAGTCAGAAAAAAAATAATACAAGCTGATAAAGTTTTGAACATAAAGGGTCCCGTAGATATACATATATAACTTTTACTCAATAATAAAGGTGCGTATTCTCATCTTTTTGTCTGAATACGCACCCTGCTATCATAAAATCTTAATTGTAAGCGAGCGTATAAGCGACTTTCGCGTGGATTGTTCCGTCCGTTGCTTGGCCCGTCGCGTAATAGGCAGCAACATATTCCAACTTAGCACTATGACTACTAGAATTAACTGCTACAAAAGCGCCATCAGTGCCACCAACTTGGACTTGTTTAGTTCCCCCTTTATCAAAAAGTCTAATTTGGACATTTTCGGCTGCTTTGACAGGAGGCGTTGCTTTGGAATCGGTCTGAACATCGTTGATCAGGTTATTGGTCTGTACATCATAGCCAGTTGTTCCATTGATGGCTTCAAAGTGTGCAGTAACCCCTGTAATCGCTGTGGCACAATTCTCGACATCAATCGTGAAAACGTGAGAACCCGCTGTTTTCCCAGCAGTGCCTAAATTTTCGATTGAAACTTTGGGAAGAGTAACCGTTTTGTTCACATCGCCATTTACCACGGTACAGGTACCCGAAATAACTTGACCACTGAATTCAACTGTTCCCGCAGAAGCTGCATAGGCACCAGAGGTCATTATAAAAGGTAAGAAACATAATATACGTAGTTTAGAATTCATTTTGCTATCCTTTGAATTAGTCACATTTAACCATATTGAAAAACAAGCCTAAACAACAACCAATATCCTTATTGCAGCTGTTTTCAATACTTTTCATTGCCTAAATGACAATCTGTTACCTTGGTATCAATTAAATATTTATAAAACGATATCATTTGCATCGTGAATTTGATGCCTTTGATCTTTTCATTATAATTAATTTCACTTCGCTATTTTTACAACAAACTTACCTGAGGAAAAGGTCAGCTTTACCGTCGAGCCAGCTATATCAACCTGCCTCTTTAATATTGTCTTACTCAACAATGGCATTATTTTCTGTTCGATAAAACGAATAAGCGCACGGCCTCCAGCATCTGAGATGCCACATTCATCAATGACCTGTTGTACTACTGCAGCACTGTAAACCAATGTTGCTTGATATTGTGTATGTAATCGTTGACTAATCTTATTCAAAGAGAGTTCAACAATCTTTTTAAGAGATTCCATTTGCAAAGGTAAATATGGAATAACAGTCAACCTCCCTAAAAAGGCGGCAGGGAAAACATTGAGTAACTCAGGTTTGAGATTGTTTAATAACGTCTCAATGTTTTGGCATTTTTCAATCTCAGCACATTGCTGCATGATCATCTCACTACCAATATTGCTCGTCAGTAACAATATGGTATTTTTAAAATCTATTTTGCGCCCTTCACCGTCTTCCATCTCCCCTTTGTCAAACACCTGATAGAAAAGCTCATGCACATCTGGGTGAGCTTTTTCAATTTCATCAAGGAGCACCACACTGTAAGGTTTCTTACGTACTGCTTCAGTCAATACTCCACCATTGCCATAGCCAACATAGCCGGGGGGCGATCCCTTGAGTGAGGAGATAGTGTGCGCTTCTTGGAATTCACTCATATTAATAGTGATCAAGTTTTGCTTGCCACCATATAAACTGTCTACGATCGCCAGCGCAGTTTCAGTCTTACCCACGCCTGAAGGACCTACCAGCATGAATACGCCCAGCGGTTTGCACGGATCAGCCAGTCCTGCTCTTCCCGTCATGATGATCTCGCTGAGTTGAGAAAGTGACGCTTCCTGACCAATAACACGCTCACTAAGACGCTGCGGTAATGTCATGACTTTCTGCACATCATCTTTCAGCATTTGTCCAACCGGAATCGCGGTCCAATCGCTGACAATACTTGCTATAAGGTCTTCATTGACCTCTGCATGGACAAGATGCTCTTCCTGTCGCAATTGACTCAATCGATCCTCTTCTGCAATTAACTGCTGACGAAGCGCCTCGCTCTCCAGAGCATCATCTTCTGAACTCCTCTCCATGATCTGCTGACGCAGTGCGATGATGCTTTCCGTAGCCTGTTGTTCAGTACGCCACCGTTCAGTAAGTTCCGCTATCTTACTTTCAAGCTCTAGCAGTTCAGCTGTGAGCTGCTCTTGACGCTCGCTTTGAGCTTTTCCGAGTTGTCCGGCTTTTTCCAGCAATGACAACGCTGTTTGACCACTTTGGTACTGCCATCGCAGGGTGTTAAGCTGCTTAGGTGGGGAGAACTGGGCGATAGCTACGCGCGCACAGGCGGTATCCAATAAGCTGATGGCTTTATCCGGTAACTGCCTAGCAGGAATGTAGCGCTGTGAGAGTGTAACAGCGGCTTGTGTCGCCTCTTCCATTATCCAGACGCCATGATGTTTCTCCAACGAGGGGATAAGGCTGTGCAACATGGCAATTGCTTGTTGCTCATCTGGCTCATCGATCTGCAGGACTTGAAAACGTCGTGTCAGTGCTGGATCTTTTTCAATATGCCGTTTGAACTCACTCCAAGTCGTTGCACCAATTGTCCGCAGCTGACCGCGGGCCAGCGCAGGTTTCAATAGATTAGCAGCATCACCAGTCCCTGCATTTCCACCCGCACCGATCAAGGTATGCACTTCATCGATGAACAACACTACGGGCTGCTCAGAAGCAATCGCTTCATCTAAGACAATTTTAAGCCGGGCTTCGAACTCCCCTTTCATGCTAGCACCTGCTGAAAGAGCCATAACGTCTAATGAGAGTAAACGGACGTCACGCAATGCCGGAGGAACAAGGCCCGAGGTTATCGCCTGTGCCAGCCCCTCGACTACAGCAGTCTTCCCTACCCCTGCTTCACCAGTCAGCAGTGGGTTATTTTGTCGCCGTCGCAATAAAATATCCGCCATACTGGCAATTTCGCTATCACGTCCCAGCACCGGATCGATGTCGCCTTGTCGAGCCAGTTCAGTCAAATCGGTGGTATATTTTGCTAGCGCGTCACCCTCTGTTTTTTTGAGCAGGTCAACGTCCTTACCAGATTCGAGCGTTCTATCACCTTGAATTTCAGATTCTTCATCCGAACCAGCAGTGATCTCTTTTAGGTTGGCTTGCAGGACATGAGGGTTGATACGCCCTAGTGCAGGAATAATCTTCAGCAGTTCACGTCGCAGTTCGCTGTGCGAAAGCATCGCTAAAAAAAGATGTACGCTTCGAATACGATGTTGTAGACACTCAAGGCTTGCACATATCCAGGCTCTTTCGATCGCCAGTTCTATCTGCCAGGAGAAATCATTAATTGATTCCGCACCTGAAGGGAGCGCCGCTAGACTTGTTGCCAGACCGCGTTCAATCACCTCAGCATCAAGCTCGAAAAACGTAACGATATGTTGGAGATCATTATTGCCCCCAAACCAAAGCTGATTGACCCAGTGAACAAGCTCAATATTCGGGTTACCACGTAATTTACACAGGCCAGCAGCACTTTCTATCGATGAAAAAAGTGTTTTATTGAGTTTATTAAATAGGTCTTTCCTCTGGATAGCCACGTCTCTCTTTCCTACTTATAATATTATTCTCTGTTTAATCTGTTATTAACTCTAATGCATATCGAATAGAAAAATAAAGCAAAACTCACCACAACAATAACATATTTTAATAAAAATCCTATTTTCACAAAGTAAAATAATATTCATTATTTCTTAATGCGAAAAATAATTAATAATTCATCGAGAGTAATAGCGTCATTTTGGTTGAAAACTATTTTCTCATTAGGAAAATATAAATAACTCTATTAACCCTTTATTTATCATTTCCACTTATCGATAGACCTCAAGAAAAAAACAAATATAAACCATATAAAATAGTAGGTTACCTGCATTGCGGTTTCTTTTTTCATCATCCAATCATAAATTGATGAATATTTTTTCACCCTATTCTTTTATGCGACTTAAAATTAAAACCACCAACATAATTCAACCTAAAATAAAGTGAGTCAGAGGAATTAATTCCCTTTGGTAAATAAAGAATTGACTAAATAGCTATTTAAACCTCTAACATCGCATACTATACTCGTCATTACCGAGGATTATTAAAAAACTTAAAATTATAAGATCACTGCTGAATTGATTATTTCCATCATGCACTCATCCTCCGGATACTCATTTTTTTAAAACACTCTTTTAATATTCGGGGCCTACATGGATCAAAAATTCTTAGACAGCTACAATACAGAATTGACATTCATGCGTGAGATGGCAAATGAGTTTGCCGAAAAGCATCCTAAAATTGCCGGACGCCTCGGCATGCATGGTATTGACGTCGCCGATCCCTTTGTAGAACGCTTAATCGAAGCATTCTGTTTCATGTCCGCGCGGACTCAACTTAAGCTCGATTCAGAATTTCCCCGCTTTACCCAACGGTTGCTTGATATTATCTATCCTAATTACACCGCACCGGTTCCTTCAATGGGGGTAATTCAGCTCAAACCGAACTTAAAAGAAGGGGATCTCACGCGAGGATATTCAGTCCCGCGGGACAGTGCGTTCTATACTCCAATCCCAGCTGGAGAAGTCACTCGCTGTGAATTCCGAAGTGGTCAAGAGGTTCAGCTTTGGCCACTAGAAATTACGGATGCTAGGTTAACCTCTTTACCCCCCGATATGCCCCACTTGGAGCGGTACAACATTCCGTTGGCTCCCTTGAAAAGTGCGTTAAGAATTAAGCTCTCATTACCTGATGATATTACTTTTTCCCAACTCAACGGGCTGGAGCGTCTACCACTCTATATTGATGGTGATGAGCGAATTGTTTCGCACATTTTTGAATTACTCCACGCTGGACAAGTCGCGATGATCGTCCGCTCAGGTCGCGGAGATAATATGACTGACAGTATTGTTAGCCGCAATCCATTGGCCTTTGAAGGACTATCGTCCGGACATAATCTTCTTCCCGCCGCCTGGAATATGTTCCATGGTCATAATTTGGTACAAGAGTACTTCTCCTGTCGTAAACGCTTTTATTTCTTTTCTCTGACGCAGCTGACAGACGGACTGATCCACAACCACACCTCAGAAGCAGAGATCATTATTCTGTTAAACCGTAATGCCTCACATCTGACGGAGCACATTTCCGCGTCCCGCTTCTTGCTGCACTGTACGCCGGTCATCAACCTGTTTTCCAGACGCTTAGACAAGCTTGAAATTAATCAACGCTCAAACGAATTTCACGCCACGCCAGACCGCAGCCGACCTCTCGATTTCGAGGTTCATTCAATTCGCAAAGTATTTGGTCAGCAAGCAGAAAATAGTAGCGAGGTGGTTTTCAACCCGCTCTATCAAACACGTCATAGTGCCCAAGGTAACTTTGGCCGATATTTCTCTACGCTACGCAAGCCACGCCAAACCAACAGTAATGCGCGTAAGTACGCAACTCGAACTCCTTATTCTGGTACGGAGGTTTTTGTTTCACTGGTAGATCAGAAAGAGGCCCCCTGGCAAGACAATATCCGCTACTTATCAATTGAGGCGCTGATTACTAATCGAGATTTGCCCCGTTTAATCTTAGCTGACGGTAATTTTTCCTTGAGTATGCCAGATTCAGCGCCAGTTGAAGGTGCTCGATTTATCTTTCAACCCAGTGCTCCCCGATCACCGTTTGCTCAAGGCGAATCGGCTTGGCGACTCATTCGGCAGCTCAGCTTTAACTACCTACCTCTATCAGATATGCCCCATCACGAAGGGGGTGCTTCGCTGCGTAATATTTTGCGTCTTTTTGTTAGCGATTCAGATAACGAATCAATCAAGCAAATAGAGGCACTGGTGGGCTGTCACAGTACGCCAGTGGTCCGTCGCCTTCCTGGGAAAGGATTACTCATTTACGGTCGAGGGGTACGCTGCGAATTGACCATCGATGAAGAGAGTTTTTCCGGTATCAGCCCATATCTTTTTGGCATGATTATGGAAAATTATCTTGCTCGACACGCTGCGATAAATGTTTTTACTGAAACAGAATTACGCTCCATGCAGCGTGGGGTGATAGGACAATGGCAGGCACGTCCGGGACAGCGAGGTATCTTGTGACTGTGCGTGATAACAGCTCTCTCGACCAAAAGCCTATGACTCACTGCGCCGAGGATGATCAGAGTATCCAGAATGGCTTCATCCCGCTACTTCGGAAGCTTGCGGCACAGTCTCCAGAAAGGCCCGTACCAGGAAGCGCTCGCTTGCCGACACAAGAAAACTTTCGCCTAAGCCAAAAAGCGCATATGAATTTTGCGCCCCGCGAAATAGCGTCTCTTAGCCAGACGGCTGACAAGACCGATATCGAACTTTTCGGCCTAGGTATATGGGGCCCCCAGGGAGCCATGCCACTCCATCTCACCGAGCTGGCCTATACTCGATCAGAGTCACATGATGATACGCTAAATGCCTTTGTCGATATCTTCCATCACCGCGCCCTCGCACAATTTTGGCGTGCATGGTTCGTCTCTCAGGATACGGCTTCTCTTGATCGCCCTCATGATGAACGTTTCTCATTTTATGTTGGCAGTTTGGCTGGCCTTGATCCTCAAGAACTGCTCGACAGCGCGCTGCCGTTGCATCCACGACTCTCCTCTGCTGCCCATCTAATTCGTGAGTCACGTAACCCTGAAGGCCTGATTGGTGCACTTCACTATTACTTCGATGTCCCCGTACAGATACAGGAATTCGCCAGTCAGTGGATCAGCCTAGAAAATGCAGATCGTTCCCAGCTCGGCATTATGAATGGCTCATCCAGCTTAGGAGATGGTGCAATTTTAGGCAGCATGGTCGTTGATAGGCAGCATAAATTTCAGCTTATTTTCGGGCCCCTTAGTCTAGAACAGTATCGGTGCTTCAGCCCAACCGGCGAGGATTTACCGGTACTGCGTGAATGGGTAAGAAATTTCGTGGGCTTCGAATATGCCTGGGAAGTCAGCTTGGTGTTATCCGCTGAAGAAGTGCCTTATGCATCTCTCGGTGAGACGCACCAACTGGGTTACACCAGCTGGCTAACACGCAGCGATACATCTACTGCGCTGGCAGGCATGAGTTTCGATCCCGAAGCACAGTCCCGCTGGGCCTAACCATCACTTTTCTTTTTTGAGACAGGAGCAATATGTTGCCGAACTTAACTTACCCCTGCCCGGAGTGGTATTTGCCGCTGCTAGAGCCGACAAATGATTCCCCCCCCTGTGGGGAAAGTCTCGAATATGATCCAGCATTTATCATGCTCCAAGGACAGCTTCAGCCTCGACTTGGGGCCGAATATGGTGATTTTGTCGAGGCTATCGATCCCATCAAATGGGCTGAGGTTGAACGTGAAGCACGCACACTCTTGTTAAAAAGTAAGGATGTACGGCTAGTTATTATCTTAATGCGCTGTCGGTTACACAGTATCGGCTTATCGGCGGTCAATGAAGGGCTAAATGCTCTCCTTCACTTGATTACGCAATGGCCTCAAGATTTTCATCCCTTACCCATGGATGAGGGAGAGTATGTACCCATCCTACGCGCTAATGCTTTTGCTGAATTGAGCTCACACGAAGGTTATTTAGCCGACCTACGCCTTGAGCCACTTCCTAAAGCGAAGGGTTTACAACTCACCTTAAGGGACGTTGAACGAGCGCTTAGTGGTCCGGCTGATGAGGATACGCAGAGCGAAGTGACGGTAAAAGCGATTTTAGAAACGTTGCATAACGATCCTTCCATCGTTTCTCTGCAACACGCCGCTGAAAAGTTACGCGAACTCAAGGCAATTCTTGATCACAGCTTGGGCGATGATGCCCCCGATTTCTCGGCGTTGACCTCGCTGCTAGTGTTTTTTTCCAGCAATACAGCTATCGCCCCCTTAGAAAACGATCAGCCAGTTCAGTCAGAGACGCCCCTCCCTACGTGCCACGTGGAGCCACCGAACGCGTCGTCGCCCCCCCCTAATCCTCTGCCATCAGCAGATCCACGGCCTTTATCGGTAGAAAAAACAGTAATAACAACACCATCCGCTGCGGTTATCAGCGATCGGCGGGAAGCCTTACGTCGACTGGAACAACTACGTAGCTGGTTCAGCGAGAAGGAGCCTAGCTCTCCCGCAATTTTACTCCTGAGCCTCACTGCACATACCGTCGGCAAAAGTTTTATTGAGCTGTTGGATATCTTACCCGCCGAACTTATCGCTAATTTAAAATCTTTACAGGACATAGCAGAATGCGACTAATTTCTAAACTGTTTATTACCTGCAATTTTATTTTACTTCAGCCGTGCTTGGCTGACTGTCCCTTTATCAAAGATGGTTTCGAATCGCTTTCTATACCTGGCTTTCCTATTTTCCTTACTCTGCCAGCAAAAACGTTTAATATTGATGCAGATGCCGCTGCTGGTACGCTCATCGGTAAAATGAGTGTTGCCGCAAACACCTTTAACGACGTCTATTACGACTGTAATAAAATTCCCACCTATCTTTACGGTAAAACACTTAATACGACTGGCCTCACGGATCTTTCTAACAACACCTTTGCGGTGGGCGATACCGGTCTTTCAATTTTACCTTCCCTCACCTCAAAAGGTGCAACCGGCTATTTCCCATCCATGCCTAGAACGCTACAAGTGAACCCAGATAGCCCCTATATCGTGTTTACTAAAAACACGTCTTTCGAGGTGCAAATTTACAAGAGGAACGCCCAGCTTAAACTGCATGACCCACAGGGGGAAGTCGTTCTTCCTCCAACGGTCGCCTTCATCACCCAATGGATTAACAGCGACACCCCAGGTGATAACAGAGCTTTTACCGTTAATCTCGGCGGGGTGACTATTGTAAGTACGCCTGTATGTAAAACCGACCAATCCATAAAAGATGTGCCATTCGGCAGCATTACAGAAACCACGCTCAACAATGGCATCAAACGTGACCTACATTTCACACTTCAGTGCCAGACCGATTTCGGTACTTACAATGCCATCGCAAGTATCAATGCTCGCCAGCGTACATCGGATAACAAGTACATTACTGTAACCGATGCCGCAGGCAATACAGACAGGCTCAAGATTGGGATTACCGACAGTCAAGGTAAGACAATGAACGTGGATGGTACGTCCTCTGAATCTAAGTACAGCGTCCAAAACAACAACGCTGCACAATTCAACTGGAGTGCCACGTTATTACGCGCCTCCCCCACCCTTTTACCCGCAGTGGGGGATTTTACCGCTCATGCTGAAATTACTTTCCAGATCAATTAACCCTCGTCAAAGCAGTCAATAAACGGATGAAAACTTCAGATAGTACTATATTCGTGAATATCGCCAGCTACCGTGACCCAGAGCTGTGCCCCACCTTGCATAGTCTGATTCACGGCGCGGAGAAGCCAGAGAATTTACACATTGTGATCTGCTGGCAGGACAACGGCGATATCCAATCCTTCCTCAATGCCGGGCTAACATTGGTGAGTCAATCAGAGCAGTTTTATCAATTCCGCTACAGGGGGGTATTGCTCAAGGTTATCGCTGTTAACTATTTAAAAAGTGAGGGTGCGTGCTGGGCACGCTATCAAGTAGACCAATGTTATCAACAAGAACGCTATTTACTACAGATTGACTCGCACTGCCGCTTTATCATTGGCTGGGATACGGCGATGATCACCATGCTTGAAAGCTTGCGTAGTCAGAGTTCAAAACCTGTGCTTTCCTGCTACCCTCCAGCTTACACGCCAGGTCACGACGAAGATCGCAAAGATTATCTATCGCGTCTGGTCTTCAACGATTTCAGTAAAGAAGGTATCGTCGCTCAACATTCTACCCAATTTAAAGCCGACGCCCCCACTCGGAGCGGCTATATTGCTGGCGGTTTTATTTTTGCTGACGGTCACTTCGTCACCCGTGTCCCTAATGATCCAGCTATTTTCTTTATCGGGGAAGAGTTCAATCGTGCAATGCGTGCCTGGACGCATGGTTACGACGTCTGGACGGTACATCGGATTATCCTCTGGCATTATTACCAACGCCAAAATGCACCGAAAGTATGGGATGATCACTCAAACGAAGCGAAAGAAAAAGGGCTGATTGATACCGTCTGGTGGCAACGCAATCAAGCGTCGACGTTGCACGTTCGACGCCTGCTCAACACAGACGCTGCAGAAACCTTTTCCCAACCATGGGGGCTGGGACGTCAACGTTCGCTGCTGGAGTTTCAGTACCGAATTGGTATCGACCTTATTGGGCAGCGTGTTCATCCGGATGTATGGGGAACAGAGAAAGTCAGCTGGTTCGAGGATCTTCCCGACGACCATCAGAAATGGGTGCAAAGTTTACGTTTCTTTCATAATAAAACCCTCATGTTGAGCCAAGATGAAATCAACCTAACGCGTAATGACGTTGTGTGGTGGCACGTTGGGGTCTATAGCCAGGCGAAGCGCCCAATAATGTTACGTCGCTATTCTCCAGCAGCCTTTTGCCAACTCTTCACCAATGATGGTCAGCAATCCAGACAGCTTAAGCTACGCTTTGATACGCTGAGCTGTGCCGATGCCCAAACAGTCCGTATCTGCGCCTTTACTGACCGGTACGAGTGGGATGATGTACTGGAGAAAAGCTGGTGAAATATTTAACGATTTTCGACGAAATTATTGCCACCTGCGCGCTGGTTTCACTCCCCGCCATTATTCCCTCATTGATGGAATATCAGTATCAACTGAAAGTGCGTATCGACCTCTTGTGCACTGACTTAAAGCAAAAGGGATATAGTGACGATGTTATCGATGCCCTGTGTCGTTTAAGCTGTCATGCCCTCGATCTCACTACCCAGCGGAATCTGCAGCAGGAGGGATTGAGCTGGCAAGGTTATGAGCTTGAGCTTTTATTCTACGGCCCGGGTGATGATTGCTTTTTTACCGAGCAACATGCTGACCTGCTGGCTCAGCAGACCCGAGGGGAACTCACCGTAGCGGTAGGTAAACTATTTTGTCTGTCTTCATTTCCCTACCCGCAAACGCCAAGGGGCTCCGGTCAACATCCTCTTATCGCCGCAGACTCGTCATCTTCCCCTGCGACGCTTTCACAGGACGACATTGCCACGACAGATCATAAAAGCACTTTGCTCTGGCACGATGTGTTTTGGACCGCTAAGGCGTTCATTCCTATCCTCACCTGTCTTTTTGCGGTCTGGCTTAGCTGTTATTTCTATCTTTATTAAGGATTTTCCATGCGCAGGATTTGGCTACGCTTCTCTCTATTCGTCATCACTTCAGCTTTTCTACTTTGCTTTGCACTGTCGCTACTGCCCGCTTTACAAAAGGAATGGCTTGTAATGCCGGTGATGATCTTATTGGCCCTCATTCTAGTCAGCCTACATGGCTATAGCATACTCGCGAAACCTCCTAATACGGACACTCCTCCCCTCTTACCAAGATTGGCCGCAGTGGAGAAACCGGTTATGCTGATCGTGGGGCCCTATGCTGCAAAGTGGTTTAGACAATATGGTAACGGGGATGACAGTCGATTCAATCACACACTCGTATGGCTTCTAGCGAACGATGCTAAAACGCTTGCGC
The DNA here is from genome assembly GCF_022602565.1 of Rosenbergiella metrosideri. GTDB lineage: Bacteria > Pseudomonadota > Gammaproteobacteria > Enterobacterales > Enterobacteriaceae > Rosenbergiella > Rosenbergiella metrosideri. Next base: position 38,321 of record NZ_JALBCV010000014.1, read on the forward strand.
TACGCCTTAAGAAGATCGGACAAGTTTCACCCAAGGCGCGTGCCGTAGTATTTTTTCCTCTCCTTCCAGATGCTGAAGATAGTGCTGAACAGATAAAAATAAAGATTTCTCAATGGGAACAAGAGTTCACTACGGTTCTTACACACTATTCTTTACCAGCGGTACTTGCTGTCTACGCCCGTCTCAGTCGTGTCGGCTGCGAAAGCCAACACGTTACGGAAACCTGGCTGGGTAACCTCGCGATTGATCCCCAGCAGGCATTGAGTCCTGAAAAAGCCCTGAGTCAGCTCAGTGCGCAAATCGATAGCACGCCACCCGCTACCCCGCAAGATGTCCAACGCGCCGTCCTAGGTAAACAGCTGTTTGCCTGGTTGACAAAGAGCGGGATCACCCAGTGTTTGACACGCATATTTTTTCCTACTTCGCTGCGGCTAAACCAACTGTTGCTGTGTGATTGCAGTAGTGGGTTCCATCGCCATGGCGCATGGTCGTCTTGGTTAGCCCAGCGCTATGGACTGTTACCTGCGTTGAGTACGCGCACCGCTGAACCTTCACTTCCAATGATCGAACTGAAATCAGCGCCTAGTTATCAGCGCGAACGGCCTCGCGTGGAAAAAAGGGTCAATGCTCTACGATGGAGCCAGTTACTAGTCACGATAATACTGGCGGCTTCGCTCCTCATCACCACTCTTTCAATTCATCGGCAACAACAAGCGTTTCGCCTTAAGATACAGCATATTCTGGAACCGTTAGACAACCTTTCTGCTGTAAGATTACAAAGACGTATTGCGCAACTGCAGGCACTTTACACAGGCTGGTCACCCTGTACCGAGGTCCCCGAAATACGCCTGTGGGGGCTATCACCCTGCGCCAAATCTCTTACTGCAATCAATCAGCGTATAGCCCTCCTGTCAACGCTACCGATCTATAGTACGCCGCAGTGGCACGATCATCTATTCGACTCCGGTAGTTCAACGTTATTACCTCAGGCTAGCCGTCAGCTAGCACCGATAATAGAACTCATTCGCTCTCATCCACAGCAGAAAATTGTGATCACTGGACACGCAGACAACTCCGGGAGTAAGCGAGTGAATGACATAATAGCGGCTCGGCGCGCCGAGGCGGTAGCACAGTGGCTGACAGAGCACGGCATCGATCCCTCCCTATTGATTACCCAAAGTGCAGGTGCAGATGAGCCAATCGCCCCTAACGACAATGTGCAGGGGCGCCAGGAAAACCGTCGAGTAGACGTCATCATCCTGCCCTCTGCAGAAATAGCTAAGGAGTTTACGACCCTATGAGTAATAGCCTCTACGAATATCACATGTACGAAGGTAACTTTTTAACTCCTCGTCCAGTGTTGGACAGAAGTGTCAATTTACTGATGTTTCGCGACGATGAAGGGAAAGAGTATCAAATCGTCATCAACCGTGTGTTGCTACCTGAAGGAAAAGACGTTACCGCCTGGTGTGAAGAGGAAATGGAAACGCTACGTCATAAACTTCCTGGTTTCAACATTGAAGGAAAGTTACTCGAACATGAAATTGGCCCCGCAAAAATCCCGATTGTTCAGGTGGCTAACCGCTATCTGTATGAAGGAAAGACCAAAAAACAAATTCAATCGATAATGCGTCTGCCAGAAGATACTGTGCACAATCCGTTTAATCGGGAATTGATAATCTTCACTCTAGTATCTGAAGATCAATTCACGGAATATCAGCGAAAACATTATGTGCAGGTGATTAATAGTTTTACGCCACAGATGGGTTAATGATTAGAAGTGTTATTCGATATTAATTCAATATTTTATACAACGTAAATATATCAAACTAAAACCCTACATATCGATAGCAATTCGTTGTCGCTTAACAACTATAGCGCGAACATTGCAGGCCCGATCGCCTGCTTTGTTCTTACCCACTGATTTGATATAAGGAGATACCTATGCCAGCCATTTCAGTTTGTACAGAAAATCAATTTTATAACCTGGGAATGACCTGTCTCATTAATGACGTAAAAAAAAAGCGAGATAATTATTTCGGTAAGCAAGTCGACGCAACGACAGAACAAGACAAAATTATATCATTTCATAAGGGGGTGGCAGTAATTGATTATAAAGAAAAAAAATCTGAACACCCTCCATTTCCCATAATCATTATTTTCTGTACAAAAAACCTTCTTCTATCCGAAATAAAGACGTTGCTATCTTATATCCTTAAAATTGCACAACGAAGTAGAAGGGAATTTATCCATCTTAATAAAATGAAAGCTATCCTACCAACAGAGCTTGAACAACTCACCTTCCATGAAATGAAAATAATTAAGCTGTTAGCAAAAGGGAATAGTATCTCTACAATTTCTCAAATAATGAACTGTAAAAAAAGCACTACCTATACTCATCGTAGGAATATTTTAAGAAAAACACGCACCGTTAATAGACAACGGCTAAATAAAATTATTCAAGTACTGAAAAATTATGATACCAAATATTCAGATATCATCTTATTGTAAAGAGGTTGTCACTCATTCCCACAGTTGGCAACCTCTATGCTACTGACTCAGACTTGTCTCGATGATTTTATCAGTATTCTATTGATTACCGGGTGCAAGAGTAAATTTTACTTTTGCACCTCTCTGGGGACGATCACTTTTTTGGCTACTCATTCTTCAGATAACGATTCATTCTTCCGTGAACACTTCCCGGCTTAAGGCGTCGCTTTCGTCCAATGTGCAAGCTCAGCGCAGCTTTTCCTGTCCTGTAACCCAATCTGTCGAGCAATGCGCATTCTAACGTAGAAAAATAGTCTAAAGGCTTAAGAAATCTTGGTACTGATAATGATAATCATCCCGTTGTTTCTCACCTCGGTAACTGATCACTTTTTTACACTTCGTGAATTCAGTATTAAGCTCAACGCATCATACACGACGGAATAGGATGTCATATGGCCAAGGAAAAACGAGGGAACTCCTCACAACTAGCAACACGTTTAGTCTTTTTTATATCAGGATTCGTGACAGCGACGTGGGCGGTTATCGTCCCCTATGCTCGAGCTAACACTAGCATTAGTGATGCGACTCTCGGTTCACTATTACTATGTTTAGGTATTGGCGCACTCATCACCATGCCAACGACTGGAGCACTCACCAGTCGGTTTGGTTGTCGTAAGGTGATTATTGCCGCCATTGGCTTGATTATATTAATAGTCCCGCTCTTGTCGGTAATCACTCAGCCTATTCTATTGGGGCTGGTTTTGCTCATCTTTGGCATCGGCGTCGGTATGACTGACTGTGCAATGAATATTCAAGCGATCCTGGTTGAAAAAGAGTCCTCTATTCCCTTAATGTCTGGCTTTCATGGATTTTACAGCATCGGAGGCATCGCTGGGGCGGGAATGATGACGTTTCTCTTAGCATTCGGAATTCCAGTAATGCTCGCCACCTTCGTCATCATACTCTGTGTAGGAATTCTCACTCTCTTAAGCTATCCAGGCATATTGCCTTATGCCAATCCAAAAGCAGGCCCAGCCTTTGCTATGCCTCGTGGTATTGTATTATTGCTTGGTATTGTTTGTTTTTCGGTATTTTTGACTGAAGGGACGGTATTGGACTGGAGTGCTGTTTATCTCACGCAAGTTACTGGAATGCCAGAGACCTTGGGTGGATTGGGCTATACCTGTTTTGCCGTGGCAATGACACTTGCTCGGCTAACGGGGGATAAAGTTATTAAACATATCGGGCGTTTTAAGGTCGTTGTCATCGGTGCGATAACCGCTGCATTAGGACTGGCAATGGTGACTTTTATCCCACTTTGGTACCTCTCTCTAAGTGGTTATGCGTTGATAGGGGCTGGCTGTGCCAATATTGTCCCCATAATGTTCTCCGTTGTGGGCGAACAAAAAGTGATGCCACAAGCAGTGGCTGTCCCTGCAATGACTACCTTGGGCTATCTTGGCGTGTTAAGCGGGCCGGCTATTATCGGTTACATTGCACATTTAAGCTCATTATCGAGCTCTTTCTCTCTTATTATGTTGCTAATGCTAGTGGTCGGAGCACTCTCTTTTAAACTCAACTTAAATCAACGTATCTCGTCTTAGGGGAAGTAATAGAATAGGATACCAGCCGGGTTTGGCGTCTCCCGTTAAGCCCGTTGACTGATAAGTCCTTAGCCAGCCCTCCCCATCTAGATGGCTTGACAGTTCGCAATATAACGAGACGATTGTCGTATTCACCACAAGCTTCATCAATTTTTCTGCCAGAGTCGTCACTCAAAGTTATCACGATTTGATCATTCCACAGCAGGTGAACGCTGCCCCCTTCACGGTAGCGAAGAGTCATTCGCGTATCTACTGCTGACATGATGCTTACTATAGGGATATACGATTATGAAATATTATATAAATTTAACTATCATTAGTAGAACCTGTTCTTAACAAGAAACGTCCCAAATGGATAGTCCTAAAAATAAAGGTTTACGCGATTGGCTTGTTTTTATTAGAACGGTTGATGCTGGAAGTCTCTCCGTTGCAGCCAAAGAATTGAATATGACCGCTGGAGCCGTCAGTAAAATTATCTCCAAGCTTGAAGATTACACATGCACAAATCTGCTAGTGCGCGACACTCACGGCATTGAACTGACGATTGCTGGAAGATTAGCCTACAATAAAGCGTTAGAGATTACAGAGTTATTTCAAGAGTTACTCGAAGAGCTAAGAAACCCTCAAAAACAGATAAGGGGGATGTTAAAATTAAGTGTCCCTGTAATCCTTGCTGAATTTTTAGCCAATCGCTGGGCGCAAGAGTTTATGGAAATGTGGCCAGGGACTCAAATTCAATTAGATGCAAGAGAAAGCTCAGAGCTTAGCCAAGATGTGCCAGATCTCGATAATCTTATCTTACGTAGCGGCAAACCTGAAAATGAGAACATTGTTTATCGAGAGTTACCAGGGCTAAAAGTTGCCCTGATTGCTACTCAAGAATATATCGATAATTACGGCCGTCCTCTTCACCCTAATGACCTTTCACAGCACAATATCTTCAATTTACGCCATAACGGATTCGGCACCACATTTAAATTCAGTAAAGGAGAAGAATGTTACGAGATTGATAATATCAATAACAGCGCCCTTTCTTCGAATAATCATTTATCTTTGATCAATTTATGCATTGAGGGAAAAGGAATTACACTGGGCACACCGGGCTGGCTGAAATCTGATTATGCAAAACAGGCTAAACTTGTCATATTGATGCCAGAATGGGCATTAGAGCAAGTCCCCGTTTACTTAGTTTGGCGGCCTAGAAAAATTTACTCACCGCTGTTTATTGCTTTTCGTGATTATATTGAGAAACAATGGATTGCGAGGTGATGTCGAGAATTGAATAAAGTATACTGATGAATAATTCCTATATTATTATCAGGTAGCAATGAAAGTAAGGGGGGCGCGGTAAGGATTTTATTGGCTTATAGTTATTAATTTTCACCCCCCCCTTAAATCACAAAGGTCAAAAAATCTTATTTTATCAATTAAGCGATTACAGACATTCAATAGCCAGCAAAAAAGTAGTAAATAAATTTTGATTAATGTAAGCAACCGCTAAATTATTATATCCGACGACCTGTAGATTAATTATAGTCTAAGCCAAAATAAATAATTCACGCATCAATTTACTTGCCCTTTTATAAAGCAGACTTATAAAATAAATCCCCAATCAAACCAAAGAGGATATGTTTGAAAAAAACGATTAGTTAGACCAATGAATAAAATAACTTTGCAGACATTACAACCCCTCCAGGACAATATTACCAACAAGAGGACAAACTTTATTTAGTTAAGTCCATTCAAAAAACAATCCTTTCTATTTTGAATGGAGATTATACTTTCGAAATGTTTTCTAGTGTGTAGAAATCGAATAGATTACTTTTAATACCCCAGTATAATGGCCTGCATTTTTGCCAGAGTAATCAAATACTGGCGTGATAAACTTTAAAGGTGCGGGTAAGCAGAGTGATACTCCTGGTATACCTGGTAGAACTACATTTCGTTGAATATTTCTTGCGTTGGCACCTTTCCAAACGAAAGCTTTCCCATTTGACACCTGATCAAGAACTCCAGTTGTCGGGTTGAGTACTTGAAGCTTATAATTGATAGTATTGTCAATTTTATTTTTATCAGCGCCATCCCGGTAAACTGAAAATAATTCAGGATCTTTACCTATTAAACTTCTACTATCATCTAGGAATTGTAATTGTACCATTTTTGCTGAGGTCCCACCATCGTATAGACACATATCGAGGCTAGCAGTCCCACTTACACTGTCATTGCTCCTACTTCCTGGTCGATAAGTTAAGTTTAAATCAACATGCGGATCAGAAGTTGGAAACGCAGGAAAATATATCATTTGTTTTGAAGAGTCAGTCACCTCCACCGTAAGTTTCCAATAGATCTTTTCAACAATATTACTGGGAAACTTATAGTCACGCTGATTCAATACAAGGTTACCTTCCCAAATCCCTACTGGAATATTTTTTAGGGTTTCCCCATCCAAACCAACTTTAATCGCTGGATCATATTGAGAAAGTTGACATTCAGCAATATCCCATGGGTATCTATCAACACACCCAAGACTCCAACGAAGTGCTGCAATATTCACAACTATGTTCTGATGCGTATTTTTCTCATGCATCGCTAACTTAATTTGCCCCCAAGTACTGAGAGGGGATGAGCGCGAAATTCTAGGACCGTAGACACCTTCTACGGGGCATGCTCCATTTTCTGTATCACTTGTAGAATTACAACTGATCAGTCTATATTGAGAAACAGGATATCTTGTTATAAAATCACCTTCTTGCCATTTTTGAGGCACAGCAGATAGATCATACTTTATACTTGCAACATACTGAGATGCTTCAACTTTATATGAAAATAAAAAAAACAATACCAAAAAAATAAGGTTTATTATTTTAACTACCCTACCGCACTCCAAAAATAATGAATAATGCTTCGTATTTCCCCTCAAAACATTGACCTCCCACCACTTTAACTTAAAGGACATCCCCGGAGTGATGATTTGATATCCTTATCAATTGAATCATTCATCTCCGACATATTTTTAATTATATCTTTACGATGGTCATCGACCATGACATTCATAATTTAGACTTACCAATTATTATTCTGCTCTCCCCTTCATACAATATGAAATAAATCTATAGCAGAGGACTAATTGTTCATAACGGTCAAGCTTGTATTGCTCTTTGCTTTTGCTGTCATGATAGTAGCCTGCTTTTTTTCTGCAGAAGGCAAACTGGCAAAATTGATACTTTTGCACGTCGTTTCTCCAACATACCGAATAACGTCCCTCATCTTGCTGACCTTCATTCCGCATTGCAAATAAGCATTGTTTTTCATGACATAAAGCATTTTCATTTTTTGTGTCGTTTCAAAGGTCACTAAACCATTGCCTAGGGGAGCCCACGATATGACATTGAGTGGGATAACCTCCTCAACGGCGTTTCCTGTCTCATCAAGAAGATGAGCCATCCAGGTATAATGTGATTCGATCTTCACATCGCGGTTATAAACTTTCCCTGGCGTCATGAAAATTTTTCTTACGCCTGTACCCGATTTTATTTCACTGCTGACACCACCACTAGCTAACGTTGATTCATCAACATTGACCTGACTTTCACGGTAACCAGGAACTGTAAATAATGCTCGACTATTTCCTTTGACCTCGCTTTGACCACTCGTATCCACCGAGACATTAACCTTCGAACTATCTGAAGTATCGCCTTGATTAACATTTATTGTTATCGCTGAAGATGCCGTACCATCTCCCCAACGACCAACTGTTAGCCCCTCCCTATCCAAAATAAAAGAGGAACTATAATTACCACTTCCATTGATAATATTCCCCCCTCCTGTTTTATTAAGAGTATCACTAATAGTCACTGCCCCTGCGCCATACTGCCCGCCTGCTCGTCCATACAGTGAAGAGGTAATCGTATCTGTATTGATACCATTTATTGAAATACCTTTCTCATTTTCGCCTGTATCATCACTATACTGGCTGGATGCAATATTATAGCTAATCGCATTACCTGCTCTCTTACTCGTTTGTACATTCGAACTGGCCGAGAAAGTCCCGCGGTTGCCTTCAATATCGTGAGTATTAGTCGATAACGATAGTGTTACAAACATGCCCTTATCCTGAGCATTATAGGAACTATCATTACGTAAAAAAGCATTAAGACTTGTCGTGATATTTAGACCACTGATGTTTGCGGTTCGGGTAAGCCCCGCCTGCCAAGTACTACTTTTTGAATAAGACTGATAAACGGTCTCCCATGGTACCCCAAAAGAATAATTTGGGTCGTAATCGACCATATCTTGACGCGTGATATAACGGCCCTTATTCATACTTGTTGAGAAGCCCAGTGTGGCATACCAGTTGTCTAACGGTACAGATAACATGATGTTAGTACTTTTATAACAACCGTTGATACTGTATCGGTTAACTCCCTGATTATCACAGTCAGTCGCTTTCATCTCGCTACGATAAAAACTAAGTGAAAATCCATCATTGTAATTGAGCTGCTGAATGGTACCTCGAGATCCTTCACTACCGTGCAAATAACTCACCCTTGAGGTCATCACACCATCAACCCATCCCATGTCGAATCCGTGTGACCAATCAACAGCACTTTCCCAGAAATTCGCTGAATTGAAATAAGCTACGCCTGAAGTAAGCGCTACATTGTTCATCACAGGTAACCTTATTCCAGCCTGGAATACTTTATCATCCTGATGTTTATCAGTTTTACTTCCTACATAGCCTTCATTGTCTGGTACCCCACCTTGAATGAACCACTGTAATGTCCTAGAGGTCAGTTCTCCTAAGCCAGTATAAGGAACGGTCTCAGTTCTCACCAATTGGTTGTTTTCGTAAACCTTCAAACTTATAGTATAGCTTCCTTGTGGTAACGACCGGGTATCCAGTGCTTGAGCGCCCGCTTTTAAATAAAATGATGAAAGTAACTGTTCTCCCCTATAAGCATCGACTCTTGCTTCATGAGAGAGAAATATATTTATAGGAGTTCCCGTATTTACTTTATTAACATTGACCCAAGCAAGCGTGGAACCCGCTCTAAACCCGCGTATTTTACCCAATGGTAGCTGGCTGAGATTAATATTACCGCCAATATTACTAAAAATATCTTTTGAATCCATGATGCCAGCTTGCAGATAGAATCTTTTAAATAAATCCCTCCTAACGTAAGCATTGTTAACAAATATATCATTTTTTCTCTTACTTTTTGAACGTTGCCCTTGAAAACTCCAATCGACATTTAAATAACCATCCTCAATTATCCCTAAAGTTCCATTCCCTTGAATTGATGCGGATTGATAATTTTTATCCGCAACAAAGTTTATATTTTGCTGATGAATGAAAGCATTATGGCTCTCAGCATTGACTGCATAATATGTTTTGTCTTTTATTTGTGATGTAATGTACTTATCTGAAATAAAAACATTAACTCTAGCATTGTCCTCATCATAAATAATATCGACATTATCTGTATCTATAAAATCACAACCTGGCTGATCACCATTACTGCTACAAGATAATTGACTATTCCGATGAAAAGTCCCATCAAAGTATTTCGACAACATCCCCTTAAGATTATGACTGTCTGGATACTTTTTTAAAATTGCATTGATTATTTTATTAGGTTCAATGAAATGGATATTTTCAAGATCCACTGAGATTTTGAAAATCCCCAAAGATTCGCCATAAATAGAGACATCACTAAGAATCGTTTGTCCCTCTGCGAGTTCTTCAAATCCCTTAGGAATACGAAGAGATGCACATATCGATGTAGAGAATGACAAAATGCTTACAAATAAAGAAAACAGTAGAAATCGTCTATTCATTATTAGCCTAATACAAGCATTTTCTAATGGCAGGGATCCCCCTGCCATACATAGATGTTATGGGTTAGCGGCGGCAGCCTGAGCAACCACGATACTTACAACACCAGAGTAACTTCCTGATGTAGTGATCGCGTTAGGATTTTCCTGGGAGATAACCAGGGGCATTACTGAAGATCCATTTGCGACACCATTCGGAAATGTACTTGCGAAAGTCAGTGTCTTTGATGTAGTGGATAACGCATTCCCATTAAGTGTCACTTTTAATGGAATAGCATTAGTACCATTATTATCTGTAAGTGATGGAGTATTGACCAAACTCACAAGGAGATCCCTGTCAGTGGTGTTAGACCAGAGTTTGACTTGCTGCGAATAATCAGCTAACCCTTTTCCTGGAAGATACTGCATCGTTGCCGTTGTCGGTAAAGGTGAACCATCGGCAAGTGTAATATCAACTGTTGGATCTATTTCAGCATTAACAGTAATATCTCGCTGTGCAGCACTCACACTAAATGCTGCTACAAGAACACTGACAATAGAAATAGCTTTAATTTTATTTTTCATGTTACATTCCATTAATGTTATGCCCTTTTTAGGGCGTTCGAAAGTACACCATTTAAAAATGGTGATATAGTATGACGATAGTCATATTAATTTTGTTCTCTCCCTATAATGAAAAATAACGTTTCAATAATATGAAATTTTCATTGTAAGGAGATCGAATTTCTACCCTATTATTTATTTAGCTAGTGTTAGCTCTTCATTCTTTCCTGTTATCCAATTATTATATTTTATGTGGTATTCTTTATTCTTATCGAAAGAGATTCCCTTAAGAGTAACGACTGTATCTGGATATACAGTAGAGGATATCTTTTTCCACTGGCACTCGCCTGATTTATCGCAAATGCCTAATTCATCAATTGCAATCCTGATTGTCCCCTCGTTAGACACCTTTCCAGTTTCGTCGACTATTTTCAGACTCGTGATGACCTTTTCTGGCGCAACATGAATAAGTGCGCCCCACACAACATTGACGCCAAGATTTGCTGTTTTAGATAAATTTCTGTCACTCCCTGGTAAGGGAATCAAATTAGCTTCATTGACACTTTCAAAGTAAGCTCGCCAGGTTGTTTCTTTTTTCGGCGGAAAGATTGAAACAAGCCTTACTACCCTCTGGCTTGAGGCAGCAAGGGCAATTTTCTCAGGAGTGATCACAAGCCCCGCTGCACTTGTATTATCGCTACTTTCCTCATGTTCCTGAGCTGTGCCAGGTTGAACAATTTTTTTCAAATTGACTTTAATAAACTGAACATCATTATCTTGAGAGATAACTTTTATCTGTGAAACCCCTTTCATACCTATCGCTACCTCCATAGGATAGATATACATCGCACATGAAGCCGAATTGACCTGTACAAGAAAAAGACAAGTGAAAGCAATTGTTGCCAATAGCCTATTTAATTTCATATTGAAACCTTTTATTTAAAATAATAGCGCCAAATTATTAATTATTAGGAAGTTATTGAGAGTACGCGATAAATCGCGTGCTCTACTTCCGTCACGTTAACTCATCAAAAAAATCTATATTCTGTTGACACTACCAAAATTAAAATTATTAACTACTCAATAACAATATCGAGTGATGACGTAAAATAACCAATAGCATTGCACAAGGTTGTCAAAACTAATATTGATGAGCAAGAGACCATTTACGAATGCAGAACCGCTAGCAAATAAAAATACATTACGACTACTAAGTCGGTAACGGATCTTTTTCAGTATCCCATAGAGTTAATAACTTTACTGATCATAGAAAATGGACTTGAAGTAGTGTGTTTTACAGTAATATACTCAATACCAACTTCTAATAAAAGTCCTATTATGGAAAATTAGTTTTTCCTGAAAAGAAAAACACTAAAGACGAAAGGTAAAATCATTTAATGAAATTCATAACCACTCTATTAAACACGTACTAATAAACTCCACATTCCTCTTTCCATTTATATTCTATATACTTTAGAAATTCCGCAAGCTCATTCTTAAAGTAAGGTCTATCCTTCCACACCAGATAATAGTTAAGTTCTTTCATTTCCCACTCGCTCAATATCACTTTAATTTTATTCATTTTCACTAATTGACGAACATGAATTAAAGGAATACCCACAAGCACGCATCCCTTGTCTAAAACCATCTTTAATGATTCCTCTATTGACGATAGGTGTAATCCATCATTAGCGAAGGTATAAGAATCTCCCTTTTTTACTAATTCAATATCATGCTCACCTTCGTTCGCTATAAAATATATAGTTGGAAGTTTTCTTAAATCATCAGGCACTTTAATATCAGTAACATTCTCCATATCGGCACGACAGCAAATAACTCTTTTCACTGGGTGAAGTTGCCTATGTATTGCCAACGGATAACCTGACTTTCTATTTGTAATAAATAGCTCATCAATATCCAAACTATCCATGTTTTCTTTTGACTCGATGACTGATATATCAATACTCCTTTTATTTTTACAGTACTCATAACACCAATCAATCAAGAATGACTCAATAAACCGATGAGGTGTAGATATCTTCAGCGTTGATTTTGATGACTTCAACTCATCAATGAATCGTTGAAATTCCTCAGTAATTAATAGCGACTTCTCATAAGCAATTTCTCCCATAGGTGACAATTTGATACTACGTGTGGTTCGTTCAAATAAGGTTATTTGCAAATAACTTTCGAGACGCGTTAGTCTCTTGCTTATTGATGAAACACTCATTCCCATTTGCGATGCGGTCTTCGAAAGGCTTTTGGTTTCTGCGATGGAAATAAAAATCCAAAAATCCTTAAGGTAAAACTTCATTTATTTTATTCCTGACATTTATCTAAAAATGAATTGCAATATATTCAAATATAAAAAAACGGTCAACCTAGTATCAGTAAAAACAGATTTTCCAAATTGGAATGTACTATTTATTACTTATAAATAAGCAACTTGAAGCGTGATGCGATTTATTTTTGGCAGAAAGGGAATTATGATTTTATTTAAAGGAAACGAGAGATAGTTTACTTTTCTGCAATATTGACTGCCTAAGTTGGGAAGAGTTCCGCAGCACAATTATCTATCACTATCCCGGTTTGAGTGGATAAATAGGCGCCTAGAGTATCAAAAGCCTGTAGAGTTCGATTTCTATCAGCAGTTCGGCATTTTGATCTAAACCTGAAAGGATAATGAGACGGTAGACATGACATCAATGTCAGTGTTATCGATGGCTGACAAGGTACTCACCTTTCTCTATTTGTTTAACTAGCCGGTTTTAATGGAATCCTTAATAAAATGGCTTTAATTGTGCGATAAGCTATTCACGCTAGCGTCATTAATACTTCACAAGATGATACTACAAGCAGACTAGCAAGCCAGTTCACTAAAAAACGGTCATGATGACGGTGGAGGTAAAGACCTTTTCGGTACAGTTATTATCGAGGAAGGTGATCAGCGGAGAACTTGGTCAGTTTCGTCAATCACCGCTATGCATTGAGCAAATGAAGCTACAGAGTGGTTAAGAATTCGATATTCGAGTAAAAATGAAGGGATAACTGACATTACTAAAAAGAGCCTCACTACCTAATACAGTGAGGCGACACAGTATAAACTCCAGCTCCTGGCTAACAGTCTTCGCTTATTTCTTTTTGTTGAAACGATAGACTAAAGCCATTGATGTCACCAACATCAGGATAGGGGGCACAACCACGGCGATTATCGGAGTGATTGAGAATATTAATCCCAAGTTAATACATATCTGATAAATGATATAAGTGACCAGTCCAATAATGACCCCTAAGGATAACCGGTTACCCATTCCCGAATCTCGGGCGTTCACGAAAGTGAAGGGGATAATGAGCAACACCATCGCTAAGACTAAAATAGGTCGTCCCAGCTTTTGCCACAACGCAGAACGGTACTCCATTGAAGGCTGCGCAGTCTCCTTTAAATAGTGAATATAATTTTTTAGTTGCGGAATGGAATAGCTATCACTCGATAGTTGGAGCTGCTTTAAGTTATTACTGTTAAAGATGGAATGCCAAGCCATTGTCGCTTGCTGTTCGGTTGACTGACTGTCGCCTTGCCATTGGGTGTGCTTCACATTATGCAAGGCCCAAGTGTTGTCCTCACCGTATGTCGCCGACTCGGCAAACAGATAATTGTTAAGCGTTAAATCACGGTTATAGTCGAAGATCTCAATATTTTGTGGCTGCCCATTTCTATCGAGGTGATCGATGCGAACGAACTCTTCACCTTGCTGACCCCAGATTGTCTTGGTTTCAGGGTCGCTGTCTTGGCTTTCTGCTAAAGCCGTCTCTTTACGCACTTGTGCTTGCTGCTGTAATGGGGAAGCGACCCACTCGTCAACCACTGCCAAGGACGCCGTGAACATCACGCCAGAAATAAGTACCACTATCGCTATGCGAAAAATGGAGAAGCCCGCACAACGTATAGCCGTGAGCTCCATATTTTTTGACATATTCCCCAAGCCAACAATCCCCCCCAATAGGGCGATAAACGGGCTTAAGTTAACGAGGCAGCGAGGGATAAGTAAGGTAACGACCCATAACGCTTGACCCCAACTATAAGTCGCCGAGACATCTTCCAATTCTGAGATAAAATCAAACAGCGTGAAGAGCGGAACAAGCAGGAGCGCCGCCGCCAAATAACCGATAAATAAATGGCGAATTAAATAACGCGAGAAGATATTCATTTAAACCACTTCTTTAATAGTGAAGAGTCTTTGACCCAGAAGTAAAGGATGCCAACTAGCATAACCCAAGACACTAACCATACCCCGATAATCGGCGGTAGCATCCCGTTACTCACCAGAGTCCGACAGATATTGCCGGCGAAAAAGATCACAATAAATACTAAGGCAAGCGGCAGCAGTACTGAAAAACGGCCCTGACGTGGCCTGACCCGACTCAGCGGGATTGCCAGTAGAGTCATCAATACCGCATTGAGTCCACGCGTCTGACGCCATTGTCGCTCGGCAATATCAGATAAGTCATGCGACTGGTCCAACATCTTCATCGATTTCGCTTTACTCCGAACTTCTTCGTCATCAGCCGCTGGCTTTAAATTAATCGCTAAATTACGATAAGTTTGTTGGCTATCGTTATTCGAGCCGTGTTCGAAGGTATAGGCTGAACCAGATTGTAGGTGAGCAATAGGAGCCTGCGGGCGAGTATTATCGATGCTCCCTACTTCCGAGCGGAACACTTTCGTCACACCTTTATCAGTGGTGTAGATAAACGTATTCTGGATATGATTATCGGTTGGCGTAATGGTCTGGGCGTGAACCATGGTGCCATTATCCTCGATATTAAATTTATTGGCTTGTAAGTGGCTGACATCGAAACTAGATTGCGATTGCTGCATCAATTGATCGATATGCGCGTAAGCCCAGGGTCTGCCATACATAGAAAGTAATGCACAAGCGGTTCCGACGGGTATCGCAAGTAATAGAATGCCGCGATAGAGGCGTAATGGCGAGATACCTGCCGCCTGTGCTGCGGTGATCTCCGAATCACTATAAAGTTGTCCTAATGAAATGGCCGTGGCTACGTAGAGCCCGATCGGCAGTAGCATCTCTAACGCAATTAAAGCCTTATAAAAGACAATAACAAACACCGCTTTAAGCGCGAGAGTACCATTCGCCGCGTCAGTGAGGTAACGTTGAGCGGAATAAATAGTGAATATAAAGATTAAGAAACCGACAATCATCAAGACGACGTTGCGCGTTTCTTTCATGACATAACGCTCAAACAGATACATAACCTAACTTAACCCCGCAGTACGCTCTTATTACGAGTAATTTTCTATTCGCCTCTCCTCAGCCCTCTAGCTTGAGGAAAGGTTGACGGATCCATGGATGTTAACACATAGCGAATCAATGAGCCGTCTAACTTAAGAATTATACTGTTACAAGAATAAAAAATGATCGATAGACGGCGTTGATTTTCCGCTTACCTTTTTCTTACGTTCCCAGCCTCAATAGAGGCTCTCTGGGCCGCTGCCGCCCTGATCAACAATAGGGAAGCTTAACAATACTCCGTGAATGCTTTATCATGCTGCAGTCGAAATTGAAGCAACAAGGTCTTTATGACACTGAAATAATACTTAAGTGCATGGTAAAAAGGCATGCATCACGCCTTCATTTCCAATTGGGATCCCTCCGCCATCAGCGTTGCGAATAATCCACCTTGTTAGATTGGCCTGAAGAAGCCATACCTAATCGCTATTTAATACTGTCTTAGAGTTGGTCTTAATGAAAAATTGGTTTTCAGACGGTGCTTTCCGCACTATTCTTCGAAACAGCGTCTATTTACTCTCAGGAAATGTAGTCAGTGCACTACTCGGACTCTTAGCCCTCTCCTGTGCAGGTAAAGGCATGACCCCCCACATGTTTGGGACCTTGGTCGTCATTCAGTCTTATACCAAAGCCATCAGCGATTTTGTGAAGTTTCAAACCTGGCAGTTTGTCGTACAATATGGTGCTCCCGCACATACCAATGGTCATCAACAGCGTCTGCGTGATGTCGTCTCTTTCTCATTTGGGCTGGATATTGCTAGTAGCGTCGTAGCGATCGCCGGCGGTATGCTGCTGCTTCCTTTCTTATCAGACTCCTTAGGCTTGGATGCAACCTCTTTTAAGCTCGCACTACTCTACTGTACGCTGATACCGTCGATGGCCTCCTCTACCCCAACGGGTATCTTAAGGACCTTAGATAGATTCGACCTTATCGCTATTCAACAGGCCGTCAAACCTTTATTGATCGCTATTGGTAGCCTTATTTCATATTTCGCTAACCTAGGCTTTGCGGGCTTCGTTGTCTCTTGGTACCTCGCTAACCTCTTTGGGGGATCACTCTTCTGGTGGTTTGCTCGTCAAGAGCTTAAAAGACATAACTTGCATAATGCATTGCGACCTTCCCTCTTTAAAGCGAGTAAACGAATTCCGGGATGTTGGAATTTCGTCTGGACAACCAACTTCGCTCACTCTATTTGGGCTGCGCAAAACTCTTGTAGCACGCTACTAGTTGGGATTTTTATCGGACCTAGCGCAGCAGGACTTTTCAAAATCGCTATGACGTTCTTCGATGCAACCGGAACGCCCGCTAAATTGTTGGAGAAAAGTTTTTATCCAGAAATTATGCGTCTCGATCCACGAACAGCTAAACCCTGGCTATTAGGGATCCGTTCTTCTCTATTTGCAGGAGGATTGGGCTTAATTATTGCGTTGATTGTTTACGCAGCAGGAGGGTCCGTGATTGCTTTTGTCTTTGGCCAAAAATATCTGGAAGCTTACGGCCTGATACAGATTATGTTAGGGGCAATTGTTATTTCCATGATGGGCTTCCCCCAAGAGTCATTACTCTTAATGGCGGGTAAACAACGCGTTTATTTAGGCGTACAAATTATTGCTGCGGGATCGTATATCCTCTTATTAATGTTATTATCCCACCTCTATGGCGTAGAGGGGGCTGCTGTTGCGTATTTAATCGGGCAATCGTCAGAAGTTGTTCTTACCCTCTTCCCAACACTCTTAGCTTATCGTCGGCGACATTCGCTGATTTATCATAAACCGCTTGAGACAGCATAAATGAATAGTATGAGTTGGAAGAAATATCCTCAAGAGGTCGTTGATCGTTTATTTTTAGCGATCGACGAAGACGATGTTATTAATAATGAAACCACGGATTTACCCGCGATAGAACTCGGTACTTCGCAGCAAAATATTCGGGATTATTATGCATTATGTTTACAGTTGTGGGAGGAAGGCTTCACTCGCCAAGAGTTGCTAGGGTTAATCAAGCAACTTTTAGCCGGTCAAGATCTTACCGAAGCTCAACGTAAACAATATAAATATATTCGTGCACGTTACAAACATTTGCGCTTTGCACAACGGCTGTATAGTCGTCACCACGACGCTGAGAAAATATTCAAAGCGACCACTGTCTACTTAGGTCATTTGCAAGATGGCTTTAAGAATGGTGATAAAAAAAGCGTCCAGCATTACGGTAAAATCCTGCGGTTATTATTAAGTCGTCCAGTCTGGAACTGGGTTAAACGCTCTCTTAACCATCTACAGGTAGATAACGAAGCCGGTTACCAACGCTACGTCTCACAACAAATGAGTCAATTGGCAGATATGCTTAATAAACCCACGGTAACCGGCACTGAATTCCACGATATAAGAAAGATTGTCAGCCAGCAGGTCTCTTTTTTCGATACACAGCGCTCTATTGAAAATAATACGCCTCGTGTTTATGCCATTTCACGTTTTCTTGCCAATATTAATGGCCTGATGGGGGATAAGCATGATGACATGGTGGCAGATAAACTGTCAGGCGCTCGCGAATATGAAACGCCTACGCCTCTAGATAGCCATATCCGGGAATATCTGGAACAACTGGTAGGGAAAATTGTCAGAGTCTCATAATGAGTATTACCTATTAGGCTCTCTAAGAGGATAGAAAGATGACTCGTCAATTTGTCGCGGTATTACTATCATTGCTCCCTACCCTCGCAATGGCTAATAATTTTATTATTGGCCAACCTGTCAAACCTTTATCGGTAGCGGATAAAGGTCAACTGATCCTTAATGGCGATACGATTACCTATCAACCTTGGGCCAGCCAACAGCTGTTAGGTAAAGTACGAATCATTCAATATATTGCCGGCCGAAGTTCTGCCAAGAAGCAAAATGGCGACATGATTAAAGCAGTCAAGGCGGCACAATTGCCTACGGCTTACTTTCAGCCAGTGACAATAGTGAATGCGGATGATGAATTATTCGGGACAGGGTTATTTGTACAGGGAAAAATTGAGAAAAATCAGCGCAAGTACCCTTGGGCGCAATTTGTTATCGACAATGACGGCAGAGGAAAAGCGCTTTGGCAACTCCCCGCGGCATCATCAACAATCATAGTGACGGATAAACAAGGTAAGGTACGCTGGCAGAAAGACGGTCCGATGACGGATGCAGAGGTAAGCCATGTGATCCAATTACTTCACGATTTGGTGGCACAAGAGGCAGGAAACCACTGAGGGAATAAAACTGCCGTAATTCTAAGCCTTTAGAATTACGGCAACGTGTTACGCTTTCAGTTCTGCAAAAGCACGAATCATGGCATCGATTTGCTCATCACTGTGTGCTGCATTGACGCTACAACGCAATAGCGTCATACCGAAAGGTGCGGCAGGTGGTAGGACCAGATTGACATAGACCCCCTTCTCGACCAAAGCTCGCCACATCTCAAGTCCCGCTTCTTTAGAGTCAATCATTACAGGGACGACTGGGCTTACTCGCTCACCAAGCTTGTAGCCAAGGTCAGCAAGGCCTTTATACAGGCGATGTGCATTGCTCCACAACTTCTCACGCAATGCCGTTGAGTGGCCGACTTGTCGTAACGATGCTCGGACTGAAGCGATGCTTGCAGGTGATGGGGATGCGGTGAAAATATAAGGGCGGCTGCAATAACGTAATACATCCAGCTGTTTACCGCCCACTGCGAACCCACCGATTGCGGCAAGACTCTTCGAGAAGGTACCCAAAATAATATCGATGTCGGCTTCTACGCCCAGATCTTCAACCAGTCCGCGACCTTTTTCGCCCATCACGCCGAAAGAGTGTGCTTCATCAACCAAGATGTAACCACCGTAACGGCGCTTTATTTCGACAATCTCTTTTAGCGGTGCGACGTCACCCAGCATACTGTAAATGCCTTCAACGATGATGATGGCTTCTTTCGCTTTCTCACCTAAACGTTGCATACGACGTTCAAGATCTTTGGCATCGTTATGGCGAAAACGAATGATTTGCGCGCCACCTAATGCACACGCATCATAGATGCTAGCGTGCGAGTCTTCATCGATAATCACAACCGCATCCGGGGTAGCGAGAGCACTGATTACGCCCAAGTTTGCCGTGTAACCGGTAGAGAAGACTATTGCGGTGGGTAAATCAAAAAATTCAGCAATCTCTTTTTCTAGGGCTAAGTGAGATCCAAAGGTTCCGTTTGCCATACGAGAACCGGTTGTACCCGTTCCTTGTAAGCGCAAAGCTTCTTGACTCTCTTCAATGGCCTCAGCATCGAAGGTTAGCCCAAGGTAATTATTTGAACCTGCGAGGATGATTCTTTTATCGCCAATACGCCCTTCGGTCGCTGAATAGATTTCTTCGATACAGGTTCCAAAAGGATTGATGCCCGATACTTGAAATTTTTGACGCTCTTCAACAAAGCGGGTGAATTTGTCATATAAACCCATTATTGCTCTCCAATTAAGGGTTCAATGGCCGCGACTAACTGCTCTGGTGTTTTCACATTCATCAGGATGTTGATTGGGATTGAGATATCTAACTCATCTTCCAACATCATCAGTAAACGCATCACATTGACTGACTCTAAACCGAGGTCGTTAACTAAATCACTATCCGGCTTTACAGTTTTACCTTCGGCTACGAGTTGTCCAAGACAATCAATAACATAATCGAGTAGTTGCTGTTTATTTTCCATTGCCATCTTCTTACTTAGAAATGTAAATCAAAATAGCCCGTCGCGTAGCGCGCGTTCTAACCGTATGTTCGGGGTCCAACCAATATTACGTGTTATCGTAACGTTCGTTGCTGACCAATCTTTATGTGTTAACTCACCAATTTTGCTCTGCGTTAGCATCGGCTCTCTACCCGATAAACGGCTAATTTGCGTGGAAAGCATTGCAATGGTTTTGAGTAACGGAAGAGGAATTTTTATAATGCTGACCGGTTTTTGGCGAATAGCTTGGCCAATTTTTTGTAGATCCTGCCATCGGTAGCCTGAAGCATGACCATCACACAGCTCGTAAGGTTCGCTATTCTCGACGTTTGCCTCGATCCATTTGACCACGGCCTCTGCAAAATCATAAACGTGCAGAAAAGATAATTGTGTAGTCGAGGAACCCGTCTGTGGAAGTAAACCCCGTAATAACCAAGTGAATACCGGATTAAGCTCTTTATCCCTAGGTCCGTACACGGCAGTAGGCCGGAAGATCCCTATTGAAACGCTTGAGGCTTGTGCCACTAACTGCTGTTCGGCAATAGCCTTAGAGTGGGCATACCAAGAAAGCTGGGGATGACGAGCAGCCAGCGAAGAGATAAACAGGTAACGCTTACACCTGTCGCTCTGTTCGGCAGCACGAAGTAAACGTAAACTCCCTTCAACATTTGCCTGCGTGAAGGTTGAGATATTTTTACCTCTTACCTGGCCTGCACAATGGATAACAACATCGGCCCCCGTCACTAATTCGACCAATGACGACTCATTTTCTAATGAACCGCGTACCCATGTCAGACCCGCTAGGGGAGATGCCTGCGAGGGCGAGCGCGTCAGCGCCCGCACCTGAAAACCAGCCGATAACAGTTTCTCAACAATGTGTGAACCGATAAAACCCGTCGCACCTGTCAAGGCAACAGTTTGGGTCATTGTTTATTTCCAGCGAGTTGCAACTGAGGCTCAAAATTTTGATTTAAATAGAGTTTTTTTGCTTCCGCGCGGGCCGGTTTACCGGAGGAGGTCCGTGGAATACTGTGTGGTGGGACCAGAACAACGTCTACCGACACACCGAATTCATTACGAATACGTGATGAGAGTGAGTGAACGATCTGACCACGGCGTTCAGTGGAGGTCACTCGGCACTGAATCTGTAGGATAATTCTTTCTGCGTCGTCGTGTTCTTGATTCGTCATAAAAGCGATCGCGTCACCGGTACGCACTTCTGGTTCAGCTTCTGCCATATATTCAATATCTTGTGGCCAAATATTACGTCCGCGGATAATGATAAGATCTTTTTTGCGCCCGGTAATATAGAGTTTACCGTCGAGCAGGTAGCCGAGATCGCCCGTATCGAGCCAGCCTTTATCTTGAATCTGCTGATGTGACTCTTTATCGCGGAAGTACCCACGCATCAAGCTCGGGCCAGCAATACAGATATGACCAATACTCCTTTCAGGAAGTGGCTCGTCTTTTTCGTTACGGATAACAATTTCGTGCCCAGGCATCGCTTTGCCGCAGTTTACAAATACGGCTTGCGCAGCACTCTCATCTTTTGGCGGTACAGCTTTACTTTCGTATTCTAAAATATAGCGGTCAACCACGTTATAACGCGGTCCAGTGGCTTTATCGAAGAAGCTCACTGCGAGGGTATTTTCCGCGAGTCCGTAGCAAGGCATAAATGTGTCTTCGCCAAAGCCAACCTGACTAAAATGCTCGCTAAAACGGTCCAATAAACCAGACGGGATAGGCTCTGCACCAACACCGGCAATTCGCCAGCTCGAGAGATCTAATTCCGCTAACTCTTTCTCATTACTACGACGCAGACAGATTTCATAGCCGAAAGGTGGCGCAACGGATACCGTGCCTTTGTTTTTGGTTATGAGTTTCAGCCATTGAATGGGACGCATAGCGAAATCCTGCGTACGCAAGTAGTCCACCGAGATTTGTGTTGCCACTGGGGTCAATACAAAGCCAACCAACCCCATATCATGATAGAACGGCAACCAAGAGACACAGCGGTCGTCTTTTTTCAGTTTAATACCGTCATGGCTAATTGCGCGAAGGTTAGCCATTGCTGAGGCTTGGGTAACGACAACGCCTCGTGGAAAGCGAGTACTGCCAGAGGTATATTGTAGATAGGCAATGTCTTCTGGTGCGACCTGAGGTAATTTACTCGTCGCATCGTAAGAGAGCTCAGCAAAGGCTTCATGGCTAAGAATCGTCGGCGAATTATAATCACAGACAACCTCTTGCACCATTGGCAGCCACTCTTTACTACTCAAGACCACCGAGGCTTGACACCCGTTAAGTAAACCCGTCAGTTTCTTAACGTAGGAGGCACTTTGACCGATCCCCATTGGAATCGCGAGCGGTACAGCAATTAATCCTGCGTATTGACATGCAAAAAATGTTTCAACGAACTCAACACTGGTTTCTGCAATGAGTGCAACGCGATCCCCTTTAGTTAATCCTAAAGAAAGCAACTTATGAGCGCCCTCTACAGCGTTGACTTTCAACACACTGTAAGGCACTGCAGCCATCAGGTTATTACGGCGATCATAAAAGTTCATGCCGGTTTCACCGAGTGCTGCGTAATCCAAGGCTTCAGCTAGCGTTGCGAAATCTGCATAGCGAATTGGAAGTTGATGATGGGATTGAGTTGCAAACGTTGTAGACGCTTCCATATAGTGGTACACCTGTTGATACTAATAGATATTGAGGAAGTTTAAGCTCCATACAGAGCTCCCGACCAAAGTAGTAATTCAAGCATCTTCCAACCTACGATATACATCGCTGCCCGCTCACCCTTTCACACAGATCACTGACTCCTGCTTAGGGAGTGATAGACCCGTTGTCTTGAACAGAGTTCATCACTTCATGACGAAAACGTAGGCTGTGTACTAACCGTTCGCTTAATGCTTACATGAAATTTTAGACAAACACGCATGCGGTTTTAAGGGGTTTGCTCTGAAAACGCTCGGCAATTGTAAAGATCTTAAAATATCATGTCATAGGTAATATGTGCGTTCCACTACTTTTACTACTAAATTGCGCACTCACCGCTAACCTGTAACGTTTTCTTTTAAAATCATAGCATTCGTTACAAATTAATAGTATGTCAGAATGTTTTCAGGCTAACTTTCAAAAAAAAATTGACAATTACTACCGTGACTGTTTCGATATACTAACACACTGCCGAGTCTATAGCCTCCTCTTTCTTTATTGCTGCATGTTGCTGCGTTTCTTTCAGGGATCGCCTGGAGTGATTTGCTGTCAATTTAACAATTACTAGAAGTAATGGTATTTATGATCTCAATAGAAAAAGTTTCGTCCAAACAGGATCTGAAAGCCTTCATCAATTTTCCCTCTACGCTGTTTGCGGGTGACGAAAATTGGATCGACCCATTATTTGTCGAACGTGAAGAACATCTTTCTAAAAAAAATCCCGCCTCAGACCATGTAGTTTGGCAAGCTTGGCTTGCTAAGCGCGGCAACGAAGTTGTCGGGCGCATCACAGCACAAATCGATTCGCTTCACCGTGAACTCTATGGTCCTAATACTGGCCATTTCGGCATGATAGATGCTATCGATGATGAAGAAGTGTTTGCAGCGTTATTCAAAGCAGCAGAAGAGTGGCTTATATCCCAAGGTGCTCATCAAATTACCGGACCTTTTAGCCTCAACATTAATCAAGAAAGCGGACTATTAATCGATGGCTTCGATACTCCGCCCTCTGCGTTAATGACCCATGGTAAACCTTGGTACGGTAAACATATTGAGAAGCTTGGCTACAGTAAAGCTATCGACCTTATTGCTTATTGGATGAAACGAACAGATCTTCACTTTGAACCGGGCCTGACCAAATTAATGGATAATGTTCGTAAAAGAGTGACCATCCGTCCGCTTAATCGCAAAATTTTCGACCAAGAAATGCAGATTCTGAGAAACCTTTTTAACTTAGGTTGGCAGGATAACTGGGGCTTTGTTCCTTTTACTGAACATGAGTTTGCCACCATGGGCCAACAGCTCAAATATTTGGTGCCAGACGATATGATTTATATCGCTGAAATTGATGGCGAACCCGCAGCATTTATCGTCGGCCTGCCTAATATCAATGAAGCGATTGATGGACTCCAAGGCAAGCTATTACCCTTTGGCTGGGCAAAAGTGCTGTGGCGTTTGAAAGTTCGTGGTGTGCGTACCGCTCGTGTACCGTTAATGGGCGTTAAGAAAGAGTACCAATTTAGCCGTATTGGACCGATCATTGCTCTCCTCCTCATCGAAGCACTACGAGAGCCTTTCCGTCGTCGTAATATTGATGCACTGGAGATGTCTTGGATTCTCGAAACCAATACGGGAATGCGTACGATACTCGAACGTATTGGTGCTGAACCTTACAAAAACTATCGATTATTCGAGAAGAAAATCTAGTCGTCTTCGTGACGGATCAGCACGGTAGCAGCGAGGCCATCTCGCTCGCTACCCTCTAAATATATCTAAAGATGACTCATCATGTCGATTGAAAAACGGACTGGTTTAAAACGCTTACTTTTCAGTATTAACAACTCTTGGTCAGGCGTTACTGACGCCTTCAAAACTGAGGATGCCTTTCGTCATATTTTCATCTTCAGTACGCTGTTAGTCTTACTCTCTTTCACGCTGGATATTTCAAAGACCCAACATATTGTACTAATACTCTGCAGTTTTTTATTAATCGTCATTGAATTACTCAATACCGCTATCGAGACGGTAGTGGATCGAATTTCTTATGAGATTCACCCGCTCTCGAAGCGAGCAAAAGATATGGCAGGGGCTGCACAATTAGTGGCAATTGTCGCAACGGTACTAACTTGGTTGGTCATTCTATTTTAAAAAGACTGGTTAAGTGTGTACTGGGCGTTAATGTGACAACAGTCCTTAACGCCCATCCGACTTAATGAATTGCTTCTACTGCAGCAATTACGCTGGCAAGGACTTCCTCGTAAGGCTTTCTTGAGTCTAAATCTAAAATATTCGCACCGTTATAGTTTAGCTGACGCATCACACCAATCTTATCGCTCAGCTCTTGGAAACTGTGATCAGGTTTACGAGCAAAGGCAGTCTCGACATCAATATCTAAACGGATAATCAATTGTGGCTGATAATTAGCTAACTTCTCGTAAATCACGACTTCCCTTTTCGCCATCTCTTTCAATAACCAACCTTTCACCCGCTCTACGCCTAACCCCGGGCCATCATAATGGAACCCTGAAATTTCCGCTTGAGGGTAACGATCCGCAATCACTAACACACCACTTTCAGCCAACGCTCGCGCTTTATGAAAATTAGAAGAACGCCAGCAAGAAAGTGCATACATAATGAAAGCAGCCCACAAGGGAGGCGCTTCACTTCGCATACTTTGTGTCTTCTCTGATTTTTTTGCGAGACGGCGTTCTAGCCAGACACCAATAATCGGAAGCTTTTTTATTTTATCGCCATCTTCTCCCGAAATTAACCCTAAGTAACGTCGCTCAGTCGGCCGAATTTTCTGCATGGCTTTAATTAAGTCCGCAGTAATCGTCGATTTCCCCGAGCCGTCACAACCGACAATCGCGACCATATTGGGAATGACGATGGGTGTCACTGCAGAAGAGGGTGACGCTTGGGCATCAGAATGAGTTGTCATAGTAGAGCTATTTACCGTTGTCAGTGTTAATTAGGAAGAGTAAACGTTTGATGAATGGCTTCTAAAGAAGCCTTGAATACTTCGTCTTCAGGATCCCTGCCACATAACTCAAGAATATGTGCACCATTAAAATGTAACGTTGGGATGACCCTAATTTTCTCACGTAATGAGGCGATATCATGGTCGGGTTTACGTGCGTAGGCTGTCTCTTCGTCGATAGCTAAACGAATCAATAATGCGGGAGGATAGGATGCCATCCATTCATAGAGACGCTGCTCGCGTTTTCTTAACATCTGAATCCATCGGCTCCCACCTTGCGCTTTACTCAGATGCGGCCCATCAACTCGAAAACCCGCGACCTCTGCTTGCGGGTAACGATCAGTGACTAACAATACGCCTTCTTCCGCTCGACGCAGCATCCGTTTAAACTTATAAGCACGCCAGCAGGACAATAAGAAAATGACTGTTCCTTCTACATTGCCCGGCGCAGTATTCGGTTTCTCGTGCACCTTATCGGATTTGCTCACCAGATAGGCAGCAATCTTCTCTCCCACCAGCGGTAATTCAGTAATTTTCTGCTTAATAAAGCCTGAAGATTGCCCGAGATAAACTTCTTCTACTTTTGTTTTTAACGCGAGGGTTTGGACCAAACGGTTGGCAAGCGTCGATTTGCCTGAACCGTCACAGCCAGTGATGGCAATGACACGGATAGGTGAAGATTGAGGGGATGAGGTCGATTTATTCACGATCGCTATTACGTATTATAGTATTCAAATTCGCCCTATAGTAGAGGATTTACGACTCATTGTCTTCTCCTCACCTTGTTAACTGGTTTAAATCAACCTAAGCGAGTGACCGTATCCTTCGCCAATCCAGTCAGCATGATTACCTCGATGTAAAAGACTTCGTAACAGGAGTTAAGCGTAAAACCATTAAAGATATTAAACAGGTTGTCGCAGTAAATAAGAACTTTGTTACAAATAACCCCTTTCATTTAGTTTCCAACAACTAAAATGCAGCTTAAACTGCTCGCCTATAGAGGTTAATTTTTCGCAAAAAAAATCATGGTTTACCCCCACCTACTGCTATTTTATCACACTTTTGGTGACAGCCAGATTACGGAATTTTGCTATCTTAGCTCAGATTCATCATAATTCATCTTTCCTAAAGTGTTAAACACGAGGTTTTTATGTACACCAAGTCCACTCCGGTTATCGCGGTTATTGGTAGCGATGGGTCCGGTAAATCAACAGTCTGTGAGCACCTCGTGGGAACGCTTTCTGATTACGGTACTACGTCTTATGTTCATCTTGGGAAGCAAGCGGGTAATGTGGGCAGAGCAGCCGCCAATCTTCCGTTAATTGGTCGATCCGTGGGGAATAAAATTGAAAAAACGCGCGTGAAGGTGAATAAAACCCATCACACTACCCTATCTGGGTTAGTCGTGGGAATTTTCTTAGTAAGACGCGTACGTCGTTTTCGTAACATGCTTAAATTACGTAAGCTAGGCCATATCATTCTTGCGGACCGTTACCCTCATCTGCAGGTTCCCGGTGCGTATGATAGCCTCACCTTGCCCACTACCCGATCGAAAAACCCATTGATCAATTGGATTGCCAAACGAGAATTCAATGCATTCTCTTGGATGACTCAACACCGCCCAGATTTAGTCATTAAACTCAATGTATCGTTAGATGTCGCCTGTGCCCGTAAACCGGATCATCACCGTGATGCACTGAAGAGAAAAATCGATATTACGCCTAAATTAGATTTCGGCGGTAAAAAGATTATCAATATTGATGCCGACCAGCCACTCGAACAAGTTCTTTCACAGGTCGATCATACAGTTGACGATTTTATGACGGAGCTAGGCTTTAAAAAAGTCATTAAAGGTGAAGTCGCTTAAGTCAAATCCAATCATAGTTGGGGGTATCAAATAATCGATACCTCTTAACTTAAGGATGACTTAATATGGCAGATAATTTGGCTGAACCGCGGACTTTTACTCAGCGTTTTTTTATTTCTTTAGGTAAAATAATTCTACGATCGAGTGGTGAATTCGAAGCTCGTCATTCACTTATTCCTACCACCCCAAAAATTGAAAACTATCATTTCCCTTGGGTAGAAAAACTCGAAGCGGCTTATCCGCAAATTCGTGATGAATTAATCGAACTATTAAAATCACCAGAAAAGATCCCTGCTTTTCATCAAATATCACCTGATCAACAACGGCTATCAAAAGGAAATAACTGGAAAACCTTTGGTATGTATGTATTTGGTGAGCGAATCGATAATAATTGCCGCTTATGCCCGCATACCGCTAAAGCCTTAGCCGCGATTCCCAATATGCGCACCGCCATGTTCTCAATATTACAGCCACACTATCATATTGTTCCCCACCGTGGGCCCAGCCGAGCCATGGTACGTGTACATCTAGGTTTAATCGTGCCAACGCACCAGCCCGACAAGTTATGGATTCGTGTCGATAACCAAATTCTACATTGGGAAGAAGGAAAGGTAATTATTTTTGATGATTTTTACGAACACGAAGTCCGAAACGATACCGATGAACTTCGGGCGGTACTTTTTATTGACGTCGATCGACCGATGGATAAACTCGGGACTTTCGTCAATAAAATATTTTTTAACTTAATGAAAGTTAGCCCGTATGTGAAACAACCACTAAAAAACTTGGCTAACTGGAAGAGTTAAAATAAATTAATCCTTCTAATGTAAATTGCATCCATTCATAGTGTTTTTATTTTTAAAAAAATATTAATTTCGCTTAATTTATGAGATGGAAACTCTATTTACCTAATAAAACATTGATTGATGAATAGGATGCATAACTACATCCTAAATTAGAGGGGAATATCCTTCGTCAGATCCATTACACTTTTAGTCATTCAAACTGTAATTAACGCTACGATGACTTCGCTTTTCCATCCCCTGCAGCGAGCAATCATTCCCATTATCATCTCAACTGCTTTAAGTGATATGCCGCAGTTAGTACTTCGCGCTATCGAGCAGGGGCTCGATCAACAACTCCCTATTTCAACAGCGAATTTTTCCAAAATCGAAAAAATGATGCCTTTGCACAATACTTCATTGGGACTAGCTATCTCAGCATGCTATCGACCGAAGGGATCAACATTGGTAACGTCGTGTTTGAACCAGGATACCACAATAACTCGCATATTCACCATGGTAGTGGGCAAATCTGATTAGTCACCGATAGCTATGGCTGGTATCAAGCTTAGAATGAATCTGCGCAAGTCTTAAAGCTAGACGATATGGTGAAGATTCCCGCAGGAGTCAAACATTGGCATGGCATGGCGTGGCGAAAGATAGCTGGTTCGCCCATGTAGCCCTTGCCGTTCCTGCTGTAAATGCAAGCAACGAATGGCTAGAGCTGGTGACTGATGAATATTATGCCACGTTAGACTAATTCTTATGTGCCATGGTACCCCCTTCCCCTCAAGCCTTGATCAAGTGAGTGGATGCAGTAAAGCGTATTACTTTATATCCGTTTTGCCAGTCTGCTTTTCAAAATCGACTTTCTTTTGAGCCTCTTGGGCATTCTGGCAATTTTTGCTTTGCTGGTCGTGCTGCTGCGTACACTGTGTCAATATTTTGTTCCGTAAGGTGGCATCTTTCATAAAATCGGCTGGCGTATAGGCCTTGTCACAACCACTTAACACTAATACCCCCACAACGACTAGAACTTTCTTCCCACATTGACCCATGGTCATCTCCTTATCGCTCGTCAATACTAACATAGCATAATGAGTCAATTTCTCTTATTGCTTACCTTGATAGTTATCATGATAAGTAATAAGATGAACACTCATTTCTAAGGCTAAAAAAATGAACGATAAAAAATTTCTCGCTGAAAACTTCGCACATCGCCCATTAGGTATGCGACTGGCAATGCTAGCTAGACTCTGGCGTACGGTGGTCGATCACGCTCTGATCGAGACAGGCCTTACGCAAAGCCGCTGGACAGTATTAATGCAATTACGAGTAGCAGAAGGACCGCTGACGGTGAGTGAATTAGCATTCGCCATGGGAATAGAACTGCCCCCTTTAACACGGACATTAAATCAACTAGCAGAAAGCGGACTTATTATTCGCGTAGAAGATGCAAACGATCGCCGTATTCGTTTAGTCAAACTGAGTACGCTAGGCGAACAACAGGTCGCACAAGTGAATCGGGTCGTGGAAGAGTGCCAGCGTAAAGTCAGCGAGGGTTTTCCTCCTGAGCAATTAGAGGAGTTTAGTCAGACCTTAAATCTTCTCACTGAAAACATGAGCAAGCTTATTTAGCTCTTAATAAACCCTTTATGAAACGTAAGTAAACGATAATGACCCCAGAACAACAATTTTCTCGTTGGGTAAAATTTACGCTGATTATCTTTACAGCCATGTTTGGCTACTTTTTGGTTGCCGACATTTGGTTTCCACAAACACCAGAGTCTACCGTGATGCGTGTCGTCACCCCAGTGTCGTCCAGAGCGCCGGGTTATGTCACGCATATCTATGTCACCAACAATAGCCAGGTGAAAAAAGGGGATCTATTATATGAAATTGATCCTCGCCCCTACCAAAACCAAGTCGAGTCTGCACGTATCGCTTATCAACAAGCGATTCTGGATAATCAACAAATTGATGCACAGATCCGTGCAACGCGTGCCAAAATCCGAGCCGCACAACTCGATGCTCAAAATGCTGGACGGGATTATCAACGCTACCACGCTCTAGACCATAACCAGCTGATCTCGCGTCAAGCCCTCGATACCGCCTATACTACTTGGCAAACTGGTTTACAGACAGTTGAAAATTTAAAGGCAACCCTGAATCAATTAATCATTTCTCGCGGTAGCCGAGACGGCAATAACATTACATTGCAGAAGTATCAGAATATGTTTGAGGAGGCTAACCTCAACCTTAATTATACCAAAGTCCGTGCAGACAGTGATGGCGTAGTCAGTAATCTGCAATTGAAAGAAGGTTGGTATGCTAATGCAGGTGTCGCCTCAATGGCCCTGGTCAATATGACGCCTGATATCATCGCTGATTTCCGCGAAAAGAGTCTTATGAAGACCCACATCGGTACCGCTGCAGAGATCGTCTTCGATGCACTACCTGGGCAAGTTTTCAAAGCAACCGTTGCCAGCCGCGATGCAGGCGTCATGGCAGGCCAACAAGATATCAATGGTTATCTGGCTTCGCCCCAAGAATCGAACCGTTGGGTCCGCGATGCACAGCGTATGCGTATCCACTTAGCTTTGGATCCTAACCAACCCATCGACCTCCCGGCGGGTGCTAGGGCAACAGTTCAGCTTTATAACAGTGACAATGGCCTGTCGTCTTTCTTAGGCCGTCTCCAAATCCGCCTGATAAGTCTCTTACACTATGTTTATTAGTCGACTTTTAGAACGTATGTCTTCGGCGAAATATAAACCTCTCTCCGGCAATGATCTGCGGCATATGCTGCGCATCACTTTTGCCGGTAGCATGGGATTATTCCTCCACAGCTGGATAGATACGCAATATGGCGTATTTTACGTCGTCTACCCCATCATGCTAACGGGGCTAGTGCCGATCTTTACTCTACATATTGCTCGTCAAATGGTGGCAAATGCTATCATCAACTGTGTAGAGATGCTGCTTCTATTTACCTTCTTGGTTAATTACCCTCTGCCCATGACGTTGGCCGTTTTCATACTCTATACCTTGCGCTTTTATCTAATGAGTCGCGGCCCCCTCTTCCTTTTTGGATCGATGGGCGTTATTTGTCTAAGTGTGATGCCTGACTTCCTCAGTTACGCCACGACGGATATGAATGATCTGATGTTTTCCAATATCGTCGGCAGTTTGCTGGCAGTAGTACTCTCTGCGGTGGCCTGCTTTATTTTCCCCGACACAGAACCGCGTCAGCGCCCTGCACCTATTGATAAAAGCAGTTCTCGGATTATGCACGAGACTTTACTCGCATCCGTTATAGCCACACTACTGTTCGTGATATTTCAGGTGTATACCTTAAGCGATTCGTTAGCAGCGCTGATGGCCGGGATTTTCGCACTCTTTCCCATGCACTATCGGGGAGCCATTCTTTCGGCCACTTGGCGCATAGTAGGGGTGATTGTCGGCTGTATGTTTGCGCTAATTATTCAGCTAATTATGTATGACTTTAGCCGCCATTTGCTGCTGCTTTTACCCTTGGTGAGTTTGGCATTGATTCTGGCCGCCCGAGTGCACGTGTTTGAGAAGGTAGGATCCGGCGTCGGCTTTTCCATTCTCACGACGCTCGGGCTTATCTTTGGGCAGTATATGCATCCTAACAATGACATTGTTTTCAGTGACCTCTACCGATTAACGTCGGTCACTGTGTCACTGCTTGCGACCTTAGTTGTGACGTTCGTGATGCATAAAATCTTAAACTGTTTCACCGCCACGCGTTTTGTCCAGAACGAATAGTTAGCAATGCGGGGAGCCTTAGTTCATCTCATAACAGCGTGAGGTGGCGATATTTTGATCGCCACCACTGCCCGCACCTACCACGGTACACATAATATAGTGCTTACCTTTTTTTAACGTGACCGTCGGTCCGTTAGTATCGCGCTGAGCAGTAATGAGTGTAGCACCTTCATTAAGCAGTTTATCCAGCGGAACGGAGAGGGGCTTTAACGTTGTCGGTAACTCAAGGGTATTACCGGGAACTTTTGCACCAGCCTCAGGTGGCCATTGTGCTAAGGAGTACGGGCTAATAAAGAGTGCCATGCAACTTAGGATGAGTGTGATCAATTTCATGCTCAGCTACCTCAAAAAGAGTGGTTTGATGCGCAAGTGTATCCCAATCAGGCTTATCCTCTGAATAGGTCTTTAAATTTATTAAGATAAATCTGGCAGAGTGGCGAATTCTTTTCTAGGATTAAGACATCACCCTTATCACTATCCCACAAGAAGAGGTCGGAAAGCATGAATATGATTTCAAAAGGATTGTTGGTCGTTGTTGCCATGACAGCTCTAGCGGGTTGCCAAGCTCCCAAGCCAGGTGCTAACGGCGCACTTGAAAATGGTCGCCCTGTAGCTCCTAGTGGTCAATCAGTACCTGGTGGCCCAGTCGGTTCAGGCCCAGTAGGCCAGCCGCAATCATAATAAGAAGGAGCCTCAAGGGCTCCTTTCTTTTTAGCAACAGCGCATGCCTCCCTTCCCCTTTCCTGCATATCTTGCTTGCTGACGTTCACGGAAAAAATCTTCATAACTCATCACTGGGCTGTCAGGGTGTTTGAGCTGCATATGCTGCACATAGTGCTCATAATCAGGAATTCCTACCAACATATTACCTGCCTGCGCCAAGCATTTTTTGATCTGTCGTAATTGGCGGAAAATCATCTTTTAGTTACCTATGTTTTAATGATGAGAACCAGATGACATCGTTTTCTTCACGACATCGGGATCTAGCTCAACATACGCTGTTTCCAGATCGGTGCGCTGAGGTTGACGAGTAGCCTGCCACCAAACTTTGATGCCATAGGCGACAATACCGTAGACCACGACGAGAAAGAGAATACTCAATCCAGCATTGGTATAGTTGTTGACGACAATGTGTTGCCAATTAGCAAGCTGATCCGACGCCACCGAGCCGGTTCCCTCTGCAATTTTTTGGCGGTAGAGCCGTGCCATATAGAAAAACCCTTCTGCTTGCGGGTTATCGCTGAAAAGTTTCAAGACTAAGGCCCAAGTGGTACAGATCATCAACCATACAGCAGGAACAATGGGTACCCATATATAGCGGTCCCGCTTCATTTTTGCGAGGATCACGGCCACCAGTACCAGTGCGACCGCGGCGAGCATCTGGTTTGAAATACCGAACAGTGGCCAGAGGCTTTTTACGCCACCCAGAGGATCAACAACCCCCTGATACAGTAAATATCCCCATAGCCCAACACATCCTGCTGTACCTAAGATCCCTGCAAGCAAAGAGTTGGTATTTTTAAAACTCGGGATAAAGTTACCCAGTAAGTCTTGCAGCATAAAGCGGCCAGCACGCGTACCTGCATCTAACGCAGTTAAAATAAACAGTGCTTCGAACAGTATTCCGAAGTGATACCAAAATCCCATATCAATGACAGGAATGATGGTATGGAACACCATGGCAATCCCCACAGCCAGCGTTGGTGCGCCGCCTGCACGATTCAGAACGGAAGGTTCGCCGATTGCCGCTGCTGTATGCTGAATAGTTTCTGGAGAGATCACAAAGCCCCAGCTACTTACCTTGGCTGCAGCTTGTGCCGTCGCAGCTTGCAATTGCTGCATGATCAGTGCCGCATTATCTCCGCCCAGTTCATGAAGGTTAGGCATGGTAATACCCAATCCAGCCGGGGGCGTATTCATTGCAAAATACAAACCTGGCTCAATAATCGCGGCGGAGACTAATGCCATCAATGCAACGAATGATTCCATCAACATAGCGCCATAGCCAATAAACCGCGCGTCCGTTTCATTAGCCAGTAATTTAGGTGTGGTACCGCTGGAAATTAAGGCGTGGAAACCGGATACCGCGCCACAGGCAATAGTGATAAATAAGAAAGGAAAAAGCGCGCCTTTCCATACAGGACCATTACCACTGATAAATTGCGTTACTGCTGGCATTTTTAACTGAGGATGAAGAATGATAATCCCGATTGCTAACCCGACAATTACCCCAATTTTTAAGAAGGTGGCCAAATAGTCCCGTGGCGCAAGAATCAACCAGACCGGCAACAGAGCAGAGACAAATGCATAGCCAATCAATGCCCAGGTTATCGTGGTATCTTTAAACGTGAGTGCCGGTCCCCAATAAGGGTCGTGAGCAATTACACCACCAGCCCAGATAGCCAGAAGCAATAATATCCCCCCGATTATCGACACTTCACCCACCCGTCCTGGGCGAATAAACCTCATATAAATACCCATAAATAGCGCTATAGGTAATGTTGAGCAGACGGTAAAGACGCCCCATGGGCTTTCAGCAAGTGCTTTAACGACGATAAGGGCAAGAACTGCTAGGATAATGATCATTATCAGGAAACAGCCAAAGAGCGCTAGAAACCCTGGAATGGCACCCATCTCTTGCTTGACCATTTCACCTAACGAATGACCATTGCGCCGACTCGAGATGAACAACACCATAAAGTCTTGTACCGCTCCCGCAACAACGACCCCGGCTAATAACCAGAGCGTCCCAGGTAAATAGCCCATCTGTGCCGCCAATACCGGGCCGACCAAAGGCCCAGCGCCAGCAATTGCGGCGAAATGGTGTCCGAAGAGAACATAGCGGTTGGTCGGGACATAGTTTAAGCCATCACCATTAACAAAAGCGGGAGTGGCACGCGTCGCGTCAAGGCCGAGAACATTGCGCGAGATATAGAGGCTGTAGTAGCGATAAGCAACAAGATAGACCGAGATGGCTGCAATCACGAGCCATAATGCGCTGATACTTTCTCCTCGACGAAGTGCAACAACCCCGAGACACCCTGCGCCAACTAAAGCAACCAATAACCAGAGTAGGTGCTTTTTTATAAAGTTTTTGTCCATAGTTTTCCTGTATGAATAATAATTTCCAAAAGCCAAAGGCAAACCACAGCATCTTGTTCATAAATGCTGGGCGAAAGGTAGAATGGTATTACAGATATGGGAGTAGGGTCACACGAATATTAGGGATAAAAG
This sequence comes from Rosenbergiella metrosideri, assembly GCF_022602565.1. Taxonomy (GTDB): domain Bacteria; phylum Pseudomonadota; class Gammaproteobacteria; order Enterobacterales; family Enterobacteriaceae; genus Rosenbergiella; species Rosenbergiella metrosideri. The sequence continues at coordinate 74,207 of NZ_JALBCV010000014.1, forward strand.
TCAAACTGCGGCAGTTTACATTCTAACTGCTGAGAAAAAGGTCATTTAGCCCAAATTTGAAGCCAAAGCCAGTGATAATGCGGGGTGGATAGTGAAAAAACAGTAGAGGGAAGAGACTGACCAAAAGGATTAGCCTTTCAAGTATTAGCGAAGTGTTGACGGAAGATAAAAACGGAAAGGCCCAAGTTAGCAAGCTAACTTGGGCCTAAATTTTGGCGGAACGGACGGGGCTCGAACCCGCGACCCCCTGCGTGACAGGCAGGTATTCTAACCAACTGAACTACCGCTCCGCGCTTGTCCCCCGTCGGGAACGCTGCGTATACTAATCAGGTTACTGATTTTCGTCAATAATTATTATGACGCACAACGTTCGTTTGCTTCTTTTTCGATCAGCGCATCAGCGCCACAGGCACTGGCCCGATTTTTTGATGATTCGATCCAGGTAGGCTTCATGCTCAGCCTGTTCGCTTTCCGTTGCGCTTATTACACGAAGTTGCCCCGATGCTTGCGCAGTTCGGTGCTGAGCGAGCAAACCCGCTTCTGTCGATTGTTCCGTCTCGCCGCTAAAGGTCAAGGTGGTTTGTCCACCCGTCATCGAAAGGTAAACGTCGGCAAGGATCTCCGCATCGAGTAATGCGCCGTGCAACGTTCGTTTTGTATTATCGATATCGAATCGGCCACATAACGCATCTAAGCTGTTTCGTTTTCCTGGAAACTGTTTACGCGCCATCACCAAACTATCCGTAATGGCGCAAAACTCGCTGGTATGACCAATACCCTGCTTGAGTTTGTCGAATTCGTAATCCATAAAGCCGATATCGAAGGGCGCGTTATGGATGATCAGTTCGGCCCCTTTGATATAATCAAGAAATTCCTGCGCAATATCGGCAAAGGAAGGCTTATCAATTAAGAACTCGTCAGAGATGCCGTGGACACCAAATGCTTCAGGGTCTACTAACCGATCTGGTTTAATATAAACGTGGAAATTATTTCCCGTTAAACGACGATTGATGACCTCAACGGCACCAATTTCGATGATTCGATGACCTTCATAATGTACGCCGACCATATTCATGCCCGTTGTTTCAGTATCAAGGACTATCTGGCGGTTTTTTACTGTGCTCATAGCTCTCATTCCGATAAACTTATCGTTTTACCCAAGGAAGTCTACCAGATATGCGTAAACAGGTAGAAGTTTTCACCGATGGCTCCTGCTTAGGTAATCCAGGGCCAGGAGGATATGCGGCGATTCTCCGCTATGGCCAACATACCAAAGAGTTCAGTGAGGGCTATCATCTCACCACGAATAATCGTATGGAATTACTTGCGGCGATTATCGCGTTGGAGGCGCTGTCACAGTCCTGTGACGTAACGCTCACCACGGATAGCCAGTATGTTCGTCAAGGTATTACGCAATGGATCCACAACTGGAAGAAACGCGGATGGAAAACGGCGGATAAGAAGCCGGTGAAGAATGTCGACTTATGGCAGCGACTCGATTTGGCATTGAAAGATCATACTATCCACTGGATGTGGGTAAAAGGCCATGCTGGACACCCAGAAAATGAGCGTTGTGACGAATTAGCTCGTCAAGCTGCAAGTCACCCTACCCTCCCCGACAACGGTTATTTATCCGCTTCGTGATGATCGCCCAGTGAGCAAATTTGGCGACTCACATTCACCGCTGGTCGTAAGCGGGCCCCCTGAGCTAAAGCCCTTTTTTTCGCTAAGGTGAGAGGATAGGTCCGCTTTCGCGCCAAGATAAGATGATTACAACCGAGGCTTGGAAAGTGGCGGGTTAATATTCCAGTCTGCGAACGCCAAGGGAGGAGTTGTGTCGCACGGTAACTGACAATTTCGTAATTTAACAAGCTTAGCCAATCAATTAAGCGGCTTTTGGGATAAAAACGGGCCTTGTTCACTACTCCGGGCCATACGCGCACCAGTCCTAATAAACTAAATGGGTTGAATTCCGACAATATCATCCATCCATCATCGACTAATACCCGATCGACCTCTCGTAACACCTGATGGGGATCTTTACTCCATGCTAAAGCATGAGTGATTAAACAAGCATCAATCGATTTACTCATTACGGGGAGTTTTTCTTTATCGCCGACTAAATCCACCTGGGTGACATCATTACCGATCCTCACTTGATGGCTTATCGCACAGCGACTAGTATCGATAGAGTGGCTTAGCGCCCCAATCTTAATGAAATGCGAACCATAGAGTTTACTTAACCAAGGTTGTATCTCATCACTGACTAGCGTCTGGAACTGTCGCCCCCACCGCAACTCATGCCACTGCGAAGGGCTGGAAAGAGAACGACTGATTTTTGCAATCTTCATTAAGTAATCACTGGTTAGATGACAAAGGAATCATTATGAGCTTAACACTAACAGCCCTGCCCGCATTAGAAGATAATTATATATGGGCTTTGATCGATGACAATAAACGGGCGATCATTGTCGATCCTGGAGAAGCTCAACCGGTTTTAGAGGCTATCGCTCAAAAAAATTGGAAACTTGAAGCTATTTTGCTGACCCATCATCATGCTGATCACACTGGTGGCGTTGACGCGCTTAGTCACCACTATCCCTCAGTACCGGTATATGGCCCCCAAGAGACACTTAGTAAAGGAGCGACCCAACAGGTCGAGGAGGGAGATAACCTAGAACTCCTCAATCATTCCTTTACGGTTATCGCCACCCCTGGTCATACTTTAGGCCATATCGTCTATTACGCTAAGCCCTATCTATTCTGCGGCGATACACTTTTCTCCGGTGGCTGTGGACGCCTATTTGAAGGAACCGCCGATCAAATGTTTACCTCGTTGAGTCGGTTAAATCAGCTACCCGATGAAACGCTTGTGTGCTGTGCCCACGAATATACGCTCTCTAATTTGGACTTCGCGCATCATCTCTTACCGCAGGACCCGATGGTGAGTGATTATCGTAACAAAGTAAAAAAATTACGCGAGAATCATCAAATAACCCTCCCCACTACGTTGGAAACGGAACGATTGATCAATGTTTTCTTAATGACTGATCAGCCGGAGATTATCGCATGCTTTGAAGATGATCCCACACTGACCACCCCTGCACAGCGTTTCGCAGCGTTACGCCGTCTTAAAGACCGGGGGTAAGTTTAGGGTTGTGTTAGGCGGCATGCTCACGTATCATTGCCTGTCTTTTAATCAATCAATGAACTTATATGAAGACTAAAGCGATATTTCTCGCCTCAGTCTTGTTGTTCAGTTGCCATGTATCAGGGAGTGATGCGGGCGAGCCTGAACAACATGCACAGAGTCTGTCTTCAGCGAGTCAGGGAAGTGATGGGAATCTCGGAGAACGCATGTTGTCTCCCCATTGGCAGGATGATGGGAATGCAACCGCAGAAAATAGTGATCTCTGGGAAACCATTAGCGACAAGTTGAAGATGAAGGTTCCGAATAACCCTCGGGTCCGCGAACAAAAACTGAAGTATTTGAAGGATAAGAGTTATCTCCACGAGGTAACTGCTCAAGCAGAACCGTATATGTACTGGATTGTCGACCAGATACAGAAACGAAAGATGCCGATGGAGCTGGTACTTTTACCTATAGTGGAGAGTGCTTTTGACCCCCATGCAACATCCAATGCTAACGCGGCTGGAATTTGGCAAATCGTAGCAAGCACGGGGCGAAATTACGGATTGAAACAGACGCAGTGGTACGATGGAAGACGCGATATCGTTGCTTCTACGAGCGTAGCGCTGAATATGTTACAACGTCTGAACAAGATGTTTCATGGCGATTGGCTGCTCACTGTTGCAGCGTATAATAGCGGTGAAGGTCGAGTTCTGAACGCAATGAAAGCTAATAGAGCACGGGGTAAGCCGACCGATTTCTGGAACTTATCTCTGCCTAAAGAAACGACTGTTTATATTCCGAAAATGTTGGCGTTGAGCCAGCTGATCAAGAATCCAAAACAGTACGGCATTAAGTTACCTAAAGCCAATACCGGCCGAGCCTTAGCTAAGGTGAACATCGGTAAGCAGATTAACTTAACCCAAGTCGCCTCAATGACAGGAATTCCTGTGGGACGGCTTAAAAGTTTTAATGCTGGCTACAAGCGCGGTACAACAGCGCCGAGTGGACCGCAGTATGTGATGGTACCGAAATCGCATGTCGTGAGGCTGAAAGATTCCTTAGCGACCGACGATATTCAAGCTGTGCAACCTATGGCAGTGGCAGCAACGAGTTCAGTTTCACGTTATAAGGTTCGATCGGGTGATACCCTATCAACTATAGCAGCAAAACACGGATTGAGCGTTAAAGCCTTAAAGTCGATGAACAATTTACGTACTGCACAGGTACGCATTGGTCAGACCTTAGAGCTAGGCGGTCAAGATAAAAACAGCAGGCAACAACTGGCTGATAATGGAAATAGCATCACCTATAAGATTCGCAAGGGTGATTCTCTTTCCAGCATCGCAGAGCGTCACGGCGTTAACATCAAAGATGTTCTTCGTTGGAATGGAAGTTTGACGCGAGATGAACAATCGCTGCAACCAGGTAAGAAACTGACGTTATTCGTTAATAACTCGTAATATAGACTGAAAAAAGCTGTTCTTTCTGAACAGCTTTTTTTTTATTCAATGAAAATCCAGCCACCCTGTTTACCTTTTACTTGTTCGGTAAGCGCTGCATGTCCCCGCGCTAGGGTACAATCCTGAGCATTATCGTTTTGCTTACCGGTTTCAAGAGGAAGATGAGCGCGTAAATAGCGGTCAAGTTCTTCATCGCCACTGCTTTCACCCGCAACGTCTGTCAGGACGGTTAATCCTTTCTCGGGGAGCGTCAATCGATGAAAGAATTCCCCTACCCGTTCGTGCAGTTGCTGCGTAGTAAAATGCGAGGATTGTAAGATAATCTGTAATCCCCACCGATCACGGTAGACACGCTGGCGGCAAGCAACGGCATAGCCCACTGCCTCTACCTCCCGCAGTTGGTGATAAAAGGCGCTTTCGTAATAACCTGCTAACTGTTGGTAAACCTTTAAGGATCGATACGAAGTCAAAGGATAGGGAATAAAAGCTACTATCGTCGCTGAGTCACTCCCTGGCGCCTGATAAACTCTATTTTGCTGAAGAGGCTGTTTGTCCACCTGAAATCTCTGCCAGCAAAGAGGAAGGTTACTGAGCATCCCTTGTAAAATTTCAGCATCATGTTGCGTCGGACCGATAAAGGAAACCATCCATCGGTCAAGCTTCTCAGCCAAGAGGCTTGGCACATTCTGTAAGAGCTCCCTAAGCGATAAAGATCCATAGCCGTCAATTGAGCTGACCGGAAGTTCGCTCGGCCAATATTCAATAATATTGGCTATACACTCATGAAGATCGGCAAACTGTTCAAAACGGATAAAAAGTAAATCGTTGCCGTTAACCTGCTGCCAAATGACTTTCCCCGCAGCATGTCTCACAAGACTAAATACTGGCGATAGAGACTGGGTGAGGATTGCTCGCACTTTATCAGAGATGGCGGCGCCCGCGGCGGGACGTAAGAGCATGCTCACCCCCCCCTTCGGGTCATATTCATAATGAAGCGGTACATGACAACCACTGGCTGTTATCGGCAGGACGTCTCTAGACGTTACATGAGATTGCGGATAGAAGATAAACGTATCATGGTCATAAGTCATGCCCTTCATCACAAGGGGAGAGGCTTGAAATTGACAAGCAAGTCCCTGACATTCGACGGTTTGAATGGCAGACTCCTGTCGACTCCGCAGTAATGCAAAGTCATTAATGGATGACAGCGCTTGTTGTAGAGGTGTAGGGATTAATTCCTCTTCTGTCGACGTCGCAAATATAAAGCCTAAGGCGTGTTCGCGAAGGAACTCCATAGCCGGTAATCGTTGCGCTTCTGTTTGCGCGAGTTGCCGATAATGAGCGAACTGGGGGGTAGAAAGTTGTGAAGCTGCTATGCGCCACTGCTGCCAGAGAGCTAAACTTCGTTGAGCATCCGCTTCAGAAAAGTCAGCGCCCTCTAACCATAACGTAAAGAAAATTTGTTGATTATCATGATAATGGCGCTCAACCCTAACTGAGAGATGATGCCCAAGTCTCCGACTAATCACTTGGCAAAGCGATCCCGGCGCGGTATCGGTCATCAGTTCAACGAAGATCGGCCAATCGCTCAAGCGACTCATCTCAATAACCTGCGTTATCCCTAACCCAGCCTGTTTGGCGAGACAAATTTCGCCTTGCCAATTCTGCCAACCAATCGCAGCGCTCTCTACAACTCGACTGGCGGGCTGCGGATCGATGGCGGATGGCGTATCGGATAATACAAAGCAATCCGCTACCGCGTCGTATTGCTGCTGGCAGCTTAGCGGTGACGCTATCCATACTTGGCTACGCTCCAGGGCATAGCCTTGAGTGTAAAAATGTTCCAGTGCTGCCCCTAACGCTGTCATATCGTTGCCAAAAGCCTTTGCATTACCAATATGAAACTCGGCAAAGGCTGACGGATGCTCAATTTGACTGTGGAGGGCTGCGCTAGCTAGCGCATGAGGCGATCGAGAATAAAGTCGAAACTCTTCGTCAATTACAGCCGTTTCACGTAAAAGATCCGCCGCCGCAAAGCGCGGAGCAGTCAGCATGTCTTTTAAACGCAGTAGGCCTTGTCGAAGATCAGCAGGATCAACTTCAAAGTAGTAAGCAGTATAGTTCTGTTGAGTGGTTGCATTGAGTCGTCCACCTTGCTGTTGAACCCAAGGCATCAGGCGCTGTTGTTCAAGAAACTGCTCCCCCCCAGAAAAAACCATATGCTCGGTAAGATGAGCTAACCCCGGCCACTCCTTTGGCTCCTGATGGCTACCGACGGGAAAGATCCAAACCACTGCCGCGCGCTGCAGATGAGGAATCTGCTCGATATTCACCTCAGGTCCTGAGGATGAGCAGTAGCGGCGAGCCTCAGCGATTTTCCCCATGCCTATACCGACGTTTTAAAAATTAACTCGGAATTACGCTGGTGCCGGAACTGCAGCTGCTCTATGGTCATCTGGCAATGATTCGCTTCTTCTCTCGCAGCAAGAATTTTTCCGTGGTGAGTAGACTTGCTGCATACCGGATCAGCATTATCGGCATTACCCGTTAACATATAGGCTTGGCAACGGCATCCACCAAAGTCTTTCTCTTTTTCATCACAAGAGCGACAAGGCTCTGGCATCCAGTCGTAACCACGGTAACGATTGAAGCCAAAAGAGTTGTACCAAATATCGTCGAGACGATGTTCAAGTACCGATGGAAAGTCAATCGGTAGCTGACGTGCGCTGTGACAGGGTAAGGCTTTGCCATCCGGCGTAACATTCATAAAAATAGCCCCCCAACCGCCCATACAGGCTTTAGGACGCTCTTCATAATAATCTGGCGTGACAAAGATAAGGTTAGTCAAATTACCTGAAGCAGCCATTTTCTCTCGATACGAGGCAACCACCTTCTCAGCATCGGCAATCTGTTTTCTGGTCGGTAGCAATCCTTCTCGATTGAGTTGCGCCCACCCGTAGAATTGGCAAGTCGCCAGTTCAACATCATCCGCTTCGAGCTCAATACAGAGTTCAATGATCCGATCGATCTGATCGATATTGTGCCGATGTAAGACAAAGTTCAGTACCATGGGATAACCATGGGCTTTGACCGCTTTAGCCATCTCAAGCTTCTGCGTGAAGGCTTTTTTGGAGCCTGCCAAGGCAGCGTTCAACGTTTCGTCACTGGCTTGGAAACTGATTTGGATATGATCCAGACCGGCTTCGGCAAACAGATCCAATTTTTTTGCGGTTAGGCCAATTCCAGAGGTAATCAGATTGGTATAAAAACCGAGTTCGCGTGCCGCCGCGATAAGCTCAGGCAAGTCCTTACGCGTCAGCGGCTCGCCCCCTGAAAATCCAAGCTGGACACTGCCCATTGCACGGGCTTGCTTGAAAACGTCGATCCATTGCGCGGTGGTTAGCTCTTCTTTTGCTCTAGCAAAATCCAAGGGATTCGAACAATAAGGACATTGTAACGGGCAGCGGTATGTCAGCTCAGCCAGCAACCATAGCGGTGCTTTAATTTCTGGATTACTTTGCATCGTTCAGTAGAATCCATTTTTGACGGTAAGCCGCCTGGAGAAAATCGATAACATCCTCATCTACGCCCCCCGCATCAGGAAAGCGTGTATTGAGTTTCTCTATGATGAGGTCGACACTGGCGACACCGTCAACTAATGCTAAAATCATGGCTGCCGACTCGTTGAGTTTAGCCATACCCTCAGGGTAGAGGATCACATGCTGTTGTTGAGACTCTTCCCACTGCATGCGATAGCCACGGCGGAAACAAGGTACTGCTGATAAAGTCATCATCATTTACACCAAACGCGTCGTGTGCCAAACCGGTTGGTCCGTCACTGTGTGATAAGGGGCACGATCTAAACTATAAGCCATGGTCATTGCATCTAGCATGGTCCATAAGATATCGAGCTTAAATTGTAAGATCTCCAACATACGCGTCTGTTTTTCGGCCGTATCGAAAATCTCTAAGGCTAAGGATAGCCCATGCTCGACGTCTCGCCGAGCTTGCCCCAGACGGCTCCGAAAATAAAAATAGCCATCTTCCTTGATCCAAGGGTAGTGCTGCGGCCAGCTATCTAATCGAGATTGGTGAATTTGCGGCGCAAAAAGTTCAGTCAGCGAGCTGCACGCAGCTTCCTGCCAGTTAGCTCGACGCGCGAAATTTACATAAGCGTCGACCGCGAAGCGTACCCCAGGTAAAACATGTTGTTCAGAGAGCAACGCTTCTCTCGTTAAGCCAACGGCTTCGCCTAACTGTAGCCAAGCCTCAATGCCCCCTTCACTCTCTCCATAACCATCGTGGTCAAGAATACGTTGTACCCATTGACGTCTTACGCTGGGCTCAGGACAGTTCGCCATAATGGCAGCATCTTTTAACGGAATATTTGTTTGATAATAAAAACGGTTGGCTACCCATCCCTGAATTTGTTGTTTTGTTGCTTGCCCGTTATGCATAGCAATGTGGTAAGGATGATGGATATGATAATAAGCCCCTTTACCGCGTAGGGCCTGTTCAAAAGCTTCTGGTGTTAGCGTTTCGCTAATATGCATTTTATTCTCCCAACGTGATTTCCATACCATCCCAACTCACTTCGATACCCGCCTTATCAAGGCTTGCTCTTTCCGGAGAGGACTCATTAAGTATTGGGTTAGTGTTATTAATATGAATTAGAATTTTGCGCTGAGCTTTGAGGGTTGCCAGCATTGCTAGCATGCCTTTCTCTTCGGAAAGGGCTAAATGGCCCATCGCTTTGCCAGTATTACGTCCTACACCGGTTGTCACGAGCTCATTATCCTGCCAGACGGTCCCATCAATAAGTAAGCAATCGGCTTTTTGTAGCCAAGGCAAAATAACGTCATCGGGTTCGCCCAAGCCAGGAGCATACAATACACTTTTACCAGTAGATTCGTCTTCAATGAAGAGCGCCACATTATGGCCCGGTAAGGGCTTATCACGCCAAGGAGAATAAGGGGGCGCATTACTGATGATCGGGATTGGCGTAAAGCGTAGTTGCGTACATACGCGGGTTTTAAAAGGTTCCATCGGTACAATAGGCTGATGCAATAAACCACCATTCCAATGCGTTAGCATCGGAAAAATTGGAAACCCCGTCGAAAGATCTTCATGAACTTCTGCAGTACACCATACACGGTGGGGACAACCTTCACGCAGGCTTAACAGACCCGTACTGTGATCTATTTGGCTGTCGGTAAGAATGATATCGCCTACCGTGGTACCACGCAGATAACCGTGTTTAACAAACTCCGGGGTATGACGAATTTGCTCGGAGATATCGGGAGAAGCATTACACAATACCCAATCTTGCCGATTGTCACTAATCAGTATCGAGGATTGTGTACGGGGTCGCGCGGGGATAGAGCCTTCTCTGACGCCCTGACAGTTGGCACAATTACAATTCCATTGAGGAAAACCACCACCGGCGGCAGAGCCTAATACTTTGATAAACATAGAAGTGTCGATTTATAGAGAGGAAGATGCCCGTACTGGTATACGGGCATAGATGTGTTGCTTAGCGGTTAGAGATGTACAGAGTAATTTCCATACCTAAACGCATATCTTCAAATTCTGGTTTTTTCCACATAGTGTTATCCTCATTATTATCATCTAGGTAATCATAGATTACCTTGGGGGAGTAAATGTTGCGCTAATGTTTCTCCAAGGTCAACACTAAACCAAAATTAATCATCATTATTGACCCCAGGTGCGTTCCAGTACCCTTACCCAGTTTCCATGCATTATTTTCTCTAAGCTTTCAGCAGAAAATCCTCGCAGTTTAAGCCGCTCAACCAGCAAAGGGAGACCGGTGACATCACCTAATGCTTTTGGGACCGATACACCATCAAAGTCAGAACCCAAAGCGAGATGTTCATCACCAATCAGTTCAGCGACATAACAGAAATGGTCGGCTAATATGTCTAAGTCGGTCTCTTCATCACGTGCGCCATCGGGCCGGACAAAAGCATTGCCAAAGTTTATTCCCACGACTCCTTCGCTATCACCGAGCGCTATCAATTGTTGGTCTGTTAGGTTACGGGGTTGTGCACAGAGTTGATGAACTGATGAGTGAGTAGCGATAAGCGGTTGGTTACTAAGCTCGGCAACTTCCCAGAAGGTTTTCTCATTCATATGAGAACAATCAATCACCATTTTATTAGCTACGAGCTGAGTAATAAGATCTTTTCCAGCCGAGGTGAGACCCGGGCCACTATCTGGCGTTCCAGGAAAGAGCCCCGTTACCCCTTCCCCATAGGCATTGGGAGTATTCCAAAAAGGTCCTACGCTTCTAACACCCGCTTGATAAAACGCGTCGAGGGCGTGGCTGTCGAAAGCCAATGCCTCCGCACCTTCTATATGCGCAATTGCAGCAAACACTTGGTCTTTTTTAGATTGATGCAACTCTGCAGCAGTAGTGCAGAGTTGCATTTTTCCATCAGACTGCTTAATCAAGGTTGTTAAGATTGAGAGTTGCTCCCACATCACCTCGAGAGGGTTTTCAAGCTTTTTAGCGTGACGGGGATATTTTTCGGCAATGTAATGCTTAGGTGGAATAAAAATCGCAAAGAAGCCAGCAATCAGGCCAGCCTGTTGTATACGCGGAAAATCGAGATGCCCATCGATCTTTTCGAAGAAAGCGCCAGGATTATCTGGATAGTTTAACCATAGGTTAAGCAAGAGATCATTGTGGCCATCAAAGTAGTTCATGCTAAGTCACTCTTTAGGTAAAACTAAATTCTGCTAATAACGGATTGTGGTCCGAGGCTTCTGTTTTTAATACTCTTGCATTCTCGATAGACATTCCTCGATAAAAAATAAAATCGAGAGGACGACCAAAAGCTCTCCTGCGGTGGTCATGATCAAAATGCACTTCTTTTAGATGATGCATATGAACGAAGTGATATAGAGAGTTGCTGCGAGGCTGGCTCCACGCATTAAAGTCGCCCGCCATGAGTATCGGGCCACAATGGTGTTGCATATGTTCGCCTACCGTCGCCAATTGCTTGCGATAGACTTCTATTCCTAAACTAAAATTAACCGCATGCATATTAACTGCCATGAGCATTTGGCCGTTGGGCATGGGGTAGACGGTAATCAGAGCTGATTTAGCTAAGCGTAGTAAAGGCTCACGCTCTCGCAGTGGACAACAGAAAATCGGGGCGCTTTTCGCTAGTGTCATGACCCCAGAAGGATGTTGGGGAAAAGATAAAGCAGGGACTTGGTCAACTGCAATAAAATGGCACGTAGCAAAAGTGACTAGTTCTGGCGTCGTCTGCGCTTCTTGTAGCATAACCAAATGGCTATCTTTACCAAAATCAGTGATCACTGACTGCCACTCAGCACGTTGCTGCTTAAAGATATTCCACACCAAGACTTTCAGATTTTTATAATCAGGAAGTAATGCTCCTTCCGGTAAGCGATGGACAAATGGAAATTGCAGCTCCGGTGGGAAGACCTGTTCTGCAGGTTGACCTGCTGTATAACGCATAGCAAATGTCTTTTTTCGCACGCTGAAGCTATCCCTCATTTATGGATGACTATCCATAATGATATCAGTCTGCAGAGAAAAATAATGGCTTTAAAAGCGGTGTTTCAGGAAGAATTTTCCCAAAGCAAAAAACCCATACTATTTCTAGCATGGGTTTCTCTTAAAAAGTGGCGGAACGGACGGGGCTCGAACCCGCGACCCCCTGCGTGACAGGCAGGTATTCTAACCAACTGAACTACCGCTC
>NZ_JALBCV010000148.1 GCF_022602565.1 Rosenbergiella metrosideri
GCGTCGATGGTCTGCTGCAGCGGCAGGGCCAATCCGCCCAGCGTTGCCGAAGTAAGGGGTATGGCGACCTGTATCTGAACCGAGATTGTGGGATCGGGAAATTCATGTGGGAACGCGTCGTGGAGGAACTGAAGCTTGAGGTTAACGTTGAACGGATTGAGCTGGACGTTTGAGACGGTGATCGGGCCGAACCTGAATTGTCCGGTAATGCCCAGCGCAGAAAGCAGGGTGGTGGCC
>NZ_JALBCV010000149.1 GCF_022602565.1 Rosenbergiella metrosideri
GCCCAGCCTCACCGACGGCGTGGGCGACCTCCAACACTTGTTCGGCACGGACGCCGCTGCGGTGATGGCCACTGTCGATTTCGATGAGAACATCGATCGCGCCAGCGGCGTCTGCGAGCCGTGCGCCGGTGTTCGAAGCGCCCTCGGCGGTGCCCGCACCGACAGCGATGCGAGCGCGGTCAGCCAGCTGACGGAGCCGGTCGGCTTGGCGTGTGCCGATCCACAATGGGTAGGTG
>NZ_JALBCV010000150.1 GCF_022602565.1 Rosenbergiella metrosideri
CTGCTGGCCGTCAATATGATGGCGCGCAACCAGATTCGGTTCATCCGCCGCCCCCATGCTCGCCCGGTCCTGCCCCCGGCGCCGGCGGGGCCGGTGCCGGACCGGGCGCCGGTGGGACGAGTAGGCTCTGCAGATCCGCGGGGTTGCCCACAGGCGCTCCTCCTCCCGCGGGTACCCAAGTCAATTCCGGAACCGGCGTCTCCGACTTGGCCTCGGTGGCCGGGGTGTCGTAGAT
>NZ_JALBCV010000151.1 GCF_022602565.1 Rosenbergiella metrosideri
TTGCCGAATAGCAGCCCGCCGTTGCCGCCGGCGCCGCCGGCGCCGCCGATGCCGCCGCTTCCGCCGTTGGCGCCGTTGCCCCCGGGCAGGCCCGCGGTGCCAGCGGCACCGGCGATGCCCGGCCCCCCGACACCGCCATGACCGCCGTGGCCGAACAGGCCGGCATCACCGCCCCGGCCGCCCGGCTGTCCGGGAGCCCCGGACCCGCCGTTACCGCCGTTGCCCCACAAGATTC
>NZ_JALBCV010000152.1 GCF_022602565.1 Rosenbergiella metrosideri
TTCGAGAATGATCACCCGCAGATCGCCGTCGGCGAAGTTGCACCGCCGCTGCACGGCGGCCACCAGCTGCTCGTTGTGCAGATGGCCCTCGCCGAAATTCCACCCGACCAGTGGCCCGGCCACGATTTCGCCCTCGCGGATGCGGTAGTGAGCTTCGTCATCGAGAGCGCGGGGCAGCAGGCCGTTGAGCGCCCTGCCGTGGGTGTGCATGGCCCGGAATGCGGCGACCTTGTCG
>NZ_JALBCV010000153.1 GCF_022602565.1 Rosenbergiella metrosideri
GTCGTGTTCGCTGACGGTCAGCTGGTCGATGCCGGCCCGCTCGCGCAGCTCGCGCGCCAACTCTTCGACCACGATCGCGCCACCGCCGATCACGTCGGCCCGGCCCGGGTGCATCGGCGCCAGCGCGGCCCGCTGCTTGCGAGTCATGCCGATCAGCCGCTGGCAAACCTCGAGCAGATCAGCACCGGGCACCCGCGAAAGATGAATGGCCGCAGCGTCATACGCCGTCATGGAC
>NZ_JALBCV010000154.1 GCF_022602565.1 Rosenbergiella metrosideri
GCTTGAACACCGCCAACATCGGCAGCAGATTCTTGATGTCGCTGGTGAATCCCACGGTGACTTTGGAGTGGAAGGCGGCCATACTGATCGCGCGCGCCAGCACATGAGCTAGCGGCAGGAAAACCAGCAGCCGCTCACCCTTGCGCAGCAGCGTCGGGTGATATGCCCTGGCGCCCTTAATCTCGTGAACCAGGTTGGATTGGGTCAACTGGCAGCCCTTGGGTCGTCCGGTGG
>NZ_JALBCV010000155.1 GCF_022602565.1 Rosenbergiella metrosideri
GATCCTCCGACGTCCCCTCACAGAGCGAGTGGAAGTGGAAGCCCTCGATACCCTCGGGGAGCTCGGTCAGCTCCGCAGCAGGCACACCGAAGCGAGAGCCTGGAGCACAGGGGTTATACAGGTCGGTCTCCACCGCCGAGTACTCGGGGTTGACACGCAACCCGAAGGACACGCTCCCATCGGTCGGCATCAGAGGGCGCATTTGCTCGATCTGACTCAGCGAATTGAAGGT
>NZ_JALBCV010000156.1 GCF_022602565.1 Rosenbergiella metrosideri
GGCGACGACAACACGGGATGGGGTAATTCGGGCGACACCAACACGGGCGGCTTCAACTCGGGGGACCTGAACACCGGCATCGGCAGCCCGGTCACTCAAGGCGTCGCGAACTCGGGCTTCGGCAACACGGGCACCGGTCACTCGGGCTTCTTTAACTCCGGCAATAGTGGCTCCGGCTTCCAGAACTTGGGCAACGGCAGCTCCGGCTTCGGAAACGCGAGCGACACTAGCT
>NZ_JALBCV010000157.1 GCF_022602565.1 Rosenbergiella metrosideri
GGACCGCACTGTTCGGCGACGGAGCAGCCGCGGTGGTCGCCGTCGGCGACCGGCGCGCCGAGCAGGTTCGCGCTGGCGGACCGGACATCTTGGACTCGCGCAGCAGCCTGTACCCCGACTCGCTGCACATCATGGGTTGGGATGTCGGTTCCCATGGCCTGCGGCTGCGGCTTTCCCCGGACCTGACGAACCTGATCGAACGGTACCTAGCCAATGACGTCACCACGTTTC
>NZ_JALBCV010000015.1 GCF_022602565.1 Rosenbergiella metrosideri
TCTTTGCTGAGCTTTATCACGTTGATGATGGTGACGAGTTCACATTCGAAACTAAGATGCAATATCGCGCATTGACGTTAGATAACGGCGTTTATCGTCACCGCGTCTGGCGTGAAAGCGAAGATTTACCGATTCTTGATACATACCCTACTGATTACAACGGCAAGACATTCGACCACATCCCGTTTTATTTCTACGGTTCCGAAGATAACGATGCTTGCATTGATAAGTCACCGCTTGAGGACTTGGCAGAGGTAAACATTCTTCACTATGGCAACAGCGCCACGGTAGAAGAGTCTGGATTTATTAGCAGCCAGCCGACATTGTTCTTCACGACTGACATCTCGCAAGACGAGTTCGTTAAGTGGAACCCTAACGGCGTGCAGATTGGTGCGACAAGCGGTTACAGCCTCGGTAAAACTGGTGCGGCCACAATGGTTCAAGCCAGCGAAGGTAACTTGTCGCGCACGCTGATGCAGGACAAAGAAAACCAGATGCTGATGATTGGTGCTCGTATTGTGCAGCAGTCAGGCCAGAACGAGACAGCAGAAGCGGCGAGGATTCGATACAGCAGCGACAACAGCGTGCTAGGTACGATTGCTGGCAATGTGTCTGAGGCGATTAAGTCTGCGTTGCTCGATGTTCAGCTCTACATGTCAGGCGCACCAACACCTGACGTCATTGTGTTCTGGCTAAATCAAGAGTTCTTTGATGAAGCTATGGATGCGCAGATGATTCTCGCACAGGTCCAACTCTGGCAGCAGGGCATCATTGCCAAGTCTGATATTCGAACCAACTTACGGCAGGCAGCGATTATTGATGCCGACCGTACCGATGATGATATCGACACAGAGCGAGAAGCAGAGCCGCCAGTTACAGGCGTAACTACTGACGTAACCGAAGAGGATGAATAACCATGAACAGTAAACCTGTGGTGTTGGAATCTGAAAGGTTGCTTAAAGCGTTTACTCACGATGATGGCTATCGAGTGGAATTAGTTGAAGTATCTAAACAGGGCAGAGTAGACCATTTCGAGGTGGTTTCATCTGAAGCCAAAGGTTATCCGAGAGGAATATTCCCAGAAGTTGAAGGTGGAGAGTGCAAGGTCACGGCGGAATTCACCTCGATTGTAGAGGCCCTAGCGTATTTTGACTGCTCATCTTCAGTTGCTGCTCTACCATTAGCGCCAGAAGGGAGTAATTAACCATGAGTGCAGACGGTCATCTTACTGATAGTGCCGTCCGGCATCAGGTTTATGTTCAGCGATTCGGTTCAGGGTTAACTACCAAGGCGGTTAAGTTTGTGCGCAAGGCCATTAACCGCGCTAAAAAGACCGTACAGGGCGGCTTAAGTCAATATGCTACTGCGAGATACCAAAGGCAGATAGAGACGCTCAGCAACGATTTGAGAGCTATCTACGGCGACATGGCAGAGCAGCAGCGCATTGATTACGGTGATTTCGCGAAATACGAGTTTACTTTCAATACCAAACTGCTCGGTCAGGTCGTTAAGGCCTCGGTGAAACTCGCAGAGCCATCGGTAGAAATGATTGCAGCGGCGGTGCTGAGTGACCCGCTAGAGTTAATGGTCGGCAAAGGTCGTCAATCCATAAATATTGCTGGCGCTCTGTCACAGTTCGGCACCAAAAAGACGGCTGACATAATCAGTGAAATCGGATTGGGTGCTGCTATGGGGCAAGATGCTCGTGATATTGTCTCTCGGCTAACTTCTCTCGGTGTGTCGCACGAAGAGAGTGCAAGGTCGCTTGTCAGCACGCTCACCAACCATGTATCGGCATCGGCTCGCAATCAGACTTTCAGCGAGAATGACGACATACTGGAAGGTAAGCAGGACATTGCCACGCTTGACGGACGCACTACGGCTTTCTGTCGCTCTATCGACCATCGAATCATCCCGTTAGATGGACCATCGCCGCCGTATCACTGGCGCTGTCGAACGACTCAGGTGCCCGTACTCAAGGCAGAATATCGCCGAGAGATACCAGGCTCCATTCGTCCGGCAGTCGGGCCAGATGGAGCGCAGCAGGTCAGCAGTAAAACAACTTACGGTGATTGGCTTGCTCGTCAGCCTGTTAGCTTCCAGCGCGAAGTATTAGGCGATAAACGCTACCAACTATTCAGCAAGGGTGATTTAACTCTGGATAGATTCGTAGACGGCGAAACCGGCAAGCAATACAGCCTAGACCAACTCAAAGAATTAGAGCCGCACGCTTTCGAGCTTGCAGGCCTGAATTAATCCCATATCAATCACTGGCGGGGCCAGTAACCATTCATTCAGGAGAATGTAATGATCAAATATCAGATCACCTCTGAGGAATTCGCACAGCTCGAAGAAAGCCAGCAAGGTTTCTACACGCAGAACGGCGATGTTTATCAATTAGCAGTTGAAGGCCTTCCTCAAGGTGAGGATGTAACCGGGCTGAAAACGCAAGTCGAAGCATTGTTAAGCGAAAAGAAAGCAGAGCAAGCCAAACGCCGACAAGCCGAGCAGGAAAAAGCGCGTGAAGAATCTGAGCGGCTAGCCGCAGAAGGTAATTACAAGCAGTTGTTCGAATCCAGTCAGCAGCAGTCAGCAGATTGGGAGCAGCGCTATAAAGATTTAGAGCAAAAAATCGAACAAGGCAGCATTAGCCAAGCGGCAATTAAGGCAGCTACCGATATCGCTGACGGCGCTAACGCTGAAATCATCGCAGAGTTCATTACTCGACGATTAAAAATGGTTGATGGGCAAGTCAAAGTGACCGATGCGTCAGGAAACCTAACCGTCAGCACCATTGAGCAACTTAAAGAAGAATTCAAAAACGATTCGCGCTGGTCTTCATTGGTCCGTGGGTCGCAATCGTCTGGCGGCGGTGCCGCTAATCCTCGTGGCGGGGCCGCGAAGGAGTTCAAGGACATGAGTGAATCAGAGCGGAAAGCTCTACTACAAACAAACCCCGCCGAATTTGAACGGCAAGTTAAATTACAACGAGGTCAATAATGGCTATTACCACAATCGGTGACATTATCACCGGTAACGTACCTGTACTTGAGTCCTACCTAACCGTGGACCCAACCGAAAAAACTGCTTTCTTTGAATCTGGCGTATTAACTCCAGTGCCATACGCTGCCGACATCGCTAACGGCCCATCAAATAAGGCATCTCTCCCGTTCTGGAAGCCAATTGACGCAAGCATTGAGCCTAACTACAGCAACGATATCTACGCTGACGTAGCTGAGCCTCGTGCTATCGAAACTGGTGAAATGGACGTCCGTGTCGCTTACCTCAACGAAGGATTCGGTCAAGCCGACTTGACTGTCGAGCTGACGAGCCAAAACCCGCTTCAATCTGTAGCCGCTCGGTTGGATAACTTCTGGCAGCGTCAAATGCAACGCCGCTTACTGGCAACCTGCGCAGGTATCAAAGCCGAGAACGTTGCTAACGGTGGCTCAGACATGATCGTGAGTACCACCGGCGGATTCAACGCAACTGGCTTCATTGACGCAACTCAAACTCTGGGTGATGCGCTAGGTACTGGCACACTGTCAGTTATCGCAGTGCACAGCTATGTGTACGGGCAGATGCGTAAAGAAGGTCTAATCGACTTCATCCGTGACAACGACAACAACCTGCTATTTGCCACCTATCAAGGCGCTCGAATCGTGGTTGATGACTCCATGACCGTAAGCGGTACAGGTGCAGACCGTGTATTCACCTCGATCATCTTCGGGTCAGGCGCAGTCGGTTACGGAAACGGATCGCCTAGAGTTCCTGTTGCTACCGAGCGTCAAGAGTCACGCGGTAACGGTGGCGGCGTAGAGGTCTTATGGTCGCGTAAGACTGTCCTGCTGCACCCGCTGGGTTACAGCTTCACTAGCAACACCATCACTGGTAACGGTGACGCTGACACTGGTAAGCGTTCAGCCTCGTGGTCTGACTTGGCTTTAGCTGCTAACTGGACTCGTGTGCTTGACCGCAAGCAAATCCCGATCGCGTTCTTGGAAACCAAGGTCGCTTAATTTGATAGGCGGGGCAACCCGCCATTAAAGGAGATTTAATTATGGCGAAAGGTCTACCTTACAGCCTTGCGGATGCCGACTTAGCGAAGATTGCTAGTGCCATTCCATCAGCCAGCGCTACTGAATCCGGCACGGTTAAGCAAGCAGCAGCTATTGCTGACCTTGCTGCGGATGCCGATGCTGCAACAATCGCCGCCAAAGTTAACGCTTTACTGGCAGCACTGCGCGCATCTGGTCAATTGGCCGCAAGTTAATGTCTCGTACAGTTAAAAAATCACCGGTTCATATAGAGCCGGTTATCTCAGGGGCTACTGATGGCACAGTACATAACAGTAACCGAAGTGGACACGTTGTTAGGGAGCGAGTGGGCAAGCGACAGCGCAAAGCCGAAAGCAGTTCTAATGGCGAATGCTTGGCTGTCGGCGCTGAACCTTCAGGGGATTAATCTTGAAGACATTCCCGATGAAGTGAAGCAGGCTGGCGCTTATGTCGCATCTGTCGCGGCTGCTGGCAACCTGTACACTCAGAAGGAATCAAGCGGCGTTCTGGCGAGTGAATCAGTTAAGGCTGACACGGTAGAGGTGACTGAAACCTACTACACTGGCGGCACGATTAATGCTGATTCATTACTGGACCCTGACTTGCAACACGCATTGGCACTGCTCGCTCCTTGGCGGTCGAATCCACTCAAATTTAGGGTGTATCGCTGATGGGTATTCGTGACAAGGTTCAATCGAAAGTTGCCAAGGCGTTCAACAGTAAGCTATCTGACGCGGTTTACCCATTCACTGGTAGATATGTGACAGAGGGTGATTACGACCCTGTGACCGAGCAGTCCGATAAAGTCACTCATACCTATACTGGGCGAGGCGTCCTAGGTCAATACGACATTAAGCGCATTGATGGCATTAATATCCTGAGTGGTGACATCAAGCTTACAGCGCTACAAAGCGAGGTAAGTGAGTCTCCCAAGGTTGACCATGTCATCACGACCACAGACCTTGTTACGCACGCCAGCCAATCATACAAGGTGATTAACGTTGGCAGTGACCCTGCCGAGGCGACTTACTCAGTTCAACTTCGGAGGGCATAGCATGGCGCAAGGTTGGGATTTTGACCCGTCATCGTTTGTCGGATTGGTTGAGAAAGACCTCGTTAAGTACACGCGAATCCTCGGAATGGCAATGCTTCGTGAGATTGTCATTAGGTCGCCAGTTGGCAACCCTGACCTATGGAAAGGTAAGGCGCCACCCGGGTACGTCGGCGGTGCTTTTCGTGCGAATAACCAAGTCAGTATTGGCGAGCCTATTTACACCTACACAGATGAAATAGATAACGATGGTCAATCGACTATAGCCAAAGGTCAGGCGGCACTCGCAAGAGCTAATCCTTACTCAATCATTTACATTCAGAACAATAGGCCTTATGCCGAAAGACTTGAGTCTGGCGACCACTCTAAACAGGCTCCAGAGGGGATTTATGCCGTTTCATTCCACGGAGTATCGCAGGCCTACAAATGACACTCACAGAGATACGCAACGCTGTCATTAAACGTATGACGGCACAGGCTGCTATGCCTGCAAGTTCTGTGACTTACCCAAACGACCCGACATTTGACCCAACTGGAAAGGCTATATGGGCAAGGTTATCTAACTTGCCCGGCATGGCTGCGGCTGTCGAGATTGGAGACGGTCCGGTAACGCATCGCACTGGAATTATCATCATTCAGCTATTTGTTCCGGTCGGCTCTCGCTCACTGCTTATCACCGAAACAGCCGACAAGTTACGAGAGTTGTTCGAGTGGAAAACTGACGGCGCTCTGGATTATTTCGCCGTGTCAGCGGTTGAAGTTGGTGAAACAGATGGTTGGTCACAGTTAAATCTTCAAATACCTTACCGCGCGTTATAATTTAAGGAGACAAATAAATGTCATCTGGCGCTAAAGTAACGGTTGCTTACACCCGTGAGACAACCCCCGGCACAACCCCCGCAAGCGCGACATGGGATATTTTCCGTCGCACGTCTTTCGGTGTTAAGCCAACGCAAAACATGAACGATAATAACGAAATCGGCGGCACTCGGATGGCTCAGGGGCGAACCCCCGGAACAACCGATGTAGGCGGTGACGTTGTATGTAAAACCCGATACGGACAGCACGATGCCTTTTTGGCTTCCTGCTTCGGTGCTGATTGGGTTAACGATACCCTGAATATGGGTAACGACCGCATTACCTTCTCATTGGCGACATTCGCCTCTGATATTGGCGTATCTTCAATCGCTACCGGCTGTCAGGTTTCTACTTTACAAATCCAAATTCCGAACGATGGCGACGTGCAAACCACAGTCACCTTTGCTGGACTAGGTTGGCAGGATAAGGATGATGGAACGAGCTACTTCGGCACGCCAACAGATATTGACGGTAAACTTCGCTACTCATTCAAAAACGTTACTGCCATTAGCCTAAATGGGGTAACGGGCGGTGATGGTTTCTGTGTCGATACCTTCAATATCCAGTTTGATAACAACATGCAGACGCAGCGTTGTATCGGTTCTGGCTCAGGTTTCGCGGGGGCAAATATCCCGACCACCTTCACGCCATCAGGTCAGATTACTCTGTCATGGTCGAAGAGCGCTTATGAAGCATGGAAGAAAACACTGACCGGCGAGGCTATGCCTTTCAGCTTTACCCTCGAGAATGCAGAAGGCTCTTATACCTTCAACTTCCCATCGGTTCAGGTTGACGGTGATTGGCCTGACGGTGGTAATACCGACATCATTCAGGTTCAGTTGAATATCACTGGCTCAGATACGCCGCCAACTATTACTCGTAAGCCAGTAGCATCACCAACTCCTGCGCCGACCCCATCCGGCGAATAATTTCAAACAATTTGCCCGTTACGCGCTGCATAGCGGATCGGGCCTTTTTATGCAGAGGCACTATGTTAATTATCAATAAACGTTTAGACGCAGATGAAACCCGCTGGATTGAGCCAATTAAAGGTCTAAAGTTAAAGGTCGGGAGTGTTGAGTCTCACGATTATAAGTCACGTCAGGCCATCGTCCGCCGCCATATTGACCGATTGGACGCTGCGCTAAATGTTGGCACCAAGGAATTTAACCTATCGGCTATTGGTGATGTGGATTCACTCGACGACTTACTGCTCGATACCTGTTCGAAATACTTATTGTTAGATTGGCAGGGCGTTGGTGAGATTGTGGGTGGCAAAGAAGTAGCCATTGAATACTCTCCGGAGAGTGGACTAGCCCTGCTGAAACAAAAACCAGAGCTATACTGGTCAATCCTCAAGACCGGCTCTGACATCGCTCTAGGCATCAAAGAGAAGAAAGAAGAAGCAATGGGAAAGCCCTAGCCGCGCAGAAGTGGCTAAGCCGATACCTCGGCCCAGAAGGCGAGCGAAACCGATGGCGGGAGGAACGGTTGGGATTTAAGCCAGCCGATGAGCCGGAAATTGACGAGTTAACCGGCCTTATTCTCTCTGCCTATGCAGTAATTAGCCGCGGCAGGCAGTATGTCGGAATGGAGGCCACGCCACTGCCCCTGTCGTTAGGTGACATTGATAAATATCTTCGCAGCAGGCCTATTCAAATCAACCGAGAGCTATTTGAGCAAGCGATATTTGCACTCGACGACTCATATCGCTCAGGGCTGGTAAGTGAAGAGGTAGAGGATGAGGAAGAGTAGACGCTTAACTCCGGGTTTCTTGCTTCCCTTTGCACTTAATTAACATTAGGATTGCCCTTAACTTTACTAATGGGGATTGGGATGTGAGACAGTTATTCGGTATTGCTTTAATGGCGTTTTTTTTAACGGGATGCGCCACAAGATCAATTGATGATGCCCGCAAAAATGGCGAACAAGTGACACTGGAGTCAAAAAGGAGTGCTGATGAGGTATCTCAGTGCATTCTTTATAAATGGCAAAACAAAAAAGACATTATTGGCAGTCCTTTTGGGGCGACAATACAGCCCTTACCTGGAGGGAGTACTGTTTACGTCGATGGTAATTTATTCGTAGCAGATGTTACTAAGAAGAATGAAGGGAATACACAAGTCAAGTTGTACCTGCTAAACCTTAGGAATGGTTGGGTTGATTTAACCAAAACATGTTTATAGTACGAATCTAAATGAAAGAATGATAGCCCGCTTTAGCGGGTTTTTTTATGCCCGAGGAAAATCAAATGGCAGAACAAACCTCACGCCTGGCGGTTATTATTGATAGTTCTGGCGCACAGAAAAATACCGAAACACTGGCAAGCTCTTTGGTTAAATTAACGCAAGCCGGGCAGAAAGCGGCTGACGGCGCAGGCAAGGTAACAAAGTCCACTGAGGGTGAAGCTAAGGCTATATCTGACCTCAAAAAGGCAATAGACCCTGTAGGCTCTGCTATAGATACGCTTGGTAAGCGCTTTACTCAACTGAAAAGTTTTTATGGTAAAGGGCTAATTGACCAAGAAGAATTCACCTTTCTATCTCAAAAAATAAATCAGACCACCGAAGAACTTAGCGGAGTTGCTCAAGCTCAAAGGGATGCGGAGAAAGCAGGGGAAGCGGCTGAAGCGCAACAGCAAGCACAGGCTCAGGCATTTCAGCGGATGCTTGATAAAATTGACCCACTTTCCTCTGCATTAAGAAATCTAGACCAGCAGCAGAGCGAGTTATCTAAAGCTCTATCATCTGGGAAAATTAATACTACTCAATATGACGCCTATACACAGAAGCTAAATGAAACTCGCCGGGAAATTAACGGAGAGGCGCAGGCTGAGCGTGATGCTATCAAGGCACATGATGCTCAAGCGGCATCTCTACAGCGCTTAGTGGCGCAATTAGACCCAGTGGGTGACGCATTCAGGCGTTTATCACAGCAACAGAAGCAATTGGATGATGCCAAGTCGTCTGGATTACTTTCGCCAGAGGCTTATACCTCTCTATCTTCTTCTGTATCTACTGCCAGAGGCGAGCTAGAAAAAACTCAGCAGCAGTTGCTAAAAACTGGTCAATCAGCAAAACAGACAGCTTTCGCAATGCGCATGATCCCCGCACAGATGACGGATATTGTCGTCGGTCTATCCACAGGACAATCGCCGTTCATGGTGCTTATGCAACAAGGCGGTCAGTTAAAGGATATGTTCGGCGGTATTGGGCCAGCGATTAGAGGTGTAGGTGGATATGTGTTGGGGCTGGCTAGTCCGTTCACCATTGCGGCGGGAGCAGTAGCTGCCTATGGATTGGCATTTCATCAAGCACAGGAAGAAATGGACGCGCTTAACAAAAGCGCTAACACATTAAACAATGTCAGTGGATTAAACCTAACACAGATAACCGCACTCGCGCACAGTGCCTCAGCGCTAGGCGTTTCATACGGTGACGCAATATCAGCAGTTGGGAGTTTGACACAATCGCTGAGCACAAACGCTGATATGTACCCGCAAATAATCAAAGCATCGAGTGATTATGCAAACGCCAGTGGTCAAGACCTAAATTCAGTTGTGGGAATGTTCAGCCAGCTTTCCGATTCAAGCGGTAAATCTATTGACCAGTTGGACGATAAGTTAGGGTTCTTAACCGCAGCCCAAAGAAAACAGATTGATGCGGCCTTGGAAGGTGGAAATACTGCCGATGCTCAGCGCCAAGCCTTTGGCGCTCTATCCGATAAGTTAGGCGAGCTAACTACAAAACTCAACCAAGGCGCTACTGGGTGGAATAATTTTTGGCACTCACTAGGCGCTGGGGCGTCAAACTCGTGGGAAGTATTCAAGGAGATAGCAGGCGGCGACTACTTAGAAAATGCTGATATTAGAAAATACCAGCAGAGAACACAGCAGCGCAGTAACGCCATGAGTAGCGGCACATGGACTAGTGATAATGAGCAGCACTATCAAATGCTCAATGACACGCCAATAATTAAAGCCTATGTCAGTCAGCTAAGTAATTTAGGTGATGCTCAGAAGAAGCTGCAAGAGCAAAGCTATCTCAAACAACTTAATACAGACCTGAGCAACAACGCAGACGCGACCACCAAGGCTCGGGAAGCATTAGCGAAGTTAGACAGTCAATTTAAGCAGCAACCAAAGAACATCCAAGAAGAAGGACGAAGCGATTATTTAGCTCTGAGGGCAAAGTACTCACAGAATCTTGCTGACGCACAGAGCGCCGCAGCCAAGAAGGATAGAGCGCCCGCAACTAAGGCGTATTCCGAAGATGCTGGCACAAAACTAATCGACCAACTTAACCAGCAACATGCGGCTCTTGCGGCTCAGGTTGATACGACTGACAAGCTATCTACTGCCCAGCAAGCATTAGTGAAATGGGAGCAACAACTAGCTGACATCAAGGGTAAGTCTACTCTGACCGCCGACCAGAAATCGCTACTGGCTAATCAGGACAAAATTACAGCGCTATACCAGCAAAATGCAGCGCTAGAAAGGCAGCAGCAGTTAGTTAAGCAAACGGCAGCATTATCAGGCTATCAAAGTAGCCTAAACCGTGACATTAGCAGCCGAAACTCTCAATATTCTAACGACGAATCAGCGGCGTCAGGAGCTCGTAGCGCATACCAGCAAGGAATTCTAACGCAAAGAATTACGCTTGAGCAGCAGTTAAACGACAAGATAATCCAGCTACGCCAACAAAGGACCTCGGCAACTACTGATATTGACCGGCAGACCATAGACCAAGAAATTGCTATGCAGCAGTCAGCGAATGACAAGATGCTAGCGGATTATGATTCCCATACTCAGCGCATGACAGCTATGCGTGGCTCATGGTCAAACGGCGCAGAGAAAGCGTGGCAAGAATACGCAGACAGCGCATCTAATGCTTCGGGCATGACTCAGACGCTGTTTAGCGATACTTTCTCCAGTATGGAGGACGCTATCGTTTCCTTCTCAACCTCTGGAAAGCTATCGTTCAAGGGGTTCGCTAACTCCGTAATTAGTGATATTGCAAGAATCGCCGCTCGATTGGCTATATCTGGCCTTGCCAGTAGTGTTATTGGTGGGGTTAGTAGCTATTTTAGTGGCGGAGCAACGGCTACAACTTCAAGCAATTCAGGATCAGCTCTATCCAATGCCGCAAGCAATATAAAATTTAATGCCAAAGGTGGCGTTTACGACTCCCCATCCCTCAGCTCTTACAGCAATCAGGTTTACACCTCACCAAAGTTATTTGCCTTTGCTAAGGGTGCAGGCGTGTTTGGTGAGGCGGGACCAGAGGCAATTATGCCACTGACTCGAGGTAAGAATGGCTCCCTTGGTGTAAGGGCAATAGGTGCTCAATCCTCTACCGGTGGAGATATTAATCTCGGTGGCATTGTGGTTAACGTCGATAGCAGCGGCAAAGCATCCAACGGGTCATCTACCGACGGACAAGGAATCGGCAAGCAAATCCAGTCTGCCGTAATCAACACGATAAACGAACAGGCAACCAAGCAGGGGACTCCACTCTGGCGAGCCATTAAGGGGCGGTAATGGATACATTCAGTTATTGCGTCCAAATAGGCGCGACAGGAACGGTGCCGGTGAAGGTTAATTCGGCACAGTTCGACGATGGTTACAAACAGGTGAGCGGAGTTGGCATTAACTCAGTCGCCGAAACGTGGAACCTTACGAGCAAGGGCCCGCTGGCAGATATGCAGAAGGTGAGGGATTTTCTCACCTCACACTGTGCATCATCCTTCTACTGGAAGAACCCTTGGGGCGAAAACAAGATGTATCGAGTTAAAGCGGATTCTGTTACGCCTAATTTCGTTACCGGACAGTACGTAGAACTATCATTCACATTTGAACAGGCCTTTGCGCCTTAGGGGTAGGTATGAATATCGAGCAAGAGATTAAAGGCATTATTGATAATGCGATGCCTTCACACTCACAAAGCCAAGAGATAGATGAATTGCGCGGAAAAGTTGAAAATTTAACTAAGCTTGTTAACAGCTTAATTCTGACTAACACCAACAATAACAGCAATATGTCCGATGCTAATTTCAAAATTAATCAAGGTGAGGTATTTATCTCTCCGGCGAATATTTATGGTGAAATTTCATGCTCTCGCGAATCACTAGCTAAAGAACTCCAGAAGGCAGTTTGTGAAACTATCAACCAGCAAGCTCAGTTCAAAGGTTCTCCATTGTGGAATGCTATTAATGGAGAGGGTAAGAAGTATGAATTGCTATTTCGTGGCTTAGAAATTACGGGTGACAAAGTTGAGGCAGTTGTCGATGTTAGTGACGCAAAGCTACCCATGTATGCAGGCTTCAGGATTAACGTATCAGTCGATCGTAATCCTGACGATTGTTTACGTGCCTACGAAAAGGCCGCTATTGAGAAAGCCGCTTCAATCATTATCGATATCGCTGATGAATTGAAAAGTAATGGCAGATGTAGTGTAAAAACAACCTCAGTTGATTTCCAAATTGTGGATGGTAAAGGCCAGATGACATGCAGAATGGAGAGACCATCTGACCATGAATTATCAGAAAAAATTAAAGAGCTTAAAGCTTATGATGTGGACGCTAAGCTAAAATTTATTGCAGCTTTAATGCCGACTGAGCTATTGAAAAATTTATAACGAAACTTTTCATTAACACTCAAGTGTCCTGTAGATTATTTTAATTGCTTAATTTAACACTGTAATCAAATTGGCTATAGTTGCTGTCCCATTTTCCTTTATGATTTTTAGCAACATGATTAGTTATTATTTTCATAGCTAAGAGTAATATCATTAATAGCTTGTATTTGTTAAGTTCTGGTGGGGATTTTATGGTTATTTCATACTTCAATACCTCATTTTCGTCGTTTATTCTCAGGGTGTGATCTTCTATCGGTGCTTCTGAGGTTTCATTAACCATATTTGTGGCAGACTGAATTAGGCCAACCATATCATCTTCTTTTATATCATCTGGGTTAATTTTATGCGCAAAATCGTTACGTATAGTATTTATTTTACTGATTACCTTACAAACATTTCCGGGTAGACCTAATCGTTCAGCTATGGATATTTTTTTTGAACATTCAATCAATATTCTGTCTTTCTTATTGCTGCCAAAAATATTCGGGCAAGAAGTGCGAGCGCTTATCCACGAGTCTATTAAAAGCTCTGCAATCAAGTGAATTCGAAGAACCGCACCAACTATGTCATCAGTGTCTACTGCTTTGATGAGTGGTTTGCTTATGTCCTTATTTTGAAGGCTATCCATAAAAATCCTAGCATCCATACGAAACCTCGGAGTAATTAATGAGAGATGAAATTAAAAGTCCAATGATGATTTATCTTAACGAAGATGGCGTATCGATAAATCATCAAGGTCAATATGCTGCGTATAACAGCGATGGAAAACTAAACTATTTCTTTGGCACAGATGACTCATATTTACCTAAAAGAGTTATTTTCCACGATACAAGGAATAAGAGTAATCCTTCTGGCTAACTTAAAGAATCCTGATATTTGATCAGTGCCGCCTCCGGGCGGTTTTTTTATGGGTGAAATATGTCATTCACAGCAGACTTACAGCAATTAGAACCCGGGTCACTTGTTCAGCTCATTGAAGTGGACGGCACCGAGTTTGGCATGGATAAGATACTTCGATTCCATGCCTACAACATATCCGAAGAGGGCTGGCAGTCATTCGCAGCCGAAAACCTGCCTTCGATAATCTGGCAGGGCAATGAGTATGACCCGCATCCCTATGAGCTACAGGGTGTTGCGGTGTCTAGTGAGGGTTCGCAGCCTACACCTACATTA
The DNA here is from genome assembly GCF_022602565.1 of Rosenbergiella metrosideri. Lineage (GTDB taxonomy): Bacteria > Pseudomonadota > Gammaproteobacteria > Enterobacterales > Enterobacteriaceae > Rosenbergiella > Rosenbergiella metrosideri. Next base: position 13,776 of record NZ_JALBCV010000015.1, read on the forward strand.
TCGGTCGGCAACGTGATGAACTACGTGACGGCGCTCTGTCTGCAATACGATGATATGGTGAAGGCCAAGGTCAAAATTCATTACACCTTAAAAAAGTATCTTGATGCAGCTAACTGGAAGCAGGGCAATCCAGACGCTAACCCCAATGAAGAGCGCGAGCAGCTTTTCTATATCAACGCTAAAACCTCGGAAACCCGGAGCCAATTAGACTTCGAGCTATGCTCACCTTTTAATTTGCAATCCCTGCAACTGCCTACTCGGCAAATAACGCCCGTTTGTACCTGGTGTATGCGCGGCTGGTACCGCTCAGGAACCGGTTGTGATTATGCGGGGAGTAATTACTTCACTAAGGATGGCGTGGCAACTGATGACCCGTCAAAGGATGTATGCGGGGGCCGATTGGATGACTGCAAACTCAGGTTTGGCGAAAGCTCGCCTCTTTCATTTGGTGGCTTCCCGGGGGCCAACTTACAAGGAAAGTAATCATGCGTGAGAAATTGCTCGAGGCAATACGCCAGCACGTTATCGCTGAATACCCGAAAGAAGCCTGTGGCGTGATTATCCAGAAGAGTAATAAGCAAACTTACATGCCTTGCCACAATGATGCCGACGACCCGCTAAACACCTTTGTGATGCGTGATAGTGATTACCGGTCAGCCGAACAAGAGGGCGAGGTAATTATGATTATCCATTCACACCCTGATGTGCCGGTGCTTATCCCCTCAGAAATGGACAGAATTCAGTGTGATTACTCTGGCCTTGAGTGGGGGATCATGTCGTGGCCTGATGGGGATTTCTGCACATTCTCGCCACGCACTGACCGAGATTACGTTGGTCGCCCTTGGGTGCTCGGTCACGCTGATTGCTGGTCGCTGATTATGGACTACCACAAGCGAGAGTATGGAATAGAGCTGCGTAACTGGTCTGTTCCTTATGAATGGTGGGCCAGTGGTAAAGAAAACCGCTACGAGGATAACTGGCGAGCAGAGGGATTTATCGAGGTACAGACACCGCAGCCCGGCGACATGATAATGATGCAAATCGGCGCACCAGTGACCAACCATGCCGCCATTTACCTTGGCGATAACCTTATCCTCCATCACAACTACGGTAATCTCTCAACGCGCGTTCCCTATGGTCAATACTTCCGTGACAGGACAGTGCGCATTGTTCGACACAAGGATATTCCTGATGCTAAAAACACTCATCCTTAAAGGCCAGGCAGCTAAGCGCTTCGGTAAGACTCATCAATTCAACGTTGCTGATTTAAACGAGATGATCCGAGCGATGTGCTCACAGGTGAAAGGATTTAAAAAGTATCTGGCTACCGCACACCATGACGGTGTTCACTTTGCCTTTTTCTCTGAGAAAGAAAACATAGGCATTGAGGGCTTTGAGCTGACGACAACAACCAAGACATTTACCATGCAACCTGTTCCTCGCGGGGCGAAGAATGGAGGTCTTACTCAAATTATTATCGGAGCGGCTGTTCTTACCGCGGCATTTTTTACTGGCGGAGCAGCCTTAGCGGCTTACGGACTAAGCGTTACAGCAGCTACAGCAGTTACAACCGCCCTAACAGGAATTGGAATATCGATGGCGCTAGGCGGTGTCGTCCAGATGCTTACTCCTCAGCCAAAAATGAGCGTAGGGTCATCTTCAAGCGCTGACAATAAACCTAATTATGCCTTTGGCGCACCGGTTAACACTGTGGCAATGGGTTATCCCGTCCCAGTACTTTACGGTGAGCGAGAGGTCGGTGGGGCGGTCATTAGTGCCGGTATCTTCTCAAGCGACCAGCAATAACTTAACGAATTTAATCAGGTCACTTCGGTGGCCTTTTTTTATGGGTGAAACATGGCATTTATTCAAGATTACCCGATACACGGCCGCAAGGGTGGCGCGGCAAAAGCCCATACGCCTGTTGAGCAAGCCGATAACTTACTTTCCGAAGCTAAGCTTAAAATGCTTCTTGCAGTGTGTGAGGGTGAAGTGGAAGGAACGGTCACCGCGCAGCAAATCTATCTCAACGACACCCCGTTGGCTAACGATGATGGCTCTTATAATTTCACCGGGGTTAGGTGGGAGTTTAGGCGCGGTACGCAGGACCAAGAATACATTCAAGGCATGCCGGAGATTGATAACGAGCTATCAGTTGGGCAGACCATCACCACCACGAATCCATGGACGCGCCAATTTACCGACACCTCACTGGATGCTATCCGCATTAAACTCAGTGTTCCGGCGCAATACCAGTATAAAGATAATGGTGACATGGTGGGAACCGTCACCGAGTATGCTATCGACCTTTCCACTGATGGTGGCAGCTATCAAACGGTGGTGCAGGGTAAGTTCGACGGCAAGACGACTTCCGAGTATCAGCGTGACCACCGCATTGATTTAGCAAGTGGCGCAAGCTCTTCGACTATTCGTGTTAGGCGCATCACTGCTGACTCTACCGACACTAAACTGGTCAATGCTTTTAAGATTTTCTCCTTTGCAGAAGTGATAGACAGCAAACTGCGCTATCCGAATACCTCACTACTTTTCATCGAGGTCAATTCAGAGCAATTTACCAACGGTGCACCGAAAGTCACGGTGAAGATGAAAGGGAAGTTAATCCGCGTGCCGGATAACTACGACCCGGCTACACGGACTTACTCTGGTAGCTGGTCCGGTAACTTCAAGCTGGCTTATAGCAATAACCCTGCGTGGGTATTCTACGACCTAATTCTGGACAAGATTTACGGCATGGGAACCCGTGTTGATGCTTCGATGATTGATAAGTGGGGCTTGTATCAAATTGCGGTGTACTGTGATGAAATGGTATCGAACGGCGCTGGCGGGACTGAGCCTCGATTTACCTGCAATGCCTATGTGCAATCACAGGAAGAAGCTTTTACTGTGATGCAAGATTTTGCAGCTATCTTTCGCGGTATTACCTTCTGGGGCAACTCACAAGTTATCGTTAATGCAGACGTACCGGTTGATGATTTGGAATGGACTTATACCGCAGCGAATGTCGTTGATGGGATGTTTAGCTATGCAGGAGGCTCCTATAAGAACCGCAATACCTCCTGTCAGGTGAGCTATTCTGACCCAGCTAACCATTACTCCGACACTATCGAGGCAGTCTACGACTCCGATTTAGTAGAGCGGTACGGCGTGCAGCAAATGAGCTTAACGGCTATCGGCTGTACCTCTCAAAGCGAGGCACATCGGCGCGGTCGTTGGGCGCTACTCTCCAACTCGAAAGATGCCACCGTGTCATTTAGTGTCGGGTTAGACGGTCATATCCCGTTGCCGACTTCAATTATCGGCGTTGCTGACCCGTATCGGGCCGGAAAACAAAACGGCGGTCGAATCTCAGCGGTTAATGGCCTTGCCATCACACTCGATAGAGAGGTCGATTTTGCGGCCGGTGACAGGCTTATCCTTAACTTACCTGACGGCACCTCGCAGACTCGCACCATTGCCAGTATCGCTGCAGATAAGAAAACCATCACTGTTAACACAGCCTATAAAACTGACCCTGTTCCCGGGGCAGTGTGGATTATCGATAGTGACAACCTAGCGGCTCAACAATTTCGGGTTACCTCGATTACCGACAATGACGACGGTACCTTTACCGTTGCCGCTGTCCAGTATGACCCGAACAAGTTTCGCTATATTGACGACGGGGTGAAAATCCAACCAGCCCCCGTCACTGTTACACCGACCAGCGTGATGAGCGCGCCACAAAATATCGTGGTCACTGAAACTGACCATATAGCGCAGGGCGTAACTGTGGCCACGTTGCAAGCGTCATGGGATAAGGTAGATGGGGCTATCAACTACTCCGCGCAATGGCGAAAAGATAACGGCGATTGGGTGAATGTCGGATTGACCAGCGCGCAGGGATTCTCTGTGCAAGGTATCTATGCTGGCGCTTATGATGTCCGTGTCAGAGCTATCAACGCCGCCGACGTTTCCTCGCCATGGGGTTATGCGCAGGGTGTCGCACTATCCGGTAAAGTCGGCAAGCCTGGCACACCTGTTAACCTACTCGCCACCGATGATGTGGTGTGGAATATCAACCTAACATGGGCGTTTCCTGATGGATCTGGTGATACCGCCTACACAGAGTTACAGGTTGCGACGACTGCTGACGGGCAAAATCCCCAGCTGCTCACGCTGGTTCCTTATCCAGGCAGTAATTATCAGCACGGGCCTATGCCAGCAGGCGTGCGTCGCTGGTACCGGGCAAGGATAATCGACAAAATTGGCAACAAGGGAGACTGGACTACGTTCGTTGAAGGTCAATCGAGCATCGATACCTCTGAAATACTCAGTGATATTACTAATCAAGTGCTGCAAAGCGAGGCTGGCAAACAGTTAACTGCCAAGATTGACACGAGCATTGAAGGTATTCTGCAAAACGCACTGGACAACAATGCGATTGTCGATCATCAAATGGCGGTCAACGGGCAGAACCGCGCTGACATTATCTCGGTGAAAACCACTATCGCCGATAACGATCACGCTTATGCGCAGAAGTTTGACCAGATACAGGCAACTGTTGGTGAGAATACCGCGGCAATTTCTGAAAAAGCTACTACTCAATTCTCAACTGATGGTACGGGATCAGCGGTGTTTAGCGTCAATGCTGGCGTGACCTATAAAGGCACTTACTATTCTGCGGGTATGTCAATCGGCGTTCAGGTTGCAGGTGACGGAGGTGTTAGCTCTCAAGTGTTATTCCTCGCGGACAGGTTTGCGATGATGAGCCAAGCAGGGGGGAAAACCTACTCACCCTTCGCTGTGCAAAACGGCCAAGTCTTCATCAATCAGGCTTTTATTGCTGACGGCACGATTACATCGGCAAAGATAGGCGATTATATTCAGTCAAATAACTATGTTGCGGGCAGTGTTGGTTGGAGAATCGGTAAAGATGGTTCATTCCAGATAAATGGTTCCAGTTCAAGCGGGGGGCGAACAGAAATAAACAATCAGCGTATAACAGTTTACGATGATAGTGGAAATATTGCAGTTGTTTTGGGGAGGAAAATATAGTGTCTAATTACGGAGTTCAAATATTCCTAGGCAATGCCGAGGTGGATGTAGTTAATTCTCTATCAGCCTCTTACGTTCTTGGTGTCGTTAACATATCCACATCCTCAGGAAGAGTGAGCTATGACTTGCCTTCGGGGGCAACTCTAAAATACCTCCCAGACACTCAATCAATTGGATTGCCAAGTATTACGATAAATGGCGGGACAGCTACTTGGGAAGGTACTTCTGTGTCAGCCAGGCTTATTTTCTACTGCGAGTATTGATATGTCAGACTACGGATTTCAAATAAGGCGAGACGATGGGAAACTTTTCGCCAGCCCCGACTTTACCCCATCTGTTCTATATGCAATAGAAAATATAACCGTTCCCGGGGCATTAACGCGGAAAGTAGTTAAAACTAATATTAAATATTCAAGCACGGCGTTGATATTCTATTACTGTACTAACTCTAATAAATCCGCACAGTTCTTTACTGTTAACCAAGATGGTATGCTCGCTATTAATTGTCTAAATGAAGACTCGATGAATTTAGTGCTCTACATTTTTGATAACAAAGTTAGATACTCTACAGATTATGGGATTTTTATTTATAGGAGCGGGTCTCTAATTTATACGGCAAATTGTATTCCTCTTGTGATAAAAACAGCGACGATACCTACCAACTCAAACGGGCCATCCGGGAAGTTTGCGGTAGCGTCTGGTCCAGCAGGAGATGCTGTGAATGTCATAAATGAAAAGGACGCCATTTATGTGGGGTTTGCTAATACAGCTACTCAAAGCGGAATATCTAGCTCCGTGTGTGTGACATATAGCGTTGATCCATCATCTTCAGCAAGCATGGGAGAGGGGAACTATCCAGTTCAATATATAGACCGCGCCTTATATGATAAATACAGAAAGTCAGCAATTGGCTACTAACAACTTCAATAAACCCGCTTCGGCGGGTTTTTTATTACCCAAATTCAGGAGCGAATCATGGCAGCAACTGGAACTATAGCGCTTAATGCAAACTCACTTACAGTCACAGGCTCAGGAACTAAATTCACCACAGAAGCACAGGTGGGCGGGGCGCTTGTAACCTATATCGGTAATGTACCCTACACCTTCGTTGTCGGCGCAATTAACAGCGATACATCTATTGCCCTCACCGCTAATTATCAGGGAACTAACGTATCAGGGCAGTCATTCTCATTAATAGACCGCAGTGCATACACTGCTATTACAGCTGAGTTAGGCGCTAGAACAGCGCAGGCCATTCGTGGATTAAATTACGATAAGGCGAATTGGCAGCAGATTTTAACTGGTTCTGGAAATGTGACCGTCAATGTTCCTGATGGGAGCCAATACACGGGGCCATCTTGGTTATCATTGGCGAACTCTCTAGCAAGCAAAGCTAACTCTGCGGATTTGGGAAATTCTGCAACAAAGGATGTCGGAACGGCTGCAAATACTGTTGCGGCTGGTAATGACAGTCGCATAACTGGCGCGATGCCTAAGACGGGAGGAACATTTACAGGGGCGGCCAATTTTTCAACACTTGACCTTAGTAAAAACTTTTTGCAGAACGTTGGGATTACTGACCTTGGAAATTCTGCGCTTAGTGTACAGACAGGAGGTAGGGCATACAGAATTGTATTCAGTACTTCTGTAATAACATTAAATTCATCAGGCGAGGCAACAGTTGGCTATGACAAGACATTCCCAACAGCATTAGTATCAGTTGTTGCTATACCAGCTGATAATACCGGTGGAACCAGTCTGGCTATCATTAACTTCTCGACATCGAGAACGACAAGCTTTGATGTGCACGTATTCGGTCAATCATCTGGTGGATTTAGGTTGAATTATATCGCAATTGGATATTAGGAGTAGAAAAGATGGGTAATATGTATAGCCTTAAAACGAAGGGGATTTATCCAAGTGATAAAGATGGACAGCAAGCGTATATTGACGCAGGTAGTTTGCCTGACGACCTTCAGCCAATAAGTGATGAAGATTATAATAACTACATCAATCCTCCTGATGGTTACTATTCTGTTTTTGATGATAAGGGGCCGAGAATAGAGAAATTACCCCCACCTGATTACGTTGCTATAGCTGAGAAAAAGAAACAGATAATCCTTGATGGTATAGCCTCCAATATCACAGTTTACCAAACTAAACTATTGATAGGCAGAACACTCACTGGCGAAGAGAAATCAGATTTGAACGCATGGCTTGACTATAGCGACAAAGTAAATGCTATTGATACATCTACCGCACCTAACATCACATGGCCAACCTCGCCAGACGATGAATCGACAACCTAAAAAACTACTGCTACAACTAAAGGATATGCAGAAAATCCTAAGAGGTAGCTATGGCCTTCCCATCCCCTGCACTAGATTACGTTGAAGCACGACTCACTCCTAATTCACTCATGCACATTAACCAATCGTCAATCGTCATTTCGACCGATGAAGGATGGGCTGTGGCTGAACCGGGCTATAAGGTGACGAAAGGTAGAACGGTGTTGCTCGACGTAAACGGTAAATTGATGTTTGCCGAAGTGGGGTATGGGAGATTTAAAAGTAACGATGGCATTATCGAGGGTGACGCTCTTGATGATGCCAAAGTGTTAGGAGTAGTGACATTTATGGTGAAGGAATTGCCGAGAGGTGAGGGTGAGGATTTCCAGAAATAGCCATTCGAAATGGTAGCGTAACTGATTGATCTATATGTAGCATAATGTGGTATTTTATGGTGTAATATCGTATATTAACTAAGCAGAAAACAAGCTTAAGTGGTTGTTTTCAAACGAAATAACAGATATAGAGCGACCAATGAGCTGGATTGAACGCATTCTTAACAAAACAAATGTTGCCCCTGCCCGTAAGGCGAGTATTCCTGAAGGGATTTGGACAAAGTGTACAAGTTGTGGCCAAGTACTCTATCGTGCTGAGCTAGAACGTAATCTCGAAGTCTGTCCAAAATGCGACCACCACATGCGTATGCATGGACGTGTCCGTCTGAATACTTTTCTTGATCAAGGAACCACTCTTGAGCTGGGAAGCGAATTAGAACCGCGTGACTTACTTAAATTCCGCGATTCCAAAAAGTATAAAGACCGTATTATCGCGGCGCAAAAAGAGACCGGTGAAAAAGACGCTCTGATTGCAATGAAAGGGCAGCTTCATGGTATGCCTGTCGTGGCGGTTGCCTTTGAATTCTCCTTTATGGGGGGATCGATGGGTGCAGTCGTCGGAGCGCGTTTTGTAAGAGCTGCAGAACAAGCATTAGAAGATGGTTGCCCACTTATCTGTTTCTCCGCGAGTGGCGGAGCACGTATGCAAGAAGCGTTAACATCATTAATGCAGATGGCCAAAACCAGTGCAGCGTTAGCAAAAATGCGTGACCGTGGTTTACCTTATATCTCGGTACTGACTGACCCTACAATGGGTGGTGTTTCCGCAAGCTTTGCGATGCTGGGTGATCTGAACATCGGTGAACCTAAGGCGCTCATTGGTTTTGCGGGTCCGCGCGTAATCGAACAGACCGTACGTGAAAAATTACCGCCAGGTTTCCAGCGCAGTGAATTCCTTATCGAAAAAGGGGCGATTGATATGATTATTCGTCGTCCTGAATTACGCTTTAAGCTGGCAAGCCTATTGGCGAAGATGATGAATCTTCCGGCTCCGCTTCCCGAAGAGCTGCCGCCACAGCCTGAGAAGGTTGAGCAAACGCCTAGCGACGCTTAATTCTATATTGCACATTGAAAGACGCTCTGGTAGCGTCTTTTTTATCATTGTTTTAGCGAAAAATTCATACCATGTCTAAGCCTCATCACCCACACTCGTCTTCCTCACTAGAGGAATGGCTGGTTTACCTTGAACAGTTACATGGTCAAGCCATTGAACTTGGCTTAGATCGTATCCGTCATGTTGCGACCGAACTGAATCTTCTCAAGCCAGCGCCATTTGTGTTCACGGTAGGGGGGACGAATGGTAAGGGGACAACGTGCCGTACCTTAGAAGTCTTATTATTGGCAGCAGGGTATCGCGTTGGCGTTTACAGCTCCCCGCACTTTATTCGCTATGCTGAGCGCGTACGGATTAACGGTCAAGAACTGAGTGACCAACAGCATATCTCGAGCTTCGACAGCCTTAACCAAGGACGTGGTGAAACCTCGTTAACCTTTTTTGAATTTAGCACTCTGTCAGCGTTACAGCTGTTTAAGCAATCTGATCTCGATGTGGTGATTCTTGAGGTGGGATTAGGTGGACGACTCGATGCGACCAACATTGTCGATGCGGATGTTGCGGTGCTGACATCGATCGCCCTCGACCATACTGATTGGCTAGGGCCTGATCGCGAAAGTATTGGCCGAGAAAAGGCCGGTATATTCCGTCAAGGCAAACCTGCGGTGGTCGGTGAACCGGATATGCCTGTCACCATCAGTAAGGTGGCGCAGGATAAAGGCGCGATTCTCTTAGCTCGGGGTAAAGAGTGGTCCTATAGCGCTTCGTCGCACAGCTGGCAGTTTCAAGATATTCAAGGAAAATTGGCAGAATTACCGCTACCACAGGTCCCCCTAGCAAACGCCGCTACCGCGCTGGCTGCATTGCGCGTTTCTGGACTCACGCTAAGTGAAGCTGTACTGAGAAAGTCCATTGCTTCGGCAACGTTACCTGGACGGTTCCAGATAGTGCAACATTCTCCATTAGTGATTTTAGATGTTGCGCATAATCCCCATGCGGCACGTTATTTGGTGGAAAAAATCGAACAGCTCGCCCCCAAAGGAAAGGTCCACGGCGTACTGGGTATGCTTCACGATAAAGATATCGAGGGAACAATTACGATATTATCTGAAGCCGTGGATCAGTGGTATTGCGCAAGCCTAGACGGACCACGAGGGGCCTCGGCACAGCGGCTACAGCAATCATTGCCCGAGGCAGAGTGTTATGAGCGAGTTGAGCCGGCCTGGCAGGCAGCGTTATCGCAAGCGGATGCAGATGATGTCGTCTTAGTTTGTGGATCTTTTCATACCGTTGCGGCGGTTATGACATTGAGCAATAAGGAGTAGTAACGTGGCCAGTAAATTTCAAAATCGGATGGCGGGAACGATCATTCTGGTGGCTCTCGGCGTGATTATTTTACCCGGCTTACTGGATGGTAAAAAAAAGCATTACCATGAAGAGTTCGCGGCTATCCCTTTAGTGCCTAAACCGGGTGATCAACTGAATGATGAGATGGTTCCCCCCGTCACTCAGTCAATCCCGTCAAAAACGATCCGTCAGCAGGCAGCCCAGCACATCCCGGCCGAGGCTAGCTCACAAGAGGCTTCTCGCGGTAGTGTGGCGACACAACCTCATGAAGCAGGGGAAAATGCCACGCAGTTACAGATGCAACGCGACCAAGAGCAGCTGGCACAGCGTGAAGCGCAACGGCTAAAAGATCAAGCACGCCAACAGCAAGAAGCTCAACGTCAGGCGCAAGTGAAGCAACAACAGTTGGCCGCACAGCAACAGCAGGCTGAGGCGCAGCAACGTCAACAAACCGCAGCACAGAATAGCGCCTCAACGCCTACCGGTCAGGCATATGTGATTCAGCTAGGTGCGCTGCGTAATGCCTCACGAGTTTCTGAAGTAGTTGAACAGCTACGAGGTGCGGGCTTTAAAGCCTATTCCATTCCTGCTACACCGGTCCAAGGGCAAATTAACCGTATTTTGGTGGGGCCGGATACGTCGAAGAGCCATCTTCAGTCACAGGTTGCTGAATTGAAGGCGAAAACAGGATTATTTGGGGTAGTCATGCCTTACCGGGTGCATTGATTATCCCAAGATAACCCCCTTACAGGGGGAAGAACAGGGCAGGGCAATTCCTAAAAATAAGGAATTGCCCTTTTTTAACTTGGCGCAGGAAAACCATACGCAAACGTTTTCTTTTTCTGTTAGAATGCGCCGCGATAGAGGAAACACTGTCATGAAGTGGTATAGGTTACGCGGATGAATTGGATTGATTACGCCATATTAGGCATCATTGGACTCTCTTCATTAGTGAGTCTCATCCGTGGATTTGTGAGGGAAGCCCTCTCATTAATTACCTGGGGTTGTGCATTTTTTGTCGCGAGCCATTACTACCCTTTATTGGCGGATTGGTTTTCGGGTTTTGAACAACCCATGGTCCGAAATGGTATCGCCATTGCGGTGCTCTTTATCACTACGCTAATTGTGGGCGCTCTGGTCAATTATGTGATTGGTAGTTTAGTGGATAAGACCGGCCTGTCAGGAACCGATCGTGTATTAGGGGTCTGTTTCGGCGCGCTACGCGGTGGATTAATCGTCGCGGCTATCCTCTTTTTTCTCGACACTTTTACGGGGTTCTCTAAAAGTATCGATTGGACACAATCACAGTTGATTCCACAGTTCAGTATCGTCATCAGATGGTTTTTTGACTATCTACAGAGCACATCGAGTTTTCTACCCCGATAGTGAGTCGGGACAAGCGGCTATGAGGAAATGACACCATGTGTGGGATTGTCGGTATCAGCGGATTTTTACCTGTAAACCAAGCAATTTATGATGCGTTATCGGTGCTACAACACCGTGGACAAGATGCAGCAGGCATCTGTACGATTGATCAGCTTAATTGCTTTCGCTTACGTAAAGCGAATGGACTCGTTAGTGACGTGTTTGAAGCGCGCCATATGCAACGTCTTCAAGGAACAATGGGTATTGGCCACGTTCGTTACCCTACTGCAGGTAGCTCAAGCGCCTCGGAAGCACAGCCATTCTATGTGAACTCTCCGTACGGTATTACGCTGGCACATAACGGCAATTTAACCAATGCCCATGAGCTGAGAACCCGTCTGTTCGAACAAGGGCGTCGCCATATCAACACGACGTCTGACTCGGAAGTTCTGCTCAATGTCTTCGCTCAAGAACTCGATCGTTTCCAAGATTACCCCCTGACAGCGGATAATATCTTTACCGCTATCGAGTGTGTGCACCGCCAAATCCGTGGTGCTTACGCTGTCGTGGCGATGCTCATTGGTCACGGCATGATTGCCTTTCGCGATCCTAATGGTATCCGTCCTTTAGTTTTAGGTAAGCGCCAATTGCCAGATGGCCGTAACGAATATATGGTCGCCTCAGAGAGTGTTGCCTTAGACACACTCGGTTTTGAATTTATCCGTGACGTTGTGGCCGGTGAAGCCGTTTATATTACTGAACAGGGTGAACTCTTTACACGTCAATGTGCGGATGCGCCGAAGAATAATCCTTGCTTATTTGAGTACGTCTATTTCGCTCGTCCCGACTCCTTTATCGATAAGATCTCTGTCTATAACGCAAGAATTCGCATGGGTACCAAGCTAGGTGAAAAAATTGCCCGTGAATGGCGTGACTTGGATATCGACGTCGTCATTCCTATCCCTGAAACCTCGACAGATGTTGCACTGGAAATTGCGCGCATCTTAGATAAGCCTTATCGTCAGGGATTTGTGAAAAACCGTTATGTTGGACGGACCTTTATTATGCCTGGACAGCAGCTGCGCCGCAGTGCCGTCCGCCGTAAACTGAACGCCAACCGTGCTGAGTTCCGTGATAAGAATGTACTGTTAGTCGACGATTCAATCGTTCGCGGAACCACCTCCGAGCAGATTATCGAGATGGCTCGTGAAGCAGGCGCCAAACGCGTTTACCTCGCTTCTGCCGCACCCGAAATCCGCTTCCCTAACGTGTATGGCATCGATATGCCAAGCGTCACTGAGCTGATTGCGCATGGTCGTGAAGTGGATGAAATTTGCCAATTAATCAAGGCTGATGCCCTTATTTTCCAAGATCTGAATGATCTGATTGAGGCGGTGAAAGAAGAGAACCCGGATATTACAGACTTCGAGTGTTCCGTCTTTAATGGTGTCTACGTCACTCAAGATGTTAACCAAGAATATCTGGATTACCTGCAATCCCTGCGTAAAGATGATGTGAAAGCCGTAGCACGGCAAAATGAGGTGGAAGGGCTGGAACTTCATAACGAAGGTTAAGCGCTTTTTCTTCTTGTAAACAGGGCGAATATCGCCCTGTTTTGCTTTCTGCTATACTAAGCCTTCGCAAAATAGCGCTCAGTGTGTGGGATACTCGTCATTATGACCAAAAGATTAATCGTTGGCCTTTCTGGGGCAAGCGGAGCACAGTATGGTGTACGGTTGCTCGAGGTATTAAAATCAGTCCCCGAGGTTGAAACCCACCTTGTTGCGAGCATGGCTGCCCGTCAGACCCTCTCTTTAGAAACTGACTACAGCTGGCGAGATGTCCAAGCGATGGCAGACGAAGTCTATGACGTGCGTGATATTGGTGCATCCATCTCATCGGGATCATTCAAAACGCTGGGTATGGTGATCCTGCCTTGTTCGATTAAAACCCTCTCCGCTATCGTCCACAGCTACAGCGACACCTTGCTTACCCGCGCCGCTGATGTGGTATTAAAAGAGGGCCGTAAACTAGTACTCGGGGTGCGTGAAACGCCCTTACATCTTGGACACTTACGGATGATGACCACTGCGGCTGAACTTGGGGCGATTATCATGCCGCCCGTCCCGGCGTTTTACCATCGTCCTAACGCTATCAACGATATTGTCGATCAGACCGTTAACCGTATCATCGATCAGTTCGATATCGAGCTACCCGAAGACCTCTTTACCCGTTGGCAAGGTCACTAATGGTGCACACATGTTTTTTTGCACCACATTCGTGCTAATTTTCGCGCGAATCGCGATAAAATCCCACTAAACTTTGGCATGTTTTGTGCATTTCCAGTGAGAATTCTCTCTCACTGGTGATAGACATGAAAAAGTTGACGGTATTTGCTTCGCTGTTTTTAGGATTAACCCTTTCTAGCCATGCTTTCTCTGCACTGCCTACGCATCTTCGCTTTGGTACTGACCCGAGCTATCCACCTTTTGAGTCGAAAAGCCCTGATGGCAAACTTGTTGGCTTCGACATTGATTTAGTCAATGAAATTTGTAAACGCATTGCGGCGCAATGCGAATTTGTACCAGGGGATTTCGATGGCCTCATTCCTTCCTTAAAAGCTGAAAAAATTGATGCGATAATCTCAGCCTTATCAATTACTGAGAAACGCCTACAACAGATTGATTTTTCTGATAAATTATACGCATCCAATGCGCGTTTAGTCGCAGTGAAAGGCTCTTCTTTACAACCGACCGTGGCCTCATTAAAAGGGAAAACTATCGGAGTCGAGCAGGGGACCACTCAAGAAAACTATGCTGATAAATACTGGCGTGGTGCAGGCGTCACCATCGTACCTTACCAAGCACAAGATCAAGTTTATCAAGATTTAGCCTCAGGGCGCTTAGATGCAGCGTTTCAGGACGAAGTCCAAGCTAGCGAAGGCTTCCTAAAATCGGCGGAAGGCAAAGGTTATAGTTTTGCGGGGCCTGCCGTTAAAGATAAGGCTATTTTCGGGATTGGAACAGGAATTGGTCTACGCAAAGGGGATACGGAAGTAACCCAAGCCATCAATAAAGCCATCGCTTCAATGCACAAAGATGGAACCTACGACAAATTGGCGAAAAAGTATTTCGATTTCAATATTTACGACGAGTAAGTCCGACAGTGACAGAGCGTCATCTGGCGCGGCGCTCTGTATTCGTAAGTTAAGAGGAGTCGTAGATGTTAGAAGGTTACGGACAGGTGATTCTACAAGGAACGTGGATGACAATCGAGCTTGCGCTCAGTGCTCTAATTTTAGCAGTGATTATTGGGTTGGCTGGCGCCGCGGCGCGTCTCTCCCGTTATCCTTGGTTACAGGCTATCGGTGCCACCTATACCACGATCGTGCGGGGTATTCCTGATTTAGTACTAATGTTACTGATCTTTTATGGTTTACAAATTGCGCTGAACCAAGTGACTCATGGTTTGGGTATCGCCCATATCGATATAGCCCCACTGCCAGCCGGAATTCTGACCTTGGGGTTTATTTATGGGGCATATTTTACGGAAACTTTCCGTGGTGCAGCATTATCAGTCCCCCACGGACAACGTGAGGCCGCGGTTGCCTATGGGATGACACCTTGGCAATGTTTTGCCCGCATTACCTTTCCCTTGATGATGCGCTTTGCATTGCCGGCAATCGGGAATAACTGGCAAGTGATCTTAAAAGCCACGGCGTTGGTGTCGATTTTAGGCTTAGAAGAGTTGGTCAAAGCGACGCAACTTGCCGGAAAAAGTACCTGGCAACCTCTCTTTTTCGCATTGGTGGCGGGGGCGATATATCTACTTTTCACCTTAGTTTCACAACTTATCCTAGCTGGATTGATGCGATTCTATGCTGTTGGCGTGAAGAAGGTGACATTATGAATGCAATCCTTCAACAATATTGGCAGTCGCTGCTTTGGACCAATGGTTACCAACTCAGTGGGTTAGCTATGACACTGTGGCTACTGGTCTTTTCGATGGTAGTGGGGGGGATACTCGCTTTATTCTTATCGATTGGCCGCATCTCATCCCGTCGCTGGCTGTCGCTGCCGATTGCGCTGTTTACCTTTGTGTTTCGGGGCACACCTTTGTATGTCCAACTATTAATTATCTACACTGGGATCTATACCTTACAGGTGGTTAAAGATCATCACTTGCTGAATGAATTTTTCCGTAGCGGGTTACATTGTACGCTGCTGGCGTTAACGCTGAACACTGCAGCCTATACCACTGAAATCCTTGCAGGAGCGATAAGGGCCGTTCCCGCTGGGGAGATTGAGGCCGCCCAAGCTTACGGTTTTCGTGGCTTGACCTTATGGCGTTCAATTATTCTTCCCTCAGCATTTCGCACTGCATTACCGGCATACAGTAATGAAGTCATTTTATTATTACACTCGACCTCGTTGGCATTCACCGCGACAGTTCCGGATATCTTAAAAGTGGCTCGGGATATTAACGCTGACACCTACCAACCTTTTACGGCCTTCGGTATTGCCGCAGTCCTTTATCTTTTTATCTCCTGCGTTTTGATTATGGCATTTCGCCAGCTAGAGAAGCGCTGGTTACCGCATATCAGTTCACGCTAAGGGTTTACGTATGGTGTCCACCGAAAAATTAAGAATTGAACAGCTACATAAATCTTATGGTCAGCATGAAGTATTAAAAGGCATCAGCCTTACCGCCAATGAGGGTGATGTCATTGCGATTATCGGCGCGTCTGGATCAGGGAAAAGCACCTTTCTACGTTGCCTAAACTTCCTTGAGTCGCCGAATAAGGGCGATATTTGGCTCAATCAACGGCAGATCGCGCTCGCCGCTGATCGTACACAACAGTTACAGGTTTCGGATAAACAACAACTGAAGTTATTACGTAGCAAATTATGCATGGTATTCCAACACTTCAATCTGTGGAGCCATATGACCGTGCTGCAGAATGTCATGGAAGCCCCGTGCAAAGTCCTTGGTATAGCCAAAGCCGAGGCGCAAGAGAAGGCGGAATATACGTTACGTAAAGTAGGGATCGATCCGGTGAATTGGAAAAAATATCCCGTCCACTTATCGGGGGGACAGCAACAGCGGGTAGCTATTGCTCGGGCATTAGCCATGGATCCTGAGATTCTATTGTTCGATGAACCGACCTCGGCCTTAGATCCTGAGTTAGTGGGAGAAGTGTTGCGGATTATGCTGCAGCTGGCTAAAGAAGGCAAAACCATGATTATGGTGACCCACGAGATGGCGTTTGCCAAAGAGGTTTCCTCGCAGGTAATTTTCCTCCATCAAGGCAAGATTGAAGAGCAGGGTTCCCCTGAGGAAATTTTTAACTGTCCTCAGTCGCCACGTTTGCAACAATTTCTCAGTAATAACTTAAAATAAAATGAAAAGCATTTCTTCATAATGCTAGAGATTGCGAAATTAAATTTTACTTATTACTCTTAGGGTAAATCAAAGCACATAGCGTCGAGTAGCGACTCGCGTTAAAAAGGGTTAACCATGGTTGAACAAATGCCTGTAGGTCAGATTGAATGGGTTGATATTGTTGATGAGAATGATGAAGTTGTCGCGACGGCTGCTCGTCAACAAATGCGCGCGGAATCTCTACGTCATCGCGCAACCTATATCGTTGTGACACAAGGCACTGGCCGTATTTTGGTCCAACGTCGCGCAGAAAATAAGGATTTTGCCCCGGGGAAGCTCGATGCGACAGCCGGTGGGGTGGTGCAATCGGGGGAAGAGCTTCTTGCTTCAGCGCGCCGCGAAGCAGAGGAAGAGTTAGGTATCGCGGATGTGCCTCTCGCGGAACATGGGAAGTTTTATTTTGAAGATGAGGGATGTCGGGTGTGGGGAAGCTTGTTTAGCTGCGTCTGCCATGGCCCTTTTGCGTTACAAGATGGTGAAGTGACAGAAGTGTTTTGGATGACACCCGAAGAGATCACCGCTCGTTGCGATGAATTTACCGATGATTCGCTAAAAGCCTTAGCGTTGTGGTTAGCCCGTAACGGCGAAAACCGTTAAGGCATACACACTGAATCGCCACCTGTTACCAAGGTCGCAGGTGGCTTATCGGTTAGCCTCTGTTTTCAGCTTGCTGAGACTGAATTGCAGTGAGTGCAATGGTATAGACGATATCGTCGACCAATGCCCCCCGCGACAGGTCATTCACTGGCTTGCGCATACCTTGCAGCATGGGTCCAATGGAAATCAATTCCGCCGAACGCTGTACGGCTTTATAAGTCGTGTTACCGGTATTGAGGTCAGGGAAGATAAACACTGTCGCGCGGCCCGCCACCCGTGAATTCGGTGCTTTAGACTTCGCCACATCTTCCATAATTGCGGCATCGTATTGCAATGGCCCATCAATGAACAGGTCAGGGCGCTTCTCTTGCGCAAGACGCGTCGCTTCTCGCACTTTATCAACATCGCTACCGCTGCCAGAATTTCCCGTTGAGTAAGAGATCATCGCGACACGTGGTTCAATACCGAACGCTGCAGCGGAGTCTGCCGACTGAATAGCAATTTCCGCTAATTGTTCAGCGTTCGGGTCCGGATTGATCGCACAGTCTCCATATACCAGCACTTGTTCAGGTAATAACATAAAGAACACGGAAGAGACGATGCTGCTGTTAGGCGCGGTTTTGATTAACTGTAGCGGTGGGCGAATAGTATTGGCAGTAGTATGGACTGCGCCAGAGACCAATCCATCTACTTCACCTTTTTCCAACATCAGGGTACCGAGTACAACGTTATCTTCCAGCTGTTCACGGGCCACAACTTCCGTCATACCTTTGTTTTTACGTAGCTCGACCAGTCGAGAGACATAGTCTTCTCTGACTGCCTGCGGATCCACAATGCTGACACCATTCCCTAGTACGATCCCTTGTACGGAGGCAACGCGTCGAATTTCTGCGGGATCCCCGAGTAATACGCATTGGGCAATTTTACGTTCTGCACAAATTGCGGCGGCACGTAAGGTTCGGGGTTCGTCGCCTTCCGGTAACACAATACGTTTAGCAGCTTGACGGGCCAGCTCGGTTAATTGATAACGGAATGCAGGTGGCGAGAGGAGACGGCTACGTTCGGCGACCGATCCAAGGGAGTCAATCCACGGTTTATCAATATAACCGGCAATAAACTCCTGCACCTTCTCAATACGCTGAGTATCATCTACCGGAATTTCTGAGTTGAAACTTTGTAGCGTTAGTGAGGTTTGCCACGTATTGGTTTTCACCAAGAAAACGGGAAGGCCAGTTTGGAATGCCCGCGAACAGAGTTCCTGTACCGCTGGATCAATCTGGTAACCGCCTGTTAATAAAATCGCACCGATTTCAACGCCGTTCATTGCTGCTAGACACGCTGCCACGAGTACATCGGGGCGGTCAGCTGAGGTCACCAACAAAGAGCCTGGACGGAATAATTTAAGCATATTCGGTAGGCTACGTGCGCAAAAGGTCACTGATTGAATCCGGCGAGTGGTGATATCACCCTCGTTAATAATCTCAGCCTTAAGATGTCGACACATATCAATGGCACGCGTAGCAATCAGATCGAAATTCCAAGGGATCGCCCCAAGTACCGGAAGAGGGGAGGGTTGACTAAACTGTTCGAAGGTGAAATTGGCCACGGTGGCTTCATTGGTATCATCGAACATTTCCGACAGGTCGGGTCTGGTACGGCCTTCTTCATCAGTTGGGGCATTGATCTTATTAATGATCAGCCCAGCGATATTTTTATTCTTACGACCACCGAAGCTATTGAGTTGTAGCTCAACTCTCTCTTTCAACTGAGTGGGCGTGTCGGTGCCAGGCGAAACGACAAAGATAATTTCAGCATTGAGGGTTTTGGCAATTTTATAGTTAAGGGTTTGCGCAAATTGACGCTTGCGCGTTGGGACTAATCCCTCAACTAATACCACTTCCGCATTCGCGGTATTATTATGGTAGTGAGCAATAATCTCTTCCATTAGGATATCTTGCTGATTATTACTCAGTAAATTCTCAACATAGCTTAAGGCTAAAGGTGCCACGGCTGGAATCGAGGATGTTGCGTTGATAATTTCCGTAGTATGGTCCAGCGACTTATCGGAATCACGCGCTTGGGCGATGGGCTTGAACACGCTAATACGCATGCCTTTGCGTTCCATCGCACGGATCACCCCTAAGCTCACGCTAGTCAGACCCACACCTGTGCTCAGTGGCACTAGCATAATAGTACGAGACAAATTAACCCCCCTCTACAATTCTTGAAACTAATAGTAAATCTGTTAAGCCGTAAGTGTTGCTGCGTCTTGTGCAATGACCCATTCTTCATTAGTTGGAATCACTAAGATTGGGCAGCTACCGTCACGTTGAATCGCTCCAGTCTCGCCAAAGCGAGCAGCTAAGTTTTTTGTCTCATCGATAGCGAGATTTAAGAGTGCAAGCTTCTGCACCGTTTGTTCACGAATTTTAGCTGAGTTTTCGCCAATTCCTCCCGTGAAAATTACCGCATCGAGTCTACCGTCCATCAGCGAGGAGTAGGCGCCGATATATTTTGCTAGACGATGGCAGAAGACATCTAAAGCACGTTTGGCCTCAGGTTTGTCGGCGAAATTATCCTCGACAAAGCGGCAATCACTCGTCACACCCGTCAGCCCCAGTAATCCTGACTCTTTGGTCAGCATCTGATTAATCTGTGCGACGTCCATTCCTAAATTATCGTGAAGATAGAAAATGATAGCAGGATCAATATCGCCACTGCGGGTACCCATTACTAATCCTTCCAACGGCGTGAGACCCATTGAGGTATCAACACATTTACCTTGGCGGATAGCGGCGACCGACCCACCGTTACCGAGGTGGCAAGTGATAACATTCAGATCGTCTACTGATTTTTCGAGGAGCTTAGCCGCTTGACGAGAGACATAGAAATGGCTTGTACCGTGGGCACCGTATCGACGAATACCGTGTTGCTCATAGAGCGCATAAGGCAGCGCATAAAGATAGGCTTCCTCCGGCATAGTCTGGTGAAAAGCGGTGTCAAAAACGGCCACGTTTTTGGTCGTTAGATGAGGGAAGTTTTTAAACGCCTCGTGAATTCCAATTAGATGGGCAGGATTATGCAGCGGCGCGAAACAGGTCGCTTGTTCAATGGCGCTGATGATTTGATCGGTAATTATTACCGATTGAGTCAGATGCTCGCCACCATGGACAATGCGGTGACCGATAGCACGAATTTTTTCAGAAAGCTCAGGTGCGTCGACGAGAATACGATTAACGATAAAGCCCAATGCCTCACTGTGGGCGGCACCTGCACCCAGTGACGACTCTTGTTTCGCTCCCGCATATTTCCATTTTATACGGGCTTCTGGCAACGAAAAACATTCGGCTAAACCGGAAAGGTATTCTGCGCCAGTAGCGGGATCAAGAATGGCAAACTTCAGAGAAGAACTGCCACAATTTAGAACCAGAACTAAGTTATTCGACATAAACGCACCTGAAAATGTTATATGTAAGCCCCCAAAAATCCTCTGAAAAGGGGGCGCTATCGTTATGCTAATATACACTGGTCAATAGGAATAACTATGTTCTGAGGCAACACTCTAGCGATTTATAGGATTGTTCAGAGTAATCAGTGTAAGTTTGTGTCATCTTTCTCATCGATTGACGATCGGGGTGGTATCCTTGACCCATTTATGCACGCAGAGAGTGTGGTGTGAATGGTACTCCCAATTAATCGGGATTTAAAACTTTTTAAACTCTTCGGCTTTTGAGGCAAAAATAATGAACGATACGCATCGACCAGGGCTGTTTGCTACGCTGCGTCTTGGCAAAAAGTATATGAAAAGTTGGCCACAGGAGAAGAGTCTCTCTGCCATTTTTCCTGAAAATAGAGTGTGTCGAGCCACACAGTTTGGTATTCGTTTTATGCCACCTATAGCAGTCTTCATTCTATGCTGGCAACTCGCGTTCCATGCACAAATTGGCCCCGCCATTGCGACGGCGGTGTTTGCCTGTAGTTTACCTGTGCAAGGTCTTTGGTGGCTGGGCAAAAGGGCGCGTAAACCGTTAGCTGGCGGAACGTTAGAGTGGTTCCACACTATTCGTGAAAAGCTACAAACCTCTGGTCAAGCCATCAACCTACCTCAAGGCGAGGTGACCTATCAGCATCTTGCAGAATTATTAATGAAGGCTTTCAAACAGTTGGATAAAGCCTTTTTGGATGAACTGTAGCGACAAGGGAAGTAATTATGTATCAAGGATTCCTTTTTGACTTGGATGGCACGTTAGTTGACTCCTTAACCGTGGTGGAAACGGTATGGTCGAAATGGGGAGAACGCCATGCCATTCCTGCCTCAGAAATTCTAGCGTTTATTCACGGTAAGCAAGCTATGACCTCTTTACGTCATTTTCTCCCGCAAGCGGACGAAGCGACTCTGCGTGAAGAGTTTTTGTGGCTGGAACATCTTGAGTCGACGACGGTGGACGGGATTGTCCCGCTGCCGGGTGCGAAAGCGTTACTGACTTATTTGACTGAGCAGAAAATTCCTTGGGCAATTGTCACCTCCGGCAGCCTGCCTGTCGCGACAGTGCGTTTCGAGGTTTTGGCGCTCCCCCGTCCGGCAGTGTTTATTACTGCTGAACAGGTTGCGAAAGGCAAACCGCATCCGGATCCCTACTTGTTAGGGGCTGAACAGCTAGGGTTGGCACCAGAGCGCTGTGTGGTGGTGGAAGATGCTGTGGCAGGAATCGAAGCTGGCTTGGCGGCAAAATGCGCTGTCGTCGCAGTGAATGCTCCCGTCGAGGCCGCTCACTTAAAGGCGACGTACCCGGTGAAGAGTTTAACCGATCTTGTTATTACACCAACGACTCAAGGTTTCAGACTTTGAGTCTATAGCGGACTGAGCGAAGACATCGAGTGGCTCGATGTCTTACTAACGCTACTGATAGTTCTCTGAGATACGATCAAGTGTTGTGGTGCAACTCTCCGCGAAAATCTCCATAAAGTCATTCACCTCTGGCATGGTTCGGCGAAGATGGTTGAGTCTCTCCTCAAGCCCTTCTTTTACGTGGATAAATTCATCATTATTGAAGCGTAGCTCATTTAACGTCTTGATATAGGCCGCTAATATATCGGCAGCTTTGACGATTTTTTTATATTCGCTGTCGACGTTATCTTGAATAATCAGCCCAGAGAAAGCGTCACGAAGGTCATCGGGGAGGGTAGTTAAACACTCTTGTTCGGCGATTTTTTCGAGATGTTTAAAGGCTTGAGTAAATTCTGGATTATGGTATTTAGTCCGGGAGTTGATATCTTGAAGTTTTGTTTCTGACACTTCATGGTACAGGGCGACAACCGCTGCACGGTCGGGGTTAAGCGTATTCCCATAGCGTTTATTGCCGATAACCGTGAGTAAATGGGCAATGACCGCGACTTGGTGGCTGTGCTCTGCTACGTTCTCTTTCTGTACACAGTGCATCAAGGCCCAGCGTTTGATCAGTGGCATGCGAGTTATCCATGCCATAAACGTACTTTGGATCGCCATATTATCCTCTTTACAAACCGAATAAAAAGACGCCTTGCGGCGCCTGGGTGAATATTGATTATTGATGGTAGTGACTGAGAAAGCGACCAAATTTATTAATCGCCATTTCCAAATCATCTACCCTTGGTAAGGTGACGATACGTACATGGTCAGGCCATGGCCAGTTAAAGGCAGTGCCTTGTACCAGCAGCACTTTTTCCTGTAGAAGGAAATCGAGGACCATTTTTTGGTCATCGTAGATATTGAACTTCTTGATATCTATTTTCGGGAACATGTATAAGGCGCCCTGAGGTTTCACACAGCTAACCCCAGGGATTTGGTTAACTAATTCCCACGCGCGCTCGCGTTGTTGATAGAGGCGACCATCAGGAACGATAAATTCACTGATACTCTGGTACCCCCCCAAAGCGGTTTGGATGGCATGCTGTGCTGGCACGTTCGCGCAGAGTCGCATTGAGGCAAGCATCTCCAAGCCTTCGATATAACCTTTCGCATGTTTCTTCGGTCCATTGAGTACCATCCAACCTTGGCGAAAACCGGCGACCCGATAGGTTTTAGAAAGACCATTGAAGGTAACGGTTAATAGATCTGGCGCTAAAGCGGCGATCGAATGGTGTTGAGCAGCATCATAAAGAATCTTATCGTAGATTTCGTCAGCAAAAATGATGAGATTGTGCTCGCGTGCGATCTTCACCACTTCAATTAGCAATTCTTTGCTATAGACCGCACCAGTTGGGTTATTTGGGTTAATGATAACAATACCGCGAGTGCGGGGGGTAATTTTTGCCCGAATATCGTCAAGATCGGGGAACCAATCACTGCTCTCATCACAAAGATAGTGCACCGCTTTACCACTGGACAGTGAAACGGCCGCCGTCCACAGCGGGTAGTCTGGTGCAGGAACCAGCATTTCATCGCCCGTATTCAGGAGCGCCTGCATAGACTGTACGATAAGCTCGGAAACCCCATTACCGATATAAATATCTTCGACCGTAATATCACGCATACCCAATGCTTGGTAGTGTTGCATAATTGCTTTACGAGCCGAGTAGAGGCCTTTTGAGTCAGAATATCCTTGCGAAGTGGGGAGGTGTTTGATGACATCGACTAAAATTTCATCCGGTGCCTCAAAACCAAATGGCGCGGGGTTACCAATGTTTAACTTAAGTACTTTATTACCTTCTTCTTCAAGCCGTTTTGCTTCTTTTAGTACTGGACCACGAATATCGTAACAAACATTCTCTAATTTTGCGGATTTTTCTATTTTTATGCTCATGCGCTTCATCTCGGCTTTAGGAATAGGAAATGACACTACTATTTCTTGTAAATGTACTCTGGTCAGACAGTTAAATGAAGCGTCTCAATGAAGTCAGCGTTGATTACAGACGGGAAATCTACTAATCTGGTGTTTTATGCTTAATATTTGAAAATATTAACATAATATGCTGTTATAACCGTACCTTTATGCCAGGAAAGCCACCTTGCAGCATTATCTCTATTTTCGAGGATCTTCAGTTTCAGAACACTTTCTTACGTAGCGTAAACAAGAGGTAAATCTTTATAAGAATTTTTGGCGTGACTATTAATTATGTTTTTAATTGAGTGATCAAAAGAAATGGCTCAGATTTGTAGGGTTAATTATTAATTTGTCTTAAAGGTTTTTGTTTTATTAATTATTAATAATTTAGGGTAAAAAAATTAATCGTTAGATGATTTCTTATAACTATCGTTACGAGTAGTGAGAGCTAGGGGTTGGGGCTAGATAATATGAACTAAGTCAAAGAATGTTCAGTTTTGTCGAAAAATAATTCCAATTTATGCCTAGAAATGATTAAGTCGAATTAACAAATTAAAACTTATCGTAGAAGGGGTATTAACTTAATTTTTTTGTCCACTATAGATAATTTATTATTCCTAATGGCCAATAACAATGAGTAATTAGCGCGACTCAAAAACAGCAAGGATAAGCTTTGGGCTGTTAAAGCGCATTGAGGTTATTGAGTCATTTTAAAATATCGTCTCTCTTGACCAGTAATAAACAACACCAGTAAGTATTAAAAATAAAATTAAAAGTGAATAATTATGACAACCCATAACAATATATCGGTCAATCTCGATCTGGATCTGCTGCGCACTTTTGTTGCGGTAGCCGATTTAAATACTTTCGCCGCGGCCGCTGCTGCGGTATGTCGTACGCAATCTGCCGTGAGCCAACAGATGCAGCGATTAGAGCAAATCGTCGGCCGAGAGCTTTTCGCCCGTCATGGTCGTAATAAACTGCTGACAGAGCATGGCATTCAATTACTAGGTTATGCCAGGAAGATCCTTCGCTTTAACGATGAAGCCTGTGCCTCATTAAAATACAGCGATGAGCAGGAAAAACTCATTGTCGGGGCGACTGAAGATACGTCAGAGAGTTTACTCCCTTTTATGCTTAACCGTATCACTGCACTCTATCCGTCTCTGGAAGTTGAAGTTCGCGTAAATAAAACAGAAACCATACTGTCATTGCTGGATCAGCAAGAAATTGATGTCGCGTTAACCACACAGGGCGATCCCCGTTTCGAACAACAATTATTACGTACGTCACCGACGTTATGGTTTTGTGCAGCCGATTTCGCAATCACTTCAGGCGAAGCGATTCCCTTAGTTATCCAGAATGAAGGGGAGTTATTTAGAGAGATCGCCATTAATGCACTCGACGAGCACCAAGTTCCTTGGCGTATAGCTTATGTTGCAAATTCCAAAGCGGCTATCGATGTCGCGGTGAAGTCTGGTTTAGGGGCTACTGCTAGACCCGCTGAAATGCTAAAGCCAGAGCTACGCGTATTGGGCACGGCTGAAGGCTTACCTTTATTACCCGATACTCGGTATCTTTTGTGCCGCCTACCTAAAACAGAAAAGGCGTTCGTACAATCACTTTTCAACGTTTTAGCCCCAACACCCGATACGGTTCATCGCTTAGCAGAAGTCGCTATCGCAGAGACCGATATGTGTGAAGAGGTGGAAGCCGTTAACTGAAGACCTAGGAATAACCTCGGTGTTTCACGTCTCTTATGCATAAAGGCGTTCGCTAAGAAGAGGCTTTACCCACAAGGATTCCGAGCTTCATCGGCGTTTTACTCCACAGACTGAATTGAGAGTAAATCGCCGTTTTAGCCATAACTCAGCGAATTTATGAGTCAGATCAAAAAAACCTTACTTATTGTGCGTCAAAATTCTTATAAACCTGCCACACTTATTTGAGATTTCTCGGGAATTTGTGACAGAGATCTAATGTTAAGACTTTACATTTCGTGTTTGTCAATTGTTAAAAAATATTTATATTTATTCTCCCAGGTTGACAAAAGGTTATTAAAAGGAGTAAAAAAAACCAATAAAAATACTGTTAATTTTTTATTTAACAGACATTACTAAAAGGTGTTACACCTTCCGTAAACTTTTGTGGTCACTCCTTGCGCAGTTTTGCAAACTGTCACCCACACTTGAAGAGTAAGCATGAGTATGTCAACCACTACTGAAGTAATCGCTCATCATTGGGCTTTTGTCGTTTTTGTCGTCGTCGCTTTCGGACTTTGTGCATTCATGTTAACCGGCGGATGGTTACTGGGTGGACGCGCTAAAGGCCGGCATAAAGACACCCCATTCGAATCAGGTATTGAGCCTGTCGGCTCCACACATCTTCGCCTCTCTGCCAAATTTTATCTTGTCGCGATGTTCTTCGTCATCTTCGACGTGGAAGCACTATTCCTCTACGCCTGGGCTACCTCTGTCCGCGAAAGTGGGTGGATTGGCTTTGCTGAGGCAACAATCTTTATTCTTATTTTGTTAGCTGGACTCGTTTATCTCGTCAGAACGGGTGCGCTTGATTGGGCGCCAGCACGTCGTCGTATTGTCGTCAAATCAGAGAACGGACGCGGCAATTCTCCTCAAAAGTCATAGAGAGGCATTAAGATGGATTACACACTCACCCGCGTCGATCCCAATAGCAATGGTGAGAACGATCGCTATCCTTTACAAAAACAGGAAATTGTTAGCGATCCTCTTGAACAGCATGTCCATAGAAGCGTTTACATGGGCAAATTGGAGCATGCGCTGCATGATATGGTGAACTGGGGACGTAAGAACTCCTTATGGCCCTATAACTTCGGCCTCTCTTGTTGCTATGTTGAAATGACCACCTCGTTCACTGCGGTCCACGACGTCGCCCGTTTCGGTGCCGAAGTTATGCGTGCGTCACCCCGTCAGGCTGACTTCATGGTTATCGCGGGTACACCTTTCACCAAAATGGCACCGGTTATCCAACGTCTCTACGACCAAATGTTAGAGCCGAAATGGGTTATCTCGATGGGGGCCTGTGCGAACTCTGGCGGCATGTACGATATCTATTCGGTCGTGCAGGGCGTCGATAAATTCCTCCCCGTCGATGTTTATATTCCAGGTTGTCCTCCTCGTCCTGAAGCTTACATGCAGGCCTTATTGCTATTGCAAGAATCGATTGGCAAAGAGCGTCGCCCACTTTCTTGGGTGGTTGGGGATCAGGGCGTTTATCGCGCCAATATGCAATCGGAACGTGAGCGTAAACGCGGTGAGCGTATCGCCGTTACAACGCTACGTACCCCAGACGAAATTTGACCCGAAAACCATTAGGCGGCGTTAGGAACGAAAACAATAATTCTCTCGCCTAAGGGGAGCCTTCTTTGTCGTGCCACTACTGGCCGGAATGGTGAACAACGTATGACACATATCAACACGCAACAGCAAAACCCCGCTGCTTGGCAGACACAAGATCACCTTGATGATCCAGTGGTCGGTGAGCTGCGTAATCGTTTTGGACCTGATGCTTTTACGGTCCAACCCACGCGAACTGGGATCCCTGTGGTCTGGGTACGCCGCGAGCAACTGCTCGAAATTATCAGTTTCCTGCGTCAACTGCCGAAACCTTATGTCATGCTGTATGATCTGCATGGCGTTGATGAGCGGTTAAGAACACATCGTCAAGGGTTGCCTGAAGCAGACTTTTCAGTGTTTTATCATTTTATTTCGATCGATCGTAATCGCGATATCATGCTGAAAGTGGCATTGCTTGAGCGTGATCTCAACTTACCGACTTTGACCAATATTTTCCCAAACGCTAATTGGTACGAGCGCGAAACCTGGGAAATGTTCGGTATTACCTTCGAAGGGCATCCGCATTTGACGCGTATCATGATGCCCGATACATGGACCGGACACCCATTACGTAAAGACTATCCGGCGCGTGCGACTGAATTCGATCCTTTTACGCTGACAAAAGCAAAAGAGGATATGGAAATGGAAGCGTTAACCTTCGACCCTGAGAAATGGGGAATGAAACGCGGCACCGCCAATGAGGACTTCATGTTCCTTAACTTGGGACCGAACCACCCCTCCGCGCACGGTGCATTTCGTATCATCCTACAACTCGACGGCGAAGAAATCATCGATTGTGTACCGGATATTGGTTACCACCACCGTGGGGCCGAGAAGATGGGTGAGCGTCAATCTTGGCACAGTTACATCCCCTATACTGACCGGATTGAGTATTTAGGTGGTTGTGTTAACGAGATGCCTTATGTTCTCGCGGTGGAAAAATTAGCGGGTATTACGGTACCTGAGAAAGTCGACGTGATCCGCGTGATGCTTTCTGAACTCTTCCGTATCAATAGCCACTTGCTTTATATCTCTACCTTTATTCAAGACGTCGGTGCGATGACGCCCGTCTTTTTCGCCTTTACTGACCGTCAGAAAATTTACGACTTGGTCGAAGCGATTACCGGTTTTAGGATGCATCCCGCATGGTTCCGTATTGGTGGTGTAGCCCATGATTTACCGAAAGGCTGGGAACGTCTGCTGCGCGATTTCTTAGATTGGATGCCTAAGCGTCTGAAAGAATATGACAAAGCCGCGCTACGTAACTCCGTGTTAGTTGGCCGTTCGAAAGGCGTTGCGGCCTATAATCAAGAAGAAGCATTACGGTGGGGAACCACTGGTGCAGGCCTGCGTGCAACGGGACTAGACTTTGATGTGCGTAAATGGCGTCCTTATTCTGGTTACCAAAACTTTGACTTCGAGATCCCGGTCGGGGATGGTATCAGTGATGCTTATAGTCGCGTGCAATTAAAGATGCAGGAGATGTGGCAATCGCTGCGTATTTTAGAACAGTGCTTGAAGAATATGCCAGAAGGGCCATTCAAAGCCGATCATCCACTGACTACACCACCGCCGAAAGAGCGCACATTACAGCATATTGAGACCTTAATTACGCACTTCTTGCAAGTGTCGTGGGGGCCGGTAATGCCTGCGAATGAATCATTTCAGATGATTGAAGCCACAAAAGGTATCAATAGTTATTACTTAACCAGTGATGGCTCGACCATGAGTTATCGCACCCGGGTTCGTACTCCTAGTTTCCCTCACCTGCAGCAGATCCCTTCAGTGATCAATGGCAGTTTGGTATCAGACCTTATCGTCTATCTAGGCAGTATTGATTTTGTTATGTCAGATGTGGACCGCTAATTATGCACGATCAAACTATTTCCATTAAAACGATCAACACGCAAGCCAGTTTTATGCTGAGTGATGTCGAACAGCAGGCGATTGAGCATGAGAAGCACCATTATGAAGACCCGCGTGCTGCCTCGATTGAAGCGCTAAAAATTGTTCAAAAACAACGGGGCTGGGTGCCTGATGGTGCGATTGACGCCATTGCTGAAGTACTGGGTATTCCGGCCAGTGACGTGGAAGGCGTGGCCACTTTTTATAGCCAGATTTACCGTCAGCCTGTGGGTCGCCATGTGATTCGCTATTGCGACAGCGTGGTTTGCCATATTACGGGTTATCAAGGTATTCAAGCAGCACTAGAGGAAACTCTTCAGATCAAACCGGGACAAACGACGGCTGATGGTCGTTTCACCTTGTTACCGACATGCTGCTTAGGGAATTGTGATAAGGGGCCGACGATGATGGTTGGCGAACACACTCATGTGCATCTAACACCTGAGTCCATCGCCGAGCTGCTGGAGCAATACTCATGACTTTCAAAACTATTGTTCGCACTGCGGAAACGCATCCACTGACTTGGCGCCTGCGCGACGATAAACAACCGGTCTGGTTCGACGAGTATTGCGCCAAAAATGGTTACGCTGGCGCGCGCAAAGCGTTAGGCGGGATGTCACCCGATGAGATCGTGGCACAGGTAAAAGAGTCAGGCCTGAAAGGGCGTGGCGGTGCAGGCTTCTCCACCGGTTTGAAATGGAGTCTGATGCCGAAAGATGAGTCGATGAACATCCGCTATCTCTTATGCAATGCAGATGAGATGGAACCCGGCACCTACAAAGACCGTTTATTGATGGAGCAAATGCCCCATCAATTGGTGGAAGGTATGCTGATCAGCGCCTTCGCCCTCAAGGCGTATCGTGGCTATATCTTCTTACGAGGAGAATACGTCGAGGCGGCTGAGAATTTACGTCGTGCGATTGAAGAGGCGAAGCAAGCAGGCCTACTCGGCGAGAATATTCTGGGGACTGGCTTCAATTTTGAACTTTTTGTCCATACCGGTGCAGGACGTTACATCTGCGGGGAAGAGACAGCCTTAATTAACTCTTTAGAAGGACGTCGCGCCAACCCTCGGTCGAAACCACCATTCCCTGCTAGTGCAGGTGTATGGGGAAAACCGACCTGCGTGAACAACGTTGAAACGCTATCGAATGTTCCGGCCATCCTAGCGAACGGTGTTGAGTGGTACAAAGGTCTCTCCCAAAGCGACGATGCGGGTACCAAAATGATGGGCTTTTCTGGCCGAGTTAAGAACCCGGGGGTGTGGGAACTGCCTTTTGGGATCACCGCACGGGAAATTTTAGAGGACTATGCGGGCGGGATGCGTGACGGTTTACGCTTTAAAGCTTGGCAGCCTGGCGGAGCGGGGACCGACTTCTTAACTGACTCTCACTTAGATTTGCCCATGGAATTCGCCAGTATCGGTAAAGCAGGGAGCCGCTTAGGTACCGCCCTAGCCATGGCCGTCGACCATGAAATTAACATGGTTTCCTTGGTGCGTAATCTGGAAGAGTTCTTCGCCCGCGAATCTTGTGGATGGTGTACACCTTGCCGTGACGGCTTACCTTGGAGCGTCAAGATACTGCGTGCGTTGGAACAGCGCAAAGGTCAACCGGGCGATATTGAAACCTTAGAGCAACTCTGTCGCCAACTGGGGCCGGGGAAAACATTCTGTGCCCATGCGCCGGGTGCGGTTGAACCGTTACAGAGCGCAATTAAATACTTCCGCGAAGAGTTTGAAGCAGGCATAGCGCCGCAAGTTTTTGGCAACACACGCAGTATCAGCGGGATTCAACCGAACTTATTAAAAAGCCGTTGGTAGAACGCTCGCCCGTTAAAGCTAGCGATCACACAAAAATAAGTATTAATGTTTAACGCTCGCGTCAAACCGAGCCTTACTTGAGCATGTTGACTATGGCTACAATTCATGTAGACGGAAAAGAGTATCAGGTAGACGGTGCAGAGAACTTGCTGCAAGCTTGTCTCTCCATGGGCCTCGATATTCCCTATTTTTGCTGGCACCCAGCACTGGGTAGCGTCGGTGCATGTCGTCAATGCGCGGTAAAGCAGTATCAAAATGCCGAAGATACCCGTGGGCGTCTGGTGATGTCATGTATGACACCTGCAGCCGACGGTACCTTTATCTCGATTGATGATGCTGAAGCGCGTGAGTTCCGAGAAAGTGTGGTGGAGTGGTTGATGACCAATCACCCGCATGACTGCCCAGTATGTGAAGAAGGCGGAAACTGTCATCTCCAAGATATGACCGTCATGACCGGCCATAACTTCCGTCGCTACCGTTTTACCAAACGAACCCACCAAAACCAAGATTTAGGGCCTTTTATCTCTCATGAGATGAACCGCTGTATTGCATGCTATCGCTGTGTGCGTTACTACAAAGATTACGCTGGCGGTACTGACCTTGGGGTTTATGGTGCACATGATAATGTCTACTTTGGTCGTACTGAATCAGGCACCTTAGAGAGTGAATTCTCTGGTAACCTCGTTGAGGTCTGTCCGACTGGAGTCTTTACCGATAAAACGCACTCTGAACGCTATAACCGTAAATGGGATATGCAGTATGCGCCAAGCATCTGTCATCAATGCAGTATCGGTTGTAATACCAGCCCCGGTGAGCGTTATGGTGAACTGCGCCGTATTGAAAACCGTTTCAATGGCAGCGTAAACCACTACTTCCTCTGTGACCGAGGCCGCTTTGGTTATGGTTATGTCAACCGTGAAGATCGCCCTCGTCACCCACAACTTCGCCATGGCGATAATTGGGTGACGATGAATGCGGAACAAGCGATCACCGCGACTGCCGATCTGCTTCGTCAGGCAAAACGTGTGGTCGGAATCGGCTCGGGTCGCGCAAGCGTAGAGAGTAATTTCGCACTGCAACAGCTGGTGGGAGCGGAGAATTTTTCTACCGGGATGCCCGCTACCGAGCAGCGTCGGGTTGAATTAATCATCGATATCCTGCAGAACCGTGGCCTGTATACACCGTCGCTGCGTGAAATTGAAAATTATGATGCGGTGTTGGTATTAGGCGAAGATTTAACACAGGTCGGTGCCCGTGTCTCACTCTCTGTCCGTCAAGCCGTTAAAGGCAAAGCTCGCGAATTAGCCGCGGCGCAGAAAGTCGCCGATTGGCAGATTGCTGCAATTCTTAACATCGGACAACATGCAAAGCATCCTCTCTTTATGACCACGGCACAGCCGACACGTCTGGATGATATCGCGGCATGGAATTACTGTGCACCCGTCGAAGATCAAGCCCGACTGGGCTTTGCCATTGCGCATGCGATTGACGGTTCTGCCCCTGCGGTAAACGATTTTGATACCCGCCTCACCGCTAAGGTCGATGTGATCGTTCAAGCACTCAGTGGCGCTAAAAAACCGCTGATTATCGCGGGTACTCATGCCGGAAGTGACGATCTGCTGCATGCCGCAGCAAATGTCGCCCAAGCCCTGAAGGCGCAAGGTTGCGAAGTCGGTATCACGCTTCTGGCTCCGCAGGCCAACAGTATCGGACTGGGATTGCTGGGCGGACAACCGTTGGAGTCGGTATTGGCTAAGCTTACCGAGGGTGAAGCCGATGCGGTGGTCGTGATGGAAAATGATCTCTACCGTCACCTTCCGGCTGATGTCGTTGATGCAGCTTTAGGTCGCGCTGATCAGGTGGTGGTGCTTGACCACCAAGCCACGTCAACCTTAGCTAAGGCTTCAGTGATTCTCTCTGCGGCCAGCTTTGCCGAAGCGGATGGTACCTTGATCAACCAAGAGGGTCGTGCGCAGCGCTTCTTCCAAGTTTATGACCCAGCCTATTACGACACCACGGTGACTCAACTTGAGAGCTGGCGCTGGCTTCATGCCTTAGAGCGTGCCGTGAATCGTCGGGAAACCGATTGGTCTCAGCTCGACCATGTCATTGATGCCGTGATTGCGGAAAAACCTTTCCTCAATGCCATCAAGGATGCCGCGCCGGATGCGTCATTCCGTATCCGTGGTCAGAAACTCGCCCGTTCGCCGCACCGCTCGAGTGGTCGTACCGCGATGCGTGCCAACATCAGTGTGCACGAACCGCGTCAGCCACAAGATAAGGACACTATGTTTGCCTTCTCAATGGAAGGTAACAACCAGCCGCAAGCGCCGCGCTCACAAATACCGTTTGCTTGGTCGCCAGGTTGGAACTCGCCGCAAGCTTGGAATAAATTCCAAGACGAAGTGGGTGGGCATCTGCGCCACGGTGATCCCGGTGTGCGTCTCTTCGATGGCCAAGGTACCGGTGGCGAGTGGTTTACAACGATCCCTGCGGCTTATCATCCGCAAGCGCACTGGCGTGTTGTACCGTTGTGGCGTCTATTCGGTAGCGAAGAGCTTTCTCAGCGCTCCGAAGTCTTTGCACAACGTGCCGCACCTGTGGAAGTCGTATTACATCCAGAAGATGCTCAGAAGCTTGGGCTGCAAGCGGGTCAATTCGTTACTTTACAAGCATCAGGGGTTGGGTTGACCTTACCTTTACGTCTCTCTGACACCTTAACGCAAGGTTTAGTGGGACTGCCGGTGGGCATGCCGGGTATCCCTCCTTACTTAAGTGGGGCAGAGGTGGAGATGTTGCAGGAGGCACAAGCATGAGCTGGTTCACACCTGAAGTGATCGATGTCATTCTGCAAGTGGTAAAATCTGTGGTGATTTTACTGGTCGTGGTGGCGTGTGGCGCATTTATGAGCTTTGCAGAGCGTCGTTTGCTCGGCTTATTCCAAAACCGTTACGGGCCTAACCGTGTCGGCTGGGGAGGCTCACTCCAACTCGCGGCAGATATGATCAAGATGTTCTTTAAGGAAGACTGGATTCCTCCTTTTACTGACCGTGCAATTTTCACTATGGCACCAGTGATAGCCTTCGTTTCCTTACTCCTGGCATTTGTCATTGTCCCTGTCTCGCCAACCTGGAAAGTAACGGATCTCAATATCGGTCTGCTATTTTTCCTGATGATGGCAGGTTTAGCCGTCTATGCCGTGCTCTTTGCGGGCTGGTCAAGTAACAACAAATACTCGCTACTGGGTGCGATGCGTGCGTCAGCTCAGACACTGAGTTACGAAGTGTTCCTTGGCTTATCCCTGATGGGGGTGGTGGCACAAGCTGGCTCTTTCAATATGACGGAGATCGTCAACAGCCAGACGCATTTATGGAATATCATCCCGCAATTCTTCGGGTTCGTGACTTTCTGTATTGCTGGCGTGGCGGTCTGTCACCGACATCCTTTTGACCAACCCGAAGCCGAGCAAGAGCTGGCGGATGGTTATCACATCGAATATGCCGGAATGAAATTCGGCCTGTTCTTCGTCGGCGAGTATGTGGCGATCACCACCGTTTCTGCGCTGATCGTTACCCTGTTCTTCGGCGGCTGGCATGGGCCTTGGTTACCGCCGTTTATCTGGTTCGCCGTGAAAACAGCGTTTTTTATGATGATGTTTATCTTGATCCGTGCGGCGCTGCCTCGTCCACGTTATGACCAGGTAATGACTTTTGGTTGGACAGTTTGTTTGCCACTGACGTTATTGAATTTACTGGCGACCGCAGCCGTCATTCTCTATAGCGCGCAGTAAGGAATAACACCATGAAAATAAAAGATATAGTGGTGGGTTTTGGAACCCAAGTCCGAAGCATTTGGATGATTGGGATGCATGCCTTCGCCAAGCGTGAGACACAGATGTACCCGGAAGAGCCGGTTTATTTACCGCCACGCTATCGTGGACGGATTGTGTTAACGCGTGATCCGGATGGTGAAGAACGTTGTGTCGCCTGTAACTTATGCGCCGTGGCCTGTCCAGTAGGTTGCATTTCGCTACAGAAAGCAGAGATGGATGATGGTCGTTGGTATCCTGAGTTTTTCCGGATTAACTTTTCTCGTTGTATTTTCTGCGGCCTTTGCGAAGAAGCCTGTCCTACGACAGCGATCCAATTGACGCCTGATTTCGAGCTAGGAGAGTTTAAACGCCAAGACCTTGTTTACGAAAAAGAAGATTTATTAATCTCAGGACCCGGTAAATATCCTGAATATAACTTCTATCGTATGGCAGGCATGGCGATTGACGGGAAAGAGAAGGGCTCTGCAGAAAACGAAGCCAAACCTATCGATGTTAAAGGCTTATTACCCTAAGGAGTCGGGCATGGAATTTGCGTTTTATCTTTGCGGCATTATTGCCATTCTGGCAACGCTACGCGTCATTACACATAGCAACCCGATTCATGCGTTGCTCTACCTTATTGTGTCGCTGTTAGCCATTGCTGGTGTGTTCTTCTCCCTTGGGGCTTACTTTGCCGGTGCATTAGAAATCATTGTCTATGCGGGGGCGATCATGGTGCTGTTTGTCTTCGTTGTGATGATGCTCAACTTAGGGAAGAGTACGGTGCAACAAGAGCGTGAGTGGTTAAAACCCTCTCTATGGATAGGGCCGGGCGCTATTGCCTTGTTGCTATTAGTCGTTATCGTTCGGTCAATTCTGACCATTAACGATCAAGGCATCGATGGGACAGTCATTGCGGCGAAAGAAGTGGGAATTAGTCTATTCGGGCCGTATGTCTTAGCTGTTGAATTAGCGTCAATGTTATTACTGGCCGGTGTCGTGGTGGCGTATCACGTGGGGCGCGAAGAGCGCCGGGGTGAAGTCCTCGCCAACCGCGAAGATGATCGGGCAGATAATGAGAAGGAGAACCGTTCATGATCCCATTACAACATGGATTAATTCTTGCGGCGATTTTATTCGTCATGGGGTTTACCTCCATTATCCTACGTCGCAATTTGCTGTTTATGCTGATTGGACTTGAGATCATGATTAATGCAGCAGCTTTAGCATTGGTTGTGGCAGGAAGTTATTGGGGACAAGCAGATGGGCAAGTGATGTATATCTTGGCCATCAGTTTAGCTGCGGCGGAAGCAAGTATTGGCCTAGCCTTATTACTCCAACTCCATCGTCGTCGTCAGACACTCAACATTGACTCAGTGAGCGAGATGCGCGGATGAACTTACTCTATTTAACCGTCCTTTTTCCCTTAATTGGCTTCGTATTATTGGCGTTCTCCCGCGGGCGTTGGAGTGAAAATCTCTCTGCGACAGTAGGAATCGGCTCAATTGGTCTGGCAGCGTTAACCACGCTGTATGTGGGAATGGACTTCTTCGCTCACGGACGCGCAGTGTTTGAACAAACACTGTGGACTTGGATGAGCGTGCCACCTTTTACTATTCCTGTGCGCTTTACGTTGGATGGTCTCTCAATGACCATGCTATCGGTGGTGACCGGAGTGGGCTTTTTCATCCATATGTTTGCTTCGTGGTATATGCGTGGTGAAGAGGGCTATTCGCGTTTCTTCGCTTACACCAACCTGTTTATCGCCAGTATGGTGGTGTTGGTGCTCGCCGATAACTTGATGCTGATGTACTTGGGTTGGGAAGGGGTAGGGCTATGTTCCTATCTATTAATTGGTTTCTACTATACCAATCCTGATAATGGTAAAGCGGCGATGAAAGCCTTTATCATTACGCGAGTCGGGGATGTGTTCTTAGCCTTTGCCTTATTCATTCTTTACAACGAATTAGGAACCCTGAACTTCCGTGAAGTGGTAGAGCTCGCACCGCAACATTTCGCTTCAGACAATCATATGTTGCAGTGGGCAACCTTAATGTTATTAGGCGGAGCGGTAGGTAAATCGGCGCAACTTCCGCTACAAACTTGGTTAGCGGATGCCATGGCTGGTCCAACGCCTGTTTCCGCGTTAATCCATGCAGCAACCATGGTTACGGCAGGGGTTTATCTTATCGCCCGTACTCATGGTCTATTCCTGCTAACGCCGGAAGTGCTGCACTTAGTCGGGATCGTTGGTGCAGTCACCCTCGTCTTGGCAGGTTTCGCGGCACTGGTGCAAACCGATATCAAGCGGGTATTAGCTTATTCAACAATGAGTCAGATCGGCTATATGTTTCTGGCTCTGGGTGTGCAAGCGTGGGATGCAGCCATTTTCCACCTGATGACACACGCCTTCTTTAAGGCATTGCTCTTCCTCTCCTCAGGCTCAGTCATTTTGGCCTGCCATCATGAACAGAATATTTTCAAAATGGGTGGCTTACGTAAATCCATACCCTTGGTCTATATCTGCTTCTTGGTGGGCGGTGCGGCGCTGTCAGCATTACCGATTATTACCGCAGGTTTCTACAGTAAAGATGAAATCCTGTTTGGTGCCATGGCGAATGGCCATCAAGGATTACTGATTGCCGGTCTGGTTGGAGCTTTCTTAACCTCTATCTACACCTTCCGGATGATTTTTATCGTTTTCCATGGCGAAGAGAAGATCAAGGCACATGCGGGTAAAGGGATTACTCATCACCTACCGCTCTTGGTGCTATTGATCTTATCCACTTTCGTCGGCGCAATGATTACGCCACCTTTAGCGGGCGTTCTGCCAGAGAATCATTTCTCTTCTGAAGGCAAAGAAATGCTGGAAATGGTGTCGGGTAGTATTGCGATTATCGGTATTCTGATTGCGGCAGCGTTATGGTTAGGCAAGCGCCGTCTGGTAAATGCTGTGGCAGCCAGTGGACCAGGACGTTTCCTCTCAACCTGGTGGTTTGCTGCATGGGGATTCGATTGGCTCTATGACCTGCTGTTTGTGAAGACCTTTAAAGCAGTGGGTTGGTTACTGAAATCCGACCCTCTCAACGCGTTAATGAATCTGTTTGCTGTGTTCTCCCGCTTATTTAATCGTGGATTAGTGGTCGGTGAGAATGGTTATGTGCGTTGGTACTTGGCGTCAATGGGTATCGGTGCTGTGGTTGTGCTAGCGTTACTGCTGGTGATCTAGGGTGCGTAGGTAAGGGCGAATACTGTATCGCCTTGACCTCCAAGCGTAAATTTTTTGAGCAATATGACTCAGAATCACTAAAAAAGGGAACTCTACGCCGTGTTACTACCTTGGCTAATTATCCTCCCCTTCGTTGGCGGCTTACTCTGCTGGTTGGCTGAACGCTTAGGCGTTAAAGTACCGCGCTGGATTGCGCTCGTCACAATGGGGCTAACGCTAGCACTTGCTTTGCAACTTTGGTCGCAAGGCGGGTTTTCATTTACTCAGACTACTGGTGTCGATCACTGGCAGTCTTCATTTACCGCAACGTGGATCCCGCGTTTTGGCATTACTTTCCACCTCGCGATTGATGGTTTATCGCTGTTGATGGTGGTGCTTACCGCGCTACTCGGTTTGATGGCCGTACTCTGTTCATGGCAAGAGATCCAAAAACGCCAAGGCTTTTTCTACCTCAACCTGATGTGGATTTTGGGCGGCGTGATGGGCGTATTCCTCTCTCTGGATATGTTCCTCTTCTTCTTCTTCTGGGAACTGATGCTGGTGCCGATGTACTTCCTGATTGCGTTATGGGGACATAAAGCGTCTGACGGTAAGACACGGATTTCGGCTGCGACCAAATTCTTCATCTATACCCAGGCATCGGGCCTTGTGATGCTGATTGCGATCCTTGGGTTAGTGTTCACGCATTACTCGGCCACCGGCGTTTGGACCTTTGCCTATGAGCAACTGCTGAATACGCCGATGTCGCACAACGTCCAGTATTTACTGATGCTCGGCTTCTTTATTGCTTTTGCGGTAAAAATGCCGATTGTTCCGCTGCATGGCTGGTTACCGGATGCACACAGCCAAGCACCGACGGCCGGTTCCGTCGACCTCGCGGGTATTTTGTTAAAAACTGCTGCCTATGGGTTACTGCGTTTTAGCCTGCCACTGTTCCCGCAAGCGTCAGCAGAGTTTGCGCCGATTGCGATGGGACTCGGATTAATCGGCATCTTTTATGGTGCGTGGATGGCTTTCACTCAGACCGATATCAAGCGCCTGATTGCATATAGCTCAATTTCGCATATGGGCTTTGTGGTGATCGCCATCTTCACCGGTAGCCAGCTTGCCTACCAAGGTGCAGTGGTGCAGATGATTGCACACGGCCTTTCGTCGGCGGCACTGTTCATTCTTTGTGGCCAGTTGTATGAGCGTTTGCACACCCGTGATATGCGTCAGATGGGGGGATTATGGGCACGCATTAAATGGATCCCTGCGATGTCACTATTCTTTGCCGTGGCAAATCTCGGGATGCCAGGAACGGGTAACTTCGCCGGTGAATTTATGATGTTGACCGGAAGTTTCCAAGTGGTGCCAGTGATTATTGTGATTGCGACCTTCGGCTTAGTTTTCGCCTCGGTTTATTCGTTAATCATGATGCAGCGAGCCTATTACGGCGCGCCTAAGTCCGAGACGCCGCTGGCGGCGATGAATGCACGCGAATTCACCATGATTCTGATCTTAGTCGTATTGGTTGTGTTGTTGGGGATCTTCCCTCAACCAATCCTCGATACCTCTTCGTCAACCATGGGTGCCATTCAGCACTGGTTTAACGCTTCACTTACAATGACAAGGCAGTAATCCGCCATGACAATAACTTCTCAACAATTGATCTCACTGCTACCGATGTTAATCGTTGGATTAACTGTGGTAGTGGTGATGCTATCCATTGCTTGGCGTCGCAATCATTTTCTCAACGCAACGCTAACGGTGATTGGGCTTAACCTTGCGCTATTTTCCATCTGGTTCCCGGCGCGTCAACCTGTTACGACGGTAACGGACTTATTAAGAGCCGACCATTATGCCTTCTTCTACAGTGGGTTAGTGATCTTAGCGAGTTTGGCTACCTGTACCTTTGCCTATCGTTGGTTAGAGCGCTACACGGACCATAAAGATGAATTCTATCTATTAGTCCTGATAGCAGGCCTCGGTGGGATAGTCTTGGCTTATGCGGATCACTTTGCTTCTCTGTTTATTGGCGTAGAACTGCTATCGCTGCCACTGTTCGGCTTGGTCGGTTATGCCTTCCAACAAAAACGGTCGTTGGAAGCGGCGCTAAAATACATGATCCTGTCTGCGGCAGCCTCGTCATTTATGCTATTCGGTATTGCACTGATTTACGCGGCAAGCGGCAGCCTTGGTTTTCCAGCCTTAGCCAAGGCACTGACGGATGGGGTGGTCGAGCAATCACTCTTGATCACGGGTTTTGGTCTGTTAATCATCGGTCTTGGCTTCAAATTATCCTTAGTCCCTTTCCACTTGTGGACGCCGGATGTGTATCAAGGTGCACCCGCTCCGGTCTCGGCATTCTTGGCGACAGCCAGTAAAATTGGGATTTTCGCGGTATTGATTCGCTTATTTGTATCCATTCCGGTGGCTGATAATGAATCGATCCGAGTGGTGCTGATCGTTATCGCCTTAGCCTCCATGCTGGTGGGTAACTTGATGGCGATCTCGCAAAGCAATATCAAACGGTTGATGGGCTACTCGTCGATTGCCCACCTCGGCTATCTATTAATTGCCTTGATTGCAACGCCTTCTCATCAACTTTCTTTAGAAGCGACAGGAATTTACCTGATCGGGTATCTATTCAGTAGCCTTATTGCTTTTGGGGTGATCAGCTTAATGTCTTCACCGGCGAACGGCAGCGATACTGACTCGCTCTACTCTTACCGCGGATTATTCTGGCAGCGCCCAGTGCTGGCCAGTGTGATGGCGGTCTCGATGCTCTCTTTAGCTGGGATCCCATCAACCTTTGGTTTTATCGGTAAGTTTTATCTGTTAGCGAACGGTGTGCAGGCTCAGCTCTGGTGGTTAACGGCAGCGGTCGTTGTGGGCAGTGCTATCGGCCTCTATTACTACTTACGGGTAACAGTCAGCCTGTTCTTAAAAGGGCCTGAGCAGCGCAGTCGCGATACCAACAATAATTGGGCTTACACCGCTGGCGGTATTGTCGTACTCCTGTCAGCCGTAGTGATTATTGTGGCGGGCTTCTACCCACAACCGCTGATTGCGTTAGTACAGATGGCACAACCGCTGTTGTAAGGTTTTAAAGAATCACTTTTGCACCGAAAAGCTGTCACGCTGAGTAGGTGCAAGCTCCCACCCTGCATATTGCTAGTCATCATTGAAGTTTTTCGCCGTCAAAGCGTTCAAAAACCTATCTTACCGTTATGCCCATAACAGCTTTTTCAAGGATGAATGATGGAATTTATAAAATTACTCTTACCACTGGGGATTATAGCGGTCACTGCTTGTGCAGAACCTTCCACTATTGCTGAGGAAAAATTGTCGACTTGGACAGATGATGAATTGTGCCGTGGTTTAGGTACTTACCACAGCGATGGTAGCTCGGTGTTGAAAATTCATGCAGAATTGGACCGCCGTGGATCGCGCATTAAAAATGAGCGCTGTCATGCGCTTGAGCACGCCATTCGAAGCGAAGTTTCTGACTTTTCAATAACGCCTACTGCAAGGCATCCAGTGCAGGAGCGGGTTTTTGATAGAGAGAAGGGGAGATACATATTACAGCAGAGTGGCCCTCGAGCAGGGTTGGACATCCATGTGCCTTGATGTGCGGGTAGATAACCGATAATCGTGATAGCGCTCAAACATAAAAAATAACAGCCCTAAATTCGGACTGTTATCTTTAATACACCTACAGAGATGTGCTTTTCAAATGATGGAGCGATTGGCCGACTAATTTTTTGCACTGCTCAACATTTGCATTAGTTGGATTTTGTGCTAATTGCGGATTTTTCTTTAATACATGGTTATAGGCTAAACGAACTTCATTGCCGACGAACATAGTTTTGGCTTCGGTTTCCGAAATAGCGTGGCTATTTAATTTGATATGAGAGCATACGCCATTAATTTGTGTTCCTTCTGATTGTCCAGCCGCCATATTCGCCATCGCGGTACCACTCACTAACATCCCAATAACTAATAAACTAGCTTTACGCATAGCGATTTCCTTTTTCATGTTAAGAATTAAGCGATCATAGAGTAATGATAGGTGACGATTTCAAAGCTTGCCTGTTTTTACTATAGCAAATTCTTGTGGATAGCAAAGGACACGTAGCGGGCCAGAAATGGTTTGCAAGATACCCCGAATCACCGAGCCAGAGATTCGGGGGGTGGGGTGGGGGATTAATTACCTGCCGTCATCTTACGGTCATCAACGTATTTACGTTGGTCAGCCGCAGGGGGGAAGTATTGATATAACCAAGTTTCCGATAGCGTCTGATCCTTGGTGCGTAGGAACATCCGCATATTGACCGGCGTTGTACTGTCGTTGTTCGGATACCAATCAAAGAGGATACGATAAGTATTGGTAGGTTCGACATAAAGAATTTCAACTTGCTTAAACGTGCCTGACGAGACGGTGATCACCGGTTCAATACCTTTTGGTGCAGCATCTTTCAATTCAGCACCGGTAAAGTCGACAGCAAAACGACGACACCAAGTCTCAGGGAAGTGTTCGCCAGGTGCCCAACCTTCTGGGAATCCACCCATACCAGTACGGGTAGAGACGACACGAGATAAGTTGCTCTCTACCGGCGGTAAGGCACTCCAGTAAAGGTTGTAGGCGAAATCAACTTCGCTACCTGCTTTAATCGCGGTTGCGGGCTGCCAGAAGCAGACAACGTTATCGAGTGTTTCACCTGTGGTCGGAATTTCCATCAAATTAATCGTGCCTTTACCCCAGCTTCCTACGGGCTCTACCCATAGACTTGGGCGCTTATCGTACCAGCCGATAACATCTTGGTAATCGTTGAAGTTGTGGTTGAGTTGTAATAAACCGAAACCTTTTGGGTTCTCATCAGTGAAGTCATTAAAGGACAGCTGGCGCGGATTATTCAGTGGGCGGCAGATCCATTCGCCTTTACCTGTCCACATCGCGAGGCGATCAGAATCGTGAATTTGCGGGTGATAGGTGTTACACATTCTGCGTTCGTTGGTACCGCAGCTGAACATACTGGTCATTGGCGCGATACCCAGTTGTTCAATGTCCTTCCGGGCATAAAGGCTGTTTTCGATCTTCATCACGGTGCGTTGATCTTCGCAGGCGATGGTGAACTTGTATGCACCGGTTAGGCTTGCACCCTCCAGTAACGCATAGACGACGAAAGTGGTGGCATCGGCTTTTGGCGTTTCGAACCAGAATGCAGTGAAATCGGGGAATTCTTCATGCTGCGTTAAGGTATTGATTGCAACCCCACGTGCCGATAGACCATATTGGAAAGTGTCATCCACGGCACGGAAATAGCTAGCACCTAAAAACGCAACAATATCGCGACGTGCCAGTTCAGGTGCTTTAAACACACGGAAGCCTGCAAAGCCGAGGTCTTTTTTGCCCTGTATCTGTTTTACATCGACATTGGCATCGTGATAGTTGAATAACTCAGGTCGAAAGTGGATTTCTCGTGCATCTTGGCTAGCAGTATCGATTGAAAACATTCTAATGGGACGCTTAAAACCCATACCGACATGGAAGAATTGCACATCTAACTTACGATGAGGTATGTTAGCCCATAACGACTGTTTAGCATCATATTGAATATTATTATAGGCCTGTGGTGTCAGGTTAGCTAAGGTCTCAGGTAGGGCGCCTGGGGCACCCGACCAAGGGCTGCTGGCCATTTGTTTAGCGTGCGCTTTGAGCTTATCGAA
Source organism: Rosenbergiella metrosideri (assembly GCF_022602565.1). Lineage (GTDB taxonomy): Bacteria > Pseudomonadota > Gammaproteobacteria > Enterobacterales > Enterobacteriaceae > Rosenbergiella > Rosenbergiella metrosideri. The sequence continues at coordinate 57,972 of NZ_JALBCV010000015.1, forward strand.
GCTGAATTTTTTGGCTGTGCCATCGGCAATCCCATCTGCTGCCCACACTTGATTTGACAACAATCCTGAGATCCCAGAAAGGCCACCGAGGGCGGATAATGCAACTGAGGCTTTAACAAACTTTCTACGATTCATGCCGAAAACATTTCCTTAGAACTATGAAAGAATGGAGGAAGCTCTCCTCCGCGATGAATAACTTTCAGATACTATAGCGTGCTTAAAATTCGTTTTACTACTGCTTTTCAGAGTAATCTTGTCTGCTAATATTCTTGCATAAAATTAAGGGATAAGCAGCGTATGCTAAGATTAATAAAGCGTAGCACTGATCAGTAAAAACGTGCATGACCTCGACTGTTACCCATTGACTTTAATCGTATGAGGAGAGCGTATGTCTAAGAAACAGCAGCAGGAGCAACTACAGCAGCAATTATCTGCACTAGCAGAGAGTGTTGAGGCGTTACTGGCAGCGGAAGTCGACCTAACCGATACCTACTATCTAGGATTAAAAGCTAAAGCGGAACAAGCGCTCGAGCACGCCCGTGAATCACTTGAGGCTAATAAAGAAGGACTGATCGCCAGAAACCGCCGTCGGGCGCGTTGTGTCAACCAATTCGTGACTGAATGTCCATGGCGCACATTGGCATTAGGATGGGCAGCAGGGATGATTTGCGGTATTGTTTCGTTTAAACGTTAACGAAAATGAGGTCGTCTCTGTGAAGGTCGAAATGTTATCTACTGGCGATGAAGTACTCCATGGTGAAATCGTCGATACCAATGCTGTTTGGCTTGCCAACACATTTTATGAAGCCGGTTACGCAATGACCTTTCGCACGACCTCAGGAGATTGTCTGCCGACACTGGTGGAGACACTCCAACAACGCAGCCGGGTCGCTGACGTGTTAATCGTCAACGGTGGATTAGGTCCCACTAGCGATGATTTTACCGCCCAAGCCGCGGCACAGGCAGCGGGCGTTGGCCTAGTCCGTAACGCCGAATGGTTGAGCGAACTGAAGGACTTCTTCGACCGTCGGGGAAGGGAAATGGCAGCCATTAACCTTAAACAAGCCGATATCCCTGATACGGCAGAAATGCTACCGAACGGTAACGGTACGGCTTGTGGTTTTCGGCTTGAGCTTAATGACTGCCAGATCTTTTTTACGCCGGGACCGCCTGCTGAATTTAAGTTAATGATCACCGAGCAGGTACTACCAAGGCTTACCCAATACTTTCCCATATCAGATAAATTATCCTGTTTACGCTTGACCACTTTTGGTCGTGGAGAAAGTTTTATTGCCGCGTTATTGGCCGATATCAGTCTACCTGTCGGGGTAACTCTAGGCTATCGTGCCGCAGCGCCTATCGTTGAGATTAAACTGAGCGGTAATCAGACTCAACTCGCCGATATGCAAGCCTGTTGGCAAATTATCAAGGGCCGCGTCAAAGATTTTGTTCTTTTTGAAGGGAAGGCAGGTTTCGCCGCAGAAATCGCCACGTTACTGAGTCAGCGCCATTATCGATTGCAGTTACATGAAGGCTTTTCAGCCGGATTGCTCAACTGGACGTTAGCTAATGGAAATGCTGCGCTCTGTGGGGCCGAGATCACGGGAAATAACGAAACGCGGGATGTGGAGAACTGGATGCGATCCTTAGCGGTAAAACCCGCGGACCAAACACTCTTCTTAGCGATTAGCCCCTTGGTCAAGGGGAGAGAAGTGGGATTTATTCTCGTTACGCCTCACCAAACCTATACTTTTCACGTGGTGGTTTCTGACGCGCTATTGAGTGTGCCGCAACGTCTTCAGGAAGTGCTGGTGGTACAGGCGATGTATTTGGTTCATCGTTGGTTAACCGGACAACCGGTAACGCTTATCTATCAAGGCTTAGCGCTGAGTCGCGATTAGGGGAGAGCGGGCTACAGTTCAATCTCGATGTCGCCATCGGGCTGGCAACAACAGGGCAAAATTTCGCCCTGTTGAATAAAAGCTAAGGGCTGACTCGCATAGCACACTTGGCCCTTACATAATTTCACTCGGCAAGAGCCACAGTAACCTTCGCGACACTGGTATTCTACCTGGAGCTGATGATGCTCTAAGGTTTGTAACAAACTAGAATGGTGGAGCTCTGGCTCCACCATTTTCCCAGAGTGGCTGAGTGTGATTCGCGCGGGTTTAGTGGTCATGATTACAGTTCGAAATCGTTAAAACCATCAGTGTCGACGACGCTATCGATTTGGCCGACAAGGTAAGAGCTGACTTCCACTTCTTGCGGAGCCACTTGCACGTTATCGGAGACTAACCACGAATTAATCCAAGGGATTGGATTAGAGCGGGTTTTGAATGGCAGTTGCAGCCCCACGGCATGCATACGAATATTGGTAATATATTCGATGTATTGGCAGAGAATATCTTTATTCATTCCGATCATCGAACCATCACGGAACAGGTATTCTGCCCACTCTTTTTCCTGCTCAGCAGCCTTTTTAAACAGCTCAAAGCACTCTTGCTCACACTCAGCAGCAATCTCTTTCATTTCCGGATCATCTTCACCGCTTCGCAGCAGATTTAGCATGTGTTGCGTGCCTGTCAGGTGCAGGGCTTCGTCACGTGCGATAAGACGGATGATCTTGGCATTACCTTCCATCAGCTCACGCTCGGCAAACGCGAATGAACAGGCAAAGCTCACGTAGAAACGAATAGCTTCCAGGGCATTGACGCTCATCAGGCAGAGGTAAAGCTGTTTCTTTAATTCACGCAGGGAAACGGTGACGGTTTTTCCTGCAACCTGATGGTCACCTTCACCTAGAAGATGCCAGTAGTTGGTCATTTCGATCAGGTCGTCATAGTACTTAGAAATATCTTCAGCACGGCGCAGGATCTGGTCATTCGTCACGATATCGTCGAATACCAGTGCGGGGTCGTTTACGATATTACGAATAATATGAGTGTATGAGCGGGAGTGAATCGTTTCGGAAAACGCCCAGGTTTCAACCCATGTTTCCAGTTCAGGAATGGAGATTAACGGCAACAGCGCAACGTTTGGACTACGCCCTTGGATAGAATCCAATAGCGTTTGGTATTTTAAGTTACTTAAAAAGATATGACGTTCGTGTTCAGGAAGTTTTTGAAAATCGATCCGATCGCGTGAGACATCGACTTCTTCAGGACGCCAAAAGAAGGAGAGTTGCTTTTCAATCAGTTTTTCAAAAATTTCATATTTTTGTTGGTCATAGCGCGCAACGTTGACCGGTTGGCCAAAGAACATTGGCTCTTTGAGCTGATCGTTTTTATTTTGTGAAAAAGTAGTGTAAGCCATTGAGGTATCCCAATCATTAGCAAATAAGAATATGTTGAAGGTAAGCAGGGTATTACCTGCTTACCTTAAGCCGATTCAGTAATTAGATCTTACATGCTCCGCCTGCACAGCCATCGTCTTCCGCTTCAGGTAACAGATCTTCTTGGGAATCTTCGGCACCGTCACGCGTGTTTTGATAGTAAAGTGTTTTTACGCCGAATTTGTACGCGGTGAGCAGATCTTTAAGTAACTGCTGCATCGGTACTTTTCCGCCAGTGTAACGTGTCGGATCGTAGTTGGTGTTTGAAGAGATCGCTTGGTCGACGAACTTCTGCATAATCCCGACAAGTTGTAGGTAACCATCGTTAGAAGGCATTTCCCATAGCAGCTCATACTGATCTTGTAAGCGCTCATACTCTGGAACGACCTGACGTAAAATACCGTCTTTCGAGGCTTTGATACTGACATAGCCGCGTGGAGGTTCGATACCGTTTGTGGCATTAGAAATCTGCGAAGAGGTTTCTGATGGCATTAACGCTGAAAGTGTTGAGTTACGTAAGCCATGCGTCTTGATTTCTTCACGTAAGCTTTCCCAATCTAAATGCAGCGGTTCGTTACTGACCGTATCCAAATCTTTTTTATAAGTATCGATCGGTAAGATTCCTGCGGCATAGGTTGTATCATTAAACCATGGGCAAGCGCCGGCTTCTTTCGCTAATTGGTTTGAGGCTTTCAATAAGTAGTATTGAATGGCTTCAAAGGTTTTATGCGTCAGATTGTTCGCCGATCCATCGGAATAACGCTTACCGTGCTTCGCTAAGTAGTAAGCGAAGTTGATCACCCCTATCCCCAGCGTACGACGGCCCATCGCGCCGCGTTCTGCCGCAATCAGCGGGTAATCTTGATAATCGAGCAGGGCGTCAAGTGCACGTACAGCGAGGGTGGCTAACTCTTCCAACTCACTGAGGTCATTGATCGCGCCCAAGTTGAAGGCTGATAGCGTACAGAGAGCGATCTCACCACTTTCGTCGTTAATATCGTTTAACGGTTTAGTCGGCAGCGCGATTTCTAAACAAAGGTTTGATTGGCGTACAGGGGCGACCGCTGGATCAAATGGGCTATGGGTATTACAGTGGTCGACGTTTTGGATATAAATACGGCCTGTCGAAGCACGTTCTTGCATCATTAGGGCAAACAGATCAACAGCTTTGATTTTTTGCTTACGAATAGCGTCATCCGCTTCGTACTGAGTATAAAGACGTTCAAATTCTGCTTGGTCAGCGAAGAAGGCATCGTATAGTCCTGGCACATCCGATGGACTGAATAGCGAGATATCGCCGCCTTTTACCAGACGTTGATACATGAGTTTGTTGATTTGTACACCGTAATCTAGGTGACGGACACGGTTACCTTCAACACCACGGTTATTTTTCAGGACTAATAAGCTTTCAATTTCCAAGTGCCACATAGGGTAAAACAGTGTCGCGGCCCCCCCGCGAACGCCGCCTTGCGAGCAAGATTTCACGGCCGTCTGGAAGTGTTTGTAGAACGGGATACACCCGGTATGGAAAGCTTCACCACCACGGATTGGGCTACCTAGCGCACGAATACGGCCAGCATTGATCCCGATCCCTGCACGTTGTGAAACGTACTTAACGATAGCACTAGAGGTGGCGTTGATAGAGTCTAAGCTATCGCCACACTCAATAAGTACGCATGAGCTGAATTGGCGAGTCGGCGTACGTACCCCAGCCATGATTGGCGTAGGTAAGGAAATTTTAAAGGTCGACACGGCATCATAAAAACGACGAATATAATCGAGACGCGTTTCTTTCGGATAGGCCGAGAACAGACAGGCTGCAACCAGGATGTATAAAAACTGCGCACTTTCGTAGATATCACCGGTAACACGGTTTTGAACTAAATATTTGCCTTCAAGTTGCTTCACCGCCGCGTAAGAGAAGTTCATATCACGCCAGTGATCGATGTAGCTATCGAGTTCCGCAAACTCTTCTTCGGTGTAGTCGCTCAGTAGGTGTGCATCGTATTTACCCAGTTCCACCATTTTTTTCACGTGGTCGAGGAGTACGGGTGGCTCGAACTGACCATAGGCTTTTTTGCGCAGATGGAAAATAGCGAGGCGCGCAGCGAGATATTGATAGTCTGGTGCCTCGCGCGAAATCAGATCCGCTGCCGCTTTAATGATAGTTTCATGAATGTCAGAAGTCTTGATGCCATCATAAAACTGGATATGAGAGCGTAGTTCAACTTGTGAAACGGAGACGTTATTTAATCCCTCAGCAGCCCAATCAAGTACTCGGTGTATCTTATCCAAGTTGATACGTTCTTGCTGGCCATTGCGCTTAGTCACGAGCAGACTCTGATTCATGCAGGAGTTTCCTATTGTTACGGAAGTCTTAGGGAGCTACCTATTAACAGAGTTATGCACAGTCATATTTGTGAATAAGACTGTGGATAAACACTACATGTAGTGTCTTGCTGTCAAAGAGGTAACAATATGGTGTTTTATTGTAGTGAGAATTAATCACTATACAAGTACAAAATTATACGCAGAATGGCTTGTTTTTTTCGAAAACCGCATGGCAAAAGGGAGGAGGGCTTGTCAATAAAATCAGGCTTTTTTTTCATCCTGAATTCGTATGATGAGAATTCGGTCAAATTGATTATTCAGGCGACAACTTCCCTTCCTCTTGAGAAGAAGGGAAGTACTTTTTAGGACGGAAGAGGGTAATGCGTATGAATCATGTAGTTAACATCAACATTACCGCCCAGCGTGAAACGATTGGTAAACGGATTGTAGTGCAAACCGGTCATATCGCGCTCTTTTAGTGGGGTTTCATCCACCCAGCCTAATAGCTCGGAAGGACGAATGCATTTTTTAATGTCGTGGGTGCCCTTAGGGACCATTCGTAACACATACTCCGCACCAAAGATCGCCATTAGCCAAGCTTTAGGGTTGCGGTTGATGGTTGAGAAAAAGACTTCACCGCCCGGCTTAACCAGACGGGCGCAGGCAAGCACAACGGAACGTGGGTCTGGAACATGCTCCAGCATCTCCATACAGGTGACCACATCGTATTGCCCGGCAAACTTATCGGCATGAGCTTCAACGGTCTGTTGGACATAGTCGATAGTGACTTGGCTTTCTAAAGCATGCAGTTTTGCCACGGCAAGTGGCTCAGCCCCCATATCAAGGCCTACCACGTCAGCGCCTTCTTTCGCCATACTTTCGGCTAAGATCCCGCCACCGCAGCCGACATCCAAGACCTTTTTGCCGTACAACCCTTGGCATTGTTCGGAGATATACCCAAGACGTAGAGGGTTAATACGATGAAGTGGCTTAAATTCCCCTTCTAGGTCCCACCAACGACTCGCAACCGCTTCAAATTTTGCAATTTCTTGTTGGTCAACGTTCTGTTTTTCGACTTCAAATTGGTCACTCATCGACACTTACTCCTAAGATATGTTAGCTCAGTATAAACGCTTCAACGCACTTCATCACCTAAGGATTACGATAAGTGGAGTAAGTGCTGTTGAAAGGTGCACCTGACAGGTGAAATGTGTTATGATTCCGTTCTTTATATTAGGTAATATTCTAGAGGGATAGCGGCTCCATGAGCGACCTTGCAAGAGAAATCACACCGGTTAATATCGAGGAAGAGTTAAAAACCTCTTACCTCGATTATGCCATGTCGGTCATTGTTGGCCGCGCGTTACCCGATGTCCGTGATGGATTGAAGCCTGTTCACCGTCGCGTGTTATTCGCGATGAACGAATTGAGTAACGACTGGAATAAGCCATACAAAAAATCTGCCCGTGTCGTCGGTGACGTTATCGGTAAATATCACCCACACGGTGATTCAGCAGTCTACGATGCGATCGTTCGTATGGCGCAGCCATTCTCCTTACGTTATATGTTGGTAGACGGGCAAGGTAACTTCGGGTCAATTGATGGTGACTCTGCAGCTGCGATGCGTTATACCGAAGTGCGCATGGCGAAAATTACCCATGAATTGCTCGCCGATCTCGAAAAAGAGACCGTAGACTTCGTTCCCAACTATGATGGGAATGAACAAATTCCGGATGTCTTGCCGACTCGTGTCCCAAACCTACTGGTGAATGGGTCATCAGGTATCGCTGTCGGTATGGCGACCAACATTCCGCCTCATAATATGACGGAAGTGATCAACGGTACTCTGGCGTATATTGAAGATAACGACATTTCGTTAGAAGCCTTAATGGAACATATTCCAGGACCTGACTTCCCGACCGCGGCGATCATTAACGGACGTCGTGGGATCGAAGAGGCTTACCGTACCGGTCGGGGAAAAATTTATATTCGCGCCCGTGGAGAAGTTCAGGCTGATGCAAAGACAGGCCGCGAAACGATAGTCATCCACGAGATCCCTTATCAAGTTAACAAGGCGCGTTTGATTGAGAAAATCGCTGAGTTAGTTAAAGACAAGCGGATCGAAGGTATTAGCGCACTGCGTGATGAATCTGATAAAGACGGTATGCGTATCGTTATTGAGATCAAACGTGATGCGGTCGGTGAAGTGGTCTTAAACAATCTTTACTCGCTGACGCAATTACAGACCTCGTTCGGTATTAATATGGTCGCCCTACACCAAGGCCAACCTAAAATTATGCCGCTCAAGGATATTCTTGAAGCGTTCGTCCGTCACCGCCGTGAAGTGGTTACCCGCAGAACTATTTTTGAACTGCGTAAAGCTCGTGACCGCGCGCACATCTTAGAAGGCTTAGCGATAGCCTTAGCGAATATCGATCCGGTTATCGAGCTGATTCGTCGTGCACCAACCCCTGCAGAAGCTAAAGCAGGACTCATCGCGCAAGGTTGGGCATTAGGTAACGTCTCAGCAATGCTTGAAAAAGCAGGTAACGATGCTGCGCGCCCGGAGTGGCTAGAAGAGCAATACGGTATTCGGGGAGACACTTATTTCCTTACCGAGCAACAAGCTCAAGCTATCCTTGACTTGCGCCTGCAAAAGCTGACCGGTCTTGAGCACGAAAAACTGTTGGATGAGTACAAAGCGTTACTTGAGGAAATTGCCGAGCTCCTGCACATCCTCGGCAGTGGTGAGCGACTAATGGAAGTGATTCGTGAAGAGCTGGAAGCCGTGCGCGATCAGTTTGGCGACGAACGTCGTACTGAAATTACCGCAAACAGCGCTGACATTAATATCGAAGATTTGATTAACCAAGAAGATGTCGTGGTCACCTTATCGCATCAAGGTTATGTCAAATATCAACCGTTATCAGACTATGAAGCGCAACGTCGTGGCGGTAAAGGTAAGTCGGCAGCACGCATTAAAGACGAAGACTTTATCGATAGATTGCTGGTGGCTAACACCCACGATACGATCCTCTGTTTCTCTTCACGAGGGCGCCTCTACTGGATGAAGGTTTACCAGTTACCGGAGGCTAGTCGTGGCGCACGGGGCCGTCCGATCGTCAACCTACTGCCGCTTGAGGCGAATGAGCGGATCACCGCTATTCTGCCGGTAAAAGAGTACGCAGAAGGAGTCAATGTCTTTATGGCAACCGCTAGCGGTACCGTTAAGAAAACAGCACTGACCGATTTTAGCCGTCCAAGAAGTGCGGGGATTATCGCGATTAATCTGCGTGACGATGACTCGTTGATCGGCGTCGCCTTAACCAAAGGCGAAGATGAAGCGATGTTATTCTCTGCTGCCGGTAAAGTCGTCCGTTTCTCTGAACAAGCAGTAAGAACGATGGGGCGTACCGCTGCCGGTGTTCGTGGTATAAAATTGGCACCAGAAGACCAAGTCGTTTCATTGATTATCCCTGATGCGGAAGGGGCAATCATGACTGTGACGGAAAACGGTTTTGGTAAGCGTACGGCGACGCAGGAATATCCAACTAAGTCTCGTGCCACCCAAGGGGTGATCTCAATCAAAGTGACTGAACGTAATGGTCCAGTGATTGGCGCGGTACAAGTGGTTGATAGCGACCAGATCATGATGATCACTGATGCTGGAACCTTAGTCAGAACCCGTGTATCCGAAGTCAGTATCGTAGGGCGTAATACACAAGGTGTTATCCTGATTCGTACTGCCGATGATGAGAACGTTGTGGGATTACAACGTGTAGCTGAGCCAGTCGCGGAAGAGGAACTTGATACTATTGATGGATCTGTCCCTGAGGGCGAAGACAGTTTACCTCCTGAAGTCGATAACGAGGACGATGAAGTTATCGATGATGAGTGATAAACTCGCACCCTAAATGACAAAGGCATCGTAAGATGCCTTTTTTAATCCTGCCGGAGTCTACTATGCAAAAGAGAGCGTTTTAACGTGAAATATTTAGTCTCTTTTAGAACCGCGTTACGTGTTTCACGCTATCTGTTTCGTGGCCTGGCAGTGGTTATTTGGCTGGTGGGAATATTGATTTCTTTATTCACCCTGACACAAGTCCTTCATGAAAAAGAGAATCGCCTGCGTGAGCAACTTTTCAGTTCATTCTCTCAAACGCAGTTACATTTCACACATTTAGCGGAAGCTGCCCGCGGCTTAAAATATGTTGCTGAGAACCAACTCAACCGACCCACGTCGACGGGAGGGGAGGTCGCGAAAGCCCCTTCAAATGTCCCACTGTTAAGCGATACGGGAGCCGCAATTTTTTCGCTATCAGTTGGTGCCGACTGCCAACAAATGTTTTCACCTTGGCGCAATGCGCTCGCCACATTGAGCCAGTACCTACACGTGCTCGACAGCCAGTACGCCTCGACCTACGAGTTGAGTAATATCTACCTTGTTGACCAACAAAGTAGTTGTGCGGGCAATTTTATGTTTAACGAAAGTAGTTTAGGGCAAGCCGGAAGTAAAACGATTTTACGCGATCATCAAGTCGTCTTTCAAAGCGCTAATGACGACACTCTACGCAATCCATTCTATTGGATTGCCAGTGGGGCGGCACGTGCCACCGGTAGTGCCTTTATGAGTATGCCAATCTACTCGGGCACACAGCGGATTGCCGAGATCGTGGTGGAGCAAAATATTCGGCTCGATGATGGGTTAGTGGTCGGTAATCTACCGATTGAGTCCTTTATCACCGATAGAAACAATCGTCTGCTCCTTGCCAATAACGATTGGTCACTACAACCAATTATCTCATCACTACCGAGCAGCAAACAGTGGTTTGGTTATGTCGACAATTACCGATATCTGATACTCAAAAATAGCCTAACCCCTGGCCCCTTTAATATGGTCTATCTGGTTTCAACCTCGATCCTATTCGACCAGATGCGATTGATGTTACTCAATACGTTATTGTTGAATCTGTTTTCCGGATTATTTTTAATCTGTTTAACGCTAATGTTTGAAAAACGGATGTTTGTACCGGCCTTTAATAATGCATTACGGCTTGAGGAGCATGAGCAATTTAACCGTAAAATTGTTGCCTCCGCGCCAGTAGGAATCTGTATTCTTCGTACCAGTGATGGTAGTAATATTCTTAGCAATGAGCTGGCGCATAATTATCTCAGCATCTTGACTCCAGAAGACAGGGTCAGAATTGGTGAGATCATCCGCGGCCAAGAAGTTAACTTTATGGATGTGTTAACGGCATCGAAAACCAATCTCCAGATGAGCTTTGTGCACAGCCGATATCGCAATGAGGATGTTGCGATCTGTGTGCTGATTGATGTGAGTGCAAGGGTGATGATGGAGAAATCGCTCCAGGAAATCGCCGACAGTGCAGAGCAAGCAAGCCAATCTAAATCGATGTTTTTGGCCACCGTCAGTCATGAATTACGGACACCGCTCTATGGGATTATCGGGAATTTGGACTTACTCCAAACCCGCGAGCTGCCGGAAAATATCCATAGCCTTGTACAGGGAATGAATAACTCGTCCGGTCTATTATTAAAGATTATCAACGATATTCTCGATTTCTCGAAGATTGAATCTGAGCAATTAAAAATTTCCCCGGTCAGTTTTTCTCCGAGCGAAGTACTGTCGCACGTACAAATGAACTATCTGCCATTGGTGATCCGTAAGCGTTTAACCTTGTGGTGTCTGGTCGAAGCAGATGTTCCGGAAACCATGCTCGGTGACCCGATGCGTCTACAGCAAGTGATCTCTAATATACTGAGTAATGCCATCAAATTTACCCATACGGGGGGAATCATTCTTCATCTGTGGTGCGAGCATGGTTACTTACACGTAAGGATTCGTGATACGGGAATTGGTATCCGTCAGCGTGATGTCCAGCAACTGTTCGACCCTTTTTTCCAAGTTGAAGGAAAAATGCAGCGAAACTTCCAAGGAACGGGCTTGGGGCTGGCAATTTGTGAAAAACTGATCAATATGATGGACGGTGATATCACAGTGTTATCAGAACCGGACATCGGCAGTGAATTCACCCTACGGCTACCTATTTGGCAGGCAAGTTCACAGAAGAATTATAATGATCTCCGCGGTAGATCAGCCGCTGTTGTCATTGCAAACCGTTATTTTTCTTATTATATCGTCAGGCGCTTGCAGGCATCGGGGATGGAAGTGATCACCCAGCTTCCGACAATGGAGCAGGGGATTGAACTTGTTATTACTGACAACTTGGCGCTATTAGCGCATCGTCAGCCGAAACAGCAATGGATCATCTTCTCTGCATTACATAACGATAAAGCTATTCGTACTACTGAAGGTTATTGGCTGACGTCTACCGCGAAAGCCTATCAACTTCCACAGCTCTTAACGCAACTGTGGCAAAGCTCCCCCCAGCTTACTAAAGGTGACCAGCTTGGCATGATACCGTCGAGAGATGATCAAACAGGACATCTTATCTTAGTGGTCGATGATCATCCGATTAACCGTTTATTACTGAGTGAGCAATTGACCACGCTCGGCTATCGTACGCGTACAGCGAAAGACGGGCTTGATGCCTTAGAAGTGTTGAGTATTGGCGATATCGATCTGGTGCTCACCGACATCAATATGCCGAATCTAGATGGTTATGGTTTAGCGCGTCGACTGCGGGGTGATGGCTATCATTATCCTATCATTGGTCTTACTGCCAATGCGTTAGCGAAAGAACAACAACAGTGCTTGGAGGCGGGAATGAATGATTGCTTATCTAAACCCATTACGCTAGAAGAGCTGCAGCACGCGCTTGGGAAACATTTAGTGAATGCAGAGGAAGAGTAGAGGCTTTCGTTGCCTCTACTCTCTATTTCTACAGGTTACTCATCAATACTGGAATTACTGACTGAGGAGAGGTAGTTGAGTAGGGCGATATCGTTATCGACACCGAGTTTCATCATAGCCGATTTTTTCTGGCTACTGATGGTCTTGATACTACGGTTAAGTTTACGTGCGATCTCAGTGACTAAGAAGCCCTCTGCGAACAGACGTAAAACCTCACTCTCTTTTGGAGAAAGGCGTTTATCACCATAGCCGCCAGCGCTGATTTTTTCGAGAAGACGTGCCACCGAGTCTGGCGTGTACTTTTTACCTTTTTGTAACGCCGCGAGCGCCTTAGGCAGATCGGTTGGCGCGCCTTGCTTAAGCACAATCCCTTCAATATCTAAGTCCAGTACAGATCCTAAAATCGCGGGGTTATTGTTCATCGTTAAGACGATGATAGACAAATCAGGGTAATGGCGTTTGATGTACTTAATCAGTGTGATGCCGTCGCCATACTTGTCTCCAGGCATAGAGAGATCGGTAATTAAGACGTGCGCGTCAAGTTTACCGAGGTTATTGATTAGCGTAGTAGAGTCTTCAAACTCGCCGACAACATTCACCCACTCGATTTGTTCTAAGGATTTACGGATCCCAAAAAGTACAATTGGATGGTCGTCTGCGATAATTACATTCATATTATTCATTTTTTTGGCTACCTTGCTGTAACAGCGAATCCACATAATTTTGCAATTCGCTAATACTATTCATAATGTTCAATTTTTGGTGTTGCTCAATTTGATGCTCAATCTCTTCACAGTTTGTTTTGCCTTTCTGCAGATTAAGCATGGCGAAAACACCTTTGAGTCGATGTGCTGTCAGGGCAAGTGCAGAGTAATCGTCTTGCATAACCTCGCTCCGCAGCTTATTCATATCTTCTTTAACGGTCTGTTCAAAGATAGAGTAATACTCTGAACTTTCCCACAATGACGTCGATACTGCTTCCTCTCCTTGTGATAATACATCCTCTCCGATTTGTAGCTCTATTAACACCATAATAGCGTCTAGGACAGAACGGCTAATGTTGATGTTAGCTTGCCTATGACGGGAATCACTGACCAACATTTCGTTTTGAGTTGTAAGTAAGACTCCCCAACCGTCGAGTTGTTCCACATTATCGGTAATCGTGAGGTCACATTGTTGACCTGAGTCGCGATCTTCGGGGAAATCATACTTTGCTCCCCAGCGCAGTAGCTGTCGACAGATAATATGTCGAATATCGTCGGCGACAATATTGACCAGCACTCTAACGTCTTCGAGAATCTTTTCTTCATCCTCTGCAACATCGTTCTCTGGTGGTAGCACGAGCAGCATTTGATAACGGGTACCGATATGACTTTTCGATTCAATGGCCAAGGTACTATCAAATAGCGCCAATAGCTGTTTACAGAAGAACAGGTCGAGGCTCGTTGACGAGTCAGCGACATCAGCACTCACTTCGCTGATAAACGGAAAATCAATATTTTCCTGTTCCTGTGCAGAGAGCCCCGGCCCAGTATCAACAATTTCAAGCAAAAGTCGATCAGCATATTCCGCACTTTGCGAAATTTTTAATTTAATTTTGCCCCACACTGTATTTTCAATTGAATAGCGAAGTATAGTCGTAATTATCTGAAAAATTAGTGTCTTATCACCCACACGGGTAGCGTGCGTGAGTTCACTGTTATCGACGACTAAAAGTATTGCCTTTTCCGTAACAATCTGTTGGTTTTCAGCGATTACATCGTCCAGAATTTGCTGCAAATCAATACTCTGTTTATCTACGCTATATTCACCTGACTCTACTTTATTAAGCATTTCGATATGACGGGTTAATCGGCTTAGCGAGCGAATACCCTGTAGCAAACGATGGGGGAGTAGCGTGGGGGCAGTGGCCACTACTTCCGCTATCGACGTATCGACTTGGTGCATCGGGCGGCTAAAGGTATTGCTCAACTGCTGGAAGAATTGACGGCGTAAGGTATGATTTTTCTGTAATACGGCTTGAGCATTCTGCAGTTGTTGAGCGACCTGTTGCTCAAGGTTTTGCTCACGGAAGGTGAATATATGATAGTGGCTAATAATTTGGCTGGCGTGATGGCGTACTTGATAAATTTCGTTATTCACCGTCACCTGTAACAGCTCGAATGGATTGGATGACATATCAACCATTTTTTTAAAATTCAAGTGTTGCACTAAATGGTCTGACATGTCGTTAGCGAGCAGTATTTTTTCTTGATTAGCGTCATAAATCAGATAGCCCATCGGGAAGTTTTTGACCAGCTCATGGGTGAATTGTTGTAATTTCTCAACCCAGGGGTCGACCTGATGGCTGGAAGAGGTTTTGTTTTCCCTTACGAAGCATAACGCGCCCGTCGTGAGGAGAATCAGGGCAAATAATATGAGATAAACAGGTAGTAATTCATCGATCATAGCACTGAACACAATCATTAATGGTAAATGATAAGTGACAGTGAGGGGGACACCCGGCACAGGTCGAAGCAGATCAATACTGAGCGCGGAAAGATTAAGGAAATAACTGCCTTTGGCGCTCTTCTTTGACACAGTTTCATCGTTATGAATTTGTAAAGCGGAAAGATCTAACGCGTTATTGTTTAGGTCATTAATAGGCAGATCAAAGGCGAGGATGGTGGCAAGGTGTCCAGGCTGATTAAAGGTTGTTCGTAAGGTGATAAAGGCGCCACGTGAAAGCTGCTGGTTATTACGCAACGCGGAGAAGCTCTCTTTTTCATCTAACGTATTCGCTTGTTGCAGCATTTCGTTACGCCGGCCAGCAATAGAGGAGGCGATGTTTCGTCCCTCGTAGCGGTTTAGTGTTTTGATTAAGTGACCGTTGGTAATCACGGTCAAGCTATTGTCTTCACCATTAAGGTAATACAAGGTCCAAGTAAGCTTAGCGGAGGCCCAAAGTGTTTCGGTATATTGGGAGATCTGTGCGGCAAGGTTCTGGGTGGCTAGCTCGTGTTCGCCAAAGATTAAGGTCTCTATTTTCGGTGAGGGAGTACTGATCGCATAGATCCCGGGTTGAATGGTCGACTGGGTTATCGGTCCTGGAAGCGTCGCTGTCGTCCCTTGTGTCGCCGAGTCAAAAATTTGCCATGAGATATAACGGTATTTTTCGATACGATTTTGTAGTGAATGTGTAAAGCTACTCAACGCCGAACCCTGTTGCTGAATAATAGCCGAGGTGCTGCTATAGAGTAGGCTGATAAATGAAATGATCAGAAGCGTAAGCAGAAGTATAAGCAGCTTACGTAAGTTATTCGGCGTCATCTCTGGGATTTTAAGCAGCATACAGATCTCAATTTAGAGGCATTAAGAGGTTTGCTCGATTATGCCAGATCTAAATGGCTGTGTAACGGTAATGAAGGGGGGGAGGGCATGTTGCCGGTAACTAAAACAATAAAAAAAAACCGAGCTAACGCTCGGTAAGAATTTGGTAAAAACTTATAAAAATAAGTTAAAAAACAATAATGAATATAAATGATGATAGCCAAGTAATAGTAATACTTAGAGGGCTAATTGTTTGTACATTCAGTGCGGAAATGGAATATCGTGTCTAATAGATAGGTCGATAGTTTAGTAGAAATTGTCAATTGTTGTCATCAATTGTCATTCAGCCAAAGTATAAAAAAAATTTATATTAATAAATTTACATTTAGACATAAAAAGGAAACACATTGAAATATTTTATGTGCTTTAGTAACTTCCGCATTGAGAATTTTCCGCTTCAACATTCAATTATAGTCATCGAAGCGTTTTTTGCATAATTAGTTGACTTTTTTTTCAGGATTAACGGTTTTCGAGGAAAATACAGATGAAAATCCGCGCTCTTTCTTTGCTCGTTCCAGCACTTATCATGGCAGGTTCCGCAAGTGCTGCAGAAATCTACAATAAAAATGGTAATAAATTAGATTTATTCGGTAAGGTCGACGGCTTACATTATTTTTCTAACGATGATGGTAATGACGGCGATCAATCTTATATGCGCTTTGGCTTCCAAGGTGAAACGCAGGTTACCGATCAATTGACCGGTTATGGTCAGTGGGAATACCAAGTTGCCCTGAATAATGCTGAATCAGAAGGTACGTCAAACAATTATACCCGTATTGGTTACGCAGGTTTACGCTTTGGTGACGGTGGCTCAATCGACTACGGTCGTAGCTATGGTGTGATGTATGACATTGCTGGTTGGACCGACGTATTACCTGAATTCGGTGGTGATACCTATGGCGCGGACAACTTCCTATTCCAACGCAGTAATGGTTTAGCGACTTACCGTAATACTAATTTCTTTGGTTTAGTAGACGGCCTTAATTTCACTCTCCAATACCAAGGTAAAAACGGTAATTCAACCGAGTCACCAAATGGCCGGAATGTCTTAGGGGAAAATGGCGATGGTTGGGGATTAAGTACTACCTATGATTTAGGAAATGGATTATCACTGGGCGGTGCACTCTTTTCTTCTGACCGAACTAATGATCAAAATGGTAGCGGAAGTTATAGCAGCATCCAAGGCCGTGGCGATAAAGCCACAGCGTATTCTGGTGGCTTAAAATACGATGCTAACGGCGTTTACCTTGCCGCTATGTATACCCGCTCTTACAACGCGACGAAATTTGGCGATAGCGACTCTACTGCTTACGGTTATGCTAACAAAGCGGATAACTGGGAATTAGTGGCGCAATACCAATTCGACTTTGGTTTACGTCCATCTTTAGCCTATGTTAATTCGCGCGGTTCGGATCTAGGCCAATATGGTTCACAGAACCTTAAAAAATATGTAGATGTGGGTGCGACTTATTACTTCAATAAAAATATGTCGACCTATGTTGATTATCAAATCAACTTAATGAAGAACAACGACTTCACAGACGCTGCAGGAATTACTACCGACGATACTGTCGCGCTAGGACTTGTTTACCAGTTCTAAGCTAGCCTCAGCACATAAAAAAAGGATGCTTAGGCATCCTTTTTTTATCGCTATGAGGTAATTTTGCGTACGGGGGGCGAATCGACTTTCTCTACTGATGGCGATTCGCGTAAACAATAATGCCCTTCCATAAACATCCCATTAGCACTAAATCCTCCCGCGATAAGCCATTGATCATAAAGCGCACGACATTGGGTGAATAACTGCTGAAATTTTTGCATAAGCTATCTCCGCATCAAGGGGGAGTATTGTTGCTGCAAAGATAATGCCAACCTTAGCACCCTTCGACACGTAGGCTGTACCATAATCAGTAAAATAAAGGCTCAGTTTTGGTGCAAGTTCTCAGGAAATTGCGCCTAGATCGCTCAATGACTTAGAGATACGCTATGCAATTACCTAGATTCTGCCAAACACTTCTCGTGCTTCTTTGCGCGGGGTTAGTTGGCTGTGAGAACTCACCACCCTCCGATCAAGTCTTTCAGGGCAAAACCATGGGGACTGTCTGGCGAGTCACGGCGAGCGGTCTGACCCCTGAACAGGCTAGACAGTTGCCTTATTTAATCCAGCAAGGTCTCGATGCAGATGATCAAGAGTTGTCGACTTGGAAAAAGGATTCGTGGCTCTCACGTTTCAATCAAAATCCCAGTCTCGATCCCCAGCCTGTTAGTGATAATGTTGCCGCGATTATCACCAGTTCATTATATGTTGGGCGGATGACTGAGGGGGCAATGGACATTACAGTAGGTCCCCTCGTCAATCTTTGGGGCTTTGGCCCTGATGCTATTCCAACCCATACCCCCACAGCTTCACAGATTACTGCAGCGAAGAAACGCGTCGGCTTACAACATCTGACGCTAAGTAGAACGGTATATGGCAATACGCTACGCAAAAATATCCCTGATCTGTACGTCGATCTCTCAACGGTCGGTGAGGGATTTGCTGCGGACCACTTGGCCAGACTGATGGAGCAGCAAGGCGTGCGCAATTATTTGGTTTCAGTTGGTGGGGCACTGATTTCACGAGGCCAGCATCTGCAAGGTCAACCTTGGCGAGTGGCCGTACAGAAGCCAACAGATAAGATGAACCAAGCACAAGTTGTGGTGGATCTCCAAGGACATGGAATCAGCACCTCCGGTGATTACCGTAACTATTATGAATTAGAGGGAAAGCGGATATCCCATATTATTGACCCTAATAGTGGGCAACCAATTGAACATCATCTTGTCTCCGCCACCGTGATTGCAACGACAGCCTTAGAAGCGGATGCCTGGGATACCGGATTAATGGTGCTAGGAACCGAAAAAGCCAAAGCCTTAGCGAAACGCCTCCATCTCGCGGTTTATCTTATTACCAAAGAGGGCGATCATTTTGTGGGTTGGGCGTCGCCGTCATTCAAAACCTTTATGGTTAACGATCAGAGTCATTAACGAGGGAAGAGGATGTTCGACTTTTTCGAAGATGAAGCGCCTTGGCAAGAACCGCTCGCGTCCGGTGCTGTGATCTTAAGACGATTTGTGCAAGGTGATGCTGACGCTCTTTTTGCTGAAATAAATCGTATTGCCACGCAAAGCCCCTTTATTCATCGTATTACTCCGGGGGGGTTTAAAATGTCTGTTGCCATGACAGGCTGTGGTGCAGCACAGTGGCTTTCAGGCAGGGAGGGCTATCTCGCTAATACAGAGAGTTTACCGCTGAGCGATAGGCTAACGGCCTTTGCAAGACGTGCTGCGACTGCGGCGGACTATCCAGATTTTGTCCCTGATAGTTGTCTGATTAATCGCTATGCTGTAGACAGTAAAATGACCTTACATCAAGATAAAAATGAACGGGATCTCCATCAACCGATCGTCTCTGTCTCCCTCGGTTTGCCTGCAGTGTTTCTATTTGGCGGTCTAGAACGTAGTGATAGGACGAGTAAAATATTATTGGAACATGGCGACGTAGTTGTGTGGGGGCGGGAATCGCGTCTCTGTTTTCATGGGATATCACCCTTGAAGCCCGGAATTCACCCACTCACTGGGCCTTATCGCTTTAATATCACCTTTCGTAAAGCGCTATAAAGCCCCTTGAACGACCCAACTCATGACTTCCGTATCGGTGAGCCAATAATGAATATCCCACCGAGCCTGCTGACTCGCTTTAGGCAACGCGCTGGCCGATAGCTGCACTGTGACTTTGCCAGCATAGGGATCGATAGCGATTAGGGTGACCTGTTCGAACCCAAAGAGTGTCTGTACCGCGGGATAGACCGCTTTGTAAAGGGTTTCTTTCACCGAAAAAACCAACGTCGTCGCCTGAGAGAGCGAAAAGCCGGATTGGGTTAACAGTACCAATTCTTCCGCTGTCATGATCATGGATCGGAGTTCTGCTGCTTTTTCTTGCGTCAGCATCCGCTCGATATCATTGCCTACCCATAGCGGACCGCTTTCAATGAGGGTAAATATTTTATGGTCATGGTGTGAGAGGGAACCGACTTTACCGGTTGGCCATATCGGTGAACGGTCAGGCCGATTAAAAAGCTGAAAATTAGGGAGATTACTACGGGCTAACAGTTTCGCCACTAACCAACGGCTCGCCACATATTCCGCTTGGCGTTTTTTTACAGCGTGGCGCAGTGGCTCCGGTAGCACCAAACCAAATTGACGGGCAAGTTGTGGTGTGAAGGCACTGGCATTAAACTGACAGCACGCCGCATGAAATGGGCCAGTGCTGATCTCGGCCTGTAGAATAAAAGGTAAACAGGGCTCAAGTTGGACGGTCTGAAAGCGAGGGGGAAGCAGTTGGGACATAATCCATTTCATCATATTAAGCAGAGTAATAAGGATACCGACTATACGCTCTCGTCGCGAGTAAATATGTAGGATTTACTATTGCGGATTATTCTGAAGGTAAATATGAGGATTTTTGCCAAGCTTAATACACACCCAAAATAAACGATAGAGGAGTTATCGTAATGAGCGAAGTAGAAAAAACACAACTGGATTATTTTCGTGATGTGACCTCGCAATTAAAAGAGATGCGCCACTACGCACAAAACAACACTGAAACGCTCTCTGCACAATGGTTAGCCTTCGATTCGGGTGAATATAAGCACAAAGAATTTGCGGATCAAATTAATACTTTGCTGAATGAGCAAGGTAAACTGCTCGACAACATCGATGCGACAATTCAAAACATTGAAATTGAAATCAATCATCAAGAGCAAGAAAGCTAATGCCTATCGAGCAGCTATGGCTGCTCTTATCTCCTTCTGTTTAGACTCCGTTAAGATTTCGTAAACTCTTTCCTATCCCGTTGAGATAATGTTGAGAATATTCCTATTACTCTAAGCACAGCATCGCGCAACGCGCGCCACTCTGCAGAGAATACTAATAGGATATTACGATGGGACGTTTTAGAACTTGGCGTAAAAATAATCCAAAGTGGAATGAAGCGCTTAGAAAATTCAATTTTTATAAACGCGCTTGCCGAACGCTTGTCAGCCACCCAGTGCTTTATTGGCGCTATTTTCAACTGTGCCAGCAGTCATTAATCGCGCAGCATGTTGCACAGCGCAAAGATGTTGTGAGTCTGGCCGCACGCCCTTTCAATAAGTACCTGAATAAACGATGGACGATCAAACAGAAGCTGGCTTCGATGTCGACAACGTTGCAACGTCTCGAACAGAGTATTGATCCACGGTTTATCCCTACCTTATTTGGTACTCACTCTGCGGGTCTAACACTGGCGACGTTACAACTTAAAAATGACGAGCAAGGGACCCTTAAATTAATGCACTCTCGTTTTGTGCGTGAAGGGGAGATGGGCCTTTATCTTTTTGCTCCAGAAAGTGAGTCGCCGCTCTACAGTCTGACGTATTCGTTCGATGCTAGCGGAAAAACGCTGTATCTCTGTGGTTTACAAGGTCCTAAGCCGGGAGAAGGTCAAGATCAGGTGAGAGCAATGACTAAAGCGATGTTCGGTTTACGACCCAAGAATCTGCTGCTATCAGCCGCTTATGCGTTAGCCGACAGTTATCAAGTCGAGAAAATTTGTGGGATAGCTGATAGCCACCATATCAAGTCACATCATCTTAAGTCGAGCTATAATGCCTTTTGGTCAGAAGTCACCCAAGAGGTTGACGGACAAGGGTGGTATCAGCTGCCACGCCACGAAGCTGAGCGTAACGTTGAGCAAGTAGAAAGTAAACACCGCTCAGCATTCCGTAAACGTGAAGCCTTACGTCAACAAATGGCTGCAGATATTGTTTATCAGTTAGACCGCCTAGCCGACCATTCACAACCTCAAGAAGCGGCTCGGACATTACAAGTATCCAATGCTTAGCAGCATCATTGCTTCGCTAGGGGTTATAGAGGCGAAGTGAGCAGATCCTAGAAGAGCGTAATAAAATATCTCGCCACCCATTGGGTGGCTTTTTTATTTATCTAAGCTTTATGAGAGGTGGCAAGCCATCCCGTTATTATCCAGATCTTTTTGGCAACGCGCGCTAGATGAAACTAATCGTAGTCATTTCTATTTACTGAGGAGAGGCCGTTAAGGCAGAGTATTAAGGATAAAAATCGTCGAGCGTGTCACCTTACTCAAAAAAAATCACAGCCACAAAAAAAGCAGCCGTAAGTGGCTGCTTTTCTTCGGGATTTTTGGTCGGCACGAGATGAGCTGAATTCACCTTGTAAGTCATTGAATTGTAGATAGCTGAATGCGTTCAATGTTGAAATCTAGTCCTAAACCTAGTCCCATAGATAATTCTTACCCGCTTTTTCATCGTTTTTAATGCCTCGGTAAACTCATGCCATCCAGTAAGAAAATTCACTCATATTTTTTTATTGGTTAGATCCCCACGGTACGCCATCGAGTAAAAACCTTACCGTAATCTTACCCCCTTCATGGGGTAGGGTAGGCCACTGCCTTTTTTGTGTAGGTGGCCTGTGGGGTGGTGGTCGTTTTTATCAATTAAATCAGCAAGCTCAATTTTAAGCCACGTTATCCCTCCTCAATTTTGAGGCGGGTTCTAAATGTGTGTTAAACACATGATTAAACAGCAAAGCGTAGAACTGCGCTCTGGTCGCCTTGATTTAAAGGGAACCTATCGAGTGACGGTCACAATAATTTTGTAAGCCCCTGATTATCTCGACAACGTAAATCTGCGCTTTCGATAACCGCCTCTAGGTGTCTCCGATTTCCGAGCCTCCTACGTTGTACGCAAATTTGCTCGCATCTAACGAGCTAAGGAAACGGTCTACCTTTGTGCGTTACTGTCGGTAACTCTCAGATAATGAGCTAAGGCAATATCCTGCCTTTGTACGCCAATGTCATTGGCTCGCAACTAACAGAGTAAGCAATATTTACTCTGTCGATGCTTTCGCCCACCAGCTAACAGAGTAACTATCGGTAACTCTGTTGTTAGCCTCTGCTAGTGGCTGGCAAATCATGGTAATGACTCCAACTTATTGATAGTGCTGTATCGTGAGGTAGTGCCCAATGACATTATCATGCAACTCCACCGAC
>NZ_JALBCV010000158.1 GCF_022602565.1 Rosenbergiella metrosideri
GGTCACACTAGCCGAGCGGGAACGCCAGCTCGCCATCGCCCGCGACGAGGAGAACATGTGGTTGGTGACTGACCACCAGGGTGAACGGCGCGCAGCATACAACGGTGCATTGGACATCGATTTGGTGTTCAGTCCATTCTTCAATGCGTTGCCGATTCGTCGCCTTGGGCTGCACGAACGAGCGGAATCGATCGCGCTGCCGGTGGTCTATGTAAACGTGCCCGAGATGAG
>NZ_JALBCV010000159.1 GCF_022602565.1 Rosenbergiella metrosideri
GTTACAGGATCAGTTGGCGACGCAGCAAAAGCAGACGCTCCCCTCGGAGGATCCACTCAATGCTGCGCGCACGGCTGCGGTGACGCAACAACAGGCGATGACTGCGCAATATCAGCAGAATATCACCTCTGCGAACGATGCCTTGACGCGCCAAGATACGTTACTCAGTAGCATGAGCGATCTGGTGCTGTCTTTACAAGATCAGCTGCGCAGTATGAATAACTCAACGC
>NZ_JALBCV010000160.1 GCF_022602565.1 Rosenbergiella metrosideri
GCCCAAAGAGGGCGGGGCCGAAGCGCAGGACAAGGCTGTGCTCGACTTCTTTCCGGGTTCGCTAGCTTACAACGAGGAGACTGGTTGCCCTAAAAATGTCGAACGCGACAAGGAGGGTGAGGTCATCGTCACCGAAGGCCGCACGACGGTCGACGGGTCCTCGCTCCTCTATACCAACGCCGACGGGGAGGGCGAGATGGCGGGGCCGATCAAGCTCGAGCGCCGCAAAG
>NZ_JALBCV010000161.1 GCF_022602565.1 Rosenbergiella metrosideri
CGTCTATGACAACAGCCGGCTCGCGGGCCCGCGGATCGTCGCTCAGTTCAGCGGGGGTGGCATCATCGGGCGCGCATGCTGTCCTACGTGGACGCCGCCACCCTTGATGTCACGCTGGAGTAACAGGCCTGAGACGGCGTAAGACAGGCTAGGGCAGGATCGCATTATGAATCTGGCAAACCGGGCAGCCAGCGCCGAAACCGCCGTCACGCAACGGCATCTGAGACGGC
>NZ_JALBCV010000162.1 GCF_022602565.1 Rosenbergiella metrosideri
GGAGGGCGAGATTATTGAGCAAGGGCCGGTTGAGCAAGTACTGGATAACCCCCAACATAGTCGAACACGCCATTTCTTGGCAAGTGTGCTCTAGGAGGCCGAATGCGTTATACAAACTTAGCCTCGCTATTACTGCTCTTCGCGGTACACACGCAAGCCGCGGTAGACCTTAAGGCGAATGAAACCCCGCTGAATACGCCGGTTGATCCTAAAGCGATAGCCTTACTTC
>NZ_JALBCV010000163.1 GCF_022602565.1 Rosenbergiella metrosideri
CGAGTTGCTCTTCGTCGCAGTCACCGAAGCCGAGGAGGAGCTGAGCAGGCTGCTGCTGCCGTCCATGTAACCGGCGGGCTCTACTCGCGGCCGGCGTCGGCGTCGACTTCAGCTGCACCTCCGACGGCCGCGGCGTCGTGAGAGGCCAAGATGGCGCGCTGGGCTGCCTTGATTGCCGCGTAGGTGGCCAGCGCGGCGAGGGCGGTCAGCGGCCAACCCATCCCGATCC
>NZ_JALBCV010000164.1 GCF_022602565.1 Rosenbergiella metrosideri
CATCCGTAGCTCAGCTGGATAGAGTACTCGGCTACGAACCGAGCGGTCGGAGGTTCGAATCCTCCCGGATGCACCATAATGGTTGTTAAACACTTCTTCGGTAAGTTTGTTACCTGTCAGTTACAAGAATTCTGCAATGCATCCGTAGCTCAGCTGGATAGAGTACTCGGCTACGAACCGAGCGGTCGGAGGTTCGAATCCTCCCGGATGCACC
>NZ_JALBCV010000016.1 GCF_022602565.1 Rosenbergiella metrosideri
TCGTTAGCTCAGTTGGTAGAGCAGTTGACTTTTAATCAATTGGTCGCAGGTTCGAATCCTGCACGACCCACCAAATTCAGTAAAAAAGCACCTTCTGGGTGCTTTTTTCGTTTCTAGAGCTCAAGAGTAAATTCGTTCAGGATGAGAACCTGCTGCAGGTTCGAGTTGAACGCAGTGAGACAACGTTGCCTAGGCAACGACCCAAAGGGCGAGCGTAGCGAGTCATCCTGCACGACCTACCAAATTCAGTAAAAAAGCACCTTCTGGGTGCTTTTTTCGTTTCTAGCGTACGCTAATTTGCCGTTTGTGTGCCAGCTGTTGCGCTTGCTCGGCAACGAGTTGCCAAATCACCTCTGCGGCGGGAGAGAGTGACCTATTTTTACGGCGTATCAATGTCAGCAATCGACCTCTCTCTGGTGAAATTTTTCTCACCACTAGCCGACTCTCTTGCGGTAAAGGCAGCGCCAGTGCTGGAAGAATACTAACGCCAATCCCTGCATCAACCATGCTGAACAGCGTACTAGGATGGCCGACTTGCTGAACCACCTCAGGGTGACCCCCTTGCTGCTGAAAAATAGCATCGATCAATACCCGGCTGCCAGAGGCATAATCTTGTAATACACATTGGCGCGGCGCGATATCGGCCCAACTGACTCTGGGTTTCTTTGCGAGTGGATCATCGTCGCGGCACAATAATAGAAAAGGGTCTTGCAGTAGGGGTTGTGTTTCGAATTCACGCGTATTCTGAAGCTCAATCACGATGCCAAAATCGACCTCTTCCTGCCTTACCGCCTGTACCACCGATTGCTGGACACTGTCTTGCAACAGTAAACGTATTTCTGGGTAACGCTGCTGACAGCTCGCCAAGCACTTTGGCATCAGTTGCGCAGAAATCGTTTGGCTTGCTGCCACTCTCACGGTTCCGGTCCGCTGTTCACCGTAGCTATAGAGATCTTTGATCAAATTATCCATATCATCAATCAATAACGCCATGCGTGAAGCCAACTGTTTACCTGCTAAGGTGAGTAGCACTTCGCGAGTCGTGCGATCGATAAGCCGTAATGAGAGCGTGTGTTCTAGCTCCTTAACGGCATGACTGACTGCCGACTGACTCAAACCAATTAACTCCCCTGCTCGGCTAAAACTCTGCTGCTCAGCGACCGCGACGAAGATGCGCAGCTGACGTAAACTATAATTCATCTATTTTCTTCATATATTCATGTAATAAATCAATTATATTTCTAACCTGATTTCAAGCACAATCCAATCATTACTTATTGCATGGATACAATTTATGGGCTTTCTGCGACTCGACCCGATGATGGTTAAACTCATCATCACTGTTTTACTCGCCACCTTCCTTCCTGCGCGCGGAGGATTTGTCCCGATTGTCGAGGGACTCACCACTGCAGCCATCGCACTCTTATTCTTCATGCATGGTGCCAAACTTTCCCGTGAAAAAATTATCGCCGGCAGTAGCCACTGGCGCTTACATTTATGGATTATGTGCAGCACCTTTGTCGTATTCCCTATTTTGGGCTGCTTATTGGTGTGGTGGCATCCGGTCAACGTCAGTAACGACATTTACACTGGCTTTATTTATCTCTGTATTCTTCCTGCCACCGTGCAGTCGGCGATTGCCTTTACCTCTTTAGCGGGGGGGAATGTCGCTGCAGCAATTTGTAGCGCCTCGGCCTCCAGCCTACTGGGTGTCTTTGTTTCACCCTTATTAGTCAACTTAGTAATGAATGTTCACAGTGCAATGCCGGGGAATGGCTTCGAGCAAATTGGAAAAATTATGCTGCAGCTCTTATTACCTTTTGTGCTGGGGCATATTGCGCGCCGTTGGATTGGCGGATGGGTGGAGCGTCATCGCAGTTTGATTGGTAAGACTGATCAAACATCAATATTACTGGTGGTTTATACTGCCTTCAGTGAAGCGGTCGTCAATGGTATTTGGCATAAGGTCGATGCGACTACACTTGGCTGGATCGTCGTGGGCTGTATTCTATTGCTCGCTATCGCACTATTAATTAACCTAGTGGTTGCACGCCTCTTCGGCTTTAGCCGTCCCGATGAAATCACCATTCTATTCTGCGGTTCGAAAAAAAGTTTGGCAAATGGCGTGCCGATGGCCAATATCCTTTTCCCCGCGAGCATCGTTGGTATTATCGTATTGCCGTTGATGATCTTTCACCAGATCCAGCTGATGACCTGTTCATGGATTGCACAACGCTATAAAAAAGCCGGTGAGCAATCGTCTACTGAATGATAACCTTTTCACCATCACCCAATGGGATAACTCTTGGGTGATGACTTTATCGATATTCTTAACGCCAACTCGTCATATTTTATCTACACTCATAACGTACGAACGTTGAAGATGTCACCTTCGGGTAATTTTTAGGATGGAAGATACCATGACAGACAATACGCGAGATGACCGCGAACAGGGTGCAGCTGAACAAGATCAGGATGCCCAGACTACCGAAAACGAAAATAACGACGCGCCACCGCGACACCGTCCAGGTAAAAAACCCCTCATTATTCTCGCCATTATCGCCATCATTATTCTTTGTGTGGCAGTCGTTTTTTGGCTTATGAATCGCGGGATTGAATCGACAGACGATGCCTTTACCGATGGTAACGCGGCGACAATTGCGCCGAAGACCAGCGGATATGTCGTCAATCTCAATGTAAGAGATAACCAGTTTGTCCATCAAGGTGATTTACTGGTCGTCATTGATCCCCGAGACGCCACCGCCCAGCGTGAACAGGCTCAAGCACAACTTGGTAGCGCTCAAGCGCAATTGCAACAAGCCCAAGCGCAGTATCAACTCGCTAAAGTCCAATATCCCGCACAACTGCATCAGGCACTTGCTGATCAAGCCAAAGCGAAAGCGAATTTGGCCAATGCGCAATCGGTCTATCAACGTCAACACGGTGTTGACCCACGGGCAACGACCCAAAGTAATATAGATAGTGCGACCTCACAATACCGCGCCGCGCAGGCCGATTATCAGCAAGCACAAGCGCAAGTTGAAATCGCTTCTCAGGTTCCACTGCAATTACATCAACAGGAAACGGCTATCGCCGCACGTCAACAACAAGTTGTTCAAGCCGAAGCACAACTGGCCACGGCCAAGCTTAATCTTTCTTATACCGAAGTACGAGCACCTTACGATGGATATGTCACCAAGCGTAATGTTCAGGTCGGCAGTTTAGTTCAGGCCGGTACCGCCCTGTTTTCGCTGGTCTCACCGCAAATTTGGGTGACAGCGAATTTCAAAGAGTCACAACTTGAACATATGCATCCAGGGAATAAGGTGACGGTGAGTGTTGACGCTTGGCCTGACCTAAAACTTGAGGGGCATGTGGACAGTATTCAAATGGGTTCAGGTTCACATTTCTCAACTTTCCCAGCAGAAAATGCCACCGGTAACTTCGTCAAAATTGTGCAACGCGTTCCTGTGAAAATCATTATCGATAAGGGACTTGATCCCCATCACCCTCTACCCTTGGGCCTATCGGTAGAGCCTGAGGTTCATGTTGATGAGTGAAGCACAACGCTGGCAACCGCGCTGTAATCCTTGGCTGGTTGCCCTTACGGTGACGTTAGCGGTATTTATGGAGGTACTCGACTCCACTATCGTTAACGTTGCCCTCCCCCATATCGCTGGTTCACTCTCTTCCAGTTATGATGAGGCGACTTGGGTGCTCACCTCGTATCTGGTCGCCAATGGCATTGTTCTGCCCATCTCCGCCTTTTTTAGCCGCCTCTTTGGCCGTAAGAATTACTTCTTAATCTGTGTCGTGATGTTCACCCTTTGCTCTTTTCTCTGTGGTATCGCAACCGAGCTGTGGCAACTGATACTGTTTCGTATTTTACAAGGCTTCTTCGGCGGAGGATTACAGCCCGTCCAGCAATCTGTACTACTCGATTATTTTAGTAAGCAAGACCGTGGCAAGGCTTTCGGACTTTCTTCGATCGCCATTATTGTCGCGCCAGTGATTGGCCCGACCTTAGGCGGCTGGATTACCGATAACTTCAGTTGGCGTTGGATTTTCTTTATCAATATTCCGGTCGGCATCTTAGCGGCTTTCGCCATTTATCAACTACTCGAAGATCCGCCTTGGGAACGTAAAGCGAAGAAAGACCAACTGCGTATCGATTATATCGGTATCAGTCTTATCACACTGGGATTAGGCTGCTTGCAGGTCTTCCTAGACCGCGGTGAAGATGCAGATTGGTTCAACTCCTCCTTTATCATTACTTTTGCCGTACTTGCGGCAATTGGACTTGTTGGAACCGTCTATTGGCTAATGTACGCCCGCCGACCGGTGGTGGATATATTGGTGATGCGCGATCGTAATTTTTGGGTCGCGGGACTGTTAATGGCCGCCATGGCCTTTATCCTCTATGGTAGCTCTGTCGTCATCCCACAATTGGCTCAACAAGACTTAGGTTATACCGCCACCCTAGCAGGTTTAGTGTTAACGCCCGGTGCCTTCTTTATTATCTTGACCATTCCTCTGGTATTGAAATTAATGCCAATCGTACAGACCCGCTTTATTATCATGTTCGGCTTTACCTGCTTAATGGGGTCCTTCCTATACTCAGGTTTTCAAATGACCCCTACCCTCGACTTCACATCGTTGGTCATTATGCGCAGCGTACAGTCGATTGGACTAGGCTTCTTATTTGTTCCCTTGACCACGATCGCCTTCATTACTATCCCTCAGCAGTTGAATGCCGATGCCTCAGCGCTCTTTACCATGTTCCGGAATGTGGCGGGTTCAATCGGTATTTCTCTGTCTACTGCGGCGATTACCGAACGGCAACAGGTACGTTCGGCGTATCTCTCCGATCATACCACCGTATTTGATGAACCTTTCTCGCAAATGGTTCAAAAGATGGGTGCGGCGATAGAGAATTTCACTACCTTAGTCGGAAACAGTACCCAATTGGCTACGGCACAACTCTATAAACAGATGATTAGCCAAGCCCGGATTTTGGCGTATGTCGATGTCTTTACCGGGCTATGTATCATTGCCCTGATCATGATCCCCTTCTGTCTTTTACTCGCCCCTGTAAAGAGTGAAGGCAGCGCAGGAGGCCATTAAATGAAAGGAAAACTCATGAAATCACAGCGATTATTATTGCCGATGCTGATTGCAGTCCTCAGCGGCTGTGCGGTCGGGCCCGATTATCATGCTCCTGAAAACCACTTAACTGGCGCATGGCAGGCGAGTCAACAAGATCAAGCTTCCCACCCGTTAATGACCGATACCCAGGTCAGTTGGTGGGAAAACTTTAAGGATCCGCTGCTCAATAGCCTTATCCAACGGGCGACAAAGGGCAATTTGACGTTACAGCAAAGCGTACTGCGTATTGCTGGCGCTCGTGAGCAGGTGACCAGTGCACAGGGGGGGTTATTACCCACCCTGAATGGTCAGGCTTCTTATTCTCGCCAACAGTTGGGATTAAAAGGAGAGCTACAATCACAGGGGATCTACGATGCGATTCCCAGCGATATCGCCAACCAAGCAACGGGTAGCGTGAACTTTTACCAAGGTGGATTTGATGCCAGTTGGGAACTTGATTTGTGGGGGAAAACCCGCCGACAGATTGAGATGGCACGTGCCAGCGAACAGCAACAGATTGCACAGCATAATGATGCACTCGTCTCTCTTGAAGCAGAGGTCACTCGGACCTATCTTCAACTGCGTGCGGCTCAGGCTACCGAAGCCTCATTGGATCAACAGATCGCTATCGCGCAACAGAGCCTCGAATTGACGCAAAGTCAGATGCAAAACGGTCTTGCACCGCGTAGTGATGTGGAGAGTGCAACGGCGCAATTGGCCGCTTTACAGGCGCAACTACCGCAATATCAATCACAAATTGCCCAAGCGAAAAATGCGCTGGCGGTATTGATTGGCCAGCCGCCGGGTGCCTTGGATAGCGAATTAGCGTCGGTTAAACCGTTGCCGACATTACCGCAATTGGTTGCCGTCGGCGTTCCTTCCCAGCTTACGCGCCGTCGGCCAGATATCCGGTCGGCAGAAGCCAATCTTCATGCACAAACGGCTAATATTGGTGTCTCGGTAGCGCAATTATTCCCTAGCCTCTCCCTTACAGGACAACTGGGTGTGCGTAACACTGATATCAGCTATATGGATAATTGGAGCAGCCATTTTTATAGCATCGGGCCGGGGATAAATCTGCCGATATTTGAGGGCGGTCGCCTCGTCTCCAACGTGAAATTGGCGCGTGCGCAACAAGCCGCCGCCGCACTCAATTATCGACAAACCGTGTTAACAGCCCTACAAGAAGTGGAGAATGCTTTAGTCAGTTACCGTACAGGGCAACAACAAGACTCAGCCTTAACGCAGTCGCGTGATGCATTACAACGCGCCTATCAACTCGCTTCAGAAAACTACAGGAAAGGCTTCATCACCTATATCACCGTGCTCGATGCACAGCGTCAGTTAGCGCAAACCGAACAGCGTGCGATCCAGGCGCAAGCACAAACGGCCGTCGATTTAGTTGCGCTGTATAAAGCGCTAGGGGGTGGCTGGGAACAGCAGTCTGCAGTGACACTACCGCATTATTCGGTTTTTGGTGACGTGGAGAAGACAGGCGTTACCTCCCTCTAATACTTTCGCCCCGTAACCGGGGCGAATTGTTTAAACTTTAAGCGGTATCACTAGGTGTTCAAGCCCTTCGATTCTTATCGCTAAAGCCAACTGCAGTAACTGTCCAAGATGCCCTTCTGGGAAAGCTTCTTTTCGAGCAAACCATAATAAATACTCTTCGGGGAGATCAATCAGCCGCCTGCCTTGATATTTACCAAAAGGCATACGCCAGTTCGCCAGCTCAACTAATTGCTCTTTTTCTGGCATTATGCCTCCAACATCGCAATAAGTTGTTGCTCGTCAATCACAGTAATCCCTAAGGCCTGGGCTTTCTCGAGTTTGGAGCCTGCCGCTTCACCAGCAATCAAGAGATCGGTCTTTTTCGAAACACTCCCTGTTACCTTGGCACCGCGTTGCAACAATTGTTCCTTCGCCTCGTCACGCGTCATCTGGTACAAGGTCCCGGTAAGCACCACCGTTTTACCCTTGAAGGGTGACTCCGTTGCCTGCGTAATCACTGCAGCTGGCCAATGAATCTGTACCTCATCAACCAGTTGATGAATCACCTCGCGGTTACTCTCTTCATCCATAAAATGACGAATATGGGTCGCTACGACTGTACCGACATCATCAACCACAATAAGGTCCTCTATCGAGGCGGCGATCAGCGCCTCTAAGGTGACAAAGTGAGTGGCTAATGCGAGGGCTGTTGCCTCGCCCACTTCACGAATCCCTAAAGCATAGATAAAGCGCGCTAAGGTGGTTTGACGTGATTTCTCCAGTGCCTGAATGATGTTTTGTGCCGATTTAGGTCCCATTCGCTCCAAACCAGTTAACTTACCGGCGGTTAAGCGGAACAGATCCGCAGGCGTAGTCACATACTCTTTATCAACCAATTGCTCGATAAGTTTATCGCCAAGGCCATCGACATCCAGTGCTTTGCGCGATACGAAATGCTTTAAGGCCTCTTTGCGTTGAGCGCCACAGATTAGACCGCCCGTACAACGTAGCACCGCCTCGCCTTCAACCCGTTCGGTATCCGATCCACAGACTGGGCAAAGAGTTGGAAAGGTGACCTCTCGGGCATCGCTAGGTCGCTCTGCGGTAATCACACTGACAATTTGCGGGATCACATCTCCAGCCCGTCTTACCACCACGCGGTCACCGATTTTCAAGCCTAGACGTTCAATTTCATCCGCGTTGTGTAATGTGGCATTACTTACCCATACTCCCGCGACTTGTACCGGCTCTAAGCGTGCAACGGGAGTAATGGCTCCCGTACGCCCCACTTGGAACTCGACATCGCGGACCTGGGTCATCTGCTCTTGGGCGGGAAACTTAAATGCCGTGGCCCAGCGGGGGGCACGGGCGACGAAACCCAGTTGCTGTTGCTGCGTGAGGGCATTAACTTTAATCACAACACCATCGATATCGAAACCAAGCTGCTCGCGTTGCGCAATGACGCGGTGGTAAAACGCCATCACCTGATCAGCGGATTGGCATACCGTTACATGCGGTTCCATCGGAAATCCCCACTGGCGCAGCTGCGTCAAGCGCTCATAATGACTTTCAGCCAATTTACCGCCTTCATGAATACCGATGCCATAGCAATAGAAGCTTAAAGGGCGCTGCTGAGTGATACTCGGGTCGAGCTGACGCAAAGAGCCCGCTGCGGCATTGCGCGGATTAGCAAAGACCTTTCCGCCCTTTAGCCGAGCTTTCTCATTCAGGGCTTCGAACCCCTTTTGTCGCATAAAGACTTCACCCCTCACTTCCAGACGACGAGGTAAATTTTCTCCCGTCAACGAAAGCGGGATGGACTTAATCGTGCGAATATTTTGGGTAATATTTTCGCCTGTAGCACCATCCCCTCGGGTCGCGGCACGGGTCAAAATCCCCTCTTCGTACAGCAGACTCACGGCTAAACCATCCAGCTTTAATTCGCAGCAATATTCGATACCACTCGCCCCCGATAGACGCTCATTCACTCGGCGAATGAAAGCAAAAAAACTGGTTTCGTCAAACACGTTATCCAAAGAGAGCATTGGGACTTCATGATGGACCGATTCGAAAGCACTCAAGGGTCGTGCGCCCACACGCTGGGTCGGCGAGTCGCTCGTCACTAAGTCGGGATGCTCAGACTCAATCTGCCGTAACTGCTGCATCAAGCGATCGTATTCTGCATCGGGCACTTCAGGGGCGTCTAAGACATGATATTGATATTCGTGATGACGAAGTTCCCGACGTAAGCCGTCTACCTGTTGTTGGAGATTAGCCATAATGCACCATGATAAAAAACCCCCGACAGGCGGGGGTTGATAGTCTGACAGAAGCGATAAGTTACGAGTGGCTGATCACTTCACGAATTCGAGCTTTATAAACTTCCACTTTCTGCGGGGTCAACATATGACGTTCATCGTCCATCACGACTCCCCCCACATCATCGGCAATACGTTGCGCGGATTGAAGCATTAATTTGAAGTTTTGCAGCGCATCACCATAACAAGGGACCATCATAAAGATAGAGATACTTGGCGTAGTGAAGTCGGACATCGTATCCGGGTCGAAAGATCCTGGTTTTACGCTGTTCGCTAAACTGAAGAGTACGGGGCCGCTACCGGTCGGGCTAAGGTGACGATGAAAAATATTCATTTCACCGAACTGGAAACCGGCTTGCAAAATAGCTTGCAGTAAGGGTTCACCCTTTAATTCACTGCCTGCATGAGCCGCCACGTGGAATACCAAGACTGTTTCAGTGAGCGGTTTTTCAGCCGTAGCAGGTTTGCTCTCTTCTGGCTCAACAGCAGGCTGCTCTTGCACAGTCGGAGCGGGGGTCGGCTTGGGGGTTTCGCTCTCAATAGACTGACGTGGTGGCGCTTCAACTGGGTTAACAGGCGCTGTCGGCTCAACAATGGGGTCAGCCGCAGCTTCGCTATGAGTCGGCGCAGAAGGTGAAGTCGGTTTCTGCTTAGCTTCTTCTGGCCCCAAGAGTGGGTCACCTTGTAGAGCAATACCGTCACGCAACGAACTGTTTTTCGCTGGTATCTTTTGCTGAGGTTCAGAAGGTTTTTCTTGGACGCTAGCACTATGCTGAGCAGGTGCAGTATCCCTAGCAGTAGAAGAGTGTGGCGTATGAACAGGAGGTTTTTCCTGAGCAGGAGCCGTTACTTCATCTTCGTCGAGACTCTCATCACGACGTTGCATAAAGTGCTTATGAGGACGATCACGGAAAACGCTAGACCGCTCTTTACGATTAGTCCATAAACCGTGCGCCAGCAACGCGATAATCGCGATAGCACCAACAACTATTAAGATCAGACGCAAATCCTGCATCACTATATTCTCTGTTGTTCAAACACTTTGCCTAAAAAAGGCACCTATATACCACTAAATGTATTGGTCAGCGCGAATAAGTGCAAGCATACACTGCCATTTATCCTGAATAATATCACTAATCTGGTGCGATTGATTAAATTAACAGCAGCAAGGCCTACGCCGAGACAAAAAAAACGTTACTATGAGAAGGTAATTATAATTGTGAGTAATTGGATATGACACAGCGTCAACAACCTCTTCCCTCTTCCGGTTTTACCTATGTAAGATTAGGGTGCCATCTCGTTTGTTTACCCGGTATTCGCCGTTATGTCATCGTCCCACTATTGATTAACATTCTCTTACTCGGGACTGCATTCTATTGGTTATTCACTAAGCTCCATCAATGGATCCCTCAGTTAATGACCTATATACCTCATTGGTTGGCATGGTTGAATTTCATCCTTTGGCCACTCGCCGTTATCTCTATTGTGCTGGTCTTTGGCTACTTTTTTTCCACCCTTGCCAATTGGATAGCTGCGCCCTTTTTCGGTTTATTGGCTGAACAACTCGAACAGCGTCTAACCGGTCATACACCTGATGACATGAGTTGGTGGTCCTTAATTGCCGACCTGCCCAGAATTATGAAACGGGAATGGCTCAAGCTCTGTTATTACCTCCCCCGCGCGGTCGGTTTACTGCTTATCCACTTTATTCCTGGGATAGGTCAACTGCTGGCACCCATTCTTTGGTTTATCTTCGGAGCTTGGATGATGGCTATTCAATATTGCGATTACCCTTTCGATAACCACAAGATCGCTTTTGACAATATGCGTAGAAATCTTGCCGGTGATCGAAAAATTAATCTAGAATTTGGAGGACTGATTAGCGTTCTTACAATGATCCCTATTATCAATTTAGTCATTATGCCGATTGCTGTCTGCGGCGCTACCGCGCTTTGGGTTGATCGTTACCGTCAAACGCTAATCAATAGTGATCGCCCGTAGTTATTGCACTCTGACATATCGATATACCATTTCGTCACTTCACTGCGACCGTATAAAGCGTATTCTCACTAGGTTCCCCAAAATTCAAAGAGTTAAGGATAGGATATGAGTAAGATTTACGAAGATAACTCGTTAACAATCGGCCACACGCCTTTAGTCAGGTTAAACCGCCTCGGTAATGGACGTATTCTTGCCAAGGTTGAGTCACGAAATCCGAGCTTTAGCGTGAAATGCCGAATCGGCGCGAACATGATTTGGGATGCCGAAGAAAAAGGGTTATTGAAAGCGGGCGTCGAACTGGTCGAACCCACTAGTGGTAATACCGGCATTGCCCTAGCCTATGTGGCGGCTGCCCGCGGCTATAAATTGACGTTGACCATGCCTGATACCATGTCAGTGGAACGCCGTAAACTTCTCAAAGCTTTAGGGGCTAACTTAGTCTTAACTGAAGGCGCAAAAGGTATGAAAGGCGCGATTGCTAAGGCCGAAGAAATTGTCGCCAGTAATCCCGCAAAATATTTGATGCTACAACAATTCAGTAACCCTGCTAATCCGGCTATCCACGAGAAAACGACTGGCCCTGAAATCTGGGAAGATACTGACGGTGAAGTGGATGTCTTAATTTCCGGTGTTGGCACAGGCGGTACCCTGACCGGTACGGCTCGCTATTTAAAACGGACTCAAGGTAAAACCAGTTTATATGCCGTGGCGGTGGAACCGACAGACTCTCCGGTAATTTCGCAAACCCTCGCGGGTGAAGAAGTTGTACCAGGCCCCCATAAAATTCAGGGTATCGGTGCAGGATTTGTGCCTGACAACTTGGATCTGAGTTTAGTCGATCGTGTCATGACCATTACCAACGAGGAATCCATCACCACTGCCCGTAATTTAATGGAGTCAGAAGGGATTTTAGCGGGCATCTCTTCAGGCGCAGCGGTTGCGGCAGCACTGAAATTACAACAAGAGCCAGAGTTTGCCGATAAAAATATTGTCGTCATCCTCCCTTCTTCTGGTGAGCGTTACCTATCCACAGCGTTGTTTGCAGACCTGTTCACAGAAAAAGACAACGGTTAATAGACTTTCTTCTTACTTTTAAAAAAGCTGTCTATAAAAGCACCTAAGGGTGCTTTTTTTGTGCAGCAGATCTCAATTTTGCTTGGTTCGCATTTGCTTTACTCCCGCTGATTCTGGTATCAACGATGGGATTTATTTCGAGCCAAAAAATAATGCACTCGATTTTTTGCTCTTGATCAACATCACATTGCAAAAACGGTAGGGTTATCGTCGTAATTGAAGTATAACTTTTAGTTGAACCGTGATCTTTGGCAGATTCAATGCGTTATAACATTTGAATAATCACGTTAAGTAACAAACATTTTGATTATCTTGGGGAAAAATATGTTTCAGCAAGAAGTAACAATCACTGCACCAAATGGTCTACACACTCGCCCTGCTGCACAATTCGTAAAAGAA
Source organism: Rosenbergiella metrosideri (assembly GCF_022602565.1). GTDB lineage: Bacteria > Pseudomonadota > Gammaproteobacteria > Enterobacterales > Enterobacteriaceae > Rosenbergiella > Rosenbergiella metrosideri. The sequence continues at coordinate 12,429 of NZ_JALBCV010000016.1, forward strand.
GCTAAAGGGTTTCAGTCTGATATTACCGTTACCTCTCAAGGTAAAACAGCCAGCGCTAAAAGCCTCTTCAAATTACAAACCTTGGGATTAACTCAAGGAACCGTAGTAACCCTTAGCGCAGAAGGCGAAGACGAGCAGCAAGCGATAGAACATTTAGTAAAATTAATGGCTGAACTTGAATAATTGGCCTGCAATACGATAAGCCCATTGATTATTGGTCAGGCGTAGCTTTACACTCAATGGCTCCATTGAGCCGCTACACTTGGGCGCTTACTTCCAGTATTTACACTTAAGCATCGTTGATTTAAAGGTAAGATTATGATTTCTGGTATCCCTGCGTCACCCGGTATTGCATTCGGTAAAGCACTCCTTCTAAAAGAAGATGACGTTGTCATCAATAGCCACAAAATCGATCCGAGCCAAGTTGAGCAAGAAATTAATCGTTTTCTTGAAAGCCGCCAGAAAGCTTCTGCACAATTACAGATGATCAAAACAAAAGCTGGCGAAACTTTTGGTACCGAGAAAGAGGCTATCTTCGAAGGGCATATTATGCTGCTGGAAGATGAAGAGCTTGAACAAGAAATCATAGATCTTATCCGTAAAAATCACCAAACCGCTGATGCCGCGGTTCATGCCGTTATCGAAGACCAAGCTTCTGCGTTAGAAGAATTAGACGACGAATACCTCAAAGAACGCGCGGCAGACGTGCGGGATATCGGTAAGCGTCTGCTGCAAAACATTCTTGGCCTAACCATCATTGACCTCAGCGCAATTGCTGAAGAGTCGATATTAGTTGCGAAGGACCTGACGCCATCGGAAACCGCACAACTAAACCTTGAGAAAGTTTTAGGCTTTATCACTGATTTAGGCGGCAGAACTTCACATACCTCAATTATGGCTCGCTCCCTGGAGCTGCCAGCCATCGTGGGGATTGGCAATATCACTCAATCGGTGAAAAACGGTGATTTTCTTATTCTCGATGCCGTCAATAACCAAGTCCTTATCAATCCTTCAGAAGATGAAATCGCGGAACTGCGCGAAATTCAAACCACTTGGTTAGATGAAAAACACGAGATGGCTAAGCTGAAAGATCTTCCGGCGATAACGCTAGATGGTCATCACGTTGAAGTTTGCGCCAATATCGGAACGGTGCGTGATGTCGCCGGTGCTGAGCGTAATGGTGCTGAAGGTGTCGGACTTTATCGTACGGAATTCTTGTTTATGGACCGTGAGTCACTGCCTTCTGAACAAGAACAGTTTGAGGCTTATAAAGCCGTTGCCGAAGCCGTCGGGGCGCAAGCCGTCATTATCCGTACTATGGACATCGGTGGTGATAAAGACCTGCCCTATATGAACCTGCCAAAAGAAGATAACCCCTTCCTCGGTTGGCGCGCAATTCGTATAGGTATGGATCGTAAAGAGATCCTTCACGCACAGCTTCGCGCTATCCTACGAGCCTCTGCATACGGAAAGCTGCGTATTATGTTCCCGATGATTATTTCCGTGGAAGAAGTGCGTATCTTAAAAGCTGAACTTGATACGCTAAAAGCGCAATTAACTGCAGAAGGTAAGGCGTTTGATCAGGCAATTGAAGTCGGTATTATGGTTGAAACCCCTGCTTCAGCAGCGATTGCCCATCACTTAGCAAAAGAAGTCGATTTCTTCAGCATCGGGACTAACGATCTGACACAATATACTTTAGCCGTTGACCGAGGAAATGACCGAATTTCCCATTTGTATAATCCGATGAGCCCTTCTGTACTGCTTTTGATCAAGCAAGTTATTGACGCATCTCACGCTGTTGGAAAATGGACGGGGATGTGTGGCGAGTTAGCTGGCGATGAACGTGCTACACTATTACTATTAGGCATGGGACTAGATGAATTTAGTATGAGTTCTATTTCTATCCCTAGAATTAAAAAAATTATTCGTAACACTAATTACGAAGACGTTAAAGCTTTAGCCGCACAAGCCCTTTCGCAACCGACTGCTGAAGATTTGACGGATATCGTTGATAAGTTTATTAAAGAAAAAACACTTTGCTAACTTGTCACAAGTGTTTCGACGTTATTGCTTAGGAGAAGATCATGGGATTGTTTTCTAAACTTTTTGGCGACAAATCGGATAGCGATTCAAGCAACATTGAAATTGTTGCGCCGCTTTCGGGCGAGATTGTCAATATCGAAGATGTACCAGATGTTGTTTTCGCTGAAAAAATCGTTGGTGATGGTATCGCTATCCGTCCTAACGGCAACCAAATTGTGGCCCCAGTCGAGGGAACAATTGGTAAAATTTTCGAAACTAACCACGCCTTCTCTATTGAGTCGGATAACGGCATCGAACTGTTCGTACACTTTGGTATCGATACTGTTGAGTTAAAAGGTGAGGGCTTTAAGCGCCTCGCAGAGGAAGGACAGAAAGTCAAGAAAGGTGATCCTATCATCGAGTTCGATTTAGCCTTCCTTGAAGAGAAAGCGAAATCTACCCTGACCCCTGTCGTTATCTCTAATATGGATGAAATCAAGTCGCTATCCAAACTGTCAGGACACGTGACAGTCGGCGAAACTCCGATTATGCGGATCCAGAAATAGTGATAAAAAAGCTCATCCTTGGATGAGCTTTTTTTTACTCTGGCCACCGTGGCAGGCGTATTGAGATTTTAAGCCCACCTTCTTGGCGGTTAGACGCCGAGACTTGACCATGATGTGCCGTAATCACCTTGCGCACGATAGCTAAGCCCAATCCATAACCTTTGCCAGAAAGCGATGATTGTAAGCGAACATAGGGATCAAAAATACTTGATATTTTATCCTCTTCCACGCCGGGCCCACTATCACAAATCGTGAGGAGCAGTGTATCGCGATCGACCTCCAATTTGACCACTATCACCTGTCCCTGCGTTGAATAGCGTAAGGCATTGCGTAACACGTTCTCGATAGCACGACGAATAAGCTCAGCATTACCTCGGACCGTTACTGACTTAAGACTATCGTAATGAGCCACCACATCGACCTGCGGTTTTTGCGCCTCGTAACGCACATCAACCAAGATCGCCTCTAGAAGCGCAATAAAATCGAAATACTGGTCAATATCAATGCCGTCGTGCTCAGCGCGCGATAAGGTCAGTAGCTCGCCAATCATTTTATCAAGCCGCTCAGTCTCAAGATCGATACGATCCAGCGATTGAGGGATATTCAACTCACTCTGCCGTGCTAAACCTACTGCAAGCTGTACTCGCGCCAAAGGCGTACGCAGCTCATGAGAAATATCATGAAGTAGCGCTTCCCGGGCTTTAACCAGCACATCGATACGTTCAACCATCGCATCAAAGTCCTTTGCCACTATTGATAACTCGTCATAACGACGCTTCATAGCGGGGAAAAGCCGTACAGTTAGATCGCCGCGTGAGACTTTGGCAAATCCTTCCCGCAGCTGTCTTATCGGTCGAGTCATATTCCAGGCTAAGAGTAAACTGAAGAAGATGCCAAGAAAAGGCGCGAAAAACATGATCGGCGTAGGGATATGCAAGGAATCGTGCCACGAGCGGTGGTTCCGTTCGTTAAAGCCCTCTAACCTGGTGTAATCTAACGTGACTTGATAGAGATGCCCTGCATTGTCGTGAAGCTGCTGGCTGATCTGGCTGGGTACCCCTCGAGCCTCTTCATCGATATTGTTCGGGGTAACCCAGTTGTCAGTCAGGGTCATCTGCGGCCTGACCTCCGGGTCCCAACTCTCGACTAAACCTTGCACGGCTGCGGGGCCTGACGAGTGTGCCAGTAACTGAGTGATAGACGCCAGTTGAACTTGTTGCAAACTACGCTGTTGTCTAGCAAACGGCGAGCCATCATCATGGGCGACAAGCGGAAATCCTAACCAGATGACTTGGCTTATTAATAGAAATACAAATAGAAAAGCCACCAGCATCTTGGTGAATAAGCGCCTTGGATAACGTTGATTCATCGAATTTTGTAACCAATACTGCGCACGGTTTCGATAAAGATTTGGTCCTGAGTGGTTTTTGCAATTTTCTGGCGAATATTACTGATATGCACGTCGACGCTTCGGTCATAGGCTTCACGTGTACGCCCTAATGCTTTTTCCGAAAGTTCGTCTTTCGACACTACACGATCCCCTGCCACTAAGAGCAGTTCAAGTAAGTTAAACTCTGACGCCGTGAGATCAATCGGTTGCTGTTGCCATGTCACAGAACGCATCGCTGGATTAAGCTCAAGTTCTTTTAAGACTAGCGGTTGGTTATCGCTAGGCGCGGCCGGGATCTCTTCAAAACGACGCATAACCGAACGTAAGCGGGCAACCAATTCTCGTGGATAACACGGCTTAGGCATATAATCATCTGCCCCCATCTCTAAGCCAATCACTCGGTCGATATTTTCGCCCTTAGCGGTAAGCATAATGATAGGTAATCGATGGTGCTGGCGTACCTGACGTAACACTTCAATCCCACTGATATCAGGTAGCATGATATCCAAGATCATCGCATCATAATGCGCCTGATTAATTACTTCTAAGGCACGCTTACCGTGGGTAATGACATCAGTATTCATTCCTTCGCCCGCCAAGTACTGACTGAGCATCTGTCCTAACTCTTGATCGTCTTCAACTAATAAAATTTTCATACTATGGCCTCTAACTCACTTTACGTATAATGACGTCTTTTCTGCCGAGATTCTGTTTGATTTACACAATAATTACGCTTTAATCGAGTTGCTGATTAAAAACACCGGTCGAGAGATATCGGTCACCGCGATCGCAGACTATCGCGACCACTACCCGTTCAGGATGCGATTCTGAAAGGCTTAATGCCGCCGATACCGCGGCCCCCGAACTTATCCCACCGAAAACCCCTTCTTGCTGTGCCAGCGCGCGCGTCGACTCCTCCGCCCGCTCCTGCGTCATCATCACAATATCATCAACCCACTGTGGCTGATAAATCGTTGGTTGGTACGCCTCTTTCCAATGGCGGATCCCCGCAATCTGGCTTCCCGCGGCAGGTTGTAATCCAATAACCTGAACGGCTGAGTTTTGCTGCTTAAGATAACGGCCAGTGCCGCTGATCGTACCGGTTGTCCCCATACTGGAAACAAAGTGAGTGATGCGACCGGCAGTCTGTTGCCAAATTTCTGGGCCAGTGGTCTGGTAGTGCGCTAATGCATTATCTGGATTATTAAACTGATCCAGTACGATCCCCACGCCTTTTGCCGCCAGAATTTGTGCATAATCCCGCGCATACTCCATACCCTGAGCTTGATCGATCAAAATCAATTCAGCCCCATAGGCCTGCATCGCCGCTTGGCGCTCGGTACTCATATTATCGGGCATTAATAGCTTCAGTTTATAACCTAGCACCGCACAGATCATCGCGAGTGCAATACCGGTATTACCACTGGTGGCTTCAATTAATGTGTCACCCGGTTTGATAAGACCCCGTTGTTCGGCCTTGCGCACCATTGACCAGGCTGCGCGGTCTTTGACCGACCCTGCAGGGTTATTACCTTCCAGTTTTACCCACACCTCACCCGCACCGGCGGCGGGCAGACGCTGCAATCGAACTAAGGGCGTATTACCTATCGTGCTTTCTAGGGTGGTCACGTTTTTTTCCTATCGCTTAAACGCCATCAGCCTAGGTAGAAACCTAGGCTGATGGCAATGCTAACCTTGAAATTATCAGTACGGTTAATCAAAGGCAAGTGGCGCTAAGAGATTGTCTTGTTGATACACCCGTGCTTGCCCAATATTGAGATAGACTGTGCTGCCCCGCTCTGGCGCGACCACCGTTTGACTCACGGCAGAGACCGGATCAATGGCTAAGCCCTCGACCTCTAAGCTGAGTTGCCAAAAGTGGCCCCGAGGGGTGACCTCCAAGACCTTCGCCGGCAGGCGATGTAATGTATCCTGCATCGCTGACAAGGTCAGTTCCCAAGGGCGAAGAAAGAGGTCGATATTACCCTGTACAGGATAAGGTTGACTCAGTTGCCACTGCTGCCCCCCCACCTGCAGTGATTGTCCGGCAATCGTCGCAGGGAGTTTATTGATCTCACCTAAAAATTCCAACACGAAGCGACTCTCTGGCTGTTGCCAAACTTGCTGCGGGGTACCATGTTGTTCGATATTTCCTTGGCTCATCACCACGATATGATCAGCGACGTCCATCGCCTCTTCTTGGTCATGCGTCACAAAGACACTGGTAAATTTCAGCTCCTCGTGTAGCTGGCGTAACCAGCGACGTAGCTCCTTACGTACTTGCGCGTCTAGGGCACCAAAGGGTTCGTCGAGTAATAATATGGCAGGTTCAACAGCCAGCGCACGGGCTAACGCCACACGCTGTTTTTGCCCACCGGAGAGCTGAGCGGGATAGCGTTTAGCGAACTCCTTAAGCTGTACCATCTCCAAGAGTTTCATCACCTTTTCACGGATCACGGCTTTGCTCGGACGCGTAGTACGCGGCATCACGGTCAGACCAAAGGCAATGTTATCGAAGACGTTCATATGGCGGAATAGCGCATAATGTTGGAAAACGAACCCCACCTGCCGATCCCGAGCATGGACTTGGCTTACATCACGCCCATGGAACATGATCTCCCCAGCATTCTGGTTTTCCAACCCAGCGATAATCCGCAGTAACGTGGTTTTTCCCGACCCAGATGGCCCCAGTAACGCCACCATCTCGCCGGAAGGGATATCCAGACTGATGTTGTTCAGTACCTGAGTCTGACCAAAAAATTTAGAGATCTGGTTAATATTAATGCTCATTTTCGCCCGCCTGTGCGCCGTGCTGCTGACGTTCTAAGCGCCATTGCAATACACTTTTTAAACATAAGGTGACCATCGCCATCATGGCGAGTAACGCCGCAGCCGTAAAGGCCCCAACGGTATTATAATCTTGGTTCAGCAGTTCGACCTGTAACGGAAGCGTATAGGTTTCGCCGCGTATAGCGCCAGAAACAACCGACACTGCACCAAACTCGCCGATCGCTCGCGCATTGGTCAGGACCACACCGTACAGTAATGCCCAACGGATATTCGGTAGCGTCACTCGACGAAACATCTGCCAGCCATTGGCCCCCAGCAAGATCGCCGCCTCATCCTCTTGGCTCCCCTGACTGAGCATGACCGGCACTAATTCTCGAATCACAAACGGGCAGGTAACGAAAATAGTCACCAGTACCATTCCCGGCCAGGTAAACATCACTTGGATATTATGCGCGTCTAACCAGCTCCCCGCAGGACCGTTAATCCCCCAAAACAGCAGATAGAGTAAACCTACGACGACCGGTGAAATCGCAAACGGAATGTCGTACAAGGTTAACAAGAACTGCCGTCCTGGGAAATTGAAGCGGCTGACTAACCACGCCAACAAGGTGCCAAAAATTAAGTTTACCGGCACAGTAATCAATGCGATCAGAACCGTTAGCCAGATGGCGTGCAACATGTCACCGTCACGCAAATTATGTAAGGCGACCCCTACCCCTGCGCTAAGCGCCTGCCAAAAAATATAGATGAGTGGTACTAATAGGAAGAGTGTGGCACTGAGCAGGGCCAAACCGATCAGTATCCATTTCGTCCAAGGGCGTGATGAGACAGCCATTATTTACCCCCTAAACGACGCCCGTAGCGACTCTGTAATGTATTGATTGTAAAGAGCAGTATTAACGATGCCCCCATAATGACCGAGGCGATAGCGCTAGAGGCTGGGAAATCAAATTCTTGTTGGCGAACAAAGATCAGCAACGAAATGACTTCGGTCTTCCATGCAATATTCCCGGCGATAAAGATGACGGCACCAAACTCTCCCAGACTGCGGGTAAAAGAGAGCGCAGTCCCGGCGAGCAGCGATGGCGCAATTTCCGGTAAAATAACCTTGAAGAAAGCCTGTCGAGGCCGTGCCCCCAACGTTTCGGCGGCTTCTTCATACTCTGGGCCAAGCTCTTCTAATACCGGCTGAACGGTTCGGATCACGAAAGGAATACTGGTAAACGCCATGGCGACCGCGATCCCCAACCAGGTGTAAGTCACCTTAATACCGTGCTCCGCCAACCAATGGCCGTACCATCCATTCGACGAGAATAATCCCGCAAGCGTTAAGCCTGCCACCGCCGTCGGCAGGGCAAAGGGGAGATCCATCAAGCCATCCAGAAATGTCCGGCCAGGGAAACGATAGCGCGTTAATACCCACGCCATTAATGTTCCAAACACCGCGTTAAAGAGTGACGCTACCGCTGCGGAGAGCAGTGTAATTTTGTAGGCGGCAACTAACTGCGGCTCGCTGATAACCCGCCAATACTCGGCCCAAGTCATGTGCGATAACTGCATCAATAACGCGCTGACCGGTAACAGTAAAATCAAACAGGTAAAGAATAGGCTGGTACCGAGACTCAGGCCAAACCCGGGTAAAACGCGACGTTGACGTGAAAAAATCATAGTGGTGATCCTGCTGCCTGCAATGTATCGAACTCCCCTTGCGGTGCGAACTGTGACTGCATGGCTTTCGCCCATGAGCCAAACTGCTGTTCAACCGTGAAAAAATGAACCGGCGCAAAATGCTGTTGCGCCACAATGCTCGGTGTCGCGTGATAGGTACGGTAATAAAAACGCGTTAAGATGTTTTGCGCCTCGGGTTGGTAAAGAAAATTAAGGTAAGCTTTTGCCACCGTGGTGGAGTGATCGCGCTCAGTATTGCGGTCAATCCAAGTAACGGGAAACTCAGCTTTAATATTGGTCTGCGGAATAATCACTTGGTAATGCTCATCCGGGTATTGCTGTTGTAAAGCACGCGCTTCGGCTTCAAAGGTGATCAGTACATCGCCCAATTTTTGATTCACAAAGCTTTGCGTTGCCCCACGTCCGCCAATATCGGCGACCTGAGTGTTTTTTACCCACTGACGCATCGCCCGACGCACCGCTGAAATATCTTGATGATGAGAGAGGCTTAACGATCCCCAAGCGGCCAACCAGGCATAACGGCCATTGCCCGAGGTTTTAGGATTAGGATAGATAAGCTTAACATCCGGTTTGACCAGATCCTGCCAACCTTTGATATGTAGAGGATTACCGCGACGTACCACTAAAGCCATGGTTGAGTAGTAAGGTGAACTGTTATTAGCTAAACGTTGTTGCCAATCGCTGGGGATCAGCTGCCCTCTATCATGCAGTATCTGAACGTCAGGCACTTGATTGAACGTCACCACATCGGCACGCATCCCTTGTAATAAGGCAAGGGCTTGTCTGGACGATCCACCATGGGATTGACGGATTGTTAAGGTATCTTGTGGGTGCTGAGCGTCCCATTGCTGAATAAATACCGGGTTCAATTGTTCATACAGCTCGCGTGACACATCGTAGGAGCTATTGAGTAATTGAGCTGGATAGGCAGACGGTGCAGCGAGCAGTAATAAGCCCACCACCGATGATGTATAGCGTCTCTTCATACCTGAAAATTCCAATCTCAACCTCAGTCAATCTAGAAGTTCTCAGTGTATTAATAAGGATAAAAAAGCAGTAATGGTTTTATATACCGATTACTGCTGTGTAATTGCTAAAAAATATATAACGATTAGGCGTGCCAGACGATCTCAGAGAGTGTCCACTGCTTGAGCGTGGCATCGGCAGGCATGATACCGGAAGGACCACTAAATTCGCCTTGATAGATAACCTCAAGATGTTGGCTATTCGGGACTTTACACTGCACGTGCTGGCTATCACGGCCTGGCTGGCAGTTACCATACGCTTTCTGGAATAACGCAGAGAACGGTGCGCCAAATGCGATACCCTTAGGCGTACCAATCTGGGTATCCGATACACTAATTTTATTCACCGTACCATCGCCGTAAAAGGTCATCGCTACCTGTTGATCTTTCATTGCTTGAATATAGCTTTCAATCTGCCCATTACGCGTACCCATTCCTTGACGGATACGATAATCGCTACCAATACCTTCACTAATTGCCTCGGCATTAAAAGGGGTTGAGCGAGTAATTTTACCCACGCCTTCCTCACTCACGGCGACTGAGGCGCCAAACCAGTTCCATGGCAGTGCGGAGGACCACGAATAGCTCAAGGGGTTCCACCAATGGACGCTATTGTTCGACGTGTCTGCCTGATGGCTGGAACCCGCACAGCCGCTGAGCAATACCACACTGGCAAGCAGTGCACAGGATAACGCTTTCATTTCTATTCCTCTTGCATAGCTGATCAATGCTACTAGGAGTGATCTTCGAGTAAAAAGTTTACTGTAAACCGTTTTTTTGTTGGATGAAACACCGTTTTAGGCGGCTCATCGTCAGTAATGCGGCTTCGGTTAATAGATCAAATAAGGTCAAAATCAGTAACAGCGGCGAGCTTTCTAACGCCACTTGGTTCCATTGACTCAGCTGCCAAGCGCAGAGCAACGCACCGCCGATGAGTATACTGATACGACAAAGCCGCCAACTACGGGGAAAGCGTTGACGATAACCGCTTAGCGCCATGCATAGCAGCGCGGGTAAGCCTAGGGCTAAACCAATATAAAACGTCGAGGGGTCCGGTACAAAAAAACGTAAAAGTGTATCGCCTTGTTGCCGTGAGACCCCTGCCATAATCAGCAATATCCAGGCCCGGGCTTGATACAGCAAAATGGCCCATAGCAAAAAGGGTAAAGGGGCTGCTCCCCCCTCACCTTCGGCATCGAAATCTTCCATCATCGGTTGGAATTAATATTCACGGTCTTCAATTAACCGTTTACCGAGGCTGGTCACTTCATTAATTTCGTAATCCAGTTTTTCATAAAAACCCAGCACTAAGTCATTATCATCACGGATTTGAAGATTGAGTTTAGGGCAGCCTCGAGCAATCAATTTCTTTTCAAGGCGATTCATCAACGCATTGGCAAAGCCACGCCCTTGATAATCAGGATGTACCGCAAGGTAATAGGCTGAGCCCCGATGGCCGTCGTAGCCGCCCATCACACTGCCGACGATCTGCCCTGAAAGGACAACAACCAGAAAAAGGTCAGCATCCTGGCGTAATTTACGTTCGATATCGAGTTCAGGATCGTTCCAAGGCCGTAATAGGTCACATCGCTCCCATAACGTAATAACCTCGTCGATATCTTGTTGTTCGAAAACACGAATTTCCATTTTTTGACCTCCCCTTGGCGAAAACACACTATTATGCGTGTGAGTGAGGGTGTTAGAAAAGGCAATACTCAGTAAAAGGCTGAAATATTTCAATGTTAGCAATATGGCTAATGTTATTATATAACCTAATTATTAATAGTAATTCTCATTAACTCTTCACGGATCTGAAACTAATGAAAAAATTGGCCTCACTGGAACAATTAGTCAATCGCCGCCAATTACTCTTTTCCGGTCTCGCGTTGGCAGTGCTCTCCCCACGCGCCGTACTGGCCGAAGAGTCGCGGATCCCGGTGTCTCGTCAACGCCATTCAGCAGCAAAAAAGAGTCAATCGGGGAAATTTATTGTCATGCTAGATCCCGGCCACGGCGGCATCGATTCTGGCGCGGTCGGCGAAGAAGGCTCGATGGAAAAGCACGTGGTATTAGAAATAGCCAATACCGTCCGCCAGTTATTAAGTAGCCACCCGAATATCGAAGCGCGGTTAACCCGTGACAGTGACCATTTTATCCCACTCTATCAACGCGTGGAAATTGCTTCGCAACATGGTGCATCACTCTTTATGTCAATCCATGCCGATGGCTACACCGATCCCTCAGCGCGTGGTGCCTCGGTGTTCGCGCTCTCTAATCGCGGCGCGAGCAGTGCAATGGCACGGTATTTGTCTGATCGCGAAAATAATGCCGACGCCGTCGGTGGCCTTAAAGTGCAGCAGAAAGACCAATATTTACAGCAAATTTTATTTGACTTAGTTCAAACCGATACCATTAAAAATAGCCTGACACTGGGAAAACATGTCTTAGATACGATTCGTCCCGTACACCACTTGCATAGTCAACACACTGAGCAGGCTGCGTTTGCCGTATTAAAGTCCCCCTCTATCCCCTCTGTATTAGTTGAAACCTCGTTTATCACTAATCCAGGTGAAGAGAAACTGCTCGGCACCACTGCTTTTCGTAAAAAAATTGCTGGGGCTATTTCTGATGGTATCGTCAACTTTTATAATGAACAGCAACGCCGTAACCGCCGAGTCAGTTGATTCACGTAATGTTCAACGAAGGTTGTAGAAATATCATGAGCACGCAAAGCATTGAGCAAGTAAAACAGTTCCTCCTATCGTTACAAGATACGATATGTCAACAATTGGCCGATCTCGATGGCCAAGCCTCCTTCCTCGAAGATGATTGGGTTCGTGAAGCAGGTGGCGGTGGGCGCACCCGCGTCCTCACCCAAGGAAAATTGTTCGAACAAGCGGGCGTCAATTTTTCTCACGTCTATGGCGACCAGATGCCCGCCTCAGCGACTGCGCATCGCCCTGAATTAGCCGGACGCAGCTTTCAAGCTATGGGGGTATCGTTAGTCATTCACCCCAACAACCCCTATGTCCCGACCAGCCATGCCAACGTGCGGTTTTTTATTGCTGAAAAACCCGGTGCTGAGCCAGTTTGGTGGTTTGGCGGTGGCTTTGATCTAACACCGTTTTACGGTTTTGAAGAAGATGCCCAACACTGGCATCGAACGGCAGCAGACCTGTGCCGCCCATTTGGTGAAGAGGTCTACCCACATTATAAAAAATGGTGTGACGACTATTTCTTCTTACGCCATCGCAACGAGCAGCGCGGGATTGGAGGGTTATTCTTTGACGATTTGAATTCACCCTGTTTCGAGCACTGCTTCGCATTTACGCAAGCAGTCGGCCTAGGCTTCTTAGAGGCTTATCTGCCTATCGTTAAAAAACGCCATACTATGCCTTACGGTGAGCGCGAACGCCAATTCCAGCTTTACCGACGCGGGCGCTACGTCGAGTTTAATCTGCTGTGGGACCGCGGCACATTATTTGGTATTCAAAGTGGTGGACGCACGGAATCGATCTTGATGTCGATGCCGCCGCTCGTCCGCTTCGAATATGACTATCAAGCGCCCGCTGGCTCACCGGAAGCGACACTGACCGAGCATTTTTTAACAGTCCGTAACTGGCTATAAGACCACGGCTCGGTATCGCACGCCGAGCCATCACCATTGCTTATAAAAAGAAACATAATAGTTAATCCTTTTTCTAATAAGCATGGGGTAAACCCGTTATTATCATCACTGACTTTTATTCACTGTGTATGGACCGCTCTCCCTTGAAAAAACTAACATTATCCCTCGTTGCAGCGCTCGTTCTCTCTGCAACCAGTACCAGCTTTGCTGCCCCGAGAGTCGCTCCGCAAGTTAGCGCCGATATCGTGCAGCGCTATGCACAACAAATTTATCAACAAACCGCAGCGGCCAGCATGACGATGGTGGTCATTGATGGTAACCAGCACTATTTCACCAGTGCGGGAGAGACTCGGCGAGGAACCGGTGTTCGCCCGACGAAGGAGAGCGTTTTCCGCCTCGCTTCCATCAGTAAACTCTTTACCAGCGAAACCTTGGTTAAACTGGACCAACAAGGCGTGGTCAAGCTTTCCGATCCGCTCAGTAAATACACGCCTAAAGGGATGACGGTACCCTCTTATCGCGGATACACCATTAAGTTACAAAATCTTGCTACCCATACGGCAGGACTTCCCCGCGAAATGCCAGGCGGACGAGCAAATCGTCCTGTCTTTATCTGGCCAGAAAAATCTTCGCGCTGGCAGTGGTTACAGCATGCTAAGTTGAAAGCGATCCCCGGTACCGTCGCCGCGTACTCGAATTTAGGCTTCGACTACCTAGCTGATGCCCTGAGCCGTGCCAGCGGTAAACCTTATCCTCAGTTAGTGCAATCATTAATTACACGTCCATTAGGCATGAAGGATACGACCTTCACCCCTTCTCCTGATCAATGCCGTCGATTAATCATCCCACGCGATCATGCTAGCCCTTGTAACAATACCCTCGCGGCCATTGGCAGTGGTGGCCTCTATTCAACGGCCGATGATATGGAACGCTGGATGCAGCAATTCCTATCCAGTTCAATCCGGCCTCGTTCTCCGCTCGCCAGCACCTTACAGCGCGTGGTCTATCCCCGCAGCCAATTAGTACGGATGAACGGCATGGACGTTGCTGGCCCTGCCAGCGGATTAGGATTAGGCTGGGTCCATATGGATGCAATAGGTAGCCAACCGGCGTTGGTCGAAAAGACAGGTGGTGGTGGCGGTTTCATGACCTATATCGTGATGGACCCACGCAGTAACGTCGGGGTCTTTATCGCAGTTGCTCGTGCACCAGGCAGTCACTTTACCCCTATGAGCCAAGGGGCTAACCAACTGGTGACGGCGTTAGTGAATAATCGTTAATAACAGACATAAAAAAACGGTGCCATAATCTACGACACCGTTTTAACCTTCTGACTACCCAGCGTTAATCCCTGTTAGTCTTACTCTTCGTGATGCGCAGATAGATGTTGCTGCTCACGCAATGACACTTCATGAACACGCTTACGTACCCCAAACCATCCGATAACCAACAGAATGATAATCAGTGGTACGGAGGCAATGGTGTAAGTCCCGTTCGGGTAATCAAACGCCATCAATACCAAGACACTGGCTAAGAACAGTAGCGTCAACCAAGAGGTGAATGGCGCGCCTGGAAGCTTAAAGGAGATATCTTCTGCTTTACCTTCACGGATCGCTTTACGTAACCGCAGCTGGCATAGCACGATAAAGGCCCACGAGCTGATGATCCCAAGTGAGGCGAAGTTTAGAACGATTTCGAACACTTGGCTTGGCACGTAATAGTTGAGGACTACACCGAAGATATAGATCACTATCGTCGCGAGAATGCCCGCGTAAGGTACTTGCTGGCGACTCATTTTCGACATAAAGCGTGGTGCTGAACCGCCCATCGACATAGAACGTAAAATACGTCCAGTTGAATAGAGGCCCGAGTTAAGGCTCGATAATGCTGCCGTTAATACCACGATATTCATGATGCTACCAATATATGGCACGCCTAATTTACTGAAGAAGGTCACAAAAGGACTCTGACCCGCTTGATAGGCATTCCAAGGTAGTAATAGAACAAGTAATACCACCGAACCGACGTAGAACAGACCAATCCGCCAGATCACGCTATTAATCGCTTTCGGCACCATGATTTTAGGGTTTTTACACTCCCCTGCCGCCGTACCGACCAGTTCGATTGATGCGAAGGCAAACACCACACCTTGCACTAAGACAAAGGCAGCCATAATCCCATGAGGGAAAAAGCCTCCGTTATCAGAGATCAAGTGGAAGCCAGTCGTGTTACCGTCCAGTGGCTTGCCGCTTCCTAAGAAGACTACCCCCACGACTAAGAAGACCACGATGGCCAAGACTTTGATTAGGGAGAACCAGAATTCCATCTCCGCAAACCATTTAACGCCGACCATATTCATGGTGCCCACAATCGCGAGCGCACCTAATGCAATCACCCACTGTGGAATATCGCCAAAGGCTCCCCAGTAGTGCATATAGAGCGCAACCGCGGTGATATCCACGATGCCGGTCATTGCCCAGTTAACAAAGTACATCCAGCCCGCTACATAGGAGGCTTTCTCACCCATAAACTCACGAGCGTAAGAGACGAAACTGCCGCTTGATGGGCGATGCAGAACCAATTCCCCTAATGCGCGTAAGATAAAAAATGAAAAGATGCCACAAACTAAATAGACCAGTGCGAGGGCTGGACCCGCGAGTTGTAATCGTGCCCCTGCACCGAGAAAAAGCCCGGTACCAATTGCTCCGCCAATTGCTATCATCTGTACTTGACGGTTGCCCATCTCCTTACGATATCCGGAGTCATGGGAGTTTAACCACTTACGTCTGGCGTGCTGTAAATCAGCCGCTGTTTTTTTTGTATTTTTCATAGGTTTCCTGTTTGTCCACTTCTACAGCTAATCCCCTCTACCGCATCAGCACAGGTAAATATTGGCGAATTCATCCAGAGGGTGATGAATCCTACCTGTAAGAAGCTGAATTCGTAAAGCCCTGTAAAGAATTAATCTACGTTACCGTTTGCTTTTTTAGGTAAAAATAAGTTTAACTCATTGATAAAAAGACATTTTTATTTATAAAAAGCTTTGTATAAATTCATGATGTTGTTCTCAGTTCCCCCATTGACCGAAAAACGCCTTGAGATAATGGTTGCCCATCCTCTAGAAGAGTAGAAAATACGGGCTAAATGCGGCATTATCCTTGATTAACTGTGATCTTTTGACTTAATAATTAGGTAGTACTGTCTCATGACTCAAGAAACCGCGCCGACCCTTACCCTCTATGGTATTAAAACCTGTGACACCGTAAGAAAGGCACGCAAGTACCTCTCCGAACATCACTGTGAAGCCACTTATCATGATTTCCGCCAACAGGGCTTAGACGAAGCCTTACTAGACCAATTGATCGAAGGTCTTGGTATTAAAGTATTACTTAATACGCGAGGCACCACTTGGCGCACGCTTTCTGACGAGCAAAAGCAGCGTGCTAGCGATCCGGTGGCGGCCCGTCAAATCATGCTTGAACACCCAGCTGTGATTAAACGTCCCGTGCTAGTCCGCGCGGATGGCAAGATGCTGGTAGGCTTTGATACCGCCGTGTGGTCAACGTTCATCCAAGGGGACCACTAATATGTTTTGCCCGGTTATCGAGCTTGCACAACAACTGATTCGCTGCCCATCGTTAAGTCCCAACGATGCGGGCTGCCAAGCGTTGCTTATCGCTCGCCTTGAAGCGATAGGCTTTCATATTGAGCCAATGCATTTCGGCGATACCCAAAATTTCTGGGCGACTCGGGGTCAAGGCCAAACCCTTGCTTTCGCCGGCCATACCGACGTCGTTCCCGTCGGCGATGAACGCCAATGGATTAACCCGCCGTTTGAACCCGCGATTCGTGATGGACTGCTGTTTGGCCGCGGTGCCGCGGATATGAAAGGCTCCTTAGCCGCCATGGTGGTGGCCGCTGAACGCTTCGTAGAACAACATCCTCACCATACCGGACGGCTGGCTTTTTTGATCACCTCTGATGAAGAGGCGACTGGTATCAATGGTACGGTTAAAGTCGTTGAGCAACTGATGGCGCGACAAGAGCGTGTGGAATATTGCTTAGTAGGTGAACCCTCAAGTACTGAGCGCGTCGGCGATGTCGTGAAAAACGGCCGCCGTGGGTCGATCACCGCGAACTTAACCGTACATGGCGTACAAGGACATGTCGCATACCCTCATCTTGCGGATAATCCCGTTCATCGTGCGCTCCCTGCACTGCAGGAATTAGCGGCAACTGAGTGGGATCAAGGAAATGAGTTTTTTCCACCGACCAGTATGCAAATCGCCAATATTCAGGCCGGTACCGGCAGTAATAACGTGATTCCGGGCGACTTATTCGTCCAATTCAATTTCCGTTTTAGCACCGAATTAACCGACCAGCAAATTCGCGAAGCCGTCGCCAGCCTGCTTGATCGCCATCAGCTTCGTTATACCTTAGAGTGGAATTTATCCGGTCAACCCTTCCTGACAGCAAAAGGGGCATTAGTCGATGCTGTCGTCGACGCCGTTCAGCACTATAATGAAATTAAGCCAGAGTTACTCACGAATGGGGGAACCTCTGATGGACGTTTTATTGCCAGAATGGGGACTCAAGTCGTTGAGTTAGGGCCGGTGAATGCTACCATCCATAAAATTAATGAATGTGTCAGTGCAGCCGACCTCCAAACGCTCAGCCGAATGTATCAACGGATTATGCAGTTACTGCTGACCTAAGGAGCCTTACATGGAATGGGTTAAAGAGTATTGGTGGGTATTAATCATCCTATTTATGGTGGGATTATTGGTCAATGTGTATAAGGATTTGAAGCGCGTTGATGTCAAAAAATACTTAGATAATAAACCTAAGTTACCCCCGCATCGTGACTTTAACGACAAGTGGGATGACGAAGAGGATGACTGGCCAAAGAAAAAATAGGCCATCATTGATGGACTGCGGGCTCACCGCAGTCGATTTCCGTTAAATCATTGGGATCACATCGTCGTTATCCGGTGCCTGCCCTTGCGCGGCATCATCGAAATAACGTTGCGGGATGGTCTCTTTAAGATGTTTTAAAGCGATAGCAATGCCCTGCTCATCGATCGCATGGGGTAAATTTTCAATAATATTCAGCGTTACATCTCCCCCGGCTTCATTTAGCCACTGCTCGGCGTTAACCGCATGGATCAATGGGATCTGCTCATCATCCTCACCGTGAATAAGGTGAATAGTGGTGTTCATAGACGCCACAGTAGGCGCACTGTTGTAGCGACCACTGAATATAATCGCCCGCCCGGCTAATAATGCTTCGCTTTTTAGCGCTTCAAGGATCATCACACTGCCTTGCGAAAAACCAATCAGTGCTGTCGCTTCTGGACTGACGCCGCACTGTTTTTGGCATTCACGAATCGTCTGAGTAAACAGCGGCAGAATCTGGTCGATCTTCTGCTGTATCGCTGTGGTTGAGGCGTCTGGCACCTCGTCAACAAACCAGGCACTGCCACCTTGTGCTAGCGGAATGGGTGATCCGACAGATACCACAAAAGCGGCAGGAAAATCTTTAGCAAACCATCGGCCGATCTCAGCCATTGAACGCGGATCATCACCGCTACGATGGAATAACACAAAAAGTTGTGGTTGCGGTCCACTACCTTGCTGAACCATTACATAATCGATATGTGCCATAAATGACCTCTCTCTGGCAATCCATCCTGGGTCGGTTAACACGACGTATCAGGTAAAAATGTTAAAAATTCTGCCGTTTCACGGCGTAATTGAACCAGCCACTGTTTACGACTCCAGCCAGCGGGAAGCTGTGGAGAGTGTAAACAATGCTGTAAATATTGCCCACACACTAAGTGGGGATAGCATTGCCACGCCCGCCAAAGTGCGGGGAAGCTGACACTCAACGGACGATGCGCTTGCGCGAAGCCAACCAGTTCCTGATAATCGTCTGAAGAAAATAGGGGATCTCCACTGGATTGTTCATCTAGCGAGAGTTCTGGCGAATAACGTGCTTGCTGGATCGGCCAGTCTCGCTGAAAATGGGCCACTGCCTGCTCACATAACTGCTGGCCTGCCTCAGAGATCGGAGCGATCGCCATGGCAGCATAACATCCACTGCTCGCTTCACGTTGAGTCCCCATTCTCACCAGCTGGAAACCACAGCGCTGCCAAAACTGCCACAGCGCTGGCGTAAAGCCAAAGCTGACAGAAAGAAAATCCTTATTTTGGCTGCTCTGCCGTAACGCTGCAACCAACCGGTGGCCAATACCCTGACGACGCAACGATTGGCTTACTGCGATGCGGCTAATGCGTCGACTTGCCAGCAACATCGCTTGGGGAAAACGACTGTGAGCGGCTAACGACTGTGCCACTAAATTACCACGAGGCCGCCTTTCGCCGCGCCATACTGCTTGGGCAAGTTCGGCTGACTGCTCACCTTCTTCTACCCACCCCAGCGCACCATAACAGCACTGATCATCGACCATTTGCCAGTAACCGCACTGTGGGGCATCCATCATACGACGTAAATCAATAGGCGTCGTGCGATAGTGCGCGGATTGTAGCAGTTGAAATGTCGTCGTGGCTAACACCGGATGCTGCTGCCAATCTTCTGGTTGATAGAGGCGCAGTGACAGCTCGCAAGAAGGTTTCACTACCGATGCAGGAAGATCGCGTAACACCAATAATCGTTCGATAAAGCTTTCCAGTGGATCGCGAGCCGAATAGCGCTGTGGCGTGGTTAGGGTATAATGCTTCGTCACTGCTCCCGATGCGGCAAACTTCAATAAAAAACCCTGCCCGGTCCCTTCGTACCCTTCCGTTGTGGTCAGTAATAAACAGCGGGGAAAGCGGGCAATCAAAGCGTGTAGCTGAGGGGTCGGCAGCGATGCGGCCTCATCAATAATCAGCCACTGCCACGTGCCAGTATCCTCTGCCGCCAAGATGGCGTCAGGCGCCTGAAAATGGTAGTGCTCACCTGCGTGACGCGCCATCACAGCGGTCGCCACTTTGGCAGGACCCGTGATCAAACAAGGAGGTTCTAAGGCGGCTAACATTCCCCCTAAGGCTGATTTTCCGCGGCCCCGCGGCGCCGTCACACTGTAGTTGCCCGCGGGTAACTGCCGTAACGCTTCAATAATCGCTTGCTGCGCTTGTCCACCTTGCGGCGTCCAATCGGGCATCATGAGTGGTGAGTCGGTTGGCGCTGGTTCGCCCTCACGCCAGATGAGGTGAGAAGTATCACTAAGGAGTTGACGCCACAGATGGCGATAAAAGATCGGTGTAGCAATCGGCTGTTCGCACTCCGCCCAACGCAGGCTATCGACATCGATCAGCGGCTGTTGTGCAGAGGATTCAGGTAACAGCAGAACGAGCCAGCTGCCTGCCACTAAGGTGCCTGCCAGCGCCGCCAGTGTCTCGAGGTGAAGGCCTTGCGTGGCATCATAAATAGCATGCAGCCATTCTTGGCCGAGAAATTGCTGCGCACGCTGGGCGAGATACTCGTCAGCATGGCCAGTGGCCGCTGTGGCAACGCGAAGCCAGTCACCGGGATACGCCGCTTGCCACTGTAGTGTTGCCCTATCGCGAAACGGCTGTGAACCGCTTATCACACAAATGCGCCGCACCCCCTTGCGACGCATTTGTTCAGCAATAAACGCAGACTGCATACTCACTACCCAGCAAAGGTATTACATTGGCCCGGTTCGCCGCTGTCGAATCCACGTTTAAACCAGCTGTAACGTTGCTGTGAGGTTCCGTGAGTAAAGCTATCCGGCACGACACGCCCTTGGCTTTGCTGTTGAAGCTTATCGTCACCGATGGCTTGTGCCGCATTTAAGGCTTCTTGCAAATCACCGGTTTCTAAAACATTTTTCTGCTGCATGTAATGGCCCCATACCCCGGCAAAACAGTCAGCTTGCAGTTCGAGTTTTACCGACAGACGATTGGCATCGGTTTGCGAGCCTTGCTGCATTTGTTGACGGACCTTGCTTTCAATTCCAAGAAGGTTTTGTACGTGGTGGCCGACTTCATGAGCAATTACATAGCCTTGTGCAAAGTCGCCATCTGCGCCCAGCTTATTCTTCATCTCATCATAAAAAGAGAGATCGATATAAACGGTTTTATCGGCGGGACAGTAGAACGGTCCCATAACAGATTGGCCGGTGCCGCAGCCCGTGCGGGTGGCATTACGGTACATCACTAATTTCGGTGCTTGATACTGCTTACCCATCTTCTGGAAAATCTCGCCCCAGGTATCTTCTGTCGAGGCAAGGATCACTGAGGTAAATTTAGCGGCTTGAGCATCGTCGCTATTCGCGGGAGCTGACGTGTGTGACTGGCTCACGGAAGTACTTTGCCCACCACTACCACCGAGTAGGGGAGTTAAGTCATAACCATAGTAGCCAGCTACCACGACGACGATTAACAGTACAATTCCACCCTTCCCTGCTGGGATACGAAAACCAGACCCCCCGCCCGTTGACGTTGGACTATCGCCACGACGGTCTTCTACATTGTCACTCTCTCTACGTCCTTGCCAACGCATAGCACACCTCTCCATCTCTATTATCGCATAATGATAAATAGTAATCGCAGTAGGCGGAGATAACCAGTAGAAAAACTAAAGTTGCTGAAAGGGATGGGGAAGAAAAGATAGCACTCGCCGAGGGGTAGCGAGTGCTTAAATCATTAGTCTAAGGTTACGCCAAGACGTTGAGCGACCACTTCGTAGGCTTCCACCACGCCACCAAGGCTCTGACGGAAACGGTCTTTATCCATTTTATCTAATGTTTCTTTATCCCAAAGACGCGCGCCATCAGGAGAAAATTCATCACCCAGGACCACTTCGCCATTGAACAGCCCAAACTCAAGCTTGAAATCGACCAGAATCAGACCTGCTTGGTCAAATAAGTCGGTCAGTACTTGGTTCGCTTTGAGCGTCAATTCACGCATACGCGCCAGATGTTCAGGGCTGACCCAGCCAAAAGTGACACAATAGGATTCGTTGATCATCGGATCATGATGGGCATCATCTTTCAGGAAGAGGTCGAAAAGCGGTGGCGTTAATACCCGCCCTTCTTCTACACCTAAACGCTTGACCAATGAGCCTGCTGCGCGGTTACGGACAACGCATTCCACAGGCACCATATCGAGTTTTTTCACAAGGGCTTCAGTGTCTGACAGTAACGCTTCCATCTGCGTTGGGATACCGGCTTGTGCTAATTTTTCCATGATGAAATGGTTAAATTTATTATTGACCATTCCTTTACGGTCAAACTGCTCAATACGCGCTCCGTCTCCGGCTGATGTATCATTGCGGAATTCCAGAATTAGCAGGTCCGGGTTCTCGGTGCTATACACTGTTTTTGCTTTTCCGCGATACAGCTCAGCTTGCTTTTGCATCTTGTTAACTCCACTCATGGTCGACTCTGAAAATGACTCTGCGCAGCGACTGAATCTATCACTACGCAATCGTTTACCTTGCTGGGCGCTATTATGCCAAAATTAAATAAAAAAAGGCCGGAAATTTCCGGCCTGTGACATATTTATTTATTGAAGGCGGCTTGTAACACTGCGACCAACGCATCATTTTGCGATTGCGTGAGGATATGCCCTTTAGGATCGATAAACTGCAGGCTAC
Source organism: Rosenbergiella metrosideri (assembly GCF_022602565.1). Classification (GTDB taxonomy): domain Bacteria; phylum Pseudomonadota; class Gammaproteobacteria; order Enterobacterales; family Enterobacteriaceae; genus Rosenbergiella; species Rosenbergiella metrosideri. The sequence continues at coordinate 35,167 of NZ_JALBCV010000016.1, forward strand.
TACGGTTATCCAGATCACCGACTTGCAGTTTATATTTACCTTCTGCTAGTTCAGGATCTTTCGCACCCAAGGCGGCCCATTGGCTGCTGTTCAGATCATTGTAGCTCAGCTGCAAGCTACCGTCTGCACGGTTGCTATCAGAAATCGTCATGCCCACAAGCGGTAACGCTTTAGGCAGACGCTGCCAAGTTACATCAAAAGGTGCACGCACGATTAAGTTAGGTAACCCTGTCTCATCGGCACCGCTTTGTACATCAACACTGCCAGCGCGATTAGCCGCTGCCACATTCTGACGAACAGTTTCCGCGGTATTCAGCTGCGCTGAGATATCGTTGAGTAACTGAGCGGTGTAACGCTGCATTTCAGTATTGCTGGTGACCGCTTGGCCTTTCTGTTCTAAGGCAATCGGCTTAACCATCAAGGTTTGCTCATAGCCTTGAGCGACGACTGCAACTTGGTAGCGACCACGGTATTGGTGATCTTCATCATGGCGGTTCCAAGAAATCCAATCAGTGGTGAGTTGCTGACGAGCGTCATCTTGTTGAGCAATCGCGAATTTGTTCGCTTGCAGCGCCGCGACCGTTTGTCCCCATAAAGAGCTTCCCGTATTGGCAATCTGCAACATACCGGTGGTGCCTTGGAATTGCGCACGGCTACCGTTCAGCAAAGACAGTGCCTGAACCGGTGGGCGAATATCTAATTGCTTACCAACTGCCCCTTGCGCACGTCCTTGCGGAACGGCATAGTTTGCGGATTCGAGCGGTAGAATCATTCCCTGAGGAACATTCAATTGGCTCAGTGCTGGCGCATCGAGATATTCTTCATTGCCATTCACTTCGCGCTTGTAGTGTTGATCATGCGAACAACCCGCTAATAGCATTGCGACGGATAATCCAGCAACCTTTATTACCGCCGAATTTTTAACTGAGTAAGCCATTAAATCTCCCTAACTTATCGCAGTCCTGCATCACGAATCGCCTGTAACAATATCGGCTCTGAAGTTGCCGATAACGGTGTCATAGGCAGACGCAAGGTATCATTTGCGATCAATCCCAGCTGTTTAGCCACCCATTTCACTGGGATAGGATTTGGTTCATAAAATAAGTGCTGATGAAGCGCCATGAGTCGCTGGTTCAAGGCACGTGCCTCAGTAAATTGTCCCGCGGCAGCCAGTGCACAGAGTTGAGCCATTTCCTGTGCTGCCACATTCGAGGTTACTGAAATAACGCCCTGCCCCCCCAACTGCATAAAGTCTAACGCTGTTTCATCATCACCACTAAGTAAAATAAAATCTTCTTTGGTCAACGCTTGGATCTGACTAACGCGAGATAAGTTCCCTGTCGCCTCTTTAATTCCGATAATATTTTTTATTTCGGCAAGACGTGCGACCGTTTCAGGCAACATATCACAGCCTGTCCGCCCGGGCACATTATAGAGTAATTGCGGTAAATCGGTACTCTGTGCAATCGCTTTAAAGTGTTGGAAAATGCCCTCTTGCGTTGGACGGTTATAATAAGGCACAACGGTCAAACAGCCAACTACGCCGCTTTTTTCGAGACGCTGTGTCAGCGCGATGCCTTCAGCGGTAGCATTCGTACCGGTTCCAGCAATAACTGGGATACGTCCGTCTGCCAATTCGACGGTACGCAAGACAACGTCGATATGCTCGTCGTGGGTTAAGGTTGCCGATTCACCTGTCGTGCCAACGGCAACGATCGCAGAAGTGCCACTATCAATGTGGTAATCGATTAATTTTTTAAGGCTGCTCTCACAAACTTGCTCGTTTTCGTCCATCGGTGTGACGAGTGCAACAATACTTCCGGTAAACATAGCTATCCCCTCATTTCCCAAGGTCTTCATGGTAAGGTGTCAATCACACTAAAAGCAAGACAGTGAATGCACTCAACTGCTTGTCAGCAGTTTTTTTTATGTTTACCTTAAGATAATTAGTAAAACATTGGGAAATATCACATTGTCATCCTCACCTGTGCATTTAGTCATCACCGCACTCGGCAGCGACCGGGCGGGAATCGTCAATACTATCACCCGCCATGTTAGCCAATGTGGCTGTAATATCGAAGATAGCCGACTGGCTTTACTGGGCGGGGAGTTTACTTTTGTCATGTTGCTGTCTGGCTCGGCTAACGCCATCAATATGATCGAATCGACCTTACCGATTAAAGGTGCGGAACTGGAATTATTAATCGTGATGAAGCGCACCCCTACGGGCTCCACGCCAGTGCGTCATGAAGGCTTTTCACTTGCCGTCGAAGTCCCTGACTCGCCTCGTATTATTGAGCGCTTTACCGCGCTGCTCACCCATCATCGTATGCATATCGCGGAATTAATGACCCGCGCCCAGCCTGGCAGCCCCGCGATGCTCTCGATTCGAATCCACGCTTATGGCAGTTCAGCCCAAGCCTTGGCAGATTTGGAGAAAAATTTTCAGCAGCTTTGCATTGAGTTATCGGCTCAGGGAACGCTCCAAGCCGATGGTCGGCAAGATACCGAACGACTTTAACGCGCTCTTTCTGTAGTAACACGCATAATTAACTTGAAAGCTGATAAAATTAGGCTCTATCCTTACGATTGAAAAAAACGTTTTCCGCCGTAATCTAGTAGTAGAAACTGATCGTTAACATCAGTATTAGGCAAACAATGATTGGAGATGACGTATGGCCCTTTTAACTGTAGGCGATACCGCGCCGCAATTTACTTTACTCGACCAAGATGGCGAAGAGGTGAGTTTATCTGACTTTAGTGGTGAGCGTGTTCTCGTCTACTTTTATCCTAAGGCAATGACGCCGGGTTGTACCGTACAAGCCTGTGGTCTGCGGGATAATATGTCATCATTAAAAAGTGCTGGCGTACAGGTATTAGGCATCAGCACAGACAAACCCGAGAAATTGTCGCGCTTTGCCGAGAAAGAGTTGCTGAACTTCACGCTATTGTCCGACGAAGATCATAAAGTCTGCGAAGCTTTTGGCGTTTGGGGGGAGAAAAGCTTTATGGGGAAAACCTACGACGGCATTCACCGCGTAAGCTTCTTGATCGATGGCAAAGGACAGGTTGAAAAAGTCTTTGATAATTTCAAAACATCGAACCACCATGATATCGTTTTAGACTACGTACAAACGCATTAATGATGGTGTTCCAGCGGGGAGGCGCAGTGGCTTTATTTAGTAAGAAGCTGGTCACAACAGTGATCGCTGCGTTACTCAGCTGGAACAGTGTTGCCAGGGCAGATGTAACCGATACCTTGCCCGATATGGGCACCACCGCGGGTGAAACTCTGTCCATCAATCAAGAACTGCAGATGGGCGATTTCTACGTCCGACAATTACGCGGTAGCGCACCCCTTATCGATGACCCATTACTTACCCAATATATTAACGGCTTAGGTCAACGACTGGTCGCCCATGCTTGGTCGGTAAAGACTCCTTTCCATTTCTTTCTTATCCAAAACGATGAACTTAATGCCTTCGCCTTTTTTGGCGGCAACGTTGTCTTACACTCTGCCCTTTTCCGCTACACCGATAATGAAAGCCAGTTAGCATCGGTGATGGCCCATGAAATTTCGCATGTCACTCAGCGACATCTAGCGCGGGCGATGGCGGACCAAAAAAGTAATGCGCCATTAACTTGGGTAGGCGCGCTAGGCTCTATTCTACTGGCAATGGCTAACCCACAAGTCGGTATGGCAGCCTTAACGGGCACGCTCGCCGGGTCCCAGCAGGGTATGATTAGTTTTACCCAAGAAAATGAACGGGAAGCCGATCGCATCGGTTTACAAGTTTTACAGCGTGCAGGCTTCGATCCGCAAGCGATGCCTGATTTCCTTCAAAAATTGGCCGACCAAACGCGCTATTCTACCGCTCTGCCAGAAATTTTACTGACTCACCCCTTACCAGACAGCCGACTCGCCGATGCACGTAACCGTGCTAACCAGATGCCGCATCCGATACTCCAATCCTCTCAAGCGTTTTATTTTGCTAAGGTCAGGATACTGGCGATGTATGCATCAGAACGCGAAAACGGCCTATTAAACGATCTCTTAAGCCAATACGAAAAGGGTAATAGTCGCGAAAAATTAGCGGCAACCTATGGCCGTGCGGTGATGTTTATGCAGGCAAAAAGTTACGATAATGCCCATCGTTTAGTCACACAGTTACTTAGCCAACAACCGGCCAACCCTTGGTTTCTCGACTTAGCGACCGACGTTAATATAGGCCTGAAGCAACCCGAACAAGCCGTGAAATTATTAACAGCTGCCTCCGCGGATCAGACCAACCCCGTCATCAGCGTTAACCTCGCTAATGCCTATCTCGAAGCTAAACGCCCCACCGATGCCCTTAAGGTGTTGAATCGCTATACCTGGAATTATCCAGATGATCCTATTGGTTGGGATTTGATGGTGAAGGCCACGGGTGATTTAGGCATGACCAACGAACAACGCTTTGACCAAGCCCAAGGATTAGCCCTCAGCGGTCAGATTGACCAAGCGATTAGAGCCTTAAGCGATGCCAGCGGTCAAGAGAAGACCGGTAGCCTCGCCCAACAACGCTACGATGCGCGTATCGATCAACTGCGGTTATTACAGCAGCGTTTCAGGCAATATCAGAAAGGGTAATGACACGGGTTGATCATGAATAACGTTGTGTTTCGCTATCCCTCTTAACTTCCACTATAACTCGTGACGATCTTTTTTATTAACGTCTAAGCCTTTCAAGCAGAAAAAGAGAGAATAACGATTTTTTAATGTTTCAGCGCTATTTATCAACTGTTTTTGGAAAACAGAGAAAAATGAAAAATAAATAGGGAATAAAAAAAACCAAAAGGATTATCCAGTGTGAATACCCTGCATCATTAATTCTTCTACTGACTAGAGATATAAGGGGGAGAAAAAAAATAATAAGGGTAAGAGAGAGATCTCATTCAGCGTGGAGCTGTGAGTGTTTAGGTAGAGCGTAAACCAAGAGGATTGAAGGAGTAAAAAGAGCGTATAGACTCCCCTATTTTCAACCCCCTGATAACTAAACGTCCGTTTGTAACATCGTAAAACTGCCAGTAACCGTTGCATAAGAGTCTCAAGCATTTATTTCAATTGAGTCAATGCTCTCATCAGCGATGGAAGCTCGTTAAGAGGGTCAATGAACTTAATCTGTTTCGTGTGACTATCGTATTCTGCGGCACAAATAGGATTACCCATACCTCCATTATCTTTTATAAACCTTGCTTCTAGACGACCATTATTGAATTAACACCAACGTCCAGAATTATTCTTAAAAAACATCAGATTAACTATTAACTTGGTGAGTGAATATAAACTAGATAATGAATTGTATGAATATTTATTAAGCTCAATACAAGCGGCGCAAGGATCGTTATTGTCGGGAAAAAAAAGAAACTATCGGTCATTACAGGATCATCATAAAGATCCCCTTTCTTTTTTAAGGAGCCTTTTTTGCCATCCTGTAGGTTGAATACGGATGAGCGTTAACACGCCAGAGCTTGTGTAGACGCTTTGCCGCCTACAGTCCGAGCGCCTCTTTCACAAAAGGAATCGTTAATTTACGTTGCAGACGGATGGAAGCGCGATCGAGCTGATCAAGGGTTTCAAACAGCGTTCGCATGTCACGATCGAGGCGTTTGATAAGAAATCGGCCAACATCTTCCGGAAGCTCAAAACCACGGATCCCAGCACGCTTTTGTAGGGCGAGGACTTTTTCATCGTCATTAAGCGGTTGTAACCAGTAGATCTGTCCCCAATCTAGACGGGAAGCCAAATCGGGGAGTTGTAGATCAAGTTGCCGTGGCGGTGCATTACCGCTAATCAGTAGCCGCGTTTTACCCACCTCAAGAATACGGTTATAGAGATTAAAGATCGCCATCTCCCACTCCTCATCTCCGGCGATGCAGTGAATATTATCAATACACACCAAGGCGAGTTGCTCCATCCCCTCCAGCACTTCAGGCGAGAACCACGTCCGTTTATCCAGTGGAACGTATCCGACAGCCTGCTCACGGGCCGATAACTCACTGCAGGCGGCATGCATTAAATGACTGCGCCCTGCCCCCTCTCGCGACCAGAAGTAGATGTATCCCCCCTGAGGCTGATTCAGTACCGTTGTCATCGACGCAAGTAAAGCGGAATTTGACCCGGGCCAAAAACTGGAAAAGGTTTCATCATCAGGTAGATAGAGTGGTAAAGAGAGTTGCGCTGGCGTGTTCAGAATAACCTCAATAATGGGAGCCAGTTAAAATCCCAGCCAGTTTAGCATAGATTTTGGCAAGTGTTGAATGGCCGAGATCACTGTTCGATCTTAGGCTACATGGGGGAGGCCACTCACCTCCCCTGTTTCGCTACTCTTCCTCCGTCGCTTCAGGTAACCAGCGTTCGATAAGATAGAAAATCAGGCTTAATACGATACCGACGATCGTTGCTAAGGCCATGCCTTTCAGTTCAGCAGCACCGATATGAATCGAGGCACCGCTCACCCCGACAATAAGAATAATCGCAGTAAGGATGAGGTTTTTTGCTTTACTGTAGTCGACTTTCGCATCAATCAATACCCGGATACCGGAAGCGCCAATCACCCCATACAGCAGCAGTGAAACACCGCCCATCACCGGAACAGGAATGGCTTGAATAATCGCCGCCAGCTTGCCGACACAAGATAGCGCAATCGCCATAATCGCAGCCCCGCCGATCACCCAGGTACTATAAACCCGGGTAATCGCCATCACACCGATATTTTCACCGTAAGTGGTGTTCGGGGTTGAACCGAAGAAACCGGAAAAGAGCGTTGAGAGGCCGTTCGCTAGCATGGAACGGTGTAGTCCGGGGTCCCGGATCAGATCCCGTTTAACGATATTCGCCGTGACCACCAGATGGCCGACATGTTCGGCAATCACCACCAGCGCGGCAGGCAGTATGGTGAGGATAGCGACCCACTCAAAACGCGGCTGATAAAAGGTCGGTAAGGCAAACCATGCCGCGTGTTCGACCGGCTGCCAATCGACCATACCTAGACTGGCCGCGACAGCATAACCGGCTACCACCCCAATCAAGATAGGAATAATGGCCAGAAAACCTCGGAACAGTACGGCACCAAACACCGTAACCCCTAAGGTAATCATCGATACAATGAGAGTATGACTATCACTCACTGCCCCCGCTTCGGTCACTAATCCGGCCATTTTCGCCGCAACACCGGCTAACTCAAGACCGATCACGGCAATAATCGCCCCCATGGCCGCAGGTGGGAATAAAACGTCTAACCAGCGCGTGCCCGCGAACTTAACAATCAGACCGACTAGGCAGAATAATGCACCACAGGCGATAAAGCCGCCTAGCGCCACCTCATAACCTTGCGGAAGCAGTAATAGTACGGGTGAGATAAAGGCAAAACTTGAGCCCAGATAGGCGGGGATTTTTCCCTTACAGATAAAAAGATAGAGCAGTGTGCCGATTCCATTAAACAGCAAAATTGTCGCTGGGTTAACATGGAATAATACTGGCACCAGCACGGTCGATCCAAACATCGCAAATAGATGCTGTAGGCTTAGAGGAAGCGTTTGGTGCAGCGGCAAACGCTCATCGACTTCAATAGTACGACGACGCATAGTAACTCCCTGAGAAAGACATAAAAAAACCGACCATTGGGTCGGCATTAAAGAACAGTGCGCTTATTTAGTACCAAAAATTTTATCGCCTGCATCACCCAGTCCTGGAATGATGTAGCCGTGCGCATCAAGACCTTGGTCGATAGATGCTGTATACAGCTCCACATCGGGATGGGCCGCTTCCAACGCAGCAATCCCTTCCGGTGCTGCCACAAGAACCAAGACTTTGATCGCTTGGCAACCAGACTGCTTCAGTAAATCGATCGTCGCGATCATCGAGCCGCCAGTCGCCAGCATCGGATCAACGACTAACGCCATCCGCTCATCCATATTGGAGGCAAGTTTTTGAAAGTAAGGCACTGGCTCAAGGGTTTTCTCGTCACGGTATACGCCAACCACACTGATCCTTGCGCTCGGGACATGCTCTAAAACCCCTTCCATCATGCCCAGTCCGGCACGCAGAATAGGGACAACGGTAATCTTTTTCCCTTTAATTTGCTCGATCTCGACGGGGCCATTCCAGCCGTCAACCGTCACCACTTCCGTTTCTAGGGTGGCGGTCGCTTCGTAGGTTAATAAGCTGCCGACTTCAGAAGCCAACTCGCGAAAACGCTTAGTGCTGATCTCATTCTCGCGCATTAATCCGAGTTTATGTCTTACCAGTGGGTGTTTTACTTCAACGATTTTCATCTTTTCTCCCCGAGCTAAAAAAATATACTGCAAAAAAATCGTCAAATTATACCGCTTTTAAGCCCTCGGCGGTATGCTCACGGCGAAAAATAGCCGGTTTCGCTGAGAGGAGATTCTTATCTTGTCTGCTTCTTGCACTTCCGGCGAAACTGAGGCTCGCAAACGTTTGCGACGACTGTTAGAATAGCCCCGCTCTCATTTTACTACCAACCGCAAATCGCGTGGGGATTCTGCAGTGACCGATAAAACCACTCTTAGTTATAAAGACGCCGGTGTTGATATTGATGCTGGAAATGCACTGGTCGATCGAATTAAAGGTGTTGTGAAAAAGACTCGTCGTCCTGAAGTCATGGGCGGATTAGGCGGATTTGGTGCGCTGTGTTCATTGCCAACCAAGTACCGCGAGCCGGTATTAGTCTCTGGAACGGATGGCGTAGGAACCAAACTACGCTTAGCAATGGACTTAGGCCGTCACGATACTATCGGTATTGATCTGGTCGCGATGTGCGTCAACGATCTGGTGGTACAAGGAGCCGAACCGCTCTTTTTCTTAGATTACTATGCTACCGGAAAACTCGATGTCGAGACTGCCGCGTCAGTTATCACCGGTATTGCTGAAGGGTGCCAACAATCAGGCTGCGCACTGGTTGGCGGAGAAACCGCTGAAATGCCAGGAATGTATCACGGTGATGATTACGACGTAGCTGGATTTTGTGTCGGAGTCGTTGAGAAATCTGAAATCATCGACGGCACTAAAGTGGGCGCGGGCGATGCATTAATCGCTCTTGGCTCGAGTGGCCCGCACTCTAATGGCTACTCTCTGGTAAGAAAAATTCTGGAAGTGAGCCAGACCGATCCCCTCACCGAGCAACTGAACGGTCAATCCTTAGCCGATCATCTTTTAGCGCCGACACGTATTTACGTTAAAAATACCCTCGCCCTGATCGAAAAATTCGATATCCACGCTATCGCTCACCTAACCGGTGGCGGCTTCTGGGAAAATATTCCTCGCGTACTGCCTGAAAATACGCAAGCCGTCATTGATGAAAGCAGCTGGCAATGGCCGGCCGTTTTTGAATGGTTACAAAAAGCAGGCAATGTGAGCCGTCACGAAATGTACCGTACCTTTAACTGCGGTGTCGGTATGATCATTGCCCTGCCTGCGGCAGAAGCCGAGGCAGCTATCGCTTACCTACAAGAACTCGGTGAGAACGCCTGGAAGATTGGCCATATCACCGAAGGCAGCGAAACTGAGCAGGTCGTTATTGCATGAAACGAATTGTTGTCCTGATCTCCGGATCAGGCTCCAACTTGCAAGCCATTATTGATGCCTGCCAACTCGGCAGGCTCAAAGCAGAGATTGTCGCGGTATTGAGTAATAAGGCCGAGGCTTATGGTTTACAGCGCGCGCAGCAGGCCGGTATTGCTACAGCAAGCCTCGCTATCGCTGACTATGCGGATCGTGACGCTTTCGACCAAGCCTTACTGCAACAGATCGATAGTTATCAGCCGGACTTAGTGGTACTTGCAGGTTACATGCGTATCTTAAGTGCGCCGTTTATAACGCACTATCGAGGCCGACTGCTCAATATCCACCCCTCATTACTCCCTAAATACCCTGGCTTGCATACGCATCGACGGGCGATAGAGAACGGTGATAGCCACCATGGGGCGAGTGTTCATTTCGTCACTGAACAACTCGATGGCGGGCCGGTGATTCTACAAGCGTCCATCCCTGTACTGCCTAGCGACACTGAACAGGATCTCGCCACCCGTTTGTTGAGTCAAGAGCACCTGATCTATCCGCAGGTTATTCAGTGGTGGGTTGAGGGACGGCTCGCCTTAAAGGATGATCAAGCTTGGTTTGATGGAAAACCGCTTGGTGTTTCGGGAGCGAATGCGACTTCCGATTAAGTCGATGCCTAAGGCAATCATATTGTTCACACTGCACCCCAATACTGAGAAGTCAGATTGGGGTGTTTTTTTATCGCGTTATGACTGAGCAAAAAAAACTGAGCCCCAAAAATAGAACTCAGTCTTGATAAAAAATCACTCACCTTTTGCAGGGAATTGATTCAGCTATATCGTTAACGGCTATTTGGCTAAATTCACAAAACGGATATGCGTAGGCGTACCGATTTGTAAGGTTGCCCCCGTTGGTGACAGTTCACCGGTCTCAAGATCGCGTGCGAACTCAACCACATTATTCGAATAAACGTTCGCCACGAATAGATAACGGCCCGATGCATCGAAGCTAAAGTCACGCGGCTCTACGCCACCCGCGGAATAGGTTTTCGACGCAGATAACTTACCTGTCGCCTTATCTACCGCATAACGAACGATCTGGTTCTTCTCGCCACGGTTACCTACATATAAGAAACGACCATCTGGTGACAGTGACAATCCTGCCCCGCTCATATCGTCAGGTTTAGTCGAGTCAGTCAACTTCTCAGATTGCAGCAGCGCAGTGTTGCCTTGGTTAAAGGAGTAGACCTTAACCTGTGCCGACATCTCTGTGGTGATGTAGAGATATTTTCCATCAGCAGAGAATAAGCTATGACGTGGGCCATCGCCTTCTGGGAAGCTAAGCGTTTTATCCTTTAAGAGGCTAAAAGGTTCTTTCGCTTTCGGGTCATAGTGATAGACGTGGATCTTGTCCGCGCCCAAGTCCGCGGCTAACACATACTGGCCATCAATACTGAAGGTCACAGAGTGCGCATGCCCAGAAGATTGACGCCCAACCACTTTATTGCTGCCTTGATTATAAGGGAAGAATTGTTGCGTCTTGCCTAAGCGGCCATCGCTCATGACTGGAATGGCGCTCACGCCCGCTTGACCATCTTTCCCGGAGTAGTTTGCCACTAATAGGAAACGTCCATCGCGGCTTAACGCAGAATGGGTGGGGTGCATCCCGCTACTGTCCACGGTATTCAATAAGGTTAACTCACCATTTTTCTCCAAATGATAAGCACTGACCTTACCGTCATCGACTTCGTTAACCACATAGACACGCTGATGTGGGGCATCGATGGTCAGCCACGAAGGGCTTACTGCCGGGGTTAACGCGATAGGCATCATACTGCCGTTCGCCGCCAGGCGCACGGTATAGATACCTTGGCTTGGATAAAACGCTTTTTGAACGCGAGCGCCCTGTGCCTCACCGGTCCAAGATCCGACTAAGAAGGTTTGTTCAGCCACGGCAGGTTGTTGGTTTAATAATCGCGCTTCGTCGGCGCTGGCTGCGTGGTTGAAAATAAGCGCTGCGGTAATCCCTAGGTACTTTTTCATTAATATTTCCTAACAATTAAACAAGACTTAAGAGTGGCGTAACTCGTCGCAATTGGCAAATAAAAATGCCTTATTAATCATCCGTAGACAAATGCGGTGATTGATCGCCATAATGGTGAAGAGAAATTGCAGTCTGCGTTCTGTTATTACCAACGGAGTCAGGATGGGTCAAGAAAAGCTGTATCTAGATAAAGAAATCAGTTGGTTAGCCTTTAATGAGCGGGTGCTACAAGAAGCCGCAGATAAACGCAATCCGCTTATTGAACGTATGCGCTTTTTGGGGATCTACTCCAACAATTTAGAAGAATTCTACAAAGTCCGTTTTGCTGATTTGAAACGGCGCATTTTGATTGGCGAAGAACAAGGTAGCCATAATGTTCCTCGTCATCTGTTAAAGAAAATCCAACAGCGCGTGGTGGTGGCCGATCAGGAGTTTGATATCCTGTATAACGATCTACTGCTAGAGATGGCAAGAAATCAAATCTTCTTGATAAATGAACGCCAGCTCTCCGCTAATCAACAGCACTGGTTAAAGATCTATTTCAACCAAGAGCTACGTCAGCATGTCACCCCAATCGTCCTCAATGCCGAAACTGATTTAACCCAGTTTTTAAAGGATGACTACACCTACCTCGCAGTAGAAATTATTCATCAGCAAGATCGCCAATACGCTTTATTGGAAATCCCTTCGGATAAAGTGCCGCGATTTATCGATCTGCCGGCCGAGCCACCTCGACGTCGTAAGCCTATGATCCTGTTAGATAATATTATGCGCTACTGCTTAGACGATATTTTTAAAGGCTTTTTCGATTACGACCAGCTTAATGCCTACTCGATGAAGATGACCCGTGATGCTGAATATGATCTGGTCACGGAAATGGAGTCGAGTCTGCTGGAGCTGATGTCATCGAGCCTGAAGCAGCGTCTCACTGCCGAGCCAGTAAGGTTTGTTTACCAACGGGATATGCCGTCAGAAATGGTCTCCTTGCTCTGTGAAAAGCTGTCGATCACTAACTTCGACTCGATACTCCCCGGCGGGCGTTACCATAACTTTAAAGATTTCATAAAATTTCCTAATGTCGGGAAATCGAATCTCGAAAATAAAGCCTTACCCCCTATTCGTCACAAAGGGTTTAATCCGTTTCGTAACGGCTTTGATGCCATTCGTGACCGGGATATTTTGCTCTATTACCCTTATCACACCTTTGAGCATGTTTTGGAGTTTTTACGCCAAGCCTCGTTTGACCCTAGCGTCTTAGCCATCAAGATCAATATCTATCGGGTGGCTAAAGATTCACGCATTATGGATGCGATGATCCATGCGGCGCACAATGGCAAAAAAGTCACGGTGGTGGTCGAACTCCAAGCGCGATTCGATGAAGAAGCTAATATCTATTGGGCCAAACGCCTCACCGAAGCTGGGGTTCACGTTATATTTTCTGCCCCCGGATTAAAAATTCACGCCAAACTATTCCTGATTACTCGCCGAGAAGGCGACAAAGTGATCCGCTATGCGCATATCGGTACCGGTAACTTTAATGAGCGCACAGCAAGAAGCTATACCGATTACTCTTTGCTCTCCAGTGATGCGCGGATTACCAATGAAGTACGACGGGTCTTTAACTTTATTGAAAATCCTTATCGACCAGTCAATTTCGAATACCTCATGGTATCACCGCAGAATACGCGGCAGACGCTCTACCGACTGATCGATGCCGAAATCGCCCACGCTCAACAAGGGCTACCGGCGGCGATTACCTTAAAAATTAACAACCTCGTCGATAACGGCTTAATCGATCGGCTATATGCTGCCTCCGGTGCTGGCGTAAAAATTAATCTCTTAGTCCGGGGCATGTGCTCACTGATCCCCAATATCGAAGGGATTAGCGAAAACATTCATATTTACAGTATTATCGACCGCTATCTTGAGCACGACCGCGTGTATGTGTTTGAGAATAATGGCGATCCAAAGGTCTTCCTTTCGTCGGCAGATTGGATGACGCGCAATATCGATAACCGTATCGAAGTCGCGGTGACTATCCTCGATCCTAAGGTCAAACAGCAGATTTTAGATATCATCGCAATCCTCTTTAGTGACACGGTTAAAGCAAGAATTATTGATAAAGAGCTAACAAACCGCTATCGTCCGCGCGGTAACCGCCGTAAGGTTCGGGCGCAGATTGCTATCTATAACTATATTAATACCATTGAAAACACCGACTAACTTATGCCTATAAGCCAAAATAGCCCTGAAAAACCTCAAGAATTTGCAGCCATTGATTTGGGATCGAACAGCTTCCATATGGTCATCGCACGCGTGGTTGATGGTGCCATTCAAGTTCTTGGCCGTTTAAAACAACGCGTCCATCTCGCTGATGCGATTACCCTCGATAATCAACTCACCGAAGAAGGGATTGAGCGTGGCTTAAGCGTGCTCGCACTTTTTGCAGAACGTCTTCAGGGCTTTGACCCCGCTAATGTGTCGATTGTGGGCACACACACCTTGCGGGTCGTCGATAATGCAGAAGAATTCCTTAAGCGTGCTGAGGAAGTGATTCCTTACCCTATCGATGTGATCTCGGGTAACGAAGAAGCACGCCTTATCTTTATGGGCGTAGAACATACACAGCCCGAGAAAGGTCGCAAATTAGTGATCGATATCGGTGGTGGGTCGACCGAACTGGTGATTGGCGAAGATTTCGAACCGCAGCTTATCGAAAGTCGCCGCATGGGGTGCGTGAGTTTTAGTAAACTTTACTTTCCCGGCGGTAAGATCAGCCATGATAATTTCCGTCGTGCTCGCCTCGCGGCAGTTCATAAATTAGAAACCCTCGCCTGCCAGTATCGTCAAGCAGGATGGCAAGTGGCAATGGGTGCCTCAGGGAGCATTAAAGCCGCCTGTGAAGTATTGGCCGCGTTAGGTGAAAAAGAGAAAGTGATCACCCGCGACAGCCTCGCCCTGCTCTGGGAGAAGATCAGCCAATTCGATAATATGGATGACTTGGACTTACCTGGTCTGTCAGACGACCGAAAATCGGTCTTTGTCCCGGGATTAGCCATCCTTAGCGGTATCTTCGATGCGTTGCAAATCAAAGAGCTACTTTATTCAGATGGCGCGCTGCGTGAAGGCGTTCTCTATGAGATGGAAGGCCGTTTTCGCCATCAGGATATTCGTAAACGTACCGCACTGAGCCTGGCTGAGCATTATGTCGTCGATCGCGACCAAGCCAAACAGGTACTGGAAACGACTCGTTTACTGCACCGTCAATGGGAAAAACAGAATCCGAAGCTGGCCAACAAGGCGCTCACTGCATTGTTGGAGTGGGCTGCGATGTTGCATGAGGTGGGGCTGACCATCAATCACAGCGCCATGCAGCGCCACTCGGCCTATATTTTACAGCACTCGAATATGCCGGGCTTCAGTCAGCAACAGCAACTTTTACTGGCCACCTTAGTGCGTTTTCACCGTAAAGGCATTAAAACCGACGATGTACCGCGTTTTACCGCCTTTAAGCGTAAGCAATTTTTACCGCTTATTTTTCTTTTACGCTTAGCTATCTTGTTGAATAACCAGCGCCAAGCCACGACTCGCCCAGAAAAGCTGTTATTGCATACCGACGAAGGTCACTGGACTCTGATCTTCCCGAAAGAGTATTTTAACCAAAATGCCTTGGTGCAATTAGATCTGGAACGTGAACAGGCTTATTGGTCTGAGGTCACCGGCTGGCAGTTAAATCTAAGCGAAGAAAAATAGCGCTACGCTGAGGTAAGTATGACAACACGCCCACTCGCACAACATCATCTAACGGCTCCGCATCCCGAAGTGGTGGCGTTAGTGCCTCGATTAATCGAGGGGGATATTTTGGATCTTGGCTGCGGGTCGGGTCGGCATGCCCTTTACCTCCAGCAGCAGGGGTTTGCCGTCACGGCATGGGATAACGATCCGCTGGCGGTACAACGCTTAACGCAACAGACGCCCCAAGCGGCACTGGCGAGAATCACTGTTGCAACCCCGGACCTGAATCATCATCGCTTCAACGGCCAATACCATGCGATTTTGGCCATTGATATATTGATGTATTTGCACCCCTCGGCTATCGGCCAGTTAATTGCTGATATGCAAGCGTCCACCCTTAAAGGCGGCTATAACCTTATTATCTGCCCGATGCACGATGAAAACTCAGACAGGTCGATCGCCTTCCCGTTTAGTTTCCGTTCAGGAGAGTTAAGCCACTATTATCGACGTTGGCATATTGTTCACTACCATGAACAGCAAGCGACGTGGGCCTCCCCCGATGCACCGACTGAGCCAATTACCCTTCGCTTTGCCACCTTATTGGCACAGAAAATCTCGATTAAAGAGTTGTAATCATTTGCAGGGGTAACACAGTTGACCGTCACCCCACCCCTAACCTCGGAATCTTTTTGATGAATAACTCACCCTTAAATCGTCAGAAAAAGAAAAGCGGATCATTAATTCGAATTGTCTTCTGGTTAAGTCTAGTATTACTGGTGGCCCGACTGATTTGGGTCATCCCTGCTGCCTTCGAACATCATCGGGCAAAACAGGAGAGTGCCGGAACGGAACCCAAGGTCTCAGCCCCTTCTCAGGCTAAGTCTAGCCCCTAATTAATGACAGTAAAGACACTTTAGCCCCGCTGAGAATCACAAAGGATGTAATATGTCAGAAGTCTATAGTCAGTTACTGGCTCAACGCCGCCAGAAAATTTTAGAGTTAGTGCTTAACAATCCTTTGTTGGTTGATAGCCTGCTTGAGCCTGAAAAAAAATTAAACGACTCACAGATCGAACAGGTCGCCCAACAGAAGCAATTGCTGACCGAGACGGTTTTGCTGCTGCATGCCGCGGATATTGCGGATATCTTGGAGTCACTGCCTGAAGAAGCGCGGCAAGCGGTATGGCAGATTATTCCCGTTGAGAGTCGCGGGCGAATCTTAGTCGAGGCCTCTGAAACGGTATGGGAAAGCCTGATTGAGTGTATGAGCGATCAGCAAACCTTACAAGCTATCGCTCCCCTCGACCTTGATGACCAAGCATGGTTATCACGCTTTTTATCACGCGATCTGACTGGAAAATTACTGACCGGTCTCGAGCCGAAACAACGCGCGCGTATTCTACAACTGATCGGTAAAGATCGGGGTGGCGTGGCGCAGGTGATGGACTTCAATATTATCACTGTGCGGCCAAATGTGACGCTTGGCGTGGTACAGCGCTATCTGCGTCACCTGAAAAAAATCCAAAGTGGTACCGATAAAATCTTTATTATCGACCACCAAAATCAACTGCTCGGCGAGCTGCTGCTCACTGATATTCTGATCCATACTCCCCACGCGCAGGTATTGGACGTCATGAATCCGCATCCGGTAACCTTCCAGCTGGATGAACAGGCTGAAAATGCTGCCAGTGCCTTCGAACGGTATAACCTTATCTCCGCGGCAGTGACCGACAATGAAGGGAAATTGATCGGTCGGATTGCGATTGAAGACATCATCGACTTGGTCAACCAAGAGAACGAGAATAATATCCGGAAAATGGGGGGGATACGCGAAGAAGAAGACGTGTTCGCCCCTGTGGCCAAGTCGGTTAGAAACCGCTGGGCATGGTTAGCCCTCAATCTCTGTACCGCCTTTGTCGCCTCGCGCGTCATCGGGTTATTCGAAAATACCATTGCTCACCTTGTCGCGTTGGCAACCTTAATGCCAATCGTCGCCGGGATTGGCGGTAACACAGGTAACCAGACCATTACCATGATTGTACGTGCCTTGGCCCTGCGTCAGATCGAACCGAGTAACTTCTCCTTTCTGTTTTTACGCGAGATTGGCGTTGCGCTGATTAACGGTATTCTCTGGGGCGGTGTAATGGGTGGTATCACCTACTTGATGTATTACAATCTGGCTCTCAGCGGCGTGATGATGTTGGCGATGGTGCTTAACCTGTTACTCGCAGCCTTTATGGGCGTCATGATTCCACTGATTATGACCAAACTAAAACGTGACCCAGCCATTGGCTCTAGCGTGCTGATTACGGCTACCACCGATACCGGCGGCTTCTTTATTTTCTTAGGATTAGCCACCCTGTTCTTATTGCACTAATCCCCCCTGTGGCACGGTTCGCGCCGTGCCCCCGCTTTTAGATTTTTATTCACTGAAAAATGGAACCGGTTTTTGATTTGTCATCAGAACCATTGCTGCGCTTAGCGGCAAAAATGTTTCAAAATTTAATTATTCAAATAAATGAATAATTAATCCAAAACAGGCTAACTAATCATTGCCCCCCCACTAAAAAGGCTCTATATTGGCCGCGCTTTTTTTAGCACACACTTTTAATTATTTTATTTAATCAATTGGGACTGAGCGCAGTCTTGGTTGTGGGAGAGATATGATGACGGATAAGGTCCGTATTGAAACTTTAGATGCCACCTCTTTCAAGGGGAACAACGATCAATTCTTGGCGCGTCAAGCAGAGTTTGAATCGAATGTCAGAAGTTATCCACGCAAGTTGCCTTTAGCCATTGCTAAGGCCAACGGCGTCTGGATCACCGACGTTGAGAACAAAGATTATCTTGACTGTCTGGCTGGAGCAGGAACCTTAGCATTGGGCCATAATCATCCTGATGTCCTGCAAAGCATCCAAAATGTTATAAGCAGCGGCTTACCGTTACACACTCTTGATCTAACGACTCCGTTAAAAGATCAATTCTCAGAATATCTCCTCTCTTTGCTCCCTCACCAGGGTAAAGATTATTGTCTACAATTCACCGGTCCAACCGGTGCAGATGCTGTCGAAGCTGCCCTCAAACTGGCGAAAAAGACCACGGGCCGAAACAGCGTTATCAGCTTCTCTGGCGGCTACCATGGTATGACCCACGGTGCGCTATCGGTTACCGGAAACCTGGGACCGAAAGAAGCCACCAGCGGCATGATGACTGAAGTTCAGTTTATGCCTTACCCACACCTTTATCGCTGCCCGCTGGGGATTGGCGGTCAAGCCGGTATCGATGCATTAAGCTACTACTTCGAAAACCTGATTAATGATGTCGAAAGCGGCGTTCGCAAGCCTGCTGCGGTGATCTTAGAAGCCGTTCAAGGCGAAGGTGGGGTTAACCCAGCACCGGTCGAGTGGTTACAACGTATTCGTAAAGTGACCCAAGAACACGGTATCTTGTTGATTGTCGATGAAGTGCAAGCAGGCTTTGCCCGTACCGGCCGTTTCTTCGCCTTCGAGCACGCAGGAATCGAACCCGATATTATCGTGATGTCAAAAGCGGTTGGCGGCGGTTTACCGCTCGCAGTACTTGGCATTAAGAAAGAATTCGATGCGTGGTCCCCGGGCCACCACAGCGGGACGTTCCGCGGTAACCAACTGGCGATGGCCACCGGTCTTACCACGCTGAAAATCTTGAAAGAGCAAGATATTGCGGGTCAAGTCGCGGTCAAAGGCGAGTGGTTAAAGGCACAGTTAACCCAACTGCAAAAACGCTTCCCGCAAATCGGTCATATCCGTGGCCTAGGTTTAATGATTGGTATGGAAATTGTGAAACCGCAAGAAGCTACCGACCACTTAGGTTGCCACCCTGCTGACCCTGAGTTAGCGGTGCTGCTGCAGAAGAAGTGCTTCGAAGCGGGTCTGATCTTAGAACGCGGCGGACGTCACGGTTGCGTGTTACGTTTACTGCCATCACTGCTGATCAGCCAAGTTGAATTGACCTTATTCCTCGAAAAATTCGAGCAAGCGCTATTAAGCGCTGGCCTTCAACCTCAGGGATAAGACAACAATGTCAACCACTAACACGATACTGACGGGATCACCAGAGAGCCTTCAGGCCTATCAAGAAGTGATGACCCAAAGCCAGCAAGCGGTTGCCGCTTGGCTGCAACAGCCGGAAATGTATCAAGGTAAATCCGTCGCGGCACTACGCGAGCGCATCGCCTTACAGTTCACGGCTGAAGGGTTAGGAAATGAAGAAGCGATTAATCGTGCTGTCGAATATTTCTTAAAAGACAGTCTAGCGGTCCATCATCCACAGTGTGTGGCGCATTTACACTGCCCAAGTCTGGTGATTAGCCAAGCGGCGGAAGTGTTTATCAATGCCACAAACCAAAGTATGGACTCTTGGGATCAAAGCCCGTCTGCCACGATTATGGAAGTAAAACTGGTCGAATGGCTACGCAGCCAAATCGGCTACCCGGCGGGGGACGCCGGGGTTTTCACCAGTGGTGGAACCCAGAGCAACATGATGGGACTGATGTTGGCCCGCGATGCATTTTTCGCTCGCCGGGGTCACTCAATCCAACAAGACGGCTTACCGAATAACCTGCGTAACTATAAAGTGTTCTGTTCTGAGCACGCGCACTTCTCTGTGCAGAAAAATATGGCGCTAATGGGCCATGGTTACCAGTCGGTGGTGCAGATCAAAACCGATGACTGTTCGCGTATCGATCTGAATGATCTGTTGGAGAAGCTAGCAACCGCGAAAAGCCAAGGTGAAGAAGTGATGGCTATCGTGGCAACCGCTGGGACAACCGATGCGGGCGCCATTGATAATCTTACCGCTATCACCACCTTAGCGGCGGAACAAGGTATTTGGGTACACGTCGATGCAGCATGGGGCGGCGCCTTACTGCTTTCGGAGAAATATCGTCACTGGTTAGCCGGTTTAGAGCAGGCTGACTCTGTCACGTTAGATTTCCATAAGCAATATTTCCAAACCATTAGTTGTGGCGCGTTCTTACTGAAAGATCCGAAGCACTATGAGTTAATGCGCTATCAAGCAGCGTACCTTAACTCAGAGTTCGATGAAGCACAGGGGGTCCCTAACCTGGTGTCGAAATCATTGCAAACCACCCGTCGTTTCGATGCATTGAAACTATGGATGGGACTCGAAGCGCTAGGACAAAAACAGTATGCCGCAATCATTGATAATGGCGTCACATTAGCGCAAGACGTTGCCGCCTATGTTGAGAGCATGACCGAAGTAGAATTGGTGATGAAGCCTCAGCTGGCGAGTGTCCTGTTCCGTGTGCGTCGTGAAGGCTTAGACGATCAGCAGCTCGCGCTGTTCAATCAGAAGATTGGCGATGCACTGCTTGATTCTGGACGCGCAAATGTCGGTGTCACTGAACACCATGGCGTGACCTGTCTGAAACTGACGTTACTGAACCCTACCGTGACGTTAGATGATATCAAAACGCTGTTAGCGTTAGTCTTACAAACGGCAGAAACGCTGTAGTTGAAAAAAAAGTCCCTTGTTGATAATGCCAGTCAGTTGCTTAACTGACTGGCATTTTTTTTGTGCACTTTGGATACGGAAAAGGCCACTATTCTTGGAAAGACGCTTTTCCTGCTTATCGGTGGTTTCACGTACTCTCCCGCTACCTTCCAATAATAGATGAAACCAGGATCGCCTAAACTAAGCAGCGTGAGTACGATGTTGATTTCTTAATTATGCTGATTAGGTTCTCCCCGGCGTGATATTGAATTAGACAAGACCTGACACTGGGGATTTTGCTAACTATGGAATGGGGAGCGTAAGAAGCTGTTATAGTAAATGAGTTTATTAGTAGGATATAAAATGCTTTGGTTGATAGTTAAGTATTCGGTAATAGCAGGAATGGTCGTGTTGATTTCCAAAGTGGCAAAACGAAGTGATAGGCTAGGGGACTTACTGGCTGCTCTACCTTTTGTAATTGTTCTGGTTCTTGTATGGATGAAGATAGAGGGGCAGACTCAATAGAAGATCGCTATCCACGCGTGGTATACTTTTTAGTATGTAATTCCTACTTTGCCTATGTTTCTTTGCTTCCCTCTTCTGTACAGGCATTTAGGTTTCTGGCTTGCGCTTATGACGTCATGCATTACGACGATTTTAGTTTTCTGGGTGTATGCGCAACTCCTAAGATTCTTTGGTATAAATTTGATGTGATCAGAATTAGAATACATTATACCTAATGCCCCGGTAGTTGTATGTGAACATTACGGGCGGTAGCAGTCTGAAGACTCACATTATTTTGCTAAAATCATCTCTATTTAACATAATCGACGTTACGCGCAAGCACGGTAGTTCCTAGCACGTTGCCAGTTTTTAGCCTAGAATTCTTTTAAGTACCGCAAACTTGACTTGCTTAATGTTCATTCGTGCTAACTATGGATCCGGCTTGCCATTTAAACTGCTAAACTATCCTATAGTGTCAAGCGCGTTGCGCCGACCCATTCTGGTGGATCACCGTCATGTACCACGGTACTGGGCCACGGTCAGGTCGATCATGTGTGGCGCACAATTGGCGCCGGCGACAATGACTAAGAAGCTTCGTTACATCTAATCCCTGTACGTTCACGCAGATCAGCTACGTGGGTACGGTACATTGGACATCGCGTTGGCCAACCTCGATGAGGTCATCCTGGCCGAAGTATTGGAAGCCTAGCTCGTCTAGATTTGTAATCAGCCGAATCAGACCGAAGCTGACGAAGACCGCTGGCAATCGGGCTTGAGATTTGCCACCTCCATCGTGACCTAGTTGTCGCGCAGCACATTCTCCAATGCTTGTCTCAAGCGGATTGAGGAACGACTGCACCCCCTGAGTTTTATCTACGATCAATTGTATGTTCGCCGACGCCAGCCATCTCAAGCCATCCGTTCGTTGCCGGCCAATGTGGTGTCGGCGCTCTACGATCATCTCTATACAGCAGCAGCCAGCAATCCTTTCCCTCGTGAGAAGGTGCGCTGGCAGGTCTAACTGGCGTTCTTTCTGATGCTGCATCAGGGGCTGCGCCGAGCCGAGGTGCTGCGCTTACCGGTGGGTATAATCAAAAGCGCCTATGACACAACCGGCAGCAGCGCATGCGCTATTGGCTGAACGTGCAGGTGAACCCAATATGCCGCTGAAGAGGATAATCCTTGTTACTCTCGACCCAGCATTAAGACCGCCC
The DNA here is from genome assembly GCF_022602565.1 of Rosenbergiella metrosideri. Classification (GTDB taxonomy): domain Bacteria; phylum Pseudomonadota; class Gammaproteobacteria; order Enterobacterales; family Enterobacteriaceae; genus Rosenbergiella; species Rosenbergiella metrosideri. The sequence continues at coordinate 57,717 of NZ_JALBCV010000016.1, forward strand.
AATCCATCCGCCAGATACCAGTCAGCGACCCCGTGGCAAAGTTGGTTCAGACCTATGTCAAGAACTACCGCGGGGGTCCAGGTCATCCTTATCTGCTAAACTCGCAGAAAAACCAGCCACTCTCAACCAAATCGATCGCCAAGCTATTTGCTAAGTTATCCGCCAGTTTGTCTGACACCGCCCGATCTCAACTACGCGACTGGACCAGTAAAGAGTCCGTCACTACCCACGATTTGCGGCATACTTTTACCGTGGTGGGCCTGAACCTAATCAGATTGAACATGCAAAGGTTCGTCTAAATGGCGTCAGGCGCTTGCTTGCCACAGAAGTGGGTGAAAAACCCTTCCCTGATGGACCTGATCTTTCAACTGGCAAGGATCAAGGGGCTTGATGACTGAATCAATCGAAAATTGTCTTGATGAGGCTATCAAAGCTGTTCTGGGTGACATGCTGTCTAGGGACGAGGACATCACTGCCTGAGCCGCTGCAAGGCTGCATCCAACGCTTAAAGCAGCATCCTCGATCACGCGTAGTGACAGTCGGAGCGCCCTACTCGCTCAATATCAGCGATAGCAGAAGCAATACCGCCTGTGGTCCACCAGGTCAGGAAAACGATCGACTGTGCACCTTGTCGGAGACCTCGCCGCCCGCAAGTCGAGAATCACCGAGTTGGAAAAACAGATCTCATTGCTGACTGCATCTCACATCGCTATTATTAAAGAGGCAGGCGAACTAGGTGTATTCAGAAAGTGGCTGGAGTTGTTCGAAAAATTAGATAAAAACAATCCTACTTAAGTAGGTAATTTGTTACCCAAGCAGGACTAAATTGGAACGCGCAAGTAGAGTTCCCTAGGGTTCAGGGACGAATATCATGCCAAAAATAATCGGCAACGCTAGCGCTTATCAAGATGAAGAGGATGAATGTCCTCCGGCGGGAGTAAGTTTATGAGTATCGCAGGAATACGCTCCAATCGAGGTGATGTTTATCAGACATTGGTAGCATTTGATTGGGCATTGACAGTATTGTCCGACCAGGATTTTGAATGGCTTGAGATAGATTCGATTACCTATTCCATGGATGATGTAGTAATAGGAAAATATGACGGTACCCTGATTGCTTGTCAGTGCAAAAAAAATCAAACCGACTTCAAGGCCTGGACGATAGCCGACCTCGCAGATGAATTGGACAAAGCTTGCCATTTGCTGGCCAATAATCAGAATGTAAAAGTCCGATTTTATTCACGAAACAACTTTGGCAACCTTGCAAAACTGAGAGAGCACAGTTCGACTCAGTACGATGAAGCTAGCTACCAAGCAAGTTTAGGAAAAGAACAGCAAACTGTAGATGAGAATTTGTCGGCACGACTTGCTACATCCGCCCCCAATCTTTCAGCCTTTGAATTCCTGTGTCGAACAAATTTTGTGACCAGCGATGACTTGGATCGCATGGAGAAACTGCTACGCGAACGCTTACGATACATGGTGAGCAATCCTGACTCTGCATTCACGGCACTTTGGGCAAGCCTCGACCAACTGGGAGCGCGCATGGCTAGCAATAGCGCATCTGTCCAGCATCGATTAACCAAACGCGACCTCAAGACCATTCTTCAGCAGGCTGGAGCAACAATGGTTCCGCCCATGAATCTTGATGAAATACGTCTTTCTTTTTCCAACACCTCCGCCATCGGCAGGTCGTGGCGGCGAGACATTGCAGGACAACGTATATCCAGCCCGACCGTGGATGAGCTCCTTGCAGCCATTGATGCCCAAAAGAGATCAATCTTGCTCACGGGCCTTCCGGGCTCAGGAAAAACCTGTGTGATGCTGGCGTTGCAAGAGGCGTTGGAGAAACGGGCAGAAGTCAATCCTGACATAGTACCGCTCTTTATCCAGTCGCGTGAGTTCGCCGACCTGGCTGCATCAGAAGATCGTCAAGCCCAAGGCCTGTCTGAACAATGGGTGGAAAAAGCTGCTCGATTGGCGGAAGACGCCCATGTGATTACAGTTATCGACTCTTTGGATGTGCTATCCATCGCTCGTGATCATCGCGTTCTGCAGTATTTTCTTGCACAGATAGACCGGCTGCTATTGATTCCCAATATCACCGTTATTACTGCCTGCCGTGACTTCGACAAGCATTACGACCGACGAATTGCCGAACGGCAATGGGGTTACGAATTGAAATGCCAGCCCTTGAACTGGGAGGCCGATATTGCACCGTTACTCTATTCGCAAGGAATTGCGACTACCAACATTGATGCTGTTACTCGTGAGCTGATAAGGAATCCGCGCGAGTTGGCATTGTTTGTCGAGCTGGCCCAACGAGACGGCAGCTTCAACGTTGTGGCAAGCCAAGCATTGGCACAGCGCTATCTCGATACCATCGTGCGAGCGAACGGTGCATTGGGTGATGTAGCTATACAAGCGATTGAAGCCGTTGCCGCAGAAATGCTGAAATTACGAAGCTTGACGGTGCCGCATCAGCGTTTCACTGCCTCTCAGGACATTCAGAGAAAATTGTGCAGCCTTAACGTGCTACAAGCAACTCAGGATGGGAAACTGACGTTCGGACATCAAACCTTGCTGGATGTGCTGGTCATAAGTGGAGCTGTGCGTAGTGGCGTCACGTTGAGTGAGTTCATACACGGCTTACCCCCCGTTCCTTTTGTACGCCCCAGCATTCGCAGTTTTGTCGCGCAGTTGGCGCTAGGTGAGCGACGCGAATTCAGAAAACAACTCAGGACGGTATTGACTGGTAACGCGGCCTTCCACATCAGACGTTTGGTAGCAGAATCATTTGCCGAACAGATGCCCCAGGACGAAGACTGGTCACTGATACGTGATCTGCGCGAAAAACACCGCGATGTTTTCCAGGTGATATATGCCTTGGCTGGTGCTATTGAGTGGCATCGCTTTTGGTTCAAACATTTGGTTCCCTCTTTGAAGGCTACGCAGGATGCTGAAGGATTTATTGGGCATGTTCATCGCATTGCGCAATGGATTAATGAAGATTGCACAGACGTACTGTCATTCTGGATGGAAGCGCTCTCACTAGATTGGCTTGATAGCAATAGAGTTGCAGACCGCTTAAGTATTCATCTGTCTCATATCAAGTCAGAAAATATGGCACTGGTTGTTCCATTGCTTAACCGGCTGCTTGCTATGCCGCGATCTGAATATAGCTTTCTTGGTCGTGTCATTGCTAGTTGTGTAACAGCAGGTGTGGTGGAAGACACCGTGCTCTGGCGTTATATAACAGATGGTATCAGCGACGAGGATTTACTTCAATTCAGCTTCGATAACAAGTTGCGTTGCCAGGCTCGTGAGTTCGGGGACCGGCATGACAATTTCATCGTTCAACGTATGGAGCAATCCAGTACTTTGCTGGATTTGGCCTTAGAGTCAATCGAACATTGGAGCAATGTGCGGACATCACACTACGGAGAAACCCGCATAGGCTACCGGCATGGTTTCTTGAGCGAAACTTCATACGAAAATATGCATAGTCAGAGGGATATAAGTCACTCGAACAGTATGAACCTTCTGCTTGATGCAGTTGAAGCAGCAATTCTTCATCATGCAAAAACAAACTCAGACTGGTGGTTAAGCAATCGCGAACGTCTTTGTTTCAATAATGAAGGCGCATTGCTTTACTTCGCCATACTCGCTTGCACCGTATCGCCTGAAGTCAACATCGATCTGATAGGCAGCATGCTGTGCGACAAAAAGATGCTGGAATTTGAACTTTCCTACGAATTGGGTGCATTGATACAGTCGGGATTCAAGCTTCTCTCCGCCCCCGTACAAGATGCTGTGATGGCGAGCATTTTGACTGTGTGGAATGAAAAAACTAATGACGAGTCCAGACTTTGGGTATTGAGAGCGCAAGCAGAATTGATCGTACCGATTCCTTGCTATCTACGCTCACCTGAAGTGCAAGCAGTGGTGGATAAATATGAGAAAAAAGAAGGGGTGTTGATTCGTCGACCGAATATCCGTCCGCATGGCGGTATTATTAGAGCGCCATTCTCATTTGAGGTGTTTCTCGGTGCCAGTGATAGCGGGGTATTGAGATTGCTAGAACACTACAACGGTCACTCGGATTGGCACGGGGCTGACTTCCTGGTTGGCGGTGAGCGCGAGATTGGCATGCAATTGCGAGAGGCCTCCTCTCGCAATCCTTCCCGATTCTTGAGCTTATTATCTATTTATTGGCCAGGTATTCCAGAAAAGTTTCGTAATGACATCATGGACGGCGTCGCCACATATCTGGCTTATCGTTATGGGAACTTACAAAGTAGCGGAGCGTGGCAGTCGATCGAAGAGCCTAATGTCTATCTTTTAGCAAACCAGATTCTTGATGAGCTAGAAAGACATCCAGCGGAGTGGCAACACCGACGCTGCACGGCCAAAGCACTTGAGGCCTGCGCCAATGTCATCGAGGATGTAGAAGAAGCAAAGCGGCTGATTTTTTTGGCTATAGACTTTGTAGATCTTCATGAGGCTGATCCAATCAAGGGGGATTCCGTAGGCTTACTTGATTTAGGAATCAATATGGCGAAAGGAGACGTTGCCGATGCCTTGATGATCTTGGCTAATAAATTTCAAAAGCACGGCAGCGAGTTTCCTGAATTGCTAGTACCCACGTTGCATCGTTTTGCCAGTGACGAACACCCTGCTATTCGTGCTATGATCTTGCGCCACCTGCCATATTTGCAAAGCAAATCACTCGACCTAGGATGGGAGTTGTTCTATCTCGCCATGCAAGATGCAGATGGGCTTTGGCAAATCGCCGAGCCATGCCTTTATTATGCGTACCACAATCACTTTGAAGTAGTGAAGCCTTTACTGGCGCGCCTGCGCAACGAGGGGAGCGGTAAAGACCTAGAGACATGGGGGCGTATTTCTGCTTTGGCTACCATGACCAAGCACATCGACTTTGCTGAGTTTATAGAAGACTTGAATACTCTGGATAATGCTGACGCTTGGCGGGGCGCTGCTACTGTTTGGACAAATTCTGAAAATATCCGAAAGCATCGGGAGCTGTGCCTTGCCGGTATGAACTCGGGTTTGAATACAGGCAACCTCCACGCCTTAGTAGTTGCCGAGCAGATGGCTCATATTTTCAACGATAAAGCTGATGCGATTTCTGTTCCAATAGAGCTGGTTAGACTCTGTTTGTCAGTATTTAAAAACGATAGAAGTGTCGAGAATAGAAATCATCGTCTCTTCGGATTCCATGAGTGGCTCAACGCAATAGTCCAACACGATCCACAGCAGGCCTTGGATGCAGCCGAAATCTATCTAGCCTATGCCAGTCATGAAGGACGACATTTATATGATCATACCGATAGTCTTACCCAGCTTATGACTCGGCTCTTTGCGGAAGCAGAGGAACGGGAAGAGTCTGACTGCGGCGCGATGCTACAACGCGTTGTGGTAGTGCAAGACACGCTACTTTCATTGGGAGTAAATGGTGTGCTCGATTGGCTGAAAGCCGCCGAGCGACCGTGATTAGGAATCAAATCAATATATAGTTTTAGTTGGCGGGCATAATATTCATCGATTGCGATTGAAAGATAAAAAATCTTGCGCAGGCTCCCACTCATCCACCAATGGCATACCAAACCAACGTTAAGCATCCAGGCAAGCCGAAAATTGGCACCCTAACAACGTATTTTCGAGGTATCCGCCCCTGGCCGCCATGCGTTCCATGATTTCACCCCAGGTATTCATGGCCTAATGGGCCATTTGCCCTTGGCGGGCGATCAGCTGGCGTTCGATCTCGTCATACGCCATACCCATCACGATGCTAGCAAAACTCTGATCGGCATTGAGGGCCGTCAGGCGTTGTCGCACCACCTCGGACGCCGTCGCGGCAAACCACTCGGTCGGGCAACGCCCCCCAGTCCAACCACGCCGGCGGTTCGATGCGTACGGCAGCCACGCGTTTCAGCATTTTTTCAGTTCGGTGGTCTGCGCCTTAGTCTGGCAGCGGATGATTGCCGTATCGTGCAGGTTGAAGTCCTCGAAATAGCGGATGCTGAAACCACTGACCCGTTGTAGCGGGTTTCCTGTCAAGCCCAACTTGAAGCCGAGCCCATCTGTGAGCGTCAGCATGTAGATGAAAGGCTACGATTGTTCCGTGCTGGTCTTGAGGGTATGGGCGAACACACGGTGATCGCTGTAGTTGCGGGGCATGGCGGCCCCTCCTTGACTACCACCACTCGCAACGGAATGTGCTGCGGGCTCTACGAAGTCGGAGGGTCAATCTACTGTTGCGTTCCCCATGCAGGCGGTGCGCAACGATGAGCGGCCTTTGTTCTGTGCAACGCTACAGAGTCCATATTTTGCATTAATTCTCATTTAGATGGTCGATCCCGTAACGCAACAAAACCCTAAACGAACAAGTTTGCGAATAAGCTACTCTTCTGCCATGCGCCTAAGAGGACATTATGGTAAATGCACTATTCAGTATAGACTCTCATCTTCGTTAGGAATTTTCCTACCAATGATTATGGATGAACGTTATGAAAAAAGTAGTTGCAGTTTCTGCCTTGTTAGCCGCTTTAACTCTTACTGGATGTGCATCATCAGTACCTTTAGCAAGTGATACTGAGAATATGAAAGCCAAATCATTCCCTGTTCCAAGTGAAGGGTATTCGGGGCTTTATGTTTATAGAGATAGCTTCGTAGGAAAGAACCTTAAGAAAGATATTTATCTTGACGGGAAATGTGTAGGAGAAACTACGGACAAAGTGTTTTTCTATCAACAAATCGAGTCAGGAAAACCACATGTTCTAGCTACTGAATCTGAGTTTTCACCTAATAACCTACCTCTAAATAGTACGGTATCGGGGAAGAACTACTTTATTAGGCAGTATATAAAAATGGGGGTATTTGTCGGTGGGGCTGGCTTAGAGTTAATGTCTGAGGCCGAAGGGAAACGTGTAGTTGCTAAGCCTAGGGTAAGATTGGCTTCAGGTGGCACCTGTGATAACTAAAATCTAGGTAAACGAAGCCTAATTCCCCCGTGGTGGATATATAAAAATCACGGGGAGTGTAACGGCCAGAGTCTAACTCTCTTTACATTATTTAGCTAAAACCAGCCCTAGTTAACATAAGCGTATTTTTGCGCACCGACGACTCAGCACGACATCCCCCTCAACTGTCGAAAAATGTCACTTTACCTAGATAAAACGGGTGGAATTTTGTTGCAAATTTATTATCAGAATAAATTTTGGATTTAGACCACTTTAGCACCTCAAACCACTAATTTTCGCCAGAACCCCGAGGACTTTAGTGGTAAAAGCTTAAGATACTTTCCTTACAAAGAGAGCCAAGTTTACTGTTCATCGATGGAAGTAGTAGATATAGAAGGGATTCAAACCTTGTCGATTATCTATTTAGAAAGGCATTAATTTTGTAACGGCGGATGATGTTACCCTACCATCATCCGCCCAAATCGATATCGTCAGAAATACTAATCGCTATATATCAGTTAATTTCTGAGGTATGAATGTACCCGATCATACCTCAAAAAGAGTTCTAAACCGCCACACGACGCTGGTTTTTAAAACTCAACACTTGCCGATAACGTCACATTACGGGTTTGCCCTTCTTCCACGCGTAAGTTACCGCCGCTTGAGGTGTAGTAATGTTTGTTGAACATATTATTCAGATTCAGCTGTAGCTGCGTTTTTTGTCCAAGCACACTATGGTTCCAGCGTAGGAAGCTATCGGCCACTAAGTAATGCGGTAAGGTAAAGCTGTTATCGGGATCACCCGCTCGACTTCCCACATACTGCACACCGCCCCCAAGGGTCCATTCACCAGGTAATGCTGGTAAGGTCAGCTTATGACTCAAGTACGTTGATGCCGAATGCTTCGGTGCATTTTGTAAAGCATTGCCTTTATTCGCCGGATTGATGCTATCGCGGGTAATGATCGCTTGGTTGTAACTGTATTGTGTACTCAACTGCCAGTTTTTAGCGATCTCACCGTTTAGCTCGACCTCAACGCCGCGCGAACGTGCGCGGTCGACTTCGTAGGTGTCTCCATTCAGAGACAACGCGACATTGCGCTCGTCAATAGTGTAGAGCGCCACGCTCGCTAAGAGCGCCGGGGAGATTTGCCACTTACTGCCTACTTCGTAGGTGGTTCCCTGTTCTGGACTGCCGACATTGCCATTATCATCGACGGTGGTCGATGGGGTGAATGATTTACTCCACGACCCGTATAGAGAGACCTCCGGCGTCAGGTTATAAATAAGCCCCATCTGTGGTAAAAACTTATCGCCGCTATCTGTGTAGTTGGTAACTTTGGGTACCCCACTACTCTGGTTTTGCGTAAACCGCTGCATACGCCCACCGACGACCATCGTCCATTTTGGCGCTAAGCTAATGCTATCTTTTGCATAAACCGAGCGGCTATAAATACGGTTGAGTAAGTGCTTGCTGCTGGCTTTCTCAGTCGATGCATCGGTGACCGTCGATAATCCATACTGCGGATCATCAATCGTAAAGGCGGTATTACTTTTACCGGTATAAGCGTGAGCGCGATAGGTTTGATTCATCTCGTAATCAGCCCCCAGCGTGATCGTATGCTGCATATGGGCGATTTCAGGCGTCCCGCTCAGGTTCCACGCTAGGTAATGGGTCTGATGATTAAAACCACGGTTAGCATCCGCTCGCCGAGTCACCACGCCGGTGGTGGTGTTCACTGCCGTAACACGTACCTCGTTATTGCTGTACTTACGCTGATTCCAGCCAGCAGTGATTCCGGTATTCCAAGTATCATTAAGCTGATAGTCCCAATGGCTACTAAGAGATTGGTTAATCCCCCAAGCATAGTTTGAGTAATCATCTAAACGCGTTTTGTACCCGACGTTGATCGGTTTACCATTAATAAAGGCAGTCCCTCGATCATAGGGGATCTCATACTGGTAGTGTTCATAGTTCAGAGAGAAACTGGCTTTCTCACCGTACCACTGCAAGGAAGGCGCGATTAAATTGTGCTTATTATGACCATAGTTACGCCAGTATTGCTCATGCTGCTTTTCCGCAATCAGACGAAAGGCAAATCCCCCGCCCAGAGGGCCGGTCACATCAATGCCGCCAGAGCCGCCGCCCGCGCTTTTTGCCTGGCCAAAAATTTTGGTCTTCCATTGATATTCTGGTTTTTTACTGACGACATTGATTACCCCACCTGGGTTTTGAATGCCATACAGCAAGGAAGCCGATCCCTTTAATACTTCAACATGATCGGTGGTGGCATCGAGATTCATCCCCGCGCTGCTACGGATGCCATCGCGATAGATCGAGCCATCACTGTTACTACCAAAACCGCGACGAACGATACCATCTTCAGTGCCTGCCAAGGTGTTACCTTGCGAGACTCCGCTGACAAAACGCATCGCATCGGCCAGCGTTTCTGTTGAATAGTCGGCGAGTTGTTGCTGGGTCACCACACTGATCGATTGTGCTTCGGCTAACCGCGAGACCGGTTTTAAACTGCCGATACTCGCGTCGGGCTGACTGTAAGAGGTGGCTACTGTGTCACTATTTTTTCCTGTGACGACTATCGGTGCATCATCTGCCGCCAGCGTAAACGGCGAAACCAGCGTGCCGCTAAAGAGGCTTAGGGTGATCAGATTACGTCGACGCGATGATAAAAATGAAATCCTGGTGTTGTGCATAGTATTGTCTCTGGCAAAAAGCGGGGATCACGTTATTCATATTTATAATAATGAGAATCATTCAATCATGAAGTAATGTAGTAGTATAGTTATTTTAAAATTAATTCACTACATCCCCTACCGCCCCGTAAATGGTGGATAAAAAACCGATTCCAACGCTTTTCCACAGAAAAAATAGCAGTATTCCATTCATCTTTACAGTTTACTGAATAGTAAATATTCAATTACATCTTGACTACTACAGCCATTATTATCAAAATCACTACAAAGAGAATGAGAGTCATTCTTAGTTAAATAGAGTCAATGTATTCATGTCATTTCCGCTTGCCACTGAGAACCTCTGCGCGGGTTACGATAAACATCAGATAATTCATGATGTTACCCTGACTATTCCCGCTCAAAAAACCACCATTATTGTTGGGGCAAACGGCTCTGGAAAATCGACACTGCTCCATACTCTCGCCGGCCTGAACGCAGCCCAAAGCGGTAAAGTGTTACTCGAAGGAAGCGATCTTTCCCAGCGTAAACGCCGGGATATCGCAAAACGAATGAGCTTTCTTGCCCAATCCTCGCCTATTCCGGACGCGACAACCGTCTCCACCTTAGTGGCTCGTGGACGTTACCCTTGGCAAGGTCTGCTCCATCAATGGTCACGCCAAGATGAGCAGGCAGTCGATGAAGCCCTGCAGCTCACCGGACTGTCCGCTTTTAGGGATTATCCGGTCGCAGCACTTTCTGGCGGTCAACGCCAGCGCTGTTGGATTGCGATGACGCTAGCACAGCAGACCCCCCTGCTGTTGCTGGATGAGCCAACGACTTACCTCGATTTACGCTATCAGGTCGATGTGCTGACACTATTACAAACCCTCACTCAGCAACATAATAAAACCGTGGTCATGGTGATACACGACCTGAATTTCGCCCTGCATTTCGCCGATAGGCTGCTGTTTGTCAAAGCAGGCAAGGTCATCGCACAGCTTGATGAGGCGAACGACTGCACTGCAGAGTTAATTGAGGAGACCTTTGGCGTGCGCACCCACTTGGTCACCGATCCCCGCACCCAGAAGCCAATCGTCATTCCGCTTTGGTCAGCCAATGAACGCTAGATCCTTACCTTTGCCCTGGGTGGCTGCGGCCTTATTCTTCTTGCTGGCCTTATTAGCCTTTGCCGAGTTGAGTATAGGCGCGATGCATTTCTCTTTGCAGGCCCTTCTGCACGCTTTCTTCGACTATCAACCCACGGTGTTCAGTGATCGTATCATTATTGAGATTCGACTGTTGCATTTAGTGGTCGCCGCTGTGGTCGGTGCCTGTTTAGCAATGGCCGGTCACTTGCTGCAAACAATTATCGGTAATCCCCTCGGTGAACCCCATATTTTTGGGCTGAATGCCGGGGCATCATTGGCCGTCGTCGCCTGCAGCGCCCTCGGTAACGCGCTATTACTCTCGCCATTTTTACGTCCATTGATTGCGGCGATCGGCGGTGGTGTGCTGTTCAGTGCCGTACTACTTGCCGCTTATCTCAGTCGACAAGGATTAGCTGTCGTCACCACCACACTCTGTGGCATCACACTCTCTGCTTTTGCCGCCTCACTGACCTCGCTGCTCTTACTGTTCAATGAGCAGACGCTGCAATCGACGCTTCTCTGGTTGAATGGCGATATTGCTGGCTTGAGCTGGCCAGCGGTCTACGCGATTTTACCGCCCTTTTTACTGACCACAGTCGTAGCATTTCTCGTGTCACCGGCGCTCAACACACTCACTCTTGGCGAACAGGTCGCCGAGGGGCTTGGGGTTCGCGTCCTGCGTTCACGGATTATCGGGCTTTGTGCCATTGCGCTATTTTGTGGGATTGCTGTTTCATTGGCGGGTCCGATTGGCTTCGTCGGCTTAATCGTTCCCAATATCGTCCGCCAGCTAATTACCGTACAACCGCGGAGTGCCTTATGGGTCAATGCCTTAATGGGAGCGGTGCTGTTGCTCGCGGCAGACCTCTGCGCGCAACATCTGCTTGAGAGCCAATCTTTGGCCACCGGTACAGTCACCGCGCTGCTGGGTGCACCGGTCTTTGTAACCTTAGCGGTAAGGTATTTTCGATGAGGCCTTCGTTACTCCGTCCAGCAGATAAAGCGCTCCGCTTTGGGGGTAAGAGCATTCTGCTCTCACCTCACGCCCTGTTAGCAGGATGCATACTCGCGTTGATCATTACGCTGTTACTGGTTTTCTCTTTGACCCAGGGAGCGCTTCCGCTCACGCTGCGCGAAGTTTATTATCAACTCACCCACGCGCAGGCTCCCTCCTCACTCAACCAAATGCTGTTTTGGCAAATGCGTCTACCGCGCAGTGTGATCGCCATCATTGCTGGAGGCGTACTGGGTGCCGCCGGTGCGGTAATGCAATCCACGACCCGTAACGGTCTTGCTGATCCCTCGCTATTGGGGATTAAAGAAGCCACCTGCTTAGTGGTATGGATCGAATTATTATTTTTCCCAACGCTTTCCCCGCTATGGCGGCCAATCTCTGCCATGATCGCGGGTCTACTGGTGACCGGCATCGTTATGTTGCTGGCCCGAGGGACATCAGGTTCAAGGTTTATCTTGATTGGTATTGGCATGAGTTGGGGACTGAATGCGCTGCTCGGCGTAATCCTGACGACGCTCGACCCGAAACAAGCACAGCAGTTGATGCTGTGGATGGCGGGAAGCCTGCAGCACGCCACGCTCCAGACGGCACAATTAATGGTCGTTATCGCGCTGCCCATTGTCGCGCTACTGCTCTATAGCTGTCGCGCCAGCACGATTCTGCAACTAGGCGATGCGACGGCAACGTCACTTGGCGTCACCCCCCTACCGATAAATAGGTTGCGAGTGATCGGCGCGGTGATCTTGACGGCACTGACAGTCTCAACCGTCGGAAGCATAGGATTTATTGGATTGATGGCCCCCCACCTCACGCGGCGAATCGTCAGCGGTGGGCAGAGCTACCTATTGTGTGGCAGCGCACTGGTTGGAGCCTTGTTACTGCTCCTCGCCGATTGCGTCGGCCGCTTAGCCTTCGCCCCGACGCAACTGCCTGCGGGGATCATCGTCGCCTTACTCGGCGGACCTTTTTTATTCATCTTATTGTGGAAACGCGCCACACAGCGTCAGTGACGAGGAGTTAGGATGCGCTCAGTGATTGTATCGTTAGGGCTTTGTGTGAGTGTCGTCTGCTCGGCGGCCTCTCTCCCCACCCGCCATTTTCTGGATGATGCCCAACGCGATGTGGTAATCCCCCAGCACCCCCTCCGTATTGTTTCATTACATGACTTGGATATTACTATCCCATTGCTGGAACTCGGCGTTACGCCTGTCGGCAGTCATGGCCGCCTTTCGGCGCAGGGAAAACCCTATCTGCGATCAGCAAAACGCTTAACCGGCCTCGATTTCGATAATACCTCTATTGCGTATCTAGGCACTGCAGACATTAACCTTGAGAAGATCGCGGCATTGCATCCCGATTTGATTATTACTGAGCCAAGCCGTACCACTGACCTTCAACAATTACAGAGTATTGCCCCAACGGTGAGTATCGATAACCGCCAAGGTGGGCCGGTGAGGCTCTACCAACGGTTAGCCGACCTCACGCATACCCAAGCCAAGTATCAACAATTAGTAAGCCGTTATCAGGCGGAAATCGCTGAGTTACAACGCTTACGCGGCGAACGCAAGGTGACAGTCTCCGTCCTGCAGGCCAATAACGGTAAGGTCAATATTCTGCATACCTATCATGCACTGGGCCAAGTATTGCGCGATGCCGGATTTAGCTTCCCAACGCTTATCAATCAATTACCTGAAGAGGGGCGCGCAAACCTCAATGCCGAGCAACTGCCAGCACTGGATGCCGACATTGTTTTTGATACATGGCGAGGAGACGGTGACTTGACTGCGCAGGATGAGCGCAAGGCGATGGATGCAGTGCTGCCTGGATGGTGCCAATTTATGCAGGCGTGCCAACGGGGACATTGGGTTATGGTCGCTCGTGAGGATGCTATTGTTAATAGCTTTGCTTCGCTGTCGAAAATGGTCGCCGTGGTTGAAACCAGCTTGTCCGCACTGACTTTACCGCCAGCCAATCATTGAGGAGATGCTATGTCTATGCGACACGACTTATTTTCTGAGCGCTTACGCGCACGCATCGATGGCCTCTCAATAGGGCTGCAACAGGTGCTGCTCTATATCGATCAACATCGTGCGTTAGTGATAGAGAGCACCGCATTAGAGATCGCCGCGGCCACGCAAACCTCGGATGCAACCGTGGTCCGCGCTATCCAAGCCATCGGCTTCAGCGGCTTACGAGAATTGAAATCCGTACTGGAGCAATGGTTCGATCCCCCCTTGAACTCAGCCGATAAAATGGATAGCACCTTGAGCCATTTGGCCGAGGATGTGAACCAATCGATCGATTATGTGGTCGAGGGTCACCTTACTGCCGCCCAAGCGCTGAGTAGCAGTGAAAATCGTCAAGCCATCGCCCAAGCGGTTTCGTTACTGGTCAATGCCCGACAGTTGACGATTTTTGGGATTAACGCTTCAGGGATCCTGGCCGAGTATGCGGCACGCCTATTCCATCGCAACGGCTTACCGGCACTCCCGCTAAATCGCTCTGGTATCGGCCTTGCTGAACAACTGCTGTCACTGCAACGTGGCGATGTGCTGATTATGATGGCGCAAAAATCTGCCCACCGTGAAGGAATGACAACCTTGCGCGAGGCCCAGCGCTTAGGCGTTCCCATTATATTACTGACCAGCGCTAAAGAGTCTAAATTCGTCCAGCAAGCTGATGTGGTGATTCATGTCCCACGCGGCACCGAACAGGGCAATATGCCTTTACATGGGCCGGTGTTGGCCTGCCTCGAAATTTTGGTGGTCTCCACCGCCGCCTCAATGTCGCAACGGGCGGTGAAGTCGATGAAAAGACTACAAGAATTACACCGCGGACTCAAAAATATAGGTTCCAAAAAATAGGGTAATTCCTAACGAATAAGACGGTTGGTTTTTGGCGCTGAACTATACTTAAGCTTTCTCTAATAATAACAATGCCTCATCATCAGGGATAAGCCATGCCTAAACCATCCACGTCTAGCGACGAAAAAATCGTATCTTCAGACACGATAAAACAACGATTGTTCTTTATTGTTCTGGTCGCCACCATGGGCGCCCTCGCCTTCGGCTACGATACCGGGATTATCTCTGGTGCCTTACCTTTTATGACCCAACCATTGGATCAAGGCGGACTTAATCTTACCCCTTTCACTGAGGGCCTAGTCACCTCAGCCTTGATTTTCGGTGCCGCAATCGGTGCTTTTATTAGCGGCTTCGTTTCCGACCGTTTCGGCCGTCGCATCACCTTACGCACTTTGGCCCTGATATTCGTCTTAGGTGCGTTGGGGACGACCTTAGCCCCGAACGTCCATATTATGGTGGTAATGCGCTTCTTATTAGGGATTGCTGTCGGCGGAGGCTCGTCCACCGTTCCGGTCTTTATTGCCGAAATCGCCGGCCCGCGTCACCGCGCCCCATTGGTAAGTCGAAATGAGCTGATGATTGTCGCCGGACAGTTGACCGCTTATATCGTCAGCGCCTTGATGAGTGTATTGCTACACGATAATCATCTGTGGCGTTACATGCTGGCACTCGCCACCATCCCAGGATTATTACTGTTTATCGGCACTTTCTTTGTGCCAGGCTCCCCTCACTGGTTAGTCGCCGAGGGCCGATTACGTGAAGCCGTACGCATTATGCGCCGACTGCGCCGCTCGCACAAAGAGGTCCGTAAAGAGATTAACCAGATGCGTGAACAAGCTAAAGCCTCACGCGAAGGGCCAACGACCAAAGAGCTATTGAAGGAACGTTGGGTGGTGCGTCTGCTGTTACTGGGTATCGGTATGGGGGCCGTCGCACAATTTACCGGTGTAAACGCCTTTATGTACTACACCCCGATCATTTTAAAGACAACGGGAATGGGGACCAACGCCTCACTTACTGCCACCATCGGCAATGGCGTGGTAGCCGTGATTGCCGCCTTAATTGCCTTAAAAGCCGTCTCACACGTTAAGCGGCGTTCGATGCTAATTTTCGGCTTAATCGCGGTTATTTTGATGCAGATCGCCCTTGGTTCTGTGTTGATCTTCCTCCCGAAGGATCTGACCCAAAGTTATTTAGCGCTCGCGTGTATCCTGCTGTTCTTATTCTTTATGCAGATGTGCGTGGCGCCAATCTATTGGCTACTGATGTCTGAGCTGTTCCCAATGAAATTACGCGGCGCCTTAACCGGTACCGCGGTAGCCTGCCAATGGATTTGTAATGCCGCCGTAGCCTTCGCCTTCCCGCCGATGTTATCGGCGATAGGCAATCAGACATTCTATGTGTTCGCTGCGGTCAACCTTATCTCACTAATTTTTGTATGCTGTCGTCTGCCCGAAACCAAAGATAAATCTCTGGAAGAGATCGAAACCATGATGCGCAAGCGTTACAGTAAGGAAGATGCTGTTCCCTCCACGATTAAAAATGCCTAACGCAGCAAAACGCCCACTATTGGGCGTTTTATTGCCATATTTCTGACATCTCTATCTGTTGTACTCTCTCTGACCCATGACTAGTGAGGTGTACCATGCAACGTCTCTGTGCTTACCTACTCTCTGCGAAGTATCCAAAATATATAAAACGTGTGGCCTTTCGTCTTGCGCTCTGGCACGCACATATTCATCGTTGAGCCGCTAAGGGGGGAATCCCCCTTAATCCCCTTTTTCCTGCCCCTAAGTCAGTTTCGCTGATGCAGCTATTTCCGTGGTTAACTTGACAGAATAGCGATCTAGGTCACATATTTTAAGCGGTATTCCTTTTTATCTCACACAGGAGCGCACGATGAAGATGACCTCTCCTTCACAGTTTTCTCGACGCAACTTCTGCCAATTATTGCTCGCCGCTTCGGCCATGCCGTTAAGCAGTTATGCGCAGTCGCCATCAGCGTCTCCCCATGTTGCTATCCAACCTCTTTCGCTAACGAAAGTGGTGAATGGCGTGCCGAACGATAAACTGCCTTTACTCATTTATCAGCAAGCGGTCCCCGCATCGGCCTCCAATGCGGATGAGTACCTGAGCAATCTCTTCGCTAAAAATGGTTGGCCGGTACAGTGGCGCTACCAAATTTTCCCCTTTACCCATTACCACTCCAACACCCACGAGCTATTAGGCGTTAGCCAAGGCAGTGCCAAGGTGCAGCTTGGCGGCGAGACTGGGCCAACGGTAACGGTTAAACAAGGCGATGTTATCCTTATCCCGGCGGGGGTTGGCCATAAACAACTCTCGGCCAGTGAGGATTTCCAAGTGCTGGGGGCCTATCCTCAAGGCTTAAGCCCTGATCTCTATCATGACGACCCGAGTAAGTTGGCCGAAGCTCAGCGCCATATCGCGAATATCGCTATGCCCACCACCGATCCGGTGACCGGCAAACAAGGCGGTATCTTAACCCTATGGAAAGCCTAATTTTTCGCGCTTAATTGGAACCGATACCATTACTACGAGGATATTATGTCTGTAAAGAAAATCACTGCTATTGCCTCTCTTTTACTCGCCACCACGCTAGGAGGCCATGCAGCCCTCGCGGCAACCCCTTCCTCTGCACCCGAGGTCCATAATATTGGCATTGTCGGCGCGGGTAATATGGGGGAAACCCTTGGAAAACTCTGGGCCGATGCCGGATACCACGTGATGCTCGCCTCACGCCACCCCGACAGTTTGCAGTCTACTGCCAAGGATATCGGTCACGGTACTCAGGTAGGCACCGCCGAGCAGGCCAGTCAATTTGGCGATGTCGTGGTGATGGCCGTCCCTTATGGCGCCCTGCCTCAACTGGGTCAATCCCTTCATCAGCAACTTGCTGGAAAAACTGTGATCGATGTTAGCAACCCTTATCCTGGTCGTGACGGGGCGACTGCAGCAAAAGCGCTGAGTCTAGGGAGCGGCAAGGCATCGGCGCAATACCTTTCGGGTGCACATGTGGTGCGAGCCTTTAATTCATTGGCTGCCACTGCCATTGCCTCGAATGCGCATCACTCACCGCTGATTGCTGTGCCTTACGCGGGCGATAACCCACAAGCCTTGGCTCAGGCCAAAACGTTAATCCAGAAAGCCGGTTTTGCACCGGTGAAGACAGGGGATCTCGCCACCGCGACCCGTTTCCAACCTGGATCGTCGCTGTTCTTACAGGTATTAGACGAGAAAGCGCTTCGCGCGCAATTGGCTGACGCACGGTAAGTAGTGATGACACAGCCTACTAGGTCGCCGTTACTCGGGCACTTTCAGCGCTTAGTATCGATTAAGCAAGAAGAACTGGCCCCCCTCTGTTGGGGCTGGTTATATATCTTCTCACTGCTATGCGCTTACTATATCTTGCGCCCGATCCGCGAGACGGTCAGTACCCTCACCGGCGCACACTCACTGCCTTGGTTGTTTACGGCGGTATTGATCACCATGCTGTTGCTACAGTGGCCTTATAACAGGCTGTCTCAGCGGCTCCCTCGAGAGCGCTTTATTAGCTATAGCTATCAAGCCTGTGCCCTGATCCTCTGCGCCTTCGCGCTGGGTTTTGCGCGCCACGGTGGACTGCACGATCTGTTCTTAGGCCGTGCCTTTTTTATCTGGGTATCGGTGTTTAATCTGTTTGCGGTATCCGTGTTCTGGGCGCTAATTGTTGATATTTTTGATAGCGAGCGTGGCAAACGACTGTTTGGCTTATTGGCCGCGGCGGCGACGATCGGTGCCATTGGCGGTTCCGGTCTCACCAGTTTAGTCGCCGACCATCTCTCGACCCCCGTATTATTGATTATTGCCGTTGGCCTAATCCAAGTGTCCGTCTTTAGTGCTAAACGTTTATCACATTGTGGCCGTCGGCTGTCGCAGTCAGCAACAGAAGAGAAGGCAAGTCACTCTTCTTCAGCGGGTGGACTCACGCCGCTGTTAATCGGTATTCGTCAGACATTTGCCTCCCCCTATTTATTGGGCATTTGCGGGTATATTTTATTTTATTCGGTCACCTCAACCCTGCTCTATTTTCAACAGGCCGCTATCGTGCAACACGCCTTTAGCCAACCGGCACAACGAACTACCTTTTTTGCCAATGTTGATTTGGCGATAAACCTGTTAACCCTGATTTGCCAGTTAACGGCCAGCGGTAAGATCCTCTCACGCTGGGGAGTTGCGCTAAGCTTAGCCCTGCTACCGTTAGTCAGTATCCTGGGCTTTGGCTGGCTAGGAGTAGCCCCGAGCTTATCGGTTCTGGTCGGCTTTACTATTGTGCGACGGTCAATCAACTTTGCTTTGGCCCGTCCTAGCCGCGAGATCTTGTTTACCGTGGTCCCCACCTCAGAGAAATATCACGCCAAGGTATTTATCGATACCCTCGTTTACCGTGTCGGTGATCAGGTCGGGGCATGGAGCTATCAGGCCGTGAGCCTACTGGGGGTGGCCGCCCTACCCTTAACATTATTTAGCATGATTTTGGCAGCTGGCTGGGCAGTATTGAGCGTTATCTTGGGCCGTGCACAGCAGCGCAAAGCCCAGCAATTACCCGATGACCCACCCTCATCGCAGAAATAAATTATCCTAGATGAGGATACACGCCAGACCCTATTAGTGGGGGCTGAAACAATCGTACGAAAATGTACGGAAAGTATATTTTTTAAGTAGCGTTGAGTGTCAGCCGTAGCCTTATCATTGCGGAAGACACCGACAAACCATAAGACGGAAACACAGGGCGCACGAGGGAGCCGCTAGAGGAAAACGGCTCGTATCATTAAGCCGTGCCGAGTTTCGCCTCCCACTGCTTTGAGTACCGAAAGCCTATCGTTGTTGTGAAACTCGTAAGAGGACGAAGCCTAGGGTAAAACGCTTTGCTGCCTTAGCGTTAACGCTTTTTTATGCACAGAACCTATGGCTAACTTCTAAACACACCGCCAACGTACACCCTAGTCTTTGACTCGCGACGTCTGTCAAAACGGGACGCGGAATATCGTAGGTCTTACCTAAGGCACTTACGGACGATACTGACACTGATAGAGGGTTTTATATGAGTCAGTTCCGTACTGCATCAGCGAACGATTACTCGTTTAATTCTGAATCGGGCTTTTGAGAAATAAGTTTTGATAGTAGGCCAGTCAGTGGGACTCGTTGTGATGATCCTGAGCTTGGTGCTATCCAGTACAATGAAGCGCGCGCTAAGTTCAAAGCAATGGCAAAAGAAAGCGTCAAGCCCGCTCACGTTCATCAGTTTGTTGATTTGGTAAAATGGGCTATTAATTCGGGTGATCTCGCACAGCGAAAAATTGTCTTATAAATGTTTCGAGCTCAGTCATCTGACGACTATTCAGAGAGTAAAGTTAGGGCATTGCGGATCATCCCAAGTCATTTCGATTTCGCGTATTACTGGACCGATAAAAAGGCTCAACGCTTTATAGCCGAATAATAATTTATTCTTCCGTTCCCCGTTATTTGCAGAGACTCATACCGTTATCTGAAGCCAAAAAACAGAAACGACATGAAGCGAAAGCGTACTCGAGGGTTTCCGGGGACAAGTATTCAATTTTAACCAACCCAAGCCGCTCTTGAGCTTTATGTTCAACGCTATCTCTATCAAAAAGCGGTCAGAAAAGGCTACTCAGCCTCAAAATGAAGCCAAACCAGACGTTAAGCAGTCTGATGCATAACCATTCACCCACTCAAAATTCATCTAAGCGATTTTAAGGCGTTTTTAGGGGGGAGGACGTAAGATTTTTATGGATCACGTCCCAGAATCGCTCTGAGGGCGTTTAAGCAGTGCACGTAAGACCGCCTTATGTTAAATCATTAGTTAATTAATGGAGAGTTCTGTTTCAGTGGGTATACTTTTATCCTGACGAATTCAAGGGTGTAGACCTTAGCCTCTAAGGTTCGGGTCTAGAGTTAACTTCTTATTTTTTTAAAAAGAATTTTATTAGGTTATAAAAAATTATTGCGTAGATACTAATAACAGTTAGTAAAGATGTGAATGTTATTGGATCTGAACCTTCTTCATAAGTGTTGCTCTGGTAGTTACTTAATATCTGGTAAGAATGATCTACAAGCCAACTCGTTATTGAATAAAGTGGCATTCCATAACTGGAAATAATAAATGCTAAGATAAAACAGAGTGCGAAAACTGTTGTTTTTTTAACTAATTTTGCATTTATCAAAATCACTTTTCCCTTGAACGTCAACGTATCCGTATGCCATGAGATCCGAATTTGAGTTTGGAACTCGAACTTTTTTACGATGGATGAGGTTCTTTCTAACTTTATAAAAATCGTTTCTTTTTAAGAATGTAATGCAGCCTTCACTTAGTCCAGAACCATCAGGTCGTAGTAGGTGAAGACGAAATCCACCACGTGAAACACCATTGATAAACACGTTATCACTCATAGTGCTTGAATTAAAAAGAGCGAACCACTCTGAATGATTAGAACCATTCAATAGATCGATAGCCCAACCTCTAATTTTGTTCGCCAGACTACCTTCTGGACGATCAACTATCCAATATCTTCCTACTGGAATGTCGCTGTTTGGAAGGTATGTACAGTTCGGATTATTTGTGTAGGGTTTCTGTCCAGAAAAAACAGTGAAGGTTCCAACTCCATAAACGTGTAATTTAGCTTCACCACCGCCTT
This sequence comes from Rosenbergiella metrosideri, assembly GCF_022602565.1. Lineage (GTDB taxonomy): Bacteria > Pseudomonadota > Gammaproteobacteria > Enterobacterales > Enterobacteriaceae > Rosenbergiella > Rosenbergiella metrosideri. The sequence continues at coordinate 79,133 of NZ_JALBCV010000016.1, forward strand.
TCGTCAGATTGTCAGATCGTCATAGCTCATTCTCATAATTTGCATCTGTTATATCCTTCCTTTTGAATATGAAATTTTAATGATGATATCAGGTGAAGGTTAGATATTATTTGATCTGGATTTATACATAGGTGATACAAAAAATTACTTCTGAATGCTTTATGTTCTGGAAAAAGAGATGAGTTTGCTATGCAGCTAACTAGATCTATTGGTCAGTATTCATCTAATCGCTTTTAGTGGGGAAGTTCATTTATTACCCCCCAAAATGGCTCTGAGGGAGTTTGAGCAGTGCACGTAAGATGGGCTAATGTTAAATGAAATCGATTCAGGGAGTAGAGCTATCAACGGATTGAAGTGTGTAAAGAAAAGGCAATAAGTAGAATCCCGCCGGCAATATTGACGTATTTTTTTAGTATCGAGGGATTTGCTTTTTTTACTGAAAACACCAATGCTCTACTGACTGCTAAAAGCCAGACACTCATGACCACTATATGTACGGATGCCAGTATCAGATAGTTGCTAATTCCCCCCTGTTTTCCTGTGAACTGTGAAACAACTGTCAGGTAAAAAAATATGGCTTTGGGGTTTAAGACGTTTGCGAGCCACGCTTCTCTTAGCGTTACCGAATGTTTTGTCTCAGCAATAGTTACAGAATTTGCCCTTATACCGCTGCGGATGAGCACTGTTCCTAGCCAGAGAAGGTAGGCGGTTCCTGAAATTTTCAAGATGGCAAATATTGTCGGAGAAGAAATGATTACTGCTGTTATACCAAGCCCTATGAGGACCGCATGGGTGTATATCCCCAAAGCTGTCCCGGCAAGGGTTCTGAGTAGTCCTTTGTGACCGCCAGAAAGAGCACTGCTCATGACAAGAGTAAAGCTTGCCCCTGGTGAAAGCGCTATAGGAAGAAGCGCAGGCATAAAGCCAAGGAGGTTTATATCCATAGTTTTCTGATAGTAAGTGACGCTTCGCTATATTTGCCAGCGGAAGCGCTTCGTAATAGATGTCAATTTGGATTAATCGACAAAAACTCACAGCTCATAGGCTAGCATATTCAAGAATATCCTCTCCCATTAAAGTGCAGTCTATTGAAGAGTAGTAGGTTAGCCTTATTCTATACTTACCCTTATAAATATACCCCCATGTTTCAAGAACATCGAATTCTTGAGCGCGATTCTGAGGATTTTTTATCTTAGGTAGTGGTTTTATATTGTCATCAATCTCCATTCTATCATCATGATTTCTATAAAATGAAAGAAGCTTTTTAGCGTCGCTCACTACATTTTTTTTACATTCCATTGAGGACGTTTTTTCAGCAGAAAATGCGGTTGGTGTACAGAGTGTTGCATAAGATATTACTATTAGTCCTATTATGTACTTCATTGACATTTCCCCATTTTTTTAATTTTATCTAGAGCTAACTTTTTTGTGATAAGCCGTTATATCCGCCATTCACCATCATATGTTACAGATTTTAAATCATCTTAAACGGCATAACGGATTAAAAAAGCGTTTTTTCCAGAACTCACGTGCTGTTGTTAAAGCACTATTTGGGTCGTTAATTACCGGCCAGATTCGCTTGGGTATTGGCGGCAGTATGGCCTGTACCCTGATGCCCAAGGTGATTGATTGCTTTCAACAACGTTATCCGCGAGTGAATGTGCGTATCGTCGAGGGACAACTCTCTTCCATGCTACCGGCGTTACGCCAAGACATATCGGATTTCACTATCAATACCGTGA
>NZ_JALBCV010000017.1 GCF_022602565.1 Rosenbergiella metrosideri
GTGGTGGGTGATGACGGATTCGAACCGCCGACCCCCTCCTTGTAAGGGAGATGCTCTACCAACTGAGCTAATCACCCCCGCTGTGTGGAGTCGCATTATAGGGATAGTTGGTTTTGAGTCAACGCTTTTTATCACTTAATTTTCTGTTCGGTTTAAATTTCACCACTCTGTCGGCCATTTGAGCAGTTTGGCGAAAATAGCCACATAATTTCCGTCACCCCGTAAGAATTAGTCATGTCTTATTATTGAGGAAAAAGCGCTAACTGTTACACTGTGCGAAGAATAATACGATTCCACAAGGTTTTATCGGGTGTTCTACCCAATGTACGTTAAGGCAAACCTCAAATGAAAATCAAAACACGTTTTGCACCAAGCCCCACAGGCTACCTTCATGTTGGTGGCGCTCGCACCGCTCTATATTCTTGGCTATACGCTCGTCACAACCATGGCGACTTCGTTCTGCGTATCGAAGATACCGATCTTGAACGCTCCACACCGGAAGCTATTGAAGCCATTATGGACGGAATGAACTGGTTAAGCCTTAATTGGGATGAGGGTCCTTATTACCAGACCAAACGTTTTGATCGCTATAACCAAGTGATTGACCAGATGCTCGAAGCAGATACTGCTTATCGCTGTTACTGCTCGCGTGAGCGTCTAGAAGCATTACGTGAACAGCAAATGGAAGCGGGTGAGAAACCTCGTTATGACGGTTGTTGCCGAGATACCGAACATGGCCATACTCCTGATGAACCTCATGTCGTACGTTTTCGTAACCCACAAGAGGGGTCGGTCATTTTTGATGATCAAATTCGTGGACCGATTGAATTCAGCAACCAAGAACTCGACGATCTTATCATTCGCCGTACCGATGGCTCACCAACCTATAACTTCTGCGTAGTCGTTGACGATTGGGATATGGGAATTACTCATGTGATCCGTGGGGAAGACCATATCAACAACACACCACGTCAAATTAATATTCTAAAAGCGATTGGCGCAGAGGTTCCTATTTATGCGCACGTCTCGATGATTTTAGGTGACGATGGTAAGAAACTCTCCAAGCGTCATGGTGCTGTCGGCGTTATGCAATATCGTGACGACGGCTTCTTACCCGAAGCATTACTAAATTATCTGGTGAGAATGGGCTGGGCGCATGGCGACCAAGAAATTTTCACTATCGATGAAATGGTGCAACTGTTCCAGCTTGATGCAGTAAGTAAGTCAGCCAGTGCGTTCAATACCGAAAAATTATTGTGGTTAAACCATCACTACATCACCACGTTGGCGCCTGAATATGTGGCGACACAACTGCAATGGCATATTGATCAACAACAGATCGATACGCGCACTGGTCCTGAGTTGGCGAAATTAGTGACTTTATTAGGTGATCGTTGCAAAACATTGAAAGAGATGGCGGAAACCTGTCGTTATTTTTACGAAGACTTTAACGAGTTTGATGCCGATGCGGCGAAGAAACACTTACGCCCAGTCGCTCGCCAGCCGCTTGAATTGATTTCAGCGAAATTAGCTGCCTTGACCGAGTGGACGACGGAAGCCATCCATAATGCTATCGAGCAAACAGCTGCCGAGCTTGAAGTGGGTATGGGGAAAGTGGGGATGCCGTTACGCGTAGCCGTAACCGGAGCAGGGCAGTCACCTGCCTTAGATGTTACGGTTGAGGCAATTGGTCAACAACGTAGCGTTAACAGAATTGCTCAAGCACTCGCCTTTATCAGTGAGCGTGAAAACCAAGCTTAGTATCCTAAGCCCCGGCAGCTTAGGCTGCCGGGACTCCCTACGAATTAATGCCTAATCGCCCTAGAATGCCACTAATACCTTCTCGTAATAGAAGAGAGGTAAGCTGCGCTTTTTCATCAGGGCTCATTTGCTGGACTGAACTCAGTAAAATCTGAGTGAGTTGATCTTTACGAACAGTATAGTGACTTCGTGGTTCAGCCGCATGGCGCACTGATTTCAGAAACTCAGTGACCTGTTGGTCAATGTGCACTAATCGTGCCTTACCCCCTTGTACTCCGGGTTTAGCAACGGTGGTCCATCCTTCACGTTTAATCCACTTATTGATGGTTTGACGCGAGTAACCCGTTTCCTGCGCAAGTTCTTCAGGTGTCATCCATTCCTTGTTCACAATCAGTTCCTTCTAGTTGATTGTTTTACGTTAACTCGTAATTATGAAAATAACTTGAAGTGGAATAAAATAAAAGTGCTAATCATACAGATTATGCGTTCACTCATACTTTCTTCAATTATCAGCGCTAATTAATTAGGAAAGGTCAATAAAATTTGAGGATGATGGCTTTCTCAGCATTTTGCTGTAATTTTCAGCGATTGCGCAAGGATATAAAAAATGACGTTGACAGTTATCAGTCAGTTACCTATTATTCCGGCGTCAGTAACACTGACACCTTCATTGAAGGGGCTATAGCTCAGCTGGGAGAGCGCTTGCATGGCATGCAAGAGGTCAGCGGTTCGATCCCGCTTAGCTCCACCAAACTCTTCGAGTTTGTGCAATGAAATTCCTAGATGTGGGGGTATAGCTCAGCTGGGAGAGCGCTTGCATGGCATGCAAGAGGTCAGCGGTTCGATCCCGCTTATCTCCACCAATTCTTAATGATTTTCCTTTCGATTTAATCCCTTATTAGATTTTTATTTCTTCAGTTAAGTGAAATTTATTACTTATTAAGCAATAATTACGCGGTAAGCCATTGACGGCTTTACGACACATATCTGAATTTTTATTTGTCAATTGAGATTACGCTATGAAGCTTAAGGGAATTAATGAAGGATTCTTCATTCTATTACTGCTATTAACGACGATTGCATTTTGCTTTGTCCTTAAGGCCTACTACTCATCGATTTTCTGGGCAATTATCCTGGCGGTACTGTTTTATCCGCTTAAAACCCGTATCAGAGCATGGTTGGGTGATCGTAATGCGCTCGCTGCGTTTCTTACCCTACTGGTGATATGCCTGATTGTTTTTATTCCATTAGTTATTGTTACTACGTCGCTGGCTTACGAGGGTAACCAACTTTACCAAAGTGTCTCTCAAAACCGAGGGAATTTTGCCGGGGACATCACTCAGCTGATCCAGCATATGCCCGCTTTCGTTCAGAATTTCTTGGAACGTTACGGATTGACCAATGTAAACACCCTGCAGCAGAAAGTCTCTACGCTCGCCATGCAAGGCAGTCACACACTTGCTAACAGTGCGCTATTGATTGGTCAAGGGACGTTCAGTTTCACCGTCGGCTTCGGCATTATGCTCTATCTACTGTTTTTCACCTTAAAAGATGGTTCATACTTAGTTAGCCTACTCTTAGACGCTGTGCCGTTAACGCAACATGCTAAACATCACTTACTCCTAAAGTTTGCTGCAGTCTCAAAAGCGACTGTTAAAGGCACCGTAGTGGTGGCTATCGTTCAAGGTGCTTTGGGTGGCATTGCCTTCTGGTTCTTGGGCGTCGAAGGAAGTGTGCTCTGGGGAGCATTGATGGCCTTCTTGTCCCTAATTCCCGCCGTGGGATCGGCAATTATCTGGGCGCCTGTTGCGATCTATTTCTTGGTATTAGGCCCGGTTTGGAAAGGGTTGTTCTTAATCGCCTTCTTTGTTGTGGTGGTCGGGCTAGTGGATAACTTCCTGCGTCCACTCTTAGTGGGCAAAGAGACCAGAATGCCTGACTACTTGGTATTAATCTCGACGTTGGGTGGGATGGAACTGTTTGGGATTAACGGATTTGTGATTGGCCCGTTAATTGCCGCGTTGTTTATCTCCTGCTGGAATTTACTCTCAGGCCGAGAAAATCAAGATAACGCTGAGGAGATTGACCCTGACTTTATCGCCGAAGGGAAAGATGAAACTGAGGCAGTAAAAGCGAAATTGGCTGAACATCAGCACAGCGATCAGTCGTCATAATCCCTATTCTTTTAATTCAATCACCAAGAGCTCATCATCGATGGGCTCTTTTTTTTACCTTTGATTAAGCAGACTCAACAGATAAAGACGCTCAGTGCGAAAGGATTATGTGCTCTATGCTAGGCTACAGTCATGAGTAATGATTGAGTGAATAGAAATGAATACATTTATCGGGTTTAGTCTAGTGGTAGGCATTGGATCAACGTTGGTGTTGGATCTGTGGGGGCTCATACTCTTTATGCTAAAGGGAATAACGCCCACCGATTGGGGAAGCGTTGGCCGTTGGCTAACAGGGCTGCGGCAGGGGAAGTGGATCGCCACACAAGGAGACAATCGGCCACCTTCGGTAGTTGAAAAAGTCAGTGGCTGGTCGTTCCACTATCTCGTTGGCATCGCCTATGCGGTGATCATCGTGATCGTCTGGGGAGAGCCCTTTATCCACACACCGACATTTCCACCTCTTTTTTTAGTGGGAATAGTGCTGAGCTCTATTGCAGGGCTGGCGCTCTTTATGCCTGCGATGGGGGCTGGATTCTGCGGCAGAAAAATACCGAATCAGGCTAAGGCAATTTTGATGATGGTGATTGCCCATACCATTTTTGCGCTCGGCCAGTACGGTTTCGCATTACTTTACGCGAGCACATGAGCGGAGACAAGCGGCTTGTTCAGCCGCTTGTAAAGAGCAGAGCGTTAAAGCACTAGGCCGACAACCGCTGCGGAGAGTAAGCTGACTAAGGTTGAGCCGTAGATGAGTTTTAGCCCGAAGCCTGAGACAACATTTCCTTGTTTCTCGTTTAACCCTTTAATCGCTCCGCTAATAATACCGATAGATGAAAAGTTAGCGAAAGAGACCAAGAAGACGGAAAGTATTCCCTCGGAGCGTGGTGACAGCTGCCCGGCCATTTTTTGCAAGTCGATCATTGCCACAAACTCATTTGACATTAATTTCGTCGCCATAATACTGCCGACGCGCAACGCTTCATTGCTCGGAACGCCAATGACCCAAGCGAGTGGATAGAAAATGTAGCCGAGGATATTTTGGAAACTAATACCAAAAATAGCGGTAAATAGGGCATTGATCGCTGCAATGAGCGCGATGAAACCAATCAGCATTGCCGCAACGATCATCGCCACTTTAAAGCCAGCAAGAATATATTCGCCGAGCATCTCGAAGAAACTCTGTCCTTCATGGGTATTCTTCAGCGACAGCTCTTCTTCTTGTTTAGCCGAGTAGGGATTAATAATCGATAACACAATGAAGGTGCTAAACATATTGAGGATCAAGGCTGCGACAACATACTTAGGCTGCAACATAGTCATGTAGGCACCCACGATAGACATCGACACTGTCGACATGGCGGTTGCAGCCATGGTGTACATACGCCGCTCAGACATCTTGCCGAGAATATCTTTATAAGCGATGAAATTTTCAGATTGACCTAAAATAAGTGAGCTAACGGCGTTAAATGATTCAAGTTTCCCCATACCGTTAATTTTCGAGAGCACTGTCCCGATAAAACGGATGATAATCGGTAGGATTTTGAAATGCTGCAAAATACCGATCAGGGCAGAGATAAAGACTATCGGACACAACACATTCAGGAAAAAGAACGCCATTCCCTTATCGTTCAAGCCGCCGAACACGAAATTTGTGCCTTCTGCTGCATATTTAAGAAGCATGGTGAAGAAGTTTGAGAAGCCTTGAACCACCCCCAATCCAACGTTGGAGTTAAGGAAAAACCAAGCTAACACCAGTTCGACCACTAAAAGCTGTAAAATATAGCGGTAAGCTATACTTTTACGGTCTTTGCTTATAATCAGCGCTAGAACGGCTATAACTATCAGAGCGAGTACAAAATGAAGTGCTTGTGACATGCATAGTGCCTTAAAACTAAAGGGATAGAACGTAGGGCGCTATTCTAGGGGAGAGTGAAAGCAAAAACGAGTAAAGTTACTCATTATAAGCATTAGATCTCATATTTTTTTGCTAGTTTTCGTGGTAAAGATCGATTTGTTATCGATAATGGAATATTAGGTTATAGGTAAGCTATCTTCAGTAAGATCAAGTAATAAAACTGTTGCTGATGAGCAAATGAACAGGTACCTTAATACAGGGTATAGCAAAGGCTATACTTTGTAGCGATTGCTATCAGAGTGATTACTTATATCGATTTCTTTTCACTGATGGGATCGCCTAAAGTTGGACATCATGTTAACTAGGATTCATTTATGTCTAGTCGCCAGAAAACGACAATGCCTTTTATGACTCAACGCAAAGCTAAAATGTCGTTATTAGGTCCGGCTTTTATTGCGGCTATCGGCTATATCGATCCCGGCAACTTTGCTACCAATATCCAAGCTGGCGCCAGTTATGGTTATCAGCTGTTATGGGTAGTCGTTTGGGCCAATATCATGGCCATGTTGATTCAACTACTCTCAGCAAAGTTAGGCATCGCGACGGGGAAAAACCTCGCCGAGCATATTCGCGATCGCTTTCCTAAGCCTTTAGTATGGTTCTATTGGGTACAGGCAGAGATCATTGCGATGGCAACGGATCTGGCTGAATTTATCGGTGCCGCGCTAGGGTTTAAACTGTTACTCGGTATAAGTCTTCTTGAAGGGGCAGTGATTACCGGAGGAGTAACCTTCCTAATCTTAATGCTACAAAGCCGTGGTCCGAAGCCGTTGGAATGGTTAATTGGGCTAATGCTGCTTTTCGTTGCTGGGGCTTATATTGTTGAATTATTCTTCTCACAGCCTAATCCACGTGGATTGCTGGTGGGAATGGCGGTGCCCAGATTACCTGATACTAATGCACTCTATCTCGCTGCAGGGGTGCTGGGCGCAACGATTATGCCGCACGTGATCTATCTTCATTCTGCGTTGACGCAACGTGGTGACGATAAAAATAAAGCACAACGTTATGCCTCGACAAAACTGGATGTTGCGATTGCGATGACTATTGCAGGTTTTGTGAACTTAGCGATGATGGCGACTGCAGCGGCCGTATTCCATTTTAATGGTCATACTGGGATAAGTGAACTCGATCAAGCCTATATGACATTAAAACCTTTGCTAGGTAATGCAGCCACTGTGGTGTTTGGCTTAAGCTTAGTGGTTGCAGGGCTTTCCTCAACCGTAGTAGGGACTTTGGCGGGGCAGGTAGTGATGCAGGGCTTTGTCCATTTCAGTATTCCTTTGTGGCTACGCCGTACTATCACTATGTTGCCTTCCTTTATTGTCATCATGGCGGGTATGGACGCAACGAAAATATTGGTATTGAGTCAGGTTGTCTTAAGTTTTGGGATTGCACTTGCTCTGATACCATTGTTGAGGTTTACTAACCAAATCGAAATTATGGGTGATCTGGTCAATACCCGCTGGATAAAGCTAGCAGCATGGGGGATCATTCTGATTGTTGTTTCGCTTAATTTGGGATTATTATTCGGCGGCTTTATTGGATTGTAAGAATAATTGTCCTCTTGACCTTTTATTGAGTTTACTGGCCTGCGCTTTTGGCGTAGGCGTAACGGAGCTCATTGAAACTTAGCTTAGGTTGTTTGACGACTTAAGATGATTTATCCCGAGTGGAGCATTAAAAATAATGACTAAATATGCATTAGTCGGTGATGTGGGTGGCACCAATGCACGGTTGGCACTTTGTGATGTGGCTAACGGATTAATATCGCAAATTGATACTTTTCCAACATCAGACTACCCGAGCCTTGAAGCGGTGATTCGGCAGTATTTAGGTCAACAACACATCGACGTTGTTGATGCCTGTATCGCTATTGCTTGTCCAGTTAAAGGTGATTGGATTGCTATGACTAATCACCGTTGGGCTTTCTCGATTCAAGCTATGAAAGAAAACTTACAGTTCGAACACTTCGAAGTGATTAATGACTTCACTGCAGTTTCAATGGCTATCCCGATGTTAGGAGAGAATGACGTATTAAAATTTGGTGGGGATGAACCTGTCGCCGATAAACCTATTGCTATTTATGGTGCGGGCACCGGTCTCGGCGTTAGCCATTTAGTACATGTGGATAAGCGTTGGGTCCCTTTACCTGGAGAGGGCGGACACGTTGATTTCGCGCCGAACAGTGAAGAAGAAGACCAAATACTCGAAGTCCTACGCGAAGAGATGGGGCATGTTTCAGCTGAGCGCGTATTATCTGGTGCAGGATTAGTCAATCTCTATCGCGGTATCGTTAAGGCCGACAATCGTGAGCCAGCGGAACTTAAACCTCGCGAAGTGAGTGAACGAGCGTTAGAAGATAGCTGTATCGACTGTCGTCGTGCACTTTCTCTATTCTGTGTCATCATGGGCCGCTTTGGTGGCAACTTAGCGTTAACCTTAGGGACCTTCGGTGGCGTTTACATTGCCGGTGGGATTGTCCCACGCTTCCTTGAGTTCTTTAAGGCATCAGGCTTTCGCGCTGCTTTTGAGGACAAAGGGCGTTTTCGTGATTATGTTAAGGATATTCCCGTCTACATGATCACCCATGAACAGCCTGGTTTACTTGGGGCAGGGGCACATATGCGCCAAACCCTCGGTTCGATATTGTAAACCGAGAGCTTAACAGGGCTTATGCCCTGTTATTATTTGAGCAGTAGAACGAAAGTCGCTAGCCACAGCACAACAAAAAACGAAATTCCCATCAGTGCATACTTCATAAGATATCCTCTATTATCATTTTATTCCGCTGAATACCTTGGTTACAGCTTATCGTAATCGTACTACGTGATGCGTATCACGATTTTGATCCCGCATAATGTACGTTGAGTTAACGTAAAAAGAAATATTTCCTTACTGAGAGTTAACATCATTGACACCGCAATGACATGATATGGGTAAACCTCAGCTGAGATTTTTTGATTAAATAACTTGAGAGAGTATTTAGAAAGACAGTAGAGTAAAAATATCTTCGACTCAGGGCTAATGTGATGAATACAGTGGTAATGGCTATCGATCACCAGAACAATCTTTCCGCTACGATCAGTCAATTGACGCTACAAGAAGCCCTTCTTCGTAATGCGTCTGTTGTGGTGCTTTGTTGCCTGCCCACTGAGGGTGGCGTCGAGGGAGAGGTGATGAATATTGAGTGCGCGATTGACCAAGTCGTCCAACAGTATGGTCAGCCTAAAGATCTCTTAAACTGTGCTGAGACCGCTGTTCGTGCCGCATTAGTGCCTTTTCAGCAGTCTGGTATCCCCGCACGGGGCCTTCTCTGTCGCGGGAAACCGGCAGCAGTCATTGTTGAGCAAGCGAATAAGCTTTCTGCCTCCATGATCATTATGGGACGCCGGCATCTTTCTCCCTTTAACCGGCTATTTAAAGGTTCTGTTAGCGCTGAAGTGCTCGAAACCGCAAGTTGTCCGGTGTTAATCGATTTACGTGCTGGGCTGAGCGATAGCTAATGGCTCATTTCCGCGGCTAGAAGAGAAAATTAACAATTTCAGGCTTATTCTCCCGATAAAATTAGCTATATTCTAAAGAGTGAGGACTAGGTTATGATCCAGATTATCTTTTTCGTCCAATGCTTCTAATTACCCACTATTTCGTCTTTGACTCATTGTTATAGTGAAGATTAGACAGAGTAGTGAAATTAACGGATATTATTTGTGCGTAAAGCGACTCTTATTGTCATAATTATCATCATTTTAAGTGCTATTGGCTATCGTTTACACTCTCGTTCAACGGTTTCTCACCAGCTTGCGCAGCAACAGGCTTTAGCCCAATTCGCCACATTACCAGGCTATCGCTTACTTAAACAGCAAGAGCCGCAGCTATGGCAAGAAGTAAGAGAATCTTTTCTCCATTCATTAGCAGCAGGGCATAGTCAGCTACAAGCGATTGGCGAGGTACGTGGCCAGCTAACTGAATTAGTAAATCTCAGAATTGTTAAAGCAGATGACCTTGCGGTAACGGATTACATTACAGTCGCAGTGCAAGAGATGCAGGCATTAAATGCGGTCTTGGCAGAAAGTTGTTACCGTTTTCTTTATCCGCAGGTCTCAGGTGGCGTAAATATTGGTACTCTCTTGAGCCCCAAAATGAATCAAGCTGATCAACAAGCTTTAGAGCAACTTTTCCTTCATAGCCAAGGCAGTGATCGAGCACGCGATATCAAGGCCGCGCATAATGCACTGAACGAGGTAGTGGAAAGGCTTTATCCACACTGGGGTAACCAATTACAGCAACTTAATCAACCGGAAGATTTAGCGACAGATCACCAGAAGCTTTGTGTGATGTCGATAGACCTGTACCGCACGATTTTAAAACTTCCGCAGCCCGAGGCCGCGAACCTCATTCGACAGATGGTTGTCGGCTGATAATCATTAAGAATCTACTGAAAATGAACTTCAGGGCCCTATAACAGGGTATAGGGTGCCATCATCTCGGTTATAGTAGCGAGATCGAAGGTCTGAACTCATTATGGAAGGCTTGGCATGTCAAAGAATAGGGTACTTTTGGTCGGAATAGTCGTCAGTGTATGTACCCTAATAGCCGGGTGTGCGAAGCAACAGCCAGGGGGCTTTACCGAGATTGATCACGATAAAGTTGCTCATACTTATCAATTCCGTTATCAATCCCATAAGCTCGATCACGCTGCGCTTAACGCCTACATTACACAACGTTGTGCTCAACAAGGTTTTGATAAAGTGGATCCTCTACCAGAGGAAGTTGGTTCACTGCCTGGTTACACGACACGTTGGTTCCAATGCAACTATAAGATCAAAAATTAAGGATACCAGCCAGCGCTTCGCTGGCTAATTGTTGAGATTGTTCACACTTAACTAACACTGCCGTTCCCCTTACTTCAATTTCCCTTCTTTCCCGCTACACTTTAATTACTTTCTATTTACTGCACACCTTTAGGTAACAGTTGGTCCACTAAAAACTCTTAAAATATTATGATTAATTCTGTTCATATCAGACGATAAGCGTAAAATAGTTTGATAAAAATCAATGTGTTAAATGATTTTACTGTCTGTTAAGTTTTATCATTAATTGTCTTTTAATTGTAATGTAAGAGGTGGCAATGTTCGGGCTTGATGCATTTCATCTGGCAAGATTACAGTTTGCGTTTACTGTATCTTTCCATATTTTGTTTCCGGCGATCACGATCGGGCTAGCGAGTTTCCTCGCCGTGCTAGAAGGATTGTGGTTAAAAACGAAGAACGAAACCTATCGCGATTTGTACCATTTTTGGATCAAAGCTTTCGCGGTTAACTTCGGTATGGGTGTCGTTTCGGGGCTAGTAATGGCCTATGAATTTGGGACTAACTGGAGCGGATTCTCCCAAGTCGCAGGAAGCATCACGGGTCCCATGTTGACCTATGAAGTGTTGACGGCGTTCTTCTTGGAAGCTGGCTTCCTTGGGGTAATGCTATTTGGATGGAATCGCGTGGGGCGTGGCTTGCACTTCTTCGCAACCTGTATGGTGGCATTGGGTACCATCTTGTCGACCTTCTGGATTCTCGCCTCCAACAGCTGGATGCAAACGCCGCAAGGTTTCAGTATCCAAAACGGTGTAGTAATACCTGAAAGTTGGATGCAAATCGTCTTTAACCCTTCATTCCCGTTCCGATTACTGCATATGAGTACCGCCGCTTTCTTGGCGACAGCGTTTTTCGTCGGGGCCTCAGCGGCTTGGCATCTACTGCGTGGAAATAAAACGCCTGCCATCAAGAAAATGTTATCCATGTCATTATGGATGGCTTTGATCGTTTCACCTATCCAAGCCTTCTTAGGTGATGCACACGGCCTAAATACACTTGAACATCAACCAGCGAAAATTGCCGCGATTGAAGGTCACTGGGAAAACCCTCCGGGTGAGCCGACTCCGCTGATCCTGTTTGGTGTTCCAGATATGCAACAGGAAAAAACTAAATATGCGCTGGAAATCCCTTACTTAGGGAGTTTAATTCTGACGCATAGCCTCGATAAGCAAGTTCCTGCATTGAAAACTTTCCCGAAAGAGGATCGTCCTAACTCGACGATTGTTTTCTGGTCATTCCGTGTGATGGCTGGGTTGGGCATGCTGATGATCCTGCTGGGTGTCGCTAGTCTATGGATGCGTTATAAAAAGCGTCTTTATGATTCTCGTCCATTCTTGTGGTTCACTTTGCTAATGGGGCCTTCTGGTTTGTTAGCAATGTTAGCCGGTTGGTTCACGACTGAAATTGGGCGTCAGCCTTGGGTTGTTTACGGTGTGTTACGTACGCGTGATGCCGTTTCTCCTCATAGTGCATTACAAATGACCTTTAGCTTGATTGCATTTATCGTCGTCTACGCATCGGTATTCGGCATTGGGTATGTGTATTTGATTCGCTTAATCAAGAAAGGCCCGGTCGAAGGCGAGGGAAGAGAAGAGATCCATGGTGGTCCAGGTCAACACCACACGCCGGCTCGTCCACTCTCTGCCGTAGACGCCTCTAAGAAACCAGAGGAGAAAAAATAACATGGGTATCGATCTCTCAATTATTTGGTTCACCATCATCATCTTTGCCATCTTGATGTATATCGTGATGGATGGTTTTGATTTGGGGATTGGCTTAATCTTTCCTTTTATCAAAGACCCTGTTGAACGTGACATGATGGTCAATACAGTTGCCCCCGTGTGGGATGGTAATGAAACGTGGCTCATCTTGGGGGGCGCTGCGCTTTACGGTGCATTCCCGCTTGCGTATGCTGTGATTGCTGACGCTTTATCGATCCCTATTACACTAATGTTATTCGGATTAATTTTTCGCGGTGTGGCGTTCGAGTTCCGTTTCAAAGCGACAGAACATCACCGTCCTTTCTGGGATAAAGCCTTTATTGGCGGCTCTTTCCTTGCGACTTTTATGCAAGGTATCTCAGTCGGTACCATTCTCGATGGTATTCAGGTGACAGATCGCGTCTTTACTGGTGATGTGATGGGGTGGTTATCGCCGTTCCCGTTGTTCTGTGGTGTTGGATTGGTGTTAGCCTATGCTCTGCTAGGCAGTAGCTGGCTGATCATGAAAACTCAGCATGCGTTACACGATAAAATGTCACAACTGACCAAGCCACTGACTATTGCGCTATTGTTTGTTATCGCGATCATTAGTATCTGGACTCCGTTGGCGCACAATGCCATTTCTGAGCGTTGGTTTACTCGCCCGAATCTCTATTGGTTCTTACCAGTACCTGTTTTAGTGATTATTTGCGGGTTAGGGATCTTGAAGGCAGTGAAACGTCGCGCGGATTATGCTCCTTTCCTTTTAACGTTGGGCTTAATTTTCCTTGGCTTTACCGGACTGGGTATTAGCTTGTGGCCAAATATTATTCCGCCGTCTATCTCCATTTGGCAGGCCGCGTCACCACCACAAAGCCAAGGCTTTATGTTAGTGGGGGGGTTACTGATTATCCCGGTTATTTTGATGTACACCTTCTGGAGTTATTACGTCTTCCGTGGAAAAATTTCTGAAGATGAAGGGTATCACTGAGTTGGCGGCTAAACGTCCAGTACCTATGTCGGAGGGCGCTAAGCCCTCTAGCAAACTGGGTCAGCTTCGTTGGCTATTGCTGATCTGGTTAGGCAGTATTGCCGCACTGGGTGTGGTAGCGATTATCCTCTGGCTACTGATGCACAGTGCAGGGATGACTCGCTGAAAAAAAGGGCTCACACTGTGAGCCCTTTTTTTATTGTAAACTTAAATCGGTATAGCGCTGCATTTTAACGAATTCTACACCGTCTTTAATAAATGGCTCGCTGCAGATCTGAAAGCCCGATTTCTGATAGAAACGGATAGCCGTACGACGGCTATCAAGGATGACTTTTTTTATTCCCGCTTGGTCAACAATCGCCAAAGTCTGCTGGAGTAACTGAGTACCATAGCCGCGAGATTGATACTCTTCAAGTGTGGCGAATTTACGAATAACCCAACAGTCATTATTGGTCATAAATAATGAAACACAGCTGATTAACTTATCCTGAACGAATAAGCCGAAATGTCGTGCCGTGTCATCGTTATCTTCAGTAAGACGCAACGATTCACGAGGGCGGTCCGGCCATAAAACGTGTTGGCGGAGATCTAAACATTGTTCAAGAGTGATCGGCTCAATTTTCACAGTCATCTACCACTAGCAAAGAGTTAAGGACACAGGCTAATGTGGACATAAGTGAGGTAAAGTTCAAGTAACTTATGCTCAGAAAAAGAAAATTTAATTGAAGAGTGGGAGAGGGCGAAACTCAATACGTTAAAAAAGATGACGAGGAGGGGAGCTCCCCGTCACTAAGATTAGAAATCTGCTTTTAGAACAACACGAAAGTTCGCTTTACCCGCACGCAAATGATCCAATGCATCATTGATTTTAGACATTGGGAAGGTTTCAATTTTAGGCGTAATTTTTTTACGTGCTGCCAGTTTCAGCAATGAACGTAATTCCCCAGGTGAACCGGTTGAGGAGCCACCAATGGATTTATCGCCTGCAATCAGGTCAAAGGCGGCAACTTCGATGGGCTTCATCACAGCGCCGACAGTGTGGAATTTTCCTTCAGGTGCTAGCGCATCAAAATAAGGTTTCCAATCCAAATCTACAGCTACGGTACTGATAATGAGGTCAAAACGTCCTGCTTGGGCCTTTAAGGCTTCAGCATCGCGGCTATTGACGACTTCATCGGCACCTAATTCGAGAATAGAGTCTTTCTTGCTTGGGTTTGAGCTGAACGCGACAACTTCGGCACCCAGCGCTTTCAGTAATTTGACGGCAAGGTGGCCTAATCCGCCAATACCGATTACACCGACACGACTCATCGCATTGATTTGACTCATGAGTAGGGGTTTAAACACGGTAATCCCGCCACAGAGTAATGGGCCTGCGAGAGTAGGATCTAACGCCTCAGGTAAAGGAATTACCCATTGCCAATCGGCGCGGATTTTCTCGGCGAAGCCACCACGGTTTAGAATAGTGGGAGTTGTACCTGATTCACAGTTAGAGTGATTACCGCGAATACAAGCATCGCAGTGTAAACAGCTTTTCGCAGACCAACCGATACCGACCGCTTGGCCAATTTTCAGGCCTTTATTTTTTGCACTTTCGCCCAAGGCTGACACACGGCCAGATACTTCGTGACCTGCAATCAGTGGGTAGCTCGAAATGCCCCATTCATTATCGATCATTGATAAATCTGAGTGACACAGACCGCAATAATCAACTGTGACTTCGACTTCTTCTTCACCAAGTGGTGCCGCATCGTATTCATAGAACTCTAATGGTTTACCGGCAGCAGGAGCAGCATAGCTTTTTATTTTCATCTCTTTTCCCATTTTGAGGATAAGTATTTAAAATTAGTCAGAATTATTAAACTGGTAGTTTGTCATCCTTAAAGTGTAGCTGACAAAGTCACTTTGTGCGGCACGTTGCGTATTAGTTGAGCGTAATATAGCCTTAACGGTATCTGAATATCGAACGACGAATACCGTTAGCACGGATCGTGCCGAACTTACCTTAGGAGATGTCATGAGCAAGAAAACTGTATTAATCACCGGAGCGGGGAGTGGATTTGGCCGAGAAAGTGCTTTTTTGTTGGCAAAGCAAGGTTACGATGTTATCGCGACGACCGAAATAGTTGCACAGGTCCACCCCCTGAAAAATGAGGCGAGTTCGCTGGGATTAACCCTTCAAGTAGAGAAGCTTGATATCAGCGATGAGAATGATCGGCTCCGTGCAGCGCAATGGTCAATCGATGTCTTAGTCAATAATGCTGGGATATCGGAAGGCGGTGCTGTCGTCGATCTACCGGAAGACAAACTGCGTCGGCAATTTGAAGTCAATGTGTTTGGCACAATACTGCTCACACAACACTTCGCTCGCCAATTCATTGAGAAAAAAAAGGGTAAAATAGTATTCATTTCTTCTGTAGCGGGTATCACAACAGATCCTTTTGCTGGCGCCTACTCAGCATCCAAACATGCTTTAGAAGGATTCGCAGAGGCACTCAACAGCGAGTTACAAGAATTTGGCGTGCAAGTCGCTACGGTTAATCCAGGACCAATTCTCACGGGCTTCAACGATAGAATGTTCGAAGCGTGGACTCACTGGTGGCCAGAGGACAAAATAGATACAGTATTTGATTACGAGGGGATTGCTTTTCCTCATGAACAGTTCCACCCATTCCAGGTCTCCGATGTTATCGCGCGAGTGGTTACCGGTGAGATCTCTCAATACCGTAACGTTGTTCCAGCAGAGATTATCGAAGGAACACAGCAACAGATGAAAGAAGTATGGACCCGCGAAGTCACGACCGAAGCCTCACGTCATCCGCTGGTTCAAAAAGCTTACGAGATCGATCCTGAAACCCCAAATGGTCGGTAATCTGCCAGCAAAGATTGGTAAAGCGTGGAATGATTAGAGCTGTTTACTTTGAGCAGTGATGCTAATCATTCTTGTACGGGACTTAATGCTCTGATATAGATTATATTTTCTTTTGGGGATTAATCATGAGCGTTAAGATTCGTGCTGTCACTCGAGAAGATGCTGCACGCCTGGCCGAGATCTACGGTCAACCCGCTACTCAGCAAAATACCTTACAACTACCTTGCCCGTCCGTAGAGCTTTGGGAACAAAAAATCATTAACTACCCTAATGTTGGGCATATCGGGTTCGTTGCAGAGCTCGATGGGGTAGTGGTAGGAAATATTACTTTATTTACAGAAAAACTCGTTCGACTGAGGCATGTAGTGTCTTTTGGTATTACAGTTGATAGCGATTATGCCCGTCGTGGTATTGCGCGTCAGTTAATCAACTTCGGGTTGGATTATGCTTTCAATTGGTTAGCTGCGCAGCGTGTAGAGCTGAGCGTTTTCGCCGATAATCAACCCGCTATTGCACTGTATCAACATTTAGGATTCGTTGTGGAAGGAACTCAACGACAAGCCGCATTTAAAAATGGCCGCTATCAAGATACGATTATGATGTCCAAGCTCGCCAGTGAGTATTTTGGTGAAGGATTGAGTTAGCCGATGATCGAGCCATTTATTTATCGAAATAGTAAATGGCTCCATTGCGGAAATTATCGTAATAGTGACGACATCACGTTAATGCTGATCAACCCGGTTAAGTACATTACTGATAGTGTAGAAATCAGAATGGCTTAAACATAAGCTGTCCCGTTGTTGAGAGAGGTAAAGTAAAAGGTCATCTTTGGTGAGAGTGTTATTGATACTAAGTAACGCTATGGTCGCTTGACCGACAAGTGCATTAAGCGTGCTTTTAGTGCTCATAGAATAACCCTTCGTTGAGTCAGATTATTAATGCTATTTTCCTTTTAGTCAGTGACTATTACACAATTAGTTATTTTCGTAAACGGTACTCATTATATCGTTACGCTATAAGTGTTATTAACTTTAGCCATAGCACTACAGAAAATGCTATCTCCCCTTACATTGGGCCTAGAGTTAAGTTACGCATCCACTCTCGACGAGAATGGAAAGATTTCAAACTGATAGAGGTCTTTTTATGAAGAAAAGTGATCGTCCAACAAAGATTTGTACAGTCTGCGGTCGTCCCTTTAGTTGGCGAAAAAAGTGGGAAAAATGTTGGGATGAGGTAAAAAAATGCTCCGAGCGCTGTCGGCGACAGTAAAATAAACGATGTTCTTTTATCCCCAATGACCATTACACAGGGGCAGTGGCTTGGGGTAATATGGCATAATTGCCAGAAATTACGTATTATTATGCTGCCGTAATCATTGGTTAAAATTAATTCCCATAAAAATCTTTTCAATAGGTTTATTACTTTATAAAATTATTTATCATTAACTTTATGAATTTTCTCTACATTATATTTATATTGTGATTTAACGCTAGTGATAGGTGTGAATATATTTTAGTACTATTTACTTTATAGAAAACGTCTTAGTGTATTTACTCCTCAACTTATTAAAAGGCGTTAATATGTCAGAGATCATCAATCCCATCACTTATGTCCATGCCGCAGCCCAACAGGTAATTGTAGAACTGATCAGAGCTGGGATTTGCGCAGGAAAAACGGCCGCCGAAGCGGGTGAGATGGTTAATACCCTTTATGCAGATATATTGAAAGGGTATAGAGCCAATAATCGCTAGTTGGTGCCTCGTTGTTTACGCGATAACGGAGAAGTACATGTGTTATACATTAACACTCCATTTTTTTGGGTATAAAGTAAACAACTGGAGTCTATTTTATAGCCATGTATAAGCTTGCGATAAAAATGGCTGCGTCAGTGATTGATAGAAAGCCAACAAACGCGCTATCATTACCATTCTTCCACGAAGTGAAAGACTTACGCGCAAGGTCTCCTTAGTTAAATGGATATAACGAGCCCCTCCTAAGGGCTAGTTGCAGGTTCGATTCCTGCAGGGGACACCATCTATAAGTAAACCGACGTAAACCCAAGTCAACAAAATACCCACCTAAGCCTTACCTCACAACGAACTATAGTAAACCGCAGTCAATTGACGACTACGCTATTTTGCGGGCATATTGTGGGCGCCATTTTATACCCTCAGGATTATGACCACATGCTCACCATCAAACAGATTGATTCTGCTAAGCCGAAAGAGAGAGCCTATAGGGTCGCTGACTCTGGTGGCCTATTTTTTTTCGTACCCCCAACAAGAAAAAGGTTTGGCGGTTGCGGTACAGATTCGATGGTAGAGAAAAAACGCTGGCTCTAGGTTCATATCCTCAGGTGTCATTGGCCGAGGCTCGGGCAAAACAATCTGAGGCTAAGCTAAAAATATCGAATGGTATTGACTCGTCTGAAGAAAAGAAGATGAGTAAGCGATCGGAAAGTAACTCCCTGCATTGCTAATCTATTTATCATGAGTGGTATGAGCATAAGCGAAAGGTGTGGTCAGAGGGGCACGCGCAGGAACTTGGCCGGATGTTCTCCGATGATATTCTCCCTCTGATTGGCGACCGGAATATCGATGAGATAGAACCCATGCAAATTCTCTCAGTGATTCGTCACTTTGAAAATCGCGGGGCTATGGAGCGGGCTAATAAAGCTCGTCGCCGATGAGGTGAAGTTTTCCGGTACGCCATTATGACGGGGCGAGCCAAATATAATCCCGCCCCTGACCTTGCTGATGCAATGAAAGGTTACCGTAAAAAGAACTATCCATTTTTACCTGCCGACCAGATACCTGCATTCAATAAAGCTCTTGAAGGATTTACTGGCAGCGTTATATCTCGCATAGCTACGCAAATTCTCCAGTACACAGCTATGCGCACAAAAGAGATGAGGTCTATGCAATGGGAAAACGTCGATATTGAAAACAGGCTAATCAGGATAGATGAATGAGTGATGAAAGGTAGGCGTGAGTACTTGGTCCCAATGTCTGACCAGGTACTTTCGTTAATCGAAATCATCCGACCGATGACTGAGCCGGTGTCAAATTTTGTTTTCGCAGGAAGGGTAGATAAGAAGAAGCCTATCAGTGAAAACTCGGTATTACAGGTAATCAGGCAGATAGGCTATGAGGGGATAGCATCGGGGCATGGATTCCGTCACCAATTCATTACCGTTCTTAATGAACACGGCTGGCCACACGATGCTATTGAAAGGCAGCTTGCGCACTCTGATAGTAACTCCATCCGTGGAATATATAACCATGCGCAGTATTTGGAAAAGCGTAGAGAGATGATGCAATGGTGGGCTAACTGGATTGACGGCACACAAGAATGATGGCCGGATTGATGCTTCCACTTCTCGTATTCAGACATTGGCCAGCGTGATGTTCTGCCGTATTTATTTGACTTGGCCAGCGTACCGATTCTGATTTGCTTATAGAAATACTGTTCTGTGTACCCCGAGTCGGCGCACATTTCCTTCATGCTTAATAATGGGTCTTGCGTTAATGCCATAGCATTCTCCTTTACCTTCCTGCAGACATAACGATTCCGCCGATTATCGGTGCGAGAATAGGATGGGTTGGTTTAAGGGTGGGGATTAGTGGTGGTTAAAAACTTTAGCGCAGGCAATCTTCTCAGCATCTTCACGACACTCCCAGCAGCAATAACTTGTACCGGTAACCGATTGATCGCCACAATATCGGTTTCTAGAAATGACTGATACTGGTTCGGGCCTAACTCTTCTCGCCAATGCAGCGTTTACGTGCTGTTCCGCTTCTGTGTCAGCTTGGTCTGCTATATCTGCGTACATAATGGTTTACTTTAGATAATAAAAAACCGCCGAAGCGGGCGGCTCAGTTAGCAGATTTTAGTTTTAAGAACTGCTGTATCATCGGTGTGGGATATCAGATAGTAATCTCTTCGCGGATTGGTGTCTGAGGAACAGATGATGCTTTCACCAATTTGCTTGCTAGATATATATTCCCTTGAGGAATCATCGATTTTAACTTTTATTTCGTGTACTAAAACTCCTGAGTCATCAGGTTCACTTGAATACACACCTATAAATGTAGGTTTAATTTCTGCGGTCGTTTCTACGGTAAATTTCTCCACAACTAATTCCTATTTTTAATAAGTTTAATCAGTAATGAACCTACCCTCTTACCTTGCCATACACATTTTCACATTTAAACTGAATATCTCCCATAGCTTCTACCTACTATTTATAGCTTTTTTTGAAGTAACGGCATTGTCTTGAAAAACATATAAAGAACATAGCGTTATGTGTAAATAATGATTTTTACAGTATTTGTAAGGAAATCGAAAATAGCTTTGCCAATCATCGATTTTAGAACGATGCCATAGTCCCTTTTCTAAAAGGTAACTCTATGATTACATTGACTACTTTGCGGGGTGATAAGCTCTGCATTTTACACAGCCAGATATTTTCAGTTGAAAGTCACGGTAAGAAATCATTTCTTAAAGTTGGCATAAATCACGATAAGGTATATGTTCAGGAAAGCTTGACGGAAGTAATGGAATTAATGGATTTAGCTAAAACCTCAAAGAATGCAAAATGACATGGAGTGCTAAATAATAACGTACCGATAATATCACTTATCGGTACGAATTGACATTACACAGCTCACACATATCACTCTACCAATCCGTTTAGGCGTTTGATTTCTGCGATATACCACTTTGTCCATTCGCTAACTGGATAACCATCACTTAACTTTGGTAACTTAATCTCCGTCACTGGTGGGGCTAGGTAAAGCTTGTAAATTTCCTCAGCAACATTTTCGGCATCCTCTTTATCGCCAGCCACCATAAATTCAAGTCCATTTTTTTAACTACTGGATATTTACATCCAGTATAATCTTTAAACGTAGCAATAACTCTATCTGCCGTTAGGGATTCTAGGGCTATCTTCCTGACTTCCAAATTGAATAAATCTTCCTCAGTAGCAAATCCCGCCTTGAACGCAGTTTCAGTGGTTCTGATGTAGATTTTTAGCCTCGATACTAATTCTTTACGCTTCTCTTGGGTTAATGCAATCATATTTAATCCCCCAGTCCGTTTAGGCGTTCAATCTCTGCTAGGCACTCATTCCATCCGTCATTGTGTCCGATGCCATATTCGCTATCCTGCCCCATAGATGGGATTGTTTCTGGCAACTTAATCTCCGGTACTGGAGGGGCGATGAAAAGTGGGATAAATTTAAACCCAGTTTTCATAATCGATGTCGCGACACGAGCTGGGTAAACGATGGCTTTTGAATCATAGTCACTACTAAGCGCATCCCCACTCACAAATGCAAATGGCTCTGTCGTTAGTGCTGCTAGGGCTGCTAGGGCTATGTTAACCAGTAACCAATATAATTCCGCCGCATTATCACCTGGATTTTTCCTGACATAATAATCAAGACCCACCGACCTTAATTGCGCATCTCTTTTTAACTCTTCCCGCTTCTCTTTTGTTAATGTAATCATGTTGCCTCCTCACAAATTTTCTTTGCTATCTGGCACTGCCCCACAGTGAACCATCCGAAATGACACTCTCCTGTGGGTGTCCCATCTTCTCAGCAAGCCAATGATAAGCGCGTGTCCGAGTCAGATCCCCCGACTGCCATAGTTGATTGAATACTGGCTTACAGTTCTTCCTCGCGTCCCGTAATTTATGGTCGGCCATTGTGCCTAGTGGAATTGCGGTAAAAGGATGCATACCGATATATACTCGGCAAGATGAATGGGTGCACAAGTAATCCATGGCCAGTCACCGTAAGGTTTAGATTCGTCATATTTGTGATAACCAATGTGGTAATGCCACAAGCAATGCTCATTTACTAACTTGGGCAATCCTCAAAACCGGTTATGACATCGCTCAGGGCATCAAAGAGCAGAAAGAAGAAGCAGTGGGAAAGCCTTAGCCGCACAAAGGTGGTTTAGTCGATACTCTGGTCCAGAATGTGAGCGTAATAGGTGGAGGGAGGAAAGATTGAAGTTTAAGCCAGCCGACGAGCCGGAGATTGCCGAGCTAACGGGCCTTATTCTCTCAGCTTACTCAGTAATTAGTCGGGGCAGGCAATATGCTGGTAGCTGCCTCACCGCTTCCCTTGTCGTTGAGTGACATTGACACATATCTTAGCAGCAGGCCCATTCAAATTAATCGAGAGCTATTCGAACAAGCAATATTTGCACTAGATGATGTTTATCGTGAAGAGGTGATGAAGGGTGAGGATGATGGTGAAGAAGAAGATTGATAATTATTTGTGATGGATGTCTAATTTTAACGTGTTAAGATATTTCCGAATATTAATGATGGAAATATAAATAATGAAAAAAATGATAGCAGCATTACTCTGTATGTCATCCCTTACAGGGTGTGCAACAATTGTTGGTGATAACACGCAGTTAATTCAGGTAAATAGCGACCCGTCTGGTTCTTCATTTAAAATTAAAGACGAAACCGGCGCTATAGTTGCCCAAGGCACTACGCCGCAGGGAGTTACTCTTGCCAAGTCAGACGGCAGTTATTTCGGCAAGAAAAGCTATCAAATTACGTTTAATAAAGACGGCTATACTCCTGTGACGCTGCCGTTAAAGGCAAGCGCTAACGGTTGGTATATTGGCGGTAATATTGTCTTTGGTGGATTAATAGGCTGGTTAGCCGTAGACCCATTCAATGGTGGGATGTATACCTTGAAGCCAAAATCGCTAAGCCCAATTATGGCGCCTCAAGCTAAATAGTATCAAGCCACCTACGGGTGGCTTTTTTGTATACACAACTTAGTAGCAAGTACCGCCAGCATGGTGAGAGCCAGTTCCGCCATGTGGGTGCGGGCCTCTTGGGCAAGCCATTGCGGTTGAAGCGAAAAAAAAGGGTCATTACAACAGCTAGAATTGTGGTGATTTTTTTCATTAAAGCCTCCAGTTAAAAGTGAATTTAGAATACTCTTAATCCAAGGCGGTAAATCCTGATATTTGATCAGTTGTTGCCTGGTTGCTCGGGATTTTTGCTGTGGTTATTGCTTTTTTTCTTTTTGCTCTAGAAGTAGGTTATCTATTTTGGCCTCTACATTACCCATTACTTTTTCCAAAGTACTAGCTCGAACACTCTCGATCATCGTAAGGACTTCATCTTTTGTGAAGGTTCACTCTTCTCTGTCTAGGTTTGGCGGGTTGTCAGCTAGATTCCTTTTAACTTTGAGCCACAAGTTTGCCGAAGTGGGGGATGGGGTTTTCAAAACCAACGATGGCATTATCGAGGGTGACGCTCTCGATGATGCCTGAGTGCTAGGAGTGGTAACCCTAAGCGTAACTGGCAACGTTTCAGCTAGAAGCGTTAGTCCGGTCATAAAAGTTACCGCTGCACCCTAAGACTCTGATTTTTTGACAACCCAAAATAACCTGCCTGAAATCGCTGATGGCGGTGGTGAGGCACAGGTCGAATCTCGGTAGTAGGTTCAGGGAGCCGCTGATGTTTTCCGCATGAAAAGCAGCATGACAGAAATTCCTAGGGAATTATGCCCTGTAAGCGATTTATGGAAAAAATTCATATAGCATTTTTTCTTTACCCAAAGTGAATACAAAAAAATCACTCTCTTTGAATTTATGTTCTTTGATGAGCTGTTGTTTTACGGTGTTAAATTTTTCCGTGTCGATAAAGAACAGGGCAGTGATATAATCTGAATCGATCAAGTTCTTTTTTTCAGAAAGCTGTACAATATCGTCGTAGCAGCTTCTTTCCTTTCCTCCTAATCTTTCTTTCAACATACATTGTGTCAGTAAATAGGTACGCATGGTTTTTTTTCATAGAGGATTTTAAGGGTGTCAATTCCCTCTCTATAGCGCTTTTCGCCGATCAGACTATGGGCATACATATATAAAATATTGGTATTTTCGGGGTGCTTATTTCGGATCGTGTTAATTTTTGTGAGGATTTCAGTACTCTGCTTGGAATCTGCCACTGCCAGTTTTTCCACTAAATCTGCTACCTCAGAGGTAGGACTGTTTTTAATTGAAAGAGGTTGGGGATAGGAATTTGTATCGCTGCATAGAAGAAAAAACAGTGCCATGACTCTGAAAGGGTATAATATTATTTTCATACTAAACCTGCTTGAATTTATTCAGTGAAATATAGTGTGTTGCTTTCTTGGGGATTGGCGCTAGCGAACCGGTATGTCCTGTGTTTAAAAAATATCCTGTTTCTATTTTTAATACGGGCTGGATGTTTTTGCTTGCTTTAAGAGTGAATTAAGTACCTCCAATAAGAATTTCATTCTGCGTGAGAGCAAAAGCTTTATCCTTTGAATCTAAAACGTACTTTTTATTGTCGATATTATTTTCAACTGTGCACCAGGGTTTAATTACGCCTGAACCATAAGCTCTGGCTGCGTTACATAACATCGATGCAGATAAAAATAGTTTTTTCCCCTCTTTACCATCGCTTTCCGTTACAGTCAGAAGCAAAGTATAAGATGCATGTAAAGCTCCGACCCCTTCGAGAGCCAGGTAACCTAAAGTCGAAAACCTAAATGATTTTGTTGTCATGATATCCTCCGTGATAAATCGATATAGCACTTTGCGTTCCTTCCCAGAACGCCAATCGGCTGAAACGCCGAGGTTTGCTCTATTATAATTCAGGCGATTTGGCTGTTAAGTAATCGATGTTTATTGAATATTAACTTCTACTGCTATTGCGCAAAAATTTCAGCTGCAGATTAGATAATCATAATGATCAGAGTGCTGTGTCGATATGCCGAGTTGTTGTGACTTTGCAGTCGATCACGCATTTATGACCGGATCATCGAATCTACGTCAAAACCCTTAAGGTTTTTCTTTGGCAATGTCGAGGAATAGAATCGCTGCGTTAGAGTCGTTGAATTTTTCTTTTAAAAAGCCACTTCACTGACTTCCCAGCGTAAAAAGTCGTTGAATAGACCCACGAGTAAGACCCGTCTTAATTTTCCACTATCCTTCACCCTCTTTTAGTAATGCTTTGCTGCTGGTTAATTCATTATTCACGCTCTAACCATCTGTTTTTATGAAATTAAAAACCAACACCGAGTTAAATAATAGGTTTTGACAATTAATGTCTTCTATTTGATTGGTATTTATTTTGTGAAGGGCTCTTTCTGCTCAGTAAAGTGCCTCAAACAGGACTTTATACATTTTCTGAACGGTGTTTACAGTAATAATGAAAGGGCAAGGATGAGAAACCTCACTGTATTGACGGCCGGCATATTGCCTCGGCGTTGGCCAGCACTAATATGCTCGCTTCCCCTCCTTTTACTCGCGGATGCCAAGGCAACGTCTTATGACGAGCTGATCTTGCGAGCGCGGGACGGAGACACTGCCGAGTTGATGGCCTATTTTGTGGATGAATCGCAGCGCCATCCACTGAGCAGTAGTCAGATTGCGGATTGGTTACAGGTCGCGAGCTGGCAACAAGATAATGATACGGTGCTTTTGGTATGGCAGCGCTATGGTACAGAGTCGGCACTTCCGGCCAGAGCCTTTGCTGCAGTGGCGTCGGCAGAGCGTAATTTGCACCATTGGCCTAAGGCCATTGCATATTGGCAGCAAGCGCTTAAGCGTGCCCCTAATGAGATTGATTACCTCTCTGCGCTCTCCATGACGGAAGCCGATGCTGGGCAATTTACCGCAGCCAGTGAAACGGCAGAGCAGATTAATCATTTGGGTAAAACGACTGACTACCGATTAACACTTGCTTACCTGCGTTTACGTGAACGAAAAAACGCAGAGGCTTTACTGTTACTGACTCAGGCAGAGCAACGTGATCCTGATGATCAACGTATACAGCGGCAACTTAGCGAACTTTATGCAATGAATCGTCTTTCCCGCCCCGCGCTACAGGCCGCGCAAACTTTATTACTGCCTACGCAAAGATTAAGAGAAATACAACTTGATAGCGCTGCGGAGCTAGTACGCAATGCACTGATCCAGACTGACGATTTGCGAACCCGTTTTGATACTGCAGACCGAGCATTGGCCCTCTATCGCCAACTCAGCACAGCGTGGCAAGGGGTGGCCGATGCCCAACGCTCGTTGCAGCGTTTACGTTATGATCGCTTAGGGGCGTTGGTCGCACGCGAAGACTATAGTCAAGTTATTGAGGAATATCATCGATTGCTGGAGGCTAGGGCATCGTTACCTGACTATGTAAAACCCTGGATCGCGACGGCATTATTGGCATGTAAGCAACCACGTCAAGCATTAAGCGTATTATCGTCGATTCCGGTTCCTATTTCGCGGCAAGATGATGATCGTTTTTCAACCGAGTTTTACGCACTTTTGGAAAGCGGTCAGTATCACCTGGCCGGAGAAGCGTTAACCGCGCGCGCGGCGCATACCCCGTGGAAAACTCAGGTATGGGGATTACCACTGCAACAACCCAATGATAGTTGGCTTAGCTTACAGTCTTTGAAGACTGATTACCTCGTCGATACTCAAGATCTTATCGGGGCACAGCAGTTAAGTCAGCGATTAGCGACCAGTGCCCCAGGTAATCAGGGGCTTGCTATTCAATATGCTAGGGTACTTTCTGCACGGGGAGCTGATCGCCATGCTGAGAGAATACTTAAGCGTGCTGAAAGTCTTATGCCTGATAATATTTCATTGGAAACAGAGCAAGCTTATGTTGCGGGTAACCTGCAAGAGTGGCAGCAAATGGACCTGTTAACGGATGATCTTGTTGCCCGTTCGGCGAGTTCACCGGTTATCCAAGAATTAGAGGCGTTTCGACGAATTCAACATAGTTGGGAGCTGCAAGTAGGGGTAAATCACGGCCTCCACTCTAATAGCCCGGTAACGGGAAGTCGAGACATCGCCACGTCAAGTCGACTCTATACTCCGCCAATCGCGACTAACTTTCGACTTTTTAGTGGCTATCAATTCGAACAGAGCCATTTTGAAGAGGGTAAAAAATATGCCTCGACCCCTTCAATTGGTATCGAATGGCGCGAACGAGACTATCAGGTGGAAATGGAGGTCAATCATCAACAGGTTTCAGGAAGAACACATACTGGTTTTCAGCTAGCAGGCTGGCACGACGTTGATGACCACTGGCGTATCACCGGCCACGCAGCACGTTTCTCAACTCAAGCGCCCTTACGTGCACGCGCCAACCACGCCGCCGATGATGCGGGCCTTGGGCTTGAATGGCGGCAAAATGAACGACGCGAGTACCTTTTCTCACTTAGCCCCACTCACTTTTCTGATGGAAACCACCGTATTGAATATCAGCTGTCAGGTAAAGAACGGCTATGGACTGCACCGAGAGTCGTGTTCGATTTTACCCCGGAACTGAGTGGCAGCCAAAATAGTCGGCAAAACGTCGCCTATTACAGTCCTAAAAACGATCTCTCTGTAATCCCTGCTTTGACGCTAACCCATCAGATTAGTCAGCACTATGGGCGAGTGTGGCGCCAGCAACTAAGCTTTGGTAGTGGTATTTATCAACAGCATGGGCAGGCAACAGGTTCAACGACACAAATCAGTTACGGTCATGAAATAGAATGGAATAGACGTTTGACTACAGGGCTGACTTTACACTGGGGCCGTCAGCCTTGGGATGGTCAGTATGAGAATACGCTCTCTGCACAGCTTGATATGACGCTGAGGTTTTAAGGATGAAAAAGTTAACTGATTGGGCTTTATCGCTGGTTTTTAGCCTACTGGTCACCTCACATGTTGCTCTGGCTGCTTCGGTCCCCTTCGCACCGCCATCCGAACGCGGGCATCCTTTATCTCAACAGTCATGGCCGACCAACAGTTTTCTCACTATTGCGTACCACGATGTCGAAGATGGTGGGGCGGACCAACGTTATCTGGCAGTCAGAACGAGTGCGCTGATAGAGCAGATGAATTGGCTTCGTGATAATGGCTATCAGCCAGTGAGTGTTCAACAAATTATTGAGGCACATCAGCATAAGCGTACGCTCCCCCCTAAAGCTATTTTGCTCAGTTTTGACGATGGCTATAGTAGTTTCTACACGCGAGTTTGGCCGGTGCTTAAAGCCTGGAATTGGCCTGCACTTTGGGCGCCGGTCGGAAGTTGGGTCGATGCACCTGATCATCAACCGATCGATTTTGGGGGTCTCTCTACCGCAAGGGAGAAATTTGCAACGTGGCAGATGGTGAAAGAAGTCAGTGATTCAGGCTTGGTCGAGATTGGTTCTCATACTTGGAACGCTCACTTTGGCATTCCAGCCAATCCACAAGGCAGCCTAGAGCCGGCCATGACGAGTCGCTATTACGATTCTAAAGCGAAACACTACGAGACGACCACGCAGTTTCAGCAGCGTATCAGTGCCGATATTAAAAAAATTACCGATAAATTAACACAGGTTACCGGTAAGTCACCGCGGGTGCTGGTTTGGCCCTATGGCGCAGATAACGGTGCTAGCTTAGCTTTGGCGCAGCAACAGGGTTATGAGATGGCCTTCACGTTAAACGATGGACTGGGTAATGCCAGTAATGTGATGAGTCTGCCTCGGGTACTGATTTCAGGAAATCCTTCCTTACAAAGCTTTGTGACAGAGATTGCGCAGACTGGCGACAGAGCACCGGTCAGGATGATCCATGTGGATCTGGATTACGTGTATGATCCTAACCCGCTACAACAACAGAAGAATATCGATCAACTGATTCAACGAGTCGCTGATCTACGGGTGACGCACGTATTTTTACAGGCTTTTGCCGATCCGAAAGGCGATGGTCTCGTCAAATCGCTCTATTTTCCGAATCGCCATCTTCCAGTCCGAGCGGATCTGTTTAATTTTGTCTCGTGGCAGTTACAGAATAGGGCGAATGTCAAAGTCTTCGCTTGGATGCCGGTGCTCGCCTTTGATTTGGATAAAAATCTTCCTCGAGTAGAAGGGGAGAAAGGGCACTCTACAGAACAGGGCGTGTATCAACGTCTCTCACCTTGGAGCCCTGCAGCGAGAAAGCAGATAACAGAGATTTATCAAGATCTGGCAATTAATGCCACTTTCAGCGGGATTTTATTCCACGATGATGCCGTGCTCTCGGACTATGAAGACAGCAGTCCGCAAGCGATAAAAGCTTACCAAGAGGCAGGGTTCTCTTTATCAATGAGTGACATCCGTCAGTCGCCGGAAGCGTTATCTCGCTGGAGTGCTTATAAAAGCCAAGTGCTGATCGATTTTACCCAGCAACTGATGCATGCCGTCAGAAAAATACGGGGACCACAGATCGAATCGGCGAGGAACCTCTATGCCCAGCCGGTCCTTAACCCAGAGAGTGAGCAGTGGACGGCACAGAATCTCGCACTATTTATCAAGAACTATCGCTGGACGGTGCCGATGGCGATGCCTGAAATGGAAAATATTCCTGCCGCTGAACAAGCTCAATGGCTTAAGCAAGTGGTGGCACGTATCAAGCAAATACCAGGGGGGCTCGATAAGACCATTATTGAATTACAGAGTGTCGATTGGCGGCATCCCGATGCGGCGCAATCGATAAATGATCGGCAGCTTGTTCAATGGATTGAAGCCTTGCAGTTACATGGTGTGCGCAATTATGGCTACTACCCAGATAATTTTTTAATGAATAAACCGGCACTCTCGACTATTCGTCCTTATATCTCATCGGCTTGGTATCCTGCTCATGACTGATCGCATTCTTACATTCACTATTCTTTGCTTAGTGTTGAGCTTTCCATTGGGATTCGCGGCAACCTTCACTGGCGAAATTATGCTCAACTTCGTCTTTCTGTGGCCACTGTTTATGGCGGCATTATGGATCACAGGTGGTATTTACTTTTGGTTTCACCGTGAACGGTACTGGTCTCAAATACCGGAAATTGGGAATGAGGAAGGCCTCACTTCACCGCTTATCTCATTGCTGATCCCTTGTTATAACGAAGGGCCGAATGTTCGAGAAACCGTGGAGGCAGCGTTGCAACAGCGTTACTCTAATCTAGAGGTTATCGCGATAAATGACGGCTCTTCCGATAATACTGGAGATATTTTGACTCAGTTGGCAAGAGAGTATCCTAAGTTACGGGTAATTCATCTGGCTGAAAACCAAGGTAAAGCTGTTGCCTTACGCACTGGTGCTGCCGCGGCGAGAAGTGATTTTTTAGTCTGTATTGATGGCGATGCACTGCCTGACCCCAATATGGCAGCATTTTTGGTTGCGCCGCTGATCACCTACCCTCGAGTCGGTGCGGTAACGGGTAATCCGCGGATTCGAACCCGCTCAACATTAGTGGGGAGGATTCAGGTCGGTGAGTTCTCATCAATTATTGGTTTGATCAAACGAACGCAGCGAATTTATGGACATGTCTTTACGGTCTCTGGTGTGATTACCGCCTTTCGCCGAACCGCGTTAGAAGAGGTCGGATACTGGAGCCCGGAAATGATTACTGAGGACATCGATATTAGCTGGAAGCTCCAATTACAGCACTGGTCGATCTTCTTTGAGCCACGGGCTATTTGTTGGATCTTAATGCCAGAAACAATTAAAGGCCTGTGGAAACAGCGGTTACGCTGGGCACAAGGTGGGGCCGAAGTCTTTGTTAAAAATATGAAAAATATTTGGTCTTTTGAACACAAACGTATGTGGGTATTGCTAGGGGAATTTATGCTTTCCACCCTATGGGCATTCTCCTATGCCATGAGTGTTTTGCTTTTTGTGGTTGGGCTATTCATAACTTTGCCGAGTAATCTACAGGTTGAAACGCTATTTCCTCCACATTTCACCGGCATTACATTGGCAGTCGTGTGTTTATTCCAGTTTATCGTCAGTATTATTATCGAACACCGTTATGAAAAGAAAATTTTCCAGTCACTATTCTGGGTGGTATGGTTCCCTGTTGTGTATTGGATGTTGAGTCTATTTACTACATTAGTGGCCTTTCCTAAAGTAATGTTGAAAAAACAACAGCAACGTGCGCGGTGGAGCCATTCAGACCGAGGGATCGAGAGGACATCAAAATGAATTCGCAACCTATTATTATTACCGAGCCTCGTCTCTCAATCAGGATAATCGATGGTCTATTAACGCTTATCGCTTGGGGGGGATTTCTTTATCTCATTATCCATGAATGTCAGCAATTATTTTCTGGGCAATATCAGCCAGAACTTTCTCCTGCGATCACACTACTCAATTATTTTTTATTCGCTCTTATTTATGTTTTGCTCTTTATTTTATGGGCGAAATACAATCAGTTATTTTTTAGCAGAGAGAGAAGGAGAAGAAAGGGCATGCCTAATCAAGAGAAATTGGCAAAGAGCTTTGCTATAAGTATTGTTGAATTAGATAAATTGGGAAGTCATAAAGTGATAAAAGTGTTTCACTCACCTTCTGGAGAGATCACGCAAAGTGAAATAATCATGCTCTCAGCAGAGCTGTGAGAGAAACAATCTAGCTGAGCATCCTCATAATATAAACCGACATAATGAAGATGGGTCAATCCATCAATTGATGGCACTGGTAGCGGTTAAATGATAAAATCTTCTCATATGGTTCTAAAGGCTATTAAGCGAAAAAATAGTGAAATTTATCAGTAGGTTTTTGATTTTTATCTCTCTTTTTATATCCCACTTTGCTTTGTCGACCACTGGAGACAGAGAAATGCAAGTCTCTACGAATAAGATAGTTGAGGGAATATTAAGTTTCTCCCATTGGCCGAAGATTGAAGGACAACCCTTGCTTTGTGTATCAAAGCAGGCAAACTTTTTTAATATAGAGAAGGCCGCGAGGGACCCCGTATTCAGAGTGGTTGCTATCAGTAATCCCACTGAATTTCTATCAGCAGGATGCGATGCTATTTATTTTGGCCGAGAATCGGTTAAAGAACAGAACGATATTATCAACTCTCTCACAGGTAAAAATATTCTCACGATTAGCGAAAATAATGCCGATTGTATTGCAGGCGCTGCTTTTTGTCTAATCAGACGACAACAGCTATTTAAATTTTCGGTCAACTTAGATTCACTGAGTCGCTCTGGTGTCAG
Source organism: Rosenbergiella metrosideri (assembly GCF_022602565.1). GTDB lineage: Bacteria > Pseudomonadota > Gammaproteobacteria > Enterobacterales > Enterobacteriaceae > Rosenbergiella > Rosenbergiella metrosideri. The sequence goes on from NZ_JALBCV010000017.1 coordinate 32,312, forward strand.
AGTTAATTCAGATGTCCTATTATTATCCAAAGATGGGGATAATTAAAATGCTCCATCTGAAAAGCAAATCGAAAAGTTCAATTAGAAAGAAAATTAGAAAAGTGAGTTTACTCAATTCACTTCTAAATCTATTTGCCTGTTGGGTTTTATTATTTTCGACGGCAATATATTTTATAAAAGATTACGAACAACGTAATATGGATTTGCTTTCGACCAGTTTAAGCAGCAGTTTAACCGCTGCAACTGTTTTTGAAGATAGCTATAATGCTAGTCGTAAAATCAATGCGTTAGGTCATCAGAAAATGTTTGACGCCGCGGTACTTTATGCAAAAGATGGCCATGTTATTGCTCGTTGGAAAGATAGCCAACAGGTGTCATATTTCTGGAATTATCTTCATAGCTGGCTCTACCCAAATAAAAAGAAAATCGAGATTATTCACGATCAGCAGGTGGTAGGCTGGTTATTTATTGTCGGGAATGATACTTATTTATTTAATTTCGTTCTCTACTCAGTGTTAATTTTAACGATTGGAATGGTGTTGATATTTATATTCTCTTTCGTATTAAGTTCTATTATGTACAGAAAGATCTTGGTTGCAATGAATCAAATCACGACAAAGATAAATCATGTCATCCATACCAAAGATTTCACAAAGCGTTTACCAGATAATTCATTAAAAGAGTTTCAGAATTTTTCCGACAATGTTAATAGTCTTATTAATGAAATAGAAAGACTTAATGGCGATCTAGTCCATGAAAATAAATCATTAGCCATAAAAGCTTACCGAGATTCACTGACCGGACTTGATAATCGTGCGGCGTTCATCAGTCAGTTACAGTTTATGTTGAGTGAGAATGGCCCTTGCCCTTCTTTTTATATCTTATTTATGGATGGGAATAAGTTTAAGAAAATTAATGACACATGGGGGCATGCCGCAGGCGATAAGGTACTACAGGAAGTGGGTAATAGATTGAAAACCTTGGTAAAAGGTGAGGATTGTGTTGCTCGATTGGGCGGTGATGAGTTCGCAATGATTCTTTCTAAAATGGAGAGCGATCATCAAGTGGAGACCTTTATTTCGGGGCTACATGAGAGATTCCAGTCGCCAATAGAGATTGCTGACGGTCAAACCGTTTCTTTCTCGTTGACTATCGGTTTCACCTTGGCAAATAAGGATGAAGAAGTCAGTGACATATTATTGAGAGCAGATTCTCATATGTATCGGAACAAAAAAACGGAAAGGTAAATGATATGCGAGTTATATTGATAGGATTTTCTCTAGCTCTGACATTGTTATTGTCAGGATGCCAAACTGATGGGCCTTTTAACGCGGTGCAAAAAAAAACGTTGCAACAGCAAGGATTTCAGTACTTAGGTTCTCGTTGGGTATTGGGACTTAACGATAAAATTTTATTCGGAATTGAGCAATATAAACTCACCCCGGAGAGTCGTCAAAAAATTACTTCAATCGCCAATAATTTGAAAAGAGTCGGTATTTCCCATGTGGCGATTAATGGCCATACTGATAATTATGGCAAGGCCGACTATAACCAGCAGCTTTCTTATCTCCGTGCAAGAAGCGTCGCACAGGTATGGATGAGCAGCACTGGCGACGACACGAATCATATCTTGGTGAATGGTTACGGAATGTCTAAACCGATAGCGGATAACAAGACGGCCCAGGGCAGAGCGATGAACCGTCGTGTTGCGATTGTGGTAGAGGCCCCCTGATGGGGAAGAGGGGATAAAGTGTCCCCTCGAATAACACTATCCTAATGTTCTTTACCTGGGACCCAACGCTGGGTGGATGAAACCGTCTTTACACAAGGGGTAGGGGAAACCCGTTCGATAAGCAGGCCAAATGTCGTCATACCAAATCAAATCTGATTGCCTTCGCCTTCCTCACCGCCGAAGCAGCAAATATCGTCGGTATAAATCGAGATTGGGGCGAATCCGGTCTCAACGAAAGTATGGTTTTGATGGCTGACAGCAGGATTTCCCCCAAACGAGATAACCCTATACAGCAGATCAGCATCAAAAGTGTGTTTAAAAAAGGCTCTGCTTTATCGGGATCTCCGACAGTTATCCCTATATGTTCAATACCTCCGACCATAACAATGGCCTTTTTTAAAGACTTTCTAGCAAGGCTAGCATAAGGAGGTATGATCTGCGTAACAAGGCGGAACATTGTTGGATACTGGTAAGGCGAGAAATTTTTTACAATAGAGGGAAGGTATAACAGGGGGCTGACGCGTTTATTATTCCCTCCATAGTGAAGGGAATAAGGGTTAATGCAATTATTAGTGTCGAACTGGCCAGTTTATCGCGGGAAGTTTACGCGGCAGAACGCCAGCAAATAGTTCACCTTGGAATGCTTTAACGCCTGCTAGACGTAGCCACGACCACTCTTCAACTTGCGTGATACCTGAAGCGATAACTTGGATTTCAAGCGATGAGCATATTTTAATAATAGATTGATTGATCGCTTGTTTTGGTCCATTTTTATGGACATCACGTAGTATATCACTGTCAACCATCACTAATTCTGGCTGAATACGGGTCAGTAGCAACAGTCCAGCCATGCCAGCACCAAAATTGTCGATAGCAAGACGGATTCCAGCGCGCTTTAACTTCATTATCTCGGCGTTAAAGGTCTCATCTTCGTTCACAACGCTATCTTCATCAATTGAGATAACGATCTGTTGCGGTACAAAATCATTAGCTTCGATGGCGGTTAGGAGAAAATTCACTGCTTCAGGGTTTTTGACCAAGGTCATTGGCAGCAGTTTCAGTACCAATGTGTAGTCATTTAGACCTAAGCTTTTAGCCATTTCTAAAGCGGTCTGCTTGGACACGAGATCAACTTCATAAATCTCATCGCGTTGCAGGCCTGCGAAAAATTTCAGTGGTGACTGGCCATCCGCGGCCCGCATCTTAGCTTCATAGCTTAAAATTTTGCGACAGCTAGGGTTGATGACCGGTTGGAAACCGAAGGTGTAGGGCAATCCCTCGCTATGCTCGGCGACCACCTCAGATTGTTCGTTCAGCTCGAACTGCCACTGCTCGCTTTCACTTAATTCAAGATAACTGGCTTTATTTTCACACTCTACGAAGGTCTTAATAAATTGTAATGTCCGGTCATCGTAGGTGAGTTTAAATTTCGATGTGGCGCGAGCGAGCACCGCATCAAGCACAGCGGATTTTTCATAGTTTCGCAAATCGAATAATTCCATTCCGGTATTTCCGAAATGGCGTTCAACTGAGTAGTCGCGGAGTAATTCCGTCAAAGAGAAGTGTCGCGAGTCTTCACAAATTACGCGATAAATCGTCTCAACTTCCTCTTCGGGTCCTTCAAGCAATTGTAAAAAATGCTCACCATCAAACAATAATATCCCTGTTACTGCAGTTTCAGCATTGCGTTGGTTAGCCTTTTCAATAAACTTTTTCACTTCAGGTTCTGAAGTATTTTTACCGATATGACTTCTATAGATGATGGTCGTAAGCATTTATTATCCTAATGAAGGATGTTAATTAGTTAGCACTCTAACAAATTTTTTGCGAATAAGATAATGATCGGTAAAATTAATCAATAGCTTACCCATACAGAGTCTTATTCAACCTGATGTTGAGGCGCAAAAGTGTCTGCTCCAAACCGTAATTGTAGTGTGATTTTTTATCTTGCGCAAAATGTGTGAAGTGAGTTTTCGCTAATGTATAAGATTGCGTAACAAATCTTTAAAATTGCCGGTTTTATCGCCAAAAAAACGTTTTTTTTAAACCTTTATGTAACATTTGTCCTGAAACTAGATTCGGCAATCAGACGCCTTATGGTATAGTTTCGGCCATTATAATTGCCTATTACTGATTTAATCATGTTGCAAGCCCTCAACCTCAGCTGTTACCGCGATGAACGTGTCTTGTTTAAAGAATTAACTTTTACGCTCTCTGCGGGTGAAATCATGCAGATAGAAGGGGAGAATGGCGTGGGAAAAACCACCTTACTGCGTTTATTGACGGGGTTGAGCCGGCCAGATGAAGGCTCTATCCTTTGGAATGAATGCTCCATTCTTAAACCCTGTGAAGGATGGCCGCAACAGATGATCTATTTGGCTCATCTCCCCGGTATTAAGCAGGTCTTGACGGCCTATGAAAATCTTTGTTTCTACCATCCTAATGCTACCCGTGAGGCTATCTATCAGGCCTTGGAAGAGGTCGAGTTAACCGGTTACGAAGACACGCCAGTGGCAAATTTCTCGGCAGGGCAACAACGGCGCGTGGCGCTGGCACGCTTATGGTTAACCGATGCGACACTTTGGATTCTTGATGAACCACTCACCGCCATCGATAAGTGGGGCGTAAAGAGGCTGAATGACAAATTTACCGAACACTTGGCACAACATGGCATTATCGTGTTAACCACGCACCAAGACCTCCCCGAGTCGACTCAGCCGATCCGAAAACTTCGCTTAAGGGGAGAGGTAGAATAATGCAACGTATTCTCTTACGTGAGCTTAAAATAGCTTTCCGTCATCGCGCTGAAGTGATTAATCCACTGTGGTTTTTTTTAATTATCGTAACGCTTTTCCCATTAGGAATCGGTCCCGAGAGCACCTTGTTAGCTCGAATCGCACCAGGAATCGTATGGGTGGCAGCACTATTGGCCTCATTATTGGGGTTGGAGAGGATGTTTCGCGATGATTACCTCGATGGCTCGTTAGAACAATTGCTATTGCTGCCGATCCCCTTACCCATGGTGGTCTTAGCGAAGGTTTTTGCACATTGGCTGACGAGTGGTCTCCCCCTGATAATCCTGTCGCCATTGGCCTCATTATTTTTGTCATTGAATTTTACCGGCTGGTGGGGGCTGGTACTCACCTTATTATTGGGGACGATCACCTTCAGCTTCTTAGGCGCAATTGGCGTTGCCTTAACGGTGGGCCTACGGCGTGGCGGGGTATTACTGAGCCTTCTGGTCCTCCCTTTGGCGATTCCTATTCTTATTTTTGCAAGCAGCGCAGTAGACGCTGCCAGTCAAGGTCTAGCGATTTCGGGCTATCTGGCTATTTTGGCCGCCATGTTGATAGTCAGTGTAGTATTAGCGCCTTTTGCGATTGCCGCGGCGTTACGGGTAAGTTTGCAGTAAAAAATAACAAAATTATAAAGTGAGCATTGTTATGTGGAAATGGTTACATCTCTTGGCTAAACCCGAAAGACTGTATCGGCTTTGTGGCCAATGGTTGCCTTGGCTTGCCGTCGCCACGGCATGTACTCTTGGCCTAGGGTGGGGGTGGGGATTTGTCTTCGCACCGCCCGATTATCAGCAAGGTGAGAGCTATCGCATCATGTATATACATGTTCCTGCGGCGATGTGGTCAATGGGGATTTACGCGGCAATGGCCGTTAGCGCTTTCACTGGATTAGTTTGGCAGATGAAAATGTCGGACTTAGTGGCCAGAGCCATGGCTCCCATCGGTGCAGCCTTCACCTTAATCGCGCTCGTTACCGGCTCAGCTTGGGGAAAACCCATGTGGGGGACTTGGTGGATATGGGATGCTCGCCTCACATCAGAGCTTATTTTGCTGTTCCTCTATATGGGGATTATCGCCCTCTATCATGCCTTTGACGATCAAAGAGCTGCTGGCCGTGCTGCCAGTATCTTGATTTTAGTCGGTGTGGTGAACTTACCGATCATCCACTATTCGGTACAGTGGTGGAACACCTTACACCAAGGCTCCTCTGGTCTATTGCAACAAGCTATCGCACCTGAAATGCGTACCCCTTTACGTTGGTCGATCTTAGGGTATTTACTTTTCTTTATCACCTTAACGTTAAGTCGATTACGTAATTTATTGCTGCACACTGAGCAACATCGGCCATGGGCGAGAGAGATAGCCCAACAGGAGAGCAAAAAATGAGTCCTGCATTTCATTCTTGGTCGCAATTTTTGGCGATGGGCGGATATGGCTTTTATGTATGGCTCTCGGTATGCGTAGCCTTGTTAGTCATGAGTGTTCTAGTGGGACACAGTGCTTATCAACGTCGTCACTTATTGACGGTGATCGTGACGAAGCAAGATCGTGAGCAGCGGATTCTTGCTGCAAAAAAACGCAAGCAGAACGCGGGAGCTAAACCATGAATCTTCGTCGACGTAAGCGGTTAATGACGGTATTGGCCATCGTGATTGGGTTGGGGATGGCCACGGCGTTGGTGATGTATGCCTTACGGTCGAATATCGATCTCTTCTATACCCCGAGCGAAATTCTTAACGGTAAAGGGGATGATCATCAAATCCCGGAGCCAGGACAACGTTTACGCGTTGGCGGGATGGTCATGCCCGGTAGCGTTAAGCGCGATCCGACTACCCTTGCGGTAAGTTTCAAATTATATGATGCAAATGGGGTAGTGTCGGTTAGCTATATCGGGATCTTACCTGACCTGTTTCGTGAAGGGCAGGGGGTTGTCGCCCAAGGTGTCTTAGCGCCTAACCATCTGATAAAAGCCGAGCAAGTGTTAGCGAAACATGATGAGAAATATACGCCACCGGAAATTGAGGATGCGATGAAGAAGAATCACCAACAAGCGGGTGTAGCCCAGGTGGGGAATAGCGAATGATGCCTGAGATTGGGAGCTTCCTATTATGCTTAGCCACAGGGCTGTCGCTAGTGCTGAGTATCTGGCCACTCTGGGGGACAAGAACCCTTAATTTACGATTGATGGCATTAGCGCGTCCATTAAGTTATGCCCTGTTCTTGTGTATCGTCGGCGCATTCTTAATCTTGGTAAATGCCTTTGTTGAGAATGATTTTACCGTTGCGTATGTGGTCGAAAATTCGAATACATTACTGCCCGTCTGGTATCGAGTTGCAGCAACCTGGGGGGCTCACGAAGGTTCGCTATTACTGTGGTTATTGATGCTAAGTGGTTGGACCTTTGCCGTGGCCTGCTTTAGTCGAAAAATGCCACTGGATTCTGTGGCACGAGTACTGGCAGTGATGGGGATGATTAACCTCGGATTTTTGCTATTTCTGACCTTAACCTCTAACCCCTTTATCCGTACTTTACCCAACTACCCCGTCGATGGTGGCGATCTTAATCCGATGCTGCAGGATATTGGGCTGATTTTCCATCCCCCGTTACTGTATATGGGCTATGTCGGGTTCTCAGTGGCCTTTGCCTTCGCTATTGCGTCGCTGATGACTGGGCGTCTTGATACCGCGTGGGCAAGATGGTCGCGGCCTTGGACCACCGCGGCATGGGTATTTTTAACTATCGGTATTGTCTTAGGCTCAGCGTGGGCCTACTACGAACTGGGCTGGGGCGGATGGTGGTTCTGGGATCCGGTCGAAAACGCCTCGCTAATGCCTTGGCTGGCCGGTACCGCGTTAATTCACTCCTTAGCGGTCACAGAAAAACGTGGCACCTTTAAATCTTGGACGGTGTTATTAGCGATTACCGCTTTTTCGTTAAGTCTATTAGGGACCTTCCTGGTTCGTTCTGGTGTGCTAGTGTCGGTGCACTCTTTTGCTTCCGACCCGACACGCGGGATGTTTATTCTGATTTTCCTTGTTATCGTCATCGGAAGCTCATTATTACTGTATGCCTTAAAAGGCGGTAAAGTCCGTAGTCGTGTTGATAATCAATTCTGGTCTCGAGAGTCATTTTTACTCGGCAATAACGTTTTACTGATTGCCGCGATGTTAGTGGTGTTACTCGGTACGCTTCTGCCGCTGGTTCACAAGCAACTCGGGCTAGGTAGCATCTCGATTGGCGAGCCATTCTTTAACACTATGTTTAGCTGGCTGATGGCTCCCTTTGCCTTATTCCTAGGGATAGGTCCGCTGGTGCGCTGGCGTCGTGATGAACCCCAAAAGTTAGTGAAGCGTTTAGTCTTGGCTATGCTGGTGACCTTGATAGCCGCGATAATCATTCCTTGGTGGTTGCAGGATCGTATTCAAGGGATGACGGTCGTCGGATTAGTGATGTCACTGTGGGTGGTTATCCTGACGATTATGGAATTACACGAGCGTGCCACTCACCGTCACCGTTTTTGGCAAGGGCTAACAAAGCTCTCTCGCAGCCATTGGGGCATGGTATTAGGGCATCTTGGCGTGGCCGTCACAGTGATAGGGATTGCCTTCAGTACCCAATACAGTGTCGAACGAGATGTTAGGATGAAAGCGGGTGACAGTGTCTCGATTCATGATTACCAATTTACTTTCCGCGGAGTGAAACCTCTGCAAGGGGCGAACTACAGCGGCGGCTCCGGGGTTATCGATGTGACGCATCAGGGTAAGACGGAGGCAGTGTTATATGCTGAAAAACGCTTCTATACGGCTGCGAGAACGATGATGACCGAAGCGGCGATCAGCGGAGGGGTGACGCGAGATCTTTACGCTGCGTTAGGTGAAGAGCTAGAGGATGGCTCTTGGGCCGTTCGTATCTACTATAAACCTTTCGTCCGGTGGATCTGGTTCGGTGGCGTCTTTATGGCTATAGGGGGGATTTTCTGTATTGCAGACCCGCGCTATCGCTCTGCGAAAAAAGCCCAGAAAAAAGGTGAGAAATCATGAATAAAAAAATCCTTTTTATTCCCTTGGTCCTCTTCCTATTACTTGCCGCCGTGCTGCTTTGGCAATTAACCCGAAATGCACAGGGCGATGATCCGACGCGGCTTGAGTCTGCTCTAATAGGTAAGCCTGTACCCACTTTTCGACTGGAGTCGCTGTTTGAACCGGGTAAACGCTTCGATCAACAGGTATTGATCGATGGAAAACCCTTACTGCTTAACGTCTGGGCGACATGGTGTCCGACCTGCCGTGCTGAGCACCAATACTTGAACCATTTAGCCGAACAAGGCGTAAGAGTGGTAGGACTGAATTATAAAGATGATCGGACTAAAGCTATTAACTGGTTGAATACCCTTGGTAATCCGTACTCGTTGAGCTTATACGATGGCGATGGAATGCTGGGGCTGGATCTCGGGGTATATGGTGCCCCCGAGACCTTTTTGATCGATGGCCACGGCATTATTCGTTATCGCCATGCCGGCGATATGAATGAACGCGTCTGGCAGCAGGAAGTGAAGCCATTGTGGGATAAATATTCACAGCAGGGGCCGCACTGATGTTTAGACAATGCTTAATAGCGCTCGCGGGTCTATTACTGACAACCACGGTTTGGGCGGCGATCGATACTTACCACTTTTCATCGGTCGAACAGGAAGAGCAGTATCGAGAGTTGACTCAATCATTACGCTGTCCAAAGTGTCAGAACAATAGTATTGCCGATTCTTCGGCGATGATTGCAGCCGATATGCGTGAAAAAGTCTATCAATTGATGGAGCAAGGGCAATCTCGCCAGCAAATTATCGATTATATGGTCGCCCGATACGGTAATTTCGTCACCTACGAGCCGCCCGTTACCCCTTCTACGCTTATCTTATGGTTAGGGCCTTTACTGTTTGTGATCGGTGGTGGTGTCGTCATCTTCCTGCGTGCCAAACGTCACCCCCAAGCTGCCAAGCTGTCGGGTGAAGAGCAACAGCGTTTAGCGAGAGTGATTGCCGAAAAGGAGCAACAGTGATGGGAAGTTTATGGTTAGTGCTATTCGGGATATTGGCAGTAGCCTGTGTCGTGATCGCTGTTGCCCTTGGCCGGAAACCACGCGACTACGCACAGTTACGCGATGAACTGAATACACTCTTTTACCAACAGCGGTTAAAAGAGATCGAAGAGGATGATGCGCAAGGGATCGTCACCGAAAAGTCGGAGCTGGTGACAGAATTACAGCATTCGTTATTAGCCGACTTACCTGAGAACACGACTCATACGGTACGATTAGGCAAGCCTTGGGTAATGCTACCGATTATTCTGGTAGTGATCGGCGTCTCGCTGGCAATGTATCTAAAAACCGGTGGGATAATGCAACAGATGGTGTTGAACCAAGTCGAGCAAGATTACCCGCAGCTTCGCGAAAGATTAATGAATCCACGGGCTGAGCACCTCACCTTGGGTGAATTACAACAATTTTCCTTAGGATTGCGCGCTTCATTACAGAATGACCCTGATAATGTACAAGATTGGGCGATGTTGGGGCGTCTGGGAATGGTCCTGAATAACAGCCAGTTAGCCAGTCAAGCGTTCGAAAGGGCTTTACATTTGGCACCCGATGATGCGGGCTTAAAAAGCGATTACGCTGAAGTATTAGTGCGTTCGCCTGATCCACAAGATAACCGTCAAGCCCAGCTCTTGTTACAAGATATGCTGACAAAACAGCCTCAGGATACGCGTCTACTGACGTTATTAGCGGCAGATTTCTTTGCGCAACAGAAATATTCTGACGCGATCCGCTATTGGCAGCAGTTGCTTCCTCAACTTGCGCCGGGTTCTGCTCAGCGGGATGCCGTAGAGAAGGGAATCGAACAGGCTAAAACTAATGCGGGTCTACAAACTAGCCAGCTAACCGTTAATATCGATTTAAGCACTTCTGCTAAAAGAATGTTACCGCAAAATGGTGTATTGTATATTTCTGTAACCGATGGTGTCTCACCTGTTCCTGTCGCGGTTAAACGCATTCCCTTAAGCCATTTTCCTTTGAGTTTGGTTCTGGATGACAGTAATGCAATGGTGCCTGAGCGGCTCCTTTCTGCTCAACATCAGTTACAAGTACGTGCACGAATTTCTCGCGATGGTAGCGCCAAACCAGAAAAAGATGATTGGTTTGGCTTGAATTCAGTGACTCACTTTACCGGTAAACAGTCTCTGTCTGTCATCATTGATCAGCAAGAACCTTAAAAATAATAACGGTGCGAAACATGGCAAATAACCTCTCTTACCGGCTTGCAGCATTAAGTCTAGCCACGCTAGTTTTAGCAGGATGTGCGAGTTCAAAACCTGATGAAAATCAGCAGACGTCACAACGTAGTGACCCGCTGCAAGGGTTTAACCGTAAGATGTTTAATTTTAACTATGATGTGCTGGATCCCTATATTGTTCGTCCGGTCGCGGTAGCATGGCGGGATTATGTTCCCGTTCCAGCACGTACCGGAATTAGTAATGTGCTCGGCAACTTAGACGAGCCTTCGTCGATGGTGAACTACCTACTGGAAGGGGACGTCGAACGGGCTGCCATTCACTTTACCCGGTTCTTCCTTAACTCGACCTTGGGTCTAGGGGGATTGATCGATGTGGCGGGTAAAGCCAATCCGCAACTCGCCCGCGAACATTCCCATGGCTTCGGTAGCACGCTGGGACATTATGGTGTGGGTTATGGTCCTTATGTGGAGCTACCCGGCTACGGCAGTTTCACTGTCCGTCAAGACGGTGGTGACTATGTCGATAATCTTTACGCCCCCCTCAGCTGGTTAACAATTTGGTTATCAGCGGGTAAATGGGTACTCGAAGGCGTCGAAACGCGTGCGCAGTTACTCGATTCTGATGGCATCTTACATCAGCAAAGCGATCCTTATGCCTTTATCCGTAATGCCTACTTCCAGCGTTATGACTTCTTAGCCAATGGTGGCAAACTGAAGCCTGAAGATAATCCTAACGCACAAGCCATCCAAGGCGATTTAAAAGATATAGACTCAGAATAATACAGCGGTCACGAGGCTGCGTTATTTCAAAAAACGCCCAGTAATGGGCGTTTTTCTTTTTTTAAGGGGATTTTTTTTGTTCGCGATTACAGCGATTTGCAGGGTATAGGCGCGTACTAGGGTTGACTGTGTTAGAGAGCTAAGGTAAAAAAGCAGATTCACGCGCAGACAGTGACAGGCGCTGAATCAATTTCCCTTTCAGTAACGGTGCTTTATGCATGTTTATATAATGCGTCATGGCGACGCAGCGCTCGATGCGGCAAGTGATGCGCAACGTCCGTTGACACATTGCGGTGTTGTCGAATCCCAGCAAATGTCTCGTTGGCTAGCAGTACAACAACCTGCTTTCGATATGACGTTGGTCAGCCCTTTTTTGCGCGCGCAACAGACATTCAACGCTTTCTCTGAAAACGTCACAACACGCGGTGAGGTTGAAACCTTAGAGATGCTGACGCCATCCGGTGATGCTCAAGCCGTCGGTGACTACCTTCAAGGCTTAGCGAGCGAAGGGGTGGAGAGCGTGATGATTATCTCCCACTTGCCTCTAGTCGGCTACTTAGTCTCGACCCTGTGTCCAGAGCAGTGCCCGCCCATGTTTGCCACAGCGGGTATCGCGCATATCGACTATGATGCCAAATCAGCGCGCGGCACCCTATGCTGGCAGGAAAGTCCGTCACGTCTTGCCACGGCAATGTAAGTTAATGCTGATCGGAAGATTAAAAGAGGGGCGTTGCTAGCTCGTCAACTTCGATCAGCATCAAAATTGCCGCATTCCCGCCGAACATTTTTGGTGCTTGATGAAACGCCATGACATGTGGATGCTGAGCCAACCATAACGGTGTTTGTTGTTTAAGTATGTGCTTACCATGTCCATGCATGACTGACGCACAAAAAAGACGCTCCCTCCTGCATGCCGCGATCATCGCACCCAACTCTTTTTTTGCTTGTTGCTGAGTCAATCCGTGCAAATCTAAAAAAATCTCAGGGGTATAATCACCCCGACGGAGTTTTTTAACCTCATAGGGGCTGACATCGGATCGGGTATAACGCACTGGACCATCTTCTGCGAGTAATGGCTGATATTCGTCGGAAAAATAGTGGCTGTTATCGACCTGTTCGCTAATAATTCTTTTTTGCGGGAGGGCGCGCTCGATTTTCTTCGCTAGCGGATGCAAGACGGTATCTTGCTTGAGACGACGCGTGTCACCCATGAGTGTTCTAAATAGGTCAAGATCGTCTTTATCAAGGGGGGCTTTACGGCTCATCGTCGTTCCAGCTACTAAATTATTATCTTGTCATTTTTAACGGCAATGCATCAAAAATCAAATTTCTCTTATCAATTACTGAGCAGAGGTGAAAATAGCCGTCTATTGAAGCTGAATTTAGCATAAGTTCGTGGCAAACTAGGTAAAGTTTTGTTAGTTGCCCTGGAGGGCATGTGGATAAATTTTTTGCCGAAGAGGTGGTAAGCGACCTGCATACCATCCAGGATATGTTACGTTGGACAATTAGCCGTTTTTCCGCCGCCGATATTTGGTATGGTCATGGGACAGATAATCCTTGGGACGAAGCGGTTCAACTCGTTTTACCTACCCTACATCTTCCTCTCGATCTGCCTGAAGAGATGCGCACGGCAAGGTTAACGCGTTCAGAGCGTGAATTGATTGTGGAGCGTGTCACCCGTCGTGTATTCGAGCGTATACCGGTCGCCTACTTGACCAATCAAGCATGGTTCTGCGGTCACGAGTTCTACGTCGACGAACGCGTATTAGTCCCGCGCTCCCCGATTGGTGAATTAATTAATCATGGGTTCTCTGGGTTAATTAATCGCTCGCCACGCCATATCCTCGACCTCTGCACAGGCAGCGGGTGTATTGCGATTGCTTGCGCATATGCTTTCCCTGATGCGGAAGTCGATGCGGCCGATATCTCGCCGGATGCCTTAGCCGTCACCGAGCAGAATATTGATGCCCATGGCATGATGCATCAGGTTACCCCACTGTGTTCAGACCTGTTCGATAATATCCCACCGATTAAATACGATCTTATCGTCACGAATCCTCCTTATGTTGATGCAGAGGATATGGATGACTTACCTGATGAATATCGTCATGAACCGGAATTAGGCTTGGCTGCGGGTCACGATGGCTTGATCCTAGTGAATCGCATGCTGGCACAAGCGACCGAATTCCTGAGTGAAGAGGGCGTGATGATTTGCGAAGTGGGTAACAGCATGGTGCATATGATTGAGCAGTACCCAGAAGTACCCTTTACTTGGCTGGAATTTGAGCAAGGGGGCGATGGCGTCTTTATGTTGGATTATCAACAGCTTCTGGACTGTAAGCCTATTTTTGAAAAGTATTCGACGAAATAAGTCGATTTTTCAGCATAGATTAACGATAAGGATAAAACATGGCTGGAAATACAATTGGTCAACTTTTCCGTGTCACCACCTTTGGTGAATCACACGGTATCGCACTCGGGTGTATTGTCGATGGTGTGCCGCCGGGCATTCCGTTAACAGAAGCTGATTTACAGCATGATTTAGACCGTCGTCGTCCGGGTACCTCACGTTACACCACACAGCGTCGCGAGCCTGATCAAGTCAAAATTTTGTCGGGTGTGTTTGAGGGGAAAACGACCGGAACCTCGATTGGTTTATTGATTGAAAATACCGATCAGCGCTCACAAGATTACGGTGAAATTAAAGCGTTGTACCGCCCTGGCCATGCTGATTTTACCTACGATCAAAAATATGGTTTTCGCGACTACCGCGGGGGGGGCCGCTCCTCGGCGCGCGAAACGGCGATGCGCGTCGCTGCCGGTGCTATCGCTAAGAAATACCTGCAACTACAGCATAATGTTGTTGTTCGCGGCTATTTGGCGCAGATGGGTGACGTCTGTTGCGAATTGAAAGATTGGTCACAGGTTGAACAAAACCCGTTCTTTTCACCTGACAGTGATCAACTTGAGGCACTGGACGCGCTACTGCGTGGCTTAAAAAAAGAAGGTGATTCGATCGGCGCGAAAGTCAGCGTGGTCGCTGAAAATGTCCCCGTGGGACTAGGCGAGCCAGTATTTGACCGTCTCGATGCCGATCTCGCGCACGCCTTAATGAGCATCAATGCCGTAAAAGGTGTCGAGATTGGCGACGGTTTTGAGGTGGTCGAGCAACGCGGTAGTCAACACCGTGATGAGATCCGTCATGATGGCTTTCAAAGTAATCACGCTGGCGGCATTTTAGGCGGTATCAGTAGTGGACAAACAATTACTGCCTCTATCGCGTTGAAGCCTACGTCGAGTATTACCGTGCCGGGGAAAACCATTACTCGCCAAGGTGAAGAAGTGGACATGATTACGCGCGGTCGTCACGATCCTTGTGTCGGCATCCGCGCCGTACCCATTGCCGAGGCGATGACTGCTATTGTGTTAATGGATCATTTGCTAAGACATCGTGCGCAATGCGCTGATGTCTCACACCCTCAGAAATAAGGCAACGACTATGATGAAACAGTGGATGGCCGGCAGTGCTCTATTTATTGCTTCAGCGTGTGCAGCCGTTGCTCAGACGCCATGGCAAAAAATTCAGCAACCGATCGCGGGGCCTGTACAACCGATTGGTAGCTATGCAAACGGCTGTATCATCGGGGCGCAAGCACTACCGCTTGAGGCGCAGCATTATCAAGTAATGCGCCAAGATCAACACCGCTATTTCGGTCATCCTTTGTTGATTCAATTTATCCAACGTTTTAGCCAAGATATTGCGCAGCAGACATCCGGTACCGTGTTAATTGGCGATATGGGGATGCCAGCGGGAGGGCGCTTTAGCAGTGGCCATGCCAGCCATCAAATAGGCTTAGATGTCGACATCTGGTTACAGCTTCCTCGCCAGCGTTGGACACCTCAGCAGTTGCTGCATCCACAGCCGCTTGATTTGGTCACCGCCGACGATAAGTCTGTTGTAAGTCGTCTTTGGAGCCGGGATATCGATACGATGGTGCGCCAAGCTGCTGAAGATCCGCAGGTTGCGCGTATCTTTGTTAACCCGGCGATTAAACAGCAATTATGTTTGGATGCGGGGAGTGATCGTCAATGGTTACAAAAAGTTCGTCCTTGGTTCGCGCACCGCGCCCACATGCATGTGAGATTACATTGCCCAGCTAATGATACACAATGCGTCGAACAGGCACCGCCGCCAGCCGGTGACGGATGTGGCGCAGAGTTACAAAGCTGGTTCGAACCACCGAAACCTGGTGTACATCCGGTGAAACCTAAGCCACCGGTCCTGCCCGCCAATTGCCAAGCATTATTGGACAAACATTTACTGTAAGGGATCCACATGGATTGGTTTGTTGTAACGCCTGGACTGGTCGTTTTACTGTTTTTTGTGGCAGTACTTGCCGCCTTTATCGACTCGATTGCTGGCGGTGGCGGGTTATTGACGGTACCGGCCTTATTAGCCGCTGGCTTATCCCCCGCCCAAGTATTAGCCACCAATAAATTACAATCCGTAGGTGGTTCCTTTTCTGCGAGCCTCTATTTTGTCCGACGCAAGGCTGTTGACCTGCGTCAACAGTGGTTAAATATATTATTTACCTTTGTTGGGGCAGTTGTCGGAACCATTACTATCCAGCATCTCAAGGCGGATATTTTACGTCAGATACTGCCATTGCTGCTGATCGGCATTGGGTTGTGGTTTCTCTTCATGCCAAAATTAGGCGAGGCGGATAAGGTTGCCCGTCTCGAAGGACTGGCCTACGCCTGTGTTGGCGGTGGCTGTGTCGGCTTTTATGATGGTTTTTTTGGACCGGGGGCCGGCTCTTTTTATGCTTTAGGTTTTGTCACCTTGGCGGGCTTTAATCTTGCCAAAGCGACAGCGCATGCCAAGCTACTTAATTTTACATCCAACTTTGCCAGCTTACTGTTTTTTATGATGGGTGGAAAAGTGGTTTGGGGCCTAGGTGCCATCATGCTTATCGGTGCAGTCTGCGGTGCCAGATTAGGGGCTCGCTTGGTGTTAAGCCGTGGGCAAAAGTTGATACGACCAATGGTCGTAGTGGTGTCGATGGTGATGAGTGCCAAACTATTGTGGGACAGCCATGGGGCGGCGCTGATGCATAGCATCGGTTTATAATTATACGAAGAATACTTTATGACTCAGCAACACGATTATCAGGACATGATCAGGATATTTGATCACTGTTTCTTTGATGATTTTAGTACAAGACTGGTAAAGGGTGAGGATGAACCTATCTATTTACCCGCCGATGAGACGTGTGACTATCATCGAATTGTTTTTGCTCATGGTTATTACGCCAGCACACTTCATGAGATCTCACATTGGTGTATCGCCGGACCAGAGCGCCGATTACAGGTCGATTTTGGCTATTGGTATTGCCCTGACGGGCGGGATGAAACGACCCAAGCGCAATTTGAACAGGTTGAAATTAAACCTCAAGCGTTAGAATGGATCTTTTCGGTTGCTGCCGGATTTACGTTTAATATTAGCTGCGACAATCTTGAAGGCACTTGTGAGCCGGATCGTGTTGCTTTTCAGCGTAAAGTGCATGCACAAGTGATGCACTATCTCGAACAAGGGTTACCTGAGCGTCCTGCTCGATTGGTTGCCGCTCTACAGGATTTTTACAATACGGAACCGTTACATAGCGAACAATTCCCATGGCCTGAGACGTTATAAGTTACGCCAACATTTTTAGGAAAAGTCATGATTACAGATCTCGAAGAGCATATCCTCGATAGTATCGACAAGACGGTAGAACACGGTTCTGACGATGAGCTTTTTGCTGGGGGGTACCTGCGGGGGCATTTGACCTTAGCGGTGGCGGAGCTGGAAGATCAGCCGTCCGCTGACCCCGAAGCTTTGAAAGTTCAAGTGGAACAGAGTCTCGCTCAAGCGATCAAAGCGGGCGAGCTCTCGCCCCCTGACCAAAAACTGGTCACGCAATTGTGGGAAGATCTCTACCACCGCGCGGTAGCAGAGTTATCTTCCACTAACTAATTGGTCTGCCTTTAATGCGTTTGCGTATCCAGAATCGACCGGGATGTAACGCATTTAAGGTAGATAAATCAAGTGGTAGTGCTTCGCCTGCGAGTTGCGAGGCGAGTAATTCCGCCGCTAACGGCGCACTGCACAGGCCCCGCGATCCCAATCCCCCCAGTACAGAGAGACCTGAATGGTAACTCTCCGCTATCTGTTCTTTCGGCCTAGCAGGCTCCGCCACGAATTGTTGATAATCGCTTAATACGCCGACCATCGGAAGATGATCGCGTATTGCACAGCGCACGGCGATGCGAGCATGATCACTCATTACCAGTGATGATGCCCAAGTGCTATGGGGCAGGCACTGTGTTAAGCGTTGTTTATTCGTCCGTTGTTCATCCGCAGAATAATCACAATCTGTCTCCCCGCGGCGATAGCTGGCGCCAATACAATGACTTTGGTAAGTAGCGCTTAAAGGGGTTAAGTACCCCTCGTAGCAGAGTACCGTAGCGAGCTGGCTCAAGGGCTGTTGTTTATCGACATGACTCACTTGGCCGGCAACCGGATATACAGGTAAGAATTCAGTCTGCGTGAAGCGGCTTAACTGATGGCCATTGGCCAAGACTACTTGCGAATGCTGGGCATGGCCACCTTCGACAAAATCGAGTTGCCAGTCGCCGTTAGGCTGCTGGTGGAGGTTTTCGATGCCGCAGCCCCAATGACACACCACGCCTTGCGAGCTTAGCCAATCAAAAATTTTCGCGGTCAATTCGACGGGGGATAGCCAGCCCCCCTCTGGATAGAAAATACCACTATGTTCGATGGCTAATCCGGCGAGGTCACTCGCCTCGTTAGCACTGACGAATGTTGCTAACGATGGCGGTAATGAGAGCGCCACGAGTTGATCAATTTTTTTTCGACTCTTGTCATCCCATCCTAGTTGTAATACACCACACCATTGATGTTCGAAGGAGAAGGGTAGGGCTTGATAAAATCGCTTGGCAAATGTAAATGCCGCGCTAAAAAATGTCGCAAGATGCGGGTCTTGTGCGTGCAATAGCGGATACACCGCACCTTGCCGATTTCCCGAGGCATTTGCAGCGGGTTTGGCATCGGCACAATAATGCGTCACCTGCCAACCGCGTCGTACCAACGCGAGACAAAGACAGGCGCTGGCAATTCCGCCGCCAACAATAGCGATCTCTTTTTTATTTGCGGCGGGGCGAGGATACCAAGGGGTAGGATGTTGGTAATCAGGCGGGGTAGCTAATTGTCCAATTAGCATTTCGCGTTTATGGGCAAAGCCTTTACGGCGCGTCACGCTAAAGCCTACTTGCTCCAGCCCGCGCCGTACAAAGCCTGCTGCGGTAAAGGTTGCAAAGGTACCTGTTTTCTTTACTGTTGTCGCTAATGTCGCGAACAGTTGGTGGGTCCACATATCAGGATTTTTCGATGGTGCGAAGCCATCTAAAAACCATGCATCAACCTTTTGAACTAAATTGGCTTTTAGATCCTCTAACATGTCGTTGATATCGCCGAACCACAGGTCGAGAATGATTTTTCCTTGCGCAAAGATGAGACGATGGCAGCCGGGTAGGGCGTCGGGCCATTGTTGACGGAGTGCCTGTGAGAAGGTTGCCAACTCAGGCCAATGCGCATGGGCGAGTTCTAGGTCTGCCAGTGTTAATGGGTATTTTTCGCAACTAATAAAGTGTAATCGCGGTAATTTTAAGGTGCTATTCTGACGACCTAACTGCTGATAGCTTTGCCATAATGTCAAAAAATTCAAGCCTGTTCCAAAACCGGTCTCTGCAAGGGTAAAGGTATCCTGTTGCGAATCAATTAGGCGGGTGGAGAGGTGATTACCCTCTAAAAAGACGTAACGTGTTTCTTCTAACCCGTTATCGTTGGAAAAATAGACGTCATCGAAAAATTGCGAAACAGGTGTACCTTGTTCGTTCCAAACGAGGTCTGCATGGTTAATAGTGGCTGATTTCACGGCGATGGCTCTTTGCGGAAGACTTGTGAATAGTCTAGCGATATCACAATTTATAGGCAAATTTACAAAGAGTTTGAGTATAGGGGGTTGTTCGGCGTACAACTGTACGCTAAAGTGCACCCCATAAGATGATAGTTGTTATGAGGAATGTGAATGAAACGTGCAGTGATCACTGGCTTGGGGATTGTTTCCAGCATTGGTAATAATCAGCAGGAAGTGCTGGCTTCTCTTCGTGAGGGGCGTTCAGGAATCACTTTTTCTGATGAAATGAAAGATGCAGGCATGCGCAGCCACGTCTGGGGTAACGTTAAAATGGATACCACAGGCTTAATTGATCGCAAAGTTGTGCGTTTTATGAGCGATGCATCAATCTATGCTTATCTGTCTATGGCAGAAGCGGTAAAAGATTCGAAGCTGACCGAAGAGCAATATCAAAACAATCCACGTGTGGGATTAATTGCGGGTTCGGGCGGTGGTTCTCCGCGCTTCCAAGTTTTTGGTGCTGACGCCATGCGTAGCCCACGTGGTTTGAAAGCGGTTGGTCCTTATGTCGTGACCAAAGCGATGGCTTCAGGTGTTTCTGCCTGCTTAGCGACGCCGTTTAAAATTCATGGTGTGAACTATTCCATCAGTTCTGCGTGCGCAACCTCTGCACACTGTATTGGTAATGCAGTGGAACAAATCCAGCTGGGCAAACAAGATATTGTTTTCGCGGGTGGCGGTGAAGAGCTGTGCTGGGAACTGGCTTGCGAGTTCGATGCAATGGGTGCGTTATCAACTAAATATAACGACACACCAGAGAAAGCTTCCCGTACTTACGATTCAGAGCGCGATGGCTTTGTTATTGCAGGCGGTGGCGGTATGGTCGTGGTCGAAGAGCTTGAACATGCACTAGCACGCGGTGCGCATATCTATGCGGAAATCGTTGGCTACGGCGCAACCTCTGATGGTGCCGATATGGTTGCCCCTTCAGGTGAAGGTGCAGCACGTTGTATGAAGATGGCGATGGAAGGTCTGGACACGCCGATCGATTACCTGAATACCCACGGTACCTCGACTCCAGTTGGTGATGTGAAAGAATTAGGCGCTATCCGTGAAGTCTTTGGTGACAACACGCCGGCACTTTCTGCAACGAAAGCAATGACAGGTCACTCCTTGGGGGCTGCAGGCGTTCAAGAAGCGATCTATACCCTACTGATGTTGGAGCACGGTTTTATTGCACCAAGCATTAACATCGAGCAAGCGGATGCGGCGGCAGAAGGGATGAACATTATCACTCAACCGACCAAGCGCGCGCTGACGACTGTTATGTCAAACAGCTTTGGCTTCGGCGGGACCAACGCGACATTGACGATGCGTAAATTTACGTCATAATGAATTTATCGTTGAAAAAACGGCAGCTTAGGCTGCCGTTTTTATTGGCTTAAATAAAATCCCCCCGCAGTTAAAAAGGAGTCATAGTGATGACAGAGGACAAGTGCCGTCCTGAAGAGCGTTCTGTAAAACCGGTAGCAGTAACCTCTTTTGCTGTATTTCTCACCTATCTCACTGCGGGTATCGCATTACCGGTTATCCCTTTATTCGTTCATGATGGTCTTAGAATGAATAATGTGATGGTTGGTATCGCGGTAGGTATCCAATTCTTTGCGACACTGGCTAATCGAGGGTTTGCCGGGAAAAAAGCGGATCAGCAAGGGGCTAAGCAGACTACCCGACTCGGCATGGGGGTGATTGCCTTGGTGGGCGTGGCGTATTTGCTGTGCGTTTTTGCTAGCCACGCTGTGTGGCTGCAATTTAGTCTACTGCTGTTAGGACGTATTTTGCTCGGCTTAGGCGAAAGCTTTTTACTGACAGGGAACTTGACTTGGGGGCTAGGCCTTATTGGGCAGCCACGCTCGGGGATTGTCATGTCTTGGAACGGTATGGCTATCTACGGCTCGCTCGCAGCAGGTGCGCCAATTGGGCTCTATCTTTATCATCATTTCGATTTTCTTGGGGTGAGTCTCGCGTGTATAGCCTGTCCAATTGTCGCGCTATTGTGTAATGCCAAAATCCCTGCGGTACCGGTAAGTGGCGGCGATCGTCCGGGCTTCACCACCGTGTTGAAACAGATTTTGACGCCCGGTGCCGTATTAGCGCTTCAGGGGGTGGGATTTGCAGTGATTGGCGCATTTATCTCCCTCTATTTCGCTGCGGAACATTGGGGAAATGCGGGCTATACCTTAACTATTTTTGGGCTGGCTTACGTTTTAATCCGTGTCTTCTTTGGCGGAATTCCGGATAAAATGGGCGGTATCAAAGTCACCATTATCTCGCTAGGGGTAGAAATGGCCGGCTTATTACTGCTCTGCTTTAGCCAGCAGGCATGGCATGCTTTAGTAGGTGCAGCGTTAACGGGAGCCGGGTGCTCATTAGTCTTCCCAGCTATGGGTGTCGAAATCATGAAGCGGGTAGACGCACAGGTGCGCGGCACCGCACTCGGGTGTTTCTCTGCCTTTCAAGATGTTGCCTATGGGGCCACGGGGCCTTTGGCAGGGTTTTTAGCAAATAGCGCAGGCTACGGCGCGGTCTACCTAGCCGGCGCTTGTTGCGCGTTGATTGGGGTAATCGTCAGTCTAACGATGTTTCGCTCTGCAACACCTCGCTCAACAGCGTAACCGCTTGAAAAAAGTTTAATCGTATAACCACCGTCCGGCTTTCGCTGATTCGATCAGCATGCGCAGAGTGAAGTCAGGCACTGGTATCGGAGCTCTTTTTTTGAAAGGGTTCAACAAGAAAGGTTCATAAGGATAATAAGTTTGAAGTTTAAAATTACCCCGTGTGACATCAAACTTATCAAAAAAGTTATTCATCAGATCTTCGACTTCAAGCTCGTCAATACTGAGATCTGTATCTAAATCAGTGTCAGGTGTTAGCTCAACTTTCTTTAAGTTGAATAGATAAGTGCCAGCATAAGGGCGTACAAGTTCATAGACTCTTTGCTCAATACTTTCTTCTACCATACTTTATCGTTGCCTCTCGCTATGGTGTTATAGTCTCGAAGGGTTCTGTAGGTAATTTGAGTGACATCAGAGGCAAGGATCATTACTCCGAGCAATGGAATAGAACGGCCAACGAAGGACGCAATGTTGTGAACCATAACGCGACGAACCGTCCAAGGTGTGTAACCACCAAGCCAGGTAGGTAATGATAATCCAAAGGGAAATTTTGTTTTACCGAATATAGCCCTCGCACTTTTGGATGCATAAGAGGTCCCTTTAGTCGTGTTGGCTAATTTTCCTCTTGTACTCAAGTTATTTCTCCCTGAAACAATAGCGATAATTGCACTAAAATCTGCCACACCAATACCGAATTGGACTGCTGTATTTTCACAAAATATCATGAATAAAAGTTCAGCAGCGGTAAGATTTTGTCTTCCCGCATAGAAATAATTACCATTTAATTCTTCTACCGTATCCATTGATTCCTTTCCTATTTTTTATTCCAAGTACACACTATGATAAGTGAACATTATAAAAATCAACCCTTAGTGAATGGATAATATTCACGGAGTGGATTGCGACAATCTTCTAGATGTTTTTAACTATTTCACTCTATATTTATCCGGTACACGAAATGGTGCTGCAAGGTGGAATAGAGACAATGTCCTTTGCGAGCGAGTAAGGGGGGATTTTATCACTGCATAATTTTCTGCTAAAAACCGATAGGTGAGTTTAGTTTACAAGCTAGAGGCTTTTATTATTTTATATTTTATCAACCGTTGAAAAGAATTTTTAAACCGTTATCAGTCTGTATAGCGAGAAAATCGATTATTAAGTTATTTACTCCCTGAGTGAAGTTATTACCAGATAGTTTGTTTCAACAACCTCCAACCATATCCTCTGAATTGTTTCTCTGGCAAGATGAAAATTTTATCCAAAGTATAATTTTCTTGAATAATCCCTACTTGCCCTAAAGTTATTACCTCCGGATCTCTCTATTAGTTTCTCTTTTTTAGACTACAGCATGTGTATTCAACCTTTAGCTTAATAGGAATAAAGCATCATACGATTTTTTTCGTCTCGTCTCGTCGTTGACGTTGTGGGAGGAGATAAATATTTCTGAGCCTTAATTCGGTAATTTATTGAGATCCATAAAATGACTATGAAGGAGATAACGCTTGGCCAGTCGTCTGATCTCATTGGGTCAGTCTAACGATGTTGCGCACTGCAACACCTCGTTCAACAGCGTAACCGCTTGACGTATCGCTTGCGGAGTCAGCGCCGCGAAGCCGAGTATCTAGCCATTAATCATTGGAGTGGTCAAACACAGTGGGGCAAGTTCAGCGAGCTCTAGCCCTTTACGGCTGGCAGCAGCTGTGATTGCAGAGGTACTTCCTCTAAGATATTCGATAGCCAGTTGTAGCCCGCCTTCGGATGGCAGCAAACGAACGGTATCTGCTGGGCACTCTTTCAGTAACTCAATCAGCAGAGCGCGTCTTGCGGCATAGAGTTTTTTCATCAAACGAAGGTGACTCGCAAAATAACCTTCTGAAATAAACGCAGCGACTACGGCTTGTGATAATACGGCAGTGTGACTGTCGAGACGTTGCCGTGCGCTCGCTAACTGGGGGACAAGGGCGGGGGGCACGACCATATAGGCAAGTCGGATACTGGGAAAGAGTGTCTTGGAAAATGTTCCAAGATAGATGACCTTTTGGCCACGGTCGAGTCGTTGCAGGGAGGCCGGAGGGTCATTGCGGTAATGGTATTCACCGTCATAGTCATCCTCAATAATCCAGCTTTGATGTCGAGTCGCCCAATCTAGCCATTGCTGACGTCTAGAGTCGCTCATTGTCATCCCTAAAGGGTAATGATGTCCCGGTGTAAGATAAGCCAACTTGGCGTGATGGGGCGGGGGGATCGCACCGTCTTGATCCATAGTCTGGGGGGCAAGAACCGCACCCGCTTGCCGAAAGGCATTGACCGCTCCTGAGTAGCATAATGCCTCAGTCACAACGGTCTCTCCCTCATCCAACAGTATATGAGCCAGCCATTGCAGGCCTTGTTGTGAACTGTTCATCACAATAATTTGTGAAGGCGAACAATTAACTTGGCGGGATAACGCTAAATAATGGCTAATGGCTTTGCGGCACTCTGCCAGTCCCTGCGGGTCACCGTAAAGCAGTTGCTCTGGTGATAATGATTCCATTACTCGACGAGTCACCTCGGCCCACTGTTGTAACGGAAAAGCGTTCACATCGGGTACGCCGGCACTGAATGGCTGTATCGTCCGCGGGTCGGGACACTGAGGCTGAGCTAACAGCTGTTGTCCCCGATTTGATAATGTCGGGGGTAATCCTTGGTAAGCCGGTGACGAGAGCGCTAAACCACGTTGTGTCACGAAACTCCCTTGACCGAGAAGTCGCGTCAGGTAACCTTGTGTGGTTAACCGTTGATACGCCGCTTCCACTGTCGTTCGCGAGCAACCCAAATCTGTGGCTAATTGACGGCTAGAAGGCAAACGCTCCCCGGGGGCCAATTGCCCCTTTTCAATAGCCGCTCTCAGGACTCGGCATAGCTGTGTGACTCGATTCCCACGTTCGGCTAAGGTCAGGGATAACCAGATTGAAGAGCGCAGCGTCATAGTGGTCTGATAATTTATCGAAAATGGGTCTGATTAGAGCCTTAATAATGCGATATTCTGTGTCGACCACTCAAGGAGAATGATGATGACAGACTCAATTTTTCATTACGCTGACCCTGCGGACAGTGCAGCCTACTTAACCGCCAAATTGGCGTATTATATTGATGCTTGGGACTTAGCAGAAAGCTGCCAGCGTGATAGCGCAGAATGCATCATACTCGATGTCCGTTCTGCCGAGCATTACCGCCTCGGCCATATTCCCGGCGCGATAAACTTTCCCCATCGCGAGATGAATGCTCTGACATTGGCGACGTTATCTAAACAGGCTCATTATGTCACCTATTGCGATGGAATAGGATGTAATGGCTCAACCAAAGGGGCGTATAACCTCGCGCAAGCCGGATTTAAGGTAAAAGAATTGATTGGCGGCTTAGATTTTTGGCGTCGGGATAACCATCCAATTATCGAAGGCAGCGAGCCAAGCACTTGGCCCACTGATGCAGCGTCGATACAGTGTGGATGCTAATTAGAGCCAGACAATAAAGAGAAACAGTAGCACTATCCCAATAATCGTTAGGGTAACCCGGGAAGAGAATGGCCAAAAACTTGTCTGCCCCGTAACAGGCGGCGCGGGATGATAAATCGGAATAGGACCCGCGGTGAGTGCACCTTGTGGCGGCCGCCAACCGAAGCCAGCACGATGGCTAAATAGCACATTGAGAAGATCTTGTGCTTGCACACGTGATAAGCAGGCGTCTGCAGCTAAGTGATAATGCTGTTGGCAGTATACTGCTGCCTGCTCAAGTTCTAAGCTGCTTGCAGGGTGTTTTAAGCCTTGCAATAATTGTGGCAGTAAAAGACTACTCTGTCCCACTAACTGCTGGCGAGCCTGTAAATATTGAATCAACAAAGGGTAGTGCTTGGCGGGAATCGGGTCGCCGTCTTTTAAGCCGACCAAGCTATGTAACGTTTCCCAGACACTGATAGGTGACTCGCCGTTGGCGACGGATAATTTGACCACTTGCTGACTAAGTGTCGAATGCTCGGCTGGCAGTAGGCTCCGCGCGGTGGCGGTAGTTTGTACCGGTTGCGGGATCGACATCTGCCCTTGCTGAAGACGGGTTAATACTTGCTGCAGTTGTGCCTGAGTCAGGGCACTTAGCACCGTTTGCCCAAATTGCTGGCGAATGTATTCGCTGACGGCTTGCCGATTATTACCTTGAGGAAGTAAATCGGTAAGCTGCTGTAATTGGCGGCGTGCTAGATGATTATTCTGTTCTTGCTTAAGGACGCCTTGTAACCACTTTTCCGCTTCGGGAAAGTGCGACGAAAGCAGTTCGGCGTCGCCACTGACGTTTACGTGGTGGCGGATTCCAGCCCAAAGCGCCGGCGGTTTAAGGCTACTGATCGCCAAAATTTTAACGATGATGCGTTCCAGCGCAGTACGTTGCGTGGAGGAAAGTGCTTCACTGTGCAACGGCTTCGCTTTTAGGCTATTCGGGGAGGTTAAGTCGTAACGGTGTGGACCGTCGGAATATCCGCGAGGGCCGCTGAGTGGCTGCATGGCAACATCCTTACAAAAACTAAGAACCGGATGACCGGAGAATAGCCCGCTATCATAACAACCCCCCAATAAAATCCCAAGCAACAATCTGCCTGTTACCGCATTATTTGTCCTGTTGATGAGAATCGATCTCAGGTGTTTTCAGCCTAAGAATATGACAGAATATCTTAACACTCTCTTTTTACCTTCTAGGCCAAATCATGAAAATCGTTGTCGATGAAAATATGCCCTATGCGCAAGAGTTATTCAGTCGTAAAGGAGAGGTCGTACGTGTCCCAGGCCGGCCCCTGCCGGTAAGCGAATTACAGGATGCCCAAGCACTGATGGTGCGTTCGGTCACGCCGGTTAATACGCAGCTGGTGACCCATACGCCGCTAGCTTTTGTGGGATCGGCGACGGCAGGCACTGACCATGTCGAGTTGGCGGACCTCGAGGCGGCAGGTGTGGCGTTTTCCGCGGCACCCGGCTGTAACGCTATTGCGGTGGTAGAATATGTCTTTTCCGCGTTACTGCTATTGGCTGAACGCGACGGTTATACTTTATGTGATAAGACAATTGGTATTGTCGGTGTCGGCAATGTCGGGAGTCGTCTGCAAGCTCGCTGTGAAGCCTTGGGGATGAAGGTGCTATTATGTGACCCGCCACGAGCCGATCGCGGTGATCAAGAAACGTTCCTTTCATTAGAAAATATCGCGGCACAAGCCGATATCTTGACCTTCCACACACCACTCATTAAACAGGGTGCCTACCAAACGTGGCACTGTGTTGATCGCCATCTGCTCGAAACATTACGGCCTGGCTGTGTGCTGATTAATGCTTGCCGAGGCGCGGTGGTAGATAACCAAGCCCTTAAGCAGGTGCTTACTGAGCGCAACGATCTGAGTGTGATATTGGATGTGTGGGAGCCAGAACCCGATCTCGACCGCCAACTGCTGGCTCAAGTCGATATCGCGACGGCCCATATCGCTGGCTACACCTTAGAAGGTAAAGTGCGGGGAACCACGCAACTTTATGAAGCGTGGACCGCGTTTATCGGACAGCCAGAACGCATCACTCTAAGTGAATTATTGCCTCAGCCTGATATCAGCGCGATTCAGGTCACAGGCGAGTTTTCGCAGTCACTTCTAAAACGTTTAGCTCATCTCGTGTATGATGTGCGCCGCGATGATGCATTGCTTAGGCAGCATATCGCTGATGAAGGGGGATTTGACCGGCTAAGAAAGCAATATCAAGAGCGCCGCGAATGGTCTTCATTAACCGTTAGCTGTTCGACTGCCTCGACGGCTGAACGACTTCGTCAACTCGGATTCAATACCTTGTACTGCGCTTAGGCTCAGTTGTTGTTGGGGTGGGTGTGACTCATCCCGTTAATTTAGTGTGGAGTACCCCATGTCCCAGGGTTGGAATATTGCTATTTTAGGAGCGACCGGTGCCGTTGGCCGAGCGTTAATCGAGTGTTTAGAGCAGCGTGAGTTCGCGGTCGGTAACGTTACGCTACTGGCCACTGAAGAGAGTGCAGGTGAATCCATTCGCTTTGCCGGAAAAAATTACCTCGTTCAGGATGCGCGCAATCATGACTGGAGCGACAGCCAATTAGCGTTTTTTGTCGCGGGACAACAAGCCAGTGCTGACTATGCGGATCTCGCCGCGGATGCAGGATGTATTGTTATCGATAGCAGTGGACTCTTTGCATTAGCCCATGATGTCCCCTTAGCCGTGGTTGGCGTCAATGACAACACACTGGCCGACTACCGTAATCGTAACATTATTGCGGTTGCCGATAGCCAAGTGAGCCAGCTGATGAACGCTATTGCCCCACTTGATCAGGCTGCCAGTGTCCAATCTATCCAGCTGACTGAATTATTATCTGTTTCGGCCCAAGGGAAAATTGCGGTCGATGCATTGGCGGGTGAAAGCGCACGCTTACTCAACGGTATCCCGCCTGAGAACTATCACTTTGGTCGTCAATTAGCCTTCAATATGATGCCGCTGGCGACCGATGAGCTGGGCAGTGTCCCGGCAGAACGCCGTGTCGTGGACCAAGTACGCAAAATATTACAAGACGAAAGTTTCCCATTGAGTGTGACATCGCTCCAAGCACCGGTGTTTTATGGTAATGCGCAAAGTGTTCGCGTGATCACTGCGCGTCCACTGGAAGTTGATGAAGCCCAACAAGTATTGGGTGAGCAAGCTGATCTGGCGGTGAGCGAGGAACACGACTTTCCGACACCCGTAAGCGAAGGTACAGGCCAAGACCAGCTTTATATTGGTGCTATCCGTCAAGATTATGGCCAGCCTGAAGGGTTACAGTTTTGGTCAGTAGCGGATAACGTCCGTTACGGAGGTGCCTTAATGGCAGTGAAAACTGCAGAGCGCCTGATTGAGGATTATTTGTAATGTCGACAGCTGAAACCCCGTACAAAATTGCACTGGGGATTGAGTACGATGGCAGCCGATATTATGGTTGGCAACGCCAACGCGAAGTACGCAGTGTTCAACAGGTCCTCGAAAAAGCCCTGACCCAAGTCGCTAATCATCCCATCGATGTCTTTTGCGCCGGGCGAACGGATGCTGGGGTACATGGGACAGGACAAGTGGTTCATTTCGAAACACAAGCTAAACGGGCGGATGCCGCTTGGACGTTAGGGGTCAATGCGAATTTACCCGACGATGTTGCGGTGCGTTGGGTTAAGGCGGTACCGGATGAATTCCATGCCCGCTTTAGCGCGACGGCACGGCGTTATCGCTATGTGATTTATAACGAGCGCTTACGTCCAGCTATTCTCGGAAAAGGGTTGACGCATTTTTATCATCCCTTAGACACCGATAAAATGCATCGCGCTGCACAGAGTCTGTTAGGAGAGAACGATTTTACCTCGTTTCGAGCAGTGCAATGCCAATCGCGGACGCCATGGCGTAATATTTCACATATTCATGTTATACGCCAAGGTAGCTTTGTGATTATCGATATCAAAGCCAACGCTTTCGTCCACCATATGGTACGGAATATTGTCGGCAGTCTGCTGGAAGTGGGGATGGGAAATCAGCCTGAACAGTGGATCGCGGAGCTCTTAGCATTGCGCGATCGGACTAAAGCGGCGGCAACAGCGAGAGCGGAAGGGCTCTATTTAGTTGCCGTTGACTATCCCGAGCATTTTACACTACCAACACCTGCGTTGGGGCCGCTTTTCCTCGCAGACGATAATTACTTTCCTCAATAAGGAGTTATGCAATGCTATCAATGATCATTGATTTTATATTGCATATAGATGTTCATTTAACGGCGTTAATCGCGCATTACGGATTATGGGTCTACGCCATCCTCTTTCTTATTATCTTTTGTGAGACGGGGCTGGTGGTGACACCCTTTTTGCCTGGCGACTCCCTACTGTTCATCGCGGGTGCGCTCGCTGTTTTACCAAGTAATGCGTTAAACGTGCATATGATGGTAGGATTATTAGTGATTGCCGCCGTACTGGGCGATGCGCTGAACTACACCATCGGGCGCTTATTTGGCGAAAAACTTTTTAGCCGTCCGAATTCGCGCATTTTTCGCCAGAGCTACCTCGATAAAACGCATCAGTTCTACGATAAGCACGGCGGGAAAACCATTATCCTGGCGCGTTTTGTTCCTATCATCAGGACCTTCGCGCCTTTTGTTGCTGGAATGGGACGCATGAGTTATCGCCAATTTGGATTTTATAACGTCATTGGTGGCATATGTTGGGTAGCATTATTTAGCTACGCTGGGGCAATTTTCGGTGATCTACCGGTGGTGAAAAGCAATATCAACTTGTTGATCGTCGCGATTATCGTGGTCTCGGTACTGCCTGGCATTATTGAAGTAATCCGCCATCGGGCGAAAAAGAATAATACAGATCCTTCAGCATAATGCTGATATCTGTATAATCGCTCCATATTTTTATCCACAGAACCTCACGGTTGTGGTTTAATGAGCGCTATTTATTGGCTGTTGAGTAATCATTCAGCAGAAACACAGTGACTGGTAAAACCAGGTTCAAACAGAAAGGTCCTCAATGAGCTGGATTGAGGGTGTTGCGTATAATTTCAATTTAAACAATGACTTGGGAATGTAATTCCTAAATCGTTCGAAATTAATTCACAATCCAACATCCAGCCATTCACTACCGCGAGAATCTATGTATCTCTCAGACATCTGCGCTGATTTATGCCCGAGTAATCTTTGTGCAAACTCATTGCTTTTGTCTGAGGCATATAGACGTGCCGAAAGGCTTCTGATTTCGTGAAATGATGGTGGGTCGCCTTCCCATTTACAACCTGATTTATCTCTTGCTTGGGAAAATGAGCGCGATATGCTTTTCACCGTTAACATTTGACCGGTTCGCGATGCTATTAGCGTCTCACATTTACCGTACGATTCTCTACATCTATCAATAACATCACTGAGTTTTATCTCTAAATTTGGCGCTTGGATTGATAGAGGTATGGTGAGTTTCGCCCCTGTCTTTTTCTGCTCAATCCAAAGCTTTCCATCCTTTACATCTGACCATTTCATTTTGCAAATATCACTAACCCTTTGCCCAGTGACAATTGCCAGCTCAATACTCAGGCTAACCCAGTCCTGCATTTGGTAGGATGACAGCAAAATCCCTTTCAAATCCTGCACAGAAAGTCTATTTCGTTTCACTGTTATTCTTGAGTTCCTAGTCGATTCCACAGGGTTAACGCTTAATAATCCCTCTGATATTGCCTCACGGAACATATCAAGCATAGTAGAGCGTATCAATTTCGCCCGGGAATCCTTTCCATCCTGAACGTATTCATCAAGAAAACTAGCAACGTCCTTAGTTCGTATTTCTGTCAGATCGCACTTATCAAATCGCGCCGAGACAGCCTTTACCCGACTACGATACTCTGACATTGAGCTTTTGCTGATGCTTCGCCTTTCCAATATTTTTAAATATCTCTGCGCCCAATCCTCAAATAAAACACCCTCATGGCCATTAATTCGATCGACCAAGCTTACGACTTTATGGCTCGACATAGACATATTAGCTTCGATAGCCTGAGTGACTGAGTATCGCTTATCTCTCCCTAGCCCAAACTCCTTACCCGTCCTTGGGTCTCTATAGCTATAGTATCCATCCCTACAATAAAGGTTAGGTGGTAGGTCGCTGGTTTTACTGGTTCTTCGACGCGCAGCCATTTGCCATCCTTTGCATTAAACTCGGTTTATTTTTAGGTGAGCGCAGCTCGCTATTATCTAGTCTCGTCGCCGATTCATCAAAAATATATGAACGACCATACTTTTTAGGTGCTGGGTATATTTTACCATTACGCACATCACGCCTTACTTGTTCCTCGCTAAGCTGAATAGGCTGCTTTTGATTCCACTGTCTCAATGTTAAGGTTGCCAAAGCATTCTCCTTTACCTTCCCGCAGACATGACGATACCGCCGATTATCGGTGCGGGAATAGGTTGGGTTGATTTATTGTTCGTGATGAACTCTTGATAGGTTCCTGCATCCGGTGATTACCGTTGCGGATATGGTTGTCTTTCTGGTGACTACTTCTATTTGATAATGCCGGTCACGATAACCGACTGGATAGACGACATGGTGATACTTATTGCCAGTTCCGTACTTCAATCGATGCTTATCAATGGCTTTGCTGGCGACCACGATATGCACTGGTTCGGTATCGCCTCGGATAACCTCGCGCATCATGTATTCCTTCTTACTTCACCACACACAAGATCATGCTTAGGCTGAATATCTTTCATGTCCTGATATGCCCTCCAATAGCCAACATAAGAAGAATTAGGGCACAGATGACTCCAGCCCCTAACAATCCGCAGACAATTGAAAAATGTAATATCGATAAAGTAACCATCACTCCCCCAATCCGTTTAGGCGTTTTATTTCTTGAGCATAGGAAGATACTGCTTTATTAGCCGCTGACTTTGCGCTTAATCCTGCGAGTGGGCAGTCGTCTGAGTTGTTCCATTTTCGGATGAAATCAGCAGGCTCAATTAACTTAATCTCCGGCACTGGCGGGGCGGTGTAAAGTGGGTAAGACCCAACTTCATGCTCACTGCACAAAACCGTATAGATTTTATCCTCGACATCACTATCTACAGCATATAGGACTGTCTCTGCCGTTAGTGATGCTAGGGCTATCTTGAATATATCTTCTTCATCACTACAGCCACCGTATACTACATGAGATGCTAGCCGCGCTCTGGCGTAGTTAGCCAACTCTTCACGCTTCTCTTGTGTTAATGCAATCATGCTGCCTCCAATTCAAGTTCTTTAAGCCCCGCGCGAACTGCATCAATTATTCTTGATAGGTATTGATATTTAGGGTTCGGAATGGTAGGCCAGCCAGCATAGAATGGGTCATCGCCAAATAGGTTCAATAGGCAATTCACTAGTTGGTAATTGCAGACCTTCTCCTTCACGTCTCCTGAGCCGATAGATTCATCCCACATATCACGAGCCTCAGTGCTATTTATCTCATTAGACCTACGGAGTTTGATTATTTCTTTCTGGACGAAATTAATATTTTCTTCATTATCGTCATCAATGGTGCTTTCTAGCGACCTATCAAAATAGCCGATAAGGTAATCATTGCTGACTCGTTGAATAAATTCTTGAACCGTATCACCACCCATAGCAAACCAAGCACCTGTCCATGCCTGACCGTAACAAGTGACTGTAATCCTTCCCTTTCCGGGCTCGTAGTTTTCAATCATTACCCGAATCGGGTCTAGCCTTTCAGCGCCAGTTATCGTCATTGAAAGGACGTCATTTTTCTCAACAGTTATCATTACTACTCTCCACTATAATTTAGCCTTCCTTGGCGATGGGGTTGCTAGAATGGGATGTCGTCGTCAAAGTCCATAGGCGGTTCATTCGATTGCTGTGGCTGACTGCGTTGAGTCTGCTGAGTATTATTTTTAGGTTGGCTGTTACCATTTGCTTTCTGGCCTTCCTGTTTGCCGCCTAACATCTGCATTGTGCCGCCGACATTTACTACAACTTCCGTGGCGTAGCGGTCTTGTCCGCCTTGATCTTGCCATTTACGAGTTTTTAACTGGCCTTCGATATAAACTTGGGAACCCTTACGCAAATACTCCCCGGCTACTTCTGCCAACTTTCCAAATAAAACTACACGATGCCATTCTGTGATTTCCTTTTGTTCACCTGACTGCTTATCACGCCAGCTCTCCGAAGTTGCCAACGTGATATTGGTTACGGCCCCTCCGTTTGGAAGGTACCGGACTTCAGGGTCTTGCCCTAAGTTCCCAACGAGTATTACTTTGTTAACTCCGCGACTAGCCATTCCACTGCTCCCCAAATTTAAAACCGATTTCTGCTAATGATTGGTCCATCTTCTCAATGAATTCCGGCACCATATCGTCGAATTTATTCATATATTCCTGTTCACGCTCGACCAGAACGTGGTGAATTCCTTCTCTCTTCATCCTTGGGTCATAATTTGCGAAGTACCAAGCATCCTTGCCAGTTACCCACATGCTGTATTGAACCTGAGCCATATACTCGGCCTTGATAGCATCGAACCCTCCAAGGCGAAACTTCATAAATACAGCTGTGGTGTATGGACTTTTTAACTCAAGTCCACGGCCGTCACTGCATAGCCCGTCCGGTGAGCAAGCGCAGCGTAGGGAATCGTCCTTGTAGATTATTGAGGCGTCAGAAACGTCTACGCCTGATGTGAATTCGAAAAGCGTCCTTGCTGATGATTCATGCTCTTTTCCCCATGCTAGGGGTTTGGCTGTCACTTCAACTACTTCACCTGTGCAGACCTCACCGAGCAAGGTGTAGAAATAACTGAGCTTAGTGTCGGTCCACTTCTTCCCTGAACGGGGTACTGATATGACCTTTCCAGCCTCCGATGCTGTTATCACTCCCAATCGAAGTTTCAGCCAGTCGTAGCTTCCTTGCTCGA
This sequence comes from Rosenbergiella metrosideri, assembly GCF_022602565.1. Taxonomy (GTDB): domain Bacteria; phylum Pseudomonadota; class Gammaproteobacteria; order Enterobacterales; family Enterobacteriaceae; genus Rosenbergiella; species Rosenbergiella metrosideri. The sequence continues at coordinate 67,048 of NZ_JALBCV010000017.1, forward strand.
CCTGATTAATGTCTATACCTGTGCGGTTGAGAATGATTTCTGGTGTCATGCTGCAGCCTTTTTCTTAATGAAGTCTAAGGCCTTAATTGCCTCAGATTCGGTGATATCTGCTGGCTTGGTAATGCTGCGCTTGAATATCGTTGAGCACAGCGGAAGTAGGTCTGTGTCCCAAGTCTTATTCATAGCTAACAACTGGTCATTGATGAGTTGGATTGTTTCATCGGTAGCAGGGGAGACGTCCCGTGGCTCGTTCTGGGTAACGATGCCTTCACCGCCCTCGGTATTTAGATGGTTGATGGCGTTATCAAGGCGTTCACGGCGGGGCCAGTATTTGCTAGCACGTTTGACGATGGTTTTACGGGCCATTTCATCCCACCATTTAGACCAAGGGCTATATGTTGAGCCTTTAGATTTGCTTGAACCTTCAACCTGTTTGATTTCAGCAAGGCTCATTTCCTCGGTGAGATAATCACCCTCTGGAGTTTTAACCGTGCAGTAACCTCCGACCACCGAACCTCGGTCACCAAAAGCGTTATATTTGTGAGTAGGGGCGCTGTCTAATCCGTTAGACTCGTATGTATCATGCTCGTGTACTAGCTTGCACTGGCCCCATAGTATTGAGCCGGTTGATTGGGCCAAGTGAAGCAGGCCCATATAACTAATATCTAGGCATACCATGCCGTCACGGGGAACGAGGTAAGCTAACTTGCTGGCTGGATTTAATGTGATACCGATGGCAGCAACGTTGATGATTGCATTCTGTGCACTAGCTTGATTAGCCATTGCCACCTTAGCCAGAGATTCATTTTTCTGGAATAGTTGAATTGCAAACTGGCTCTCCTTAGCCCACGTTACTGATTGGTCAGATAGGGACCGATTGAATAATCCCTCCTGCTCCTGTACTAACTCAATTACGTTATTAGACATCACGCTGCCCCCCGGTAATCCTTCCGATGGTCGTAAATTTCAAATGCACGTTCTACGATAACGCGCGACTCAATCAAGTCGTAAAGTGATTCAGTCCCTTTGCACTGAGCATCCATGTCGTAATCGACCAGATATTGAATGGCCCGCTTAGTATTGTCTGTTTCGTTTAACTTGATGAGTAACTCGAAAATGGGGTTTGACTTGATATTTTCGATAATCTCTTCAGTTCTCTGCTTGATTAACTCTTTTTCTAGCTTATTGGAGCCTGAACGCAAAGTTTCGACTATCTGCTTCAGCTCTCTTACTGTTTGCAAGTCCATTTTGACCTCCATAAGTAACTCATTGCCAATGCCCAAAGTTCTTTATCTTTCGACTCAATAGCCTCTCTACTCATGGCTTGTGCTAACTTGAATAAGTCAATCATGCAAACGCCTCCCGATTAGGTCTTGCCGCGTCATTAACAAAGCGTTTGATGCGGTCTAGTTGAGTTTTAAAGTAAGTGGTAGCAGCGCCAATGACGCCGCCGATGACGTTGATGGTCATTAGCGATACTCCGATGTAATTAGTAGGTGATTGATACTGATGAAACATGACCTTTAGCGATTGCTCTGATGCAGGCTTGTGCACACTCTTCTGTTAGCCCGGCATTGATAAGGTCGGCGACTGCTGCTGCATTAATCTGGCGCTTATGTTCAATATTTGCAGCTCTGGCTGCGGCTTCATCCTTGATGCGTTTCTCTTCTGCTAAACGCTTTTTCTCGACCTCTTGAGCTTTACGACGTTCTGCTTCGATAGCTTCCTGCTTATCACGCTCAGCTTTCTCAGCTGCTTCACGGGCTAATCTTTCGCTGCGTTCTTGCTGCTCTTTGGCTTCACGCTCAGCGCGCTCTTTCTCTTCGATGCGATCTCGTTCAGCTTGCTCAGCCTTGGCCTTTAGCTCTGCTTCGCGGCGGGCTGATTCTTCTCGCTCACGTTGTGCCTTTTCTTCTACCTCACGCTTAGCACGTTCCTCGGCTTCACGGGCGATACGTGTTTCATGCTCAATGCGCTGCTGCTCGGCGATGCACGCTGCTTCTGCTCGGTCACGGTCAAACTTCTCATTGAGAAGTAGGGCGATTTCGTGGTCAGACTCAACTAGCTTGGCGAGAGCTTCAGCGGCACGTTTCGCTTCTTCTTCCTGCTTGATTCTCTCTTGCTCCGCTTCCCACTGGGTTAGAGGGTCACGAACCTTGTCGCGCAGTGCGTCACACTTGTTATTCCAATTACGCAGCTCAGCCTCTACGATTTTTGGCTGCTCCTTTAGCCGCTTGAGGTACTCACGTCCGGGCTTTTCAATTGCTGTCTTGCTGCGGGAAACCTGAGCTGCCAGCGATGCCACACGGGCACGACCTTTAGCTGTTGATAGGTCTGGAACCTCGCCCAACACTTGGCGCTCAATTTGCTCGTAATAGCTATTAAGGCCATTCTCAACGTACAGCGCCGGAGCCTGTTCAGGTTTAATCTCCAGCACTGCCAAATCTGTAGTTTCTGTCATGTCACTCTCCTGAATGTTTGTCATATAACAGCCCACTCATTGAATAGGCGCTGATATGAGGGCTTAAAAAAAGCACCCGTAGGTGCCATTTATAGTAATTAGGCCAGAGCCTTAACGATTTCTTCGGCGATGCCTTCTGCATCATCGTCGTAATTCTCTGCAAGCAGATCGACAAAGTCATGCCAATTGTTCTCAAGAAAATCTCTGACATACTGCGCATAACACTCTGGTATTTGCTTATCCATTTTCTCTCTCCCATAAAAAAAGCCGCTCTAGGCGACTTGTATCTATTCAATAAGCTATTCACTTTCTGTCTTAACCCTTGTCTGGTAAGGGTAGGGAGTGAGTAGCTAGTTATTCACGCTCAATGAGTTACTCCTCAAAGGAATACCCACGATTCTGTTTCTGCGTTGTGTCCAAAGTTGTAATCATCACTAAGCGAAGATTCATCTACATTCTTTAAACCATCGACCAAAGTCGTTACAACTGCTATGTCCTGCTTCAATCGCATTAGGTGGTATTTCTTTCTTCTCAAGAATCCTTCCATCGCTAACTTCTTAGAGCTGAATGCATATGAGCGCTCAGCAGTTTTTAATACCTTCTTGATTGCGTATCGATTTCTTTTACTTTTCCATTCAGCAAGCCACCTTTCTGGCTCTGGATTACCATAAGCTCCGGTTAACCAGTAAGCAGGAGCCAGCCATGCATAATGCTCAGTTTCATAAAACGCCACGAACTGCATTGCATAAACTTTAATGCCATCTTCTTCAACGCCTGAATGATATCTCCAGAAAACAGGCATATCACGATATCGGAATTCATGTTCAGGGTAAGGAACCCATAGTGATTGACCCATACCTACCTCGCACTAACTGAAACTGATTTACGATGACCGAATAATCAGCCATCAAGAATTGGTTCCTGCTCTTATATGCCGCTCAGGATGCGCGACCCCCTTTAGTCACCACAACAGCCGG
>NZ_JALBCV010000018.1 GCF_022602565.1 Rosenbergiella metrosideri
TTATATTAACAATAATTATCTTAATGACTCTAATATACTTTGAGATGAGAACTTTTTATTTTTGTTCTGATTTTCATATAGGAGGAATGTTTTTACCTGCTTTATTTGTTTTCTTTTTTTGCATAAAGATTTTTGATTTAGATAAAAAAACCGCCCCGCGTTTTTTAGTCTTTACGTCTAGAATATCTTATTCGATATATTTACTCCACATGGCTATTATTTTTACCATCATAGATATATCGACATGGATTTTTGGAAGTGACGTCTTTGGGGATTTTCCAGCAAGATTTAACCTGTTTTTTATATCTTTATTTTTTTCCTGGGTAGTCAGCTATTACTTCTGTCTTTATGTCGAGGAGCGGTTATCGAGAAAAATAAAGAGATATATATTCAGAGTATGAATGATATTATAACGGAGATTACTCAATGAGTAAGAAGGATGAAGTATTGAAAGTTTTGTCTGAGCTATGCGAGAAGCATAACAGTGTGAAGGTCCAGCGTGGCCAATTACCAGATTTAGAGTTGTGGCCTAAAACTCGTGATATTTCAGATAAGTGTGATTCTAGTATCTATGTTACAAGGAGTCTATTACTTCAACTGGTTGAAGAGGGGAAAATAATTAAATCCCCCCAGCTATATTCTAATTCTCTACGTTGGTTTATTAAAGTTCGACGTTAAGAATTCTCTACCTAAAACGCTAAAGGCTCCGCTTTTATTACAACGTAGCCTTTAGCGCATTAAGGATTGATTAAACGACCTATATCTTTATAGAAATTTTCCCTAAGCTTTCCTTTTCGCAGTGTACCCTCACGGTAGAAATATACTTTTCTAAGATTGCACTGTAAGATGTCAGCGATACTTTTTGTGTTTAAATTCAACAGATAACCACGCAGTAGTGATACTTGTTCTTTAGATAGGTTGATTCTATCGTAAAAGACAACACTGTAATTTCTCTTACAACGTTCACCATCATCTTGGCAGAGGACACGTGTAAAAAAATTAAAATCTTCTAACGATAATCTCTTGTCAATTTCGTAATCTGCACTTTTTATCGACATAAATTGATGTAATATCGAAAAAATACAAATTTTTACTCCATTAATACTTTCTCTAATTCTTTTAATATCTAACTCTGGATCGATAATCACGCTATTGGTGGTCAATGTATCATAGAAGACAAGGTCAATTTGAGATCGCTGTGGATATTGAATAAGATCTTGTACAGAATTAAATCGTAGAACCAATATGTTTTTAGATATTTGTTGGCAGACTGATTCAATTGCAATTTTTGTGAAATTGCACGTATCAATGATAGCTATAGAACGAACGTATTCCTTGTTATTCATATAACACCATAATCATTACAGTTAAAGTTAATTTTATGTTTATTGATTAGTTAAGGGTATTAATATTTTCTTCTTAATTTCATCCTTTTAATTTTAAGCAGATACGGTTGATTATGTCAGGCTTTCTCTTTCTCTTCCATATACAAATTTAAAAATCTCTTAAAATAGGATTGTTACTTTTTTTGAGTTTTGTTTGGATAAAATCCTAATATTTTACTTTTTAAGTGTTTTCTTAGTTATTAGAGGAATTTTTATTATCTTCATACTTAATGTTTCCACTTATATGATTAAATAATCATTACTTCACCCTTATTATGTGATCGTGAAATGCTTTTTAAGTAAGAAAATTCCGTTTTGGGGGCTATTACTTGTCAGTTTTAACTTTGGTTGCTATGTTTCTAGCAGGCATTACAACTTACAAGGATTGATGAAGATGAAAAAGACATTAACTGCAGCAGCCATTTCAATGACCCTTCTGGCTTCACACGCTTTTGCTGATACAACGCCAACAGCTTCCCAGCAACTACAAGAGAAAACTCAGCAACTACAAAACCGAGCTTCTGAGACTTCTCAAAAAGCTCAAGACCGTGCATCGGAAACCACGACTGAATCTAAAAATCGTCTTAACGAAAACGTAGACAAAGCAAAACACCGTCTACAAGGCGACAATAGCAACAGCACTAAAGCTAAAGAAAGTGCACAGCATAGCTGGAACAAAACCAAAGAAGGTACCACCAAGGGTTGGAATAAAACCAAAGAAGGTGCCAAAGAAGGTTGGGACAAAAAAAAAGAAGCCACCTCTAAAGGTGTAGATAGCACTAAGCAAGGCGCTAGCAGCGCTTGGCAAAAGACTAAAGACGCTGCCGCAAGTGCTAAAAAATCCATTAGCGATAGCACAAACTAATTCGCTCTTGGTTAAGGGCTTCCATAAGGAGGCCCTTTTTTATTCCTCTAAAAGGTGACCATATTCATTGAGTAGGCATTGCGTCACGCCATTTGTCCAACCGAATCCATCTTGAAGCGGGTATTCGCCGCCGCCGCCAGACACATTATCACCGTCCACCACATTATATTTTTCGACGAGTTTGTGTTTTTCTTTAAAAAGTTTGCTTACTGTTTTGAGCCAGCGAACGGCGATCTCCTCTGCTAACGCATCTTCACCATATTTTTTTAATCCCTGAATAGTCATCCATTGTAAAGGCGCCCACGCATTAGGTTTATCCCATTGTTCACCACTTTCAATTGTTGTGGAGACTAAGCCGCCGGGTGCCAGGAGCTGCTCTTTGATCTGTGTAGCGATACGCTGAGCTTGAACTGGTGTGGCGAGTCCGGTGAATAGGGCCACCGAGGTTGCTGCACTGAAGAGCCCGAATTGCTCTCTTCGCCAATCATAATCGCGAAATACGCCACTTTTTGCATCCCATAGCCAGTGATTAATCGCATTCAAACGATCCTCAGCCTTCTTCTCCCATGCCAAAGCGGTAAGTTCTTCGCCATTTTTCTTAGCAATAGTGGATATCGTGCATTCTAATTTGTAGAGAAATGCATTGAGGTCAATGGGAATATATTGCGTAGTACGAATACTGGCCAACCTCATCGGGTCTCTCAACCACCGTGATGAGTAATCCCATCCAGAGGCGGCACCTGCACGTAAATCACGGAAGACTTCCCTAGAGGGTCTTTTCGATGAGGAGGCTGTTTCAATATCTTCACGCCACGATTCATCGCGAGGCGTATCACGATCGTCCCAGTAGCGGTTTAGCATCGAACCGTCCGGCATCTTAACCACATGCCGAAATGCTTGATTGGGATTAAGAGAGCCAGAACCATCCATCCAATAGTGATACTCGGAGATTAAGTAGGGTAAATAGTGCTCACTACCGCCAATATTAGCTGATTCACATAACTCAACCATTAGCGCGAAGACGGGCGGTTGAGAACGGCTAAGATAATAGGTTCTATTACCATTAGGGATATGGCCATATTTCTCAATCAACCAAGCGAAGTTATCCGCCATATTTTTCAGTAATTCGATTTTCCCGCTTTCGGCTAAGCCGAGCATTGAAAAGTAGGAATCCCAATAATAAACCTCGGTAAAACGTCCGCCTGGGACAATATAAGGTTTAGGTAATGGGAGTAGCGACGTATTAGGATGATGACTTTGAGGGTTTCTAATCATTACTGGCCATAGTGCATCAATATGCTGGCTGAGCGTCCTCTTCTCATGTTCGGCATGCGCATAGTTATGAGGCGCTTCCGGTAGGTAAAAATTGTCCTGTACAAATTGCCCTAGTGAAAAATCTTGGTTACGACGGGCCAGTTTACGATATGAGATCAAAATATCGACAGGGTCGTGTTTAGGCGCGCAATCTGCAAAGGTTTTGCTGTCCTCAAAGATGCGCTGGTTTTGCACATCCTCGAATAATTCTAAATAGCGGTCTGAAGGGGTGAGTGCGTCTGCAGACGGCATACCCGCAATATGTTCAGGTTCTGGTTCATGATCGTTGTCATGGTCAGTCAATTCAAATTCCTGAGCGTTCTCGTAAAGATCGTCCTCATCGTAATTATCGTTTTGGTTATTCGGGACCGGCTCTTTCTGTTGTCGCGACATGGCGAATTGCCTCCTTAACACATGGGCTTATGGGCAACAGGTATATCGGTTAAGTATAGACAATGAACGATAGTTGGAGGGGGGGAGGCGACTTAAGTGAGTGTAAGCTAAAATTTCATCTAAGTCCTAATGGGTCAAAATAAACAGGTTCCTAGATCGAGATTGTAAAGGTCGTTATCTGTCGTAACATGATAATAAGAATTATTACTATTAAAATTAAGCATGCAAAGGTAGACTTCGACAGATTCTTACTAAGGAGAAAGTATGACTAAAACCCTGAGTTCTGGTAAGCAGGCACCGCATCGTGTTCGTAATGAGCTAAAATTTCGCACCCTAACGGTCTGCGATAAACAATTGGTTGCAGAACAATTTTGGCGCATAGCTTTCCACTCCCAAGCATTGGAGGGTTTTACCTCACCAGGTACTGACGATCATATTAAACTCTTTTTCCCTGAAAAGAGCGCAACGGCACCCGTCATCCCAACGGTTACCGAGGAAGGTATCGTTTGGCCTGATAATCAGCGGCCGGAATCACGAGATTATACTCCCCTTGAGTTTGATGGTAAGGGGACACTCGTTATCGATTTTTACCGGCATGAGCAAGGTGTCGCCAGTGAATGGGCGGAGAATGTTAATGTGGGTGATTCGCTAACGATTGGTGGGCCACGTGGATCGTTGATCATCCCAGAAGACTATTCCCAGCAACTCTATATATTCGATGAGACGGGCTTACCCGCGATGAAACGGCGGTTACGTAGCTTGCAAGCAGACAACGTTCTACTGATCGCTTTTGCCAAGCGCCAAGTCGTCGAAGAATACTTAGGGGGGCTACTGGCCGATTACACCTTACATTGTTTAGAAGATCATACAATGGATACTAAAGGTATCGAGCAGTGTATCAGCCTCAGTAACCCGCTACATTTCCCAGCTGATGACCATTTCATCTGGCTGACGGGAGAAGGGAAAGCGGTAAAACACCTCAGCGACCACTTTATTGAGCAACGAGAGTGTTCACCGGAGTTAGTCAGAGCCGTTGCCTATTGGCATGCTAAAGATTAAGTCAAAGTTGTTTGTACAACAATGCGCCCACGAACGTTTCCTTCAAGAAGACGGTCGGCAAATTCCATGGCTTGATCCAGTTTGATGGTTTGATAGCGGATCGGTAGCGATGAACATTTGAGTAATGTCGCGAAGCGCTGCCATGCAGCATGACGCTGCGCGACTTCGCAGTACACGCTATCAACACCGACTAAGCGGATACTGCGGAGGATAAAGGGCGCGACACTGGTATTGAGTTCGAGGCCTTGAGCCATTCCACAGGCAATGACAGAACCATTTCGCTGCGTCGCTGCAAGTAAGTTAGCGAGGGTATGGCTTCCAACACAATCAATGGCGCCTGCCCAACGTTCGGCCTGGAGTTTCTTACCGGATTCAGATAGTGCATTTCTCGAGAGAATTGAACGAGCACCTAAGGTCTTAATTAGATATTCCTCAGCATGACGGTCGCCGCTAATGGCGATAACCTCATAGCCCAGCTGCGCTAAAATCCATGTACTAAAACTGCCGACTCCACCACTGGCTCCGCTGACGGCAATCGGGCCTTTTTCTGGGGTAATTCCTTGTTGCTCTAACTGTAAAACGGCGAGCATAGCGGTTAGACCCGCTGTGCCAATCAACGCCGCATTAAAGGAGGATATCTCCTCAGGTAGTGCGGTCAGCCATTCAGCTTTCGCTGAAAACTTTTCAGCGAGTCCACCATGGTACTGTTCACCAATTCCCCAGCCAGTGACGACGGCGAGTCTCCCGATTGACCACTCTGTTAATTCGCTGGCAATTACCTCACCAATCATATCGATACCGGGGATCAACGGAAACTGGCGGATAACCGGAGCTTTGGCACGGAGCGCTAACGCATCTTTATAATTAAGTGAGGAGTAGAGAACGCGAAGAGTAACGGGAAGGTGCGTGAGAGTGGTCTCATCGACTGCGGAAAGTGTAGCGGAATTCTTATCGATTTTAGGGTCGGCAAGCCAAAGAGCGTTAAACGTCATAACTTTTCTCCCAGATGCTGAAAAAAGAAGGGACCTCTAGGGTCCCACCTTTTATTTTGCAGACTTGTAGAGCGCGATACGCTGTGTCTCAAGTTGGGTAACGCGTTGGCAAACTTGTTGGCCAAATTGTTGGAAATCGTTTTCGTGCTGTTTCCATTCTTGCTGAACCGCTTGTTGTAAACCACCCAAATTACCGACTAATGCTTGTAATGGGTTACCGTTACTACTGAGGTTCTTCATATTACCCATTTCATTTAGGCTATCTTGCAGTACGCCGCCCATCGCATTTTGTACTAGTTTTTCACTGTCTTGATGAACGCTATCGATAGCACTGTGATGATAGGTCATGACATCATTTTTTTGCGAGAGAACTCGTGCAAATTGTAATTTTAGCTGGGAGTTTAAGTTATCCAAACGTTGATGAATCCCACTTTCTGCGCCGAGTTTTTCGGTAATGATTCGATCTAAAGCAGTTTTTGCTTGGTCGAGTCGTTGATGCGCACCCTGATTAATCCACGGCATATCTTTACGCACAGCGGCTTGATAATTGATGGCTTGCTGACGTACCGCTGCGGAGGGCTGAAGAGCCTTACCATTGAAAGTAATATCCCCATTAGGGGTAATGACCATGGTGCCATCACTTCCGACGATAGCGACACTTTGTGGTGACAGGGTAATATCATCTTTAGGGATTGAATCACACTGATAAGCAGCATGAGCTTGTACGGCTGAAACAAGTAGCGTAGCGAGTAAAACTTTGCGTAGCATGGAGTTTCTCCAGAAAGGGGGAGGGGTTGACGGACAATACAGGCAGTATTATCCGTCTTAAGGTTATACTGACTTAGTCCCACCAAACATCAAACAGTTCTGTCACTTGGACGTTTTCTAAGCCCTTAGCAGAGAGCCATTGGCTTACCGCCGTGCGGTGTTCGTCGGTACATTTACCGGTTTTCTGTAAGCAGACTAAACCTTCCCATTGTAGATAGCCACTGCCATCGTAAGCCAGCCCTTGTGGTTCAATCACTTCACTGATGAAGTCATCAACAGTCTTATCGATTGTGGTCGTATCGGTACCCGCTGGGAACGACCAAGCGACAGAGAAGCCAAACTCTTGAAACTCATCAAGATGTAATTTTTTACGTAAACGACGACTACGATTAACAGCCATTATTTAATCCTCTCAAACATTAAATCCCACACACCATGTCCTAAGCGGTGACCCCGCTGCTCAAATTTGGTAAGTGGGCGTGAATTTGGCCGAGGGACATAAAGTCCTTCCGGCGATTGGTTGATATAGCCTGGGATGGACTGCATAACTTCGAGCATATGCTCTGCATAATTTTCCCAGTCAGTGGCCATATGGAATACACCGCCAAGTTTCAATTTGCGGAGGATAAGCTCAGCAAAAGGGATTTGTACGATACGGCGTTTGTTATGGCGTGCCTTATGCCAAGGGTCTGGGAAGAAAAGTTGAGCAAGACGTAATGAATTATCAGGAATCATCTTTTCTAACACTTCTACTGCATCATGACACATGACACGTAAATTGGTGACGCCAGCCTCTTCCGCACTGGCTAGGCATGCGCCAACCCCTGGCGCGTGGACTTCGATACCCAAAAAATTCTGATGAGGATTGGCTTTGGCCATCTCTACTAAAGAGGCTCCCATACCAAAACCAATTTCCAACACTAATGGGGCTTCGCGGCCAAACACCTGCTGAAAATCTATAGGCTCAGCACTGTATTCAATTCCATTGATTGGCCAAAGTTCGTCAATGGCTTGTTGCTGGCCTTTGGTAAGGCGGCCTTGGCGTCGAACAAAACTTCTTATCCGGCGTAATGGACGCCCATCTTCATCAAATTCTGGTGTAATGACGTCATTAATCATAATAAGCCTACAAATGTTTCAATTTTAAGTGGGGATTATGCAAAGTTAAGCATGATTAGCAAGCCTTTACCAAGCAGTGGTTTACTTAATGCCAGGTCTATGCTGCAATTTATCTATCTCTCTTCACGAATTCTGTACAAACGATGTTAACTACCACCGATGCGTCATCTTTTGCTAACCAAGTCTTGACATGGTATCACCAGTTTGGCCGAAAAACGCTGCCTTGGCAGCAAGAAAAAACGCCCTACAAGGTATGGTTGTCTGAAGTGATGCTTCAACAGACGCAAGTGGCTACGGTCATTCCCTATTTTGAGCGTTTTATGGCACAATTTCCAACGGTTGCCGAGCTGAGTGCCGCGCCGATTGACCATGTGCTGCATTTATGGACGGGCCTCGGCTATTATGCGCGAGCACGTAATCTTCATAAAGCGGCCTGCCAGGTAATGCGTGAACACCAAGGCCAGTTTCCAGAGCGATTTGAGCAGGTCGTTGCCTTGCCAGGGGTTGGGCGCTCAACGGCGGGAGCAATACTCTCCCTTTCTCTAGGTCAACATCATCCTATTTTAGACGGAAATGTGAAGCGCGTATTGGCCCGTTATTATGCGGTAGCAGGATGGCCGGGGCAGCGTGAAGTTGAAAGTAAATTATGGGCATTAAGTGAAACAGTTACCCCTAAACAGGAGGTTGCAGCGTTTAACCAAGCAATGATGGATTTGGGGGCAATGGTTTGTACTCGTTCGCGCCCTAAATGTGAGCTTTGCCCGCTTAATGATGGCTGTATTGCGTATGCTCAGCACAATTGGCAGGATTATCCAGGTAAAAAGCCCAAAAAAGATCTCCCAACTCGAGAAGCTTGGCTATTGTTAATGAAGCAAGACGATAGAGTATTGTTGGAAAAACGGCCCAGTCTCGGTATTTGGGGGGGATTGTACAGTTTTCCTCAATTTTCCGATCGCACAGAGATGGAACAATGGTTATCGCAGCGTGGCATTAAGGCTACGCCACTACAGTTGAATGGCTTTAAGCATACCTTTAGCCATTTCCATTTACAGATTATTCCGGTGATGATAGAGCTGACTACTATTACGGCTTTAATGGAGGAATCTGTTACTCTCTGGTATAACTTAGCGCAGCCGCAATCGGTGGGATTAGCCGCACCGGTACAACGTATTTTGAACGAATTAAGTCACGAACTCGCCATAGCGCATTAATAATTAACAGGATTGACCTATGAGCCGTACAATTTTTTGCACATTTTTAAAACAAGATGCTGAAGGCCAAGACTTTCAACTTTATCCAGGTGAGCTAGGTAAACGTATTTTCCAAGAAATTTCTAAGCCAGCATGGCAGCAGTGGATGGCCAAGCAAACCATGTTAATTAATGAACAAAAATTAAACATGATGAATCCAGAACATCGTAAGATTATTGAGCAAGAGATGGTTAGCTTCTTGTTTGAAGGGAAGGATGTTCAAATTGATGGCTACACGCCGCCAGAGCAGTCAAACTAACTAATATTTAAACTTACGCTAAGCAGCCAGAACGCCATCTTATGAAAAAATTGATTCCCTTAGTGCTTATCGCACCACTGCTTGTCTCTTGCTCGAGTGATAAAAAAAGTGTTTTTCACGAAGATTGGGTAAAGGACACCAATGGTTTCGATATCCTTATGGGCCAGTTCGCGCATAACATCGAAAACATTTGGGGAATAAACGAAGTTCTGATTGCCGGTCCCAAAGACTACGTAAAATATAGCGACAACTACTACACACGTAGCCACATCAACTTCGAAAGCGGTAAAATTACTATCGAATCGATATCGGGTACTAACCCGATGGCGAGCTTACGTGAAGCGATCATTACGACGCTATTGATCGGTGAAAATCCAGGTAATGTCGATCTCTATTCTGATGCTAACGATATCAACCTGAGCCAAGAGCCACTACTTTATGGCCAGGTACTCGATAACACCGGTCAACCCATTCGTTGGCAAGGACGGGCGGGAACCTTCGCCGATTACCTGCTTAAATATAAATTGCATCGTCGGGTTTCTGGGATGCACGTTATTTGGTCCATTACCATTCCGATGGTACCTAACCACTTAAACCAACGTGCTCATCGTTACCTGCCAATGGTACGCAAAGCCTCTGACCAGTATGGGGTGGATGTTTCACTGATATTGGCCATCATGCAAACGGAGTCCAGTTTCAACCCCTATGCAATCAGTAATTCTGATGCGTTAGGGCTGATGCAGGTTGTCCAACATACCGCTGGCGTCGATGTCTTTAAAATGAAAGGCAAGTGGGGTAAACCGAGCCGTAGTTACTTACTCGATCCAGAAAATAATATCGATGCAGGAACGGCGTATCTGTCTATTTTGCAGAACAGCTATCTGGCAGGAATTACCGATCCCCAATCCAGACGCTATGCAGTCATCACCGCTTATAATGGTGGTGCAGGAAGCGTATTGAAGGTCTTCTCGAGTAATAAAGACAAAGCGGTGGCGATTATTAATGCGATGCCACCGACGGAAGTTTATCGTATCTTGGTACGTAATCATCCTGCTGCTGAATCACGCCGTTATCTGTATAAAGTGGATAAAGCGCAGCGCAGTTATTTCCGGTATTAAACGTTAATCCGAATCAGTAAAGTGCCTTGCTCGAGTGAGGCACTTTTAGTCAGATAATAGTTAACCTTGTAGCCAACTCATGTAGAAAGCGTCCCAAAGATAAATAAAATTCTCTTGGGGCACGCTTTTTTCTATTTCGTTTCCGGTAGGAACGCTTCAAGTAACGAATTTAAGAATAATTTCCCTTTAGCGGTGATTTGCCAATGCTCAGCAGTTTCTTGTAAATAGCCTGCCTGAATAGCGTTATCGAGTGCAGGCCGTACTTGTTGTTCTGCCAAGCCAGTTAACTCGACGAAATCTTGACGCGGACAGGGTTCCAATAAGCGAAAACGATTCATAAAAAATTCGAAGGCTTTATCTTCGTCGGCAACCATAAATTGCTTATCGAGGTATTCCCCCCGCATAAACCCTTTAGGATGGCGCGTTTTTACGGTACGCATAATCTTGCCATCCGCTAGCGTAATTTTGCCATGCGCCCCACAGCCAATACCGAGATAATCCCCGAATCGCCAGTAATTAAGGTTATGTTCGCAACGGTAACCGGGCTTAGCATAGGCCGAGGTTTCATACTGCTCATACCCTGCCTCACGCAGTAGCTGATCCCCTCGCTCGAAAATATCCCATAAATCGTCATCATCGGGTAGCTTAGGGGGACGAGAAGCGAATAGCGTATTGGGCTCAATCGTTAATTGATACCACGAAAGGTGAGGAGGATTGAGCGCAATCGCTTGGCGTAAATCGGCTAAAGCCTGCTCGATACTCTGATCCGGGAGACCATGCATCAGATCGAGGTTGAAACTCCGTAGCCCTAAGCCCGATGCGAGTTGTGCTGCACGCTCGGCTTCTTGCGGACCGTGGATCCTTCCTAGACGTGTTAATTTCTCCGCATCAAAGCTTTGTACGCCAATCGAGATACGGTTAATTCCTGCATGTTGGTAGCCACTGAAACGTTCTGCTTCAACCGTGCCGGGGTTGGCCTCCATTGTCACTTCACAGCCAGTGGAGAGAGGGATACGCTCGCGTACCCCATCCATCAGCAGTTGCATGGCTTGGCTACTCAATAAACTCGGTGTCCCCCCACCGATAAAGATCGTTGAGAGTTGCCGTCCTTGAACTAAATGTAGACTCTCATCTAAATCTTTTAGTAAATGCTCAACATATTCCTGATGCGGCACCTCGCCCTTGAGGGCGTGAGAGTTGAAATCACAGTAGGGGCACTTTTGGACGCACCAGGGAATATGAATATATAAACTGAGTGGGGGCAAACCTTTAGCCATTACGTAATGCTTCCATCAGTTGCTGCAAAGCTTGGCCACGATGGGAGAGTGCAGATTTCTCTGCCTTACTCATTTCCGCTGCCGATTTCTGTTGCTCAGGGAGATAAAATATCGGGTCATAGCCAAAACCGCCTTGACCGCTAGGTTCGCGAGCAATCATGCCCGGCCAGCGGCCGTAGCAAACGATAGGGGTAGGGTCGTCTGCATGGGCTAAATAGACCAAGACACAATGGAAAGCAGCTTGTCGCTGTGCATCCGGTACGTCCTGCATGGCCGTTAATAGCTTATTCAGGTTGTCGGTATCACTGGCGGTTTCGCCAGCGTAGCGTGCAGAGTAAATACCGGGTACGCCTTGTAGGGCATCGACGGCTAATCCTGAATCATCGGCAATCGCGGGTAGGCCAGTCACACGCGCAGCATGTCGGGCCTTAATCAAGGCATTCTCGATAAAGGTCAGTCCAGTCTCTTCAACTGAGCCTACACCGAGTTCGGTTTGCGCGGTAATCGTTAAGCCAAAATCGCGTAGCAATTCGGCCAGTTCGCTCACTTTACCGGCATTACCGGTGGCCAACACAACATTTTGTGGAGCAAGATGATTCGTCATAATTTATAACCAAACCCAGAGATTAGGGAAAAGATCCATACCGAGATAATTTAATGCATAAAGAATAAGAATGACGATCATCGCCGAGAAGTCTATTCCACCCATCGCCGGTAACCAGCGTCTAATGGGCGACATTAATGGTTCGGTAAGTTGGTAAAGTACGTAGTCAACAGGGCTACGACCTTGGCTCACCCAGCTCATAATGGAGCGGATCAAGATAACCCAGAAGACCAGGTTACCTGCAGCCTTAAGCAGGGATAACACCCCAATTAACATTAAGCTTAGCGAGAGCGAGAACCCCCCCTGATTAATCGCAACCAGTAGAGGGTATTTGAGTGTCGTTAAAATAAATGCGAGGAGTAGCGACGCACCGTCAATCGGACCGATCGCTGGCACGACGCGACGTAAAGGACCAATAATCGGCTGAGTCAGTTTGACCACGAACTGCGCCAGTGGGTTGTAAAAATCACAACGCGCCCACTGCATCCAGATTCGCAACAGCAGTACGAGCACATATAGCTCGATAAAAGTTTTGACCAAAAACGTCAAGGTATACATAAAGCTCCTTAGCTTATTCTGAAGTAGTAGGGTACTGACGGGCACCAAAAATCGCGCTACCGACTCGTACAAGGGTACTGCCTGCGGTGATCGCCGCATCAAGGTCATCACTCATACCTAAGGAGAGTGTATCGACCTCAGGATAGTGCTCTGCTAAGGCGTGGTAGAGCTTCGCCATACGCTGGCAAACCGCTAACTGCCTTGGGTAGTCAGGTTCTGGCGCTGGAATAGCCATGATCCCTCTTAACCTTAATTGGGGAAGCTGATAAATTGCCGCAGCCAATGCGTTAAGCTCTTCGACCTGAATGCCCGATTTACTGGACTCATCACTGATGTTCACCTGAATCAAAATATTCAACGGGGGAAGGTGTTCAGGACGTTGCGCGGAAAGACGTTGTGCCAGTTTTAAGCGGTCAACGGTATGGCACCAAGCAAAATGCTCCGCGACTAAACGACTCTTATTCGACTGCAATGGCCCGATAAAGTGCCAGTCAATGTCGGATAAGTGAGCCAAGGCTGTAATTTTACTGACCCCTTCTTGCACATAATTCTCACCGAAGCCGCGTTGGCCGGCGTGATATGCCGCAACGATATCGCTCTCAGGCTTAGTTTTACTTACAGCAAGTAAAGTAATTTCTTGAGAACTACGCCCACAATGCTGAGCAGTATCGGCGATCCGTTGTTCCACTGAGTGTAAATTTTGAGAAATGGATGTCATAACCGGGAATCACTATGGAGTTAACAGAATTAATTGCGCGTAGTGTAAAACATAACGCGAGTGATCTACACCTGTGCTGCGGAGAATTTCCCCGTTGGCGCAGAGAAAATAGGATCCATATCATCCCTCATACAGAGAAATTAAGTCCTACTTGGTTTGAGCTGTTCATTCGCCAGCACACTACAGCACGTTTACAGCAACATCTTACTCAGCAAGGACATTGCGATTTCGCGTTTTGTAGTGAACAAGGAATACGTATCCGAGCCTCCTTATTCAAACAGCAGCTGGGTTTTTCGCTCTCATTACGAATACTTCCCGCACAAGTAAAGACAATTGAGCAGTTAACGCTACCCAGTGCCTTTATTCAGCGCGTGAAAGGCGAGGATGGACTACTTCTTATTACGGGGGCTACCGGATCAGGCAAATCGACGACACTGACGGCAGTGATCGATCACCTTAATCAGCAGTGTCAGCGGCACATTCTGATGCTCGAAGATCCCATCGAGTATTGTCACAGTCCTGTGCAATGTCTGATTCAACAGCGGGAGATAGGTGAACATGTCAGTGACTTGTATAGCGGGATAGTCGCAGCGTTACGTCAAGATCCCGATATTATCGTGATTGGCGAACTACGTGATACAACAACCATTAAGCTCGCGCTAACCGCGGCAGAAACTGGCCACCTTGTCCTCGCGACGCTACACAGTACAGATACCACTCATGCCTTACAGCGACTGGTGGATGCTTTCCCCCCCCATGAGCGCGATACTGCACGTCAACATTTGGCACAAAGCTTACGCGCAGTGATAGCGCAGCAACTTCTTTATCGGGCAGATAAGGTACTCCCTCTTTATGAGCTACTCATTAACACTAAAGCAGTCGGGAATCTGATCCGTGAAGCTAAGCTTCATCAGCTACAAGCGCAACTGGAACAAGGTAGTCAAGAGGGGATGGTTTCATTTCGGCAATCGTCTGCACAATACCATCAAGAAGACAGCTTCTCGCTACAAAGTACTACTGATAAAGATTTTCAAACCAACTTTCTAAAATAATCACCGCAGACTGAGAGTCAACGCGTCCTTTTGATAAGGACTTAAATCCCCCTTTTTCGAAGAGCCGAGCGCGGGCTTCAGTCGTACTTAAACGCTCATCTTGTAGCTCGACCTTTTTTCCCAATCTGCCATGTAGACGATTGGCGAATTTCTTTGCCCGCTGAGTCAGTTCCTGCTCGCTTCCGTCCATATTAAGCGGAAGACCGACAACTAAATAATCGGGTTGCCACTCCTTAACCACTTTTTCGATTAACGTCCAATCCGGCACGCCATCTTGGGCTTTTACGGCAGTAAGAGGGGAGGCCGTTGCCGTTAAGGTTTGACCCACGGCGATACCGATACTGCGAGTACCGAAATCGAACGCAATAATGGTGTGGTTACTCATTAACTATGTCCTGCTTCACTAGCGATCATATGTATATTTATACCGAGTTTTGCTGCCGCGGCGGACCAACGCTCTGATGCGGGCAAATGGAAGATAATATCGCTGGTGGCAGGGACGGTTAACCAGGCATTCTCCAAAATTTCATTCTCTAGCTGCTGTTGTTCCCAAGCGCAATACCCTAGGGCTACCAGCACGTGCTCGGGGTGATGGTCAGTGGTAAGGGCCTCAAGTACATCTTTGGAGGTAGTGACCATGGTCTCAGGGGAAACGTCGATACTGGAAGCATATTTTTGGGACGAAGTATGGAGAATAAATCCACGATCTTCAGACATGGGGCCTCCGGTAAACACCGGTTGCTCAAGCTGTCGTTGGCAGCCATCTCCAGAAAGCTCAATATCTAGTTTGGCTAATACGCCTTCGACATTAAGATTTTCTAGAGGTTTGTTGATGATAATCCCCATAGCACCGTCAGCGTTATGTTCGCAGATATAAACCACGGAACGCTTGAACAACGGGTCCTCTAAGGTGGGCATGGCAATCAGGAAATGGTGCTGTAAATTCATACCGTCTCAAGTGATTAAGTTTCTGGTAACCGCTGGGCTACCAGAAAGGTTGAACAAAATTACGCGTTAGCTAAACGTTTTTCGATGGCATCCATCAGCATACCAGTAATTGATACCGGGAATTCGGCTTCAATTTCACGAATACAGGTAGGACTTGTGACATTGATTTCTGTTAATTTATCGCCAATGATGTCTAGGCCAACAAAAATAAGTCCTTTCTCTTTCAGTGTGGGTGCCACTTTGCGGGCGATGGCCCAATCACTTTCACTTAACGGACGAGGCTCGCCACGGCCCCCCGCGGCTAAGTTGCCACGTGTTTCCCCTGATTTGGGAATACGAGCTAAGCAATAGGGAACGGGCTCGCCATCGACGACGAGAACACGTTTATCGCCCTGTTTAATTTCCGGGACAAAATTTTGTGCCATACAAAACTGTGTACCTTGCTGGGTAAGGGTTTCCCAAATGACAGAGAAGTTTGGATCGTCTTGTTTCACGCGGAAAATAGATGCGCCCCCCATACCATCTAGCGGTTTCATGATGATATCACCATGCTCCTGCCAGAAATCACGTAAGGTCTCACGACTGCGGGTAACTAAGGTATCTGGAGTTAAGTCTGCGAACCAAGCCGTAAAGAGTTTCTCATTACAGTCACGTAAGCTTTGTGGCTTATTAACGATAAGCGTGCCTTGCTCTTCAGCTCTTTCCAAAATATAGGTCGCGTAGACAAACTCGGTATCAAAAGGGGGATCTTTACGCATAAGGATGACATCAAGATCGGCCAGAGGTAAGGTCTGCTCACTCGTGAATTCAAACCATTTCTCTTCGTTTTGCATAACGGTCAGGCCGCGAGTACGCGCCGAAGCGACACCTTTGCGCAACGATAGATCGTTCATCTCCATATAATGGATTTCGTAACCGCGTTTTTGGGCCTCTAATAACATCGCAAAACTACTGTCTTTCTTGATATTGATGGTTGTAATAGGATCCATCACAATACCCAGCTTAATCATTTACAACCCCTTCAAAATTTAGTGTTTTCACTAACATAGAACTCAGTATACCCAAGGATCCGTCGAGCGCTTTACTGATGATGCCAGACAGTTATTTATCCTAAATCACCGAATCGTACTTGCAGCGCGGTAATAGCCGTTAAAGCCGTCGTTTCGGTACGTAATACCCGTGGCCCTAGTAAAATATCAGTAAAGTTGTCCGCACTGGCCTGTTCAATTTCAGCGACGGATAATCCACCTTCCGGCCCAATAAGTAGCCTTACCTTATTATTGGGTAGGGTAAGACGATTAATACTTTGTGAGGCGCGCGGATGAAGATTGAGCTTAAGCGCATCACTGTCTTCAGAAAGCCACTCTGCTAACGTCATAACAGGGCGTATATCAGGAATGCGATTACGTCCGCACTGTTCGCATGCGGCAATGGCAATTTTTTGCCATTGTGAAAGTTTCTTTTCAAGACGCTCTTTATCCAGTTTTACACCACAACGCTCAGAGATTAAAGGTGTAATAGTGTTAACCCCTAATTCAATCGATTTCTGGATGGTGAATTCCATTTTCTCGCCCCGTGATAACACTTGGCCTAAATGAATATCGAGAGGAGACTCGCGGTCATCGAGTTCTGCTGTGGAGGTCTCAACGGTAACATGCTTTTTACTGGCTTCCACGATCGTTGACAGGAAGACCTGATTGCTGCCATCAAATAACAGTACTTGCTGCCCGGCGACCATGCGTAACACTCGGCCAACATGATTGGCGGCGTCTTCAGAAAGCTGAACACGTTGATCACTGTGAAGGGGGGCTGGATGAAAGATGCGGGGAATGCGCATGGTCTGATCTCTTAATTAAAAATAAATGAATCGCTTTGATAACTATACCGTATAGCTTGACCGCTGAGTCGACTAATTGCAATTAAGGGGCTAACTCTTGACACTGCTTGGCGACCCAAGGATTAGCATTACCTTGAATTCGAGCGATACGACGGTCGCGCTGACATTCCCAAGGGGTAACAGGGTAAAGCTTATTCCACGCCATCAACAGTTGTGTCTGTTGGCGTGAAAGCGAAAGATGATATTGGTCACGCATATATAACGTAATTCGGGCAATCGGACCCCGTGCCCGTGCAGCAGGTTGAGTGAGTTTAGCTTTAAAATCATTAATCATCTCACAGGCGCCGTATTGCGTAGGGGTACCATTCCATTGGCTATAAGCAAAGTTATTACGGTCACCGTTTACTTCACCAATGGCGGGCTCCAGATTATGGAGATCTGCTTCGATTCGTCGATATTCGCTATCCTTGCGACAATTTTTTCTTCCTCCCTGTTGCCAACATTGACGTTGATGGCCAAATACCCAAGCCGGTACGATGTGTTCCCACTCTATACGAGAGGCTCGTTGTATATTTTTACGTGGCTGGTAGCCACAAGAGGCTAAATCCGGAAGACCTTTTTTACCCTGCCAATGAATATCGCAGCCACAATAAAATTCCTTAGCGCCTTGGTTGATCTCGACAGAGGCCTTTTTAGCCGCTTGAAAATTGTTCTGCTGATAGTCTTTAGCAAAGGCTGGGAAGATTGAAAAAAGTAAGGTGAGAAAACTGATTTTGAGACGCATATTCTAGAAAAGTATCAAAGTGACATCGATACGCGATAATAACTCATTCTAGTGCAAAAAGTTGCGTAAAACACAGGCTAGCGTTAGTCAGATATTTCCGTATTCATCCCTGAAATTCACCTCTTCTTAGCGGTGCAGCGCAATGGCGGCAGCAATATTCCGTCTCGCCGCGCACGACGCGATTATGGCGTCGTACCGTCAGGGCATGCTGCTGGCAATTGCAATAGTAGGGGAAGGTCTTACCCGCAACGGACGTCGTTACAAGGCGATGAGTTCGCTCGGCTTTTACCTTCAATACCTCCTCCATCATCCAGCGCCACTCTTTACCATGAGGCGCCACACGGCCAAACTTTTTCCATACCAGTAGATGGGCAAGTTCGTGCGGTACCACCTGTTCCACAAAGGCTGACGGATTCTCTTCACACAGTATCGGGTTAAGGCGGATCTGCCATTCCTTTAGCCAAGCGCTACCTGCGGTCGTTCCGCGTTGTTGCCAGCTGATAGAGGGCTCAGGAAGGAGCTCATCAAAGAAGGGAGTGGCAAGGCTGAGATGATGACGTAACGATCGATATATAGCTTGCTGTAAAGCGATAGGTAGGCGCTGATGTTTTTTCATGGGGCTAGAATAACATAAAAAAAGGGGGTGAACCTGTCACCCCCCTTATCTGAATTAATCGCGTGATCCGATATCTTTCAGTTTTTTACCTTTCATTAGATTTCTTTCAATGTGTTCCAGGGAAACATTTTTGGTCTCTGGAATCAGGCACAGCGTCAGAACGATGAACACTACGTTCAGTGCTGCGTATAGCCAGAAGGTTCCCGCATTGCCTAAATTAGTCAATAGCGTTAAGAAGGTCGCACCGACTATCATATTAGCAATCCAGTTGGTTGCCGTAGAGACGGTGATACCAAAGTCCCGACCTTTCAGTGGCTGAATTTCTGAACACAGTACCCAGATTAATGGACCAGCACTCATTGCGAAACCGATGATAAACATCAACAGCATAGCGATAGCGAAGTACTGCGCACCGGCTGAATGGATACCTAAATGCAGCATAGTGCCTAATATACCCATCCCAGCAGCCATCACGATAAAGCCGAGGATCAGGGTAGGCTTACGGCCCCAACGGTCTACTAAGCCAATGGCAATGAAGGTCGCTAAGACGTTAACCAATCCAACGATTACTGTTCCCCACATTTGCTCAGTGGTGTTGGTGAACCCCGCAATTTCGAAAATTTTCGGTGCATAATACATGATCACGTTCATACCGGTGAACTGCTGCACAACTTGCAGTAACACGCCCAGATACACGGCACGACGGAAATTACTATTACCTTTAAACAGCGCCCAGCCCGTCTGTTTGATTTTTAAGCTCTCGCGAATTTCGTCCAATTCGCGTTTAGCTTGTTCACTGGTATCACGCAGACGGTCAAGCACTTTCTGAGCGTCATAAAATTGCCCCTTAGCCGCTAACCAACGTGGGCTATTCGGAAGGAAGACAACACCGATTAGTAACAAGGCAGCAGGGATAGTGATGACCCCTAACATCCAACGCCAATCACCACTGTAGCTCAGCGCGGTGTCAGAAAGATATGCACCCAGAATACCGATAGTGATCATCAGTTGGTAAAGAGAAATCATACTGCCGCGAATTTTTTCCGGCGCGATTTCAGAGAGATAAAGTGGGGCAGTGTAGGAGGCAATCCCGACAGCCAGTCCTAATAGTACCCGTGCCGAAATCAGCATTTCCGGTGAGGTCGCTAAGGCTGACCATAACGAGCCAATAACGAATAAAATAGCACCGGCCATTAAGCTTTTTTTACGGCCGAGAGACGAGGACATCCAGCCACTGCCGACAGCTCCCACTGCGGCACCGAACATCATTGAGCTGACAATCCACTCTTGTTGATGAGGTGTCACGTTGAACTCTTTGGCAATGAAGGGCAGTGCCCCTGCAATAACCCCAATGTCTAGACCAAATAATAAACCTGCGAGTGCAGCGAGAAAGCAGACGAAAAACGTCATCATTTTATTTGACGTTCTACGTTTTGAGTTATTTACAGGCATGAATGCCTCCGATGTTAGATTTCTTATCTTTGCAATTGTACGTAACTATGTGTCAATTATCAGTGAGCCAGATCACAGCGATGTAATCGATTACATCGAAGTCTAATTAAATATGATTCAACAGCTTGGTAAAGACCTCATTCACGGGTTCTTGACGGAACTATACATAAATATCGGGTATTTATAGCCTTAACCTCTGAATAAATCATATTTTTTTTACCAATTGAAGAAATAGACTACATTTCGACTTGAAAAAGACGATGTAATCGTTATCACTTGGAGCCGGCTATAGGGCTATTCGGGGGAATAAAGAGGGAGTAGAGGGAGAGACTAGGGGGAATTCCCCCTAGTAAGAGAAACTATTTCAGATTCGCTGCATCACGCAGGGCTTCAGCTTTGTCTGTTTTTTCCCATGGGAAGTGTTCACGGCCAAAGTGACCATATGCAGCCGTTTCACGGTAAATAGGATGTAACAGATCTAACATCTGGATTAAGCCGTAAGGACGAAGGTCGAAGAATTCGCGGACCAACAGGGTCAATTGCTCTGTTGGCAGCTTTTCAGTACCGAAGGTCTCGACCATGATTGAGGTCGGCTCTGCAACACCAATCGCATAGGAAACCTGAATCTCACAGCGGTCTGCTAAGCCTGCCGCAACAATGTTCTTCGCAACGTAGCGCGCGGCATAGGCTGCTGAACGGTCAACTTTCGATGGATCTTTACCTGAGAACGCTCCGCCGCCGTGACGTGCCATACCGCCGTAAGTATCAACGATAATTTTACGACCAGTCAGACCACAGTCGCCCATTGGACCACCAATTACAAAGCGCCCTGTTGGGTTAATAAAATATTTGGTGTTGGCCGTCAGCCATTCGGTCGGCAATACTGGCTTGATAATGGTTTCCATTACAGCTTCTTGCAGCTCTTTCTGACCGATTTGTTCAGCATGCTGGGTAGAAAGTACAACCGCATCGATACCGACAATTTTATCGCCGTCGTATTGGAAGGTTACTTGGCTTTTAGCGTCTGGGCGTAACCACGGAAGAGTCCCGTCTTTACGTACTTCTGATTGGCGTTGGACTAAGCGGTGAGCATAAGTCACTGGCGCGGGCATCAACACATCAGTTTCATTCGTCGCATAACCAAACATCAGACCTTGGTCACCTGCACCTTGATCGAGGGGATCTTGACGGTCAACCCCTTGATTGATATCCGGTGATTGTTTACCGATTGCATTTAGTACTGCACAAGAGTTGGCATCAAAGCCCATATCAGAATGAACGTAACCAATATCACGAACGGTTTGACGCGCAATCTCTTCGATATCGACCCAAGCTGAGGTCGTAATTTCACCACCAACTAAAACCATACCGGTTTTTACATAAGTCTCACAGGCCACACGTGCTTTGGGATCTTGCTCGAGGATTGCATCTAAAACGGCATCAGAGATTTGATCGGCGATTTTATCGGGATGCCCTTCAGAGACTGACTCTGAGGTAAAAAGATGTTTAGCCATTATATAGTTACCTTGCTTAAGGGATTTAATTCGTGTGCACTGATAATAAGTGCTGCCTCAACATCGCCGTCTTCTCACACGACGACCTTGAATAATGAATTGGAGGAAAACATTATCGGATGGTTTTCCATCTGGACGTCTATTCTAGGGTAGGATGGCTGAATAATTCCAGCGATTTTTCTGAATTAGCGCATCGATAGCCACATAGACACTGATAACAGCCTAGACCCGAGACAAACATTTTGCATTTTT
Organism: Rosenbergiella metrosideri; assembly: GCF_022602565.1. Taxonomy (GTDB): domain Bacteria; phylum Pseudomonadota; class Gammaproteobacteria; order Enterobacterales; family Enterobacteriaceae; genus Rosenbergiella; species Rosenbergiella metrosideri. The sequence continues at coordinate 22,135 of NZ_JALBCV010000018.1, forward strand.
ACCCCCTTAGGGGTATAAATCGCGAACCGCCTTGACACCTAAAATTGATAAGTTTCACGCTGAGAGAGTAGAAACTAAAATTAGTCATAACAGTCGTTTAGAGATGCTTTCCCTGTGCTCCACTGTCGGATGCTCACCTGACGAAATCTCTTTTTTAGTTATCGACCATCACTATCGTTATCGACACTAAAATTGCTATCACGAGTAGTATTATTTCTCGGTAAACCTCAATTATCCGCAGTAAAAGGTGGATAAAGCAGTAGACCTATGACGAGTATTTGCAGTGCTTAGCGGGTTGCGCTAGGGTAAATACTTAATTGTTTTTTATCTAAGATAGAGGCATGAGATGACCGACGTCATTAAGCATATTCAAGGTTCATCCGCTGGCGAACACGGTGAGTTACGTTCTATGCAAGAGGTTGCAGTGAACGATCAAGAGGCAAGCCGTATGTTACGCACCTACAATATTGCATGGTGGGGAAATAATTATTATGACGTCAACGAACTCGGTCATATTAGTGTCTGTCCGAATCCAGACATTCCCTCTGCCCGTGTCGATCTGGCTAAACTGGTAAAAGAACGCGAGGCCCAAGGCCAGCGTTTACCTGCACTATTTTGCTTTCCACAGATCCTGCAGCATCGCTTACGCTCGATCAATGCCGCCTTCAAACGTGCGCGTGAATCTTTCGGTTACCGAGGGGATTACTTCCTTGTCTATCCGATTAAGGTTAACCAACACAAACGTGTTATTGAGTCACTGATTAACTCAGGGGAGCCGTTAGGACTGGAAGCAGGTTCTAAAGCTGAACTGATGGCAGTATTAGCTCATGCAGGGCAAACTCGCTCGGTGATTGTCTGTAATGGATATAAAGATCGTGAGTATATCCGGCTTGCGCTGATCGGCGAGAAACTAGGCCACAAAGTCTATCTCGTTATTGAAAAGATGACCGAGATCCGTTTAGTGCTTGAAGAAGCTGAGCGTCTCAATGTTGTGCCACGTCTAGGGATCCGGGCGCGTTTAGCCTCGCAAGGTTCTGGCAAATGGCAATCAAGCGGGGGGGAGAAATCGAAATTTGGTCTATCCGCCTCACAAGTTCTTGAGTTGGTTGATATTATGCGCCAGGCTGGGCGCTTAGAAAGCTTACAGTTGCTCCATTTCCACCTTGGTTCGCAGATGGCGAATATCCGCGATATTTACACTGGTGTCCGTGAGTCGGCGCGTTTCTACGTGGAACTCGCCCGGTTAGGCGTGCAGATCAAATGTTTTGATGTCGGTGGTGGTTTAGGTGTCGATTATGAGGGAACTCGCTCGCAATCTGACTGCTCAGTGAATTACGGATTAAATGAATACGCGAATAATGTCATTTATGCCATCGGCGAAGCGTGTGAAGAGCATGGCTTAGACCATCCGACCGTGATTACTGAGTCAGGGCGCGCAGTAACGGCTCATCATACCGTGTTAGTGTCGAATATTATTGGTGTTGAACGTAATACCTTTGCTCCGCCAAATCCGCCAGAGGATGACTCTCCACGTCCTTTATTAAGTATGTGGAAAACCTGGCAAGAGATGCACGAAACGCAGGGGCATCGCTCATTACGCGAATGGCTTCATGACAGCCAAGTAGATTTATCAGATATTCATACTGGCTATTCGTCCGGAATGTATACCCTGACGCAGCGCGCTTGGGCGGAACAATTATACTTAAATATCTGTCATTACACTCAGCAGCACCTCGATCCAAGCAACCGTGCTCACCGCCCGGTGATCGATGAGCTACAAGAACGCATGGCAGACAAGATTTATGTCAATTTCTCGTTATTCCAGTCAATGCCGGATGCTTGGGGAATCGACCAGCTCTTCCCTGTCTTACCGCTCGAGGGGTTGAACAAGCAACCTGAACGTCGCGCAGTATTACTCGATATTACCTGCGATTCGGATGGGACTATTGATCATTACATTGATGGTGATGGGATCGCCACAACGATGCCGATGCCAGAGTACGATGCTGAAAACCCACCGATGCTTGGCTTCTTTATGGTCGGTGCTTATCAAGAAATTTTGGGGAATATGCACAACCTGTTCGGTGATACCGAGGCCGTCAACGTATACGTTAACGAAAATGGTGCAGTGGATGTTGAGCTATCCGATGAAGGAGATACCGTCGCGGACATGTTGGAATATGTTCAGCTTAATCCGCAAGAGTTACTCAGCCTGTTCTATCAGCAAGTTCAAACCAGTGATATCGCTGAAGAGTTACGTGATCAGTTTTTATCAGAGTTCGAGAGCGGCCTATACGGCTACACGTATCTGGAAGATGAATAAATTTATTGTCTAGGCGCTGAACGATCAGCGCCCTTGTCGAGGAAAAGAATAAATTATGTACAATACCTTAGGTAACGAATATGACAACTCATTGGTGTCTAACGCCTTTGGTTTTCTGCGTTTCCCGCTTAATTTCCAGCCCTACGAGAGCGATGCAGAATGGGTCATTACCGGTGTGCCTTTCGATGCGGCGACCTCAGGTCGGCCCGGCAGTCGCCTAGGCCCTAACGCGATTCGTCAAGTTTCTACCCATCTAGCGTGGGAAGGCTGTCGCTGGCCTTGGAAATTTGATTTACGCCAACAACTAAATGTCGTTGATGGCGGCGATCTGGTCTATGCTTTCGGTGACTCTGCAGACATGTCGGCAAAACTACAGGCACACGCAGAGAAGTTACTTGCCCACGGCAAGCGTATGCTAACCTTTGGCGGCGACCACTATATCTCTTTACCGTTGTTGCGCGCGCATGCAAAACACTTCGGTAAAATGGCCTTAGTCCATTTTGATGCCCACACGGATACTTATTCAAATGGCCCGACCTTCGACCATGGCACGATGTTCTATACCGCGCCACAAGAAGATCTTATCGACCCGGCTCACTCAGTCCAAATTGGTATTCGTACAGAGTACGATCCCTCTTTAGGGTTTACAGTTCTGGATGCAGCATGGGTTAACGATACTGCGGTAGAGGATATTCTCGCTAAAATTCGTCAAACCGTAGGTGACCTACCGGTCTACCTGACCTTCGATATAGACTGTCTTGACCCCGCTCATGCACCTGGTACTGGTACGCCCGTAGTCGGTGGATTGACCAGCGACAAAGCGACGAAATTACTCCGTGGCTTACAAGGGTTAAACATCGTCGGGATGGACCTAGTTGAGGTTGCGCCTGGCTATGACCATGCTGATATTACCGCTCTCGCGGCTGCAACGGTCGCGTTAGATATGCTACATGTACAGGCTGCGAATAAGCAGGCTCAGCGCTAATCATTATTCTAAATAGGTTAATTACGAGGAGTGTTAGATGGGATTACTCGATAGCATTGTCGGATCACTAACGGGTGGAGAAGGGCAACAGAATTCTCTGAGTCAACTTCAAGCGGTCTGGTCTTGGGTACAAGAGCAGGGCGGCGTGGAAGTGCTGATCCAAAAATTCCAGCAAGGTGGCTTAGGGGAAATCCTCTCTTCATGGCTGAGTAATGGTAGTAACCAATCTGTGAGCCATAACAACATTCAATCCGCTTTTAGCCAGCAAGATTTACAATCACTGGCAGATAAGCTTGGTACCGATGTTCAAGGTGCCTCAGGCACCTTATCTGAAGTTCTGCCGCAACTGGTTGATAAAATCTCCCCGCAAGGTGAAGTCCATCCTGAGGCCAGTGGTAACGCGCAAAATGATCTGGGTTCATTAGTGGATTCAATCTTCAAGCGTTAAATTGTGCGGATCGAATGTACTTTCGTTCGGCACATCATGTACATTGAACTAACTAAGTTTCCAATTTATGTTGAAAGTGTTTAAAAATCAACACAACTAAATCGTCCGATCTGGAGTGAAAGATGCCTTCTGAAAAAAAACTTGCAAATGCGATTCGTGCACTCAGTATGGATGCGGTCCAACGCGCTAAATCTGGCCATCCAGGTGCACCTATGGGCATGGCAGATATCGCTGAAGTATTATGGCGTGAGTTCTTAAATCATAACCCGAAAAACCCGTCATGGGCCGATCGTGACCGTTTCATTTTATCCAACGGCCACGGTTCAATGCTGATCTACAGCTTGCTGCACCTCAGCGGTTACGATTTACCAATCGAAGAGTTAAAAAACTTCCGTCAGCTGCACTCTAAAACCCCAGGCCACCCTGAATACGGCTATACCGTTGGCGTCGAGACAACGACAGGCCCACTAGGTCAAGGGATTGCGAATGCTGTCGGTTTTGCGATTGCAGAACGTACATTGGCTGCGCAATTTAACCGCCCGGGCCACGACATCGTCAATCACTACACCTACGCCTTTATGGGTGACGGTTGTATGATGGAAGGGATCTCGCACGAAGCTTGTTCTTTAGCGGGAACCCTGCAACTTGGCAAACTAATCGCTTTCTATGACGACAACGGTATCTCTATCGATGGTCACACTGATGGCTGGTTTAGTGATGACACAGGTTTACGCTTCGAATCATACGGCTGGCATGTTATCCGTGGTGTTGATGGGCACAATAATGAATCCATCCGTCGTGCGGTGGAAGAGGCGCGTGCTTCTGAGCGTCCAACGCTGATCATGTGTAAAACCGTTATCGGATTCGGGTCTCCTAACAAAGCCGGTACGCATGATTCACACGGTGCCCCATTAGGCGACGATGAAATCGCACTGACTCGTAAAGAGTTAGAGTGGGACGCAGCGCCTTTCGAAATTCCTGCAGATGTCTATGCTGCATGGGATGCGAAAGAAGCCGGTGCGAAGAAAGAGCAGGTATGGAATGAGAAATTTGATGCCTATGCGAAAGCCTTCCCTGAATTAGCGGCAGAATTCAAACGTCGTACGGCAAATCAACTGCCTGCTAATTGGGCGGCTGAATCACAAAAATTCATCGAAGACCTCCAAGCTAACCCACAAAAAATTGCAAGCCGTAAAGCTTCTCAAAACGCGATCGAAGCCTATGGTAAATTACTGCCAGAGTACTTAGGTGGCTCTGCAGACTTGGCGCCGAGTAACCTGACTATGTGGTCGGGCTCTAAGTCGATCAAAGATGACGCAGCAGGTAACTACATCCACTACGGTGTGCGTGAATTCGGTATGACGGCGATTGCTAACGGTATCTCGTTACACTCAGGTTTCATTCCTTATACCGCAACCTTCCTAATGTTTGTGGAATATGCGCGTAACGCTGCCCGTATGGCTGCGTTGATGAAACTCCGCCAAATCTTAGTGTATACCCATGATTCTATCGGTTTAGGCGAAGATGGCCCGACTCACCAACCCGTAGAGCAGGTCGCAAGCTTACGTACTACGCCAAACATGAGCGTATGGCGCCCAGCTGACCAGGTCGAAACAGCAGTAGCGTGGAAAGAGGCGATCGAACGTCAAGACGGTCCTTCAGCACTGATTCTTTCACGTCAAAACCTTGCGCAGCAAACGCGTACTGCAGAGCAACTTGCCGCGATCAGCAAAGGTGGTTACGTGCTGAAAGATAGCGAAGGCCAACCAGAGCTTATCTTTATCGCTACCGGTTCTGAAGTCCAGTTAGCGGTTGATGCGGCAGAGAAATTGACTGCAGAGGGGCGTAAAGTCCGCGTCGTCTCTATGCCTTCTACCGATCACTTCGATAAGCAAGATGCCGCTTACCGTGAGTCAGTACTTCCTGCAGCAGTGACCGCACGTGTCGCAGTTGAAGCGGGTATTGCTGATTACTGGTACAAATATGTTGGCTTAAACGGTGCAATCGTAGGAATGACCACCTTTGGTGAGTCTGCGCCTGCAGAGCAACTGTTTGAAGAGTTTGGCTTCACCGTTGACAACGTGGTTGCAAAAGCGAAAGCGCTTCTGTAACACCAGCCTCAAGCGAATAAAGCATGGCATCTGCCATGCTTTTTTTTTACTAAAGTCTTAATGATTCTGCCGACACCGACCGCTGAGAGAGCGGAAAGGTAAGCATCAGCGGCTGACAGGTGGCGTCTCGGATAATTTTGTGATCTTGATCGTATTTTATAAATGACTGTTGATCTCTATCATTCCGCTGCTTCAGCAGTTGATTTATTCTCAAGTCGATAGAGACCGTTCGGCTTAAAATGGGGTATCTAAATTTATCAAATCGTTGTAGCCTCAAAAGATAATCTTAGTATAAGGGCAACTGGTCCTTACGTTGATCAAGGTGATGGATAAGCAATGAGCCTCAGAATTGCGATTAATGGTTTTGGAAGAATTGGTCGGGCTGTTGTGCGGGCACTGTATGAGACAGGTCGTCACCTAGAGGTTACTGTCGTTGCGATAAATGAAGTCGCCGAAAGCCGAGGGATAGCACATCTTTTAAAATATGATACCACCCATGGTCAGTTCGCATGGGAAGTTAAGTTAGAAGGCGAGCAACTCTTTATTGGTAGAGATGCGATTACGCTACTGCATCATTCATCTATCGACGAACTGCCATGGGGCGATCTCGATATTGATGTGGTCCTAGATTGTACTGGCGTTTACGGCAGCCGGGCTGATGGCGAAGCGCACCATCGTGCGGGGGCACGTAAAGTTCTTTTTGCCCACCCAGGTGAACCCGACCTAGATGCAACAATTGTCTATGGTGTGAACCATGACACGCTCCTGCCTGAACATCGGTTTGTTTCCAATGCCTCCTGTACCACCAACTGTATTATCCCTGTGATCAAGCTGTTGGATGACGCTTTCGGGATTGAATCCGGAACGGTTACCACCATCCATTCAGCGATGCATGATCAACAAGTTCTCGACGCTTATCATCCCGATCTACGCCGAACCCGCGCGGCAAGCCAGTCGATAATTCCAGTCGACACGCGGCTCTCGGCTGGTATTACCCGGATATTTCCAAAGTTTCTCGACCGATTTGAAGCGATTGCGGTACGGGTACCGACAATCAATGTTACCGCAATCGATCTTAGCGTAACGCTCGAACAAAAAGTGACGGCGCAGCAGGTTAATCACCTATTGCAGGAGGCTGCCAATGGCTGCTTTCATGGTATAGTCGACTATACCGAGCTACCCCTGGTCTCGGCGGACTTTAACCATGATCCCCACAGTGCGATTGTGGACGGTTCGCAAACGCGAGTCAGTGGAGGACTCCTGGTAAAAACGTTAGTATGGTGTGATAACGAATGGGGCTTCGCAAACCGAATGATCGATACCTGTTTAGCGATGTCTGACAACACTTTCGAACCTGTCGCCTAAGCGGCGGGATAAACTTAAAGAATCAATAAGAGGATTCACCATGTCTGTAATTAAAATGACCGATCTGGATCTTGCTGGAAAACGTGTTCTGATTCGTGCTGATCTTAATGTGCCAGTCAAGGATGGGAAAGTGACGTCAGATGCGCGTATCCGTGCATCACTACCGACCATTGAACAAGCCCTGAAGCAAGGCGCGAAAGTAATGGTGACCTCTCACTTAGGTCGTCCAACAGAAGGCGAATATAACGAAGAATTCTCTCTGCTGCCTGTTGTGAACTACCTGAAAGATAAGCTTGCTGGCGCAGAGGTTAGCCTGGCAAAAGACTACCTTGACGGCGTAAACGTTGAGGCGGGTCAGCTGGTGGTACTGGAAAACGTTCGCTTTAACAAAGGCGAGAAGAAAGATGACGAAACCTTAGCGAAAAAATATGCAGCCCTGTGTGACGTCTTCGTCATGGATGCATTCGGTACGGCTCACCGTGCCCAAGCTTCTACCCATGGTGTGGGGAAATTCGCGCCTATCGCCTGTGCCGGTCCACTGCTGTCAGCAGAACTTGAAGCGCTAGGTAAAGCGATGAGCAACCCAGCTCGTCCTATGGTTGCCGTAGTAGGGGGCTCTAAAGTGTCCACCAAATTTGATGTACTGCAATCTTTAGTCGGCATTGCCGATACCGTCATCGTCGGGGGCGGCATTGCCAACACTTTCGTTGCAATCGAGAATAACGTTGGTAAGTCACTGTACGAGCCAGACTTTGTTGAAGCAGCGAAAAAGCTTCGTGATGAACATGGGATCCCGGTTCCCGTTGACTCACGTGTCGGGACCGAATTCTCCGAAACGGCTCCTGCTACCGTGAAGAAAGTTAACGAAATTCAAGATGACGAAGAGATCATGGATTTTGGTGATGAAACTGCCGCGCAAATGGCCAAGATCTTAAAAGAAGCGAAAACGATTCTGTGGAACGGCCCAGTCGGCGTATTTGAGTTCCCTAACTTCCGTAAAGGAACTGAAATTGTGGCTAATGCTATTGCAGATAGCGACGCGTTCTCAGTTGCCGGTGGCGGGGATACGCTGGCGGCAATCGACCTGTTTGGTATTGAAGATAAAATTTCATACATCTCCACGGGTGGTGGTGCATTCCTTGAGTTCGTGGAAGGCAAAAAGCTCCCAGCTGTAGCAATGTTAGAAGAGCGCGCGAAACAATAATAAATTCTGAGGAGGGTTATCCCTCCTCTATTTTCTACCGCTGAAAAGATGATCTCAGCTTACGACCAACGAAACAGGACAACACTTATGTCTAAAATTTTTGATTTCGTAAAACCGGGTGTCGTTACCGGTGAAGACGTACAAAAAGTTTTCCAAGTAGCTAAAGAGAATAAATTCGCGTTACCAGCAGTCAACTGCATCGGTACTGACTCAATCAATGCGGTATTAGAAGCTGCAGCCAAAGCTAAAGCGCCGGTGATTGTTCAGTTTTCTAACGGCGGTGCAGCATTCCTTGCAGGCAAAGGTTTTACCTCTGATAAGCCACAAGCAGCGGCTATCCTTGGTGCCATCACTGGTGCTCAACACGTCCATCTGATGGCTGAGCAATACGGTGTACCGGTTATTCTTCATACCGACCACTGTGCGAAAAAATTACTGCCATGGATCGACGGATTGCTGGATGCAGGCGAAGCACACTTTAAAAATACCGGTAAGCCACTGTTCTCTTCACATATGATCGATCTGTCCGAAGAGTCGTTAGAAGAGAATATCGAAATCAGCGGTCAATACCTTGCGCGTATGGCGAAGATGGGAATGACGCTTGAGATTGAATTAGGCTGCACAGGCGGGGAAGAAGATGGTGTGGACAACTCACACCTCGATAACTCGGCACTCTACACTCAGCCTGAAGATGTTGACTACGCTTACCAAAAACTCAGCGCTATCAGTCCTAATTTCACCATTGCCGCATCATTCGGTAACGTACACGGTGTTTATAAGCCCGGTAACGTCCAACTGACGCCAAAAATTCTGAGAAATTCGCAAGACTACGTGAGTGAGAAGCATAACCTTCCTCACAACAGCCTGAACTTTGTCTTCCACGGCGGTTCGGGTTCTTCAGCAGAAGAGATCAAAGAGTCTATCGAGTACGGTGTTATCAAAATGAACATCGATACCGATACGCAATGGGCAAACTGGGACGGTATTCTGCAGTTCTACAAAAAGAACGAAGGCTACCTCCAAAGCCAACTGGGTAACCCAGAAGGTGACGATAAGCCAAACAAAAAATACTATGACCCACGAGTCTGGTTACGTGCGGCACAAAGTTCAATGGTTGTTCGCTTAGAGCAAGCCTTCCGTGAACTGAATGCCATCGACCGTCTGTAATCCCTCCCCAAACGCCAGCTCTGCTGGCGTTTTCTCCATATATCAGAGTAAATTTCTTGAAGTTACCTAGCAAGGTTGGCAATTTGCGGGTTTTTAGTTACCCTTTTTAAGGGACGTCTTCAAAGATGCTCAGTGCTTTTTTTTTGGGAACTAACGACAGGAAGATTTAATGCAAGATCTTAACGTAGTAAGCGGCTTACATAATGCCGGGACTTGGATTGAAAAGAACCAGTCACTTTTATTAAGCTATGTAGTGAATATCGCCGCGGCGCTGGTCATTCTCTTTATCGGGTTTACCGTTGCGAAAATCGTTTCAAGAGCCATCAATAAAGTTTTACTCTCTCGTCATATTGACCAAACAGTCGCCGACTTTATCTCGATGATTGTTCGCTATGCGATTATTGCGTTTACCTTGATTGCTGCAGTCAGCCGAGTGGGCGTACAAACCGCCTCCTTCATTGCTGTACTGGGTGCCATTGGTGTAACCGTTGGTTTAGCGTTACAAAACTCACTCTCCAACTTTGCAGCCGGTGTGTTGTTGGTTACCTTCAGACCTATTCGTGTTGGGGAATTCGTAGATGTTGGTGGATGTTCGGGTACCGTTTTAAACGTACAAATCTTCCAAACTACGCTGAGAACCTCGGACGGTAAGATTGCAGTCATTCCGAACGGCTCAATCTTTACAGGTAAAATTATCAACTATTCACGTGAACCAGAGCGCCGCAATGAGTTTATCATTGGCGTGGCTTACGATGCTGATATTGACCTGACAATGAAAGTACTGCGTGAAGTAGTCGAGGCAGATAAGCGTGTCATTAAAGACAAAGCGATTGTCGTGGCATTGAACGAGATGGCCCCTTCATCGCTTAACTTTATTGTACGCTGCTGGAGCAAGAGCGATGATCTACAACAGGTCTATTGGGATCTGATGGCAGACTTCAAACGTGCCTTAGATAAGCACCAAATCGGGATTCCATTCCCGCAAATGGATGTGCACCTCGTTCGCAGCAGCGAAAGCTAATACCTCACCTCCGCAGTCAGCATAGCTGGCTGTGGAGTATTCATTTTACTAATTACCCCCCGCTTTTTTTAATTTCCTTTCGCCTAACGCTTTACCGGATACTAAACCCCTAAGTCATTAAGGGGGGATTTAAATGTCTGTTTTTATTCAAGGTTTTTCACTGGGTGCTGCGTTGATACTGCCTATCGGCCCACAAAATACGATCGTATTACGTCAAGGTATGTTGCGGCGCTATGCTTTCTTAGCGGCAACATTTTGTGTGGTGAGCGATATGATCCTTATCACGACTGGCGTATTGGGTGGCGCGGCATTTTTACAATGCTATCCACTATTAATGCTGGGGATGACAGGGGTGGGTGTGCTGTTTCTGCTTTGGTACAGTTATGGCATCTTTAAGACCCTCCGCCACCCCATTATCCCTGAGCTTGCAGGCGTTAGCGTTAATTCACTGCCGCAGCTGCTTATAACGCTAACAGCCGTGACGTGGCTAAACCCCCATGTTTATCTGGACACCGTGGTATTGCTTGGCACTCTTGGCAGTCAGATTCCCACAGCATTACGCTTAACCTTTGTCGCAGGGGCTATTTCAGCCTCAATCCTTTGGTTCTATTTGCTCTCGTCAGTTTCAACATTATTGTCGGCAAAGCTTATGCAGCCACGTATTCAAAAGGTGATCTCGCTCACCGTTGTCATCTTATTACTGATACTCGCATTTAGACTGTCCAGTGAGGGCGTGGTAATGTGGCAACACTATGAATAAGGGAGCATAACGATGAAGAAACGCCTTACTGCAATGACCTTGCTTGGAGCGAGTTTGGGATTGATGTCATCAGTGTCGGCTGAAACAACACCTAACGCGCCTTATCTTAGCACCTCCGGACAGGGGCAGGTCCAAGCTCAGCCAGACATGGCCACTATCGTTATTGAAGTGAACGCTAGCCATGCGCAAGCATCGCAAGCTAAAAAGCAGGTGGACAGTCGCGTAGCACGGTACTTCGATTTTTTACATCAGCAAGGGGTAACCGATAAAGATATTAATGCTGCCAATGTCACCACTCATGCTGAATATGACTATTCACAGCATGGTAAACCGAAACTGACCGGTTATCAGGCATCACGGAGTGTCGAAGTTACCTTGCATCAGCTCGGCAAGCTTAATGCCTTATTAGACGGTGCGCTTGCCGCGGGGCTTAACGATATTCGCTCGGTATCAATGGGGGTTGATCATCCCGAACAATATCAGCAACAAGCGCGTCAGGCGGCAATCACTGATGCGATCACCAAGGCTAAAGGATTGGCATCAGGTTTTAATGCCTCGCTGGGATCGGTATGGAGCATTAACTATCAGACGCAACGTAACGTCACCCTGCCGATGGTAAGAATGATGAGCGTAAAAGCTTCGGCCGCTGATACCACTCCAGACCAAACCTATCAACAGCAAAAGCTCGACTTTACCGATAACGTTGAGGTGATCTTTACCCTTAACACTCACACTCTTGGCGCAACACCTGACGACCATACTCAACCAAAGAGTCCGTAACACGTCCCATCACGCGGCTTTCTGGCGCAAATCGGTGCCAGTAAAGCATACGGCGCTGGTATAACCCTGGCGTAAGGTCGATCAATGCGCCTTGCGCTAATTCAGATTCGATTTGTAGATGTGGGATCATACAACAGACTGATCCTTGTTTGGCTAACTGTACAAAGGCTTCAGAAGAGTTAACGATATGGCACGGCAAGCTACCGGGAGGCAAATCGAAGTTCTCCTGTAAAAAGGCTTGGTGCATATCGTCTAGGTGATCGAAAGAGACGGCCGGGGCTTTAAGCAAGGTTTGACGATTAACGCCCTGCGGGAAATAGCGCTTGGCGAAATCCGGTGAAGAGACAAATAAGTAGTCTAAGGCACCTAAGGTATCGACGTGGCAGCTCGGTAAGGCGCGAGGCTGTATACTGACCGCCCCCACGACTTCGCCACGACGTAGACGCTCAAGTGTACGGCTCTCATCTTCGACCTGTAAATTAAGGCGGACCGGTAAATCATCGAGCACATCTCGTAAGGCAGGCAGTAACCAAGTCGCCAAACTGTCAGCGTTCACCGCAATAGACAGCAGAAGGGGAGTGGTGCCGCCTTTTTCATCGGTCAGCCACTGCTCTTCAAGAAGTTCAACTTGGTGAAGCAGAGCAAGTAGCTTTTGGCCCTGTTCGGTAGGGCGAGGGGGCACGGTACGTACCAACAAAGGTTGACCAAACTGTGATTCTAACTGCTTGATTCGCTGCGAAACCGCCGATTGAGTAATACAGAGTTTTTGTGCCGCTCGTTCAAATCCGCGTTCACGAATAACAGTATCAAGGGCTTGAAGATTGCGGTAATCAGGTCTTTTAATCATGTTTTCTCAGTCCCTGACTGAAAGAAAAAAATCGGTTGGTGTTGTGATTGAATGCGTAAAACTACACTTCAACTAATGAAAAATCACTATTTTAGATAAGCTTGTTTTATACTACTGCTACCGCAACACGTATAGGTTTTAACATACCATGACTCAGGACGAACTTAAAAAAGCAGTAGGCTGGGCGGCGCTAGACTATGTTCAGCCCAATACGATCGTTGGTGTAGGCACCGGTACAACGGCAGCGCATTTTATTGATGCATTAGCCACCCGTAAACACGACATTATTGGTACAGTGTCCAGTTCAGAAGCCTCGACAGAACGTTTAAAATCGTATGGTATTCCGGTTTTCGACCTAAATGAAATCGACTCCCTTTCCTTGTATATCGATGGCGCAGATGAAATCAATCCTGATCTACAAATGATCAAAGGCGGTGGCGCAGCGCTTACCCGGGAAAAAATCATCGCCGCAGTTGCCGAGACCTTTATCTGTATTGCCGACCAATCGAAGCTGGTCGACTGTTTAGGCCACTTTCCTTTACCCGTCGAAGTTATCCCTATGGCTCAAGCCTATGTCGCCCGCGAGTTAGTGAAACTTGGCGGCCGCCCGGAGTATCGCAAAGATATCGTCACCGATAATGGTAACATCATTCTCGATGTTTACGATTTGCGTATTGACGATCCGGATAGATTAGAAGTCGCCATCAATGCATTACCAGGGGTGGTGACGGTTGGACTGTTCGCTAAACGTGGTGCAGATATTGCGTTAATTGGTGATGAAAACGGCGTTAAAAAAATTATTCCTGACGGCCACGAAAAAAGAGTCGCCACCCACAAATAGTGATTTATATCACAAATAACCTCCACCTCAAGTTAATACGCTAAATCATCTGTAATAGACAGTGTTTTGGCGTTGTAAGGCGCAAAGGTAAACGATTGCGTCGATCGTTTCAAAATTTTGTAGGGTGTTGCTCTTAGCCTATTTTTTTCTTATGTTGACAGTCAGCTAAGGGTATTTTACGAAAATCACTTTTATAGGGTCGGGTAATGGCTAAGGTTTCACTGGAAAAAGACAAGATTAAGTTTCTGTTGGTTGAGGGTGTTCACCAATCTGCCCTTGATAATTTAAAAGCGGCGGGTTATACCAATATCGAATTCCATAAAGCTGCGCTCAGTCCAGAGCAACTCAAGGAATCGATCCGTGATGCTCACTTCGTCGGATTACGTTCTCGCACGCAGTTAACCGAAGAGATCTTTGCAGAGGCCGAGAAACTGATTGCGGTTGGCTGCTTCTGTATCGGCACCAACCAAGTTGATCTCAACGCCGCCGCATCGCGCGGTATCCCTGTTTTTAACGCCCCCTTCTCTAATACCCGTTCGGTAGCGGAATTAGTTATCGGCGAACTATTATTGCTGATGCGCGGTATTCCAGAAGCTAATGCAAAAGCGCATCGTGGTATCTGGAACAAAAATGCTAAAGGCAGCTATGAAGCGCGTGGTAAGAAACTCGGTATCATCGGTTACGGCCATATCGGGATGCAATTGGGCGTGTTAGCGGAAAGCTTAGGTATGTATGTTTACTTCTACGATATCGAAAGCAAACTGCCGCTGGGGAATGCAACGCAGGTTGAGTCACTGGATAAGTTACTGGCAATGAGTGATGTGGTCAGCTTACACGTCCCAGAAACCGCGAATACCCAAGATATGATCAGCAAAGATCAATTGGCAGCGATGAAACCTGGCGCATTATTGATTAATGCCTCACGCGGAACCGTTATCGACATTCCTGCGCTCTGTGAAGCCTTAGAGAGTAAACATTTAAGTGGTGCAGCCATCGACGTATTCCCGGTTGAACCGGCTTCTAACAGCGATCCGTTCGACTCGCCGCTCTGCAAGTTTGATAATGTTATCTTAACCCCACATATCGGTGGTTCGACCCAAGAAGCCCAAGAAAATATCGGGATTGAGGTAGCAGGTAAACTGGCGAAATACTCAGATAATGGTTCAACCCTTTCTGCAGTCAACTTCCCTGAAGTCTCACTGCCGGCACACAGTGCTTCGGCGAGTCGTATTCTTCATATCCACGAGAACCGCCCAGGCATTCTGACCGCGATTAACAATATCTTTGGCGATCAAAATATTAATATCGTTGGCCAGTACCTACAGACCTCGCCTCACTTAGGTTATGTGGTCATTGATGTTGATGCTGAGCAAGAAGTGGCAGATAAAGCGTTGCAGCTGATGAAGGAAATTCCAGGCACTATCCGTGCTAGATTGCTTTACTAATGCTGAGACCAAAGAGGCCGTTAGGCCTCTTTATTATTCCATTGCCATAATCGATTAGGCGTAATCACTGCAGGTAAGGGGATATCCCAAGATTCAATGGGGAGTGCTTCCTGGAGCTGACAATCATGTGCCACCCCAATCGGAAAAACTGACGTCTTCTGCCAATCGGCGAGTAGGCGATCATAAAATCCTCCGCCCATCCCTAAACGCTGGCCTGTGCTATCAAACGCCACCAAAGGCACAATTACCACATCCAACTCAGTGAAGGCACAGATCTCCTCGGTATTTTCCTCAGGCTCCAACATCCCTAAGCGATGCTTTATTAAATTAGTTTGTGGAGTATATTGCTGGAATATCAGGGAAGTGGAGCATGTGGGATCGATACGAGGGAGATAAACACTTTTCCCCAAATGCCATAACCGTGCAATAAGCGGTCGAGTATTTATTTCACCGTCCATCGAGAGAAACAGCGCAATACGGTGTGACTGCTCAATTGGAGAGAAGAGAATAGCGTGTTCAGCGAGTTGCTGGCTGGCTTGGAATTGCTGAGTGTCACTCAGTGAACGTCTAAGGCGACGCATATGCTGGCGTAAAGCTTGGCGCTGTTGAGCTAGAGATGAGTCCATGACATAACATCCTTGTGAGGGCACTCAAGGATAATAGGGCGATACATTGAGACAGTAAAGGAAAACTAAAAGGGAGAAGAGGGGATCTCCGAGATGCCGCTGCGAGCTGTAACCCTTGAACCCTTGGTTCAAGGTGAACATGTCGTCATACCTATTAGGCTTCTCGGACGAACCGAGCATGCACACAAGATATGAGGCGCCACGTTCTAGTAGTACTAAATATCGGCTCAGGGGACTGGCCCGCTTGCAAACATCTCAGAGAATACGTTGTTCAGGGAGTATTATAGCACAGGATCCCTAAAACTATTATTCGAATTTACTTTCTGGGCGATCACTGATACGCCCTTGTTCGACTAAAGCCTGTTCGATAGTCTGCTGCAGAACACGAATACGTTGTTCCATATTACTCGCATAATCACGGGTCTTGTTCTTTTCTTGCGCAAGTTCGTGACAAATATTCAAAGCTGCAATGAACACTAATTGTTCAGTATTCGTAACGCGTGTTCTGTGTTTTAAATCCTGCAGGCGCTGGTCAAGATCCTCAGCCGCAGAAAGTAGAGCTTCTTTTTGTTCTGGAGGACAATTCACTCGCAGTGAACGACCAAAAATATGAATATCTACCGGTTGCGCAGACATGTTACCTTCCTGATAATTACGTTGTCCGCTCCCAAAGTCACTTGCTCTGGAAGGGCGCCACTATATCTACCTGAGGCAGAAGTTACAACCCCTTTTCTGGAATCGATGAGGGTGCTGATGGTAGCATAGACCTCACTTCACTTTCCTAAGACTATGGATAATTATGACTTCACCGAACTATAACACGCTTAACAGCGAACTCGCGACACAAGGTGTCGGTATGACCGCCGCTGAGATGCATGGTTTACTCAGCGGAATTCTTTGCGGTGGGACTAAAGATCATAGCTGGAAAGCACTGGTTCATGACCTCACCAATGAAGGTATCGCCTTCTCTGTCCAACTCAATCAATTCTTGCAAGCGGTATACGATAATACATTGCACTCGCTAGAGGAAGATGGATTCAATTTTCAACTCTATTTACCGGATGACCAAGGTGATAACGTCTTTGAGCGCGCCGATGCACTCGCCGGCTGGGTAAACCATTTTCTACTAGGCTTAGGGGTCACGCAGCCGAAATTAGATAAAGTGAAGGGAGAAGCCGGGGAAGCCATCGACGATCTGCGCACTATTGCTCAATTAGGCTACGACGAAGATGAAGATCCGGAAGAACTTGCACAATCTTTGGAGGAAGTCATTGAATATGTCAGAGTCGCTGCTTTACTCTGTCATGAAACCTTCAATACACCGCAATCGGATGCCTCAGCTGTCACACAGGGTCCAACATTACATTGATCCTTTCACGGTAAAATGGGTTACAGGGAGCTTAGGGTATGATTTCTCAGAAAAATTACTGTCAACGCCGTCAGGCCTTGCTGAAAAAGATGGTACCGGGTAGCGCGGCATTAATTTTTGCTGCGCCAGAGGTTACCAGAAGCCGAGATACCGAATATCTCTTTCGCCAAAATAGTGACTTCTGGTACTTCACCGGCTTTAACGAGCCTGAGGCGCTACTCATTCTGATTAAGAGTGATGAACAGCATAACCACAGTATACTCTTTAACCGTTACCGTGATCCCCATGCCGAGATCTGGTTTGGTCGCCGCCTTGGCCAAGAAGCCGCAATCGATAAGCTTGGCGTTGACCGTGCGCTTCCATGGGGAGAAATTGATGAGCAACTGGCGCAGGTGCTTAACGGGTTAACCACGATTTATCATGCCAGTGGCGAATACGATTTTGCGGATCAAAAAGTTGCCGCTGCATTAAAAACCTTGCGTGAAGGATCGCGGAAAAACCTTAGCGCGCCGACCACTGTCATCGATTGGCGACCCATTGTCCATGACATGCGCGTGATTAAAGATGAAGAAGAACTGGCGATCTTACGTGAGGCTGGGCGTATCAGTGCGCTCGCTCACCAGCGCGCAATGCAGCAATGTCAGCACGGCATGTATGAGTATCAGTTGGAAGGTGAAATCCATCATGAATTCTCTCGACACGGGTCTCGATTCCCCTCCTACAATACCATTGTCGGAGGAGGTGATAATGCCTGCATTCTTCATTACACTGAAAATGAATCTCGACTTAAACAGGGGGACTTAGTCCTGATCGATGCGGGCTGTGAGCTATATGGTTACGCAGGGGATATCACCCGAACATTTCCTGTCGACGGAAAATTTACCGCCCCACAACGCCAACTCTACGAGATCGTTTTGCAAGCCTTAACGACTGCCTTATCCCTGTTTCGCCCTGGCGTAACCATCGCTGAGGTGACAGAAGCGGTTGTGCGTATCAAGGTTGAAGGCCTAGTACGCCTAGGAATTTTAGAAGGCGAGGTCACGCAATTGATCGAAGAGAAATCGTATCGTCCCTATTTTATGCATGGTTTAAGTCACTGGCTCGGTCTGGATGTGCATGATGTCGGCCATTATGGCAGCGCGGATCGTACCCGTGTCCTAGAACCGGGCATGGTATTAACCGTTGAACCGGGACTTTATATTGCCCCTGATGCCAAGGTGCCTGAATGCTATCGCGGCATTGGGATTCGTATTGAAGACGATATCGTGATCACCGAAACCGGGCATGAAAATTTAACCGAGCAGGTCGTGAAAGATCCTGATGCCATTGAAGAGTTAATGCAATCGGCGCAGGCATGTCGTCAAGGTGAAAATAAGCCACTATGAGCGTAATTATTGTCGGCGGTGGGATGGCTGGGGCAACGCTTGCGCTTGCGCTTTCCACCTTATCGCAGGGTCATATTCCGGTCACCCTCATTGAGGGGAGCTCCCCGCAGGATGCCGCCCATCCCGGGTTTGATAGCCGAGCGATAGCGCTGGCGGCGGGAACCTGCCAGCAACTTGCACGTATCGGTGTCTGGTCGGCACTGGAGCCTTATGCAACGCCTATTACTGACATCCATGTCTCTGACCGCGGCCATCTTGGCCAAGTCGAACTCTGTCGGGATGATTACCATTTACCTGCCTTAGGCAACGTGATCGAACTGCAAGCGGCAGGAAAAGTTCTGTTTAATCAGTTACAACAGGCAGCTGGTGTCACGCTACTTTGCCCGGAAAAAGTGGTCGAGATGACCCGTACGGCACAGCAGGTATCGGTCACACTGGAAAGCGGTCAAACGCTAGACGCACAGACGTTAGTCATCGCCAGCGGCAGTCGATCTGCCTTGGCGACTCAAGCTGGCTTTACTTGGCAACGTGATGATTACCAGCAAGTTGCCATTATCGCGAATGTCAGTACTTCAATGCCACATAATGGTCGAGCCTACGAACGTTTCACTCAGCATGGGCCTATTGCCCTATTGCCGATGTCAGATAACCGTTTATCCTTGGTGTGGTGTGTAGCAGCATCGACCAGTGAAAGGCTATTAGCGGCTGATAAGTCGACATTCCTGCAGCAATTACAACGTGAGTTTGGCTGGCGACTCGGGCAATTTACGCAAGTTGGCCAGCGCGAGTCCTATCCACTAAGCTTGCATCAAGCGCAGTCGTTGATCACACACCGCGCCGTAGTGATTGGTAATGCTGCACAATCTCTTCATCCTATTGCAGGTCAGGGCTTTAACCTTGGGCTGAGGGATGTGATGAGTTTGGCCGAAACCCTAGCAGAGGCTGATAAACAGCAGCAGGATATGGGGCAGTTTAGTGTATTAAATCGCTACCAGCAGCGAAGAGCACAAGACCGTGCAACAACCATTGCTATTACCGATGGTTTAGTTCGACTCTTTGCCAATGATAACCTGCCTCTCATTATTGGCCGTAACCTGGGGTTACTCGCGATGGAACGAGTTACCGGGTTAAAGCACCACCTCGCTAGCCGAACCTTAGGCTGGGTTAAACGTTAAATTAAGAGAATATTCATGCAAAGCTACGATATTATTATTGCTGGTGGGGGAATGGTCGGCCTCGCAGTCGCGTGTGGTCTTAAAGAGTCAGGACTCAGTGTTGCGGTCCTCGAACAAGGAGCGGCCCCACACTTTAGCCCACAGGACCCGCTATCGGTGCGGGTGTCGGCAATCAACCGAGCAAGCCAACGTCTCTTGGAAAAATTGGGGGTGTGGCAAGATATCCTGCAAATGCGTGCCAGCTGTTATCACGGTATGAAAGTCTGGGAAAAAGATAGCTTCGGACACATCGCCTTCGATGACGCTGAGCTGGGTGGCCACGGCTTAGGGTATATCATTGAAAATTCTGTACTGCATGCAGCCCTATGGCGTCAGGCTGAAAAATTGTCGCATATTACGCTTCTCCCAAATGCCGCCCTAGTCCAGACCGCCTTCGGTGACAACGAGACCTTTGTCAGCTTACAAGATGGCAGCATGATGACCGCCCGCTTGATGGTGGCAGCAGATGGCGCCCAGTCTTGGCTCAGAGCAAAAGCTGACATACCTTTAACCTTCTGGGATTACAAGCATCACGCATTAGTCGCGAATATCTGTACCGAACAGCCTCACCAAGGGGTCGCCCGCCAGGTTTTCCACGGCGAAGGCATTCTCGCTTTTCTTCCTTTTGAAGATCCGCACCATTGTTCAATTGTCTGGTCCACTGAGCCGCAAACCGCGAAAAAGCTTAGCTTAATGGATGAATCATTATTCTGTCAGCAACTGGCTGTCACATTTGATATGCAGTTAGGGCCTTGTACTCTGAACAGTGAACGTAAAACTTTCCCGTTAACGGCACGTTACGCCCGACAATTTGCCAGCCATCGACTTGTGTTAGTGGGTGATGCGGCACACACCATTCACCCGCTGGCGGGACAGGGAGTGAATCTCGGCTTTATGGATGCTGCCGAGCTTATCGGCCAACTTATTCGTCTACAGCAAGAGGGTAAAGATATTGGTCAACACCTCTATCTTCGCCGCTATGAACGCTTGAGAAAGCTCAGTGCGGCCAAAATGCTGGCGAGTATGCAAAGCTTCCAAGACCTCTTTGCAGGGCAACATCCACTGAAAAAAATGGTGCGTGATATCGGCTTGACCCTTGCGGATAAGCTACCTGGGATTAAACCACAGCTCATTAAGCAGGCCTTGGGTGAACACGATTTACCCGAGTGGCTGCGTAAATAGAAGGAGGGGAGATGGCTCACCACTCGATTGCGATAGGTAACAATACGGCACTGCTTGTCGTCGATGTTCAAAACGATTTTCTGCCGCAGGGAGCGCTAGCGGTACCTCGGGGTGATGAAGTGATCCCGGTTATTAACCAGATTGCACCGTTATTCCAGCAGGTGGTCATTACCCAAGATTGGCATCCTGCCGGCCATTCCTCCTTCAGTTCCTCTCACCCGGGGTATCAAGATTACCAAGTAATTGATATGCCCTATGGCCCGCAATGTTTATGGCCGGATCACTGTATACAAGGGAGTGTCGGGGCTGAATTATCGGATGATTTATCCCTTCCTCATGCCAGATTGATTCTCCGTAAAGGCGTTCATCAATCCATCGACAGCTACTCTGCCTTTTTAGAGGCGGATCGCAGTACCTCAACCGGGCTGCTGGCCTGGCTGCAAGCGCAGGGGATCGATCAGGTGGTGATAACCGGACTTGCCACAGATTTCTGTGTTGCATGGACGGCTATAGACGCGGCTCAAGCGGGATTAGCCACTTGGGTAGTAGAGGATGCTTGCCGAGCGATCGATATTGACGGATCACTGCAACGCGCCAAGCTGGCGATGCAAGATGCTGGTGTGATTTTCCTCACATCTCAGCAATTGCACCAAGGTTGTGAAAGCTGATTTATTCTAATTATTGACCATTTCCACCCTTAGGAAAACTAATCCGAAAGCGAATAAAATAGTCCGAGCAGGCTAAATGAGTCGAATGGCCTATCTTATTTTTCTCTCTAGATGGCGGCTTTTGTCGCCATTTTTCTGCTTAATGCCGCCTTATTTTATCAATCACCTCTGCTTAAGCGTGTCCGCTCCTTTTTGGTGCATCACAGCTTTGCCCCTATTTCACCTTATGGCTAAGCGATGAAATGAGTGATAACGTGCAAGAAAGGTAACGTTTGCGTTTCTAACCCTAACGCTCGACCTCAGCAAGCTAACTCACCGCGATTTCACGCGGCAGAAGGAGTGTTATGAGTCAACAAACCCCTCTCTTTGCACAACACCAAGCCTGCGGTGCACGCATGGTCGACTTCCACGGATGGCTAATGCCACTGCATTATGGTTCCCAGCTTGATGAGCATCATGCCGTGCGCCGTGCAGCAGGTATGTTTGATGTATCCCATATGACCATTGTCGACCTGACTGGCGCCCGTACCCGACAATTTCTACGTTATCTGTTAGCCAATGATGTGGCTAAGTTGACGCAGCCTGGTAAGGCGCTCTATAGCGCCATGCTGAATGCCTCGGCAGGCGTTATCGATGACTTGATTGTCTATTTTATCGATGAGCAACACTTCCGTTTAGTCGTCAACTCAGCAACACGCGAAAACGATCTAGCGTGGATCTCAGAACAGTCTAAAGAATATGGTATTCAAATTGAGGAACGACGAGACTTAGCGCTTATCGCAATACAAGGCCCTGAGGCAATAGAGAAAAGCCAATCGGTGATGAGTACTGAACAGCGTGCTGCGGTAGCGGAACTCAAGCCCTTCTTCTCAGTGGAAAGCGGCGGCTGGTTTATCGCGACCACTGGCTATACCGGTGAACGAGGCTATGAAATCGCACTCCCTGCCAAGCAGGCTGCATCGCTATGGCAAGCATTACTTGCGGTAGGCGTCAAACCGGCTGGCTTAGGGGCGCGAGATACCTTGCGCCTCGAAGCGGGATTAAATCTTTATGGGCAAGAGATGGATGAGGCGATTAACCCGCTTGCCGCGAATATGGCTTGGACGGTGGCTTGGCAACCGGAAGAACGGGAGTTTATCGGTAGAGCGGCGCTCGAACGTCTACAAGAGCAAGGCACTGAAAAACTGGTTGGCTTGGTACTGCATGAGAAAGGCGTCCTGCGTAATGCTTTACCGGTCTCCTTTACCGATATCAATGGAAATCCTCAGCAAGGCGTTATCACCAGTGGTTCGTTCTCCCCGACATTGGGCTGCAGTATCGCGCTTGCACGGGTGCCGGCAACGGTAGGGGATAAGGCTGTCGTACTGATTCGCCAGCGTGAACTGTCCGTGTCTGTTACGCAACCCTGCTTTGTCCGCGCAGGTAAATCATTGATTTAATTATGGAGAATAAAATGAGCAATGTACCAAAACACCTAAAATACCTTGATAGCCACGAATGGGTACGTCAAGAAGAGGATGGATCGGTCACTGTGGGAATCACCGAACATGCACAAAGCCTACTCGGCGACATGGTGTTTGTAGATCTGCCTGAAGTCGGTCGTGAAGTCAGCGTCGGCGACGACTGCGCGGTTGCCGAATCGGTTAAAGCGGCCTCTGATATTTATGCGCCGATCAGCGGCGAGATCGTTGCAGTCAATGATGAACTCAATGACAGCCCTGAGCTTGTAAACACCTCTCCTTACGAGGCGGGTTGGTTATTTAACATTAAGATCACTAACGAAAATGAGCTTAACCAATTACTTGATGCCGATGCCTACCAAACCTTGATCAATAAGTGAGTAAGACGATGACGCAAACACTCAGCCAGTTAGAACATCCCGATGCTTTTATCCGTCGCCATATTGGCCCGGATATCGATCAACAACAACAGATGTTGCAGCAGATTGGCGCAACTGATTTGCCGAGGTTAATTGCGTCTATCGTCCCCGAAAATATTCAGTTATCCTCTTCGCCCCTGCAATTGCCTTCGGCCAGTGAGCACCAAGCGTTGGCAGAGTTGAAAGCCATTGCGGCAAAAAACCTTCGCTATAAATCTTGGATTGGTATGGGCTACAGCGCGGTGTTAACGCCACCGGTTATACTGCGCAATGTACTTGAGAATCCCGGATGGTACACGGCTTATACTCCTTATCAACCGGAAGTGTCACAAGGGCGGCTGGAAGCCTTACTCAATTTCCAACAGGTTACGATAGATCTCACGGGAATGGACGTTGCCTCCGCCTCGCTACTTGACGAAGCAACGGCGGCGGCTGAGGCGATGGCGATGGCTAAGCGGGTGAGCAAACGTAAAAATGCCAATAAGTTTTTTGTCGCAGAGGATATTCATCCGCAGACCCTCGATGTTATCAAAACCCGCGCAGAAACCTTTGGGTTTGAGCTGGTGGTCGATAGCGCTGAGAAGGCGCTAGACCATCAAGATCTCTTTGGTGTCTGCCTACAATATTGCGGTTCGCAGGGAGCGTTGCACGACTATCGTCAACTGATGGCAGCGTTAACCGAGCAGGGCGTAATCATTGCTGTCGCCGCTGAATTTATGGCCTTAGTGCTTCTTGAATCACCGGGGAAATTAGGAGCTGATATCGTTTTTGGTTCGTCGCAACGTTTTGGCATTCCTATGGGTTACGGTGGCCCGCATGCGGCATTCTTTGCCACCAAAGAAGCCTATAAGCGAGCCATGCCGGGCCGGATTATCGGCGTTTCACGTGATGTCCAAGGCAATATCGCGCTGCGGATGGCGATGCAAACTCGCGAGCAACATATCCGTCGTGAGAAAGCCAACTCTAATATCTGTACTTCCCAGGTCCTACTGGCGAATATCGCCGGGATGTACGCAGTGTGGCATGGTCCTAAAGGGTTAACACGTATCGCCCAGCGTATTCATCGATATACGAAAATCCTCGCAAAAATCGTGCAAGATAATGGGCTAACCCTACGCTACGCGCAGTGGTTTGATACCTTAACGGTCGAGGTGCCCGATAAATCCGAGGTCCTCAAACGCGCAAAGCAGCAGCATACTAATCTGCGCAGCGACCTCTACCATGCGGTGGGGATTACGCTGGATGAAACCACGCAACGCCAAGATCTTCTCGTTTTAATAGAGGTACTGCTTGGACGTAAAATCATCGTTGATCTTGACCAAGAAGACAGTCTTGTCAGCACGCAAGTCATTATTCCAGCACCATTGCAGCGTGAAGACGCTATTCTGAGCCACCCAGTCTTTAATCAGTATCACAGCGAAACGGAGATGCTGCGCTATCTTCACAAACTTGAGCGCAAAGACTTAGCACTCAACCAAGCAATGATCCCTCTTGGCTCCTGCACGATGAAGCTCAATGCCGTCGCCGAAATGTTACCTATTACCTGGCCAGAATTTTCCGACCTCCATCCGTTCTGCCCGACGAATCAAGCCGCGGGATACCTGCAGATGATTGAACAGCTTTCTGAATGGCTGATCACCCTGACCGGTTATGACGCGCTCTGTATGCAGCCCAACTCAGGCGCCCAAGGCGAATATGCGGGGCTACTAGCTATCCGTCGTTACCATGAAAGCCGTCATCAAGCACAACGCCATATCTGCCTTATTCCTGCTTCTGCCCATGGTACTAACCCTGCCTCCGCGCAAATGGCCGGTATGGACGTGGTAGTGGTTGCCTGTGATAAACAAGGTAATATCGATCTCGAAGACCTCCGTACCAAGGCAAGGCAAGCAGGTGATCAGCTCTCCTGCATCATGGTGACCTATCCCTCTACTCATGGGGTTTACGAGCAGACCATTCGTGAAGTCTGCGAAATTGTCCATCAGCATGGTGGGCAAGTCTATTTGGATGGCGCCAACATGAATGCACAAGTGGGGATCACTACACCAGGCCATATTGGTGCCGATGTCTCCCACCTTAATCTGCATAAAACGTTCTGTATTCCTCACGGCGGTGGCGGCCCAGGAATGGGACCGATAGGGGTAAAAGCGCATCTCGCGCCGTTTGTCCCAGGACACAGTATCGTCCAGTCAACCTTACTCACCGAGCAAGGTGCAGTCACTGCAGCCCCTTTTGGCAGTGCGTCGATCCTGCCAATTAGTTGGATGTATATCAGAATGATGGGAGGCGAGGGCCTGAAGCAAGCGAGTGCCCTCGCGATTCTGAATGCTAACTATATTGCTAGCCGCTTATCGTCAGACTACGACATTCTCTATACCGGACCAGAAGGTCGTGTGGCGCATGAATGTATTCTCGATATTCGGCCTCTTAAAGAACGTAGCGTTATCAGTGAGATGGATATCGCTAAGCGATTAATCGACTATGGCTTCCATGCACCGACCATGTCCTTCCCTGTCGCCGGGACCTTAATGGTGGAGCCAACGGAGTCCGAAAGCTTAGGTGAACTGGATCGATTCGTCGATGCGATGTTAGCTATCCGTCGCGAGATTGAGCAAGTCGCAGAAGGTCAGTGGCCCTTGGACGATAACCCTCTGGTGAATGCCCCCCATATCCAGCAAGAACTGGTTAGCGACTGGCAACATGCCTACTCCCGTGAAACAGCGGTCTTCCCTCAGGGCGTTGAGAATAAATACTGGCCAACGGTCAAGAGAGTGGATGATGTTTACGGCGACCGTAATTTATCTTGCTCCTGTGTACCGATCACGGATTATCAATAATGCTTGTAACAGTCCTCTATCGCGAGGGGGCTGTTACACCTCCTCACAGTTTTATTTAAGCTTACAAGTGTACTCTGAATTTATTCTCAGCTAGTCTAGGTGTTCATTCATCGGACGATAATGGAGTTAACATACCTGTTATGGCTAAGACACAAACTCATTCTCCCGGATACTCATTGGCGGAAGAAATAGCAAACAGTGTAAGTCATGGCCTAGGTTGTCTTTTTGGTGTTGTCGGCTTAGTCCTATTACTCGTTCAAGCAGTTGAGCGTGATGCCGACGTTATCACCTTCGTCAGCTATAGCCTGTATGGTGGCAGCATGATCTTGCTGTTTCTTGCCTCGACCCTCTATCATGCCATTCCCTATCAACCGGCTAAGCCTTGGTTAAAGAAAGTCGACCACTGTGCGATTTATCTGCTTATTGCCGGGACTTATACGCCATTTCTGCTTGTCGGGCTGCGCTCGCCGTTGGCGGAAGGCCTGATGGTGGTAATATGGTCACTGGCCCTATTGGGGATTCTTTTTAAACTGGTGTTCGCTCATCGATTCAAAGTGTTATCGGTGGTGACCTATCTACTTATGGGCTGGCTCTCGTTGGTCGTGATCTACCAAATGGCGACTAAGCTCTCGGCGGCGAGTGTATGGCTGTTGGCGATAGGTGGAATCGTCTACTCATTAGGGGTGGTTTTTTACGTCAATCGACGGATACCTTTCAACCACGCGATATGGCACGCCTTTGTCTTAGGCGGCGCAATTTGCCATTTTTGCGCGATCTACTTCTATATTCGGTGAGTCTACCCACCGATAGACATTCTCGTTAGTGCCCCCTCAACGTTTTAGCTTCGAATTGAGGGGGCAGGGGTTAAGGCATTAAGCCTCGTCGAGTGAATAAGGTAGTGGCTGGATCTGTAATGCACTGGCCTCATCGCCATCGAGACGAAACCTATCCTCGGTCCCCAAATCGTTATTCAGCACGACTTGTACCCACAGGGTAGTCGGGGCAACCATTACCGAACAGAGAACGGTTCCGGTTTTACGCCAATTCTCACCCATTTGTAATGCGACGGCGCTGCCGGCTTCAACCGCTTGCTGCGCCGTACCGGCTAACCAATAGAGTGCGCGTTTGTTTGCCCCGCGATACTTGGCGCGGGCAACCATCTCTTGGCCGCTATAGCACCCTTTTTTAAAGCTTATCGCGTTCAATGCCTGAAGATTGGTAGCTTGTGGAATAAACTGAGCAGTATTCGCTGCGTCGATCACCGGAATACCCGCGGCAATATCGGCGGCCAGCCAGTGCTGGGCATCACATACCGCCTCGGAGTGATCCTTAAGCAACACTTCTGCCTGAGAAGGCGCAGTAATGACGATGTAGCGGGCTTGTGGGGTGGGCAGCCACAATAGCAATGTATTACCGACCTTAACCCGTGGTTGATCGGCATCCGGAAGCTGAGAAAAATATTGGCTTAGGCACTCAGCCGCTTTGCTCCCCATTACTCCCACTAGCGCCCGGCTATCGTCGGCGGTAAAGCTCACCTTAGAGAACACTGCATATTTTTTTATTTCAGTCAGCTGCTGTTCACGCACGTCGCGGCGTAATAGATAGCTATAGCCTTCGCCATCATGGAATATCCGCAGACTACTCCACATCTTACCTTTGGCATCGCAATGTGCGGCGAGTTGGTGATCATTCTCGGCTAATTGGCTGAGATCTGCGGTAAGTTGGCCCTGCAGATAGGTGGTGGCATCGGCACCTTGCGCGGATACCAGCGCCCAATCGCTAAGCGAGCAGAGAGCCAGCGCTGAGTGATAGGCAGTAGGGGTGGGTTGAGAATTCATGACATCTCCTGTCGACCAACAGTGAAGGTGAAAGCGAACCAAGCCGCTTTACGAAATTGGGTTTATTATTCATTAAAGCGTAAAGCCTGGAAAGAGATTAGCAAGTACAAAAATGCGAGCACGCCCGAAGAGAGGGTGATTTGTACTGCCGTTCAACCAGGCTCTGCGGTACACTCTTCTTCTCTGGTTAAGGGTAAAATAAGGAAAAGCGTGTGGACTTAGCAGAAATAGGTATTGAAGACACTTCTCGTATTCACTGGGCGTGCCGCCGCGGCATGTTAGAACTGGACATCGCCGTTCGTCCTTTCTTCGAACACGAATATCACACCTTAACTGACGCGCAAAAGCGGACCTTTATTGCGCTGCTTAAGGCCGACGACCCCGACTTATTCAATTGGTTGATGGGGCATGGTCAACCCGCGAGCGACGAGCTCAAAGGGATGGTCGAACTGATTCGGACGCGAAACAGTGCGCGTGGACCTGTGGCAAACTAAGATCGGCCCTTCACGTAATGCCGTGATCTTGGTCAATAGCTGGGTGCTATTAACGCTAGCTGCACTTGTGGCGACACCCTGGTTTGGGGCTTTTTATTTACTGAAGCCTTTAGCGATTATTGCGGTGATGATTGAAAGGTCGCGCAGCCTAAAAAGGCTCGCCTCACGGATTGGCTTACTGGCGATGGATGATCAAGAGACCTGGTCTTGGCAGCAGCAACAGTGGCGACTTAGCGCGCCGCTCTGTTGGCTACCCTGGGGCGTAATGATTCGTTGGCGATCGGCGCAACAAACCCAGCATTTCTGGTTAATGGCAGACACCATGTCTGAAGAAGCGTGGCGCAACCTACGCTTCTATTGGCTAAAAGGACGCAATCGTCAGTGGGAGTAGGGATTACAACAACTCCGCGACTTCTCCCAGAATCTGTTCACACCAGTTGGCAATGCGCTCATCCGTCTCTTCAAACTGATTCGCATCATCTAAGGCCAACCCGACAAAATGTTGTCCATCGGCAGTCAGGGGCTTCTGACTGATAAATTCATAACCGGTAATAGGCCAATAGCCGACGAAAGAGACGCCTTTTGGTAGTAATAAATCGTGCAACATACCGAGGGCATCTAAAAACCATTCACTGTACCCGGCTTGGTCGCCCAGCCCATAGAGTGCGATGATTTTTCCTGAAAGATCGAGATCAGCCAGCGTTTGCCACTGTGCTTCCCAATCTTCCTGCAGCTCACCAAAGTCCCAAGTAGGCATACCCAAAATCAGCAGATCGTACTGGTGCATGGTAGAGAGCGGCTCATCCTTCACATTATGTAAGGTCACCATCTCTTGGCCGATAAACGCTTGGATCTTCTCGGCAGCCATCTCGGTATAACAGGTGCTTGAACCGTAAAATAACCCTATTTTCATACTTGATTGACTCTTAGGTTCCTATTCTGCGTTGAGTGTATCAGAAAGCATACAGCGAGGCGTAGTTGATGCATAATAGTCTGCGTTTAGCGCAGGTAATCGGAAAAAAAAGCAATGAAGAAATCGACGTCAGCACCATTAATGGATCCCCTTCTCGAAGGCTTTATTGACCAATTGTGGATTGAGCGCAACTTAGCAGAAAACACCCTAGAGGCTTATCGCCGCGATCTCAAACAGTTGGTGGAGTGGCTTGAGGCGCATCATCTCGCGCTGCTTACTGTGAGCGCACCAGAATTACAAAGCTTCTTAGCAGAGAAACTCGAAGGGGGCTATCGGGCAACCAGTTCCGCTCGACAGCTCAGTGCGATGCGCCAGCTCTTTCAATATCTTTATCGGGAACAGCTGCGACTCGATGACCCGAGCGCATTACTCTCCTCGCCGAAATTACCGCAACGGCTGCCAAAAGATCTCAGTGAAGCGCAAGTCGCTCGCCTACTTGAGGCGCCTTCCACCGAAATCCCGCTCGAGTTACGCGATAAAGCGATGATCGAACTACTTTATGCGACGGGATTACGGGTATCTGAGTTAACGGGACTGACCCTTAGTGATCTCAGTTTACGCCAAGGCGTGGTAAGAATTTTAGGTAAGGGCAACAAGGAGCGATTAGTACCGCTGGGGGAAGAGGCGATCCACTGGCTGGAAAATTATCTGGAACATGGTCGGCCTTGGCTGATTAATGGCGCAAAAATTGATATAGTCTTCCCCAGTAATCGTGGGCAGCAAATGACTCGACAAACATTTTGGCATCGAATCAAACACTACGCCCTTATCGCCGGGATTGATAGCGCGAAGCTCTCGCCCCATGTGCTGCGCCATGCCTTTGCGACGCACTTGCTCAATCACGGCGCCGATTTACGCGTCGTACAAATGCTACTTGGTCACAGTGACCTATCAACCACACAAATTTATACGCATGTTGCCAATGAAAGACTCCGTCAACTGCATCAACAGCATCACCCACGCGCCTAGCGGGGTGGTTAATAAGGATAAGGAAATGCTGAAGAAATTATTACTCTCGATGGTCGCGTCATGCGCGCTCTTTTCTAGCGCCAGTTATGCGAACAATGCTGCAATTATTCAATCTTTAACAAAATTGGGCGTCAACATCAGTGATATCCAGCCTTCACCCTTATCCGGTGTCAGCACGGTATTAACCGATAATGGTGTGCTCTACGTCACTGACGATGGTAAACAAATGATTCAAGGGCCGCTTTACGATATCAGCGGGAAAACGCCAGTAAACGTCACTTTCCAAACGCTAGACAAGAAAGTGGAAGCGCTAGCGCCAGAAATGATTGTCTATAAAGCGCCGAAAGAGCAGCACGTTGTGACAGTGTTTACCGATATTACTTGTGGCTACTGCCATAAGTTACACCAACAAATTTCAGACTATAACGCTCTGGGCATCACCGTCCGTTATCTTGCTTTCCCACGTGAAGGGTTACAGGGCGATGTGGCGAAAGCGATGAAGAACGTATGGTGCGCCAAGGATCGCAAAGCAGCGTTCGATGCGGCGATGGGCGGTAAAACTCCCGCAGCGGCGAGCTGTAATATCGATATTGGTAAACAGTATCAGCTAGGACTGTTATACGGTATTCAAGGCACTCCGGCGATCCTCACCAAAAATGGTGTAATGATCCCCGGCTATCAAGGTCCTAATGAGTTAAAACAGTATCTGGATCGTATCAACGCAGGATAATCCTTTGTCTTCACGCGCTATCCCTGAACTACAACGACGTCAGCAACAAGCTGACGTCGAGCTTTCGGCTACCCTTTCCCCTTTACTGCAACAACTGTATCGACAGCGTGGGATCACTGACGCCGCGCAATTGGAGCGGGGCGCAAATCATTTACTGCCACCACAGGGCTTAACCGGCATCGACCAGGCGGTACAGTTATTACATCAGGCGATGTGCGATAACCGCCATATCATGGTGGTGGGGGATTTCGATGCAGACGGCGCCACCAGTACGGCGCTCTCTGTGTTAGCACTGCAACAGTTTGGCGCGCAACGGGTCAGCTATCTGGTCCCCAATCGGTTTGAGCAAGGTTATGGACTTAGCCCCGAGGTCGTCGACTTGGCTCATGCCCGTCAAGCGGAGCTGATTTTTACCGTTGATAACGGCATCTCCTCCTTGAGTGGGGTAGAGCACGCCACGCAGTTAGGCATTCCGGTCATTATTACCGATCACCATCTTCCCGGTGAGGTCTTACCGGCGGCGGCGGCAATCGTTAACCCGAATCTTGCCCAGGCCACCTTTCCATCGAAGAACTTGGCTGGGGTCGGCGTGGCATTTTATGTCATGCTCGCACTCAGGGCTTATTTACGCCAGCAAGGATGGTTTAGCGGGTCGCCGCCCAATCTTGCAGACTTATTGGATCTGGTGGCACTCGGTACGGTCGCCGATGTGGTCCCCCTTGATGCCAATAACCGAATTTTGGTGTGGCAGGGGCTGCAACGTATTCGTGCCGGGAAATGTCGTCCCGGTATCCGGGCATTACTGGAGGTCAGCCAACGGCAAGCGCATCGTCTCAACGCCAGCGATCTCGGTTTTGCGTTAGGTCCACGACTCAACGCGGCGGGGCGACTCGACGATATGTCTCATGGCGTCGAGTTACTGGTGACCGAGAGCGAGTCCCAAGCGCGGATGTTAGCGAATGAACTCGATGCCTTAAACCAGACCCGTAAAGAGATCGAACAGGGGATGCAACAAGAGGCGCTGTTGATCTGCGAGCAGCTGGAAACCCAGCAACATCTGCCAAACGGTTTAGCGTTTTACCATCCAGAGTGGCACCAAGGGGTGGTGGGCATCGTCGCGTCACGTTTAAAAGAGCGTTTCCATCGGCCGGTCATTGCGTTTGCACCGGCGGGCGATGGCACCCTAAAAGGGTCGGGCCGCTCAATTACCGGCCTGCATCTGCGCGATGTCTTGGAACGTCTGGATAGCCTATATCCCGGATTAATACTTAAATTCGGGGGCCATGCGATGGCAGCGGGCTTGAGTCTTGCGGAAGAGCAGTTCCCGCGCTTTCGTGACTGTTTTGCGCAATTGGTCACAGCGTGGCTGGATAACGACGCCCTGCAAGGGGTAATCTGGTCTGATGGCGAGCTTGGTGCGCAGCATCTAAACGTGGAGACGGCGGAGATGCTGAGAAATGCAGGGCCTTGGGGACAGAGTTTTCCTGAGCCAATGTTTGATGGCGAATTTAAGCTCTTGCAACAGCGGCTCGTCGGGCAAAAGCATTTAAAACTGCTGCTCGAACCGGTAAACGGTGGTCCGCTAATCGATGGCATTGCCTTTAACGTCGACTTACGCCAATGGCCCGATCCCAGCATTCAACGGGCGACCTTAGCCTATAAATTGGATGTGAATGAGTATCGTGGGCAACGTAGCGCACAATTATTAGTCGAATACCTCTGGCCG
Source organism: Rosenbergiella metrosideri (assembly GCF_022602565.1). GTDB lineage: Bacteria > Pseudomonadota > Gammaproteobacteria > Enterobacterales > Enterobacteriaceae > Rosenbergiella > Rosenbergiella metrosideri. The sequence continues at coordinate 55,322 of NZ_JALBCV010000018.1, forward strand.
AAAGCCTAAAAAGAGGTTACACGCCGAGGGGAGTTTCGGGTAGAATCTCCACCCTCTGTGTTACTTTTTTATCTTCAACTTAAGACAACAAACCATGTTTGAAATCAATCCGATAAAAAATCGTATTCAAGACCTTACCGAGCGCAGCGATGTTCTTCGGGGGTACCTTTGACTATGATGCAAAAAAAGAGCGTTTAGAAGAAGTTAATGCTGAACTTGAACAATCTGACGTCTGGAACGAACCCGAGCGCGCGCAAGCGTTAGGAAAAGAACGTTCTTCCTTGGAAGCGATCGTCGAAACCTTCGACCTGCTCGCTCAAGGACTTGACGATGTCAGCGGGTTAGTCGAATTGGCGGTCGAGGCCGATGACGAAGAAACCTTTAATGAGGCGGTCGTTGAGCTGGAAACGCTCGATAAGAAACTGGCTGAATTAGAGTTCCGTCGCATGTTCTCTGGCGAATACGACAGTGCTGATTGTTATATTGACCTGCAAGCAGGTTCAGGCGGAACTGAGGCTCAGGATTGGGCAAACATGTTGTTACGGATGTACCTGCGCTGGGCGGAAGCGAAAGGCTTTAAAACCGAAATCATCGAAGTCTCGGACGGCGATGTGGCTGGGATTAAATCCGCAACGGTGAAAATTATCGGTGACTATGCCTTCGGCTGGTTAAGAACCGAAACAGGTGTTCACCGTCTAGTCCGTAAAAGTCCGTTCGATTCGGGGGGACGTCGTCATACCTCCTTTAGCTCGGCCTTTATCTATCCTGAAGTGGATGATGATATTGATATTGAGATCAATCCCGCCGATCTGCGCATCGATGTCTATCGTGCCTCTGGGGCAGGGGGACAGCACGTTAACCGTACTGAGTCCGCGGTACGGATCACGCACCTTCCTAGCGGTATCGTCACACAGTGTCAGAATGATCGCTCTCAGCATAAAAACAAAGACCAAGCGATGAAGCAGATGAAAGCGAAGCTGTACGAGCTGGAAATGCAAAAGAAAAATGCTGAGAAACAGGTGATGGAAGATAACAAATCCGATATTGGTTGGGGCAGTCAGATTCGTTCTTACGTGCTCGACGATTCGCGAATTAAAGATCTTCGTACCAGTGTAGAAACTCGTAATACGCAGGCCGTCCTCGATGGCGATTTAGACCGATTTATCGAAGCTAGCTTGAAAGCTGGCCTATAAGGAACCTTTATGTCAGAACAAACCCCCGCGCCGGCGGATCTCGCCCTCGAACTGAATAATGAATTGAGCGCACGCCGTGAAAAGCTAGACGCCCTGCGTGAGAAAGGAAACCCTTTCCCGAATGACTTCCGGCCAACCGATCGCTCTGATGTGCTACACCAGCGCCATGATGAGCAAAGCCAAGAAGCGTTGGAAGATCTCGGTATTGAAGTGACGGTAGCAGGTCGTATGATGACGCGCCGTATCATGGGCAAAGCCTCGTTTGCTACGCTGCAAGATGTTGGGGGGCGTATTCAGCTTTACGTTTCTCGCGATGATCTGCCAGAAGGCTACTATAACGAACAATTCAAAAAATGGGACCTTGGCGATATTCTTGGGGCGCGTGGCAAGCTATTCAAAACCAAAACCGGCGAGCTTTCTATCCACTGTAGCGAACTGCGCCTGCTGACCAAAGCACTGCGTCCGCTCCCTGATAAGTTCCATGGCTTGGCAGACCAAGAGACCCGCTATCGTCAGCGCTACTTGGACCTGATTGCCAACGAAGAGTCACGTCATACTTTCCAAATTCGCTCTAAGATTATGGCTGGCGTGCGCCAATTTATGGTCGACCGTAACTTTATGGAAGTGGAAACCCCGATGATGCAAGTGATCCCGGGGGGAGCGTCTGCGCGTCCGTTTATCACACATCATAATGCGCTCGACATCGATATGTATCTGCGTATCGCCCCAGAGCTCTACCTGAAGCGCTTAGTGGTGGGCGGCTTTGACCGCGTCTTCGAGATTAACCGTAACTTCCGTAACGAAGGGATCTCCCCGCGCCACAACCCAGAGTTTACCATGATGGAACTCTATATGGCTTATGCGGATTACCGTGATCTGATTGAGCTGACCGAAAGCCTGTTCCGTACCTTGGCGCAAGATGTATTGGGCACCACAGAAGTGGTGTACGGCGAGCAAACGTTCGACTTCGGCAAGCCGTTCGATAAGTTAACGATGCGTGAAGCGATCAAGAAATATCGTCCAGAGACAGAGCTAGCCGATCTGGATGATTTCGATAAGGCCGTAGCCATCGCACAATCCATCGGTATCAAGATTGAGAAAAGTTGGGGCTTAGGCCGGGTGGTCACTGAAATCTTCGAAGAGACCGCTGAAGCCCAACTGATCCAACCTACCTTTATCACCGAATACCCGGCAGAGGTCTCGCCGCTGGCCCGTCGTAACGACGACAACCCAGAAATCACCGATCGCTTCGAGTTCTTTATTGGCGGACGTGAAATCGGTAACGGCTTCTCCGAGCTTAACGATGCACAAGATCAAGCCGAACGCTTCTTACAGCAAGTTAATGCTAAAGATGCCGGTGACGACGAAGCGATGTTCTATGACGAAGATTATGTTACCGCATTGGAACACGGTTTACCGCCAACGGCAGGTCTAGGTATCGGTATCGACCGTATGGTGATGTTGTTCACCAATAGCCACACCATCCGCGATGTGATTCTGTTCCCAGCCCTCCGTCCAGGCAGCAAATAAGCCTCGACACTGAGCCACTCTGTTAAACCCGCTTCGGCGGGTTTTTTTATCTCTATTGATAACCAAAACTTATAAAAAAAGTGTAAATTTTGGAAAATTAGGAATTAATCCGTATTAATCCCCGCCAACACCCTTTAATGTCATGACAAATTTTGACAAAAGTCACCTTTTAATGAAAAGAAGTTTGATTTAAATCAAGTTAAATTTTTGGTAATTCACTGATTTTTAGTAAGAAAGGCGACTGCTCACTGCGTAATTAACAATATTGTTTAATATTAACCATCGATGAATATTTTTCATTACGTGAAGTGAAATGACTTTTTAAACATCAATAAGAAACTGTTAGGATAAATCTCTAATAGAAACAAAATGTTGTAAAGGTACTCTGGTCGCCACACGCCAGGGGCGGTAGCGTGCCCAAAACGCTTACTATAGAACTTTCCGTCGGTAGTGTAATTTTTGTTAAATTTACCTTATTTAAAAGGTAAACTTCCCCATCGACAGCGCAATAACCATGCTAATAACAATAATAAATTAAAAATAATTATCTTTTCACCTTGGTCACCCGATACACCCGTCCCTCAGCCTTGATGTTGAGTGGTGGACTAACTTTATGGATGTTACGGAGAAACAGCAGATGCAGCGAGCGTCAGGTGGTAAACGTTTTAATCGACACTCTTTATTAGCCTTAGTGATTGGGCTTTCCCTTTATCCTTCCCTGAACGCCACTGCCGCTGGCCTGATCTTGCCAGATAGCGATTTACGCTCGGATCTAAGCTGGTTGGCCGATCGCGGCGTGATTAAATTAAGTTTAAGCACTTGGCCACTTAGCCAAGAAGCGATTGAACATGCGTTGGATAAGGCTCATCCCTCTTACGCCTCCGAACAGCTAGCACTTGAACGGGTACAGGAGCGCTTACAAAGCTTAAAATCGGATATCCGGCTCAACGCCTATGCCGCTACCGACAATACCGGGCAGCCACGTAGCTTCGCGAACTCCGCCACCGCTGATACCAAACTTTCTGTCACCGCCAGCAATAGCGGCGAATGGTGGGATGTCAATCTTCAAGGTAACCTCGAGGGAAATCGTCAGATCCAATCCCCGTCCCATGCCAACCTAAATAATAGCTACGGTGCGGTAAAGCTATGGGGACAGTGGCTCTCTTTCGGTGAAACGCCACAGTGGTGGGGACCTGGCTATGAAGGCAGCTTAATTCGCTCCGATAACGCTCGGCCACTGACCGGCTTTATGCTGTCACGCTCCAAACAGACCGCCCCCGAGACCTGGTGGCTAAACTGGGTCGGTTCTTGGCAATACCAGATTTCTGCCGCCCAAGAGTCACAATATAGCGCGGTACCCCATACCAAGATTATCGGCATGCGCCTAACCGTATCGCCGTTCGACTCCCTAGAGCTCGGTGCCAGCCGTATTATTCAGTGGGGCGGTAAAGGTCGGCCGCAATCCTTAGGTAATTTCTGGGATGCTTTCTCCGGTAACGATAACACTGGTGCAAACGATCCTAATGAACCCGGTAACCAGTTGGCGGGCTTTGACGGTAAGTTAAAACTTGAACCGACGCTAGGCATTCCAATCAGCCTCTATGGCCAGCTGGTCGGTGAAGATGAAGCCGGTAAACTACCATCTTCCAATATGTATCTGGCGGGGATTGAAGGGCACCACAGTGTCGGCCGCAATGCTTTGAACTGGTATGTGGAAGGGCATGACACCCGTACCGACTTTAAAAATAAAAACTACAGCTACACCCACCATATTTACACCGATGGTTATTACCAACAAGGTTACGCCTTGGGGGATACGCTGGGCGGTGATGGTCGGATGCTGGTCGGCAAAACCGAATTAGTGACCGAAGATAACCAGCGCTGGAGCGCGCGCTTATTCTGGGCGAAAGTTAACCCCAATAACCAAAGCCAAAACCGTACCTTCCCGCACGCCGATACCCTTAAAGGCGTCACTCTGGGCTGGGGCGGCGATGTTTATAAATCGGTACGTTTAAACCTGGCGACTTGGTATACCGATGCCAATCATAACGATAGCGATGACTTAGGTGCCAGTGCGGCAATCGAGATCCCTTTCCAACTATAAAAATTAGCGGCTGCTGGCTAACTGGAATCGGTTCTGGCAGCGATTTACCCACTTTACTGAATATATTCTGATGAAAAAATTAGTATGTAAACTCTCTGCAGCTGCAGTGCTGACCGCACTGCTGAGTGGCTGTACCATTGTTCCTGGCCAAGGCCTTAATAGCTTACGCAAGAATACCGTCGAGTTACCGGATAGCGATTATGATTGGGATAAGCTGGTAAACGTTTACCCAATGACACCCGGCTTAATTGATAAGCTGCGCCCGGCACCGGTAATTGCCCAGCCCAATCCACAGCTGGATAAGCAATTACAAAACTATCAGTACCGTATTGGCCCAGGCGATGTATTGATGGTCACCGTCTATGACCACCCAGAGTTAACCAACCCGGCCGGCACCTATCGTTCCGCTAGCGATACCGGAAACTGGGTCGGCGCCGATGGCACCATCTTCTACCCCTATATCGGTAAGGTCTATGTAGCAGGTAAGACCCTAGCCGAGGTACGACAACAGATTGCCTCCCGTTTAGCACAGTATGTCGAGAGCCCGCAGGTCGATATTTCGGTCGCCGCCTTCCGTTCGCAAAAAGCCTATGTCACCGGAGAAGTGAGCAAATCGGGTCAGCTACCAATCACCAATATTCCCTTAACGGTGGTCGATGCTATCAATGCCGCCGGTGGATTTGCCGAGAATGCCGACTGGCGCCATGTAGTCTTAACCCATAACGGTAAAGATACCGTGCTATCGATGCAGGCGCTAATGCAGCGCGGCGATCTACAGCAGAACCGCCTGATGTATCCTGGCGATATCCTGTTTGTGCCACGCAACGATGATCAGAAAGTCTTTGTGATGGGTGAAGTCGGCCAGCAATCAACCCTAAAAATGGATCGCAGCGGTATGACCCTCGCCGAAGCGCTTGGCAGTGCACAGGGTGTTAGCCAACAATATGGCGATGCCTCAGGGATTTTTGTGATCCGTCAAATTCCAAAAGATAAGAACGGTCGTATCGCCAATATCTATCAGCTCAATGCCAAAGATGCTTCGACCATGGTGATGTCTACCGAGTTTGAGTTACAGCCTTACGATATCGTCTATGTAACGACTGCACCTATCGTACGTTGGAACCGTGTGATTTCGCAAATCGTTCCAACCATCACTGGCGTACACGATTTAACCGAAACGGTGAACTATTACAAGGATCTGAAATAATAATGTTTAATTCAATTCTTGTGGTCTGTACCGGTAATATTTGCCGCTCACCAACTGGCGAAAGGTTATTACGCCAACTACTGCCCAATAAAATAGTAGATTCAGCGGGGACTGGTGCATTAAAAGGCCATGCGGCCGATGCCACGGCATCTCTGGTAGCAGAAAAACATCACCTCTCCCTAGCGGATCATCAAGGGCAGCAGTTTACCCGTCAGCTGGCGCAACAGTACGATCTGATTTTAGTGATGGAGAAGCATCACCAAGAAGAGGTATCGGCGATTGCACCGGAAGCTCGAGGCAAAACTATGCTATTTGCCCACTGGATCAATAATAAGCAGATCCCCGATCCCTACCGTAAAAGCGAAGAAGCCTTTGAGCATGTCTATCAATTAATCGAGCAAGCGGCACGGGCTTGGGCGACAAAACTGGGTAAAAAATAGGAAGCATTATGTCATCAGTGATTCAACATAAACCCACTAATCCGGATTCCGATGAGATCGATTTAGGTCGATTGATCGGTGAACTGCTCGACCATAAAAAATTAATTGTTGCCGTTACTGGATTATTTACCTTTTTAGCGATTTTTTATGCGCTATTTGCCACGCCGATCTACCAAGCGGATGCCTTAATTCAGGTGGAACAAAAACAAGGTAATTCAATCCTTAGTAACCTGAGTCAGATGCTACCCGATAGCCAGCCCGTCTCTGCACCGGAAATTGCGCTACTTCAATCAAGAATGATTTTAGGTAAAACGGTCGATGATTTAACCCTGCAGGCTCAAGTGCAGCAAAAATACTTTCCCATCTTTGGCCGCGGCTGGGCGCGGTTAACCGGGCAGCAACCGGGACAAATTTATATCAGTCGAATTTATGTTGCCAAGCAAGCGGGTAAGGCTCCAGAGCTGACGATAACAACAGTCGATCAGCAGCACTACCTTGTGGAAGGCGGTGGATTTGAGATTAAGGGGAGGGTAGGACAAGCTATAGCAGAGAAGGGGCTATCCCTACAAATTGATAGGATTGATGCTATTCCGGAAACTAAGTTCACGCTTAACTATGTTTCTCGACTTGATGCCATCACAGGCCTGCAGCAGATATTCTCTGCTGCTGATCAAGGTAAAGATACAGGGATGCTTAATCTTACGTTAACAGATCCTAATCCCCAATTAGCACAAAGTGAACTACAAAGTATTAGTGAAAATTATTTAGCGCAGAATATTGCACGTCAAGCGGCGCAAGATAGTAAGAGTTTAGATTTTTTAGAAAAGCAATTACCGCAGGTACGCAGTCAGCTGGACGATGCCGAAAATAAGCTCAGTGCCTATCGTAAACAGAGTGATTCAGTCGACCTAAATTTACAGGCCCGTTCAGCACTAGATCAAATAGTTAATGTTGATAATCAGTTAAATCAATTGACATTCCGTGAGGCCGAAGTTTCACAACTCTATACTAAGGATCATCCAACCTATATTGCCCTTTTACAGAAACGCAAAACGCTGGAGCAGGAAAAAGCTAATTTGAATAAGCAAGTCTCTGCGATGCCAGCCACTCAGCAGCAAGTACTGAAATTGAGTCGAGATGTTGAGTCAGGGCGTGCGGTTTATATGCAATTATTAAATCGTCAACAAGAGCTGAGTATCGCGAAAAATAGTGCCATCGGTAATGTACGAATCATCGATGATGCGGTGACAGCACCTAAACCGGTAAAGCCTAAAAAAGTCTTGGTGGTTTTAATTGGTGCCGTATTAGGCGGCTTTATTTCTGTCGGCTTGGTGTTATTAAGAGTCTTTTTACGTCGCGGCATTGAGTCACCAGAACAACTCGAAGAGTTGGGAATTAATGTTTATGCCAGCGTGCCTGTCTCTGAATGGATGGCCAAGCAACAGCCTAAAGGGATTAAATCTAGAAAGAATAAGCAGAAAGAGAATATTAGTTTTCTCGCGATTGATAACCCTGCTGACCTTGCTATCGAAGCAATCCGCAGTTTACGCACCAGTTTGCATTTTGCGATGATGGAAGCATCGAATAATATTCTAATGATTTCTGGTGCGAGCCCTAATGCCGGTAAAACCTTTATCACCACAAACCTCGCAGCAGTCTTAGCGCAAGGCGATCAAAAAGTGTTGTTTGTTGATGCTGATATGCGTAAAGGCTATTCGCATCAAATCTTTAATCAATCATTAGAAAATGGTTTATCCGATATTCTTTCCGGTAAATCCAGTATTGAGCAGGGGATAAAATCAATTAGCGGAGCCAATTTCGATTTTATCGCCCGTGGCAAGACACCGCCTAATCCTTCTGAATTACTGATGCATAACCGTTTCCAACAACTCTTAAATTGGGCAAGTGAGCATTACGATATCGTGTTAGTAGATATACCACCTATTCTCGCAGTCACAGATGCTGCAGTGATAGGGCGTTATGTTGGCACAACATTACTTGTAGCACGTTTTGAAGAAAATACCGCTAAAGAGATGGAGGTCAGTATAAAACGTTTCGAGCAGAGCGGTATTGAAGTAAAAGGTTGTATTCTTAACGGCGTAGTGAAGAAGGCTAGCTCCTATTACGGTTATGGCTATAGTCACTATGGTTACAGTTACGACGATAAAAAATAACTTATTATCCATCTATAAAATAACTTCTCCTCCCCTATAAAAATGGGGGGGCGTAATTTTCGCTACAGTTCTGTGGTGAGGAATCTATGACACGCTTATCCCGAAATCTGCTGGCTAGCAGTGGATTGATTGTATCTGATCTATTCTGTTTACTAGTCAGCCCTTATTTAGTTGAATATATTTTCGGAAGTGATTTGATATCACAAGAGAATGTAAATTATTGGTATCACCTGCACTGGCTAATATCATTGTGCTGTGTCGGGTGGTATGGCATGCGGCTAAGGCACTATTTCTATCGAAAAACCTTTTGGTTTGAATTAAAAGAAGTGTTAAGAACGATAGTAATATTTTCTGTATTTGAAATTGCAATTATCGCTTTTACTCAATGGTATTTATCGAGAGTAACTTGGATAATAACGTGGTTATTAATTGCCTTATTGGTACCTGTGATGAGAGGGGTCATAAAATCAATTCTCGATAAAATGGGCGCATGGCAGCGCGACACTATCATTATAGGGGCTGGGCATAATGCTGAAGAAGCATATAAAGCTATAACAAGTGAAAAAAATCTTGGTTTTAGAACAATTAGGTTTATTGGGACTGGAAATACGAATACGACTACCAATTATATCGGTAATCTTCCCGTAAGCCACGAGATGCCGGCAGACCTTACTAAAAATATCGATAAGCGTATGCAATTTATTATTGCGGTTGAAAGTGATGAAAGCGAACTACGTAATGCATGGTTACAACAGTTGATGCTTAATGGTTATCGCTATGTTTCAGTTATTCCAACCTTACGCGGTATGCCTGTTGATAGCACAGATATGTCGTTTATCTTTAGTCATGAGGTAATGATATTTAGAGTTCACCAAAGTCTAGCTAAATGGCCATCGAGAATACTAAAACGTAGCTTCGATATCTTCGCCTCAATCGCGATTATTATAATGTTATCGCCTGTTTTATTATTTATTAGCCGTAAAGTTAAAAAGGATGGTGGGCCAGCGATCTATGGTCATGAGCGCATTGGAAAAAATGGCGTACCCTTCGAGTGTTTGAAATTTCGCTCAATGTCAGTGAACTCTAAGGAGTTATTAGCTGAACTACTTGCAAATGATCCTGAAGCTAAAGCCGAATGGGATGAGACCTTTAAACTAAAGAATGATCCACGAATCACTAAGATTGGTCATCTATTACGTCGAACCAGTATGGATGAATTACCTCAACTATTTAATGTACTAAAAGGTGAAATGAGCTTGGTAGGTCCTAGGCCGATCATTCATGAAGAACTAGAGCGTTATCATGATCAAGTCGATTACTATTTAATGAGTAAACCAGGAATGACAGGCTTATGGCAGGTAAGTGGGCGTTCAAATGTCGATTATGAAACGCGGGTCTACTTTGATGCCTGGTATGTTAAAAACTGGTCGATGTGGAACGATATCGCCATTTTATTTAAAACTATTTCTGTGGTTCTTAAGCGCGATGGTGCATATTAAAATGAAAACAATATATACAATAACACATAAAAATTTTACTCCTCCTAAAGATTCAATTTATAAGACATTAGTTGTTGGTGGAAAAGTTGAATTGAATGATTCAGAAATGGATAGTACAGGAGAGAATATTTCTGAATTAAATAATGAGCTTTGCGAATTAACTGGACTATATTGGATATGGAAAAATAGATTAGAAGAAAATGAAGTCGTGGGACTATGCCATTATAGACGATATTTTATTAATGAAATGGAAAAAGGTATAATCACAAAAGAAAATGTTGATAAATTATTTGAAGATTTCGATATAGTACTACCTAAAAAAAGGAACTATTTAATAACAAACATTGAAAATCATTACAAAGTATCACACAAAGATAAAGATTTAAATTTATTAAAAGAAATTATCGAGAGAGATTATAAAGAATATATATTTGCTTTGAGAAATGTATTAAAT
>NZ_JALBCV010000019.1 GCF_022602565.1 Rosenbergiella metrosideri
CATGAAGTACGAGTGATGGGACATGAAGTACGAGTGATGGGACATGAAGTACGAGTGATGGGACATGAAGTACGAGTCCCTGTGGATAAGTAAATATAATCCATATTAATCAACTAGATAAGTAGTTTATCTCATGGGACGGGACATAAAGTACGAGTGAGGTGTTTTTTTGTACATTTGCTCGGTATATGAGCTTTTTGGGACATGAAGTACGATATTTTTTGTTGTTTTCGAAATCTGTGTGGTACATAATGGCCCTAAATAGGACATGAAGTACGATATTTTAATCTGCCTCATGAGAAACAATTAGCGCCCCTATAATGTATGGCTGTACAAAATAGGGGCTGACCTGAAACCTGAACGAGCAGGAGTAGGCTGTTGTGAACGATACTACAAAAACGAGAAGAGCTAAATTAAAAACCTTAAGACCAAAAGAGCCTGATAATGAACAGTTCTTCATTGCAGATGAGTATGAAATCGTTTCCTTCAAAGACGATATTCGCTCAATGGAACATCCATTTTTTGTGCTTAAGTCCGGCGATGCTAAAGAGCGTCATTACGAAAATGGTAATAAAACCATTAAAATTAAATCTATTGCCTCAGTAGGGATAGCAACGGTTTTCGATAAAGATATTTGGATTTATGCCGTTTCAAAGTTGCAACGAGCCTTAGATGAACACTCAGACGACGTCAATAAGTTTGTCTTGCCGAATAAAGTAAGCTTTACCGCTTACGATTATTTTACCTGTACTAATAAATCTAAGGGCGGTAAGAGTTACACAGATCTAGAGAAATGTTTAGAAAGGCTTGCGTCAACAAGGATAACGACGAATATAAGCCACGATGATAGTATTGAATCACATAATTTTGGTTTGATAGAAAGTTATAAAATAAAAGAAGGTATTAAAGGTAATAGTATGGATGTTACCTACATAGAAATAATACTACCTTCTTGGATTCTGGAGGCGATTAAAACCCAAAAGGTTTTAAAAATTAGTAATGATTATTTTAGAATAAGAAAAGCTATTGATAGACGTATCTATGAAATAGCGAGAAAACACTGTGGGAGTCAGAAGTCATTTATAATAACTCTAGACAAGTTATACATTAAGACTGGTGCGTCTTCTGCTCTCAAAGTATTAAGAAATAACGTAATAAAACTGGCGAAGGATAATGATTTACCAGACTACTTTATTGAATATGATCCGGTTAGAGAAAATGTAACATTTAAGCCTAGGCCTAATATTTTATTAGAAGCTAAAAAAAGAGCAGAAAGGATTGCTCCTAACAATAAATTAGATCCTACCAGAGTATCGACACCTGATCAGGACGTTCCAGCAGGGTTTAGAGGTAGTTGAGAGGATATATGTCTACGAAAAGTAAGAAAAAGTCAGGTGATCCACGTAAAAATTTAGGCGTAAAGAAGACTTCAGTCGTTATCCAGCCAGTCATCAAAAAGACTTTACGTCTAAAGGAATTTATTAAATTTGATGATCGTAAAGACATGAGTGAGCTAAGAAACGAAGCCATAGAAATGAAGGCTGAAAAACTTACGGATGAATTTTTTAATAGTTGGGAAATGTATTATGATGAATCTGAAATTAAAGAGTTAACATATGATGCCGACCCATATTATTTTTTTGAGGCTGTACTAGATATTGGGGAAAAGAATAAATTTAACGGCCTAAATATAGATGATATTGTTTTATATCTAGAAGACGAATCAAAAACACCGGCGCATTTGCCAAGTCATTGGCCTAAAAGAATAGATAATAAAATAAAAGTAGAGAAATATATTGAATATCTAAAGAATCGTGGATATATGGATGATTTTGATTCTTTCAAAAACATCGATCAATATATAAATGAAGCTCTGGATACTGAATATGATTTTTTCGACAACGAAGAGATAAAGTTTTCTTATTAAAAAAAGCCGGTGTTAACCGGCTTTTTTATTACTTTCTGATAGGGAGTTGGTCTAAGTATGAAATAGGTATGCCATTATTTTTAGATACAACGAGGCATGAAAGAGCATCTTTATTATCTATACCACTATTCAATGTGAATTGTGACAGCCACTCTGCTGAGAATTGGTTTATCTCTTCCTCAGATAAGTTTTTATTCTTACCCGCTTCTAGTGAGTATCCTAAATCCTTGCGTAGCTCCCTAAGCTGGCGATATGACAGACTAAACCATTGCTTAATTTGATTATTTGATGCGCCGTTCTTAAGTAGGTCACTAATTAATTCTTGTTGGCGCTTGTTTTTGAAAAATGACTCTAGTACAGACTGAACACTTTGGGTATTAACTGTTAAGTCAACAAGATCAAGGCTTATCTCACGTACAATCTGCGATACTTCCAAGGGGCTAAGCTTGGATATAGCCTCTAAATTTTCAGGTTTCAAGCCTAAGACCTCTGCTTGGGTGAAATCACATAACGCCTTCTGCATAAGGTTAAATGAGATATTAAGCGCTAGACCTCTAAACAGATCCCCATATTCTTTGCTACTATCTTGCATAGCCATGATCAAACTCCTACTTTGATTGTGGTTAGCGGGCGTTATGAGCTGGAACTCTTAACGTTCGCGTTAGTTACTATTTGTCTTCATCACCGTTGTAAGCTGGAAGCCCTCTAACAGCATCATCCCAGTGTTTCTCGCGAGATATATCATTGAAAACCCTGCTTATATGACGCGGCGTTATCCCCCAACGTTTAGCTATATTTCCCATCGTCCAATTCTTTGCCTTTATTAACTCCTTAATTTCACTTATGGAAAGCGGCCTATCCCAGGAGGTTAGTTTTTCGATGTCTATAGTGAAATCTAATCCTGGGTAGTCTTGTTGCAGTAACGCTAACGGTCGATGTTGCCAATGAGGCGTGCCGTCAGTATCAAAGGAAACTAACGAGTAATTACATGGTAGCCATGAGGCAAATTCAGGAGGGTAATACTCAATCCAAACGGAGTTTTGCTCGATATAGCTAATTACCTCGTTTTCAAAAGCTTTATCGATGCGGTTTGCTGACCTGAACTTATCAAAGAAACCTTTTTGTCGAGTGAATATCGCTCCACGATCCTTGACTAAGTAACTAAATGCACTGTGCCTAACGCTCTCAAGTCCGTTCGTTATCGAAGTACTGTAATAGTTCATTAGCTGAGCACAGAAGAATATGATTTTTCCTTCATAAACTCGTGTACGTAAATAGCACTGACCGTCCTCATTCCAGAAAGCCCTGAAAGTAAGTGGCAGATATGTCTTATCAAAACCTTCTACTAATTTGACGTCTATTTTCATGATTAGTCACCAATACAGGACCTATATGTCCTATATGGCATTATAGGACGTATATGTCCTATAAGCAATTTTTTTATGTTATGAAGATAGTTACATCATACACCGAAGAGAATTACGGCTGTGCTTGCCTCAACAATCGTGACATATCAGTAAACAAGGTTGTTCAAGGTGTGTGAAGGCATGTGTGAAGGATATTTAAGCTGTTTTGACCCTATATCAGTAAGTTATAAAAATTCTGTTAAAAGCTAATATATATTTTTGTAAATTAGAACAATGAACTGTAAAAAAGGCCCTCAGTAATTGTTCGGGCTGCGGACAGATTTAAAAAAAGAATATTGAATAGATATCAATGTCTATTTTTAGTTATATGTGCTAGCTGAGAAGCCAAAACCCATCTAAGACGCTGCATATCTGGGGTTTACTTGATATATCCAACGTTATATATTCCTTTCCGCAGCACAAAGTAGCAAGATATACCTAGGAATATTCCTAATAGATACGGGGTATTTCCAACATTCAAAATAGGCTTATGATTTCTCAAACTGTCAAATTATATGATCTGATTCGCTCTCATATAATAGGGAGAGAGTTATAAGTTCGCGCCGGAGCGAATTGGTAGAATCAGCAGATTTTACGTTGGCGGAGCGTACCCATCACTTTCCAATAATATTATCCCACGTACATGAGGACTCTATATCATGGAGCAATGGTATCTAGCCCAATATAAGCCCGGGAAGGCGAATCTAGAAAAGCTTCAATATATGCTTAAAAATAGGAATATACTGTCTTGGACGCCACAGGTATTTACTACAAAAATCTCTGGAACCGATAACACAGAAAAAAAGGTATTAGAGCCTCTTTTTCCAGGTTATATATTTATCGAATTCGATATTAATAAACACCACCCTTCTAAACTAATCGAGCTTCCTGGAATGGGGGAATTCGTTCGCTCATGTGGAGAGTTTAGTCCGGTACCTTTCTCTGTACTTGATGAGCTGATGAGCTATCCGATAGGCCACCGTGAAACCCACTGGGAGCGGGACTTGAGCACTAAGGTGCGACTTACTCGACGCCAAAAAATCCGTATCAAAAATATCATGGGTAGCGAAGACCCTCACGAACGAACAGCAATGTTTCTTGCCTTCACCGGGGCTTTATTTCTGTAATACTAATTAATCTTTATCTCATTATGCCCCATAAGGGGCTATTACAAGCGTGTATTTATGACTAAAAAAAAATCACAGACGATCACTGTACGATCTGAAAGAATACAAACCATAGATGTTTTAGTTTATTCGGCAGGATTAGAGAACCGTCCTGATGTTCCACTGAAAAGAAGACATTTTATCCACGCATTAATAGATTTGTATGAAGATGGGACTATTCCTAAAGACTTATTAACAGAAAAGGCGTTAGAGGTCGCAGATAACGAATATGTTGATGCGAGACCAGATTTAAAATCTAAGAATAAAAGATAGCCTGCTAAGTAAATATATATTTAATAATTAACCACCTGTATTTATTCCTGTTATTACCCTCCCGCAATAAAATTTTAAATTACTTAAGTAAGAAGTTTCGGCATACGTTCCTCTTAAAGAAAATTCAAAGTACTAATTCGGTATTCAATTTGGAGTTCACATGAAATTACGTATTCTTACGTTGTTATCATTAACAACGTTGAGCGGATGCGTCTCACATTTAAATACTACAGACCAACCGGCGGGAGTGTATGTCGATGGGTTAATAGCTAAAAGTGCCGAGACCATAAGCCATACTCAATCTGATCTTAACCAAACGGGGCCGTGGCCTAATCGACCACAATCACCCTCTCTAAAGCATCACGAAAGTGCTGTTACAACACCTACCCGAATCGAGAAAGCGGATACCCCTGTATTAGGTCACGTACTCTTTAACGGTCGTTCAGGTCCTATCAACTTTCCCACTACATCTGCAACTTTGCGGAGTGTCACAGTCAATCGAGCTGTTCAGCGCATCGCGCCTCCAGGCTGGAAAATCAGTTGGTCGAGTGGAACACAACGCAAGCGATTACAGCGTGTCACGGTATCACTTAATGATCAGTGGCCTCGTATTCTCGATAGCCTAATGGCTCGTAAGTCGCTCTATGCAACGATCGATTGGTCGGCATCCAGTATCATCATCACAGCCTACCGTCCCCATTATGCTCACCTGTGATCGAGGGGAATATGAGACCTTTCATCGTGCTTCTTGTGACGCTATTAAGCATTACCCAAGCTCATGCTTATTGCTTTAATTATGCCGCCGCTCGATACCATCAAAACCCGCTCGTCGTTGAAGCAATCGCGCTCTGGGAAAGTAGCCTTAATGCTCAGGCTATAGGGAAGAACAGGGACGGTACCGGCAATATCTTGAGTAGAGATTATTGCTTGATGCAAATTAACAGCGTCAATGTCCAAGCGTTGAAAAAAATGGGTGTAATTAATTCGGCTCAAGACCTTCTCAATGACCCTTGTCTGTGCGTACAAGCAGGCGCTTGGGTACTCGCAAAACATCTTCGACATTGTGGTAATACGTGGTCGTGCCTTGGCTCGTACAACGCAGGCTTCAGTCAAACTCCGCTACAAGAAAAAAGGCGTTTAGCTTACGCGGATCAAATCCATGCCATATATAACCGCTTAGTCGCCAGAAACACCACACTGGCCGACCGGTAAAAGGAAATTTCATGAAAAAAACGTTCCTAGTCACAGTCGTGGCTACCTTACTCCTGTCTGGATGTCAGCAACATGTTAAAACACATGTTAGCCAAGCCCCTGTAGATCCCGCGGCTGATACCGCAAATGCTAACCGTATTGCACTGGTTCGCGCTCAGCAATATAGCTTATGGGATGAGGGTGTCGTTAATACTCGCTCGCCATTACCTGCTGATACGATTTACGCTAATTCCTCACGCGTCTCGCTAGATTGGGACGGTGACGCGGTCGAGCTACTGGCGCAACTCGCTCGGCAACGTGGCTTAAGCTTCAATTACTCCGGCGTGCGTTTGCCGTTACCGCTCAATATTCATGTCAGGGATATGACCTTTCAAAACCTGTTACGCATAGTCGTTTCACAGACACAATGGCGAGCAACGCTTGAGCAAAATCCGGGGCAGCTTCAACTTAACTTCATGCCTATTCCTAAACCCGATACTCATCGGAGAGCGAGACCATGAAAAAAAGCACACTTGCTTTACTCGTCTGTTTGTATGCGAGTCATGCAATAGCGAGCGCTGAGGTTGCTCAGAGTGCTCCGCCAGATATTCAGCACTACATGGACGCAAGTAGCGGCGAAAAAAGTGATATTACCGATGCTAGAGCTGACATGATGCGTCAAGCTGGGCGTATGGTAGGCTACCAAGGGGGCAAAGCACAACGTGCCTGGGAGTTAGGTCGCTCGCTTATTGCGCGTAATAACCAACTTAACGCACTTTATGATTTTCGAACGTTGATTAGTAACGACGGCTGGCTCCCGCCGGTGATTGATGAAGCTCAGGATGTTGCACATATCACCTCGGATCAGATACGCACGGCAAGTCACGTTTATAGAATCCTAAGCCCCGAACGTTTTGTCAGTAACCCGCCATCTTGGAGAACGTGGTTACTCGCAGGACTCGGCGCATCGAATGGTGATAATGCAGCGCAAGGTATTTTTCCAAAAACGAGCGATGAGCGGCATATCTGGCAAGAAGCGTTAGAGAAAGGCTGGCAGGAAGGGCGCGACGGTGCAGATCATACGTTAGAAGCTAACTTTAATCGGCTGACACGTGATTATCGCGGAATGGTTCTCTACTCAACCCTACTGCGCCAAGGCTATATCTCTCGCCCTAGTATCTCTGATGAGGCGCAAACAGTGAGCGGCGATAGACAAAAAATGGTAACCGGTGATCGTGTCCGTCGTATCCGTGAGCACGCGGGTTTCACACCGAATAAACGCGCTTGGAAACCTGTCGTTAATACGGAGTCGCATCATGAGCCAAACCAAGATTTCTGATTTTACGCCGTATACGTTCAATGGTCAGATAGGTGCGGAGGACTTTAAAGAGTTCCTCGCTTGGTGCGCTACGCAGCATGTGAGTGACGTTCATATACAGGGCGGGAATTATATTATCGTCAGTCGCCACGGGCGGTTACTCAAGGCTTCTAATATAAAATTAGCAGATGATCAGTTATCTCGGCTTATTGACGCTGTCTTTAGCCCAGAAGTCAGAGCGTTAACGCGTAGTGGTCAGCCTCAGGACCGGCCTTATCAAATAGATGGCGACATGAATAATCGTTATGGGCTGACTCGCGGCGAACGATTACGCTTTCGCTGTAATTTTGTGCAGTGTACCGCCGGTAAGATAGATAGCACGATAGCGCTCACCATGCGTGTGATCCCAACGCAAATACCGGACCTCACCACGATGGGGATTGAACAGGACCTTTTTGAGGCTTTATTACCTCATAAAGGACTAGGCCTCATCGGCGGGGAAACAGGGTCAGGTAAGAGTACGTTACTCGCCGCAATTTACCGATACTGCGCGGATAATTTCCCGGACAGGAAGATCACAACGATTGAGGACCCGATTGAGTACATCCTTGCAAAGTCAGACGATATTCTCCCTCCGACACAATTACAGATTGGAAAAAACGTCAAAAACTATGCCGACGGTATCCGCGCGGCAGTAAGACGAGCGCCCTCGATTATCGGTATTGGTGAGATGCGAGATTTAGAAACGATGCGCTCTGCGGTCCTAGCAGGCCAGCTAGGTCACTTGTGCATGAGTACGCTTCATATCCATTCACCCGGTGAAGGTATTAGCCGAATGCTTGCCGAATTTCCTTATGAAATACGTGAGGCAATGGCAAGAGACCTACTGGGTGTACTCAATTATATTGTGGTTCAACGCCTATTAAAAACGGTAGACGGTAAGCGTCAGTCAGTGCGTGAATATATCGTTATTGATGAGTGCGTCAGAGAAGAGCTTTCATCAATGCCGTACACAAACTGGGGCCATCATATTGATGGGATCATTAAAAAGTCCAAATCGCGCATGTCAGATAAAGCCCTATCGCTGTATCGCGATGGTGTTATCGATAAAGATGAATTACTGACAGTTATATCCCTACGCGAGCTGCGTACCATTGAGGGCTTATCGTGAAGCAGAAAACATCTACTTGGCGTAACGCAGGTTTACGCCTTTCGGTCTACGGTATACCGGCTCCTCTTTTTCTCATCTATCTGTCCTGGTGTCGCTGGCCCTCAATGATGACAATTTACGTCTGTACCGGCGTGGTCTTATTTTTTGCCGTTATCTCACGCTATGGCTGGACGCTAGCAGTATTAATGCAACGACTGCTCCACTATATCCGCGGTAAGAAGGTCTCAGGTCGGCCTTGGTGGTTTCGTCGGTTTTATGACTAATCATAGGAGGTTCTATGCAAAACGATACGCTTACCGACCGGCGTGTATGGTTAGCTATTCCCGCTGAAAATAAAGATGAAGCACTTTCCTTTGCAGGATTAAAAGAAGACGGCAGTAAAGCGATTCTCTGGGATAAAGTAGAAAAACTTTGGTATGCCGAGCCAAACACACCTATTGAAAAAATAGCGCCTTATTTACCTGATACATCGCTTCGAGCAACGGGTTCAGAAGATCCTCACGAAGAATTTTCTCAAGCTCTGCAAGCGGCGGGATTGGTCATTGAGGGACTTCCCATCATGGATGGGAAAGTGCATCGCGTGGCAACGGTCGAAGATAAAAAAGGGCGCAAAACAGGCGGCGCATACCGGGGATTTAACGACCGGCGGCCTGCGGGATGGTTTATTAATTATCATCGAGCAGAAGCCGAGAGCGTGACAAATTGGAAAGCGACCGGCGGGAAAACGGATGCGCTCACAAGCCTACATTTAAAAGCTGCCGCCAAACAAGTTCAGGACGACAGCGCTCGCGCTCGCGAAAAGATGTACGACGAGAATACAAAAAAAGCCCAAGGCCTCTATGATCGCTTGCCAGCGGCAAGTAATGAACATCCCTACTTAGTCCGAAAAGGGATTAGTGCCGATCCAGCGCTGCGTTTAACGAATAATAACTCCCTCGTGATCCCTATTCATGACGCAGACGGTCATTTTAAAAGTTTGGAATACATTACCCCCGATGGTGATAAGGCGCTTTTCAAAGAAGCCCCTAAAAGCGGAAATTTCTTCGTAACCGGCGGAGAGCTTCGCGCAGATGTCCCTATCTTATACGCTGAAGGATATTCAACTGCTCAAAGCATTCATGAGACAACGGGCTTGCCGGTTGTTATGACTGTCGATGCGGGGAATATGCGCACCGTGGCAGGAATACTGGGTGAGCGCTTCCCAACGGCGACTCATGTCTTTATGGCGGATGTTGATCATGCAAAGGAGGTAAATAAAGGTCTTCTCATGGCCCAAGCAGCCGCTGCCTTGGTGCCCAATGGAGTTGTCGTTACCCCGCCCTTTACACAAGAAGAAATTAAAGAAGGTCTCACTGATTTTAATGATTTACACCTTTCCCGAGGCAGCGAAGCCTTAAGTAAACTTCTTGCTGAACAGTTCACAGAGCATCAAATTTTATCCAAAGAGGTGACGATGAAATCTGAAAACGACGCTATGCAAACACCGCCAATATCTACGCCTGAAACTTTATCGAATAATGAGGCGGCAAGTTATGAGCAGTACTTTTCTGAGTCTGAACAACACTCAGAACCTGAACTGGATGTCATGACAGTTCAAGAGTACGCACAGACACCCAAAACGCTAACGCCTGAGCAGCCAGAAGAAAGCGAGCCTACAATTCAGCCTGAGCCATCGCCGCGACCGGCTACGGAGCAAGTAGAAAACCTAGAAGCCCTCAGCGAAACAGACCTCGTCTCACGGCATCAAAACGAACCGAAGCAAGCTGATAACGCTACTGAGACCTTAGAAGATGGGATAGCGTTTGGACCTCATGTGCCTGGGGCTGGGAATTTTTCTCCTGAAGATAAACCAAGCAACGTTGATACTGACGCTTTGCTCCAGCGAATAAGTTGGGAAGAGCAAAATAAAACTGTGCTCTACAAAGTGGATGATGTCCCAGCCTTTCGAGATCATGGCAATAAAATGACGATGGAGTCGCCTGAGTCGAGTCAAAATCATGACCATGTCTTAGCCGCGTTGCTAACCGCTTCACGTCACTACGGCGGAAAAATAGAACTCACCGGTAGCGACGAGTTTAAACATACGGCAATTGAGCTTATCGCAGCACATAACCTCAATGTGAGTATGAAAAATCCTATGCAGCAGGCTTTACTCGACGAGGCTAGGTTAAGACTTTCTGAACAAGTCGAAAAAGACAGTGTTCACGCCTCACCATTGACGCCTGATTTAACTCAAACAGCCGGTGAAGCACCAGAAAGTAAGAAACCTATTTCTCAGTGGGAGCCAGAAACACTCAAAAGCGATAGTACGATCCCGGTTGAAGAAAACAGTGCTCGTACAAATGAGGATAAGGCAGATCAAGACAATAAAACGTTGTCACAAAAGCCGCTTGTCGGCCAGCTTCTAGAGCACGGTCCTGCGCCCTATCAGTTTAATAATGATAATTCGAACAGTTACTTTATTAAGCTTAAAACGCGAGAAGGTGAGAGAACCGTTTGGGGCGCTGAACTTGCTTCAGCGTTAAAAGAAAGTGGCGTCAGTGAAGGACAAGTCCTGTCTTTACAGCATAAAGGCAAGAAAATGGTCACGGTTCAAGTACCTCAAAAAAATGATGAGGGTCATATTACGGGATATAAAGAGCGCCATACGCACCGCAACCACTGGGAAATCAAGTCAATGGTTCATCCGAATCTTCGAGCGGAGATCGCGCCAGCAGAGGGTGAAAAGCTATCGGCCTACGATTTAAATAAGTTTTCCTCGATTCAAAGAGCAATCCTAACGCCGGAATTAATCGCAAAAGTTAAGTCTGTTCAGCCTATTCCAAGTATGGAAGATAAGCTTTTATGGTTACGACCTGACGGCAGAGGAACAATAGATAGAGGCGATGCGCTAACAGCTAATAGGCCTCAACATGATGATAATGCGGGGAAAGCCATTTTAACTTCCTATGCTGAAGACGGACGACTTAAACTCCATTTAGCTAAAGGTGATGGTCCTTTTTTACAAGGCATCGCGATGATTAAAGAGAAGTACTACAACGTACTGGCCTCACTTCCCGACAATAAAGCTGGCCCTGACTTAATTATCAACGCACTCACTTCTGAGGGATTACGTTACGTCGGACATGCTCAAGCACTCAATCAAGTTGAGGGAAAAAGTATCCCTCGCGATACCTTACTTTTCAAAATTGCAGGTGATGAAAATACGCAGATCGCGAAACTTGTAAAGCCTGAAGATATTCCCACAAACGTTCATGCGTCACTGGGCTTTGATAAACGCTATTCAGCGGATACAGAGGACCCAAAGGCAGGTCCCCGGGCGGAGGTTCAAAACAAAGCTCAACCGGCAGGCCAACGTCCGGGGTAAATAGCAACACTCGTCCATGAGGTATTGTCATGTTTAAAAAAATAGTAATGGTAGGCGCTCTATGCGCGGCCTTCTCTTTTCCTGTAGCGTCCTTTGGTGCTTGTCGAGCGAGCACTGCCGCAGAGACCGGTAGCGAAGCGGGTTATGCAACGGCACAAAAAGCCGCCCAGGCTTGGTATACAAGAGAGAGTAGCGCATCGTCTAAGCTTCAGCAGTGTCTGGATAAAATACGTACTTTATCCCTAACAATGCCTAGCTTTGCCAGTCTTTCGAGTATCTTGAACGGCTATGCCGATGAAATCTGCTCATCAGCCGTCAGCGAAGTAAACAGCTATATCCCCTCATCAATCGATCCTTGGGACAGTTTGACCAACTAACTGTCTAGCACGCCACACAGCAACTTTAAACGGAACATACCTATGAACGCTCCTTTATCACAGGGCGGGCCTTCGGCTGCCCCTGAAGAGCCGGGTTTTGACGATGAACAGATCGAGGCTTTTAATGAAGCCCATCGACTGCAAGAAGAAAAAACACTCGGCACGCACTTCGCCCGCAAATGTCTATCAATTTGTTTAATTCTCGGGGCTGGCTTAACCGTCTCTGTTGTATTAAACGGTTTTCAGTTTTGGCACAGCCTTCATTTAGATAATAAGTATTACTCGACTCAAGACGGTCGTATAACACGTATCTACCCGTTGAATCGTCCCGCTTGGTCAGTTGAAGATGTGAGTAAGTTTGGCGCTGACACTATCCAGCAATCTTTCACTATGGACTTCGTCCACTTTAGAAACCAGATGACAAGTGTCATGCCGCGTTACTCCGATGAAGGGTATGCCGGGTATTACAAAGCACTGACGAGTTCAAACGTACTGGCAATGGTGCGTGATAAACGAATGAACTTATCTGTCACCGTCTCACCAGGCGTGGTTCACAGTAAGGGCGAACTAAACGGTGTTTACCTCTGGAAAATCCAATACCCGGTTACCATGCAACTTGATGGGCAGCAAACGAGTATGCCGCCACAGCGATATATTGTTGAGCTACTCATTCAGCAAGCTGACCCAAGAGAAAAGCCTCTGGGACTTGAGACGCGTCAAACGATCATGATGAATGGGAATTGATAAATACGATGAAAAAATATTTTGTCTTATCCCTGCTAGCCCTTGCGTGTAGTCAAAGTTTTGCGGCAGACACGACGACGCCAGCAAATAACGAGCAGACTCAAGGTAATTGGCAACCGGCAGTGAATATGGGGGGAATTTCTCCCCAAGCTCCGGCAACAAGTACTCCGCCTTCAGCACCGACCTCAGCGAGTAACGCGAGTACTACTAATCAAAACGCCCAGGCAGCTAACCAAAATACACAGTCGGGGAACACTAATCCGCCGGATACGACGACAAGCTCAAGTGACTCTCTGCCGCCGCCCTCACCGATTTATCAGGCAGCACAGCAGCAAGTCTCGCCCTTATCGCCGGATGAAATTAGAACGCTTCGAGGCCAAAGCGAGCAAAATAAACGGGCAATGAGTTCACCGACTCAAACAATCGTGCCGCGTATTAGTGCGCAAACTGTAGACCTTTCACCAGGTTCTAGCCTGCCGCTTGTTCGTGCCGCAGTAAATTACACGTCTAACGTTAGTTTTACTGACGCAACTGGCGCTCCGTGGCCCTTAGCTGCACCGGCTTTGAGTGCTAATGCTAACGATTTTGCGGTCTATAGCATTCCTAACGGTCCCATCATTACGCTTAAGGCTAATCGAGCTTATGCGACCGGTAGCGTCACGGTTTATCTCAAGGGACTTTCAGTTCCAATTGTTTTGACCGTTTCAAGTGGGGATACAGATAGTCGTAAGAACGTATGGACCGTAGATAGCCGCTTAGATTTACGTATACCAAGACGCGGACCTCAAGCCGCAC
Organism: Rosenbergiella metrosideri; assembly: GCF_022602565.1. Lineage (GTDB taxonomy): Bacteria > Pseudomonadota > Gammaproteobacteria > Enterobacterales > Enterobacteriaceae > Rosenbergiella > Rosenbergiella metrosideri. Next base: position 13,736 of record NZ_JALBCV010000019.1, read on the forward strand.
CGATGGCAGAGCCTGAGTCGAAAATCGGCCTTTACGATGACGTGCTACAAGCCTTTTTAGATGGTACGCCGCCGCAAGGCGCACAGCGTCTTAAAGTCTCAGGTGGTGTCCCAGAAACGACAGTTTGGCAGATGGGCGATGATCTTTATATCCGCTCCCGCGCTGACTTAATGGAAGAATTCGATCAAACCCTATCTTCTGCTGATGGGATGCACTTATGGAAAATGCCGGTGACGCCTTATGCGACCTTTTCCGTGATGGGCCATGCCGTCCCCTTAAACATTACGCTGGAGTAAAACATGGCTACAGAAAAAGACGCCGGTCGCGATAAACGCATTGTCATGTCGCTTATTGCCGCCGCAGTTGTCGTGGCGTGCGGCGGAACCTACGTCGCATGGTCTTACCTGCATTCCCCAAAAGATACGCCGTCACGCATCGATGTGAGTAATGTTGCTAACTCGACAAATCGCCATGCGCAAGAAACACCGGCTTATCGAAATCTGCTCTCTGAATACAATAATGAAGGAGCTGAACAAGCGCAAAAAGATAATCAAAGCTTTATTGCAAGTATCCCGGTCGGACAAGGAACAACCGTAAATACACCGCCGCCACCGGATCGCCGAAGACCTACTCAACACAAACCGCAAACGCATACTCAGCAGACCAATACTCAGCAAAAGGGGGATGGATTGACGGATATGCAGCGAGCAGCACTTAAAAAAATGATGGGACAAATAACCGGTGATACGGGCCAACTTCAGGAGGTTGCGGCTATCGGTGTCAGTACTGAACCGGGTGCTGAAGACGGCAAAGGGTCTAACGGAAATAAAACCAGCGCCTTTTCAGGCTGGGCGGATTCGATTACCGTACAAAATACGGCTTATAACGTGACGAGTAGTAAAGATCAGCCAGCGATTGAGCTGATACCGGCTTTCACGCGTGCGCCAGGTTCGATAACGATTGGCGTTGATTCGGATAACTCCTCTACGCCGGTGATAGGGACTATCTGGTCGGGGCCGTATCGTGGGGCGAGCTTTAAAGCCGACCGCTCTCAGCTTGCCGGTGATGGTGTCGTGATCCACTTCACCTCTATGTATTGGAATCACAAAAGCTATACCGTTGACGCCTACGCTCTGAAAGATTCAACACTTATGGCGAACGTTGCAACGAACGTCAATCACCGTTACTGGTCGCGGATCTTACTGCCTGCTATTGCCAGCGGTATTGGTAAAGCCGGACAACTTTACCAGGATGCGAATACGGATATTTTGACGAATGGTTATTCAACAGTAACAAGTCACGCCTCTATGCCTAATAGCACGGCGGTAACAGGCGTCATAGCAGGCGGAACTGCTGCGCAAGCCGCAGACGTACTTAAGCAAGATGCGGCTAAACTTCCCGTAACGCAGGCGACTATCGATGCAGGACAGCCGGTATATATCCAGTTCATGTCCTCGGTAACGACGGCTGACGAAGTTAAGGCACACGGTTCGTCAGGCACTACAACGACGACCTCAAGTTCGACCCAATCGCAACTACCAAGGCCAACTCTTGCACAGCTTCGGGAGCAAACCCGAGCGCAAATCCAAAGTCAGTTACCTAGCTCGCAAACTACGCCCTCGGAGTAAACAAAAATGAATGAGTTTGAACAGTCGCCAAGTAGCGACGGCCCAACGCTGCCTAGTCCTCAGCATAAGCCTAAAAAAGATATTAAGTATCTGATGACGGAAAAACAGTACTTCATGGGACTTACTGGAGTTTGGCTAGCAGGGATAGCGGTAGTGCTATGTATCTTTGCGTTCTACTTACTTTCAAGTAATCAGCCTTCTTCACCAGACGTTAATGACCTTGCAGGTCTACAAGATACCCAAGTCGATACACCGGCACAGGCGAATCAAAACTTACCTCAGTCTCAGCCGACTGTAGACGATAGCCAGGTTCGAAACGAAGTCGCTCAAATGGTTAATGGCGTCAAAGAGTATTCTCAGACTAACCGCCAGGCCATTGAGCGACTATCCCAGACGGTACAAACGCTCTCATCGCAAGTCGTAAGCGCTCAGCAAATGACACAACAGTATCAAGAGCAAATTAACTCACTAAATTCCCGTATCGCAGAGCTTGAGACTAATCGCGTCAATGGTTATGCACCACGTCAGGTAGCCCGCCATTCTCCGACCGCCTCGATGCATGTCAGCGCGATAGATAACGGTATGGCTTGGATACTTTGGAGCGGTAAAACGTGGGCAGTGAAAGAAGGTGATTCTCTTGGACGTTTAACGGTGACGCAGATCGATGCGCCTAATCGTCAAGTCTTCACAACTGCCGGTGTTATCCGTTAAGGGGGCTAAATGAGTGGTGATGCAGTCAGCGCTCTGGTCACCTTTGCGAGTGGGATTTTCTCAAGCGGTGTCAGTTTCGTTGTTGTGGCGGCGAGTTTTTTTGGCGTAGTCGGGGCGATTAGCGTCCTATCTAGAGAATCAGCACTCGCTAAAAAGGTACCAGGTCATAGTGGCGGCGGAAAAGTCATTGGTGTGCTCCTCATCTGCGGGATGCTTGTTGCGATTGAACAAATTATCTCGCGAGGATCGAGCCAATTTGGTTGGTCCGGGGCAAGTTTCGATGAGGTGTCCTACGTATCCGAATCGACATTCGGCGTTGGTGCACAAGCTGCTAATGCGATGTTAACGCTCATTCGCTTACTTGGGATGGTCTTCGCTCTAATGGGGCTTATGCGTATTAAGCGCTCGATGAAAGATGGACACACTGGGCTATCAGCAAGTGAGGATGTTTCATCGGGGATCGTGCGCTTCATTCTTGGGGTTCTCGCTTTTTGTAACCCCTATCTCCTTGACGCCTTACAAAACTCTCTGGGTTTGGCGTTCTAAAAGCCGTTAATCGGTAACTTACTTTTCATACTCACCGCATAGCGGTATTTCAATTCAATATAGCAAGGATAAATCATGTCTATTTCAAACCTATTTCTAAAAACCTGCGTACAAGCTCATGAAACTCGTGTGAGCCTTAAAAAGAAAGCCGTCGGCGCGCTTGTCACATTCGCAGCAGCTAGCCCTATGTTAGCCCATGCAGATAGCGATATTGCTGGAATGTTCGATACAGTCGCAACCGGTATGTCAGACGGTGAAAAAGATCTGCTCATTGCAGCCGAGTTCATTGGAGTTATTTTCGTCATTGGTGCGGTGATTGCGATGAAAAACAAAAAGGATAATCCGCAAATTAGTACGGCAAAAATTGCAGCATCGCTTATCGCTGGAGTTTGTTTGGTAAGCCTTTCTGAAATCATCCGTCGCTCACAAAGTCAGGCGGGCTTAACCAACGTCACCGTTGGTTCAGGTAGCTAATAAACCCGAGGGCAGCGCAAGCTGTCCTCAGGCTTTCAGTGCTCATTAACCAGTAGTGAGTAGTGCAAGCCTAGCCCTTAATCCTTGGAGTGACGTTTTGACACAGTCTCATTTTTCCTTACCGTGGCTTGATGTCAGCGGTGAAGACATCCCCCCGACGCCTATAGCGGCAAACGCTACATGCTGCGCCCTGTGTAAATGGCCCGCAGAAAGGTTATTTAAATTCGACTCACCATTACCGAAATTATCAACAGAAGACATGCAAGTTCCCGGACCGGCGACCCACGCGTTGTGTTCGCTGTGTTGGTTAAGCCTGCATCTGGACAGTCCCTCAGCGGCTTACGGCGTGCTGTGTTGGTTACCAGGGATAAGCCCTGTAGACGTTATTAACCTTCAACGAATGGCGCTTATTGCAAGTTTAGATGGGAATAGGGGGCAGAAAAAAACCGGACGTAAGGTTTTAAAATGGCTTTTTCGTCATAAGAAAGAAACTGATTACTACTGGAAGAGTGTAAGACCGGTCGAGTTCGCCCAAGCGCTTTCGCGCCAGCATCCAGATGAACGCTTAATTTTACGCAAACAGTTAGCGGGAACGCACCTCGTTATGTCCCTTGACGCTTTTAGCGACTCATCGCTACTACTACCCGCCGGGATTACGGCAGAACAGTTACTAGCAACCCTTACTTTACCCGCCTTGTAGGAGTAAACATGTCCAAGCTTATTGATAAGGCGGAAGATATTCTTTCGTCAATTAGCCGTTTTGTTGTATCCAGTGATTTACCGGATTACTGCGATTTGCGCACGATTGTTAGACTTACCCCAACAGATAAAAGCTTTCGCCCTAACCTATCAAAACCTTACATCGCCGTGACAGAAAAAGGCGATTATTGTACGACGTTCGAAGCGCAGGGTAGTTTTTGCGAGATGGATGAGTCAGCAGATAGAGATAAGAAATTCTCTTTTGATGGATTTATTGAACGCGTTACGACGGCTTTAACGACAGATTTTAAATCACCCGGCCATAAAATTAGCATGGTGTTTGAAAGTGACCCACATAGGGCCAAAGAAGAATTAGAACGCCTATTCGCTCATCATTACAGCTCGATTGATCGCACTAATCTGGCGATGAAAGATTTGCTCGATGAAAAGATAGAGAAAATAGCGCCGTGGGTGAGCCGGGAGCGGGCATTCGTAACATGCTGGTCTTCACGTGTAGGCATGTCGGCGCACGAACTTAAGAGTGAAAATAAGCGTATTGCACAAATTGCTGCAAAAGCCCCGCCGCACCGCTTCGGACAAAACCCCGCATATTCTGAGTTAACAGGCTTGAAAATCCGTCATGACGCCTTCTTAAGCGTCGTGGAACATGCTTTTAATGATTCAGGTGATGGTCTACTCATGGACGTAATTGATGTACCTTCACTGGGCAATCATATTCGTCAGCAGGTTGACCGCAACGGCACTTCTGATAATTGGTGCCCGGCTATCCCAGGCGAAAAACTTCGTCCGAGTGGACGACGAAAAGGTAACGATATTTCGCCATTTATGGCCCCGTGGTTGAATTTTCAGATAATGAATTGTGATGCCAAAACGGACGATAATTTCATCTGTATCAATGGCGTTTGGCACGCGACGTTATCAGTATCACTAGGACCGCAGCAGATAATGCACTTTTCTAGACTAAAAGCGCTTATTCCTCGTGAGGTCCCCTATCGTATTCGTTTTGACATCATGCCTGGCGGTATGGCAGCCCTTGGATGGAAAAAATTCATCTTAGATTTCTCGGCCTTCATTCCAAGCCTGCGCCCTATTTGGGAATCCGTTGATGCGCTACAAAAACGCGATGCATTTGAGCCAGTCTGTGTCATGACTATTTGTGCATCGACATGGGGTAATAGCAAAGAAGAAGCTCTACAGAACCTAACGCTCTTACAAAAAGCGTTTCAAGGTTGGGGCGTATGTGAAGTCACTACAGTATTCGGCGATCCGTTCAAGGCATGGGCATCAACACTTGTGTCCGCCAGAACTGGCGGCGGCCCACATGCTTTATATCCGCCGCTGGGTGAGGCGCTAAGTATGCTGCCGCTAGGGCGTCCAGCATCAGCCTGGACGGATAATGCAAGCGTCGTATTCCCGACCCCTGATGGAAAAATGGTCCCGGTCGTTTTAGCCTCATCGCAACAAACCAAGCATACCGAAATCATTGCCGGTGTGCCGGGATCGGGTAAATCGTTGATGCTTAACATGCTAGATAACTCACTTGTGACGACGGCGCAAACGCATATCCCGTTTATTGCAAAAGTTGATAAGGGCTATAGCGCACAGGGGCAGATTCAGCTTATCCGTGACAACTTACCAGAGCATCGTAAAGATGAGGTGATTGGGATCGTTTTACGAAATGACCCTTCGCACTGTAAGAACATGTTTGATCTTCAGCTCGGTGCAAAATACCCGCTAGAGCCTGAGCGTTCTTGGATGGTTAGCGTGCTGTATGCAATGTGTATCGACCCGACGACCGGTAACCCGCCGAATGCTGGGGACATTCGCACTTTACTTGAAAGAATCGTCATGATTGCGTTTAAGCGAAACGCCGAAATAGAGCCGCGTTGCTATGCGCCGGGTGAAGCGCCTGAAGTCGATGAAGCATTACGTCAGTCAGGACTTTTCGAGAAGTACGACGAGCATTGGTGGGAAGTCTGCCCTTACTACGACGTGCGCGATATGCTCTTTGACGCCGGTTTTGAGAGTGCGGCACAATCTGCGCAGTTCATGGCGGTGCCAGAACTCACCGATATGCAAAACTCGTTAAGTGATGAGGAGATTACCAGCTCGTTCGGAAAGGTCACACGGGATGGGTCAAACTCTGACTTATTGGTCGAGTATGTAAGTCGTCGGCTAGGTGCTGCCACATCAGAGTTTAAAATGCTTGCTGGACGCACGCAGTTTGTTATCAGCCCGCAGACCCGCATCATAGCTGTCGATTTAAACAATGTTACGGGTGATACCACTAAAGCCGGTCAGCTAAAAACGGGGATTATGTATCTCTTTGCCGGTCAAATCAGCGGCGGACATTTCATTTTGCCGCAATATCAAGACGAGCTACTTAAAAGCGTGCCTAAAATGTATCACACGATGCACTTAGATAGACTTGAGCAGCTTGATCAAGAGGTTAAAACCAAGCTTTATGACGAGCTGCATAATGCAAAAGACGTCCCTTTTATCTTCCAAGCCCTTGAGACCCAAGACCGTGAGCAGCGTAAGTTCGGTATTCGAACCGTTCTAAGCTCGCAGTACCTGGGCGATTTCCCTGATGTCATTTTAAAATCAGCCAACTCACTCTACCTGATGGATTGTCGTAACGAAGATGCGCAGATTCTAACTAAGCATTTCGACGTACCCGAAGTGACGGTAAACCGGTTCTTACAGATCCCAAGAGGACCGGCCCCTGATGGAAGCGGCCCAAGCTTCCTCGGAGTATTTCGAACTAAATCAGGTCGTATTGCTCGGATCCTAAAAAACACAATGGGCGCAAAGGAAATTTGGGCATTGAACTCAACGCCTTCTGATACAGCCTTGCGCAAACAACTCTACAGCGAGTTAGACGGTCGTACTGCCCGCGATATTCTCGCAGAAAGTTTCCCAAGCGGCTCAGCAAATAGGCTTATCGAAACTCGCCGTAAGCGAGCTGGCGAGCGAGACGGCACGAGAATAATTGCCCAACTTGCTGACGAGCTTATCGACAAGCGCGGATACCGGATTTAAGGATTTTCTATGAAATTAAAACTATTAACGGTAAGCCTGCTGGGCGTGAGTACTCACGCCTTTGCTTATCCAGTGACGGTCGTTGCAAGTGCGCCGATAACCGGTCAAGTGGTCCCTGCGTTAACCTCGATTGAGGCGACGCTTGGTGAAATTCTCACAACCGATACCGAAATCGGCAGCGCCATCACACAGGCCAGCGATAAAAATACAGCCGTACTGAGTGAAGGCTTCCAAGCACAACGTCAAACAGACGCATTCGGGAGAGAAACAGACCGGCTTGAGAAAGCGCGAGCAAGCTTTTCTGTCCCGGATAGCATCTGTAGCGAATCAGCCTCCGGTGTCGCTTCACAGGTAGGGAGTAGCTCGGCGGCGATGCAGTCTTCTTTATCCAGTGGCTCGGGGATTTCTAATAGTGCAATAAAAACGGCAGTTTCTTCCGTTCCGGTACTACCCGCGCAAGAAGACTATCGCAGTGCTGCGATACACGCGAAGTATTGCACATCTGAAGAATATGCTCAGTACGGCGGTACTGAGTTATGCCAGGCGACGTCAAGTTTGCCCGGAGGCGATACGGAAGTGAGGTCCGTACTACAGGGTGCGGGAAGTGTTGGTAAAACTCCCGATCTGACCTTCACAGACGATCAAGTAGATGCTGCAATGGCTTATCTACGTAATTCATCAAAGCATTCTGTCGGTCGCACATTAGGAAAGGGTGAGATCAAAACCGCCTCAGGTTGGCGTTATCAAGGTTTGATGACGCAATATAAATCCATTCAAAACGCAGCCATGCAGCCTCAGCTTGAAATGATTGCTGACAGTAAACCTAACTCTGATACCAAAGAGGCGCTAGCAGAGTCCCTAGAAAACGCGTCAGCGAAGTCTTATTACAACGATACGGCCTCAGCAGAGGCGCAGAGCAGTGGCGAGATGAGCAACCGTGAATTTGAGTCATTCGAAGTCGGGCGGCGGTACGCTAATACCGAATATGAGACAGACCTTCAGCAAATGGACGGCGATAACTTGATGCGTGAGCTTATCCGGGTCCAAAGTCTCTCAAATTGGATACAGCTTGGCGTCAAAAATGAAATAAGAGAATCCAACATTATTGCAGGCCAGGCGCTCGCCCTCACGGCAGACAAAACCTACGGGCCTAAGATGGAAAGCTTGATGTCGCAAATTAGCGGAGGTGTTGCGAAATGAATGATGTAAAGCAGACCGAAGACAGTCCAGGCATTGCAAGAAAGATAGCCCGGACGAGCTATCGCGTAGCAAATATTCTCTTTCCACTAGGTGAAATGACTTCGCTCGGTAAAACGACAACTCGTTCTCTAACACAAACAGTGAAACGAGCCAACGAGCTACGAAAGAGTATTAAGAAGGCGAATTCAACTCAGCTCACCTTTTCTCAGGCAGTAGGCGAAAGTGGGATGTCGAAACCACAACTTATTCGCAAGTTCACGTTACTCAAGCGTTTTTGGTGGGTGATTTCCCTCACAGGTGTGATCATGATGCCTTTACTCCTTATCATGATCTTGCTCGCGTTCAAGTCGTTGCCAGGAATTATCATCATACGAGCGTTAACGTATTTTATAATTTTCACCCTCTTTAGTGCAGTCGCGATAAGCAAAGTTATCGTGAGTGAGCTGCGCTTATGGCAACTATCAAACGAGCGGCTCACGCCTGAGGATAAAGGTACATTTAATGATTTTCGCCAGTCCGACGATTGGATAAAACGCTGTATCACTCCTTTCTGACGCCAAAACTCCTAGGTTACCTATGAATAAATTTAAACAGCTCTTCTCAGCGCTGATTTTGTTGTGCCTGTCGCTACCCGCTTTGGCAGACGATGTGACGTACAGCAGTATTAGCAGTGCCGCCCAGAATAGTAGCGATTTATCAAGACAAGCCCTTGTCGCTATCTTCGGCGATGTTGTGACATCGCCTTTTAGTACAACCGATACGACAGTAATCGGCTCATTGTTCGGCATACTTAATGGTGTTTTGTGTGCGATAGCGCTGTTCTGGTTTTTGACCGTCACGCTTAAAGGTGTCGTCAAATCGGGATCAGAGGGAAAGGTTTTCGGGCAAGCTCGAAGTATGCTCGCGCCGGTGATGTCATTTGCGGGGTTTATTTCACTCGTTCCGACTTCCTCAGGATGGTCTATCGCACAGCTAATAATGTTATGGGCAGCCTCAGTAATGGGGGTCGGTAGCGCGAACCTTCTTACCGATAAAGCCGTCGATATGATGGACTCGGGCTACTCGTTAGTCACCCAGCCCACATCTACTGATACGCGTGCCTCAGCACGACAAATCTTTGAGATGGACCTTTGTAAGTATGCAGTCAATTCACAGCTCGAAAGCTTCTATAACGACTCGGGTAGCGCATCGACAGAGACGATGAAAACAACGTCAAGTGATGGAAGTTATGTCACTAGCAACGGATCAGCAAGTTGCGGCAGCGCATCAATCCCGACGACGACCCGTAGCAGCAGTTGGAGCATCATATTCGATTCGGATGTAGATACGTCAGCTATCGTCGATGCGCAAAAAGAAGCGCTGTCGCAAATGCAGAGTACGCTAGATAGCGCCGCATCGAGCTTTGTAGCAAGCTTTATTAGCAAACGGGATAATGATTCAGGATCGTTAAGTGACATTGAAACAATCATCCAGAACGCCGCGAGTACTTACGAGACAACAGTCAACAGCGCAGTCAATAACATTGATTACGAAGACAGTCTACAAAGTACCTTAAGCAGTAATATTAAAACTTACGGCTGGGCCGCTTTGGGTGCTTGGTACCAGACTTTTGCAACCGCTAACGGTAAAACGAACGACGTCGCCGCGTCTGCACCTAAAACTAGTGGCCCTACTGGTATCGGGGAGTTGGGAAGTAGTGAGCTTTATCAAGAAGTCTTCTCGGCTTACCGCACGCAGCTACAAAATACGACGTATACACCGGCAGTTGGTACGCAAACTGAAAACGATCAGTTTGTGAATGGGTCCAGTACCGATCCGAAATCAGTCTTTGTGGGCTTGTTTAATAGCCCAATGCAGAAAATCACTAACTCAATAGCTACTACCAAAATAGGTAATTCTACAAGTGATAGTGACCAAGTTAATCCGTTACTGAAGATGAAGACTATTGGGGACTACACATTAGACGGAGTAGGTACTGCACTAACGGCTTATGTTGGTGTACAAGCGGGCGTAGCCTTCTCAGGAAATAATATAATAGGGCGTATAACAGAAGGCTTAACCGGTTGGCAGTCAACGGTTGTTGCCGTTCTACAGGCAGTCTCCCCTCCCTTTTATTTTCTTCTTTTCATACTATTTTCCGCAGGATTTAGCCTGGCTGTATTTCTTCCGGCAATTCCCTTCATCTACTGGATGACTGGCTTTGTAAACTGGATTGTCAGTGTGTTAGTAGGCTGTGCTGCCGGGCCAATGTGGGCAGCGACGCACTTAGGAGCGGAAGAAGATAAAGGAAGCCGTGCATCGTATGGTTATGTATTCCTCATCGATATGATGCTGCGACCCTCGCTAATGGTTCTTGGATTTTTCTTCTCCTCGGTAACAATTATCGCAGGCGGAACAGTCCTTAATAAGCTGTCAGCTTCAGCATTAGCAAACATGCAAATTGACTCGTTTACTGGACTATTCATCTCCGTTGGTTGGTTATTGATTTACGCCAGAATATGCACAACGTTTGTGACTAAAGTATTCGCTCTCGTCGTAACGCTACCTGACTACGTAATTAATTTCTTGGGTGGTCGTGATGGCGCAAACCTCATGGGCGGCATGGTTGATTCAGCTTCAAATATTGTCGCTGGATTCGGTAGAGGAGCAACAAAAACACCTGGTATGGATACTCAAGAACGGGATACTACATCTAGTAAAGATGGTATTAAATAGTTATTAAATCAATGATTTATGATATAATTAGTATATAAATACTACATCCGAGGCAAACAATGATTAAGCGAGAACCCAAAAGTTCGGAAACAAGATCTAGAGTTTTAAAAGGACTCTTCGCTATCTTCATCATGCCAATATTTTTTATCTTGGCATGCGTTTACACCTTTACCTACAACGGTAGTTCTTCTTCAAATGGACATGCTGGCGATTGGAAAATCGCTCTATTTTTTTGGTTATTATTTATCATTCCTATAGTAATTAGTTGGCGTACTAACAGACGTTATAAACAAAGAATAAACAATATAATATCTCTCTTCGAAGGGCCGGAATTTCGCCCTCAAGAAGGTAACTCAGTCACTCAAAATTTAGAATACTATTTGGGAGTTGATGCTATAAGAGGGACCATATTATACATTCGCATGACCCGAGACGGCGTATATGACGTTGTTGGACTTGATATGAACGCAGGCTCTTGGACTCGGGTTGAACGTGTGGGTAATAAAGTGAAGTTGTATACTAAAATCCCGGAATGTCCCTCTCTTGAGATTACTGCGCTACGCGGTGAAACCCAAGCACTCAAAATTTACGACATTATTTGTGCCATGCAACACCGTGAGTATGAGTATAAAACTCCGTTCCCTCAATTCGTTAAAAAAACTGCTGACTCGCAGCACTTGGATGTCCATCTAAACGCCTTCATCTGATAGCAATTCAGGCCCCCAACATTGGGGGCTTTTCTACGTTTCTCTGACGCTAAATCTCTTTTTGTTTCCCTGGAGCCTCTATGTCTCAGGTCAAGCCTACTGACTCGTTTGAAAACGATCAGGCGATATTGCTTTTATCGCTTGGTGCTGCCGTATTCTTTATCTGGCTATGGTTTAGTAAGTTCGTTCTCATTGCTTGTACCGCCCTTTACTGGTTGTGGCGGCTTGCAGATTTCTCAACAATACACGCCTATGCGGCAGAGCGGATTAACCTTTTAGCAGACACCGCCAATAATGCAGATAGCGTTACGGCGAAACAGTTCCTCGATGTACTCAATCACACCTCGGGAATTTTATTTATTTTCCTTATTCCCATGTGCATTGCCTGTGTTATCGGCCTTGTAGGTCACCCTTCGTTGGGTCTTCGTAGTAAACGTATGATCAATATCTATTCTCTCCCCCGTGTGATGTCTCGCTTTGCACCGGCAATTGTCCCAGTGCTTGCTGACAGTAAAACGCAAGATTTACTGATGAACGACGAGCGAGAAGAACATCGCTGGGCAATGCACCCTGAAGAGTTTGCAGAAAAATACGACCTTATTAACGCAAAACAGCTTGATCGAGAGAAAGCGAAAGAGGCTTTTCTCACACAACTTGGCGAACGGTTTACAGACGGAAAATCCCTCAAGGATTATGAAAAAGCACTGTTTACGGTTTTTGGTTTACAGGTTTTTTTTAACGACCGGCGTAAAGCTAAACAGCTATTAGATAGCCTTAATCGATCATGCTTAAGCCATAAGGGCAGCAATAAAAACACTTTGCTTCGCCCTGATTTTTCTATCACCGATAAGGAATTTCAAAACGTATGGCAAGTCCCTCAGGTAAAAGAGCTATTCACGACTCATGCCTATGTAAGAACGGCACTCTCAAGTTTACTCGCCAATGATATTCATTTACCCGGTTCTCAATATCGTTGGCTAAAAGGTATTGATCGCACTTTGTGGTATGCGCTGCACTCTACCGATACACAAAGCGTCTTTGTCGAAGGCGCAGGCGTTCTTGCCCAGGCTCGTTTTGAAAAGAAGGTGAGCGAACATAACCTAAACCTCAAAGTGGACTATGTAGAGACTGCCATCGACGGCCTCCAACAAGATCTTGAGACCATCGGTTTAGTTCACGAAAAGCGTACCCCGGAGAAGAAATCAAAGTCGAAAGATATTGATTGGCAAGCCCCCGAGTTATCGACGGGTCCATTTATTGACGATGATCAGGCTGCTTTGTACTCGCCTTTACTTGAAAGCGATACTTATGACCAAGAAAGCCATAGCCCGCAGTTAGAAAGCTCGCATAAGAAAACCGATGATTATGTGCCTGCTCGTAATAGCCCACTGAGTCAAAGTACAGATACTCAAAGCCCAGTAACAACGCAAAATGCAATTCTGATAGAACAGGATGATGACGATTCCTACCTTGAACAATACGCCTCGTCTTATCAACAAGAAAAGCCGGTAAATACGTTTACCCGAACGCCATCTAAGAAGTTAGACGTAAGCCGCGAGACGCCGTTTGACGATGTAAGCGACCTTTAGGAGCTACCATGACTACTACTTTATTTAATGCCGAGATCAAAAAAAATCAACTTATCGCCTTCTCAACACGAAAGGGCCGCAAAGCAATTTTTAGCGTTAATCTGCTCAACCGCCCGTCCTTCTACATCGTAGGCACAACGTTAGTCGCACGTATGCAGTATGGCGAAGAAATAGCCCTGTATGATGCTTTTTCAACCGATGCCGCAGAGCAGCTCTTAGATGTTATCGTAACAGCTATCAAAAAGAATAATCGTCATAAAATCCTTGCCTGCGTTATGTTGGGCGGAATTATTGCTACGACAGCATTGGTCAATGTATTGCACACCAAAGACAAATCGACCTATAGACCAGCATTACCCGCGATGGCCCAAAATACTGCCTCGATTGAGGGACCTCGTGCGATCGCTCATTCTACCCCAATTCAGCGCGTATCGCCGCCACAACAGGTAATTAGAACGCCGCAAGCAAGCACAGGACAGCTAAATCAAGAGAACCCTAATCAACCCTCACCGGCGCAGATTAAAGCCGGTGAAACACGTCTTGCGCAGAATCTTCAAAAAGCAGCGAGTCGTAATCTATTTACTGTCCCATTATCCAATGGTCACGAACGTACTCTATACATTTTCGCTGATCCAAATTGTCCTAATTGCCGTAACTTCGAGCCACTGTTTGAAGCGTTAAGTACTCGTTATAACGTTCAAGTTTTCCCAACGACCGCTATAGGTGGCGAAGAGTCCGCGTCACAGATAAAACCTGTTCTTTGCCTCCCGCCAGAAAAGCGCAAAGCAGCATGGCTTAAGCTCTTCTCTGAAGGGGATAATATGTTGCATATCAACGACCCTAAGTCAGATAAAACGCAAGCACCGGCGCTAGCAGGTAAAGAGTGCGATTTAGCCGCAAAAGCGCTTTCAGTCAACGATGTTGCCTTTAAAAGCTATCACATCCCTGGAACGCCTTGGGTTATCTCTGATGATGGTCGCCACGTCCCACAATCAGTGATGAAAAGCCCTGAAGAGATGGTGAAGTTCATGAGCCAGAATTCGGAGAACAGCCAAGATGAAGAGAAATAAACCTGTAGACAAGACAAAGCTCGGGCGTAAAGTCTATCACTCGCCTCTTGAGGAGATAGCGCTCAACACGTCTTACCTCCTCGCAGCTCTGCTCCTTGGGCTTATTGCTGGGATTATTTGGCCCAGCTCGTTATGGATAACGTTTCCAGTAATGATCTTTTGGATACCCGTTTATCTTTTTAACGAATTTCGCATGCCTTTACGTATGCCCACAGATATGCAGCGTGGTGACCCGTCCACCGAAATGCGCGTACCGGTCAAAATGTGGGGGTTTTTACCGGTCACACGTATGCAACGAAAAATGAGTCGTGCCGCCGGTATTTTATACACCGGCTATGAGCGAACATTTGATGCCGGTCGCGAGTTATGGCTTAGCATGGACGACTTAACTCGCCATTTAATTTTGATGGCCACAACCGGTGCCGGTAAAACTGAAATGCTCTTAGGGTACGTTTTGAATGCTTTAAGCTGGGGAAAAGGAATGATTTTCTCTGATGGTAAAGCGCAAAACGATGTGTACTTTGCTATAGCTTCACTTGCCCGTCGGTTTGGGCGAGAAGACGATGTACGTGTAATTAACTTTATTACCGGCGGTCAGTCTCGATCCCAACGGCTTCTCGATAACGATAAATCACGTCCGCAATCAAACTCGGTCAACCCGTTTGCCCTGGCCCAAGAAACCTACATTATTCAGCTAATGGACTCCATGTTGCCGCCTGCCGGTAACGATGGAGGCTGGCAAGAAAAAGCAAAAGCGATGATCCAGGCTTTGGTGATGGGACTCGTTTATAAATGCCGTAAAGAAAATAAAGTCATGTCACAGCGTACTATCCAAGAGTATTTACCTTTAAGGGAGATCGCTAAACTTTACCAACAAGCAGTTGCGGAAAACTGGCACGATGAGGCAAAGTTACCGCTTAAAAACTACCTCTCTACGCTTGCGGGCTTTGATATGGCCCTTATCAACTCACCTTCTGAGTGGTCGGCCGAAGTACTAAACCAACATGGCTATTTGATACAACAATTCACTCGGATGTTGTCGCTATTTAGCGATACTTACGGTCACGTTTTCGCAAGCGGTGCCGGTGATATAGATTTACGAGACGTCGTTCATAACGACCGCATCCTCGTGATCCTTATTCCCGCACTAGAGCTTTCTTCCAGTGAAGCCGCAACGCTTGGGCGTCTAACGGTCTCTCAGGCAGCGATGATCCTCAGCCAGGACTTAGGGGAAAAATTAGAAGGAAAGGCAAAAGATATTCTTATCGTTAAGAAATTTAAGGACCGATTCCCTTTTCTCTGGATAGCCGATGAAGTGGGTGCCTATTACACGGAAACCTTCGGTCACCTCGCTACACAAGTACGTTCTCTTGGTTATTCCCTGGTGTTAGCGGGGCAAGATCTTCAGCGTTTAAAATCTGCGGCTGGGGACAAGATTTGGACACTCATTGGTAACATGTTTACCCGTGTAGCTGGAACGCTTAATGACCCAAAAGAAACACTTGAGATGTTCCAAAAATCTGGCGGGACTGAATACACCGGCGTTCAAACATCGATGCAACGACAAAACGGCATGTTTGGTGAGAGTACGTTTAGAGATACTGATCAAATATCACTGAAAGAAGAGCAACGTATTACCGTCGAGGAAGTACAACAACTCAATAAAGGCGAGCAAATAACACTGTTTCAAGGTGATGTCGTTCGAGGCTCTTCACTCTACATTGAAGACGACGATAAAATTTCTAGTAGGGATATTCGTATTAATCGATTTATCGAGGTCGCCACACCTAATCTAGACGTTTTAAGAAGCTTTATGACAGTCAGGGAGCGATGGACACTGGCAAGAAACGAAGAAGTAACGCGTATTCTTTCTATTGGTTTGGGGGATAACGACAAGTCACAACAACGTCACCCTCAGCACGCGAAAATTATTGATAGCATTCTTTATACGATTGCCCACGAATTAACAGTTATGGACCTTATAGAAGGCGAAGATACGACGCCTCTAGAGCGTAGTGCCCGGTTATTCTCGTTAACAGCGATCATGCTTAAGGAAACCGGCGGTCGCTACCAAACGCACTACCCTCAGCCTAAGCGGCTGACAGTTAAAGCAGACGAGCTGAAAAACTACGAACGTCGCGCAGCATAACTCCAAGGCGGGACCCCCCGCTTTCCCCCTACCCTTAAACAAGGTATTCATATGATCCGACCTAAGGTCCTAGCCCTCCTCGGGCTAACAGTACTGTGCAGTTTTAGCAGCCAAGCTAGCCCTAATATTCAAGTAGGATTCAGTCCTGAAGGCTCTGCGCAAGCACTCGTACTCAGCACCATTAACCACGCACAAAAAAGTATAAATCTCTCTGGTTATAACTTTAGTGCGGCGGACATCGCATCAGCGTTAAGTCGCGCCGCGAAAAGAGGTGTTGAAGTTAAGCTTATTTTAGATGAGAAAAGTAATCGAAACCGCTACTCACAAGCTGCAATGAACCTAGTAGTCAATGCCGGGGGAAGTGTACGAACGACGGATAATTATAAAATTCACCATGACAAAGTGATCATAGTGGACGACAAGACGGTCGAGACAGGGTCTTTTAATTTTACCAAAGCCGCCGAGTATACGAACTCAGAAAATGTTGTCGTCATGCAAGATTTACCTGACGTGGCAAAAGTCTATTTAAGCCATTGGCGATCTCGATGGGATACGGGTACAAACTGGCAATCAACGTACTAAGGGCTGTTATGTCTAGACCAATCAGAACACTTCCAAAAAAAGATCCGACCGGCAAAGCAAGAATGACTACAAAAGAATTCGCTATTGTTTTGGGGGTCCCCGAGCTGGAACTAGGTCAAGCCTATGCAACGTCAGGCAATTATCAAGGGTTAAAACTACCCGAATCTGTCTTCAAAAATAGCCGCCGTACGCGCTCGTTAGCTTGGAACGAGTGTATCGATTTTGCCGAACTGTTTTTTTCAACATTCAATAAACCTCAATAATCAACGTCAAAGGATAAGTATGAATCGTAAACGCATCATTTCAGCGTTCGTCTTCGCATGTTCAGTAGGCGGCGTAAACTCAGCCAGCGCAAGCGTCGCCCAGCCTGAACAATCTCAGCTAAACCGTGTTTTGGAGTCTCAAAACACGACAAACACACTGCTCACGCAAATTCTTATGACGCTTAAACAAGGCCAGGCCAACAGCGTGCAGGGTGACGACAAAACCAATTGCTTCGCCGGTGAAAAAACTTACTCCCAAGGCTTTGTTATTACGATGTCGGATAACACTGTCATGCGGTGTGACATGAAAAACGGTCACCCTCAATGGGTCAATAACGCTATAGTCTATTAATCGGGGGCATAAGAATGACAGGACAAAATATGACGTGCTCTGAGTGTAGGACTGACATCCCAGTAGGCGCGAAAGTATGTAGAGGATGCCATGCTGAAATCAGTTACGGCACACCTGGTGAGTTACTACTTGTAAGCGCCGGTGCCTGGGTTGGGATAGGCTTTTATTTAAATTCCCACTTTGCGTGGTCCAGCAATATTTCTACCGTTGTAGCCATTGGCGGGTTTGTAGCGACAGTCTTACTACTGGCTAAGGTATTCAAGAACGACGTGAGATTTACCCGAGAAAAAAAGCAAAACAAATAGCGTTGCTACAGAAAACCGCCTAATAGGCGGTTTTTTTTTTGTCCGAATATATCGAGGCTTAACCCTTACGGCGCCTCTAGGGGCTTATCGAGGGTAATACGGGTGCATAAACCAATCCATAATGAGGATTTTGTTATCGTTACTGAGTCTTTCTGCGGCCCGGATAAAATCAAAATTCACAGTGCGGCCGAACCAAATAGACAGAAAAAAATCCACTAAGATGAGCTCACCACTGCTTAAAGGTAAGCCTTCAGATGATTTCAGCGTTGTCTTCATAGCGTCCAGGTCCCAATACGCCGCGATATCGGGAAAACCTTCTAACATAGCTTTAAATCTGCGTTTTTCTTCAATCATGATGATCTCTCATTTGATGTCATATCAAGTGGGTTGTTTGTTTTCACAGTCGTTGATTAATATTTGACGTATAGAACTATGATTTTTCCGTCTATTAGGTACCTTTGTCTGCCAAGATCAGAAAGCATCATCTCTAGGCATAAAGAAATCAGGGGACTTTTCTACATGTTTAGGGAACGAAAACCAAGGATAAAGCTTAGTAATTAAATTCTTATCCTCAATTAATGAGTAAGGAGCGCTAGGCCAAGGGTCCATGACGACGTTCATTAGTTAATTAATATTTGACGTATAGAACAATGATTTTTCCGTCTATTAGGTACCTTTGTCTGCCAGGATCAGAAAACATCGTCTCTAGGTATAAAGAAATCAGGGGACTTTTCTATATATTTAGCGAACGAAAACCAAGGATAAAGATTAGTAATCAGATTCTTATCCTTAATTAATGAGTAAGGAGTTCTAGGCCAAGGGTCCATGACGACGTTCATCTTTAATATGGTCATAGCTCTGCTTTTAATTGGAGCAAACTCTTTCTTTTCTTGGAGATAGGCCTTTAAGACCTGAGGATCTTGCAAAGCCTTAAATTTCACTTTCGTGTAGGGTATTCCTTTGATTTTCATTATTCGAATCGACCTATGTGAAGGAGAGCTGAGGATAACAAGGTTATTTTGTTAAGGCTTCCTCGCCTCTTTAATCTTGTTTACGAAAGTTATAACGTCTGAGTAGGGAAAACGATAATGCTCTTTACCTCTCGATAGGGTCTTTACAGAATGAGGGGTTTGAGGGCCAATGGGGCGAAAACCTACGCTAAGCGTCTATATATTCGTTAACCTGTTGATTTAACGGTCTTAGCTCACCTTTCATCACATTTTCAGACAAGGTGAATGAGTAATGACCTAACATATTGATATGGCCATGCATCAATGGTGATAATCTTGACATGTCTTCTTCATTAATTTCAGTAGGCTGGCTATCAGTATTAATATGTCCAAGGGCTTCCTGCATATACAGCGTATTCCATAAAACAGTAGCATTTGTTACCAGTCCCAACGATCCCAGTTGATCCTCTTGCCCTTCGCGATAGCGCTTTCTGATTTCGCCACGTTGGCCATGACAAATGGCGCGAGCCAAACTATGTCTTCCTTCACCCCGGTTTAGTTGCGTTAGTATTCGGCGGCGGTAATCTTCATCATCAATATAATTCAACAGATACAGCGTTTTATTTATTCGCCCCGCTTCAATGATGGCCTGTGCCAGACTGGACGGACGCGTGCTCTTCAATAAACTACGGATTAACTCTGATGCTTGTACAGTACCCAGCTTAAGAGAGCCTGCAATCCGCATCATATCGTCCCAGTTAGCCTCAACCAGTGCCAGATTAATGCAACCACGGGCCAGTTCATCGAGAGGACCATAATTTGCATTTTTATCCACTCGCCAGAAAACGGCATCTCCGGAGTCCGCCAGACGGGGAGAAAACTGGTATCCCAACAGCCAGAACAGACCGAATATCAAATCGCTGGCACCTGCTGTATCAGTCATAATTTCCTGTGGATTCAACCCCGTTTGCTGTTCAAGTAAACCTTCCAGAACAAAGATTGAGTCCCTCAAGGTGCCCGGTACAATAATGCCGTGAAAACCAGAAAACTGATCGGAAATAAAGTTGTACCAGGTAATTCCCCGATTGGAGCCAAAGTATTTTCGATTAGGTCCAGCGTTAATTGTTTTTACTGGCGTCACAAAACGCATACCGTCAGCAGAAGCAACCTCTCCACCACCCCATAGCTGTGCTAGACCTAAGGTTGCCTGATAATCAACCAAGCGGGCATTAGCTTTGATAAGCGTTTCGGCCCGAAAATAATTTTGTTTAACCCAGCTCAGGCGATGTCAGGTTAATGATGGAATATTGTGCTTAATCAATGGTTCAAAGCCAATATTGCAGGCTTCTGACAGCAATACGGCACAAATGCTGACATGCAGATCTTTTGCTCGCGCATTGGATTCGCTGACATGAGTAAATTCTTCGGCAAATCCTGTGTGGGCATTGATTTCCAGCAATAGCTCCGTCAGATCCACCAAGGGTAAAAGACGTCTGACTTGCCTGTTTAGAGCTATCAGGCTGGGTGGTTCATCCAGTTTCTCAAGGCTGCTGATAATCAGCGTAGGATGTTTCCCTGCGTGGTCGATATGAACTGACGCATTATCATTAAAACCATCAGCTACCGTTTTCCAGGCATAATCTAACTGCTGAGCCAGCTTTTCTGTTGCCTGCCGAGCATTTACAGGGTGACCTAATGCTCGACAGACAGGAACCCGTTGGGCTTGCCATTCTGTCCCTTGTAACAGTTTTGACCGTGGATCACCCCAACGATCGCTATTTTCAAGGTAAATATCTCGCCGCCTTAATGCATCCTGAAACCGTTCCAGTAGACATAGTGAATAGCCAGGTCGTCTCACTCGGCCTTCTTCGTCAAAGACCAGTCGTTTCCAGGCACCGGTGATAATGTTTTTCGGTGCATCGTCAAGTATGTGCTTTCTTGAAGTGCCTAGTGACGATAAATAGTTAAAGGCTGCCAGGGTCTGTTCTCCCGCTGGGGCTGCCCGAAAAGTTAACTCTCGGAGCACTCTGGGCAGAAAACGGCGAACGCGTCCATATTGTTCAATCATTTCATCGTGGAAGTTATTGTCTGCCGGCCGAGCCAACTCGTTGACCATTTTGACAGACTCAGCCAGTCTTTCTTTGGGAATGCAGGAAAAAATCGATTTTCGGAGGTGCGCATCATCGATTACCTCATCCAGCAGGAGCGCACAGGCTTTTGCCAGCATTAACGAAGAGCGGTCCAGATCCTTCAGCGTTCTCAGCCGTTTCTTTTGCCCCACTTTTTTAGCCTCTCCCGCAATATTAGTGATCAGCATATCCAAAACATCGATGGCTTCATCCAGCGCAGTGACCTCCAATGATTTAACAAAGGCAATAAGTATCGCTGTACGTTTATTTGTGGGCATACGAGCTATCTTTTTTACCGAGGTAACATTGGCATAGCGCGCAAGACTTTTTAGCTGAGCAGGTGGAAGGCCTGTAAAATCAAGTTGCTGAAAACCCAGTTGGTGCAATTTATTATAACGATCCAGTGCATCATTAAACGCAGGACTACTGATTGTCACTGGACCTTTTTTCAGTTGCTCGAACATGGATACTCTCTGGCCTTCACTAAAGATCAGTAATTCATCCAGTTGTTGTTTCTGTTCATCATTGGGCAATGCCAGTAATCGCTGCCAAAGTCGGTTAGCTGCTCGTTCGCGGATTTCGGTGATCACTCGTGTGAGTGTTGTGGCTCCTGGTAATAAAATTTTATGCTGTACCAGCCATGCAGTGGCGAAATCGAACATCAGGCTGGGGCGTTCATTGCTAATCCATGCGCGGGTATACAACAACCGGTTCAGCCTAAATGTCCACGGAAACTCCCCGAATTCATGATAGTGATAATACTTTTTAATTTGGGCGTAATGCTCCCAACGGGTTGGTTCTCGTTTTGCGTATTCTGCCAGAATCTCAGTCCGGCTGATTGAAAGCTGCCTGGCAACAAAGGCTTGTACGTTGTGCGGAACCAGAGTCAAATCAGCCAGGAACGCGCCTAAAAATCGGACTGATGTCAGTTGAAGGGCTATACCAAGACGGTTCTGATCTCCTCGTCGTTGTGCTATGAATGCCAGGTCATTTTCATCCAGAATAAAATAGCGGGACAGTTGCACCTCATTCGGTTCCGCTGCATAACGTCCATAATTTTGCTTCTGCTCTTCGGTCAAAAAATCAATAGGCATTAAGCACTCCTTGCGCAACTATGACTTAGGTCTATTTTTAACTATCTCAAATGTTATAAATTTTGAGACCGCTAAAAATGGCATCAAACATAAGTATCAAAAATCGTGATTTATACCTTATGATACTACGTAGTATCAATATCGATTTTTGAGACCAATATGGCATTACTGGGGTATGCAAGAGTATCAACCAGTCATCAAAAACTGACGCAGCAGCTCACAGAGCTGAAATCTGTCGGTATCAGAGATGACAGAATTTTTACTGACACGATGTCGGGAGCCACGGATGAACGCGAAGGGTTACAACGGCTGCTTGCCCGTGCCGAAAAAGACGACATCATCATTTGTACAAAAATGGACAGGCTTGGCCGCAATACAGCGGATATGATCCACATTGTGGACGCCTGTTACAAAAAGGGGATCGCCATTCGTTTTCTGGAGAATGGACTGAGTACTGAAGGTACTATGGGGAAAATGGTGATTCAGATACTCGCGGCTGTCGCTGAAGCTGAACGTGAGCGCATCCTCGAACGCACCAACGATGGTCGGCTGGTTGCTATGGCCGCTGGTGTTAAGTTTGGCCGTAAACCTCATCAAAAATCAGCAATGGTACGGGAACTTATCAGCCAGGGTGCCACCGTTAAACTCATCATAGAGAAAACGGGTATTTCTCGTGCAACGTATTTCAGAATAAAAAAACTCACCCGCCATTCAACAGATTGAGACCTTAAAAATTTTCTGAAGGCCCTGACAATTTAAATCTGGTTGAGGAAGCAGGAACTTTTGTTGCGCACATCGCGATTTTCACCTATGATTTTTATCAAGGTGATGGTGTTCCACCTTTCCCAACCGCCGGACTCTTCAGTTCGGATGATGACGCCTGATATACATTTTTGCTTTTCTCCTTAGGCACGTATGTCAGGTACTCTTATGAAAAAAATTCTTTGTAGTCACTCATCCATGCATTGCTCACCTTATTTATTAAAGGTGTCGCTATGATTTATGTTTTTGGCCACCAAAATCCCGATAGCGACAGTATCTGCAGTGCACTTGTCACCGCAGACTGGTTAAACATGCTTGGGAAGTCTGCAACCCCATTTCGGCTGGGTGAAATTACCCCAGAAACCGCCTTCATTTTGCAGCAAGCCGGGGTTGACGCTCCTCGATTACTTAGCGAAGACCTGAGTGGGACGCCGGTCTGGCTGGTCGATTTTACCGATGCGGAGCAAGGACCTCCTTCTTTAGCTCTCAGCAATATTGTTGGCATCATTGACCATCACCGATTGGGTACTGTGATGACACAAAATCCTCCGGATGTATGGATACGCGCCGTCGGATGTTGTGCCACTATCCTCTGGCAAATCCTTACCTTTGAAAACCAACTGAGTATTTCCAGCGCTCAGGCTACCCTGATGTTAGGGGCTATTCTGAGCGATACAGTTGCCCTCAGCTCACCGACGACGACCGTTCATGATATTGCTGCCGTAAAGGGTTTAATCGCAATCAGCAAACTCAACTATGACCCCTTTGTTAAGGGGTTACTTGTCGCTAAAACCGATATCCGGGGGCAAAGCCCCCACACTTTGCTTATGAAGGACGCTAAACGCTACCAGATTAACGGTACCTCGGTGCTCCTGTCACAAATTGAAGTCGCGGCCATGGCAGATGTGGATTTGGTTCTTCCCGACCTTCATACAGCACTGATGAAAGAATGTCAGTGTGGCGGTTTTGACATTGCAGTGATGACTATCACAGATATTTTTCAAAAAAACTCAACGTTATATTTCTCAGAAAATAATGTGCTCAACTTCGCGAGTTTGTCCCTGCCTGGGGTTATCAGCAGGAAAAAAGACATACTGCCGTGGTTGACGAGCGCTATATCAACCTCCTGGAGGTAATCGATGCCAATGTATAAACACGCTCTCATACTGCTCAGTGATGAGTCTGACGGTCAGTTTCTGCTCCAAAGTGTTGCGCAAAGTTTTCATGAGCAAGGAACGGCGATCACCCTTGGACATCTCACGTCGGATTACCGTGAACTCGATATTGCCTCCGATTCTTTAACAAAAGACCGTCAGTCTGCCGACGTTATTGCTGCAAAAGCCATGTTAAGTCGGTTAGTGCAGTCAGCCAGCGTCCCTGTTGATGTAAAAGAAATTGTCACAATTCATCGATTTCGTGACGTTGAAGTCTGCGTCACCGAAGCGGGTGTTGATCTGGTCATTATGGGACATAAAAACAGACTGTTTGGGATGATCTCTTCACATTCCATTGAATTCATTAACCACCTGACCGTTGATGTGTTGATTAAACATATTACGACTCACTAATGCCTGAGGTTTATATGAGCTTTATTCTTGAGAAAATCGTTGCCCGAGAGATTTTGGATTCCCGGGGGAACCCGACTATTGAAGTCGATGTCATCACCCAGTGTGGCACTTTTGCCAGAGCTTCCGTACCTTCAGGAGCCAGTACCGGTTCGCGTGAGGCCATCGAACGCCGCGACGATGATAAAACTCGCTTTGGAGGAAAGGGGGTACTCAAGGCAATCGAGAGTGTTAACACAGAGATTAATGACAGCCTTAAAGGACATGATGTGCGCGATCAACGTGGCATTGATGACATTATGATTGCCCTGGACGGAACAGACAACAAAGCACGCCTGGGAGCAAATGCTATTTTGGGCGTGTCATTAGCCACAGCGCGTCTCGCGGCGCAGTTATCTCATACGCCTTTGTACCGATATCTTGGCGGCATTGGGGCTAACCTTCTGCCAGTACCCTGCATGAACATTATCAATGGCGGAGTTCATGCCCGTGGGCAGGGAGCTGACTTTCAGGAATACATGATTGCCCCTTGCGGAGCACCGACATTCAGGGAAGCCGTGCGCTGGGGTAGCGAAGTATATCACTCGCTCCGCCAGGTTCTTCTGGAAAAGGGGCTGTCGACGGGGGTTGGAGATGAAGGTGGTTTTGCACCTGTCGTTTCTTCTAATCGTGAGCCGCTGGAACTGATCGTTTTGGCGATTGAGAAAGCAGGGTACCGCCCTGGTGAAGACATTGTCATTTGTATGGACCCGGCATCCAGCGAGTTTTATCGTGATGGGAAATATCATCTGCGCACAGAGAATGCCGAGCTGACCTCGCAGGAAATGACGAATTACTACCAGACGCTAGTTAAAAATTTCCCGATTGCCTTGATTGAAGATGGCCTCGCTGAAGATGACTGGGCTGGATGGAAAATCCTGCACGGTGCATTGGGAGGCCAGATAGAATTGGTAGGCGACGATCTGTTTGTGACCAACGTAAAGTATATTCAGCGCGGCATTGACGAAAACCTTGCCAATGCAGCATTGATTAAACTCAACCAGATTGGTTCCCTGAGTGAAACCTTTGATGCGGTGCAACTTTGCCATGACAGCAATTGGGGCACCTTTATCTCACACCGCAGCGGTGAAACGGTGGACAGCTTTATTGCTGATATGACAGTAGCCATGCGTGCCGGCCATCTTAAAACAGGGGCGCCGTGTCGGGGTGAGCGTATCGAAAAATACAACCAGCTCATGAGAATTGAGGATGAGCTGGGTTCATCGGCGCAATTTGCAGGAAAGTCTGCCTTTAAATGACCTTATTGTGCCAATAACCCCGGCTTACACGTCGGGGTTATTCTGGGGGTATGATGAAAGCTCACGTTTTTGTTATTTCTATGCTTACTGGGATTGTCGTCACCTACGCCGTGTTACTCCTTGGTTGCTTGTTCATCGGTAAAACGCTCCCCACTGTAGGTGTTGTCATTCTGTCACTTGTCGTGGGGGCTTCTGCTCAGCAACTGTCGAGGGTATTAATGTCAAATAAATAGGACCTCCCCTTATCTTGCATGCAGTCAAAGGATATACATTAACAATGTCAGCCAAATGAGGAAATGTCCTGATATTGTTACGAAAAAAAATTATTTTATGAGGGGTATATGATTAAATCGCTTTTTGCCGTCATTATCGGCGGTTCTGTTGGATGCACTCTGCGCTGGTTACTGTCCACACGCTTGAACAGTCTTTTTCCAAACCTCCCGCCTGGTACATTGATGGTGAACCTTCTGGCAGGATTAATTATTGGTGCTGCACTGGCGTACTTTTTAAAACAACCACACCTTGATCCTTTTTGGAAATTATTGATAACAACGGGCCTTTGTGGAGGGTTGAGCACTTTCTCAACATTTTCTGTTGAAGTATTCGCATTATTCCAGGCGGGAAACTATCTGTGGGCTTTGACGTCCGTACTTGTTCACGTCATTGGGTCACTCATCATGACGGCTTTAGGATTTTTTATCATAACCTCATTATTAGCCTGATTGTTTACCCACGTAGTGAGTTCATCAACTAATGTGATGCTTAGCGTAGGTTTTCGCCCCATTGGACCTCACCCCCCGCCGGGGAAAAATCAGGGACGGCCTTACGCACCTCCTGAAAATCAAGAGTCACATCAGGCGTCATCAGCTCCGGAACGGAGCGGTTGGGAAAGGTGGAACGCCATCACCCTGTTGTCTGAGTATAGAACCGGACGGAAAACCTGTCAGTATTATTCTGCTGGCGATCTCAGCCTGCCAGAGCAGCCCGTGCCTCGCGGAGCACCCGGCGGATGTTTTCCGGCACCGCCGGGCTCGTGCAGAGCGATAGAGGGCTGGGGTGCGGCATCGTCAGCACCGTGACGCCGGGGCGCAGGTGACTGGCCGTCCCGCGGGCCTGCGCCGCTACGGCACCGGCCAGCACCACCACGCGCAGCGCGGGCAGATGCGCCAGTACGTCCTCAAGCCAGGCGCAGCCGGTACGGATATCCGCCGCTGAGGGCCGCTTCTGCGGCCCGTCACTGACCCAGGGCACCGTATTCCACAGCACGCTGTCCCGGCGCGCAATACCGGCTTCCGTCAGAAACCGCCCCAGATTCTGCTGGGCCGGCCCCGGGTTATCTCGCGAGACGAACCGGGGTGACGGGCTGCTGCGCGCCGGCGACTGCAGCAGGACGAGCAATCCGGCCCCGCTCCCGCCGTCGGCCGGATCAAACCACGGCAGCTCCACGCCGGCCTGACGCCGCCCGCTGACCCAGCTATTCAGCGCGGCCACGTGCGGCTCGGTGACCGCCGCGAGGCGTTCCTCGCGTAAAAACGGGTCCAGCAGCGACGTGCAGGTTTCACTCACGGCTTCCGGTCCAGGCCTGCCAGGCAAGGGGAAACAAAGAGTTTCCCGCTCCATGCCCCGCGCACCGTCTTCACCGCGACCAGCAGCCACATGGCGGCCAGCATGACGACAAGAAGCGCACCGAAGCCTTTAAAGAACGCCAGGTCAATCAGGGTGGACAGCTTCAGCGTGGCCACGGTGTACACACCCAGCGGGAAGGTAAAGCCCCACCATCCCAGATTGAACGGGATGCCTTCACGGAAGTATCGTACGGTTATCAGCGTGGCCAGCAGCATCCACCACAGGCCGCAACCCCAGAACAGAATGCCGGCCACAAACCCCACGCCCTGGGCGATATGACCCATTTCCGGCATGCCCGCCGCAGCAAATACTCCTGGCGCATCTCCGCCGATGACCAGCATACCCAGCGACCCGGTGCCAATCGGCCCCAGAGCCAGCCAGCTTGAGGCTGCCATACTTTCGTGCGGTAGCTTGTGCAGCGCCATACGCAACAGCAGAATGGCGAGGATGCTCAGAGCCACCGGCACGGAGTACGCCCACAGCACGTAGCTGGTAATAATGATACCGAGCTGCGCGTGGGTGTCGGCAATGTGCGGCGCCAGCAGGCCGCCGCTTACCGCCGCGACCTCGGCGGCCACGACCGGCAGTAACCAGACGGCGGTCATCTGGTCAATGCTGTGCTGCTGCCGGGTAAACATCATGTAGGGAATACACACGCCGCACAGCAGCGACATCGCCACGTCCAGCCACCACAGGGCGTGTGCCACCGGAATGACGTCTGCGCCCCACCGAGGAAGACCGAACGCCAGCAGCCCGTTAATGATGGTCGCCATGCCCATCGGGATGGTGCCGAAGAACATGGACACCGTTGAATGGCCGAAGATGCGCGTTGCCTCGCCAAAGTACATGACCCAGCGGGCCAGATACATCACGGCAAAGACGCTGAACAGCAGGATGTTGAACATCCAGAGCCCTTCCGCAACGAGGCGCAATCCCGGAACCTGCCAGGGGAACTGCGCCAGAGACAGCGACAGGATGCCGGTCCCCATTGTTGCGGCGAACCAGTTAGGCGTGAACTGACGTATGGCCTCTTTCGGGCTGCTCAGCGCGCTCAGCGGGCGCGCACCGTTATGCAGGGTGAATATTTTATCGTTCATGCCTGAATCTCCTGAGTAGACAGGAACAGTATAGGCATATCGCAAATAATCTTTAAAACAAGTTATACTTTTATAAATAACCTGTAAAAGTGGTTATCATAGCCCCTACTCCACGCCGTACCGTCACTGCGTTGCACCTGAGTGGGGGAGCCCTGTCAGGCCTGCGGCGGGCTTTTAATCGTTGCCGTGACGCGATTCTGTTTCAGGTCAACCACCGCGATGCTGAGGTCTTTATTGAGCACCCACGCGCGGGCACCGTCTTTACTGAAAACGATGGCCTGGCGGGGCGCATCCAGTCCGGTAACGGTGGCGACCACCTTACCGGCGGCGGTATCAATGACGGAGAGGCTGTTGTCGCCCAGGTTGCCGCTGTAAACATAGCGGTTATCCGGCGTCAGCGCGGCACCGTAAGGGTCCTGCCCCACGGGGATGGTTGCCGCAATGACGCGCTTCTGCGTGTCGACCACGGCGATGGTGTTGCTGCCGCTG
Source organism: Rosenbergiella metrosideri (assembly GCF_022602565.1). Taxonomy (GTDB): domain Bacteria; phylum Pseudomonadota; class Gammaproteobacteria; order Enterobacterales; family Enterobacteriaceae; genus Rosenbergiella; species Rosenbergiella metrosideri. The sequence continues at coordinate 42,799 of NZ_JALBCV010000019.1, forward strand.
TTAGCCGCGTACAGTGTGCGGCCGTCGGCACTGACAGATATGGCGCGCAGCTTGCTGAAGCCGGTTATCTCGCCGCGAATGTCGCCCGTCACGGCGTCAACCAGGGTAATTTTATCGCCCTTAAAGTTGGTGACGTAGACGGTTTTACCGTCCGGGCTGATTTTGATGCCCTGACGGGGCTGGGCAAAACCCGCCACGACCGCAACGGGCCGGTTGTGTGTCAGGTCATACACCGAGAGCGTGCTGGCAGCCTCGTTATTCACATACAGACGCTGCCCGTCACAGCTGATGGCCGTGCCGAAGGCCCCGGGCCCCAGCGGCAGCGTTGTCGCCACGTCAAGCGTCCCGGTGCTGATTTTTCTGACCACGCCGAGACTGCTGTCAGAAAGAAATATGGCCTTGCCGTCCGGAGAGAAAAGTGCATTACGGGGGGTGACGTAGCCCTTCATCACCTTTCTGACCTTCCCGGCAGCCAGGTCGTAGACCACCACGTCAGAGCGATCACTGTAGGACGCCACCGCCATTTTTTCATCGGGACTGACAGCAAGGGAATTGTTGTGGATATCGCCGTCAAACGTCCAGCGTTCCTCTGCGGCACCGGCGAGGGTGCTGATGAGAAGAAACGCCACCGCGGTCAGTCCCGGAATTCCGTATTTTTTTATCATCATTTTTCCTGCATAGGGGGTAAGGGATAAGACTCATTGCCCGCTTCAGGGCTTCAGAAGAAGCGTGGCAGATAAACCCCTGTCAGGGAAATCGATTTTCCTGCTATGCCTTACCAGTCGCCTTTTTTATGCTTTGATCGTAGGTAAACTGCAGCAATTTAAGGCTGAATAAGTACGGACTGGATTTCAACCCAGGAGGTGTAGTTGCTCATTTTTTGTTTAAATTCCATTCCACATAAATGCAGATCTCAGTGCAAGAATAATGCAGATTTTAGAGGATATGGCCCCCGTCGTCGAAATATACTCTATCGACGAAGCATTTATGTGCTTAAAAAATATGGAAAAAATTATCAACTATGAACAATTTGGTAGGGAGGTAAGGGCACGCGTGCTCAAATGGACCGGACTGACGGTGGGCGTTGGGGTAGGTCCGAGAAAAACTCTAGCAAAATTAGCAAATTACGCTGCCAAAAAGTATACAAAAACAGCCGGTGTCGTTGATCTTTCACAGCCAGTAAGGCAGCGAAAACTGATGGAGCTGGTCGAAGTGGGTGAGGTATGGGGCGTGGGACGGAAAATTGGCCAGCGATTGCACGGCATGGGCATTAAAACTGCTCTGCAGCTGGCCGACGCGTCGCCTACCTTGATGCGAAAACACTTCTCCGTAGTGCTTGAGCGCACGGTACGGGAGCTGCGTGGCGAGCCTTGCCTTGAGCTGGAAGAAATGCCCCCCACCAAACAGCAAATCGTCTGCTCACGCTCGTTTGGCGAACGGGTTACGCGATATGACCTGATGCGCGAAGCGATATGCAGCCACGCGGTACGGGCGGCCGAGAAATTACGCGGTGAAGGGCAATACTGTCGCCACGTTTCCGCATTCATCAAGACAAGCCCCTTTACCCCCAACGAGCCCTATTATGGCCGCTCGGCGAACATCATTCTTCCGACCGCGACCCAGGACAGCCGCGATATTATTACTGCAACGACACAATGCCTGGACTCGATCTGGAAGGATAATCTGCGCTTTCAGAAATGCGGTGTCATGCTGGGAGATTTCTACAGTCAGGGCGTCGCCCAGTTCGGTCTCTTCGATGAAATAAAACCCCGAGCAAACAGTGAAAAACTGATGGCCGAGCTAGATGGCATCAATCATACAGCAAAGGGTAAGGTCTGGTTTGCCGGTCAAGGAATCCAGAAAGAGTGGGAAATGAAGCGCAATATGTTGTAGTCAGCTTATACAACAAGGTTTAGCGAACTGATGCGCGTAAAGCTTGATTAACCTGCGTTCCTCCACTCACCTTACTGCTATGAGGAATTTTAGGTCCAATAAGGCAAGCACATTTGGGATTGATCTGTATTAAATGTCATTCTTTGTATAGTGCGCCGGAGATAATCAAGCCCGTTGCACAACAAGATTTTAACATGACATCCGAATCCTGCATGACTTCGGCCTCTACTCATGCACCTTGTCTGAAAATGTGGTGAAAGGTGAAATAAGGCCATTAAATCAAAAGATTAGTGAATATCTAGACGCTTAGCGTAGGTTTTCACCCCATTGGACCTCAAACCCCAATGAGGTAAGCTGACTCCCTCGATTACTAGATTATTACGAAAAGCACACATAAATTCGCCTTCCGTAATTCCGATCATTTCTGCCACACTTCTTTCGCCATAAGACCTACACGCCACTATGTTGATGCTATAAAGCTCCATAGCGCTGAAGCTTTACGGTTTGAATTGTTCAATATGCCTTAAATCGTCGTCGTCTTCCTTTCGATTACGAGAACGATAAACCCTATTAAGCCGAGATTGCTCTGATTCAGCTTCCCGTATTAAACGCTTGTCTATAATGCGATGGGCCTCATCAAGTTCTGCCGATTGCTCAGGTTGTGTTGGTTGTACAGTATGTTCAGGGAATTCACGGTTATATGCGGCTAAACGTTGGAACGCTAATAATTTAGTATAACTTTCGCCAGTAATCTCGAACCGTTCCCCAGACTTCCACGAAGCTAAATCTATCCCCATATCGATAGTTGATAGCGAGTTTTCCAACGGAAATCTAACCTCTATACTATCACCGCGATCAATGACCTCGTCGCGACCTGCGGAAGAATAAACAGCAGAACCATCGCGATGTAAACGGACATTAAAGCCTTCTGCCTTGAGTAGTTTTGTATCATCACCAGGCGCACAGTGTAGGATCATATCAGACTCAACCGGAACACGGTTTTTACGCCCTTCCCTATATGCCCAACCACGCAACTGACTTACAGCAGCTTCCCGTCCTTTAAGAGCTTCCTGCTCCGTCCATGCGCGATAAGACATCGGACGATACTTACCTTCATCACGTAATTTTTCACGTTCGGATTTAAGCTGTAGACGTAATGCACCCATTGCCTTTTCACGTTCAAATTCGACAACATGATACATTAGCTTTCGCATATGCGGATCATTAACACTAGTACGGATACGTTGTTTCTGACCTTTAAAATCAGTTGCTAGCTCACGGAATCTAGCGCTCGCCTGTAAGTCCGGTTTTACCCATGATTTGCGATAAAGTTGATAATCATTTTTCAGGTTTTCGCGAGCTTCGGCACGTGCAACACGTCTCTCCTGACGTGCCCCAATATCCCGTTTGTGTAAGCTTTCGTTATACGCTTTATGAACGTGTTTATTTCGTAAATCTAAAGGTGGCGTCAGTGAAGGTGTAAAGGGACCTAACTTCGATTCAATACGTTGACGTGTCATGCCAACGTGAATTCGTGACGCTTTTATCGGGGTTTGTTCTGGATTAAATGCATCACGGACAATCATTCCCTCGCCCCGAGCTTCGAGCTTAAGTCCTGCGCCAGAGAAGACATTATGAATACCTTCCCAGCTCGCAGTTTTATCACGAAACATCGCGTTAATCTCACGGCGACAGTGCGTCACAGCATAGGTATAAAGACTCTCTTTATCTGCAAAGTGCTCCAGTGTTGCCGCACCACGTGGTGCGCTTTTATGACGGCGAGGAGCACGCACAATATTGTTATTCGCATCACGAATCCAACTTCCGTTATCAATCTTAAACCCATGTTTAAGTTCTAATTCGCGACATAATTTATGTAATTTATCGACATCGTTGTAGAGAGTTACAGCCTTAAAACTTATAGGGTGTACACGATTAGCCGCGACATGGACGTGTACGTTATCAGTGTCTCTATGGATTGACGAAACGTATTGATGTTGCCCCATATCCATACGCTTTAGAGCCTGATGAACACTGTCGAAAATCTGGTCTTCACTAGGATTTTCATCTTCCTGCCAACTTAAAATAAAGTGATAAACAGGGTCCTTACAGTGAATATTTTGATCGGATACACTTTGCATTTCTAAGGCCGCACTTTCAAAAGAAAGGAGGTTATGCTGGCTAACAACCCCATCTACAGATACGCGTGAATTCCCTCGTTTGTCGATAGACATTAACTGAGATTCAACAAGATTTTCGTTACGGCTAACATAATCAACTAGGCGCTCGAAAACCTTAGAACGGCTACGAGCTGGACGAGCAAATCGTTGGTCTTCCTTGATTTCATCCTTAAGCGAAATATCATCACGCACAGACATGTAACTCACTAGCTGTATGAAGCTAGAGCGTCCATCACGTCTTTTTGGTGGGATGATAACGTTCATTAATCGCCTTGTTGTCCTACACGTAAAATGGCCTTCTTCAGCTCTTGTAATACTTCGGCATATTCTTTACTTCCTATGCCGTTACCTTGTGTGAAGAGGTACTTTTGTAACCCGCCGAGCTTTGAAAGCTCCGCAATGAGCTTATGGTCATTACGGGGCTTAATCTTTCTAGACAGCGCACAGCGAAGCATAAACGTACCAACACTTAACCCAGCATCGGCAGCTTTCTGGCGGACTTCCTCTCGCTCTTCCGGTAGGCACCTTACAGGGGGAAGAGTAGCGGTTAAGTTACGTTTTTCGCTTTTGCTCATCGTTTATGACGCCATTTTTCCAATTAAAATTACAATTCCGGGGTGTCGGGGCTTGCCCTGACCAGGTCGTTTTGGAATGCTGCCATCGTGATGGCGGTATTACAAAACATATCCTGTCCCGTAGTTTACTACTGTGAGATTGATTATAGCGGATCTGCTTTTGGGTGTCATGGTTAAAGGTAGGTTGAAGGGCAAAAAATCGATAGATTGCACCATAGGTATTTTATCGTTTACATTACGTGCATAGATTAAAAACGGAGAATGAAGATATGCCCCCTCGTAAATTTTTCACTCAAGAGCAAATTGATAACGCAAAATTATCACTATCTGAGTTACCTGATCTGACACCTGACAGAATTTCTCGTGATGAAATGTTATCGTCAATTAGTGGGGATATAATCGAATTATCTTCAAAGAAAGGATATACAGCTTCGGATATCAAGGAAGCACTAGAGAAGATAGATATACAGGTTAGCGAAAAATCTATTTCAGAAATTATCCGAAAAAATGGAACTAAATCGGGTAAATCTAGGCGTAAACTGAAACCAGTCGAGCAAGAAAATAGTTAATAAAAAAGGTGATCATCAGATCACCTTTTTTTTAACTTATGATTTTAGCTCTTTCATTTTTTCCGCTAATGACCACAAAGCACGGTTTGTTTTTATATCGCCATCAATACCATTGATCGGACGTGTTCTAACTAACCTACCTTTTTGATTTCTTCCTAATACTCCACCCTTTATGATGTTTTCTTGTGTACGTTGGTAAACAGTCCAGATGTCGTTGTTCTGATCTTCTCGACGACGTGGACGTAAAATAGTTTCTGGCGTCAAAGGATTGTGTTTATCTTCGTATCGGTACTCTAAAGCTGCTTCTGCAAAGATGCGTTGCTCATCATTGCTTAACTGTATAGACTTCATTTCTTGGCATGATTCTGTAACGCTATCGAAACGATCTAAAACCTCATAAGCGCCCTCGATTACGTGACCAACTACATCACCTTTATGCGGGACTCTAATTTCGCCAAAAGTATCACCACATACCATTCCATTTTGACAAACAAAACGAAACATTCCCGCAATCATTTGATAGCTGCTTGAACCATCATGACTATTTAAAAGAATTATTTCTGGAACCTCTGCACCAACTATTTGAGAGCTTTTTCTTAACCGCAACATGTGCTTTGCGTGACCGACTTTATCCTCTTTTCTTACTCTTGCCTGACAAGCGAAAAACGGCTCAAATCCTTCTTTACGTAACTTCTCTAAAATTTCAATGGTAGGGATATATGTATAACGTTCACTACGTGATTGATGTTTGTCGTCTGAAAAAATGCTAGGTACGTGACGAAAAATTTCGTCATTAGTTAACGCACGGTCGCGACGGATCATATTTACATTACGGAATTTAGAAGAAAGGCTAGCCATGATTAATACCTCTGTTTAGCTGACAGTACAGCGTTTAAGTTTTAACGGTGTCTTTAGAAAACTTCTTCTGACGCCGTCCTTTTTTTTCTTACTTTTTTATCGGAATTACTGCACCGATGGCCTAGAAAACCTCACCTATGCGCCCTGACAAGGAAAAATATGAAGCCGCAGCTTGAAGGAAGAATGACTGAAAGAACGGGTGAAATATTTTAACGTAGTGGTCCTTTTCTGGGAGCATAGGTGAGGTATTCGTGTAAGGCCCGGTGCAATAATTCTGATAATGTTTGAGTAAAAAAAAGGGCGGCGTCAGAAAAGGGCAAACGTAGTGCGCAGCCCGTAAGGGCGGAGGTCAAGCGAAGCGCGAAGCCGGGTAACGGCGGAGGTGAGAGCGATAGCAGCCCGAAGGGTCGAGACGCTTTGCGGCTCGATGCGAAGCACAATGTAGCGACCCCGAAGGGGACTCACCCAAAGCCTTTTATTTTTTAAAATTGTGACGTTACTGGTAAAAATAGGGGATGAATTAGAAGATCGGTTTATATATCGAAAACGATAATAGACCGCTGAAAGCGGTCTATTATCTTGGTTCTTATGAGTAGCCATGCGCCCGTTCAAGCGCTCGTAAAAACTTATCAAGCTGTACGCCATTCATCGGCGGGATCTTTACCGATTTACGTTTCTTACAACGACGAACAACATACTTACTAAAAAACTTCAAATTATCGTCACTCATACGTACCTCGAAGAAATAACTATCACTTGCTTGGATAGGTAAGGGGGACAAGTCCCCCTTTCGGCTTATCGTTTCTCGGAAACGTATTTATCGAGTGCAGCAGCGAGTGCATACGTTGAAGGAAAAGCGCCCCTATTTAAACGCTTGTTAGGGATCTCATTAAAGGCACTTAGACAAGCTGCTAACAGCATGTCTTTATCACTCTCTACAAGAGCCTTAAGTTGTCCGGGGGTGATCGCTTTTTTCTGTGACATGATTTTATATCCATCGCCTATCGTGACGTTAACGCTACTCAGGCACCATTGCCCTTTCGATGTGATTATTATACGACAAACGGGACACCTTTTGCAAGGTAAATCCCGTTTTTAATTATTATTTTTTACCTAAATATCAGTTAATTATCTAACATACTGCCATACATGAGGGGGAACCTTATCCCATAATTTCCCCGTCGCCAGCTCTGCGCGGCGATGGTCGGCGGCTGATTCAAAAGCTAGGAGGTTTTCTGGTGCGATATGATTACGATCTCTCATCGATTCATAGACTTTTTCTAACGTGTCCAGGCTTTTACAGCGCCTAAACCTTCTGATGTAAGCGTTTCGTAATTCGCTGTAGTTGTTAACGGTCATTGTTCTTTTTCCGCGTAGAAATTCAGAATATGCGCCCATTGGGCGCATAGTGGTTAAGCGTAGCTTGTGACGCTGTGAGAGGCGTCAGGAGACGTTTTATAGGCATAACCCTCACCATCACTAATCTTAATAAAAGGGCGGCTACAGGTCGTTAAAATGCGTTTTACGATAGGCTCATCAATGAAGTGATCTAGTAATGGGCTTTTCTCGCCGATCATTCTGTCTTCGCTTGCTATGGTGTTCCCTCTTATCTCGCGAAGCACAGCCGTTTTCTTACCTCGTACCGCAACGACTTGATAAAAATTAACATTTGTTTGCTCATAGCCCCAGCAACTTGCGAAAACATCGCCTACACGAACGCTACCGCATGGAAAATGAAGTGATTGTGTCTCGGTTAAAATGGTCATAGTTTCTTACTCATCGCCTATCGTGACGTTAACGCTACTCAAGCACCATTGCCCTTTCGATAAAAAACATTATACGTCTAATGGGACACCACTTCAAGAGGTAAACCAATTTAATTAACTGTTATATATAAATATTTTTAATTTATAGAGCACTGGAATAGTGTTGCGTGATAATCGACATATTGCTATAATGTCTACTATCACGCAACAGGTAAGATGCTATGATTAAAAGTTGGAAGCATAAGGGATTAAAAAGGTTCTTTGAGCAGGGTAGTACGGCGGGAATTATCTCAAACCATGCCAACCGGCTTGAGTTACTACTTAGCGCTTTAAACGATGCAGATACAATCAACGATCTTGGAATGCCCAGCTTTAGGCTCCATCCTCTTACTGGGAATAGGAAAGGCATATGGTCGGTAACTGTCTCAGGAAACTGGCGTTTAACCTTCGAATTCGATAACGGTGATGTGTATATCTTAAACTATGAGGATTATCACTAATGACGACTAAACGTATTCCGCCGCATCCTGGGCGCTTTATTGCCGAGGAGATGGCTTATCTTGATATTAGCCTCCGCGCGTTAGCTCGCGCGCTGGCTGTGTCGCCTTCGACGATTGGGCGAATTATTGAGGGAACGGCAAGCTTAACTCCTAACATGGCGGTAAGACTTGCCGCAGTAATTGGAAGCACGCCAGAAATGTGGCTCAAACTCCAAGCCTCGCACAGCCTAGCGCAAGCAAGACAAGAGGTTGATATAAGCGAACTGATCCACTTATCAAAGCCTGAAACGGCTTCGCATATCGCATAAAAAAGCCCGCATAGGCGGGCAATTCCTTGCGGTTGAAAATGGTTTTAAATTGACCTTTTCTGACGCCGCTTTTTCTTTTTGGTACTACTCTTTACTTTCGATACGCATTGCGGGGTGAGTCCCGGCAAGCAACATCATAAAGTTATACTCACCAACTTTGAGTGAAGCGCTGTTAGAGGGCTTCTGTTTAGATTTCCATCCGTTTAGCGAGTATCCAAATAACTCAGCGATCTCTTGCTGTTTAAGTCCTAAATCCTTTCTTAACTGTGCAACAACTTGACCGCTCTCAGGTACTGCTGCCCAAACATTAGTGAGATTATCTTTCACACTAAAGTTTTTGAGCTTGTAATCTGGATGAGCATCGGCAAGCAATAGTAAAAAGTTGCTTTCGCCTATCGTTAAACTACTCGCGTTATACTGACTGACATCACCTGCGGACGTTTCTTTTCGCTGCCAGTTGCGTAGGTCGTAACCCATCACACGGCCTAATTCAGTTTGAGTTAGCCCCATTATTTGTCGGAGCTGCTGTATCTTTTCAGAAGAAAGAACGTCGCCTACAACCTTGTACATATCAACTATCCCAGAAGTCTGATTGTAGAAAAATTTTCACTTCCCTTAAGGCCGGATAATTTTGTGCTTTAAGGCCCTCTTTTGTTTGCGACGTATAATGCGTCTGCTCGCGCATCTGGTTTAATCGCTTATTCCATCGAGCACAGATAGCGCGATAGGTTCCGTCATTTTCCTGTAGGACTTCAAACGTAAACTTATTATTCCCGCTAAACCCTTCAGAAAAGTAGATTTGTTTCGCTGCTGAACTCACGTAAACCCCCTTTGTGATTATCTACACAGTTAGGGGGCGTTTGCCCCCTACCGCTCCATTCTATAATCCTGGAAACATTCCTTTAGAATTGGCAAGAGTTTCATCTTCAGGTGTCACTTCTGCTTTTGCGGATTTAGCTTCAGAGTTCTTTATCGCGCCTAAGTCCTGAGCATCGATACCGCTACTTTTCAGGAGTGCAATAATTTCATCAAGCTTATCGTCTGACTCATTTAAAGCACCTGGTAATACACTGTTAAAAATACTTTTTACCTCTTCGAGTGTGATCTCAGGCGTGAGTAATTCCGCAAGTAGATAAGGCAATCGCTTATCAAGCTTAAACAGTGCAACACCACTTAATAAAAACGCACGGTAGGCCCTGCCACGCTCTTTTTGTCGAATAGCTTGGATAGCTTCAATTGCTTCCTCATCACCGATGTTTTCATCGGGATAGAGATTAAATTGAATCTTCTTGAAATCATTCATAAGTCAGGCCTTCACGCATTTGTAGCATACCGGTAACTAACCCGATCTGGGGGTCAGTACCGATAAAGAAACGATCATCTGGCATATCAGTTGCCGCTTTAACAGCTTGAGCGATAATTGGTGCTCCGCCGCCGACACACATAACGTGTGTGTAACCGCTAAACGGTTGGATAGCATCCACTACCTTACGGATAAGGCTTTTCTCGCGGTCGCTGATAGCCTGGAGAACTTGCTTACGTAAAGTTTCGTTATATAACCGGTGGGTCAAAAACTCGGTATCTTTATGGCGTAGATAAATAGCTTCAGCTTGTAGAGGTCCAACACGTGTCGTCGCTTTCATCGAATCTCGGATACCATCGGTTACGATTGATACGCCGATCTTTGGATCAAACCCAGTGCGAGTGATACCGGCCATTTTGCTACGAACGTGTGAGATATCGAGGGTTGTACCGCCTAAATCTACGATCAGTAACGAGTCATATTCAGGAAGTGCTGACAGGATTTTGAAGCCAGCAGGGATACTTTCAGGGAGCACAGTAACTTGCTTTATAACGAACTGCTCCTGACTACCTTCAACCGTAACAGAGCGCATGACACTCTGTTTCTTCTTCTCGATATTTGTAAGATTAGGCTGGTTTGTACTCGTCAAATATTCAGATAACGGCAGCGTCACTGCAACGTCTACCGCACAAGGCTTTAAACCTGAATGATGTAAGGCGTGATGTATAGCAACTACGTTTACCGGGCTATATTGGTAGCGAATATCTGTTGTGTTCACTGCGTCTGCGCTGTTGGGATCAAACGAGTAGTGTTCACCTTCAATTTGATAATTCGACTGTTTATCTTGACCTGCGAAATTGAACGACCATTCTGGCTTGAATGAGTTAGGGCTGATAAATGTACGAACTTCCCCCTCATCCAGCCATGCAAGCTTAATGTTAGTAGAACCATCGTCGATACAAACGCGCATAAGACTCATAAAAACTCCCAGTAATCTACATTGATCGTATTAGTGATTCATCTACACAAAATGTATGCGTAAACAGTATGAAATGTATTATATACACTTCGCAACCCCATGTAAAATACATTTCGCATTATCACTACAGACATTTCGCACTATAACCGCAAACAAAAGACATAAAAAAAGCACTGATAAATACACTTAACAATGCTTACGGATACAAATTTAATTTTAATAGGGTAAAGAATAAATAATTATTACACTTCACATTGTATACACATACATATCACATATTTATGTTTGATGCCTGATCATGCTTTTTATTTCACACTTCATAATCTGGTGTGAATCTCACATCAAATTGGCGCCCAATATCCAGGGCAAATACCTTCGTATAAACTTCCGTCGATTCTAATCTTGCATGACCGGCATAGGCCTGAACAATTTTCAAAGGCACTCCGTGTTGTATCAGGTTCATGCAGTACGAATGTCTAAAAGTATGAGGTGTTATAACAGGAATTGAAAAAGTGACATCGTCACGCTTAGCCCTTTCAAGCGCCGCGGATAACCAATTGCGTACAGTGTTTTCATGTACCGGCCAAATTAGCTCATGTTTGCTCTTTTTAGTCGTAGCCAAAAACTCTCGCATCTTCCTAATGAATGGAGGATCGGTCAGCGGAACTGCTCGACGTAATTCCTCATCCTTACGGGGGCGGCCTTTTCCTCGACTACGCTGTTTCAGTGTTCTTAAAACAGCAAATGCCATATCACCTTCTAAATTCAGTGATGCCGGTGTGAGCGCCAGCGCCTCATTAAGTCTAGCGCCGGTCACCCATAACACCGCAAAAAACATCTGCTGATTAAGATCTGGTAAGTAACGCAATAATTGCGACACTTCAGGCATTAAAAGATAAGCAGGGACATCGAGGCCCGACGCGAGTGCCGCAGCTCTAAGCGTTACCGCTCGCTGATAATCGAAATAGACCGGGAGCTGGTCATTACCGGCTTTTGATTGTGAGGGTAGATTAAAAGTAGGAAGATTCATTGATGATCTCCTGGGCAAGATTACAGTACACGATAACGGAACCCTTCCTGGCTAACATGGTTATAGATTTGCGTACCAGAAAGCCCAGAACTTTCGCCATACACTTTTAATTTCCTTCCGACCGTGAGCTGTCGAGTCATACTTGAATAATTTTTATCAGTTGTGAGCGTAGGCAGACATGCAGCTCCTTGAGAAGAAAGACTGTGTACGGCGAAAACCCTGACTCTGACATCTGGTGAGCTAGATTTTTGGCTAACTATTCCAGAAACACTATCAATCACACGGTTGCTAGTTTGCGCGTATTCAGTATCGGATAAATAATTACCTGCTGAAGTTAGCCAGAAATCCTTAACGGCGGTAACTTTATAAAGTTCGCCGCGTTCGGCAGCTCCTTGGCCTGAACAGAGCTTAGCGTAATCACCTTGCCCCGGTAACATCGCACATCCCGAAAGTAATAACGCTGATAGTGCTACAGCTCCGAGTACTATTTTCATATCGTTAATCCTGTGAAGAAATATTAAGTAAGGCTTCTAAGCGTGCGATAACATGCTCTTTTGAGAGTTTCTTAAGCTCTGGGAGCATTTGACGTAACTGAAGCTCACGCGTAGCCCGTTCGGCAAGTTGAGGAATATCCCCTGGCATTTTCTCATAGACTTGGTAGGTCCTCAGTGAGATCCCGAAATATAACGCAGCACGATCTTGCGTCCAATTACAGCCCCTACGCCATAGGCGCAATTCAAACCCAGTCATACGCTACATGGCCCATGTGTCCAGTGTATTGTTAGTTTTGCTGATTGATAAATATATTGTTCTACAAAACGACAAGCTATGGCTTCTCTTTCTCCGACAGATACGGTGGCTGTATAACCTTCAGTTTTTAGGTAGCGACTCACGTTATCAAGTACGACAGAGTGTACGTGTGTAAACTCTTCTTCTACGAAGGTTTTTCCAGTATTAGCAGCGACACGTATACTTGAAATTATTTTTTTTGTCTGGGCTATGCTCTCATCGACAGAGCGTTCGTAGACTTTATCTGTACCGATTTTTACAGTAATCCTCTCTGCGGCTTCAGCACGCAATCTGTCATCAGCATCGATTGCATCATGTATTTTGTTTAGGATCGTTGATTTCACTTTTTTCCTCCTATCAATGCAGAAAAGGGATTGTTTTCAAAATGCGTATAAGCCGCCTCAAACGCCTTGTGCTTATCTGAGAATAAATCGCTACCTATCCCTTCCCATTGCTTGAACGGACGGTGTAGAACGCGCCACAAATCCCCCTCGGGCCAAATGACATAGATACGACTTATATCGCCGTAAAGTTCTTTATCGCTGAGTCGTTCACCGTCTCGCAAGGTATAGAACGCGGCACCACTTGAAATGACAGTTTGCAATGTTCCCTCCTGTAACAACCAAACATCAGAATATGCAGAATCTGCGTATTGAATAAACATTACTATAAACATGCAGATTCTGCATATTGCACATAATTAACGAGAAATCCACTTTATAGATAGCAAGGAAACTATCACTTTAGTAATGATAACTGTCAGTAAATAAATCGAGGGCGCTTATAATTTGTGTTAAATAATGGCATTTCGAATTTTACACAATCCTAATTTTTTGGCGTCATAAGAGGGGATGTTTAGGAGCGTTTTAATACCACTAGATACTGTGCCATGCTGCTATGATTATTACTATATGTAGATCTATCCACAGAATATGTGGATAAGTAAACGAGTGGAGGGAATACCAGAAAAACCCAATAAACAAGATAGCTATTAAAAATGACTGACACTGGCGCACATATTAAAAAGACCTTTCAGAAGATGAAACAACTAACGAAAGCAATGAACCATTCAAATTCTGCCTCTAAACGGGCTGTAATCAACGTACGGATAGAGGATGACTGAAAACATCAGGCAGAGTTAGTTCTTGAAGAGTTAGGTTTGAGTGCCTCTGAAGCTATAACCCAGTTTTATCGTTATTTATCCGAACACAAAAAATGCCCTTAGTTGAAGTGACACGAACATTCATTAAAAAGCCACTCTCTATCCGTTTAGAAAGTAACCCTATCCACGAAAGAAATTATCGTGCTTACAAAGAGCTAAATCATAAAGAAGAAATATAGATATTGAGATCACAAGTTAAGATCTCAAATTAAGATCTTAAGTTAAAACAAGTTAAAACAAGTTAAGCCTGTGGATATATCTCTAGAACCCTTGGTATCAAAGGGCTGAAAAATGACGTCGGGACATGAAGTACGAGTGATGGGACATGAAGTACGAGTGATGGGACATGAAGTACGAGTGATGGGACATGAAGTAC
>NZ_JALBCV010000001.1:0-181182 GCF_022602565.1 Rosenbergiella metrosideri
CTAATAATATTATGAGGACTAATAGAAAGCTCTTTATAAAAACCTTGTTCTATTTATAATCAAATAATTAATTGAGGTCGTCGTGGATAATTCAGATATTGTAAAACAAATCTATGGAATTAATTTATCATATCTCCTGCTGGCGCAAAGGATGCTAAAGGAAGATAAATATGCAGCATTTTATCGACTAGGAATGGAAGAGAGATTAGCTGATAAAATAATGGAATTAAATCTTCACGAATTAGTGAAGCTCGCAGAAACGAATCAACTTATTTGTAAATTACGATTTGAACAAACAGAGGTGATTGAGAAATTAACACAAGATTCGCGTGTGGATGATTTACAGCAAATTCATACGGGTATCATGTTAGCCAGTCATTTATTACAAGCGCGTACCGATAGTAAGCGACTCAGACAATAGTGGGGAAGTTATGAAAGAAAAAAGCGTGTTAAGAGAGGGGCAAGATATTCGTGTTGCAATGGACCTGATCCGACTGGGGGCAAGATTACAGCTTTTAGAGAATGAGACCGTATTAAGTCGAGGCCGCTTAATTCGGCTCTATAAAGAGATTAAAGGTTCTCCCCCTCCTAAGGGAATGCTCCCTTTTTCTACAGACTGGTTTATGACGTGGGAGCATAATATTCACGCGACGGTCTTTTATCATGCTTGGCAATTTCTAAGAAAGACGACAGAGAAAACCGATGTTGATTGTCTTATCCTTGCCTACCGCTTGTACTTGGAGCAATGCCCTGCCGAGGAGGAGGGGAGCGAACCCCTATTAGGTCTTACACGTGCATGGACGTTAATCCGTTTTGCTGAGAGTGGCATGATTGAGCTTTCGGCCTGTCGGCAGTGCCAAGGACATTTTATTAATCATGCACACCAGCCGAAAGGGAGCTTTGTGTGCAGTCTATGCCAACCGCCCTCAAGGGCAATAAAAAAACGTAAACTTTGTTATTCCGAAGCCGATAAAGGGTATGAAGAGAATAAGGGGTTACGTTATGGAACATTATGAATAACTAAATTCACGTTTCAGCAATATATCTATCAGTAACTCCTTTATTTAAAAAATCAGGGATGTACCTTGTTAGGGAGTGACTGTGTTTATAATTATTGGCTATATTATAGTGACTGCATCGATTCTCGGTGGCTACGCAATGGTAGGTGGCCATATGGGAGCATTATACCAACCCTCAGAATTGGTAATAATTGGCGGCGCGGGAGTAGGGGCTTTATTTGTTGGTAACAATGGTAAAGCCTTAAAAAAGACACTTACCTCAATACCCATATTATTTCGTGGTTCTAATTACACTAGGCAACATTATCTTTCATTGATGAGCCTGTTATTCAATATTATGTCTAAATCGAGGCAGCAGGGATTGTTATCAATAGAAAAAGATATTGAAGATCCTAGTGTAAGTGAACTCTTTAACCAATATCCCAAACTCACGGCCGATCCCTTACTGATGCATTTTTTAACCGATTATTTGCGGCTGATGATTAGCGGTAATATGAGCGCCTTAGAAATTGAATCGCTGATGGATGAGGAAATTGAGACCTGTGAACATGAAAACGATGTTCCCGCACAGAGTATCGCGGCAGTGGGAGATGCCTTACCCGCTTTTGGTATTGTTGCCGCGGTCATGGGTGTCGTCCATGCGCTCGCTTCTGCGGATAGACCTCCCGCCGAATTGGGTGAACTTATCGCGCATGCGATGGTGGGTACCTTTTTAGGGATATTACTTTCGTACGGTTTTGTCTCGCCACTGGCAACTGTGCTGCGGCAGAAATCGGCAGAAAAAATTAAGATGCTGCAGTGTATTAAAGTGACCTTGTTGGCCAATCTGCATGGTTATGCACCGCAGGTAGCGGTAGAGTTTGGTCGTAAAGTGCTTTATACCACTGAACGTCCGGCCTTCACCGAGCTCGAGGATTTTGTGCGTAACAATAAACCGGGTGTCCGTAGTGCGGAGGCCAGCGAAGAATGAAAGACTCTAGGCCGCCCATTATTGTTATTAAGAAGAAGAAGAAACATGCTCGTCATGATAGCCATGGCGCGTGGAAGATTGCTTATGCTGACTTTATGACGGCGATGATGGCTTTCTTTATGGTCATGTGGTTGATCTCCATTGCCGACCCACAAAAATTAGAATCATTGGCCGACTATTTTCGTATGCCTTTACGGGTCGCGATCTCACCTGGAAAACATCAAAGTGATGCGACCTCGATTATTCCTGGTGGTGAGGCGGGACAGAAAACAAACGCTATAGAAAGCTTACCTAACTCGTCGCGGAGCGACAAGGATAAAGACCGCGACCGTAAAGCCTTACAAGGGATTAAAAATAGAATCGAACAACTACTGATCACCGATCCGCGATTGAAATCCTTACGGCCCCATCTATTTATCACCATGATTAATCGGGGATTGCGAATACAAATTATCGACAGTCAGCAACGCCCCATGTTTCTGAAAGGCAGTGCTAATATTGAGCCTTATATGGCCGAAATTCTGCAGGGCTTGGCACCTATTCTCAATGATGTATCGAATAAAATCAGCATTGCAGGTCATACCGACAATTCCCCCTATGCGAACGGCGATCATGGGTTTAGTAACTGGGAATTATCGACGCAGCGGGCCAATGCATCGCGGAGGGAGCTAGTGAAAGCCGGATTGGTTGAGGGAAAGGTACTGAGAGTTATCGGTATGTCAGACACCATGAATATGAAGGGTGTTGACTCCGATGCACCGGAAAACCGCCGGATTAGTTTGCTGCTCTTAACCCATGATGCCGAAAAAGAAGTGGAAAAGGAGAATCATGAAGGCCAAGCATTGGTCATCACTGCGGCAGGTGAACTGCAGCGTGCGATGACATCACAGAGTACGGAACAGGATAATCACGACCCACAGCCGACGGAGAGGAAAGAGTAAAGAATGGATATCTCTGATTTTTCTCAAACATTTTTTGATGAAGCAGATGAATTGTTGGCTGACATGGAACAGCACTTGCTGGCGCTGGAACCCTCCAATCCTGATTCAGAACAACTTAATGCAATATTTCGAGCAGCGCATTCCATTAAGGGCGGTGCGGGAACCTTTGGTTTTAGCATTCTGCAAGAAACCACACATATTTTAGAAAATATTCTCGATAATGCGCGATGCGGCGAATTGTCGTTAACCAGTCAGCTTATTGATCTCTTTTTGGAAACCAAAGATATCATGCAAGACCAACTCAATGCCTATAAAAGCTCTGCACAACCGGATGAAGCGACCTTTCAGTATATTTGTGAAATGTTACGCAAAATTGCGCTGAACCAGCCCGCGACAGCCATGGCAACCCCAGTCGTCAGTGATGTTATAGAGGCTGCCCCCCCACTACAGACGGAGCAGACAGTCAGGATAAAACTGTCGCGTCTAAAGCGTGCGGAAGCCGAGTTACTGCTGCAAGAAATAAACCATCTTGGCTCGGTCACGTTGCTCGGTCAGGATGCCGAGAGCTTGGATCTGCAGGTCAATGGAGTCAGTCGAGAGGCGTTGATTGCGGTACTCTGCTTTATCATTAATGAAGATCAAATTAGTTTTCCTGAAATAGGATCTTCGCCATTGTTATCCAACGACGAGGCTGGGGTTAAGGCGACCTCGCCACCACCGACACCGCCAACAGCCAGTAAACCTGCGGCGGCGAAAGCACCAGATAGCGGCAGTATTCGAGTTGCGGTGGAGAAAGTGGATCAGCTCATCAACTTGGTCGGAGAGTTAGTCATCACCCAATCAATGCTTTTACAGCACGTTTCAGAATTAGAGCCGACCCTGCACGGGGCATTGTTTAATACGGTGAATCAACTTGAGCGTAACGCTCGCGATTTACAAGAGTCGGTCATGTCGATACGTATGATGCCGATGGAGTATGTCTTTAGCCGTTTTCCTCGGCTCGTTCGAGACTTAGCGGCGAAGCTGGGTAAAAAAGTGGAGCTCACACTGCAAGGCGGCTCGACGGAATTGGATAAGAGTCTGATTGAACGGATTATCGATCCATTAACCCATCTGGTGCGCAACAGCTTGGATCATGGTGTGGAATTGGCAGAAAAACGTCGTGCAGCGGGAAAATCGGCGGAGGGAAACCTCGTTCTGTCGGCAGAACATCGCGGCGGCAGTATCTGTATTGAGGTGACCGATGACGGCGCGGGATTAGATTTGGATCGGATCTATCAAAAAGCCCTCAGTTCAGGTATTGCAGTACATGACTCGATGAGTCTAGAGGAAATTGCACAGCTTATTTTTGCCCCCGGTTTTTCGACCGCAGAACACGTTACCGATGTTTCAGGTCGTGGCGTCGGGATGGATGTGGTCAAACGTAATATCCAAGATATGGGCGGCCATGTTGAGATAGCGACCCAACCCGGTAAAGGGACGACTATCCGTATTTTATTACCCCTGACATTGGCCATACTGGATGGGATGTCAGTCAAAAGTGGCAATGAAGTCTTTATTGTGCCGGTCAACGCTGTGATGGAATCCTTACAGCCTCGTAAGAGCGAATTAAAATATTTGGCGGGTGGCGAACGTGTCTTGGAAGTCCGTGGCGAATATCTTCCGCTTATTTCGCTTGCGAATATCTTTGATATTGATAGCGCTCGTGAAGATCCGACCGAAGGTATTGTGATTATTTTACAAAATGCCGGTAAACGCTTTGCATTATTGGTCGATTATTTAATGGGGCAGCATCAAGTTGTTGTGAAGAATTTAGAAAGTAATTATCGACGAGTTCAGGGGATCTCTGCGGCAACCATTATGGGGGATGGCAGTGTTGCGTTTATTGTCGATGTCCCCGTATTGCAAGCGGTTAATCGTGAAAAGATTTCATCACAAAGCGACAATTAATTCTCAGGAAAAGCTATGGAAAGTAAAAATGAAGAGGGCCAGAGCCAAGAGTATCTTATTTTTACCTTGGGTAAGGAAGAATATGGCATCGATATTTTAAAGGTGCAAGAAATTCGCGGTTATGATCAGGTAACGCGAATAGCCAACACGCCAAAATTCATCAAAGGGGTCACTAATTTACGTGGTGTAATTGTACCGATTATTGATCTAAGAATTAAGTTTGCCCAAGAAAATATCGCCTATAACGATAACACGGTGGTGATCGTGCTGAATTTAGCGGAACGCATAGTCGGCATTGTGGTGGATGGGGTGTCCGATGTTCTCGCGTTGACAGCCGAAGATATCCGGGCTGCACCGGAATTTAGCGTCACCTTGTCCACAGAATATCTCACAGGACTTGGCGCCCATGGCGAGAGGATGTTGATTCTGGTTGATATTCAGAAGTTACTCAATAGTGAAGAAATGGCGTTAGTCGACCGACTGCATGCTGGTTAATGCGTCGTTATCGGCATTATAAAGAAAAGGATGCGATTACCGATAAGGTAATTATATAAAAGGACAATAGGGGACCCTATGTTACGCAAGCTTAAAGTTGTCACCAGTTTATTATTAATTCTTTGTATTATGGGCGTACTACAGATTGTCAGTAGTGCACTTTTTTTAGAAATGTCGAAAGATAACCAAACGATATTTTCGCAGAACCAAAAATTGAGAGTGCAACAGCAAAGTATTTCTGATGCGACCTCCTTTTTATTAGAAGCCCGATCGAATATTAACTTTGGCATGATCTATTCGTTACAAAGCGCCAAGGAAGAGGGCTTTGATGGAAAAATTAAAAAATTTTTAAGTAGCGCAGAAGAGAATATTCAGCAAGCAGACGATGAATATAAAATTTTCTGGAATACCTTTAGTGATAAAGAAAAAGAAGATTCTAAACTTGATGCCATGGGGCGGGCGTTTGTTGAGTATCGTAATGGACTGAATACATTATTAGCCTTACTGCGCGAAGGGAAAGTGAAAGAGTTTATGACCACCCCGGTTATGGATAAGCAAAAAAACTTCGATAACAAAATGAATCAATGGTATGCCAAAAATGAGAAAGAAGTAGAAATTGGTATCGACCATAGTCGCGAGCAATATGATCACGCATTAATTTTAACCGGTATTTTTATCGCGATTACGCTATTTGTTATCTTTCTGGCTTGGGTGGGGATCCACCGCGTATTACTTAAACCGTTACATGCGTGTATCCATCATATTCAAAATGTGGCGCGCGGTGACCTGACGCAATCGATCGAGATTGTCAGTCAAAATGAGATGGGCGAGTTGCTTACAACGGTAAGGCATATGCAGGATGAGCTAAAACATACCGTCGGATTGGTGCGGGATAGCTCGGAATCAATATTCAGTGGTGCCAGCGAAATAGCGAATGGCAGTAACGATCTATCGGCCCGTACCGAACAGCAAGCGGCTTCGCTTGAAGAGACAGCCTCCAGTATGGAGCAGCTGACCGCGACCGTAAAACAGAATGCCGAGAATGCTCGCCAAGCTTCGCAATTAGCCTTGAATGCGTCAGAGACGGCGCGCCATGGTGGCAATGTTGTCGATAACGTGGTGACTACCATGAAAGATATTGCCGACAGCTCTAAGAAAATTTCAGATATCACCAGCGTGATCGATGGGATTGCTTTCCAAACCAATATCCTGGCCCTCAATGCGGCGGTCGAAGCTGCCCGTGCCGGCGAGCAGGGGCGTGGATTCGCCGTGGTAGCAGGAGAAGTCCGTAACCTCGCCCAACGCAGCGCCCAAGCAGCAAAAGAGATAAAAATCCTCATTGAAGACTCTGTTAATCGTATCGATTCAGGCTCGCAGTTAGTCGAAAATGCTGGGGTGACGATGGGTGAAATCGTCAATGCCGTGACGCGTGTCACCGATATTATGGGAGAGATTGCTTCAGCCTCTGAAGAGCAAAGTCGCGGTATCGATCTGGTGAGTACGGCGGTGACAGAGATGGACCAAGTCACTCAGCAAAATGCCACCTTAGTCGAAGAGTCTGCCACGGCAGCGGCAACCTTAGAAGAGCAAGCCGGACTCCTTAGACAAGCCGTCGCAGTGTTCCGTGTCGGGCAGGCTTCCTCCTCTCCGCCGGTCAGTCACGCGGCACCGAAACACGCCTCAGCAACCGCGAACACTAGCAGTGTGGGCCAAATATCAAATAACGATTGGGAAACATTTTAATTTATCCACTCACTCGGGAAGTCCGCCTTTGAGGGGGCTTCCCGCCTTAAGTCAATAAGCGAAGGGATCATGCATAAACAACCCCCCAATACTCCGTCCACCTCCGCTGCGACGCAAAGTGGGCGTTACGAATTATCGGCACAAGATTTTCAGAAAATATCGGCGTTAATTTATCAGCGTGCCGGTATTGTACTGGCCGCCCATAAGCAAGAAATGGTCTATAACCGACTGTTAAGGCGAGTTAGGGCGCTGAATCTGGCTAATTTTAGTCAATATATTCAATTTTTAGAGAAAAATCCGCAGAGCAGCGAGTGGCAAGAGTTCACCAATGCATTAACCACTAATCTCACGGCTTTTTTTCGTGAGGCGCACCATTTTCCCATTCTCGCTCAGCGCGCTCGGCAACATAAAGGCTGCTTTACGCTGTGGTGCTGTGCAGCCTCTACCGGCGAAGAGCCTTGGTCACTGGCGATCACCTTAGCGGAATCATTGGGGCTGGGACCTGGGCGTTTTCAGATCTATGCCAGTGATATCGATACACATGTCTTAGAGAAGGGTAAGCAGGGGATCTATCGCCAAGAGAACCTGTCGATGCTTACTCCTGAGCAGTTACAACGCTACTTCTTTAAAGGAACGGGTGAACACAGTGGTCTGGTTAGGGTAAGGCCTGAACTGGCCGCCACCGTCAGTTTTTATCCGCTCAATTTATTGTCTCCCGAGTGGAAACTGAAAGAGAAAGTCGATGCAATTTTCTGCCGTAACGTAATGATATATTTCGATAAAAAAACACAACAGACCATTCTAAGTCGAATGGCCAATCTCCTTCAGCCTGATGGGTTACTGTTTGCTGGCCATTCAGAAAACTTAAGTCAGCTTAGTACTGACTTTTCACTACAGGGTCAAACCGTTTACCGACTTGCGGAGAAGAAGAAATGAGCAAGATAAGCGTGCTGTGTGTTGATGATTCTGCGTTAATACGCCAGCTAATGACCGAGATTGTTAACAGTCAAAAAGATATGGTTATGGTCGCTACGGCACCTGACCCCTTAGTGGCCCGTGAGCTTATCAAGCAACATAACCCGATGGTCCTAACGTTAGATGTGGAGATGCCTAAGATGGATGGTCTCGATTTCTTGGAGAAGTTGATGCGCTTGAGACCTATGCCAGTGGTGATGATCTCTTCGCTAACCGATCGGGGATCTGAGGTCACGTTGCGTGCACTTGAGCTGGGGGCCGTCGATTTTGTGACTAAACCGCAAATCGGGATTCGCGATGGCATTATGCAATATGGTGAAAAAATCTGTGAAAAAATCAGATCCGCCGCGCAGGCACGTCTGCCAAGTTATACGCAGCGTACCGCGGTGAAACCCGTATCGCTGAAAACGCTGATCGGCAGTGAGAAAGTCATTGCCATTGGTGCATCAACCGGTGGGACAGAAGCGATTCGACAAGTACTTGAGCCGCTCCCGCCCGCCTGTCCAGCCGTTTTGATCACACAACATATGCCCGCAGGTTTTACCCACTCTTTCGCTGAGCGGCTAAACCGAATCTGCCAGATTACGGTGAAAGAGGCTGAGCAGGGTGAACGTGTCCTTCCTGGCCATGCCTATATCGCACCCGGTGATAAGCATATGGAGCTTGCACGTTCTGGAGCCAATTACCAAATTCGGTTACTTGATACGCCCCCCGTGAATCGTCACCGACCCGCAGTCGATGTGCTGTTCAACTCCGTTGCACAGTGTGCTGGACGGAATGCCGTGGGCGTCTTATTGACCGGAATGGGAAACGATGGCGCGGCCGGGTTGTTAGAGATGAAAAAGGCAGGCAGTTGGACAATTGCCCAGAATGAAGCCAGCTGTGTGGTGTACGGCATGCCGCGTGAGGCCGTATTGCTTAATGCGACCTCTGAAGTCACCCACCTTGATGAGATCAGCCAGCATATGGTGAGTCGCCTCGCCTCGGGACAAGCTATACGTATTTAATAACAGTCGAATTATCGAGACACATTAACGCAAATAAGGAAAGGATCATGGCAGATAACTCTCTGAATTTTTTAGTCGTAGACGACTTTACGACAATGCGTCGTATCGTCAGAAATCTATTAAAAGAACTGGGTTTTACCAATGTCGATGAAGCGGAAGACGGGCAAGATGCCTTAAATAAGCTGCAAGCGGGTAACTTTGATTTTGTTATTTCTGATTGGAATATGCCAAATATGGATGGCTTAGCCCTGTTAAAAACCCTCCGTGCAGAGGAACGTTTTGCCAACTTACCGGTGTTGATGGTAACGGCAGAGGCAAAAAAAGAGAATATTATTGCGGCGGCACAAGCGGGGGCAAGCGGTTATGTCGTGAAGCCTTTTACTGCGGCAATCTTAGAAGAAAAGCTGAATAAAATCTTCGAAAAATACGGAATGTAAGGAGTTCCTATGAGCCATTCCTTACCGCCTAACGATAACGATCCTATGTCAGATATCATCGTTCGTTTGGGATCTTTGACACGGATGTTACGGGACAGTTTGCAGGAGTTAGGCCTTGAGCAGGCGATTGCGGATGCTGCTGATGCGATTCCCGATGCCCGTGGCCGATTGACCTATGTGGTCGAGATGACGACGCAGGCAGCGAATCGCGTATTGACCTGCGTGGAGCAAGCACAACCTGAACAAGATCAGCTAAAACAGCAAGCAGAGGTGCTACAAACGCGCTGGGACCAGTGGTTTGAAGCCCCGAAAAGCTTTGACGAAGCCAAGGCGCTGGTTACCGCGACACGGGAACATCTCGCCAGTATTCCTGTCATTACCGGGAGAACCAATCAGCTATTGTTGGAGATCATGATGGCGCAGGATTTCCAAGACCTCACCGGCCAAGTCATAAAAAAAATGATGCACGTTGTGGAGCAAATCGAAACTCAGCTGTTGATGGTATTGCTCGATAATATTCCAGATAACGCACGCGTCAGTCCAACCCAGAAAAATAGTCTATTGAATGGTCCGCAGATCGATACCACCGCCAGTGGCGTGATTGCCGACCAGTCACAAGTGGACGATTTATTAGATAGCCTCGGATTTTAGGCCTAAGCGCCGGGTACTTTACTCGTCGTGGTAAGGGGGGCTTATTATTAGCGTAATAAGCACCTCTTCTCACCTCTACTTCTTCAATAGCCTGATGTGGGCTCTGGCACTCTACGCAGAGTGATCCAATGAGGAAACCGCGGTGTCTGAAGAAAACAAAGACGATAAAACCGAAGAACCCAGTAGTCGTCGTATCGAGAAGGCGCGTGAAGAGGGGGATATCCCCCGTTCGCGGGAATTAACCTCGATGCTGTTATTACTGAGCGGCCTGCTCGCGCTTACACTCTGCTTGCCGATGAGCTGGCAGGGGATGATGCATATCGTTCGCTACAGTTGGCAATTCGATCTGAGTCATCTTAATGCCCATGACTGGGGCCCTTTTAGCCTCGATATGCTTCCCTTGAGCCTGCGGTTATTTCTGCCCTTTGGCCTAAGCCTATGGCTGGTCGCGATTGTCGCAAACCTGATTATTGGTGGCATTAACCTTAGCCCGAAAGCCTTACAGGTAAAATTCTCTCGGCTTAACCCTGTGTCGGGAATGAAAAAATTTTACAGCGCGCAGACAGGTGCTGAATTACTGAAATCCTTTCTAAAAGCCTGCATCGTTATCACAATCCTCCTCGCAATATTATGGGTAAATCAGCGCGAAATCCTCGGTCTTATTCATCAACCGCTAAGGACCGCCTTGACCGAAGGAACTTATGGCCTGGTCAAACTTTGGCTATGGGTAGTGATGGGAATGATCCCGATGGTGGCCTTCGACGTGTTTTGGCAGATCTACAGCTACCACAAAAAATTACGGATGACGCGGCAAGAAATTCGAGACGAGCATAAACAGCAGGAGGGTGACCCACACCTTAAGGGGCGTATTCGTCAACAAATGCGCGCCGCGGCACGCCAACGCATGATGGCGAATGTGCCACATGCCGATGTGATCTTAACCAACCCCACTCACTTTGCCATCGCGCTGCGCTATCAGGAAGGCAAGATGCACGCGCCACAAGTGGTCGCAAAAGGGCGTGGGCAGGTGGCAGCTAAGATACGCGCGCTGGCGAGCGAACACCGTATTCCCTCTCTGGAAGCTCCGCCGTTGGCGCGGGCATTATGGCGACATACTGAGGTAGGTGAACCTATTCCTGGAGCACTGTATACCGCCGTGGCGGAGGTGCTGGCATGGGTATGGCAGGTCCGCCGTTGGCGAAAGGTGGGGGGCCAAAAACCTGAGAGACCCCAGCAACTGGTGGTGCCCGCAGAGATGATTTTTGACTTAGAGAATGATGATGATGAATAAGTTGTATGCACGATTACGTTTACCGACCCGTTGGAACGAGGTGGATTGGCAGATCTTAGCGGGGCCTATCTTAATTTTACTGATTTTGGCGATGATGGTCCTACCGCTGCCCGCCATCCTGTTGGATCTCTTTTTCACCTTTAATATTGCTTTATCGATAATGGTGTTACTGGTCGCGATGTTCACGCGTAGGACATTAGAGTTTGCAGCTTTTCCCACCATCTTACTGTTTGCCACGCTGCTAAGGTTAGCCCTGAATATCGCCTCAACGCGGATTATTCTAATGGAGGGGCACACCGGTGGGGCGGCGGCGGGTCAGGTTATTGAGGCCTTTGGCCACTTTTTGGTCGGCGGTAATTTTGCCATCGGTATCGTGGTGTTCATCATCCTTATTGTGATCAACTTTATGGTGATTACCAAGGGGGCTGGGCGAATAGCTGAAGTCGGCGCCCGTTTCGTCTTAGATGGTATGCCGGGTAAACAAATGGCTATCGATGCAGACCTGAACGCGGGCGTGATTGGCGAAGAACAGGCCAAACAACGACGCCAAGAGGTGACACAAGAAGCGGATTTCTATGGATCGATGGATGGTGCCAGTAAGTTTGTGCGCGGCGATGCCATCGCAGGCATCATTATCATGGTAATCAATGTTGTCGGTGGACTACTGGTGGGCGTGGTACAGCATGGTCTGTCCGTCAGCCAAGCCGCCGAAACCTATACCTTGTTGACCATCGGTGACGGTCTGGTGGCCCAAATTCCCGCCTTGGTGATCTCCACTGCCGCAGGGGTGATTGTGACCCGTGTCAGTAATGACAGCAACGTCAGTGAACAGATGGTCAGTCAATTATTCAGTCGACCGCAAGTGATGATACTGAGTGCGGCCGTGATCGGTTTATTGG
This sequence comes from Rosenbergiella metrosideri, assembly GCF_022602565.1. Classification (GTDB taxonomy): domain Bacteria; phylum Pseudomonadota; class Gammaproteobacteria; order Enterobacterales; family Enterobacteriaceae; genus Rosenbergiella; species Rosenbergiella metrosideri. The sequence continues at coordinate 12,379 of NZ_JALBCV010000001.1, forward strand.
GGCTGGTACCTGGAATGCCCAATGGGATTTTCTTGGTCTTCGCGGCATTGTTATTGGGGCTAGCATGGTGGCTAAAAGGGAATGAAACCAGCGTTGACACGGAGACGCAGTCGCTAAGCGACCCGCAGCAAGCCCAGCCGACCGAGGCAAGCTGGCAGGATGTGGTGATCGAGGATGCGCTGGCAATGGAAGTGGGCTACCGACTGATCCCCTTAGTGGATGAGGCTCAGCAAGGGGAGCTACCGGGCAGGATACGGGGGATTCGCAAAAAATTTGCCACCAGTATGGGGTTTCTGCCACCGGGTATTTTTATCTCAGATAACCTATCGTTAGCCCCTGCCCATTATCGAATTTTACTCAAGGGCGTCACGATTGGAATGGGGGATGTCTGGCCAGGGCGTTGGCTAGCCATTAACCCAGGCAGTGCACGTGCTGATTTACCGGGTGAATCCACCCGAGATCCAGCTTTCGGTTTACCGGCCGTTTGGATTGATGGGGCGCTAAAAGAACAAGCGCAAACACTCGGATTCACCGTGGTTGAGGCGAGTACGGTCATTGCCACGCATCTTAACCATCTACTGAGTCAGCATGCTAGCGAGTTATTTGGACGCCTAGAGGCGCAACAACTGATCGACCATGTGGCGAAGAGCTTACCCGCGCTGACCGAAGGGATTATTCCCGACCTCTTATCGTTAACGACAGTGCATAAGGTGCTACAGAATTTATTGAGAGAACAGGTCTCGATTCGCGATATGCGTACGATCTTAGAAACCCTCACTGAACATGCTAGCACTACGCAAAACAGCCTGGAATTAACCAATGTGGTACGGGTTGCCTTAGGCCGGGCGATCACCCAGCAATGGTTCCAAGACGATGAGATTATTCAAGTGATCGGCCTTTCTCCAGCGCTGGAAGGATTATTGCAGCAAGTGATGCGTAATGGTGGTGGGTTAGAACCTGGTTTGGCAGAGCAATTGGTGAGTCAAGCGGGCGAAGCGATTGCTTATCAAGAATCACTCGGGGTGACACCTGTGTTGTTGGTCGATAGCGCGTTAAGACTGTTATTAGCGCGCTATCTTCGTCGGCACTACCGCCAATTAGTGGTGATGTCGACGGTAGAGTTGGTCAGCGAGAGACCGATACGCCAAACCGCAACCTTAGGCGATTAAGATGTGGCGTCGTGTGGTTCTAGGTCTCTTATTAGCCGTCGCGAGTCAGGGGGTACAGGCAACGATTGTCAGTGCCACGCTTAGTCACCCCGGGCAATCGATACAGCGCAAAGGCCATTGGTACCGTTTTACGCTCGGGCAATTGCCGTCAGACAATGCGGGGAAGGTCACGACGCTAGCTTGGCAGATCCAAAGTCTAGCGGCTTGGCCGCAGCCCCCTTCGGTTTTCGTCTGTCGTGATCGCGACTGCCAAGGTGTAGATTCCGTCGCTGGGGTGAGCCGCTGCTTCGCGGGTCAAGGGAGCCAAGGGGAGTGGTCGATTGTATTCGCCTTACCGGGGTCAGGAGCGCTGCAACCGCCTATTTTGATCACTGGGGTGTCGCTAACCCTTAATAGGCTGATCCTTTAGGATACGGGGCCCCAGCTGGGATTCAGAATATTAAGTTGAAACGACAGAGAGAAAAGAAACGCCTCCTGTTGTGAATGACGACTATTATTTACTCTTAAGCGAAACTCCACGAGACGGGGATTGCATCAAATATTGCGATTGTTGATACATAAGGTTTTTTGATCGCCTACTTACCAAGGGATGGCGCACTGTTACCCCGTATTGAACACGCAATCAATAAGGGGTACACCAGTGCATTATTTAGCACGTCATCGGCCTCGCTGGGTAAAAAGGCCCAAGCTGGCGGCTCGTTATACGGACTCAATATCACTTTACATCAGCGTGTCATTGTCTTTGCCGGGGGAGAGTCGCTAACCCACGATGAACAGGTTGTTGGGGCAGTGGGGATTGCAGGAGGAACGGCGGAGCAAGTTCAGCAGGTTGCCGACCATGTGGTGAAGGGATTTACATCACGCTGTGCGGCATCGGCAGGGAAACTAAAACGCCCGCAGTGCGGGCGTCTTATCAGCAAGGGCTAACGCTAGGGTTACATGCGCTCGACGGTATCAATACCGAGAAGATCTAAGCCACTTTTCAGCGTTCTTGCGGTCATAGCGGAAAGCTTGAGACGGGATTGACGGCTGTTCTCATCTTCCGCCGTTAACACCGGGCAGTGCTCATAGAAACCAGAGAAGAGTACGGCAACGTCATAGAGGTAGGCGCAAAGTACATGCGGTGTTCCTTCTCGAGCAACTTGCTGCAGGGTCTCTTCGAACTGCAGTAAACGCGCGGCTAAAGCGGCTTCACGGGATTCTGTCAGAGCAAGTGGCCCTTGAAGCGTTTGTTCATCAATACCGGCCTTACGGAAGATAGACAGGACACGCGTGTAAGCATATTGCAGGTAAGGGGCGGTGTTACCTTCAAAAGAGAGCATATTGTCCCAATCGAAGACATAATCCGTGGTCCGATTTTTAGACAGATCAGCATATTTCACTGCGCCGATACCAATAACCTCTGCCAGATGATTCAAGGTTTGGGCATCCATCTCAGGATTTTTCTCTTTCACTAGGGCTAATGCACGCTCGTGCGCTTCATCCAATAGGTCGGCGAGACGAATCGTTCCGCCTGCGCGCGTTTTGAATGGACGACCGTCTTTGCCTAACATCATGCCGAACATATGGTGCTCTAAGGGTACAGATTCTGGCACATACCCGGCTTTACGGACAATGGTCCAAGCTTGCATAAGATGCTGATGCTGGCGTGAGTCAATGTAATAAATGACCCGCTCAGCTTTTAACGTTTCGTAGCGGTATTTCGCGCAAGCTATATCGGTGGTGGTGTAGAGGTAACCGCCATCTTTCTTCTGAATAATCACACCCATGGGTTCACCTTCTTTATTGGTGAACTCATCTAGGAACACGACGGTGGCGCCTTCACTTTCAACCGCTAATCCTTTCTGTTTAAGGTCGGCGACAATACCTGGCAACATGCTGTTATACAGGCTCTCACCCATTACATTGTCTGCCGATAAGCTTACGTTTAAACGGTCGTAGTTACGTTGGTTCTGTTCCATGGTGATATCCACCAACTTACGCCACATTTTTAGGCAGTACTCGTCACCACCTTGCAGTTTGACCACATAACTGCGCGCGCGTAGGGCAAAATCTTCATCTTCATCGTAGGCGATTTTCGCGGCGCGGTAGAAGGCTTCAAAATCTTGGAGCGCAATCTCACCAGCATGATCCGCTTGCTGCTGTTCAAGATAGGCAATCAACATGCCAAATTGAGTCCCCCAATCACCGAGGTGGTTGGCACGGATAACATTATGGCCAAGTTTTTCGAGCGTCCGTACGGTCGCATCACCAATAATCGTCGAGCGTAAGTGACCGACATGCATCTCTTTAGCCACATTCGGCGCAGAGTAGTCGACGACAATCGTTTGTGGGGTAACCGGAGAGAGGTTAAGGTGCGCAGAACTGAGTGCAAGTTCAATTTCCGTTGCCAGCCACTGCGGGTCGAGGAAGATATTGATAAATCCTGGGCCGGCGATTTCAACTTTGTTCGCAATACCGGTCAGTGAAAGCTGTTCAACGACCTTTTCGGCGAGCTGTCGGGGAGGCATACCCAGTCGTTTCGCTGCACCCATAATACCATTGGCTTGGTAATCACCAAATTGTGGCTTCGCGGATTGACGGATGAGGGGTTCGCTATCGGCGGGAGCGCCGGCAGCCACCATAGCCTGACTAACTTTATCGCAGAGAAGAGCCTGAATATTCACCGGTATACCTTTATCAATTGAGTGTATGGCATGCCATACAGCACGGGATGTCGAAACATCGAAACGTAATAAGTTTAATGGTCGAGCAGTATACGTAAAAAAGCCTAAGGCGTCAGCCACCATCTGCATTTGTCATGCAGAGTGATTGAAATTAATCGGGTTTCGCCTTTACAGCGGGTGAACAGGGGGCGAAAATAACCCAACCATTATCGATGACAGCAGGGTATCATGCATCCACTCTTTATAACTCTTCCCGAATTAGCCGACGATCTCTCCCAGTTCGAGCAGAAATTAGCCTCGTTTGCGCAGCAGCTAGGGCTAAACTTGAGTGAGTTAACCTTTGACCATATTTCGTTACGTTGTCACCAAGATCGGACGGCAGAACGTTGGGCGATGGCGCTATCACAAGTGGGTCATTGTTTCTCCGAGGCAATAATTGGCGGGCGACCTATCCATCTTTATCGAATCGAACAACCCTTGGCGCTGTTAAATCATCACATCGATATTGTCGAGCTGCCTTGGCCGGGTGAGAAACGTTACCGCCATGAGGGCTGGGAGCATATTGAAGTGGTATTGCCGGGCGCGCCGGAACAGATTGGCCAACGAGCAATGGCCTTAATCGATGACCGCGGCTTAGTGACGCCTGGTATTAGCGTTAAGACTCGCCGCCCAGAGGCAAAAGCCGGGGCGTTGGATAATACGACCTTAGCGATCACTAATGGCGAGATCACACTGAAGTTTCATACTTACGCCATCGATAAAGTGGTCGCTAGCGAACACTAAAAGCGGGCTTAGGCCTGTTGAATGGCGTTATGCAGGCGAATTAAGGCTTCATCAAGTTGCGAGCGACAACAGCCAAAATTAAGCCGCACGGCTTGCGGATCGCCGAATGGCGCACCCGCTGTCAGCCCTAAACCCTGCTGTTCCAACCAGCGGTGAGGATTGGCCTGTTGTAGGCCTGACGCATCGATCCAGGCCAAGAACCCGGCATCGGGGACGACGAGGCGTAAGGCAGGTAGTGCCTGTAAAGATTTCACCAAAAGGTCACGATTTCCCCGTAAATAGTGACGTTGGGCGACTAACCACTGTTCACTCTGCTGCCAGGCGGCAAGGGTAGCGACGATACCTAAACTATTCGGCACTGGCATGCGCTGCGCGACGGCATGACGAATCTGCTCACGCAGCCGATTATTGGGGACAATGGCGATGCCACAGCCCAATCCCGCAAGATTAAATGCCTTGGCGGCAGAGAGTAAGGTGATCGAACGTTGTGCACTGTCCGTCGAGAGCGAGGCGAAAGGAGTGTGTCGGCGTCCTGGCTCAAGCAGTAAATCCGCATGAATCTCATCGCTACAGACTAGGAGATCATAATGTTCGGCATACTCGGCAAGCTGCTGGAGGGCTTCACGGGAATAGCTTTTGCCACCGGGATTATGTGGATGGCAAATAAAGAGCAAGCGCTCTTGCGGCGTTAGCGCTGGCAGTGGAGTACCGAGAAAATCAGGCTTATCGAAGAGGGGATAAGGGATTAACCGTTGCGCTCTTTGGGCATTGCGAGCACTTTGCGTGAAAGGCGGGTAGATGGGGGTATGGCAAACGGAGCTTTGCTCGGCCGAGAGAAGACACTCCTGCAATAAACTAAATAGGGGCTTTATGCCGGAGAGAGGAACGACCCAATCGGGATCGATTGTCCAATGGTACTGCTTTTCAACCCACTGGGTCGCGGCTTTTGCCAGTTCACCTTGGTCATCGGCATAGCCAAACACTCCCTGAGCGACCCGCTCGGATAAGGCGTGCTGAATAGCCGGTGCGACGCGAAAGTCAGTATCCGCTATCCATAGCGGTATGATATCTTGATCTCGATATTTAAGCCATTTCTCACTATCAGTGTGATTTCGCTCGACTCTTTCATCAAAATTAAATGACATACGTACTCCGGGCAGGTATGAAGTGAGAGACGCTATGCACAGTAGCATATCCAGTAGGTCTGACAAAGGAATCGACTATGCCGACTTTAGAAATATGCTGTTATGGCTTAGATTGCGCACTTGCCGCTATGCAAGCAGGCGCTGATCGTATTGAACTCTGTGCGGCGCCACAAGAAGGTGGTTTAACAACGTCGCTGGGTGTACTGCGTGAAGCTCGCTGCCAAATTTCGATTCCAGTACACCCGATAGTGAGGCCACGCAGTGGAGACTTTTGCTACAGCGAGCGAGAGTTCAAAATTATGCTGTCGGATATTGCACAGATCCGCGATATGGGATTTCCGGGGGTCGTGACGGGAATTCTTTGCCCTGAAGGGTTACTTGATAAACCGAGAATGCAAAAACTGATGACAGTCGCAAAAGGGATGGCAGTGACCTTCCATCGAGCTTTTGATCTGTGCAGTAATCCTTATCGAACCTATCACGAATTGGCTGAGTTAGGGGTAGCACGCATCTTAACCTCTGGGCAGCAGCAATCTGCCGAGGCCGGCATTAGCTTGTTACAAGAACTGACGATGATGGCCGCAGGGCCCATCATCATGGCCGGTGCAGGTGTCCGTTTATCGAATCTCCCGAAGTTTCTCGATGCCGGGATTAAAGAGGTTCATAGTTCCGCTAGCCGACAAGTGCCTTCGGCAATGCGCTATTGTAAAGCGGGTGTTTCGATGTGTTCAGATAAAATGGCGGATGAATATCTGCGCACTGAGGTCGATCCCAGCGTGGTGGAAGCCATGCAAACCCTCATCCGCCTGCAGGGGGATGTGCCGCCTTCCACGACGGCAGACCCTCACTCTCACCGCTTAGACGACCTCTCCGGGCTTACGGGCAATTAATACTGCGCGTAACGGCGCATGATAGCCTTCAATCGTTTTATGCGGATCGTTCGGGTCTAAAAATTCGGCCAACGATTCACTGGTCATCCACGACGTACGGCGCTGTTCGGTGATCGGTGTGACGGCTTGGTCAACAATCCGCACATCGACAAAGCCGGTTTTCTCTAACCAGCTTTTCAGGGCGAGGGCGGAAGGGAGGAAGTAAACATTACGCATTTGTGCATAGCGTTCACCGGGGACCAAGACTTGGTGTTCATCCCCTTCAGTTACCAGCGTTTCTAAGACGAGCTCGCCACCATTGACCAACTGATTTTTTAACTGCAGTAAATGGTCCAAGGGGGAGCGACGGTGATAGAGCACACCCATCGAAAAGACAGTATCAAAAGCTTCGCTTGTCGGAAGCTGCTCAATGCCGAGTGGCAAGAGATGAGCCTGTTGTGAATTACCCAGCAACTTACGCACAGCTTCGAACTGGCACAAGAACAGTTGCATAGGGTCAATACCGACGACCATTTTGGCGCCTTGGCCAATCATTCGCCACATATGATAACCGCTGCCGCAACCGACATCGAGAACCAAACGATCTTGGAGAGGGCTGATATGCGGTAAAACCCGATCCCATTTCCAATCAGACCGCCATTCGGTATCGATATGCGTGCCATAAAGATGATAAGGCCCCTTGCGCCACGGCATCAGTTGACGCAATAGCGACTCGATGCCCTGACGTTGACGCGGCGTCAGGTCGGGGTGTTCGGCATAAACTTGCTGAGCAAGGTCAAGTGAGTGAGGCGTAAGGGCCGGTAGGTATTGGATCGCTTTGTGCCACTGACGAAAATGACCATGTAAGTTCTCGCGCTGCCATTGGGCAAGCTGCGCTGGGATGACCTCTAACCATGAGGCGAGCGGACCGGTTGCGATCTGCTGGTAAAAATTTCCAAAATCTATCATTTGATGGCCACTAACGATCCAAAATTAAAACATTGAAACCACAGTTCAGCATGTTGAAAGCCGACAGCCTGTAATCGTTGTTGATGGGTACTTACACTATCGGTGAGCATAACGTTTTCGAGCATACTGCGCTTTTGACTGATTTCAAGCTCGCTATAACCGTTAGCGCGTTTGAAATCCAGATGCATATCGAACAGTAATTCACCCATCGTTTGGTCGGCAAAACTGAACTTTTCAGAAAGTACTAATGCGCCACCAGGACGAAGACCTTGCCAGATTTTTGCCAGTAAAGCTTCACGGTCTTGCGGCGGAATAAATTGCAGAGTGAAATTCAATACCACTAGTGAAGCGTTATCGATCTCGATATTTTGGATATCTTCCTCGATAACCTGTACCGGCGTTTGCGCACGAAAGGCATCAATATGACGGCGACAGCGCTCGACCATCGCAGGGGAGTTATCGACCGCAATAATTTCACAACCCGTCGCCGTGATGTTACGACGTACGGATAAAGTGGCCGCCCCAAGTGAACACCCGAGGTCGTAGACGCGGCTATTTTCCGTGACATAACGCCCCGCCAACATCCCAATCATAGAGATGATATTCGAATAACCTGGCACTGAGCGCTGGATCATATCGGGGAAGACTTCAGCTACTCGTTCATCAAAAGTCCAATCGCCTAATTTATCAATTGGCGCGGAAAATAAACTATCGCGGTGGGACATAACGGCGTTCGCTAACCTTGCAAAAAAAAAGTATTGTCGCAGAAACCGATCATCCGCGCATCTATAAGACAAGTTTTTAGCGATTTTCGACAAGCAAAAGCGTTAATTGCACAGATATCGAGCGCTATTACACTCATAGACTTATCCTTGACATTATTTTTCAGTATAATGCGAGCCATTTTGCAGCAATATCGCCAGATGGCAGCAGCTTACGTTAAACGCCTTCCGGGCCCAAAAGGATAATCAATGCGTACACTATATTGCGGACAACTTAATGTGTCCCACATCGGTCAACAAGTGACTCTCAGCGGTTGGGTGAATCGTCGTCGCGACCTCGGGAGCTTAATTTTCATCGATATGCGTGATCGCGAAGGGATTGTACAAGTCTTTTTTGATCCGGATGAGCAGCAGGCTTTTGAACTTGCCTCAGAATTACGTAATGAATTCTGTATCCAAGTGACAGGAAAAGTGCGCGCGCGCGATGAGCGGAATAAAAACGCAGAGATGGCCACCGGTGAAGTTGAAGTGTTTGCCACTGAGCTGACGATTATTAACCGTTCCGAGCCACTGCCGCTGGACAGCAATCATGTCAACAGTGAAGAAGCACGCCTGAAATATCGCTATTTAGATCTGCGTCGCCCTGAAGTGGCCTCTCGGTTTAAAACCCGAGCCAAGATTACGGCCTTCGTTCGTCGCTTTATGGAAGACAATGAGTTTCTGGATATTGAAACCCCGATGCTCACTAAAGCGACGCCAGAAGGTGCGCGCGACTACTTAGTCCCCAGCCGTGTTCATAAAGGTGAGTTTTACGCTTTACCGCAATCACCCCAGCTTTTCAAACAGCTACTGATGGTGTCTGGCTTTGACCGTTATTATCAGATCGTAAAATGCTTCCGCGATGAAGATTTACGCGCAGACCGCCAGCCAGAATTCACCCAAATCGATGTTGAAACCTCTTTTATGACGGCACCGCAAGTGCGTGAGGTCATGGAGCGTCTTATTCGTCAACTGTGGATCGCCATCAAAGGGGTGGATCTGGGCGAGTTCCCACAAATGACCTGGGCGGAAGCGATGCGTCGTTTCGGTTCGGATAAACCGGATCTACGTAACCCAATGGAACTGGTGGACGTTGCTGATTTACTGGCGCAGGTTGAGTTCCAAGTCTTCTCAGGCCCTGCAAACGATGCCAAAGGACGGGTCGCTGTATTACGTGTACCGGGGGGTGCGCAGCTAACGCGTAAACAGATTGATGATTACACCAAATTCGTTGGGCTATACGGCGCGAAGGGTATGGCATGGATGAAAGTCAATCAACGTGAAGCGGGCCTTGAAGGCATTCAAAGCCCGGTAGCCAAATTCTTAACGGCTGACATTATCGAGCAATTGCTCGAGCGTACCGCAGCAGAGTCCGGAGACATCCTATTGTTTGGGGCTGACCAAGCGACTGTCGTCGCGGATGCAATGGGGGCACTACGCCTAAAAATTGGTCGTGATTTAGCACTGACCGATGAAAGCCGTTGGGCACCGCTTTGGGTCGTTGATTTCCCAATGTTTGAACAAGACGATGAAGGGCATTTAGCCGCTATGCACCACCCGTTCACCGCACCACGCGATTTATCGCCGGAAGAGCTGAGCCAAGCGCCTAGCGAGGCGATTGCCAATGCCTACGATATGGTCATTAACGGTTATGAAGTCGGTGGGGGATCGGTGCGTATCCATACTGGCGCAATGCAACAAGCGGTGTTCAGCATTCTTGGCATCAGTGCTGATGAGCAACAAGAAAAGTTCGGATTCTTACTGGATGCGTTGAAATACGGTGCGCCACCGCACGCGGGATTAGCCTTTGGCTTAGACCGTTTGACCATGCTATTAACGGGTACGGACAATATTCGTGATGTGATTGCCTTCCCGAAAACTACCGCGGCCGCCTGTTTGATGACGGATGCACCGAGCGAGGCTAACCCGAATGCGTTGCAAGAGTTAGCGCTACAGGTAGTGAAAAAAGCTAAAACTGAGTCGGCGTAATGGCCTATAAGCATCCCGTTTCGGTGTTGGTGGTCATTTACGCAAGAAACACGAATCGGGTGCTGATGTTACAGCGTCAAGACGATGCAGCGTTTTGGCAATCCGTGACAGGCAGTCTGGAAAGCGGCGAACAGCCAGAACAGGCGGCCTTGCGCGAGGTGCAGGAAGAGACCGGATTTGTCTATACTCCTCCGCAAGACGTGCTGATTGACTGTTGTACACAGATTAGTTTTGAAATTTTTGAACAATATCGCCATCGTTATGCGCCAGGGGTGACCCATAACCAAGAACATTGGTTTACCTTGGGCGTTGAGTCCGAGAAGGACCCTGACTTAACTGAGCATACGGCGGCGCAGTGGCTTCCTTGGCAGCAGGCCGCGGCGTTAACCAAATCCTGGAGTAATCGCCAAGCGATTGAACGCCTTTTTGCCGAGGAATAATTCGATAGGAATACGTCTTACAACGTGTTCCGTTTACCGTTATTTGTTTGAGAGAATAAGATTATGGCTGGACATAGTAAATGGGCGAATACCAAACACCGTAAAGCGGCACAAGATGCGAAACGCGGTAAAATTTTCACTAAAATCATTCGTGAGTTGGTTACCGCGGCAAAACTTGGCGGTGGCGATCCAAGCTCGAACCCTCGCTTACGTGCAGCGATGGATAAAGCGTTATCTAACAATATGACGCGTGATACGATGGATCGTGCGATCGCACGCGGTGTTGGCGGTGATGATAACTCCAATATGGAAACAATCGTCTATGAGGGCTATGGCCCAGGTGGAAGCGCCATCATGATCGAGTGTCTGAGTGACAACCGTAACCGTACCGTTTCAGAAGTCCGCCATGCCTTTACCAAGACCGGCGGTAACCTCGGCACTGACGGTTCTGTTGCGTACCTCTTCAGCCGTAAAGGGGTCATCGCTTATGCACCGGGTCAAGACGAAGATGCGTTGATGGAAGCTGCGTTGGAAGCGGGTGCTGAAGATGTGGTGAGCTATGACGATGGCGCCATCGATGTCTTTACCGCGTGGGAAGAGTTAGGGGCGGTGAAAGATGCGTTAATCGCGGCAGGCTTAACGCCAGATGAAGCAGAAGTGACGATGATCCCTTCCACCAAAGCGGAAATGGATAGCGAAACGGCACCAAAATTATTACGCCTGATCGATATGCTCGAAGATTGTGATGACGTTCAGGAAGTTTACCATAACGGCGAAATTTCTGACGAAGTCGCTGAGAGCCTGTAGTAGGTGTTATACACACAATTCTTGGGTCAATTATGGCCATAATCCTGGGTATCGACCCCGGGTCGCGGGTAACCGGATACGGGGTTATACGACAAGTGGGTCGTCAATTGACTTACTTGGGAAGCGGCTGTATCCGAACCAATACCCCTGCGTTACCCGAGCGTTTACGGCTCATTTACGCCGGTGTCAGTGAGATTATCACGCAATTTTCGCCGGACTACTTTGCCATTGAGCAGGTGTTTATGGCGAAAAATGCCGATTCGGCTCTAAAGCTCGGTCAAGCACGTGGGGCGGCGATTGTGGCTGCGGTGAATCAAACCTTACCGGTTTTCGAGTATGCCGCCCGACAAGTCAAGCAAACGGTCACCGGAACCGGCGCGGCAGATAAAGCGCAAGTGCAACATATGGTGCGAACCTTATTGAAGTTACCTGCTAATCCACAAGCCGATGCCGCGGATGCCTTAGCGATTGCGATCACCCATTGCCATATCAGCCAAAACGCGCTGAGTATTTCTGATAAAGCGCTGGTCCTGACCCGAGGACGATTACGTTAGCGTTCTCATCGTAGGCTGGATATTCATCCAGCCTTTTTTATGGTATAAACGCAGCATTAATCCTCGCCAACATATTGATAAAGGTAATTGTATGATCGGACGTCTTAATGGAGTCATCATAGAGAAGCAACCGCCGCTAGTCTTACTTGAGGTCGGTGGCGTAGGCTACGAAGTCCATATGCCGATGACCTGTTTCTACGAACTGCCTGAAAAAGATCACACCGCCATTATTTTTACCCATTTTGTGGTTAGGGAAGATGCACAACTGTTGTTCGGCTTTAATCATAAACAAGAACGCACACTCTTTCGTGAATTAATCAAGGTAAATGGTGTGGGGCCAAAACTCGCTCTCGCTATCCTTTCCGGTATGTCAGCGCAGCAGTTTGTGAACGCGGTGGAGCATCAGGAAATTGCGGCATTGGTGAAACTGCCAGGGGTTGGCAAGAAAACCGCTGAACGACTGGTGGTGGAAATGAAGGATCGATTTAAAGGGATGCACGGGGATTTATTCAATACAGAGAGCGAATTTACCCTGACGGCACCGGCGACCGACCCGTCCTCGACCAATGATGCGGAGGCCGAAGCGGTGGCAGCGTTAGTAGCGCTGGGTTATAAACCGCAAGAAGCCTCGAAAATGGTGAGTAAAATTGCTAAGACTGGGGCGGACAGTGAAACCTTGATCAGAGACGCCTTGCGTGCGTCACTCTAAGGAAAAGTATGATTGATGCGGATCGCCTAGTCTCTGCGGAAGTGACTATAGATGAAGAACGCTTTGACCGAGCCTTACGTCCCCGTTTACTGGATGAATATGTCGGTCAACCGCATGTGCGCGAGCAGATGGAAATCTTTATTCGCGCGGCGAAAATGCGGGGCGATGCACTGGATCACTTGCTGATCTTTGGTCCTCCCGGGTTAGGCAAGACGACGTTGGCCAATATCGTGTCAAATGAAATGGGCGTCAATTTACGTACCACCTCCGGCCCAGTACTGGAGAAAGCGGGCGACCTTGCGGCCATGCTGACCAACCTCGAGCCGCACGATGTATTGTTTATCGATGAGATCCACCGTCTCTCTCCTGTCGTGGAAGAAGTGCTGTATCCGGCGATGGAGGACTACCAGTTGGATATCATGATTGGTGAAGGCCCGGCGGCGCGTTCGATTAAAATCGACTTACCGCCTTTCACCTTGATCGGGGCGACGACTCGCGCAGGTTCGTTAACCTCGCCATTGCGTGACCGTTTCGGTATCGTCCAACGCTTAGAGTTTTATCAAGTGGCTGATCTACAATCTATCGTGAAACGTGCGGCAGACTGCTTGGGACTATCGCTTAGCCAAGAAGGTGCGCTGGAGATTGCGCGTCGTTCGCGCGGGACTCCGAGGATTGCCAATCGGCTGCTACGTCGAGTGCGTGACTTTGCCGAGGTGAAAGCCGCGGGTGATATGAATGGAGAAGTGACCGCGAGTGCACTCGATCTGCTTAATGTCGACAGTGAAGGCTTCGATTATATGGATCGTAAATTATTGCTAGCGATTATCGATAAGTTCAGTGGTGGGCCAGTAGGCTTAGATAATCTTGCGGCCGCGATTGGTGAAGAACGTGAAACCATCGAAGACGTTATCGAACCTTACTTGATTCAGCAGGGATTTATCCAACGCACGCCACGTGGACGATTAGCGACCCAGCACGCTTATCAGCATTTCGATCTGCTCGACCACTATAAACACGTCTAACATCCTTACGCTTACCGTCCAATAGTCCGAGGAGTGTCATATTTTGGCATTCCTCTGCTTATTCTGCTTGCTATCTATCGTTTATACTTGTGAGTCACCAGCAGGAATGGGTATAACGATAGGGATATTATGAACAATTTCAATATATTAAGCTGCTTGACTGCCGTAGGGCTGCTCTCAGGCTGTGCATCCGTAAAACCGTCAGTGATTGAGGGAACGAATAAGAGTTCGGTGGGGGTTTTGTACCATGCCGCGCCAGCAGAGTTTAATGACGGGAATGTGTATTCTGATCCTGTTTTACGGGAAGTTACGCCAGTCCATAGTGCAACAGGGATGGGGCTGGCAGTCCTCTCTGCCGCATTAGGCAACCTAACAACTGCAAGCTTCGATAAGGAGACGTACAAAGGAAACCTGACTAAGACCTTGAAAAATCCAACACTGGATTATTTTGCACCCAGAGCGAATCAGGCACTTAGGGTGTGGTTAAATAGCCAAGGTGCAGGCTATGCTTACCAACAGCCGCTGAACGTAGGCTATTCGACATGGTCATTAATTTACAAAAATCTTAATAGCAGTGATTCCCTTTACGAGTTGAAATACAAAGTGTTCTTTTATAAAAAACCAGAGAAGGGATCGATCTTTAGCGGTTTTATTAAGCAAGCTTGTTCACCCGCCCCAGTGGAGGCTAATTTAGCTGATTGGCGAAATGATCACTATGCTAAAGTGAAAGTAGAAACCCAGCGTCTAATGGACCAGTGTCTGCAACAATTTGAGCAACAACTGCCAATACTCTTAAAGAAATAGCAGTATCGGCTACTCCACGATCAGAAAGATGAGGCCTCGGTTGTCCCGAGGCCTCATGCCTAATGGGACATCTTCTTTAAGCCACTAAGCATAAAGAGGGCGCTGGCGCTAAGGACGACCGACGGCCCAGCGGGGGTGTCGTAGTAAGCAGAAAACGTCAGTCCGCCGGTGACGGCAACCATCCCAATTAAGGTAGCAAAAATCGCCATCTGCTCGGGGGAGCGCGCAAAGCGACGTGCGGTGGCTGCAGGGATGATCAGTAACGAGGTAATGATCAGCGCTCCAACAAATTTCATGGAGACGCCAATGGTCAGGGCTGTCACTAACATCAGTAACATTCGGGTACGGGCTAAATTGACGCCATCTACTTGAGCCAGCTCAGGACTGACGGTCATCGATAACAGTGCGCGCCATTGCGAGATGATAACCGCCAGTACGATGACTACGCCACCTGCCATTAACGCTAAGTCTGAGGGCATCACTGATAGCAGGTCGCCGAACAGATAGGCCATCAAATCCACGCGAACGTTGTGCATTAAACTCACTACCACCAATCCAAGTGAGAGGGCACTGTGTGCCATAATCCCCAATAAGGTGTCGATAGCTAGGTGTGGGCGATGCTCAAGCACGACTAACAGAATCGCGAGGATAAGTGTTACGGCAATGACCGCATACCATGGATTAACGTTTAACAATAATCCGATGGCTACGCCAAGTAAGGACGCATGGGCGAGGGTATCACCGAAATAAGACATTTTACGCCAGACGACAAACGAACCCAGTGGGCCAGCGGTGAGGGTGAGTAATATTCCCCCTAGCCAACCTGGCAGTAACAGTTCAATCATGAGATCTCATTCTCCTTGCGTAACACTATCCGTCCCTTGAGATCATGACGGTGATTGTGATCATGCCGATAAATAGCCAATTGCTGAGAGGCGCGAGGGCCAAACATTGCGGTGAATTCGGGATGTTGCGAAACGACTTCCGGTGGACCTGAACAGCAAACATGATGATTGAGGCAAAGCACATCATCGGTTTTTGCCATGACTAAATGTAAGTCGTGCGACACCATCAGGACGGCGCAATGCAATTCATGGCGAAGCTGGTTAATCAGATCGTATAAAGCCACCTGTCCATTAACGTCGACACCCTGTGTCGGTTCATCAAGCACTAATAATTCGGGTTTACCCAGTAAGGCTCGGGCTAATAGCACACGCTGCATCTCACCGCCGGAGAGCTTTTGCATGGTTGAAAAACGCAGATGCTCGGCATTGACACGTTGTAACGCTGCCTGAATATCCGCTTTTCTAGCTTGGTGAGCTAATCGTAAAAAACGATCGACCGTTAGGGGGAGGGTGATATCTAAGTGTAATTTTTGTGGGACATAGCCAATACGTAACCCCGCTTTTTTAGTGACGGTGCCGCGAGACGGTGTAATAAGCCCCAGAATCAGTCGCACTAAGGTCGATTTTCCTGCACCGTTGGGGCCAAGTAAGGTGAGTATCCTGCCCGGTTGTAGACTCAAGGAGATATTGTGCAAGACCTGCTTTTGACCGAACGAAACATCGATATTTTCTAAAGTAACTAAGTTCGATGACATGGTTAATCAGTTTTCATTTCAAAAAGAGATGTTATATTATCACAACTCCATTTGAGGTTAATAGCTGAGACGCCAGTAATCATGAAAAGAAAAAATCATTTGCCGAAACTCGCCTTGGGTCTGTCCATCATGTTAGGAATGAATGGTTTAGCCCACGCCGACGTGGTGGCATCCATTAAACCGCTTGGCTTTATTGCTTCCGCTATTGCCGAAGGTGTCACACCGGTTACGGTAGTGCTTCCGGATGGTGCATCTGAGCATGATTATGCGTTACGGCCCTCTGATGTTCGTCGGATAAAAAATGCTGACCTGTTGGTATGGGTAGGCCCTGAAATGGAATCCTTCGTTACTCGCAGTGCTTCACAGCTCCCAGCAAATAAAAACCTTGAACTCTCGGCTTTACCCGTGATTCAATCGCACTTGGTTGGCGAAGTTGAAAATGATCACGATCATGCTTCGTCGTCCGCGAATACGCTAAACTCTGTAAATTCTTCTGATAGGGAACTGTCTGATAGTCATTCTCATCAAGGAACGTATAATTTGCACATCTGGCTATCGCCAGACATTGCGTTGATGAGTGCTACGGCTATCCATGATCGATTGGTCCAATCGATGTCCGCACAAAAAACAAAATTAGACAGTAATTTGTCGAAATTTAAAGCCAGTTTAAAAGATGCCGATGAACATATACGCCAGCAGCTTAGCTCAGTAAAGGATAAACGGTATTATGTCTTTCATGATGCCTACACCTATTTTGAGCAGCACTATGGCCTGTCACCGCTTGGGTATTTCACGGTAAATCCCGAAATCCAGCCGGGCGCACAGAAATTAAACGAAATAAGAACACAGCTGACTCAGCACAAAGCGCAATGTGTTTTTGCTGAGCCACAATTCAGACCAGCCGTCATCGACGCTGTTTCACGAGGGACAACAGTACAAAAAGGTACTTTAGATCCCTTGGGAAGCAATATCAGCTTATCGCAGGACAGTTATGTGAAATTCCTCTCACAATTGTCGAGCCAGTATGTGAGCTGTCTGAAACCAATGAACTAAAGAGGAAATTTTACAGTGCAGCAGATTGCTCGTTCTGTCGCTCTCGCGCTTAACACTTTACCGAAACGCCATCGTTTTATGTTGGGGTCATTGACCGCCATGACACTCGCGGTTGCCATTTGGCAGCCGCTTATCAATCATCACGATGAGAATAAAGAGACGTTAGTTCGTAAGATTGAACTCGAAGCGAGCCAACACCTCAGCGGCACAGACGCTTCCGAACCGGATGACCAAACAACCCCTTTACCTGATGAAGATCAAAATCTGCCCGCCGATCAGAAAGAGGCGGAAGGAACTCAAGATGCAAAAGAATATACCGTTGCATCGGGTGATACACTCAGTAGCGTATTGAATCAGTACGGTATCGACCTTTCTAATATTAATGCGCTGGTGGGTAGTGATGGCGCATTACGTAATCTCAATGTTGGACAAAGTCTTAACTGGCAAGTCAATGCTGAGGGCGAGTTAGAAACGCTAGATTGGGAAATTTCGCGCCGTGAAACCCGCCACTATACCCGTAGGCCGAACGGTACCTATAGTATGGAGCGTCAACTACAGCAAGGTGAGTGGCAAGACCATACGTTGGCCGGCACCGTAAAAGGGAGCTTTGCGAGCAGTGCGCAGCAGGCAGGACTGTCGGCTGGCGAAATCGCTTCAGTCATCAAGGCGCTACAATGGCAAATGGATTTCCGTAAACTGCGAAGTGGTGATCAGTTTAGTACTATTTTTTCTCGGGAAGTGTTAGCGGGTAAGCGTATGCAAAGCCAACTCCAGGCTGTGCGTGTACGTTCTGGTGGTAAGGATTACTATGCGTTTCGCGCGGAAGACGGCAAGTTTTATGATCAGAATGCTTCTGGCCTAGCAAAAGGCTTTTTACGTTACCCAACCGCTAAAACGTATCGTGTCTCGTCAAATTTTAACCCACGGCGATTAAATCCAGTGACCGGACGGATTACTCCGCATCGCGGGGTTGATTTCGCGGTACCTATTGGTACACCCGTACTCGCGACAGGAGACGGGGAAGTGGTTGTGGCGAACGCAAAAGGTGGGGCGGCAGGGAAATATGTTGCCATTCGCCATGGTCGACAATATATGACCCGCTATATGCACCTTAGCCGCGTAATGGTTAAACCTGGGCAAAAGGTAAAAAGAGGGGACCGTATCGCGTTATCGGGTAATACAGGACGCTCAACCGGCCCACATTTGCATTTCGAAATCTGGATTAACAATCAGGCGGTCAATCCGCTCACGGCGAAACTGCCGCGGATGGAAGGCCTGACAGGTAAAGATCGCAAAACGTATCTTGCACAGGTTAAAGCTTGGCAGAGCCAACTGACTTTCTAATAGGATAACGAGGGCCATGCAGTCTGTATGGCCTTTTTTTGGGGATGATGATGGGGCTTATCTCCCTGATCACTAGTAAAAGTCTATTGCAAAACTCTTCGCCATCACTATCATTAGCCACTTCTTCTAAGAGGCGAGTGCATGACTAACGAGAAACGTAACCAGTCTGAGTTTATCCCTGTCTTTAAAACTTCCTTCCTTAAACCGCAATTTTGGGGGAAATGGTTAGCCATTGGCGTAGCCGGAGCATTGGCGTATGTACCTGCCACACTCCGTGATCCGTTATTAGGTAAACTTGGTAAATGGGTGGGTAAGCGAGCGAAGGGTGCTCGTCGTCGTGCGCAGATTAATCTTCACTACTGTTTTCCTGATCTTTCCGTGGCGGAACGTGAAAACATTATTGATGAAATGTTTGCCACCGCACCGCAATCAATGGTGTTGATGGCCGAGTTAGCGTTACGTGACCCGCAACGCGTTCGACAAAAGATTGTGTGGCATGGGAAAGATATTATCGAGCGCTATCAACAATCAAAGCAGAATGTCATTTTTCTCGTTCCCCATGGTTGGGCCGTCGATATTCCGGCGATGCTGCTTGCATCGGAAGGCCAAAAAATGGCGGCAATGTTTCACAATCAAAAAGATCCGCTTATGGATTATATTTGGAACCGTCTACGTCGGCGTTTTGGCGGTCGCATGCATGCTCGCAATGACGGGATCAAACCTTTCATTGCCTCAGTCAGACAAGGTTATTGGGGCTATTATTTACCTGATCAAGATCACGGACCTGAACACAGCGAATTCGTCGATTTCTTTGCCACTTACAAAGCGACGCTACCGGCTATTGGTCGGCTGATGAAAGTCTGTCGAGCTAAGGTCGTGCCACTATTTCCGGTCTATAACAGCCGTCGTCATCAACTTGAAATCTTCGTCCGTCCAGCAATGGATGACCTTGAACATGCTGACGATAAAACCTTGGCGCGGCGGATGAATGAAGAGGTTGAGTTTTTCGTTGGTCCGAATCCTGAACAATATACGTGGATCCTGGAGTTATTGAAAACGCGTCAAGCTGGTGAGGAAAAGCCTTACCGTCGTAAAGATCTCTTCCCCTACAAATAATGAAACAGCCGCCTGCGCGGCTGTATCGATTATTCGACGGTGATGACGCGCTGTGTATTGGTGGTACCAGTCGCACCCATCACATCTCCTTGTGTGACAATGACTAAATCACCGGTCTGCAGATAGCCTCTAGACTTAAGCAGTTTGACTGCATCGTGGACCGCCAGTAAGCCATCGGTATATCCGGAAATCGCAACGGGAGTCACCCCACGATAGAGCGCCGTGCTATTAAGTGTAGCTTCATGGCGTGAGAGGGCAAAGATAGGGAGCCCTGACGTGATACGAGATGTCATTAACGCAGTACGACCTGACTCGGTCATGGTGATGATCGCCGTTACCCCCTTTAGGTGGTTGGCTGCATACATGGCAGACATCGCGATCGCCTCTTCGATATTATCAAATTGAATATCTAATCGGTGGCGAGAGACATTCACTTTCGGGATTTTTTCGGCCCCGACACAGACATTCGCCATCGCCTGTACAGTCTCTGCAGGATATTGGCCGGCAGCTGTTTCGGCAGAAAGCATGACGGCATCTGTGCCATCTAAAACGGCATTAGCAACGTCCATAACCTCTGCACGCGTAGGCATCGGGTTGGTGATCATTGACTCCATCATCTGGGTTGCCGTGATACTGGCCCGATTTAATTGACGCGCGCGGCTAATAAGATTCTTCTGAATACCCACTAATTCAGGGTCGCCAATCTCAACGCCAAGATCGCCTCGTGCGACCATAACAACATCACTGGCCAGAATGATATCGTCCATAGCCGCTTGTGTCGCTACGGCCTCTGCGCGTTCGACTTTCGCAACTATTTTCGCTCGGCAACCCGCTTCTTCGGCCAGACGTCGAGCATAGCGTAAGTCATCACCACAGCGCGGGAAAGAGACGGCGAGGTAATCCACCCCAATTTTGGCCGCCGTAATGATATCGGCTTTATCTTTTTCGGTTAGGGCTTCAGCAGAGAGACCACCTCCCTGTTTATTAATCCCTTTATTATTCGATAGAGGACCGCCGACCGTGACCTCAGTTAAGATATTATCCCCTTCAACTGCAGTGACGCGTAATTGTACGCGGCCATCGTCCAGTAACAGAATATCGCCAGCTTTAACATCCTGAGGGAGTGCCTTATAATCGATTCCAACTTGCTGATGGGTTCCTTCACCTTTGGGTAACGACGCGTTTAAGGTGAAAAGATCCCCGATATTCAGGAAGATCTTACCTTCGCGGAAGGTGGAGATACGAATTTTAGGTCCTTGTAAATCACCGAGAATTGCGACATGACGGCCCAATTTCTTTGCAATCGCTCTGACATTATTGGCGCGTGTGAGGTGGTCATCAGCAGAACCGTGGGAGAAGTTGAGTCGCACGACGTTCGCCCCCGCTGCAATCACTTTTTCTAGGTTATTATCGCGGTCAGTGGCAGGGCCTAATGTGGTAACAATTTTTGTTCTTCTAAGGCGTGGTGACATGGACAACTCCAGTAAGATCATCAGTGAAGAGAAAAGCCAGTTGTTGAGAATAGGTATTACACTCAATATCGCAGAAAACGATAAATGCTCGCAATGATTTTAGGGTACAACTTTAGGAACCAGTTTAACAACCAATTAACGTGTCAACGGTAGTCGACATTGATTTCACACAGCAAACTGTTTACCTCACTACTGTAAACGCAGTAAAGTGGGCAATAATATGAATCTAATGAACTCCTTAGCGGGTTTTCGCTACTTTACGTTAGAACGAGGAAAATAAAATGGCGTCAACGCAAACAGTCCAGGCTTGCGACCTGGTAATTTTTGGAGCCAAGGGTGATCTGGCACGCCGTAAGCTATTACCTTCGTTATACCAACTGGAAAAAGCCGGCCAAATCAATGATGAAACGAAAATCATTGGCGTGGGTCGTGCAGAGTGGGATAAAGCGACCTACACGCAAGAAGTTAATAAAGCGCTTAAAACCTTTATGAAAGAGGAGATCGATCAAGCGATTTGGGAAAAACTAAGCGCACGCTTAGATTTTTGTAACCTAGACGTCAATGAATCGGCGCATTTCACGAAGTTAGGTAAGCTGCTAGACCAAAAAAATCGCGTAACGGTTAACTATTTCGCGATGCCACCAAGCACCTTCGGCGCAATTTGTAAGGGCCTGGGCCATGCGAAATTGAATGCTAAACCTGCTCGAGTGGTGATGGAAAAACCGTTGGGCACGTCTTTAGAGACGTCTCAAGAGATTAACGATAGTGTGGGTGAGTACTTTGACGAAAGCCAAGTTTTCCGCATCGACCATTATCTGGGTAAAGAGACGGTTTTAAACCTTCTCGCATTGCGTTTCGCCAATTCTATCTTCGTGAACAACTGGGACAACAAAACCATTGATCACGTACAGATTACGGTTGCGGAAGAAGTGGGAATCGAAGGGCGTTGGGGCTACTTTGATCAAGCGGGTCAAATGCGCGATATGGTACAAAACCACTTGCTGCAAGTGTTGACGATGATCGCTATGTCACCGCCATCCGACCTTACCGCCGCCAGCATTCGCGACGAAAAAATTAAAGTATTACGTTCATTACGTAAAATTGACCGCACCAACGTGCGTGAGAAGACCGTGCGTGGTCAATATACTGCTGGCTTTGTGCAAGGTAAAAAAGTCCCAGGTTATTTGGATGAAGAAGGGGCTAACAAAGCTAGCTCGACAGAAACCTTCGTTGCTATCCGCGTAGATATCGATAACTGGCGCTGGGCGGGAGTTCCATTCTACTTGCGTACTGGTAAACGCCTACCTGCGAAATGTTCTGAAGTTGTTGTTTACTTTAAAAACCCAGAAATGAATCTGTTTAAAGAGTCTTACACGCAACTTCCGCAGAACAAGCTGACGATTCGTTTACAACCGGATGAAGGGGTCGATATCGAGATCCTGAACAAGGTGCCAGGGTTAGACCATAAACATAAGTTGCATACGACTAAACTAGACCTAAGTTTCTCCGAAACGTTTAACGAAAGTCATTTAGCCGATGCCTATGAACGTTTGTTATTGGAATCTATGCGTGGGATCCAAGCCTTGTTTGTTCACCGTGACGAAGTTGAAGCCGCGTGGACATGGGTTGATTCAATCATTGACGCCTGGGAGAAGGATGGCGAGTCGGCCAAACCTTACCAAGCGGGTACTTGGGGACCCGTTGCCTCGGTTGCCATGATCACCCGTGATGGGCGTTCTTGGAACGAGTCTGAAACCCCATTAGAGTAATCGATAACCGCCAGCTAGACTGGCGGTTTTTTTTAGCTAGCGTCAGAGACCTCAATGGATGCAGCGCTGGCTAAAGCGACTGAGACGGCCTTCTCGACGGTCTCCTCTATCGCCAAGGCCACACCTAACCGTCTACGTCCCGCAATACTTGGTTTAGCAAAGAGTCTGATTTGTTGACCCGCCGCCATCGCTTTTTCAAGTCCAGTAAAACTCACTGCTTCGCTGTGGAGTGTCGGTAAAATAACTGCGGAAGCCGAAGGCCCATATTGACGAATATGACCGATAGGTAATCCCAAGAAAGCACGGACATGCAGAGCAAACTCAGAGAGATCTTGGGAGATAAGCGTGACTAGGCCGGTGTCATGCGGACGAGGAGAGACTTCACTGAAGATGACGTCATCACCTCGCACGAATAGTTCGACACCAAATAGGCCAAAACCTGAGAGGGCGGTAACGACTTTTCTAGCGATCTCTTGTGCACGGGCTAAGGCAATGTCGCTCATTTGTTGCGGCTGCCACGATTCGCGGTAATCTCCTTCTTCCTGCCGATGCCCGATAGGTGCGCAGAAATGAATGCCATCGACGGCACTGACAGTGAGGAGGGTAATTTCGAAATCGAATTCCACTAACCCTTCAACAATAACTCGGCCCGCACCCGCACGACCCCCTTGTTGAGCATACTCCCAGGCAGCATCGCACTGATCGCGGTGGCGAAGTAGACTTTGACCTTTACCAGAAGAGCTCATTATGGGTTTGACGAAACAAGGGAATCCTATGGCCTCGACCGCCTGCAGGAATTCGTGTTGCTGGCTAGCAAAACGGTAGCGGGAGGTCGGCAGCGCCAATTGCTCTGCCGCTAATTGCCGAATACCTTCACGATTCATGGTGAGTTGAGTGGCCCGTGCGCAAGGCACCACGGTTACGCCTGTGGCTTCCAACTCTACCAGAGTCTCAGTC
This sequence comes from Rosenbergiella metrosideri, assembly GCF_022602565.1. Classification (GTDB taxonomy): domain Bacteria; phylum Pseudomonadota; class Gammaproteobacteria; order Enterobacterales; family Enterobacteriaceae; genus Rosenbergiella; species Rosenbergiella metrosideri. The sequence continues at coordinate 36,377 of NZ_JALBCV010000001.1, forward strand.
GCAATAGCCTCGATTTCCGGTACGATAAAATCAGGCTGTTCCAGAGCGATCACCGATTTTAAAGCTTCGCCATTCAACATATCGATGACATAGGCGCGGTGGGCGACGTGCATCGCAGGGGCGTTTTCATAGCGATCTACGCCAATGACTTCAATACCTAACCGCTGGCATTCGATAGCGACTTCTTTCCCCAACTCCCCACAACCCAATAACATCACTTTGGTTGCATTTTCACGTAACGCGGTGCCGAACTTTCGCATAACACTTTCCCAAGCTAAAAAATAATCGCCAATAAGTTTAAACGAAAACGTTTGCGTTAGCACGTCCAGCGATAAACACTGTAAAACAGGTAAGGCCTAAAGAAACATGCGATAATAAGGATATCACTCTCTCAATCGGTAGCTAACACCATGATGACTCCTCCTCAAGCCCGACGAATCCCATTCTTTCACCGAATGCACGGTGAAAAACGCGAAGATAATTTTGCCTGGCTGCGCGATGATGAGCGCGCGGATCCCGACGTTATTGACTATCTGGTGGCTGAAAATCAGTGGTGCGAGCAACAACTGGCCCCGCTCGCCGACCTTGAAGCGACGCTCTATGAGGAGATGACCGCGAGAATTCCCGGCAATGATCATTCGGTTCCTTTTTTGAAATCGGGGCATTGGTACCAACAGCGCTACCAGCAGGGGGATGACTATCCTCATTGGGTATGGCGCAACGATACTGAAAGCGCATCCTGGCAAACCTTATTGGATTGTAATGAACGCGCTCGTCACGCTGAGTATTACGAGTTGGGTGCATTAGAAATCACGGCCGATCATCAATATATGGCGGTGACGGAAGATTATCTGTCACGACGGGAATATGTGTTACGAATTCAACGATTGACCGACCAAACCTGGCTAGACACAGTGATCGAAGGAATTTCCCCTTCGATTGTTTGGGCCAACGATGGCCAGACGCTATTTTATATCAAGCAGGATCCCCAGACCTTGTTACCTTGGCAGGTTTGGCGTCATAGATTAGGCACTGATCCGGCAGCGGATTGTTTAGTTTATGAAGAACAAGATGATAGCTATTACGTAAGCTTAACTGGGAGCAGCTCTGAACAACGACTTTTCATTGTGTTAGAGAGTTCGACGACGAGCGAGGCATGGGTTATCGATGCGGACAAGCCACACTTAGCCCCGCGTTGCATTATCCCTAGACGTGAAAACCATGAATACAGTATCGATCACTTCCAAGGGCATTATTATCTTCGCTCAAATCGAGAAGGGCTTAACTTTGGGCTGTATCGTTGTGTTGATACTGAAGCGACTGAGGATGGCTGGCAGCAAGTTATTGCTGTATCTGAAGAGCGTATTATTGAAGATTTCCAACTCTTTAACGACTGGCTCGTTACGGAAGAACGCCTGCAGGGTAGAGTGGTTCTCTGCCAATATACGCTTACGGGAGGGCAGCGATTGCTATTACCGAAGCAGGCCGAAAATGGCGTGGTATGGATTGGGCATAACCCTGATGCTAACAGTACAGGCTTACGTTTTGGTTATAGCAGCCTGACCACGCCGACGACAACCTATGAATGGGATCTTAACACTCATCGCTTAACGCTGTTAAAGCAAGTCCATATTCCGCTTTATGAGGAGAGCGATTATGAAAGCGATTGGCGGTGGTTAACCATGCGTGATGGCGTTCAGGTACCAGTATCCCTCGTTTGGCGTAAGGACAGTCTACAATCCGGTCAGAATCCACTGCTGGTCTATGGCTATGGCGCATACGGGGCGGCGCTAGAGGCTGACTTTAGCTTCACGCGTCAAAGCTTACTCGATCGAGGATTTATTTATGCCATGGTGCATGTGCGCGGCGGAGGGGAGCTTGGCCGCGCATGGTACGACGCCGGACGGCTTGGCAATAAAATGAATAGTTTTTACGATTTTATTGACGCGACAGAGCAACTGTTGGCACAAGGCATTGGCGATCCGCAACGCTGTTATGCTATGGGTGGAAGTGCGGGGGGACTATTAGTGGCGGCGGTAAGTAACATCGCGCCGACCTTGTTCCACGGTATTCTTGCGCAGGTTCCCTTTGTCGATGTGGTCAGCACCATGTTAGACGAAAGCATCCCTCTGACTACCGGTGAGTATGAAGAATGGGGCAATCCTAATAGCGAGGCAGACTATATGACCATTAAAGCCTACAGCCCGTACGATAATGTCCGTAGACAAGATTACCCTCACCTTTTCGTGACGACAGGCTTACATGATTCACAAGTTCAGTATTGGGAGCCTGCGAAGTGGGTGGCTAAGCTTAGAGAACTGAAAACCGATGATCATCAATTGCTACTGTACACCGATCTTGATGCAGGACATGGTGGGAAATCCGGGCGCTATCAAGCCTATGTTGATATCGCTCGGGAGTGCAGTTTCTTGGTCGGCTTATCCAGCGGAATATGGCCTAACTCTTCAGTTTAGGTTCATAGGGTAATCGTGACAACGTCACAGAAAGCTGGCGATAGGTCGTCAGTTTTTCTTGAAAGTGCGCACGTAAGGACTCGGGTTGCTCGTTTTCGATATGAATTGGTATCACTGGCATATTGTAACGCTCTTTAAAGGCGACCCCAGCGGCGGCTAACTCGGTATTCAGTTGATCTTTCGCTTCTGCACTCAGTACAGCGAGATTGTATGTCATGGTGAAGTGTTCCTCCTCGGCAGGTAAGCGTTTAAAACTGATGCTTTCTTCTGCCACTTGAATGCGTCATTTGCTACACTGTGCGTTAAGTCACATGGCGGTTTTATTATTACGAATTTAAGGCACTATTCCAATGAAAAAACTCTTATCCGTACTTTTACTTACTCTGATTAGTAGTCAATCCTTTGCTTCTGAAGTGATTACGGTGAGTCGACGCGAAATCGGTAAGCAACAGTGGCCGCTCACCCGAGAAGAGATTATGTTACGTTGCGATAAGGATGGTGGCCTCTTTGCTATTAATGACAGTACGCTTATGCAATACCCGCTGAATGCCATTGCACAACAAAATGTTGATCAGAGAAAAAGCCAAGGTCAGCCTATTACATTGATTCAGGCCGATGATCCTCAACAGCCAGGCAAAAAAATGGACCTCTCACCGTTAACGTCTCGCGCTCAAGCTTTGTGTGGGCAGTAATTATTCAACGACTTAACCGTTAAGCGTAGTAACACTGATTCAATTGAAAGGGGGTCGATTAAGGCCCTCTTTTCTTTCCTATAACGTTGATCTTGCGCAAACCATTGCGAGTTACTCCTCTCGTCTTAACGTCCAACCCCTTAGAATTAGTAGTCAGCTAGCACACTTTTCTTATGCTCGCTCTATACAAGGGGATCGGTATGCATTCTAAAATCAATTGTAAGGTGATTATTTGGGCGACTCTGTTAGCAGGATTTATGAGTTCGTTGGTTAAATGGGGATCAGAAGTCAATATGCCTCCGCGCGTTGCAGGTGAAATATCCCCACCCGGTGCCCATATTGATGCCTGGCTAGGGTGGGCAGGGATAAATCAGCATTCGCTTGACTACCTTTATCAGGGAAATTCTGTTTTGGGGGCGGTAACGCTCTACCATTGGTTATTTAGCTTTGTCTTTGCTTTTGTCTATGTTGCGGGTGCCTATTACTGGCCGAAGATCCGTATGGGCTATGGCGTAGTCTATGGTGTAGTGATCACGGTGGTGATGCATGGCTTTCTTATCCCAGCGTTGGGATTTCGTCAGCCAATTTATGATGAGGGCAAAACGGGGTGGTTATGGAACCTTAATGGTTATGAGCTGTGGAGTGAAATTATTGGGCATATCTGTTGGTCAATGAGCATTGAGTTTAGCCTGATTGCCGTATTAGCACTCTGCGCTCAGCCCATCAAAGGGACGTGGCGTCGATAACACAAGTCGACACCGAATCGTAATAGGGTTCGGTGTCGAAAGCAGCTTTAGGGCTTAATCGGTGTGGACGCCACTGGCGGCGTGCTCTCTTCGAGTTTTTCACCGTTTTTCTCTTTCTCTTTTATCTCTTTTTTCACCCACGCACGGTCTTCTTCTGTCAGTTCTGAGGCATGTGTATTACTACTGCTTAATAACCAATAGAGCATCGCCAGTTGTGTCAGTCTTACACCACTGTTGCCCCGAGTGTTAATCGCATTTTTAAGCCGTTGCGATGGCGCCTGTTGGCTAAGGGAACGGTACTGTTCTGCTCCAGGAATACCTTTTTTACCTGAGGCGGCAGCATTCTGTTGCGCCGTCGGCGCGGCTGTGGCGGTAGGAGGAGTCTTTTGCTGCACTGGGCGTTTAAACATCTTCGACGACCCAAAGCCCCTTGATGAGAACGAACGCGCGTCGCTAAAGGTGGAGACGGTCATTAGTAGAGCAGGCAACAAGATGAGTAGGGGGCGGGCAATTTTTTTCATTATAGTTCCCAGAAGATAAAAAGAGTCAATAAGGGCAGTAGTGGACCCTGTAAGATGAGGACTGGGAGATTATACCAAGATAGTGCTGAACGGTTGCGGGTACCAATGTAAAGATTCACAATTATCCTCAAGGCCTGGTGGGTAAGTTGACGTAACTTTGAATTTATTGACATTATCCACCACCTCATATTCGAGCTATGGTAAGCCTTAGGTTTAGCTATACCTGTAAATGATATAAGCGGCTTGATAGAGAGGGTGTTAAGTGAGTCTACGATAGAAGCAAGGTTGATTTGGAGACCTTACATACTCACTTGAATCATATGCTCGCAAACTGGAACCTAAAAAATTATAACCACAATGATTGGTTTTATGGAACGGGTCAACTTCCTAAATGGTTGGGGTATTCCCTAGGTTCAGATTGATTCCTTTGTATCTACGCTCAGCAACATCAGCAACATCAGCAACATCAGCAACATCAGCAACATCAGCAAAGCCGTCCTCGCTTGTAGCTATGCATCCCGATGCGTTTATTACTTATTTGAAAGATGGAGGTTAGTTGAATGGTATATGAGCCTTGCTTATAAACGTATATAGTTAAATTTAACAGCCAAAGATTTTATGACCTCGCTAAATCTCTATATTAGTGATGATTTTCTTAAACTGCCTGAAACTGCGAGTGCTTTCAATTGAGTAGATTGCATATCTCGTTATCCGCGTAATACAGTTACTTCAGCTTAACTTTTTTATGTGCAAATGAAAAATAATCAAAGTATTAGTGTTCTCCATTTATGCGCACCACCTCAATACTGTCGAGGTGATATTTAGGAGCTTAGGATCAAAGTACTTTGGGGGCCCTTGATATTAATGCTGACCCTTTCACTGATTAGCGTTTGATTTCATAAGATCGATAACAAACGCCAGTGACGTAATCAGAGTTGACTATTTTTTATTAATACATGCGTAACCGACATTCCCCACCTATTGGCCACACTTACTTAAATAATGGTCCATTACGAACCAGCTCCCTAGGCAAGCTATTTTTAATTCGCTGATTAATTATTTTTGCCAGTCCTAACACCTGTTGCTGATAACTGATTAAACATTCTCCTTTAGGCAAGGGTGTCTCCGGATAAATATCTCGACCTCGATACCATTCAGCGGCTTGCTCGGCTGTCAGTTCGACCGTGGTGGTGGTGGCGTTAGCGAGGGCGGTTATCGCTTCATGATGCCAGCGATATCCCTTGTTGTGTATATCTGCTAATCGGAAACCAAGGCGTGAGAATTTAACCTTACCCATTAGCGGTTCGAGCGTTTTTGGGAATAGCCAGAGTTCTTTATCCCTTTGCCAGAGACTGAGCGAACTCTCCCATTTGATACCGATAGAGGCAGCTTGCTCAATGATAAGGTGTTGCGTTTTAGTTGGCAGCGGTTGGAAGGGAAGCTTACCCACCTTAAAACCTGGATGAGGAAGGGGATCTAAGCTACGCGTTTTACGCAGGCTAGCCACGAAAAATCCTTCACTATCAAAACGTTGTGGGAAAACATGAAGATAGCCTTCTGGCGTCGCCACGCGTTCTGCGCCTGGGAAGAGTGAGGCTAACGATTCGATCTCAACCGCATCTGGAAAAGTAGAGGAAAGTGACGCAATGACTTGCTGATTTTCAATGGTGTTAAGTGTGCAGGTGGAGTAGATCAATCGACCACCGGGTTTCAGTGCATGAAAAGCGCTCACTAAGAGTTCACGCTGAGTTTGCGCAATCTCTTCTGTGCTTTCGAGGCTCCAATGAGTGAAAGCGTGAGGATCTTTACGGATCACACCTTCACCTGAGCAAGGGGCATCTAACAATATTGCATCGAACTGTTCCGGCAAGGAGGCACCAAACACACGCGCATCAAAATGGGTCAGCGCTGTATTGACCACGCCACAGCGGCTGATATTGGCGTGTAAGACTTTAACTCGACTTGCCGCATACTCGTTAGCAACAATCAGACCCTGATTAGCCATTTTTGCAGCGATTTGCGTCGTTTTAGAGCCCGGTGCTGAGGCCATATCCATCACTCTACACGGCATCTCTTGCGCAGCAAATAGGGCCTGCACGGGCAACATCGAACTGGGTTCTTGAATGTAGAATAGACCACTTAGATGTTCTGCGTAGCTTCCTAAGGGGATTTGCTCATCGTTAACCTGAACCCAAAAACCTTCCTCGCACCAAGGCACCGGTGTGAGTTGCCAAGGATAGTCGGCAGTTAATTCTAGGAATTCTGCGACACTGATCTTTAAAGTATTGACCCGAATAGCGCGTCGAAGAGGGCGTTGACTGATCGCGATAAAATCTGCGAAATCATCTTCGTTGGGTAGCGCCTGACGCATGAGTTCGAGAAATTGGGCGGGAAAATCGATAGCTTCAGTACTCACAATGGGTTCCATGGCGGCAAAAGCTTAGTCTAGCATGAACACGGGCAGGAATTCTGCCCGTGTAGTAGCGATTATTCTTGGCGAGGAATAGCAGTTCCCCACTTTTGCCAACCGTCTGGCGCTTCATCGCGTAATAGGAAGTGTTTATTCGATTCCGCTTCAGGGGCTAGAGGGACAGTTGGTGGTGTCGCGAATTGAATACCTCCACGAATAAATTGTTGGAAGGTTCCGGTTTTAACCACACCACCGGTTAGGCCAAAATCGAGCGAGTAGCCAGAGGCCAACCAAAATACGGAGTTATTACGTACCAGGTGCTGATAACGTGTACTGATGCGCATCGCTATCTGTACCCGATCGGCTAAGTTCCCCAGAGAGGTGCCGGTGACGGTACCGACCTCAACACCACGGTACAGTACCGGTGTACCGACGGTAAGGGTTCCCGCATCTGGCGCATCGACATAGACGTTCAAACCATCTAAGTAGCGTGAATCGGTAATTGTATCCTCTTGCAGCTCGAAACTGCGGCGTATGCTGCCTGTACCCGGGTCGACATTAACATAAGGCTGCAACAGTGATTCTAAGTGGTTGACACCGTTAGATGATATTTCCGGTGAGACCACAGAAAATTGACTACCACTGCGGGCGAAATGTTGATCATATTCAGGGTAGAGCACTGCTTTCGCCTCAACTTGGTGTAAGTTCTGGCTGAGTGACAGGCTCTCAACTTGGCCAACATTAATGCCTAGATATTTGATGGGCATCCCTGCAGCCAATTTACTGCCATCGAAAGTATGGAAAGTAATTTGACTGCCGACTGCGTTCGCCGCATTACGGCTGGCAAAAAGCTCCCGATATTTACCTTTCTGCTTCGTGACCCCTGATAAGCTATCGAAGCTGATTGCACCTTTTAAAGCACGATTCAATGGAGTGGCCTGTACGGTGATACCGTTAGAATTAAACTGAACTCGCGCGCCCCCTTCGGCCCAGAACACGCTCGAATTGGTGATCAGTTTCCGGTATTCCGGTACGATATGCACAGACACAATAAAATTGTCTGCATTCGGGGTAATATCGACAATTTCACCGACTTGGTAACGGCGATAAAGTACTACGCTACCCGCTTGAATATCCGGTAAGCTTGTGGCGATAAGTTTCAACGTCACCGAGGGTTTATCTCCCTGAGTGTTGTCTTTTGCCGCATCGTCGTCAGCATAGAGAGGATAACGTGCGCTCGGTTGACCTTTCTTTCCGGTATTCACTCGGATACCGCCTTGAATCCATTGTTGTGGGGGGGCACCCACCATCTTCAAGCCATCGAGGCCCATGCGAATTCGAATCTGACTGTCGGCGATAAACTGGCTATCGGCATGAATAAAATGACGATATTGCGGTTCAACCGAGACTTGGAACGCCACGCCGTGGTCCGTCAGAGTGCGTTGTGCAATTTTACCAATCGGCACCCCATTAAGAATGAGGGGTTGACCTGCATCGATGCCGTAGCTATCTGGTGCGGTCAATTGAAGCGTTAGGCTATTGGGAACCTGTAACAGTGATTGGCTGGCAGGTAACACGGTAAATTCGGTTGCCGCTTCACCTTCACCTGGAATTAATTGTAAAACAGTACCCGCCAGCAATGAACCGACAGAGAGGTTTCCACTTTGTAAACTAGGCTGACGCATCTCAATACGTGTCCCCGTCCGCATTAAACCTACCACGCTCGGATCGACCGTCAGCTCACCGGTGACATGTTGTTGGTCGGTAAGATTGAGGTGAGTCAGCGTTCCGACTTGCAGGCCTTGATACATTAAAGCCGTTGAACCTGCGGTGAGGTTGTCAGCACTGGGTAACTTTAAGGTAAAATTAACCCCTCGCTGACTTTCGGCAAGATTAGGATAGAGTTCATAACGCTGTTGATTGCGTGCTGCCTCTGAGTCTTGAGGCGAGTCAAAGGCAATGGCGCCATTAATCAGCGCTGGAACGCTAGTGAGATTAACATTTACACCTGATGCCCCTAATTTCGCCTGAAGTCCTGAAACGTTCCAAAACCGGCTATTTTTCTTTACCAGTTGCGTGTAACGTCTTTCAATCAGTACGTCAATGAGAACGCCTTTGCCTTGTGGGGCAAAACTGTAATCATAAACACGGCCTACAGGGACTTTTTGATAATAGACTTGAGAACCGGTGTTGAGTGAACCTAAATCATTCGCGTGTAGTTGGATGATCAGACCACCGTTATTGACGATATTTTTCGGCTGACTATCAGACGCAGTAAAATTGTCAGTTGAGGCGCCATCTCCTGGCATCATACCGATATAGTTACCGCCGACCAAAGCATCTAACCCTGACACACCCGCCAACGATGCCTGAGGGGTGACTAGCCAAAATTTCGTGTTCGCGCGTAGTGCATCCTTCATACTACTTTTGATACTGGCTTTAATTTTTATGACGCGATAGTTATCGGTCAGAACGATATCCTGCACAGTACCAATTTCTACGCCTTGATAGCGAATAGGCGTGCGGCCAGGTACAATACCGTCTGCCGTATGGAAGTTAATGGTGATTGTCGTTCCACTTTCTTGATAATTTTTCCAAAGAAGCCACCCAGTGATCAGGATAGCCACGATGGGGAGAAACCAAAAAGGGGAAAGACGGCGCTTTTTCATAACCGTGGCGCTAATCGGTGTATTCGGCGTTTCCTGTTGCATGGGCATCCCAGAGTAAGCGGCTATCGAGCCATTCTACGGATAGAATGGTAAGAAAAACAGCGGAACCAAAATAAAGCGCAGCTGGTCCCATAGTAAAAGCAAGCAGTTGATCTCGATCCACGAGTGACATCATCAACGAAATAACGAACAGATCGAGCATCGACCATCTTCCAATCCATCTTACTGCCCTTAGCAATCGCACCCGAGTTTTAAGGCCTTGTTCACAGCGCATAGCAATGCTGATTAATAGTGCGAGCAAAATAATCACTTTACTAATTGGCACCAAGATACTCGCCGTAAAGACCACCATTGCCACAGGGATATTGCCACTGGCGAGCGAGAAGATTCCAGAGAAAATCGTATCGTCTTGACGGGCACCATTTATATAGATGATTGAAATAGGTAATAGATTGGCTGGGAAAAGAAAAATAATCGAACTGATTAACGCTGCCCAAGCTTTCTGTAAGCTATAAGGGATGCGCGGTGCCCATTTGACATGGCATCGCGGACAGCGCCCGCGATCATCATTTTGGCCACTATAATGACAATAGATACAGCACTTAACGTCTTCAGGCCGTAAGGCTTGACGTGGCTGAGGGTAAAATTTGTGCCACAGACTTTCGACATCAAGATGGATAATTAATAAAAGGTAGAACAGGGTAAGGCTGATAAAAGCGACTAAGCCATAGCCAGCAAAGAGATCTGCGTAATCCTTAACCTTGATCGCGGCCACGATAACCCCGATCAAGTAGATATCGAACATAATCCACTCTTTAAGCTTATCTAACACCAACAGGACTGGGCGTAGGTTCATCCCCAAATGTTTACCTACCGCCAGGTAAATGAAACTGAGCGCTAGCACCAGAGGGGTACCAATGACACAAAAACAGACCATTGCTGCGGTGAGAATATCGCCCTGATTGACCATCTGCATGATCCCCGCCAGCATACTGGCACTGATAGTCATGCCGAGTAGACGAATTTCAATAAGGGGGAGGGTCCAAGCAAGCGGCATTAGACAGAGCATTAGACAGGCCAAGCAACATAGTCGAGAAAAAGACCAATCTTTGCCCGTCGCAACTTTTACTCGGCATCGCGGGCAGTAGGCAACATCACCTCCCTTTAAAATGGGGCGGTGATATATATGGTCACACTCTCCACAACGTTTGAGGTCAGTGAAGGTTTCAGGAGAACTGATAGCGGTAATTTTCATCGCGCGTTATCGGTAATTATCGTTACAAAGCATAAAATTTTCATTGTTAGGTAATTAGGTCTGCTATAGTCGTTGAAAACGTAATGTATCAGAAGTTCCCTGAGTAAGAATATAAGCATAGTTGAGCGCTAGGCGATGTCTATTTCTTTTACTTGTTCATGGTTCCTTCGCGATTCATCAATGACACTGTATGGTTGGAAAATGAGTAAGTCAGAATTTTATCAAGATATGTCCCGAGATCTTGGCGCCCTGAACAGCGGTGAGCGAGCCTTTTTGCCTATTCTTGCGAATTGCAGCGCATTAATGTTCGAAAGAATGCCAGGGCTAAATTGGGTGGGTTTTTACCTGCTCAGTGAGCAAGACACCTTAGTGCTTGGCCCGTTTCAAGGTAAATTAGCTTGCGTTCGTATCCCAGTAGGGAAAGGCGTATGTGGCACAGCTGTGGCGACCGGTGACGTGCAACGAGTCGCTGATGTTCATCAATTTAGTGGCCATATCGCCTGCGATTCCGCCAGTAATAGTGAAATTGTTTTACCGCTGCGTTGTCATGGGGAAATTATCGGTGTGTTAGATATCGATAGTCCGCATTTTTCGCATTTTGATCATGAAGATGAAGCGGGTGTTCAATCTGTAGTGAATACACTTGAGACCCTACTCTCAGCCACAGAAATTTCTCTTTTTTTACAACAATTAAAAGGTAATTTCGCTGAGGCATAGCAATTAGCGCTGTAGTCATTATAATGACGCTTGTTCATGCCTGCGTTGGTCGGCAAAACCGTTGTAATCAGGAAATTTCATGGAAAATCAACCTAAGTTGAGTAGTAGTAAAGAAGTCATTGCATACCTTTCACAGCAATTTCCAAGCTGTTTTATTGCAGAAGGTGAAGCAAAGCCGTTAAAAATCGGTATTTTTCAGGATTTAGTCGAACGTATTCCGGCTGAAATGAATTTGAGTAAAACTCAGCTTCGCTCAGCGTTGCGTGTCTACACCTCGAGCTGGCGTTACCTTTACGGGATCAAAGCTGGCGCGACCCGTGTTGATCTTGATGGTAATGCATGTGGAACGCTGGAAGAGCAACACGTTGAGCACGCACGTCAGCAACTGGAAGAAGCGAAAGCGCGCGTTGCGGCACACCGTGCAAAACAACGCAGTGAAGCTAAAGCTGATGACGCAGGTAAAGCTGAACGCCGCCCACGCAAACCTACAGCCCGTAAACCTGCTGCACAGAATGCGTCCGCAACGGACAATAAATCTCGCAAGCCTAAGAGCGATTCGCGCCAATCATCCCCTGCTGAGGGTAAACCAGTGACTGATATTTCGGTCCTGAAAGTGGGTCAACCGATTCGCGTGAAAGCAGGTCTGAGTGCCGTCGACGCTACTGTTCTTGAAATCTCTAAAGAGGGAGTTCGGGTCCAATTAGCGTCAGGACTGGCAATGATTGTACGCCCAGAACATTTGCAGTTCTGAAACGGAGAGTGACCCAGGCATGAACACCAGTTTTAAAGTAAGTTTACTTGTCGCCACTCTGTTTATGGGTAAGGCGTTTGCTGCTGATCCAATCACACGTGAAGATCAGATCCCACAATTACAAGAGCAACCGCAACAAGTTACGGTAAGTCAGCGTGTCACGGCACGCTTTACTCAGTCGCATTATCGGCAAATCACGTTGGATGCTGCGTTTTCAAATAAAATTTTTGACCGTTATCTGAATATGATCGATTACAGTCATAATATTTTGCTGAGTAGCGATATTGCACAATTTGCTGACAAAAAGTCGCAAGTAGGCCAAGAACTGGAGTCTGGGAATCTCGACACGTTTTATCAGCTATTTAACTTGTCCCAGCATCGTCGCTTTGAACGTTTACAATATGCGCTGAGCGCATTAGCTAAACCAATGAATTTCACCTCTCATGAATCGATTGATTTGGACCGGAGCAAAGCGCCATGGCCAACCTCGACCGAGGAGCTGAATAAATTGTGGGACGCGAAAGTGACCTACGACGAGCTCACCTTAAAGCTCGCAGGGAAGAATGAACAAGAGATCCGCGATACGTTAACACGACGCTATAATGCGGCGTTGCGTCGCGTATCACAGACGACTAGCGAAGATGTTTTCCAAACGGCTATGAATGCGTTTGCGCATGAGATCGATCCCCATACTAATTATCTTTCACCGCGTAACACTGAACAGTTTAATACCGAAATGAGCTTATCCTTAGAAGGGATTGGGGCGGTATTACAGATGGATGATGATTACGCGATGATTAACTCGATGGTTGCAGGCGGCCCAGCGGCGCGGAGCAAGGCATTGAGCATCGGTGATAAAATTATCGGTGTCGGCCAAGTCGATCAACCGATTGAAGATGTCGTGGGTTGGCGTCTCGATGATATCGTCGAAAAAATTAAAGGGCCTAAAGGAAGTAAAGTTCGTTTAGAGATCCAGCCTGCAACGAAAGGCAGCAAAACGCGTATTATCACACTGACGCGTGAACGAATTCGTTTAGAGGACCGTGCCGTACAGGGTTCTGTTCATCAAGTCGGTAAGAACAAAGTTGGCGTACTGGACATTCCCGGTTTCTACGTCGGCCTTACTGATGATGTTAAAGTACAGTTGCAAAAATTGCAGAAACAACACGTCGACAGCATTGTCATTGACTTACGGACTAACGGTGGCGGAGCATTAACTGAAGCGGTATCCCTCTCAGGCCTCTTTATCCCCTCAGGTCCAGTTGTTCAAGTTCGTGATAATACTGGGAATATTCATCAAGACAGCGATGATGATGGGGTGGTTTATTACAATGGTCCATTAGTGGTGCTGGTGGATAGATTCAGTGCCTCGGCCTCTGAAATATTCTCTGCTGCGATGCAAGACTACGGTAGAGCCTTGATTGTCGGCGAGCCGACTTTCGGCAAAGGAACGGTTCAACAATACCGTTCATTGAATCGTATTTATGACCAAATGCTGCGTCCAGATTGGCCTGCATTAGGCTCGGTTCAATACACCATTCAGAAATTCTACCGCATCAATGGCGGCAGTACACAGCGTAAAGGTGTCACGCCGGATATTCTGATGCCGACAGGAGTTGAGGCGATTAAAACGGGCGAGAAATACGAAGATAACGCTCTGCCTTGGGATAGCATTAAAGCAGCGAGTTACTCGCCGATGGCAGACTTACAGCCTTACGTCGCCCAGCTACGTCAAGAGCACGATGCGCGTATTGCCAAAGACCGTGAGTTCCAATATATCATCAAAGATATTCAACGTTTCGATGCGATGAAAGACAAGATTAATATTGTTTCGCTGAATTTGGCGGAACGTCAAAAAGAGAGCAAAGAAGAGGATGCTCTGCGTTTAGAGCGTATCAACGCGCGTTTCCAAGCAGAAGGGAAAAAACCTCTTGCTTCGTTAGACGCACTGCCGAAAGACTATAAAGAGCCTGACCCTTATCTTGATGAGAGTGTCGCGATTGCTAACGATCTTGCCAGCGCGGAGAGTAAAAACCCGCCTGCTTCAATGGCGACTGAGAAGTAATTTATAAGTCTACGATAAACCCGCTTCGGCGGGTTTTTTTATAATGATCTCTCAGCATGTCAGTTAAATCAGACAAACAGCGAGAAGTGTATGACAAAATGTAAAGTTATGTCTTTTCAGTAGGATATACTGGCTCGCCTCTTGAAAACTCTTGGTAACAGCCTAGGATAGTGCCCAATAAGTTTTGGTTCTGTCTTCAAGGAAATATAAACGTCTATGATGCGTATCGTGTTGTTCCTCTGTACTAACCTCGCTGTTATGGCGGTGTTCGGTATCATTCTCAGCTTAACCGGCATTCGTTCGGCCAGTATTCCCGGCCTCCTGATTATGGCGGGCTTATTTGGCTTTGGTGGGTCGTTTATCTCACTGTTAATGTCTAAATGGATGGCGTTGCGCTCAGTAGGCGGTGAAGTCATCGAGCAACCGCGTAATGAAACCGAAAGATGGTTAATGCAGGTGGTGAGTCAGCAATCTCAACAAGTCGGAATTACTACGCCTCAAGTTGCCATTTATCACGCACCCGATATTAATGCCTTTGCCACGGGGGCGAGAAAAAATGCGTCCTTAGTTGCCGTATCAACAGGGTTGTTGCAAAACATGAATCGCGATGAAGCAGAAGCCGTTATTGCTCACGAAATTAGTCACGTCGCGAACGGTGACATGGTCACCATGACCCTGATTCAAGGGGTAGTGAATACCTTTGTCATTTTCATCTCACGGATTATTGCGCAGGTGGCATCGGGCTTCCTAAGCTCAGACCGTGAAGAGGAGGGTAGCAACGGTAACCCTCTGGTCTATTTTGCAGTCGCTACCGTCTTAGAATTAGTATTTGGTATCCTCGCCAGCATCATTACTATGTGGTTTTCACGTCATCGTGAGTTCCATGCTGATGCGGGATCTGCGAAGTTAGTGGGGCGTGAAAAAATGATTGCGGCATTGGAGCGTTTGAAAACCAGTTACGAGCCACAAGAGCCAGGCACGATGGCTGCATTTTGTATCAATGGTAAGCAGAAAAGCTTGAGCGATCTTTTTATGTCACACCCACCACTTGACAAACGTATCGAGGCGCTGCGTCAAGGTCAATATATCAAGTAATTAGGGTTTACATTTCCATATTATCATTGGTTTTTCGTAATAAGGGGCAGCGCTCAGACGCTGTCTCTGATGCATAAAG
The DNA here is from genome assembly GCF_022602565.1 of Rosenbergiella metrosideri. Taxonomy (GTDB): domain Bacteria; phylum Pseudomonadota; class Gammaproteobacteria; order Enterobacterales; family Enterobacteriaceae; genus Rosenbergiella; species Rosenbergiella metrosideri. The sequence goes on from NZ_JALBCV010000001.1 coordinate 51,851, forward strand.
ATAGTCTGCGTTAATCAAGCCTCTACCCGTGAGATATTCACAACGAAGATTAAACCCCGTTTTGTCCGCTTCGCGGTAGGTCAAAATGCCATAATCCGACACCATCATTATCGCCCAACCCCCGATAACTACGATTAATAGTCGCGTTAGCATGCTTGTCGATTTCCTGTCAGTAATTTGAGCTAGGGATGTAGCATGCCTTTGCCTGTTACAATAATCGATAAGAGATAACTGAAAGAATCCCGTACAATAATCCTGATGATTAAGTAGAGTAGAGCGAGTAGAATGAGCGCAATTTTAATGAAGATGGGTAGCAGGTTGAAAAATGAATGAATTGGTCGCTGGCGGCGGGAGCTATATGTTACCTGCGCTATTCGGTATTGCAGTGGTCTTTTTCTGTGTCGTGGTTTTTATTTCAATGCGCAGAGCAGTAAGAGCTAACGATCAGATTTTATTATTGGAAGCTTTACTGCGCGAACAGCGTAAACAAACTAAAGTGTTACAGCAGCTGGTGGAATTAAGCTGCGAACCCGAGGTTACTGAAGCTGACGTCGAAAACACGCCTGAGCTTGCAGTAGAGGAGCCTTCACATCTCACTTTCAGCGCAGAACGCTAAACATTTAGCAAGCGTTTGCTCAGTTGACAGTAGCAATGGGCAGAATATTTTTAATCGTCTTAATGAGTCGTGAAATTAATGATAAATTTTTAAAATGCTTATCCATAACTTTTCGGAAAAAAGCCCTTGCCATTAATAAAGTTATATGTGATAACAATTATTAGGATAAACGAGAACAGCCAGTTGTTGTAAAGTTTTTTGGTAAACCAGTTACGAGTCAGTAAGGTCACTTAGTCTTGTCTGTTGCCATTTAAGAAAACCACTTCATACACTATTTCTCGATTTTCTGTGTCAACTGCCTCTGGGCAACTATTATTTTAAAGGAATTGGTAAAATGGCAAAGATTAAAGGTCAGGTTAAGTGGTTTAACGAATCTAAAGGTTTTGGTTTCATCACCCCTGCAGACGGTAGTAAAGATGTATTCGTACACTTCTCCGCAATTCAAGGTAACGGTTTCAAAACTCTGGCTGAAGGCCAAAACGTTGAGTTTGAAATTCAAGATGGACAAAAAGGTCCAGCAGCAGTAAACGTCACTGCTATCTAATTCTCGGTTTACCGAAGCAATTATGAATCCCCGCTTATGCGGGGATTTTTCTTTGGTTTATCCCTTGAAAACGGTAAACTGCGCGGCTCAGATTATGCTTGGAGCCTATTTTGTATATTTGTCCATTATGTCACTCCCCCTTAACAGCAGACTTAAATGGCTACGCTTGTGAAAATCGCCATCGATTTGACCGGGCAAAAGAGGGTTATATCAATTTACTGCCTGTTCAGCATAAAGGGTCGAAAGATCCTGGTGATAGCCCAGAGATGATTCAAGCACGTCGGCAATTTCTCGAGGAAGGACATTACCAGCCTCTACGTGACCAAGTGGCTGAACTACTGGACCGCTACTTACCCTCTACTTCTGCACCGAATATTGTGGATTTAGGCTGTGGTGAGGGCTATTACACCTCTGCATGGCTCAAGTCTGATCGTCAGGTGTATGGTGTGGATGTCTCCAAGTTCGCGATAAAATCAGCAGCCAAGCGCTATCCAAAAATCCAGTTCAGCGTGGCATCGGGCTACCGTCTGCCGTTTGCTGCGGCCTCTTTAGCGGCGATAATTCGCATTTATGCACCGAGCAAAGGTGAAGAGTTAATGAGGGTTTTATGTCCGGGCGGAATTCTGATTACGGTTACCCCTGCAGCGCGCCATCTTTATCAATTTAAAGCGTTGATCTACCAAGATGTGCAACTGCACGAAGACAAAGTAGAGACTCTTGAAGGATTTGAGTGTTTACTCGAGAAAAGATTACATTATCCTTTAGCGCTTTCGGCCCCCAGTGCAACGCAGCTACTGCAGATGACCCCCTTTGCATGGCGAGCGAGTGAGCAGGTTTGGCAAACGCTAAGGGAATGCGATAGTTTTGGATGCGAAACGGATTTTAAAATTACGGTGTGGCGAAGAACAGAAGGGGCATGATATTCGTTAAAATGTAAATGTAAGCAAACATTTTGACGAATAGATTGCACCTGATAAAGTACCATTTATTACTATAACTAGGAGTATAGGTTAATCCCACATTATGGATCGTCACCGAGGTCTTTTTCTATTTCCCACACCGCAGTCACTACTCTGCACTCACTCTTTATCTCATCAAGAGCTTAACACTCTTCTGGTTACTGCAAGCGAGAGGAAAGCCTAATGGAATTTTTGCTGGACCCTTCGATACTGGTTGGTTTGCTTGCTTTAGTTGTTCTAGAGATTGTTTTAGGCATTGATAACCTAGTTTTTGTAGCGATTTTATCGGATAAATTGCCTCCGGCTCAGCGGGATAAAGCCCGTATCATTGGGCTAAGTTTGGCATTAATTATGCGTTTATTACTGCTCTCGGTGATGTCTTGGTTGGTCACATTGACGAAACCGCTGTTTCACGTTGCGCAATTTGCATTCTCTGCGCGTGATCTGATTATGTTGGTGGGGGGAATATTTCTACTCTTCAAAGCCACCACTGAATTGCATGAGCGGCTAGAAAGCTCGGGAGAAGTAGAGCAAGAGAGTAAGGGGTACGCAGGGTTCTGGGCGGTTGTGATCCAAATAGTGATCCTCGATGCAGTCTTTTCTCTGGATGCTGTCGTCACGGCGGTAGGGATGGTCAGCCATCTGTGGGTAATGATGACGGCTGTCGTTATTGCGATGATCTTGATGCTTATCGCTTCAAAACCCCTTACTCGGTTTGTCAATGCCCACCCGACGGTGGTTGTGCTCTGCCTGAGCTTCTTATTAATGATTGGATTGAGCTTAGTGGCAGAAGGATTTGGTTTCCATATTCCTAAAGGCTATCTGTACGCTGCGATTGGTTTCTCTATTATCATTGAATTTTTCAACCAAATCGCGCGCCGTAATTTTCTTAAATCCGAAGCGAGACGGCCTATGCGTGAACGGACTGCCGACGCTATTTTACGGTTAATGGGAAGTCGCTATCGTACGGCCAGCTCAGAAGTCGTAGGCGAAACGACAGCAGAGAATGCGCAGGCCTCACGGACTTTTAAAGATGAAGAACGTTTCATGATCAATGGGGTGCTGACACTGGCGTCCCGTTCGATTCGTAGTCTTATGACACCGCGTAATCAAATCTCATGGGTGGATGCAGAAGCATCGGTCGATGATATTCGTGTGCAGTTATTAGATACGCCTCACAGCCTGTTCCCTGTGGCGCGCGGTGAGTTAGATGAAATTATTGGAGTCGTCAGGGCGAAAGAGCTATTGATTGCTCTTGACCATGAACTGGATGTTGTCACCTTTGCTGCTCGCACGCCTGCGATGATCGTTCCAGAAACCTTGGACCCTATTAATCTTCTGGCTGTACTCCGTCGCGCTAAAGGCAGTATCGTGATGGTGACCAATGAATTTGGTGTTGTGCAAGGCTTAGTCACCCCTCTAGACGTTCTCGAAGCTATCGCCGGAGAATTTCCGGACGAAGACGAAACCCCAGATATTGTGGCGGAAGGTGAAGCTTGGTTAGTGAAGGGTGGTACGGATCTTCACTCCTTAGAGCAGCATTTGAATGTCTATGACTTAGTTGACGAGTCACATTCACATGCCTCGCTTGCGGGGCTGTTAATTGGCCAAGCTGGGCAGTTACCGGTAGAGGGTGAAGTGATCAGTATCGGTGAACTAGACTTTACAATTCTAAGAGTCAAAGACTACCGCGTTGAGCTTGTCCGAGCCAGCAAGCGGCAGGCTGACACCGAGAGCGAAGACGTTCATTAAAGGGCGACAAAAAAAGGCCGATTAAATCGGCCTCTTTTTTAGTCACACTGTACTTTTATCGCGAGCCCACCCCGAGAGGTCTCTCGGTATTTAGCATTCATATCCTTGCCCGTTTCGTACATCGTCTCGATAACTTTATCCAGTGAGACACGAGCTTGGCTGGTGCGACGCAGCGCCATTCTGGCAGCATTGATCGCTTTGACCGCTGCAATGGCGTTACGCTCGATACAGGGCACCTGTACCTGTCCGGCGACAGGATCACAGGTTAAACCCAGATTGTGTTCCATACCAATCTCTGCGGCCACGCAGACCTGCTCTGGACTAGCGCCTAACAGTTCGGCCAGTCCGGCCGCAGCCATCGAACACGCCACGCCAACTTCTCCTTGGCAACCGACTTCCGCACCAGAAATCGAAGCATTCATCTTGTAAAGAATCCCGATTGCACCTGATGCTAAGAAATAGTGGCGGGCAATATCGGGTGTGACAGGCTCTACAAATTGATCGTAATATGCCAGGACCGCAGGGACGATACCGCATGCTCCATTGGTTGGTGCAGTGACCACACGTCCGCCTGCCGCGTTCTCTTCATTGACGGCTAAGGCGAACATATTCACCCAGTCAATAACATTCATCGGATCATTATTATGGCGATGATTAGCCACCAGCAGGCGGCGTAGCGGAGCGGCTCTGCGGGGTACCCTGAGTGGCCCCGGTAATACGCCTTCAGTATTGAGTCCCCGATCGATGCAAGCTTGCATTGCGGCCCAGATAGCGGAAAAGTACTCATTGATTTCCTGCTTCGAATGCAGCGCTAGCTCGTTTTTCATGACCAGCCCGGATAAGGAAAGCCCAGTCTGATGGCAAGCGTCTAACATTTCTAAAGCGGAATGGAAAGGATAGGGAACTGTGACGGTGTTCAGCACCGGTTGGCCGAATTGTGACTCTTCGACAATAAAACCACCGCCAATTGAATAGTAGGTCTGAGAGACCAACAGCTTGTCCTCTTGCCAAGCGGTGAAGGTCAGTCCATTTTCGTGTAGCAATAGCGCCGTCGAATGGAATAACAAATCTTCCTGCTCATCAAACGCAATCTCATGTTCACCTAGCGCTAAAAGAAGCCGCTGACGCGCGCGTGCATCGGCGAGAAATGCCGGAAGGGAATCAATATTAACTGTATCCGGTGATTCCCCCGCCAAGCCCATAATAATGGCGGTATCAGTATGATGGCCTTTTCCGGTTAGGGAGAGAGAACCGTAAATATCGACAGTGACGCGCGTTGTCTGACTCAATAGCTGTTGGGCACTTAACATGTCGACAAAAAGCTTTCCGGCTTTCATGGGACCGACAGTATGAGAGCTCGACGGACCAATACCGATTTTAAACATATCAAAAACACTAATCACGTGGCGTTACCTTGCATCGACGAAAGCTAAATACCCTACAACTAGGGCTAATCAACAGTGATTATACCATTACTAAAGTAAAAAGAGAGTGAAACGCTCGCACTCGCAAAAATATCATTAATATTAATTGTACGGTACACAAGGCCATCAAGGGGCAGCGTTACCCGTCAGATGAAGGAGGATGTTGGCTGTCATTCCCCAAATCAGGTGTGAACCATATGGAAGAAAAGGTAACTGCTGTGAGCCGAAAGGTAATCTTACATAATGAGTTGGCTCGACAAGGTGCGTGAGAGGAATCTCGAAGACCTCTTCAACCTCATCGCGATTAAGGCTGAGACGAAAACCTGGCTGTACCAAGGCGAGGAAGGGTTTCACACAATGCTCGGTGCGGCTATTTACCGTGGGTAACGCACCTACATTTTGAATAAACTGAGGAGCAATGCCAACTTCCTCGTAGGTTTCACGTAGTGCGGTCTGATACAAAGAGCGGTCTGTTGGGTCTCGTTTTCCCCCCGGAAAAGCCACTTGACCAGGATGGTCACGCAGCTGGCGGCTGCGTCGAGTAAACAGTAACGTTGGACTTTGTGGATGGTTAATGATGGGCACCAATACCGCCGCTGAATGAGACGTCTCACTCAGGGAGTCATGTAACATTGGCGTCAGGAGGTAGTGGCTTAAAAAGCGAGACAAGCAATTATTCATTTTCATGTCCCAATGCTGAGAGGAGAGGTAATATTTTGCTGACTTTATGGAAGGTTTCCTGATATTCCTCTTGCCATTCGCTATCAGCCACCACACCGCCACCAGCTGAACAGTAAAGTTGTTGATTTTCGGCTACCAATGTTCGAATAGTGATACTGGTATCCATGTTTCCGCAGCGGCTGATATAGCCAATACTGCCACACCATGCATTACGCCGATGAGGCTCAAGTTCGTCTATGATCGCCATTGCCCGAATCTTGGGCGCTCCCGTTATGGAACCGCCTGGAAAACAGGCGCGTAATAAGTCTGTGGGGGAGACAGTAGTGGGAAGGGTGCCCGTTACCGTACTGACCAAATGATGCACGGCAGGAAAAGATTCAATTGCGAAGAGTGAAGGCACCTCAACACTTCCTGGTAACGCAATACGTCCTATATCGTTGCGTAATAGATCAACAATCATAAGATTCTCGGCACGATTTTTAGTGGATTGCGCCAACCACTGTTGTTGGGCGAGATCACGCTGAGGATCAGGGTCACGCGCAACCGTTCCTTTAATCGGTTTAGTTTCAATCCGGCTACCCTTCACGCGGATAAACCGTTCAGGCGACAGAGAAATCAGCGTCGAATTGGGTAAACGGATGAACGCACTAAACGGAGCACGGTTAGCGTCGCTGAGCGCCTGATAAGCCTGCCATTCGCAACCTTGATAGCCAGCGCTGAAGCGTTGCGCTAAATTTACCTGATAGCAATCTCCCGCCAAGATATAGGCTTGCACCTGTTCGAATTTTTGCCGGTAAAGGGACGCATCCATATTGCTTTGCCAATCACTGGTCAGTGTAAAGGGCGCGACTGGCTTAGCAGTCTGTGCAGTTAGCCAAGCGAGCCGTTGTTGCGCGTCAGTTAGGCTCACCAAGGTTAAGCGTTGCGCGGAATGATCGGCGATTAACGCCCAATCGTAAATACCCACCGCCATATCCGGGCAATTCAGGTCGGAACGGGCTTGCGAGGGCAGCGCTTCAAAGCGTCGGCCGAGATCGTAGCCCCACAGACCTAACGCACCGCCGCAGAAAGGCAGGTTTTGTCGAGAGACCTCAGGCAAACGCATTAAAGCTTGATCAACCAGTAATAAAGGATCTGCTAAAGAACTGCGTGTGTGGCCATCTTCTTCAATCACTGTTTCTTGCCCCCAGGTCGAGAGTGTGACCAGAGGGTCGGCGGTGAGGATATCAAACTGAGCATCGGTATGAGGCGATTGGGCTGAGCTAAGAAGCATTGCCCAAGGTAATTGCGCGAGGTTGGAAAACCATGTCTCCGCGGCAGCTTGATGATAAGATAGTGAGATACATTCAGGTGATTTAAGCGTCATGACTCAAGAGGTTCTTAATGTTCAACGGATTACCGGCATTATCGCATCAACAACAGCAACAAGCGGTCGAGCGAATTCAGCAATTAATGTCTGAAGGCCTATCAAGTGGTCAAGCAATTTCTCAAGTTGCACAAGAAATTCGTGAAAATTACCAAGGCGAGCCGCAACTCGCCCGCTTTGAAGAAGATGATGATGAATAAGGTATCGGTTATAAAGCGGCGATAATTTTTATCTCAACTTTATAACGGGGATCGACCAGCCCAGCCAATACGGTACAGCGCACAGGGGCATTGCCAGGCGAGACCCATGCATCCCATGCTTGGTTCATCGCTGCAAAGTCAGCGTGGTCAGTGAGAAAAATTGTCGCATCGAGGACTTTTGATTTGTCACTGCCCACCCGAGCCAAGATTCTGTCGATAACCGCTAATGCATTTTCAGTTTGAGCAAACGCATCAGCGTCAAGATTTTCCGGTACACTGGTGTAATATACAGTTTGATTATAGATTACGGCTTCGGACATACGATGTTCAGGATCGAGGCGTTGAATAGTCATGAGTGTCTCCTTTTTTGGGGTCAGCCTGACATAAGCGAGTAAAAATGTCATCTCTAATCCTCAATCCCATCAGGACAACCTCGTCGAAGGAGTTAGTTTGACCGACGATTTTTCACAAGAGGGCAATTTAGCGCAAGCTATCCCCGGTTTTCGCGCGCGTCATGCGCAGCAGGTTATGGCTAAGGCGATCAGTGATGCCATAAAAGATAACTCGACGTTATTAGTTGAAGCCGGTACGGGGACAGGAAAAACCTATGCTTATTTGGTTCCCGCGCTGCGCTCGGGAAAAAAGGCTATCATATCCACTGGCTCGCGAGCGCTTCAGGATCAACTTTATCATCGTGACCTGCCGACCATCGTTAATGCGCTGAAGTTTCGTGGTAAAACTGCCATCCTTAAAGGGCGCAGTAACTACCTTTGCCTAGAACGGCTCGATGCCCAAAATAGCGCGGGGGGGGATCTTCCAGTCCAACAGCTCTCTGAACTGGTTAATGTGCGGGCGTGGGCCAGTATGACGCAAGAGGGGGACACCAGCCAGTGTGCTGCAGTTCCTGAAGATAGCCCATTATGGCCGCTGGTGACGAGTACTAACGATAACTGTTTAGGTAGCGACTGCCCGCAATATGAGCAGTGCTATGTAGTGAAGGCGCGTAAACGTGCGCTAGATGCGGATATTATTGTCGTTAACCACCATCTCTTTTTAGCAGACCTTGTGGTGAAAGAGGGGGGATTTGGCGAACTGATCCCTGAGGCTGACGTCATGGTATTCGATGAAGCCCATCAGCTACCCGATATCGCCAGTCAGTATTTTGGACAGCAGTTGACGAGTCGACAATTACAAGATTTAGCGCGTGATATCACCATCGCTTACCGCACCGAAGTGCGTGAGGTCACCCAGTTACAAAAGGCGGCCGATCGATTGGCCCAAGCCACTCAAGACTTTCGGCTTGTTTTAGGGGAGCCGGGATTTAGGGGAAATTTACGTACATTACTCGCGGATCCTTCGCAACAGCGGATGCTACGCCTTCTCGATGATGCCTTGGAGCTATGTTACGACGTGAGTAAGCTTAATCTTGGACGCAGTGCACTACTTGATGCAGCCTTTGATCGTGCCGGGCAATATCGTAATCGTCTAAAGCGGCTGAATAATACCCAAGAGCCGGGTTTTAGCTATTGGTATGAATGCAGCCGTTACCACTTTACGCTAGCCTTGACCCCCTTGAGCGTGGCTGAACGTTTTCAAGAGATCATTAAGGCCCGTAAGACCAGTTGGGTATTCACTTCGGCGACATTGGCCGTTAATGGTGAGATGAATCACTTCGCTGAACGGTTAGGGGTACAACAAGCCCAACAGCTAATGTTGGAAAGCCCGTTCAATTATGCGCAGCAAACGTTATTGTGCGTACCGCGCTACTTGGCCGAAACCCGTCAGTCACGCACTGCCCAACAATTAGTATCACGCTTAACACCGCTGATAGAAGCGAACGATGGACGATGCTTCTTTTTGTGTACCTCATACCAGATGATGCGTGAGCTGGCCGTCCTTTTTCGCGAGACTATAGAACGCCCGGTACTGCTCCAAGGTGAAACCAGCAAAGGCCAGCTACTCGAACAGTTTCTGGCCGCGGGTAATGCATTATTGATCGCTACCAGTAGTTTTTGGGAAGGGGTAGATGTACGGGGCGAGGCGCTCTCCATGGTGATTATCGATAAGTTACCTTTTGCATCGCCTGAGGATCCATTATTAAAGGCCCGAATGGAAGATGCACAGCTTAAAAGTTATGATCCCTTTTACCATGTGCAACTTCCCGATGCCGTCATCGCCCTAAAACAGGGGGTGGGTCGGTTGATCCGTGATGAGCAGGATCGAGGGGTACTGATTATTTGTGACAGTCGCTTAGTCACGCGGCCTTATGGTGGGGTCTTTGTGAAGAGTCTGCCGGAATGTCCCCGCACCCGTGATCTTGATGTGGTACTCGATTTTATCCAGCGGCAGTAAGCTGGCTTTTACTCTCCGCCAACTCTGTGTACACTTGCGGCCAAGAAATACGGTATATGATGAAGACAAATTTAATGACTGATTATTCTCTCGACACACGACTTTTAGCCTTGGACACGGCCACTGAAGCCTGCTCAGTCGCTTTATTAAATCAGGGGCAGATCGAGGCCCAATTTGCGCTAACGCCTCGTGAGCATACCCAGCGTATTCTCCCTATGGTCGAACACGCATTACGAGACCAGCAACTCACTTTGCAACAGTTGGATGCTCTGGTCTGTTGCCTAGGCCCCGGTAGCTTTACCGGTGTACGGATTGGAATTGGTATTGCCCAAGGTTTAGCCTATGGTGCGCAACTATCGCTGATCGGTATTTCTAGCCTTGAAGCGCTAGCCGAGGGGACTTGGCGTCGGCATCAAGCAGAGAAAGTCTTGGTTGCAATTGATGCGCGAATGGGGGAAGTCTACTGGGCTACCTACCAGCGGGATGAGCAAGGGGTTTGGCAGGGTAAAGAGACTGAACAGGTGCTTTCACCTCAGGCTGCAGTGGAAAAAATGCACAGCCTAACGGGTGAATGGATGACGGCGGGAACCGGTTGGCAGGCTTACCCTGAGTTACTTGCGGGACATAAGCTGACGTTACAGCAAAGTGAGAGCCTGCTACCTCAAGCCGAAGATATGCTACCCTTAGCTTATCGTCAGTTACAGGACGGTCACCTTATCCATCCCGCGGAAATTGAGCCTATTTATCTGCGTAATGAAGTGACGTGGAAAAAGTTACCTGGGCGTTGAGTTGTTTTGGAAACTATTTAGCCGTCAATCTGTCTATTGTTTCAGTCTGATTGGGAGTGCGTTATGAAATATTATCACCGTGCTGTATTGGCTTGTCTTTTGCCCCTCGTTTTCTTAACGGGTTGCGTCTCTATTCCTAAATCGATTCAAGGTAACGCACCGTTACCCCAACAAGATTTTACACGCGTAATGAATGCGCCAAGCCTCTATATGGGCCAAGAATCACGCTTTGGCGGGAAAGTCATTAAGGTGACCAACCATGATAATGTCACTCGTGTCGAGTTGATGGTACAACCACTTGACGATGGCGCTCGGCCGATACTTGGGGCAGCATCTCTGGGGCGTTTATATGCTGATATCCCCAGTTTCGTCGATCCGGCAGAGCTTTCTAATCAATACGTGACCGTTCTTGGAAATATACAGCGGGTCACTCCCGGTAAAATTGGTGATCAAAACTATACCTTTTTGGTCATCAGCGTGACGGGTTACCAACGATGGCACCTCACTCAGCAAGTCATGACGCCACCGATGCCGATGGATCCATGGCTGTGGTACGGTCCGCGCTATGGCCGCCGGGGGTTCATCGACCCGTGGTGGAGTTACTCAATGCAGGGACCAATGCCTGTGCAAACTTTCCTGTCCGAATAGGATATACTGTGTCAGCCGGTCGCCGAAGGTGGCCGGTTTTTTTATGGGAGAATGGTGAGGGAGGAAGGTAACTTCACCGAGCTTAACAATAAGGAGTTTTATTTTTGATGAATAGTCAGCAGTCTCCAGCAGTAAGTCGAGGAATGGCTTCACACCGAGGCGTTTCTCGACTTAATGCTGAAAACACGTTTACTCAGCGTTACGATTCACTCTTGGATATGTTCGAAACGGCGGTCGCGCGTTATCCCGAACAAACAGCTTTCTCTAACCTTGGGGCGTCGTTAAGCTATCGCGAGCTGGATAAGCGGAGTAGGGCATTAGCTGCCTACTTTCAACATCAATTCAGGATTGTTGCTGGTCAACGAATCGGCTTGATGTTACCTAATTGTTTACAATATCCTATCGCGCTGTTCGCCATCATCCGCTGTGGTGCCATTGTGGTGAATATCAATCCTCTCTATACCGCGCGTGAGTTACGCCATCAACTGCACGATAGTGGCATCGATACCCTCGTTATTCTCAGTAATTTTGCACACACCGTGCAGCAAGTGATGACAGACAGCCCGGTGAAGCATGTCATTGTCAGTGAGCTGGGCGATGAGCATTCGCCACTACGGCGCAAGATGATTCATGTTACGCTGCACTACATCAAGAAAAAGGTGCCGAAGTGGCAGTTCGCCCATCAATCCTATCGTGATTGTCTGAAACACGGTCAAGACCTGCCTTATCAACGTCCGGTTATCGGTTTAGACGATATCGCCCTTCTACAATATACCGGTGGTACCACTGGTGTAGCAAAAGGCGCGATGCTGACTCATGGGAATCTACTCGCCAACATTGAGCAAATTAAAGCGGTATACGGCGACTTATTAGTCCCCGGGCAAGAGAAAATTGTTAGCGTTCTGCCTCTGTACCATATTTTTGCGTTGATGATTAACTGCTTACTATTTGTCGAACAGGGAGCAAGTAATCTTTTAATTACTAACCCTCTAGACATGGATAGCTGGGTAGCCTCGTTGAAAAAGATAAACTTTTCGGTGCTCTCCGGGGTCAACACGCTTTATGCGCGGTTACTGAATCACTCGGGCTTTCGCCAATTGGATTTCTCTGCGTTGAAGATCAGTGTGGCCGGAGGTATGCCGATTCAGAGTCATGTTGCGGCGCAGTGGCAGAGTTTGACGGGTATCCCGATCGTTGAAGGGTATGGGCTAACTGAATGCTCGCCGCTGGTGGCGGTCAATCCTTTATCAATACAGCAACACACCGGCACCATCGGATTACCTATCGCTTCTACCGAGATTGTCCTCCTTGATCAACAGGGAGCTCCAGTACCCGTAGGGCAACCGGGCGAGCTTTGTGTAAAGGGGCCACAGGTCATGAAAGGTTATTGGCGGCATTCGCAGGAGACGTCTTCGGTTATCGATACCCAGGGATGGTTTCATACCGGTGATATCGCCCTTATTACTGAGCAAGGTCTACTGAAACTGGTGGATCGAAAGAAAGATATTATTATTGTTTCGGGTTTCAACGTTTACCCCAGTGAAATCGAAGCTGTGCTTCATGAACATCCACTTATTAGCGAAGCGGTAGCGGTGGGGGTTGCTAGCGAAGTCAGTGGCGAGGCGGTGAAAGTATTTGTGGTACGCAAGGAAGTAAGTTTGACTGAGGCCCAGATTATTCGTCACTGCCGTGAGCAGCTGACAGGTTATAAAGTCCCTAAGATTATTGAATTTCGCGATACGTTACCTAAGAACCCTTTAGGTAAAGTTTTACGTCATGCGCTCACCACAGTCGTACAGCCTGAGAAATGACAGCTCGCGACGGTGGACCCCTGTTACAGAGAGAAATTATGCTAAGTTATCGTTATATAGAGACCGATCGTCAGTTGAGTGACTGTTGCGAAGAGGCACGTAAAGTCGATGCGATCGCGTTGGACACTGAGTTTGTCCGTACACGTACTTATTTCCCATTACTAGGATTAATTCAGCTTTATGATGGTCAGCACGTAAGTTTAATAGATCCGTTGCAGATTACTGATTGGCAACCCTTTGTAGAGGTGCTAGCCGATAAGAATGTGACCAAATACTTGCATGCTGGCGGTGAAGATCTTGAGGTATTTTTAAACCGCTTTGGGGTGGTCCCAACACCTATGCTCGACACACAAATTATGGCAGCTTTTCTTGGTCATCCATCATCCTGGGGCTTCGCCGCAATGGTTGCACACCATACTGGGATCCAGCTGGATAAGAGTGAATCCAGAACGGATTGGTTAGCCCGTCCGTTAACCGAAAAACAGTGTCAATATGCGGCAGCAGACGTCGAATATTTATTGCCTATCGCCCAACAACTCCATCAACAAGCTGTGGCAGAAGGGCAACTCGCCTATATTGAAAGCGAGTGCGCATTACAACTTCTTAGACGTCAGATTACCGTTGATCCACGTTTAGCATATATAGATATTTCACAAGCTTGGCAATTAACGCCTCGGCAGCTAGCCATTCTGCAATGTTTAGCTGAATGGCGATTAGATTATGCGCGGCAGCATAATATGGCGGTGAACTTCGTGGTGAAAGAAGAGCTACTGTGGAAGACGGCGCGCTTTAGCCCATCATCTCTAGCAGAATTAAGGGAACTAGGGGCAATAGGGCCTGAAATACGTTTCCACGGCGATACTTTATTAAGGTTGGTCAAGCAAGGTAAAGCCGTTGACGAGAAAGACTTACCTCGACCAGTAAAAAATATTATCGAAATCCCCCATTATCGCCAGCTTTTTGCACAGTTAAAAGAGGCGGTAAAGCAGGTCAGCGCAAGCAGTGGGTATAGCCAAGAGATGTTAGCTTCCCGTCGTCAGATAAATCAACTGATCAGCGCTCATTGGAAATTAAAGCCCAACGAAACGCAACCGGAATTACTTTATGGATGGCGTGGGGAGTTATTAACGACCGCCCTTAATAAGATATTAGCGCAATACTAAGTGAGGAAGAGCGGTGGAGAACCGCTCTTTCTTAACCACTATTTTTCCGCTTCTTCCGCTTCAGGTAAGGTGACATTAAGCTCGAGAATGGAGATGTCTTCTCCTTTCTGATCGAGTTGTACCGTTACCATATCAGGATCGATCTTCACGTATTTACAGATAACTTCTAAAATATCGCGCTTTAACTGTGGCAGATAATGCGGTTCGCTATCTCCACGGCGACGTTCAGCAACGATGATTTGTAAGCGTTCTTTCGCGATATTCGCGGTATTTTTTTTTCGGGATAAAAAGAAATCTAACAGCGCCATGGTTTATCCCCCAAACAGGCGTTTTAGGAAACCCTTCTTCTCTTCTTCAATAAAGCGGAAGGGACGTTCTTCGCCGAGCAAGCGTTCGACCGTATCACTGTATGCACGACCCGCATCAGACTCTTCATCAAGAATCACGGGCTCACCTTGGTTAGAGGCACGCAGTACAGATTGGTCTTCCGGGATCACGCCGACCAGAGGAATATGTAAAATCTCTAATACATCTTCCATGCTTAACATGTCGCCACGGTTAACTCGGCCCGCGTTATAACGGGTTAATAACAGATGTTCTTTGACAGGCGTTTCACCTTTCTCAGCACGGCGAGACTTAGAAGCAATGATGCCCAAGATTCGGTCTGAGTCACGTACAGAAGATACTTCAGGGTTAGTCGTAATGATCGCTTCGTCAGCGAAATACAACGCCATTAAAGCCCCCGTCTCAATCCCTGCTGGCGAATCGCAGACGATAAAATCAAAGTTCATTTTCTTTAATTCATTCAGAACTTTTTCAACGCCTTCGTAGTTTAATGCGTCTTTATCGCGCGTTTGCGAAGCGGGGAGGATATACAATGTCTCAGTACGCTTATCTTTGATAAGTGCTTGATTCAAGGTGGCATCACCTTGAATAACATTGACGAAATCATAAACCACACGGCGTTCACAGCCCATGATAAGGTCAAGATTACGAAGACCGATATCGAAATCGATAACGACTGTTTTTTTTCCTTTACGGGCGAGACCCGTTGCGATGGCTGCGCTTGACGTGGTTTTGCCAACGCCCCCTTTACCTGATGTAACTACAATTATGCGTGCCATATTTCTTGATTTCCTTAACTTAAGAAAAGGGGTCTAATTTAGAGATTCAATAGCCAGTGTACCTTCACGTAAGGCTAAACGAGCTGCTTTGGTAAAAAATTCACTTGGAATTTGATCCATGATCCAATATTCACCCGCGATGGATACCAATTCCGCTGCGAGATGAGTGCAAAATATTTGTGCTTGCTGATCACCACTGGCACCGGCCAGCGCACGTCCACGCATATTGCCATAGATATGAATATTGCCATCTGCCACTAGTTCAGCCCCAGCGCTAACGCTACTGGTCACGATAAGGTCGGCATTACGGGCATAGATCTGTTGGCCTGAGCGAATAGGGGTATCGATGATACGCGTGCGAAAGTTTTTTTCGTCTTCTTGAGCTTTTATCGTTTCAATTGGCTCAGGATTAGCGG
Source organism: Rosenbergiella metrosideri (assembly GCF_022602565.1). GTDB lineage: Bacteria > Pseudomonadota > Gammaproteobacteria > Enterobacterales > Enterobacteriaceae > Rosenbergiella > Rosenbergiella metrosideri. The sequence continues at coordinate 67,695 of NZ_JALBCV010000001.1, forward strand.
GCGGGGCTTTCTGAACAGCGGTTTTACCTTCATTAAGTAAAGGCGTTCCTATCGAAGCAATTTTAATCTTGAGTTCTTCGTCTTTACACCCGCTAATACCGACAATCTTTAGTCCAGACCGAGACACGGCATGATGCATACTTTTCCAATCAACAGTGCTGTTTAACGATGCAACGTTAACCACAACAGGCGCGTTCGCCAAAAATGCTGGCGCTTGGGCGATTTTTTCCTGAAGGGCTTTTAACACCACGTCAGGCTGTGGATGATTTATATGGACAACAGAAAGTGTGAAGTTGCTGCCTTTGAGTTCAATGGGCGTCTGTGACATCTATACTTATTCAGTCCTGTGATTTTTTATACACCTTACCTGACTTTCCGAAAGAGTAAAGTCCTGCATAAGGCTAATATTTTGTTAACCCTAAGCATGTTATAATCCTCGTATTCATCAGGCAAGCAACCGAGTTACATTATTCGGAGAAATTTATGATTTGTGCAATATATCGTAGTTCGTTACGGGACCAGACATACTTATATTTGGGAAAAAAAGATGATTTTGGCTGTGTTCCCGAGGCATTAATGAAAGGATTTGGTAGACCGCAATTATCGATGGTTATTTCGCTAGAAGGCAGAGAACGTCTGGCTTCAGCAGATATTAATAAAGTAAAACAACAGCTTGTCGAGCAAGGTTACTACCTGCAGATCCCACCTCCGGTTGAGAATCTGCTGACGGAACATTTAGCGACCGAATCTAAGGCTGGCTAAGATTCATCTGTAAATGCCCAATTAGGTATTAAGATGGATAATGAACTAAATAAGTAATGTGAACCTGTTATTTGGATTGATTTATGACAATGCTTCCTTTTTGGCAAACAAAAAGTCTTGAGCAAATGAGTGATAGTGAGTGGGAGTCGGTTTGTGACGGCTGTGGTCAATGTTGCTTGAATAAGTTACAAGATGCTGATACCGATGAAATCTACTTCACCAATGTCGCCTGTAACCTTCTCAATATCAAAACCTGCCAATGTCGGCATTACGACAATCGCTTCGCCTACGAGCCAGATTGCATAAAGTTAACGCGCGACAACCTTCCTACTTTCTCATGGTTACCGAGAACCTGTAGTTATCGGCTGTTAGCAGAAGGCCACGATTTACCCGCTTGGCACCCTCTGAAAGTTGGATCAGCGAAAGCTATGCATGCGCAGCGTATTTCGGTCAGGCATATTGCAGTGAGAGAAAGTGAAGTAAGGAATTGGGAGGACCATATTATTCCTAACCCAGAATAATGGCACTGGCCACGCTTAAAGCACGTGGCCGTGTTAAGTTATGAACGATTTTTTTTAGGACACGGAAGCTGACTCGCAAGTACGATCAAGCCTATTACAAACAATACACCGCTTATTCCAACTAACCATTGTGGCATCGTCATCGATAACCACTCCCAACCTTTATCAGTACAATTTCCTGTTGCTGTGAAAATAGCGGGGAACCATTGATTCAAGGGCAGCCATTGTGGAAATCTTGGAAAGAAATCACAGGTTGCGAACAGGGGGGGGTGAAGCTGTAGCTGAGTTTGCTCCCAGGCTAAGGCGAAAGTTTTTGCCGCAGCCACTAGCCAGCCAATCATCGCGATAAAACGCAAAGGCGTTTTCGGCGCAATAGCGCCAATTAAAGCCGCTAATAGTAGCCCAGCCAACGCTGCCCGCTGATAGACACAGAGCACACAAGGCTTTTGCCCTAAGAAGAACTGGAAGCCCAACGCGGTAAGCTCTAATACTAATACTCCAGTCGCGAGCAATAACCATGCGCCTCGGTGTTGGGAGAAGTGTTTTAATTTCCGTAACATAACGTTCCTGTAGTCGAAAAGGGAAATACCGCCGAAGATAGTAGCAAAGAACGTGATGGGATCCTAACGGTCATCTTTGCCGCTTGAACCCGACACTATCATTCTCCCCTCGTTGACCAATCCTCACTGTATTTATATTAAAGACTAGTGATTGATGCTGATTAAATTAAAATAGTCAGAATTAAAATTCATTCTATTTTTTAGTTAAAATGCCAAATTTAATATAATTAATCGTTTATAAATTAATCACTTTGATATTTTCTTAGCATTTTTATTCGAAAAGTAAGCATAAAAAACTATGTTTTTAAATATGCGTATAAATTATTGTTTTTTTCTCTAAAAATAACGTGAAATAAACCTCTGTGATTTACCGGACTGCTATAGGTCATTTCACTAGATAGCGGGGTGGTTTTAGGATTAATGTTCTGTGAGGGTTCTATGCGAGTGCTGATTATCGGTGGTGGTGTGGTAGGGGTGACAAGTGCTTGGTATCTTGCTGCTGCGGGCCATGACGTCACTGTGTTGGAAAAACAGTCTGGGGTAGCAATGGAGACCAGTGCAGGCAATGCGGGGCAAATTTCCCCCGGTTACGCTGCACCTTGGGCGGCACCAGGCATCCCGCTTAAAGCGATAAAGTGGATGTTTCAAAAACATGCTCCATTGGCGATTCGGCCAGACGGTAGTCGTTTCCAACTGTCATGGATGTGGTCGATGCTGCGAAACTGTACGTTAGATCATTATCAAGAAAACAAAGCGAGAATGGTAAGGATCGCCGAATACAGCCGCGATAGTCTACGAGCGTTACGTCAAGAAACGGGTATCGTGTACGAAGGGCGGCAAGGGGGCACTCTCCAGCTTTTTCGTACTGCGCAACAATTTGATAATGCTGCTAAAGATATCGCGGTTCTTCAAGAAGCCGGCGTGCCATTTAATTTACTCGAATCGCACCAACTCACGTCGGTTGAACCTGGGCTGGCTAATAGCCTTGATAAATTAACGGGTGGACTACAACTCCCAAATGATGAAACGGGTGACTGTAAGCTCTTTACGCAACGTTTAGCGCAGCTTGCTGAACACGCGAACGTTAAGTTTCTGTTTAATCAGAATGTTGAACGCTTAACGGTCGACAACAATCGCATTACGTCAGTGGTGGCGAATGGTCATTCACTAGACGCCGATGCAATTTTAGTGACGGCGGGGAGTTGGTCCACATCGTTACTCAAGGGATTAGTCGATATTCCTGTCTATCCGCTAAAGGGCTATTCCATTACCTTACCAATCACCGACGAAACCCGCGCACCGGTGTCAACAGTACTCGATGAAACCTATAAAGTTGCGGTCACACGTTTCGACCAGCGTATCCGCGTGGGTGGCATGGCAGAAATTGTTGGTTTTAACAGCGAACTCCCTAGCGTAAGACGAGAAACACTGGAGATGGTCGTCAATGATCTCTATCCTAATTCAGCGTCGCTGGCCGAAGCCAACTACTGGACGGGGTTACGGCCGATGACGCCAGATGGCACGCCAATTGTCGGCAGGACACCGATAAGTAATCTTTATTTGAATACCGGCCATGGCACGCTAGGTTGGACGATGGCCTGTGGGTCTGGACGATTGATTACGGATATTATCTCTGGCCGTACGCCGGATATCGCTGCGGATGATTTATCCGTATATCGTTATCTACCGGGTTTTGAATCACGAACGTTACATTTACAGTCGCAAAACGGCTGAATTGAGGAGCGAGTTAACGATGTCTAGGCCGATAAAGGCAACTGTCAACACCACCGCATTGAGCCATAACCTCGGCAGGGTGAAAGCGCTCGCACCGGCATCAAAAGTATGGAGTGTGGTCAAAGCGAATGCCTACGGCCATGGCCTTGCGCGCTGCTATCAAGCGTTCGCCTCGACGGACGGTTATGCATTGCTCAATTATGAAGAAGCTATTCTGCTACGAGAGGCTGGGGTGACTCAGCCGATCTTACTGTTAGAAGGTTTTTTCAAACCTGAGGATTTAGCGTTAATTGAAGCCTACCAGCTGACTACGGCGATACACAGTGATTGGCAACTGCAAGCGCTAGCCGACTATGCAGCGAAAAAGCCCATTGCGGTTTACGTAAAAATCAATAACGGTATGAACCGTTTAGGCTTTTCGCCTGATCGCATTTTGCCCCTATGGCAGACGTTGCAAACACTGCCTGCGGTGGGAGAAATCACGCTTATGTCACACTTTGCGCGAGCAGATGAAGGCCCCGCATTTATTCGTGAGCCCTTACAGCGTCTAAAGCAGGCAACGGGGATGCTTGAAGCACCACGATGCTACGCCAACTCAGCAGCGAGCCTCTGGCATCCCGAGACTCATCATCAATGGATACGACCAGGGGTCGTCTTATATGGCGCATCACCGACGAGCTGCGCGGAGGATATTGCGCCATTCGATCTCCGCCCAGCGATGACATTAAGCAGTGAGATTATCGCGGTACAACAGGTTGCAGCGGGTGAGGGGGTTGGCTATGGACACCGTTACATGACGAGGACATCCCAGCGCATCGGAATCGTCGCATGTGGCTATGCGGATGGCTATCCTCGGCATGCACCTTCCGGCACACCCGTCTGGGTCGCGGGGAAAATGTGCAAAACTGTCGGCACCGTCTCAATGGATATGCTTATGGTCGATCTAACCGACTGTCCTGAGGCCGCGATTGGCAGTCCCGTCGAATTATGGGGCGCCCGACTGCCTGTTGATACTATCGCACAAGCAGCGGGCACGGTAGGTTATGAACTATTAACCGCGGTCACTCAGCGCGTCCCCTTTACGGTGATCACCTAACTCACTTCACTGAGGTGAGGGATCCTTTGATGTTTAAGCTGGTCAACCAAGCAATGGTGGCTAGCAGTCCACCTAATAGCATCATTATCGCCAGTGCAACATAGGGAGAGAGTGGGAGTAGCAATATGACTAAACTTCCTCCTGCACCTCCGGCCATCTGAATAAAACCGAGCAACGCTGACGCGACGCCAGCATTCTGCTGAAAAGGCGCCAAGGCGTAACTTGTTGCGGGACCCATAATAAATGCTAATCCTGCCACGGATATTGCCACTGGGATCATGTAGCTCAACCAGTGCGCAAGAATGGCTGGTGCCAGTAAGTAAGGCTCTAAAAAAAGGATAACGCCTGCCAAGGTCATCGATAACGTGCCGAGCAACAAACAGAATGGGCGACCACATTTGGGAATAATACGATTGGCCAGCGCGCTCACCGCCATTATCCATAATCCGTTGACACCAAAAATCACTGAAAAGCTAAAAGGAGATAAGGCGTCGTGCTCCATGAGTACCGTGGGCGCTAGAGATACGTAGGTCAAGACCATTCCTAACGCACTGGCAATTGAAAAGGTAAAAGCCAAAAATGCAGGTTGTTTGATAATCGACAGGTAAGTGCCGGCGGGAAAGATTGCACTACGCTGGGTCGAGTGTGGACGCGTCTCGGGTAGCCACTTATAGACAACGATCATCAGCACGAGGCCATAAAGAAACAGAAAGCTAAATGGCGCACGCCATCCCCAATAATTCGCCAAGATTCCGCCGAGCAGTGGGGCCAGGGCGGGAACGATATTTAACGATCCATTAAGAAAACTGTAGGCTCGTGCCGCATCATCGCCCTCGAGTCGATCGCGTACGCCACTAAACGCCACCACCGCGGTACAACATACCGCCATACCTTGAATAATACGTGCGACAAGAAATATTGGCCAATTGATAGCGAGGGCTGCGAGGGCGCTACCTAATAAGTAGAGGCCTAGCCCGACTAAGGCGATAGGTTTTCTTCCATAATTATCGACCAAAGGGCCGGAAATTAATTGCCCAATTCCCATCACTAATAAAAACAATGGGATTGTTAATTGAATGTGACTGACCGGTGTCTGCAATCCTGACGCGATATAAGGTAGCGTCGGCAGAAAGAGATCGATGCCTAAGGGCGAAAGTAGAACTAAACATAATAATAAAGCAATAAAATAGCGTGGGGAAATCATTACTCTTCTTCTTCTAATATACGTAAACCGACACGCGATATCGTGTCATCATCTTTTTCTGCAACAGTCAATTCAAGCTCCAACCACTGCAAGGCATCACCCACCACCGGATTACGGCCCAATTTCTCAATCATCAACTGCGATAAACTTTTTCCAACGGAGTCATCACGGGTTAATGTTAATCCATACACCGACGCAACTTGTTCTAATGAGGCTTGACCGTCCAGAATAAAATCACCGAAGAAACGTTGGTCCAGATCGACTGGCGGCGTTTGACTGAACATGTTGCCGAGGGCGGATAAATCACGTTCGCGTCCAATAACACAGAGAATATCATTTTCTCGCAGGCGGGTAGAGCCGCGAGGGTGCATCAGGACATTATCTCTGAATAAAGCCGTGATCCGAGTATGTTCTGGCATTTTTAGCTCACGCAATGGGGCATTGATACACCAATTTTCGGAGCCTAATTGATAGACATACTGCTCCCACGGGCTGTCAGGATGGATATCTAGACTATTACGTTGGAAGGGGTATACCGTGCGCGGCACAATCACTTTTGCAAGCTTTGCCGCGAAAGCGAGGGTACTACCTTGAAGCAGCAGGGAAACCATCACCACAAAAAAGGCGATATTGAAATAGAGTGAGGCATTATCAAGACCCGCCATCATCGGGAATACCGCGAGAATAATGGGGACGGCTCCTCGTAACCCCACCCAGCTAACAAAGCACCGTTCACGTAAACTAAAAGTCTTGAAAGGCAGTAAGCCGGCAAATACAGAAAGTGGTCGGGCTATAAAAATCAGCCATAGCGAGAGTAATAGGGCTGGCAACGCGATTTTCCACAGATCGCTCGGTACGACCAACAGGCCCAAAACAATAAACATGCCAATCTGACTAAGCCATGCTAAACCATCAAAAATTTGGGTGATCCCTGTGCGGTTACGAATACCGTTATTACCTAGCCAGCAACCCGTTAGGTAGACGGCAAGAATGCCACTTCCCCCGAGCAAAGTTGTTAAGGCGAAAACCAGTATACCGCCGCTGACCGCAAGCAGTGGATAAAGTCCTGCAGGCAGCGATATCTGGTTAATCAGCCGCTGTAACGTGAATCCGCCAAGCAGGCCGATAAGAATGCCTAAGCCAAACTCGCGTACTAATTGGATAATAAAGTTAGCGTCAATACCGTGATGGTGTTGCTGAATCATCTCAATTAACGTCACGGTTAAGAATACCGCCATCGGGTCGTTACTGCCTGATTCGATCTCGAGGGTTGAGCTAACCCGTTGGTTTAATCCTTTATCGCCGATCAAGGAAAACACTGCTGCGGCATCGGTCGAACCAATAATGGAGCCGATTAAGAAACCCTGCATGAGGTCAAGGTGAAACAGGTATGCAGCAAATGCACCGGTTAACCCAGCGGTGATTAGCACACCGACTGTCGCTAAAGATAATGAAGGCCAAATGGCGATACGAATGGAACCGATACTGGTACGCATACCGCCATCAAGCAAAATGACCGCTAAGGCGAGATTTGAGACCAGATAGGCGACCGGATAGTTATTGAAGACTATTCCACCGATACCTTGTTCGCCTGCGAGCATCCCCAGTGCCAAGAAGATGACGAGAATAGGGATACCTAACTTCGACGAAAAAGAGCTCAGTAAAATACTGGCGGTGACGAGTACCGAGCCGATAATAAATAAACTATTGATTGTACTTGAATCCATATTGGCTCATTCCTAACACCCGCTGAAGTGATGAGAGTATTACATATTTTGCGCCGTCTGTGTGGCCGTAATGCGTGTCGGTGAGAATAAGAATAACCTTATTTAATAGGACTTATTCGTAACTTCAGAATAAAAAGCTAGTTTTACTGTTAATAAGCCTTTTATTATCAAATTTAGACAAAAATAACTCGCTAAAATCATCTTTCTTGCGCGTTATTTTAGGAAGTAAGTCAACTCAGGGTGTGTACATGTTAAAAAAAGAGTTTTTTTTAGCCGCCTCATTGGTCGGCACCAGTGTTTTATTTTCACAAAATCTATTAGCTAGCCCCCTTTCAGTGGGGGTCGCTGCATTATGGTCTGAATCGCCCTACCACAATACTAAAGATCGTACTGTCCCATTCCCGTTAATCAATTATCAAGATCAGAATGTTTTCTTTCATGGGTTAGAGGCAGGGTACTATCTTTACCATGGCGAAGCCGATCAGTTCTCAATCATTGCCAATACCACCGGACAATATTTCAACCCACACCGCGCTCACCATAGCGCGATGCGTGGCCTCGATAAGCGTCATTTAACCATGATGATGGGTGGGGAGTGGACGCATGTTGCCACTTGGGGTGTTGTCAAAACCGCGTTGACCGGTGATGTGCTCAACGAAAGTAATGGCTTGGTATGGGACACTAACTATCATTACCCGTTACAATTTGGCGCGCTTTCTCTGATCCCCGGTGCGGGCGTAACATGGCAGAGTGCCAACCAAACTGATTATTACTATGGCGTCTCTGGTAAGGAGTCTCGTCGTACAGGGATTGATCGTTACAAGGCTGACGATAGCTGGTCTCCTTATGTGGATATCAGTGCGACTTACCAGTTGACGCGTGATTGGACGGTCGTGGCAGGTGCTCGTTATACTCATTTCGACAATGAAATTAAGCATAGCTCAATGGTCGACAAGTCAGGGCAAACTACCGTTTGGACTGGGGTTAATTACCAATTCTAACCTGTACTCTCCCAAAGGGTACTTTGGGAGAACGTCATCAAAACAGTAGCGGCGTGATCGTTACCGTTAATTCTGCTGGAGAGGTAGGCGTCGTGATCAAAGGCTGTCCTATCCTTGCTGTTTCTACACAGACCATCGTTTTATAGCCTTCATCGCTCATATCGCCCATCGATTGGGATAGGCTCTCGCCTGGGTTCCATGTGACAACGTCACTGTGACCTTGGTGTCGAATATTTATCAGGCGTTTTAGCTGTGGATCCTGCAGAATTGATTCGGCCGTCGGATGGGTGAAGATACGATCGACTTCGCCATGGTAAGTCTGCTCATTCTGTTGAACACCTAACGCATTATCTTTTACTTTATCGATGTAGCTGTTGCCTAGGCCACTCACTTTCACCTCCTCACAGTTACCGACTTGGAAATAGCTGTGTAGGGCGGCAGTCGATTTGAAATCCCCTTCAACTTTCACGCTAAGCTGACAAGATTCGGCGCTTAACTCAGCGTGTAAAGTCAGACTAAATTCATGGGGCCACATCGCGCGTGTTTCAGCGGAGTCGCGTAAACTCATCGTCACGTTTACCTGCTGAGCAAACTCTTCGCAGTGATCTAGCTGCCATAGAGAAGTGCGAGCAAAACCGTGGGAGGGTTTACCAGCGGGGCCAAACCATGGCCAGCAAATAGGCACACCGCCACGAATAGCCTTTCCTTGCGTGAAAGCCGTGCGATCGCTCAGCCAAATAACGGCAGGTTGGTTCAGTGGCTGCCAAGCGATTAATTGGCCACCTTGCAGCGAAAAAGCGGCATGGAATTCGGGATGATCAATAATAAGTAGCGTTAACTCACCTTGTTGACGAAGTGAGCAGAAGGGGGAAAGTTGCTCGGCGATAGGGAGTGTAAAAAGGGATGACTGCATAATATTCTCCAAAAAAAAAGGGCGACCGAAGTCGCCCTTATTCACAAGTGGAACGATTTATTTGCCTGCAACCAGGGCAACTAAATCAAGAACTTTGTGAGAGTAACCTGTTTCATTGTCATACCATGAAACCAGTTTAACGAAATTATCGTTCAGTGCGATACCCGCTTTTGCGTCGAATACAGACGTTAACGTTTCGCCGTTGAAATCAGTCGATACCACGTCATCTTCAGTGAAGCCTAAAACGCCTTTCATTGCGCCTTCAGAAGCCGCTTTAATTGCTTGGCAGATTTCTGCGTAAGAGGCTTTCTTCTCTAAACGCACGGTCAGGTCGACAACAGATACGTTAGGAGTAGGGACACGGAAAGCCATGCCTGTCAGTTTACCGTTTAACTCTGGTAATACTTTACCGACAGCTTTCGCCGCACCGGTAGAAGATGGAATGATGTTTTGGCTTGCACCACGTCCACCACGCCAGTCTTTGTGAGAAGGACCATCGACGGTTTTTTGCGTTGCAGTCGTTGCGTGAACAGTGGTCATCAGACCTTCGATGATACCAAAGTTGTCGTTGATCACTTTCGCTAACGGCGCTAAGCAGTTAGTGGTACACGATGCATTAGAAACGATGTCTTGACCGGCATATTTATCGAAGTTTGCTCCACGAACAAACATTGGGGTGTCATCTTTAGAAGGGCCAGTCAGTACGACTTTCTTCGCGCCTGCAGTGATATGTTTACGTGCAGTATCGTCAGTCAAGAAGATACCCGTTGCTTCCGCAACAACATCAACACCTACTTCGTTCCACTTCAGGTTAGCTGGATCTTTTTCGCTCGTTACACGGATTTTTTTACCGTTTACAATTAGCGCGCCATCTTGAACTTCAACGGTACCGTCAAAACGACCGTGGGTTGAGTCATACTTAAGCATGTAAGCCATATATTCTGCGTCTAACAGATCGTTGATCGCGACGATTTCAATGTCTGAACGTTGTTGCGCAGCACGAAACACAATGCGACCGATACGGCCAAAACCGTTGATACCTACTTTGATAGTCATATATTCCACCAGCTATTTGATAGTGAATAAAAGGTTGGCAGTAAAATTACAAAAACCGCTTCATACGTCAAGCTTAATCGTGTCAATTACTGTGTGAAATCAAATATGGCGCCTTTACAAAAAAGTCTCTAGTCTAGGGGTGCTCCTAATATTCGAAAAAAAAAACTAATTTGTTATGCATTTGTTATAATAGGGTCTTGGACTGTTTAGTGGAATGTATTATGAGCAACGAGCCATCATCTTTGTCTTCTCTTAACGAAATGCAGCGCTATGTTACGCAAGAGCGGGGGACAGAACCCCCTTTTAGCGGTGCATTACTGCATAACCAGCAAGAAGGGTATTATCACTGTATTGTCTGTCACTCGCCCCTGTTTTATTCTGACATGAAATACGATTCCGGGTGCGGCTGGCCGAGTTTTTATCAACCTGTTTCGAATGATGCCATCCGTTACTTGGAGGATAATAGCCATAATATGCACCGTGTTGAAATTCGCTGTGGCCAATGCGACGCGCATCTAGGTCATGTCTTTCCAGATGGGCCTCAGCCGAGCGGTGAACGTTACTGTGTGAACTCCGCATCATTGAATTTTACCGATGCTACAGGCAGTCAAACTAAAGGATAAGATCAAGATGAGTGCTGATTTACAGCGTGTCCTAGCAGAGATGACACCAGAGGTGTATAAACGTTTGGTGACCGCTACCGAGACAGGAAAATGGCCAGATGGCGTGGCACTCACACCAAGTCAAAAAGAGCACACTTTACAGCTTGTTCTGCTGTGGCAAGCTCGCCATAACGATAATCCCCAGCATATGTCAGTGGCTAAAGGCGGAGAGATGGTGATGAAAAGTAAACGGCAACTTAAAGAAGATTTCGGTATTACAGACGATATCACCCGAATTAATCTCGATTAAAAAATCAGGGTGCTCCGGGGCACCCTGATTCTGCTGTTACTCGCTCAGCTCACCGCGCAGATTACGCTGCATTAATACTCGTATTTCTTCCGCAGGCAACTGTTGAGAAAGCAAATAGTGCAACTTGGTCAAGGCGGCTTCAACCGTTAAATCACTCCCGCTGACGACGCCGGCTTGTTCTAATGCGTTGCCCGTCGCGTACCCTCCCATATTCACTTTCCCCGACATACATTGGGTTAAATTTACCACTACGATCCCCCGTTCGTAGGCCTCGGCTAATACCGCAACAAAGGCGGCAGATTGCGGTGCATTACCCACACCATAGGAGCGAAGAATCAACGCTCTCACCGGTTGGCGTAAGAAGTTACTGACAACATCCGGTGAGATCCCTGGATAGATGGTGACAACACCGATCGGTTGAGGGGTGATGGGGTGAACAATCAGCTCGCCTTGCTTAACGGGGGCTGGGGGCGTGTTAAGTTTTTTGATGTGAATACCCGCCTCGAGCAGGGGCGGTAGATTTGGCGAGGCAAAGGCGTTAAAGCCATCCGCGTGGGCTTTGGTGGTTCGATTACCCCGAAATAGGGTGTTATTAAAAAAGAGTCCTACCTCATTGATTGGGTAGTTTGCCGCGACGTATAACGCATTTAATAAGTTTTGTTGTCCGTCAGAGCGTAATTCAGCCAGAGGAATTTGTGACCCTGTCACAATTACCGGTTTACTCAGGTTCTCAAGCATAAAAGAGAGCGCCGACGCCGTAAAGGCCATGGTGTCCGTGCCATGAAGAATCACAAAACCATCGTACTCATCGTAATGCTCACGAATATCTTCAGCAATGACTTGCCAATCTGCCGGCGTCATATCGGAAGAGTCCATTAAGGGCGTATATTCATGAATAGTGAAAGCAGGCATTTCATGACGATGGAACTCAGGCATTAATTCCAATTGCTGTTGTAAATGTCCAGAGACCGGAATATAACCGTGGGTAGAACGCTGCATACCAATCGTTCCGCCTGTATAGGCAACATAAATATTTTTTTTCTGCATAACGGACACCGAGTAGCGGGATAAAGTAAAAAATAATGCTGGAGTATAGAAACTTCATCGGAAGAAATACAGCCCGACGACTGCCGGGCTACGAAGGCTAATTTATTACACCGCAGTTAACACACCAAGCATAACGATTTTGTGGGTCACCTTGCTGGTTAAAAAGCCCAGGTTGTTGTTGAGCTTTCGTCATCACTTCTGATAACGGGGCAGGCAACCAAGCTTTAACCTGGTCAGGAAGTTGCGCTGACACCGAGGCTTGCATCTGCGAAAATAGGGTATCCACCCAAGAAGGATCCTGCTGCACCCACTTCAGCGAGGCTTTTTGCAGATGCGCTAAGGATTGTGCCTTATTCACCGCATCATCAAAGTCACCTAAGGCGTCGACCAGACCGTTTTGTTTGGCGTCTTCACCGGTCCACACATGTCCTTGGCCGATGTCATTGATCTGCTCTGGCGTTTTATGACGCGATTCGGCAACCAAGTTGATGAAGTTACGATAACCATTCTCGATGGTGAGTTGCATCATTTGCGTCACTTGATCAGGTAAAGCCTTCGTCATCGAAATATCGGCTAGAGGCGAGGTTGATACACCATCGGTATGGACCCCTACAGAGCCTAAGGTGTTTTCAACGGTGTTGATGACGCCAAAGATACCGATAGAGCCAGTCAGTGTTGTCGGGCTGGCGATAATATAGTTGGCAGGCGTTGAAATCCAATAGCCACCCGACGCCGCAAGGCCGCCCATCGAGACCACGATAGGTTTTCCGGCTTTTTTCGCCGCCACTAGCTCTTCGCGAATTTGTTCGGATGCTGTGACGCTACCACCCGGGCTGTTTACACGTAGAATAATGGCTTTAATCGCTGGGTCGAGGCGGGCTTCTCGGATCTGCTGTGCAGTGGTTTCACCGCCGACGTTCCCCTCGCTCGCAGGCCCATCCATGATCGCGCCATTCGCGACAATTACCGCAACATTAGGTTTATCGTTATTCGCTTTGGCAGGAGCTGAATAATCATAAATACTCACTTGTTTGAAGGACTTTTGCTCAGAATCCCGACCAAATGTTTTAGTTAATTCTTGCTCTACCTCAGCACGGCTTTTTAACCCATCGACTAAGTGTGTTGATAAAGCATACTGGGCCGTGTTGCCACCGTTCGCTTTTAATGCAGTAATGATTGCGTCTGCCCCCGGGAAGAGTTGTTGTGGGGTGAGATGGCGGTTAGCTGATACAGTATTTAGATAGCCTTGCCATAGTTGCGTAATCCAACGTGTATCCGCATCACGCGCAGCAGGAGACATATCATCACGTAGGAAAGGTTCGACTGCAGATTTATAAGTTCCCACCCGGAATACGTGTGAAGAGACCTTAAGCTTATCTAACAGTGCTTTAAAATAGAGATTGTTGGTCGCCATACCGTGAAGATCAACAGCACCCTGCGGCGAAAGATAGAGATGGTCAGCATAGCTCGCCAGATAGTATTGGGCTTGAGTGAAATTATCGCCATAAGCATAAATTGGCTTACCCGACGCGCTAAATTCCTTCAGTGCTTTACCGATATAGTTTAATGCCGGTTGATCGCCGCCCGCGAAGTTGTGCAGGTCGAGGACGATTCCCGTAATAGAAGGATCAGTTTTCGCTTGGCGAATACTCTCGACGAGTTCGAATAATGCATTCTCTTGGCGAAGCTTGCTGTTAGTCCCTAAAAATTCTTGGCCTAGAAGTTTAGTGATTTTTTTATCTTGTGACGGCTGTTCCACTATTACGCCATCAAGGTTTAACACTAAGGCTTGCGTCGTGTTCACTGTACGGGTCGGTGTCGAGTCGTGAGAAAACAGTCCCCATAGTGCAATCCCGCATAAAATGAGGACGAGTAAGAAAAGGTTAAGGATACACTCTCTTACGAAATTGATAATACGCCATAGGCCACTCAAAACCCTGACTATAATTCGCCACGCAGTGCGCATAAATTCTCCATTTATTAATAAAATCTGATACTTAGATGGTCCAAAGAAAAACTTATCGTCTATCCTAATTAGACCCGAGTGAAAAGTCAGCAGTTAATCATCAAATACTGTTACAAAGCCTACCGATATGTCAGACTTCAACAAACCACCACCGTTAAGGGGAATAGCATGGATTCATTAGAGTTACTCTTACAGCGCCGTTCGGTCTCACGATTAACCACGCCTGCTCCGTCGGGTGAAGCGCTCGAGGCTATATTGCAAGCGGGGGCACGAGCACCGGATCATGGCGGACTAAAACCTTGGCATTTCTCGTTGATCCACGGTGAGGGTTTACAACGTTTTAGTGATTTACTCCGTCAGACCTCGATTGAGGATGCCCTTGATGATAAAGCCATCGAAAAAGCCACCCAAGCGCCATTTCGTGCGCCGCTCATTATCACAGTGGTCGCGCGCTGCCAAGAAAACCATAAAGTGCCGCTATGGGAACAAGTGGTGAGTGCAGGGTGCAGCGTGATGGCGATGCAAATGGCTGCGCAAGCACAAGGGTTCAACGGCATATGGCGTTCAGGTGCATGGACCGATCATCCCAAGGTCCGTCAGGCCTTTGATTGCCAGCCCCAAGATAAGATAGTCGGTTTCCTTTACCTCGGTACGCCGCAATTTAATGCGGTTTCGCCGGTACAACCTATCGATCTTGGTCCTTATGTCAGTGAATTCTGACAGTAAATTTGTTTAAAATCGGTAATAGTAGCCTGTTGATTGTCTGCGAAACGATCACTCTTTTCTATCAAGATTAAGGAATATCTTTTTCTATGCGAGTGTTTATTGCGGAAAAGCCCAGTCTAGCCCGCGCCATTGCCGATGTTCTTCCAAAGCCTCATCGTCGTGGGGAGGGGTACATTCAGTGTGGACCTCAAGATATTGTCACCTGGTGTGTCGGTCATCTCCTCGAACAGGCACAACCGGACCACTATGATCCTCGCTATGCGCGCTGGGCGCTTGCCGATTTACCTATTATTCCTGAAAAATGGCTGTTAACGCCCCGTAACGATGTAAAAAAACAACTTACAACTATAGGGAAACTTTTAGCCGAGGCGACACAGATTGTTCATGCCGGTGACCCCGATCGAGAAGGACAATTATTGGTCGATGAAGTGATCGATTACCTAGGATTACCCGCAGAAAAACGCCAACAAGTGCAGCGTTGTTTAATTAATGACCTAAACCCACAGGCAGTAGAGCGTGCCATCAAGCAATTGAGGAGTAACAGTGAATTCGCGCCACTCTGTATCTCTGCGC
This sequence comes from Rosenbergiella metrosideri, assembly GCF_022602565.1. Taxonomy (GTDB): domain Bacteria; phylum Pseudomonadota; class Gammaproteobacteria; order Enterobacterales; family Enterobacteriaceae; genus Rosenbergiella; species Rosenbergiella metrosideri. The sequence continues at coordinate 83,493 of NZ_JALBCV010000001.1, forward strand.
TAGCGAGGGCACGTGCCGATTGGCTTTATGGGATTAATATGACGCGTGCATATACCTTATTTGGACGACAAGCTGGATTTGATGGCGTGCTCTCGGTCGGAAGGGTTCAAACTCCTGTGCTGGGACTGGTGGTCCGCCGTGATGAAGAGATCGCGAATTTTATCGCCAAAGATTTTTATGAGGTGAAAGCGTTTGTTTTGGCTGATAACCAACCTTTTACAGCAACCTGGGTACCGAGTGAGGCGTGTGAAGGCTGGCAGGACGAAGAGGGTCGATTACTGAATCAAACCCTTGCTGAACATGTTGTGGCGCGGATAACGCAACAACCGGCCAAGGTGACGCACTACCAAAATAAAACAGAGAGTGAGATCGCGCCGTTGCCTTTTTCATTGTCGAGCCTTCAAATTGAGGCGGCGAGGCGGTTTAACCTCGGTGCACAGCAAGTTTTAGATATCTGTCAGAAGCTCTATGAGACGCACAAGTTAATCACTTACCCTCGTTCAGATTGCCGTTATCTTCCTGAAGAGCACTTCGTTGGGCGTCAATCGGTCATTAATGCGCTGCAAAGCCATCTTGCCGAATATCAATCTCTGCCCGATGAAATTGATCTCAGTCGACGTAATCGCTGCTGGGACGATAAAAAGGTCGATGCACACCACGCCATCATCCCCACTGCTAAACGAAATGCCGTTAAGCTTACTGAACATGAAAAAAACGTCTATGGCCTGATTGCTCGACAATATCTGATGCAGTTTGCGGAGGACGCGCAATACCGTAAATGTGTTATCGAGCTGGAAATTGCAGGGGGGAAGTTCGTGGCAAAGGCGCGCTTTCTCTCTAGCGCAGGCTGGCGCGTCCTGCTCGGGGCGAAAGAACGTGATGAAGAAAACGATGGGGCGGTCTTACCGGTGGTGGCGAAAGGCGACATCTTACAGTGTGAAGGAGGGGAGGTTATCGCGAAAAAGACCCAACCCCCCAGACACTTTACGGATGCGACATTATTGTCTGCCATGACTGGAATTGCGCGTTTCGTACAAGATAAAGCACTGAAAAAAGTGTTGAGAGAAACCGATGGATTGGGGACTGAAGCGACTCGCGCGGGGATTATTGAGTTACTCTTTAAACGTGGATTTTTAGAAAAAAAAGGGCGCTATATTCATTCAACTGTTGTAGGGCGAGGACTTATTCATGCCTTACCTCAACCTTCTGCGGCACCCGATATGACCGCCCATTGGGAATCGACATTAACGCGAATTAGTGAGAAACAGTATCGATACCAAGATTTTATGCAGCCCTTAGTGGATACACTGCATCAATTGATTGGCCATGCTCGGCAAACCCCCCCCACTCACGTGTTACGTGACCTTGCCAAACATTCACCGGCAAAACCCGCCTATAAAAAGCGGGTAGCGAAGAAGGTTTAAAGATCGAACTCTGACCATACCGGCGCATGGTCAGAGGGTTTTTCCATTGAACGCAATGGGTAATCAATACCACTGGCGATCAGGCGTGCATTGAGGGGCGCACTTGCCAGTAATAAATCGATACGCAGGCCCCGATTATCATCAAAGCCTTTCGAACGATAGTCGAACCACGAAAATTGGTCGTTAACCTCAGGATTGATCTGACGCCAAGTATCGGTCAGTCCCCAGTTAATAAGCGTTGCCATCCATTCACGTTCTTCAGGCAAAAATGAACATTTACCCGTCTTTAACCACCGTTTACGGTTAACCTCACCGATACCAATATCTGCATCTGTCACGCTGATATTTACATCGCCCATCACTAACACATGCTGGTCTGGGCTAAGTTGCGTTTGCAGATGTTGAGTCAGATCAGCGTAAAATTTTTGTTTAGCCGGAAATTTAGTGGGGTGGTCACGGCTCTCACCTTGTGGGAAATAGCCATTGATAACCGTGATACGCTCTCCCGATGGGGTTGGAAGTTCAGCCATTATAATACGGCGTTGAGCATCATCATCGTCAGTGATAAAGCCTCTTTGCACGGAGATAGGTTCGGCTTTCGTCATTAAGGCCACACCATAGTGACCTTTTTGCCCATGATAAAAGACGTGATAACCAAGCGCTTCAACCTCTGCACGTGGGAACATATCATCGTGAACTTTAGTTTCTTGAAGGCCGATCACATCAGGCTGGTGTTGCTCAACTAAGGCAGCAAGTTGGTGAGGGCGGGCACGAAGGCCATTGATATTAAAAGAGACAAATTTCACGTCGACATCCTAATTCATTCAGTTTTCATTATGGTAACGAGAATTGAGTTGAATGTCATGGAAGAGATAAGCGGAAAAACTAAGAAGTGGTGGTGGGAGAAGGATTCGAACCTTCGAAGTCTGTGACGGCAGATTTACAGTCTGCTCCCTTTGGCCGCTCGGGAACCCCACCTAATACTAAAGCCACACCCGTTATCGGGTGTGGCGGCATAATAGCAAACTTGATTAGCGAGTAAAGCATTAATCAACGTAATTGAACCGGTTGCTCTGTTTTTGCGCGAAAGGCGAATTAATTCTAATCAAGTGACTGACGCTATAAAATGATTGTACGATTCCCATACACAAAGACACGTTGTGCTAATACTTTATCGACGGCACGGCTGAGTACATTCTTTTCAACGTCGCGTCCAGCACGGATCATCTCTTCGGCGGTATAGCTGTGGTCGATATTGATAACGTCCTGCATGATGATTGGACCTTCATCCAAGTTGTCATTAACGTAATGCGCGGTGGCTCCAATCAGTTTCACCCCACGTTCATACGCTTGATGATAAGGTCGTGCGCCAATAAAGGCTGGTAGGAATGAGTGGTGGATATTAATAATTTGATTAGGGAAACGTTTGACGAATTCAGGCGTTAAGACACGCATATATTTTGCCAACACCACGTAGTCAGGCTGGTATTGATCGATACAGTCTGCCATGTGTGTATCGTGGGCTTCGCGCGTTAGGTTGTCATGACTAATATGGATGAACGGAATATCGAAGCGTTCCACTAACGATTTTAGGGTATCGTGGTTGCCGATCACGGCAGCGATCTCCACATCAAGCCCCCCAAATGCGCTTTTCATTAACAGGTCACCTAAGCAGTGTGCCTCACGCGTGACCATAATGACGATACGACGTCGGCCGGCAGCATGCAGCTCGCGCAATGAACCGCTGGGTAACGCTCCATCGAGATCGGCTAACAGTGTCGAGTCGTTGAAAATACCTTCTAATTCGGTACGCATGAAAAAACGCCCGGTACGGTGATCGACGAACTCATTATTTTGAACAATATTCAATTCGTGCTTATAACAAATATTGGTAATTTTAGCGATCAATCCCTTAGCATCGGGACAGATAGTACGGAGTATTTTACGTTCGATGTTTTTCGCTGACATTAAAGCTGATCCTGTGTTGCATCCTATTGCTGTGACACTAATAAACCTTAGCGCGCACAACACTTTTTGAATTTTTTTTGTGAGCCGCATGGACAAGTCTCATTACGGCCCGGTATTTTATGAACCCCGTCAAGATAATACCAGTGATTATTTTCACGCACAAAACGTGAGGTTTCGTAAATCCAACCAGGCTGTTGGTCACTGGTATAGCGAGCGAAGAAGGTGACGTAAGCTTCATTTACTGCACGTCCAGCATGCGTTTCAACAATCGATAGGCCTTGCCACAGCGTTCCAACACTATCATTTTGCAAAAGTTGCGCTAATTCTGCAGGGCGGCTTGAGGGATGCCACGTTTTGGCAACATACTGAAAAGCGTGTAGCGCATAAGCGGTGTAGCGTGAGCGCATTAATTGTTCAGCAGTGGTTGCAGAAGACCCCCCCCTAATTAGCGGGTCACAACATTGTTTTAGCGGGATGGCGCTTTCACAAGGACAGAGATCTGGCTGCACGGTATCTTCTCTTATAAGGGGAATGATGGTTAAAAGTCTTATTTCACTATTATTGAACACCGAGTCAAGAAAGTTCAGCTATACTCATTTCAACATCCAAAGCTGAGTAAGTTTTTTGTCTTCAAAGGCTGTCCAGTCGGTAGTATAAATGAAAGTGCAGGTAGATGAGTGTGGAAAATTTTTTAACCAATAAAATAGTGCTGATCATCGATAATGATCCGGTCTGTGACGCAGTGTTGGCTGAGTTTTTAAACTATGCTGGTGCGAAAGTGATGCAAACCGATAGCGGTGAAGAGGGGTTAGATCTCGTTGATCAACATGATGTCACACTGATTATCTGTGGTCTAAATCTACTGGACGTCCCAGCAGTTCCCCTCATCAAACAACTCCACTCTGCAACGGTACAGACGCCAATTATTGCCTTGACGGATACGCACGATGTGAACCTTATCGCCGCGGTGATGCGAGCAGGCGTCTACGATGTTATCCTAAAACCGCTTACTGATGTAGCCGCGTTAAAAAACTTATTGGTTGAAGCTATTTATCCCGATATGTTTAGCTCCCCAGTGGATGAAAGCGACAAACTTCAGGCAGAGTGGAACCATCTTGTTTCCTATCCCCAAGAGTCCTTAGCCTTATTAAGAAACTTACAGCCCCCAGCCCATTTAAAAGTGGCGGGATGCCAAGTCGGTTACCGACAACTGAATACCAGTGAGAATAATGGTCTGATCATCGATATCGCCGAATTATCGGATCAAGAATTTGGATTTTATATTTTTGATGCGGAGTGGGTCGGTGAGTACGGTGCGGTGGCTGCACTTTTATTTAGAGCCTTCTTTAATGATTTATTAAAAAAACACATTACTGCTCATCCGGATAATCTTCCGGCGCTCACCTCTGTTCTTCATGACTTACAACTATTATTAAAAAAATCCGGATTACATGGAGAGTACCCGTTAGTTATCGGCTATTTTAATCGACTGCGCGGACATCTTATTGTGGTTAATAGCGGGTTGTCTTGTGTCATTCATCATGATCACCAGCATACAACGTTAATCAAAGATCTGGCATTGGGACGTTATTTTCATGATTCCGCTCAAGAGCAACGGCTCTTGCTGACCAGCGCAGAGTGTGAGGTATGGAATGGACCGCGTAAGTTGTGGCTACGTTTTCATTAAATAACGTTACCAACCCTCTAAATAGTTAAACTATTTTTATTTTTTCTAGATAATTCTTACGAACAGTTATGGTAGCATTTAGACTCTTTAAAGGATGTTTTGGCAATTTGCCAACTTAACGAGGTTTGTTTGATGTCTGCTCATGTTTCTAAAATAAGAAAAGCAGTTATTCCTGTTGCGGGATTAGGTACTAGAATGTTGCCTGCGACAAAAGCTATTCCGAAAGAGATGTTACCCCTAGTTGATAAACCTTTAATTCAATATGTGGTTAATGAATGTATCGCTGCGGGCATCAATGAAATAGTGTTAGTGACACACTCTTCTAAAAACTCTATCGAAAACCACTTCGATACCAGCTTTGAATTAGAAGCGATGCTGGAAAAGCGCGTTAAGCGCCAACTTTTAGATGAAATCCAAGGGATCTGCCCTCCGCATGTGACTATTATGCAAGTTCGTCAAGGTGAGGCTAAAGGGCTAGGCCATGCAGTAATGTGTGCACACCCAGTAGTTGGAAATGAACCTTTCGCGGTGATTCTACCAGATGTTATTATTGACGAATATGAATCGAATCCTAAGAAAGATAACCTTGCTGAGATGCTTTCTCGCTTTGAAGCAACGGGTCATAGCCAAATCATGGTTGAACCCGTTGAAGACGTGACGTCATACGGTGTTGTCGACTGCCAAGGCGCTACTCTGCAACCTGGCGATAGCGCACCAATGGTAGGCGTGGTTGAAAAACCTAAAGCATCCGAATCACCGTCTAATCTTGCAGTTGTCGGTCGTTATGTTTTGTCTGCTGATATCTGGCCTTTACTGGCTAAAACGCCTGCTGGTGCTGGCGGTGAAATTCAGCTGACTGACTCCATAGCGATGATGATGGAAAAAGAAACCGTTGAAGCTTACCATCTCAAAGGCGTAAGCCATGACTGTGGTAACAAGCTCGGTTATATGCAGGCTTTCGTTGAATATGGTGTACGCCACCCAGTACTTGGCGAAGATTTCAAAGCATGGTTAGCGGAAAACGTTAAATAGTTTTTGGGATGACGAAGCTTATAAAAAAACCGCCATTTTGTGGCGGTTTTTTTTAACTCTTAATTAAAAATTCATCTAGGGTATCGCCTTGATCGAGGGCTTTCTGGATAACGGCAGGGGTTCGGCCTTGACCAGTCCAGGTATGAGTAATGCCCGATGAATCGGTATATTCATATTTAGCGGGCCTTTTGTCACGAGTTTGTTTGCTGGGCTTTGCTGGCGGAGTCTGCTGAACTAATTCACTAATATCAATTCCCTCAGACAGCATCATCTCTCGGATTTTATCCACGCGTTTTGCATGCTCAGCATCTAGCGCACCTTTACTCGCCTGTTCCTCACGACGTTCTTCTACAACTGCCGTAAATTTATCTAAAATATCGTAAAGGGTTTCTAAGGCGAAATTACGAGCCTCAGCACGTAAAAAACGATAATTCTTCAAAGCGAGAAGCTGATCACTCATAAGAGTTCCTCATGGGGAGGGTTGTATTAGTATTTTTTATGATATTACCTAGGGTAATCAGATTGCAACTTGTTCCCGATGCGACAGCATTTATTAGCCTTGCCGATGTTGGATTTAGTTAGCGTGACTCGAGTTGGGCTATGGTATGATCAGGCTTTGAATTTTCGATGAGATACTTTCTGTGGCACAGCTCTATTTTTACTATTCTGCGATGAATGCAGGGAAATCAACGTCTCTATTACAGTCCTCTTATAATTACCAAGAGAGGGGGATGAACACTCTGATTTTTACTGCGGAAATTGACGACCGATATGGTAAGGGGCGTGTGGCATCAAGAATCGGCTTATCCAGTAGTGCTGCACTTTTCAGTAAAGATACCGACCTTTTTCATGAGATTAAACAGTCCCATGACACCCAACAGCTTCATTGCATTTTACTTGACGAATCGCAGTTCTTAACAAGAGAACAGGTGAAACAACTCACTTATGTTACGGACCATTTGAATATCCCAGTATTGTGCTATGGCTTACGGACTGACTTCCGAGGGGAGCTATTTGAAGGCAGTTTATACTTACTTGCTTGGGCAGATAAGCTCGTGGAATTGAAAACGGTATGCCATTGCGGACGTAAGGCGAACATGGTGTTGAGATTGGATGCGCAGGGACGACCCTTCCACGATGGTGCTCAAGTGGTGATTGGCGGGAATGATAAATATATCTCCGTTTGCCGCAAACACTATTGGCAAGCGATTGAACAGGGCAGTGAGCAGGCGATTTTCGGCCAAGAAAAAGAAAACGCTTAGGGTATCTTTGAGCATGAGTAAGGATGTAACAACAGTGTCACTCTCTGCTCTGAATTAGTGCTGCCCACGTATTTCACCCCTAATGAGCACCAATTTAGTGCGTCGCATTAAAATGGCTCACCTTCTTGGTGCTTAAATTCATTTTATTAATAAATCTTTATTTTATATTCACGATCCTGATACATTCTTCCCCATTCTTCTAAACACTTAAAAAAATTTTTATAGGTGTTAATCAAAATCTCTCACATCCCATTCGACGTGTAAACCTTGGCATAAATATTGCTACCAGATATTTATAGGGTAAAAACCCTATCATTTAGTCGATGCTTTTATAAGCAAAAGTATTAATAGTGAACAATCAGATGATTATCAGTGAGATATATCACATAGCGTTCATGACAGACTATCAAGTTGACCTATTAACGCGTAAAAATTTGTCAATTGTCTGTAAGGCTAATGCAATAAATCAGTAATTGGACAGACAGGATTCACCGTCGGGGAAAACCCTATAACAATAATGAAAGTGTGTGGAGTCGTAATATGAAATTGACTAAAAACGTGATTGCTACGGCCGTGTTGTTGGCGTTATCTACGGGTCAAGCGGCAATCGCCGCAGAAGTCCCAGCAGGGGTACAACTCGCCGATAACCAGACACTGGTCAAGGGCAATGGTGGTGAGGTGCAATCGCTGGATCCCCATAAAATTGAAGGTGTGCCTGAAAGTAATGTTAGTCACGACCTGTTCGAAGGATTAGCCATCTCCAATAACCAAGGGCAAGTGGTACCAGGCGTGGCAGAAAGTTGGGAACAAAAGGATAATAAAGTGTGGACTTTCCACTTGCGTAACGATGCTAAGTGGTCGAACGGTGAGCCCGTTACTGCACAAGACTTTGTTTACAGCTGGCAGCGTCTCGCCGACCCGAAAACCGCTTCGCCTTATGCGAGTTTCTTACAATATGGTCATGTCGAGAATATCGATGAGATCATTGCGGGTAAACTATCGCCGGAAAAACTGGGTGTAAAGGCCCTCGACGCACACACGCTACAGGTTACCCTCTCAGAAGCGGTCCCTTACTTCTATAAATTAACCATTTATGCGGCGATGTCCCCAGTCTATGCGCCAGCGATCAAAGCTTATGGCGACCAATGGACGTCTCCCGCTCACTGGGTCAGTAATGGGGCATACACCTTAGCAAGCCATACGGTGAACGAAAGTATCGTGGTCGTGCGTAATAAGCACTATTGGGATAATGCGCATACGGTGATCAACAAGGTGACCTTCCTACCTATCTCATCAGAAGTGACGGACGTTAACCGTTATTTCTCTGATAACGGAAGCGATATAACCTATAACAACTTGCCAATTGAGTTGTTTAAAAAATTACAGAAAAATAATCCTAAAGATCTTCACGTTGATCCTTATCTCTGTACTTATTATTACGAAATCAATAATAAGAAAGCGCCTTTCAATGACGTTAAAGTCAGAACCGCGCTTAAATTAGGGTTAGACCGCGACCTTATCGTCAATAAGGTGCTAGCACAGGGTCAAACTCCGGCGTATAGCTTTACCAATCCGGCCACCGATGGTATTCAAATCGAGAAGCCAGAGTGGTTCTCTTGGAGCCAAGACAAACGTAATGAAGAGGCCAAGAAGCTGTTACAAGAGGCAGGGTATGGTCCTAACCATCCTCTACAGTTCTCACTGCTGTATAACACTTCCGACCTACATAAAAAACTAGCCATTGCGGCGGCGGCGATCTGGAAGAAAAATATCGGTGTTAACGTGACTCTGGTCAATCAAGAGTGGAAAACCTATATCGATTCCCGTCACCAAGGTAGCTTTGATGTTGCGCGTGCAGGCTGGTGTGCGGACTATAATGAAGCGAGTTCGTTCCTCAACTCGATGTTATCCAATAGTTCGAATAATACCTCTTTCTTCAAAGATGCTAATTTCGATAGCGAGATTGCGAAGAGTGTTAAAGCGTCTGATGAAGCTAGCAGAAGTGCGGCGTATCGCCAAGCTGAGATAATATTGGACCAACAATCGGCGGATATCCCCGTGTTCTATTATGCCAACACGCGTTTAGTAAAACCTTACGTTGGAGGCTATACCGGTAAAGATCCTCTCGATAACGTTTATGATAAAGACCTCTATATTATTAAGCACTAATTTTACAGGCATTCCCGGCGTGAAAACGCCGGGTTAATTTGTTTATATAAGCCTGATAGGTGAAGCAATGTTGACATTTATTTTTCGTCGGTGTGTTGAAGCCATTCCGACCCTGTTTATTTTGATTACGATCTCTTTCTTTATGATGCGTTTAGCACCCGGCAGTCCCTTTACCGGTGAGCGCAGTCTATCGCCGGAAGTGATGGCCAATATTGAAGCTAAATACCATCTGAATGAGCCTATCGGCCAGCAATACTTCAATTATCTGGTTCAACTCGCCCATGGCGACTTCGGTCCTTCCTTTAAATATAAAGACTACTCCGTAAACTATTTAGTGGGCCAAGCATTCCCTGTCTCGGCCAAACTGGGGCTGATCGCTTTTATCTTTGCCTTAGTGGTAGGGGTGAGTGCGGGGATATTTGCCGCGTTAAAACAAAACAGTTGGCTGGATTATACCGTGATGGGGATTGCCATGACCGGGGTGGTGATACCGAGTTTTGTGGTCGCGCCCTTACTGGTGATGCTGTTTGCCATCTCCTTAAAATGGCTACCGGGCGGTGGTTGGAACGGTGGCCAGTGGCAGTATGTATTATTACCGATGCTGGCACTTTCACTGGCTTATATAGCCAGTATTGCCCGGATTATGCGCGGTTCGATGATCGAGGTAATGCACTCTAACTATATTCGCACCGCTAGGGCTAAAGGTCTTCCGATTTCCCGAATTGTACTGCGTCATGCCTTACGTCCGGCGTTATTGCCAGTTATCTCTTATATGGGACCGGCTTTCGTCGGCATCATCACCGGATCAATGGTTATTGAGTCCATCTTTGGTCTTCCAGGCATCGGGCAGCTGTTTGTGAATGGTGCGTTGAATCGTGACTATTCATTAGTCATGAGCCTGACGATTTTAGTCGGGGTATTGACCATAGTATTTAATGCGATTGTTGACGTGCTCTATGCCGTTATCGATCCTAAAATTCGTTATTAAGCTGGAGACCCGCATGTTAGCAAGTAAAAAAAATAGTCAGGCGGTCGAAGCTTTTACTGAGCAACTCGATATTGAAGGGCGTAGTTTATGGCAAGATGCCCGTCGACGTTTTATTCATAACCGTGCAGCCCTCTTCAGCTTAATTATTTTGCTGTGTATTGTGCTCTTCGTCATTTTCGCACCACTGTTATCCTCTTTCGCCTACGACGACACTGATTGGTCGATGATGTCAGCCGCCCCAGATTTAGCCTCTAAGCACTACTTTGGTACTGACTCTTCAGGTCGTGATTTACTGGTCCGTGTGGCGATTGGTGGCAGGATCTCATTAATGGTTGGCGTCGCTTCTGCAATTATCGCGGTCATTGTGGGGACTTTTTACGGTTCACTAGCCGGTTATCTCGGTGGAAAAGTCGATGCTGTCATGATGCGTATCTTGGAAATCCTTAACTCTTTTCCTTTTATGTTCTTCGTTATTTTGCTGGTCACCTTTTTTGGTCGAAATATTCTGCTGATCTTCGTCGCGATAGGGATGGTGTCATGGCTCGATATGGCGAGGATTGTACGGGGGCAAACGTTAGGGCTGAAGCGCAAAGAGTTTATTGAAGCCGCACAAGTGGGTGGTGTGTCCACCGTGAAAATTGTGATCCGTCACATTGTGCCAAACGTTTTGGGTGTCGTGGTGGTTTACGCGTCGTTATTAGTACCCAGTATGATCTTATTCGAATCTTTTCTTAGCTTCTTAGGGCTTGGCACCCAAGAGCCGCTCAGTAGCTGGGGCGCTTTGCTCAGCGATGGGGCTAACTCAATGGAAGTTTCTCCTTGGTTGTTACTGTTTCCAGCGGGATTCTTAGTCGTCACACTGTTTTGTTTTAACTTTATCGGCGATGGCTTACGCGATGCGCTCGATCCTAAAGACCGCTAGGAGGGACGATGATTTCATTAACACAGCACCCATTACTGCTTGATGTCAAAGATTTACGCGTCACTTTTAGTACGCATGATGGTGATGTCACGGCTGTCAATGATCTCAATTTTTCATTAAAGCCTGGGGAAACCCTGGGCATCGTTGGCGAATCAGGTTCAGGAAAATCGCAAACTGCTTTCGCCCTGATGGGATTATTGGCAAAGAACGGTCGTATTGGTGGCTCTGCGCGCTTTAATGGCCAAGAGATCCTCAACCTTCCTGAAGCCCAGTTAAATCGACTGCGCGCTGAAGAGATGGCGATGATATTCCAAGATCCGATGACTTCGTTGAACCCCTATATGAAAGTGGGTGACCAACTCATCGAAGTGCTTAGACTGCATAAAGGAATGAGTAAGAGAGAGGCATTTAAGCACTCTCTACAGATGTTAGACGCGGTCAAAATGCCGGAAGCACAAAAGCGAATGGCGATGTACCCGCATGAATTTTCCGGCGGGATGCGACAACGGGTGATGATCGCTATGGCGCTGCTATGTCAGCCAAAGCTATTAATTGCGGATGAACCGACAACCGCACTGGATGTGACCGTTCAAGCGCAAATCATGACGCTATTGAACGAGCTTAAACACGAGTTCAATACCGCCATTATCATGATTACCCATGACTTAGGGGTGGTCGCCGGGATTTGTGACAAAGTTTTGGTGATGTATGCCGGCCGGACAATGGAGTATGGTAGCGCACGGGATATCTTCTATCAGCCGGTACACCCTTATTCACAAGGATTACTCAATGCTGTGCCACGTTTGGATAGCGATGAGGAGAGCTTACTGACCATACCGGGCAATCCCCCTAATTTATTACGTCTTCCCAGTGGTTGTCCTTTCCAACCACGATGCGCTTATGCGACCGAAAGTTGCCGTCAATCACCGCAACTCGAGGCTTTTGCAGCAGGACGTCTGCGCGCTTGTCACCACCCTCTGGAGGTCGCACGATGAATGATATCGCGCTACAAGATAGAAAAGTTTTACTCGAAATCGCTGACTTACGTGTCCACTTCGATATTAAAGACGGTAAGCAGTGGTTCTGGCAGCCTAAGAAGAGCTTGAAAGCGGTCAATGGCGTTAGCTTACGGCTTTATGAGGGCGAAACCCTGGGCGTGGTCGGTGAATCGGGCTGCGGGAAATCGACACTTGCCCGCGCGATTATTGGCCTCGTTAAAGCCAAAGGAGGACGGGTGACGTGGTTGGGACGTGATCTGTTAGGGCAAGATGATAAAGCTTGGCGCGACGCGCGTAGCGATATTCAAATGATTTTCCAAGATCCGCTTGCCTCATTAAATCCCCGTATGACGGTCGGTGACATTATTGCAGAACCGTTGAAAACGTATTATCCGAAGATGGCGAAACGAGAAGTTAGCGAGAAAGTCCGCGCGATGATGATGAAAGTGGGGCTATTACCTAATCTGATAAACCGTTATCCACATGAGTTTTCCGGCGGACAATGTCAGCGTATCGGTATCGCCCGTGCGCTCATCTTAGAACCGAAGTTAGTGATCTGCGACGAACCCGTCTCTGCATTGGACGTATCGATTCAAGCTCAAGTGGTAAACTTACTCCAGAAACTGCAGCGTGAAATGGGGCTATCGCTTATTTTTATTGCCCATGATTTAGCGGTGGTCAAACATATTTCTGATCGGGTATTGGTTATGTACTTAGGCCATGCCGTCGAGTTGGGAACCTACGATCAGGTATATCACCAACCGCTGCATCCTTACACCCAAGCTTTGATGTCTGCGGTGCCAATTCCCGATCCGGATAAAGAGCTGACCAAGCAGGTTCAGTTACTCGAAGGGGAACTTCCCTCACCGATCGATCCACCTTCAGGCTGTGTCTTTCGTACGCGCTGCCCGCAAGCAGTGGCGGAATGCGCAAAAACCAAACCGGTATTAGAAGGTAATTTCAGTCATGCAGTGTCATGTCTGAAAGTTGACCCACTGTAATGGACTACGCCCTAGCGGTAGCTAGGGCGTATAGAACTGACTTATTCTCGCCACAAGATGTGGCAGAGTTTATGGTCTTTTTCTCTACACAGTAGAATACGGGCGAAAATATCGGTGATCGGCGCATCTTCATCGTCCCCAAGCCCAATGACGACTTCAGCGAAAAAATCTGGGTTTAGATCAAAATCAACGTGCTCTTCCCAATCAGCCGAAGGGTCATGAAGTTCTGCACCGCCACGGGATTCAAATTGGAGATTAAACAGAATCGTGTCGGCAGGGTCTAAGTTATCGGCGGCCAGCTCCAAGAAAATATCATAGGCTTGTTCTAGTGTTTCATCTTCGGTAAGGCGATTATTTAAATCCATAAGTAACCTAGTTATTTTCAGTAAGAGAGACAAATTAAGGCTGTTTTACAATAATGGGCTCAAGAAGTAAAACAATCGTTCGACAATACGTTTCCAATAAGCGCGGTGCAACCACTGTTCTTTAGAGAGGAGGGATGAGCGAGCAATATAATCGCGTTGCACGCAGTCCAGATCATTACCGAAATCAGCATCATCAATGACCAAAGTGATTTCAAAATTTAACCATAAACTGCGCATGTCTAAATTTACCGTGCCAATCAGGCTAAGCTCACCATCGATCAAGACACTTTTGGTGTGCAGTAAATCTTCCTCAAAGAGATAGATCTTGACTCCTGCATCGAGTAATTCGCTAAAAAAAGCTCGGCTTGCCCAACCTACGAGCAGAGAATCATTCTTCCTTGGGACGATCAAACTGACGTCAACGCCACGTAGCGCGGCAGTACAGATGGCATGTAGGAGATCATCGCTGGGGACAAAATAAGGTGTGGTCATTATCAAGCTTTCGCGTGAGGCATAAATGGCCGTCAATAAGGCTTGATGGATAAGATCTTCAGGAAATCCAGGGCCTGAAGCAATAACGTGAATAGTATGCCCAGAAGATTGCTCAAATGGCATGCTAACGCGTTCGGGCAACGGCGGAAGGACTCTCTCGCCGGTTTCAATTTCCCAGTCGCAAGAGTAAACAATCCCCAACGTTGTCGCGACGGGGCCTTCCATGCGAGCCATTAAGTCAACCCACTGGCCAACACCCGCATCTTGTTTGAAAAAGCGAGGATCCACCATATTCATGCTACCGGTATAAGCGATAGCATTATCAATAAGCACGATTTTTCTGTGCTGGCGTAAGTCCAAGCGACGAAGAAAAAAACGAAACACATTGACTGGTAGTGCTTGAACCACTTCGATACCCGCATGTCGCATTCTCTCAGGCCAAGCACTTTTAAAAAATTGTCGGCTCCCCGCACAGTCAAGCAGTACCCGGCAGGTCACACCGCGTCGGGCAGCACTGATAAGGGCATTGGCGACGTGATCGCTTTTACCACCAGGCTGCCAAATATAGAAAACCATTTCAATCCTGTGATGAGCGAGGTTGATATCGCGAATGAGCGCTGTCATAACATCTTGTGCACTGGTCAGAAGTTGTAGCTGATTCCCTTTCACGCCAGGAATACCTTGTCGGTTCTCACAGAGATTAAACAGGCTGCTGGCCACATCACTGGTATGGGTCGCGAAGATATGCTGGCAACTTTTTAAGTCTAGAAGCCACTGTGCAGTCGCTGGCCACATACTCCGTGCACGTTCCGCTCGGCGCCTACCTAGGTAAAGTTCGCCAAAGGCGATATAGGCTATCACCCCTAATAGCGGTAGGAAGAAGATGATGAGTAACCAGACCATGGAAGAAGAGACTGTTCGGCGCTTTATTAGGATTCTAATCGTCACGGTAGCTATCAATAGCCAGTAACTAAAGAGGATGACACCGTTTAGAACGCCATAAAAAGTCGCTGAGGTCATAGGCTGAATTGATTTCCCAAATAGAGTTGAGTGTAGTGTACGTGGTGTATAAGGAATGTAAACCAATTCCGGATTTTTACTGGTCACGCGATTTGATCAGGAAAAAAACTCTAAAAAGACGGGTTTAGGGAAGCATTCTACAGGAACCATAGGTCACAGAAGGACATATTGAGGGGGATTTAGCGGAGATAGCCTATAATCTTCCCCGCTAAGTCAAAATGGTTGGATTAAAAAACGCGTTTAAAAGGACGTACGGTAACGGTTTGGTATATCCCAGCAGCAACGTAGGGATCGTCATTAGCCCAGGTTTGCGCCTCGTCAAGAGAGGCAAATTCAGCAATGATCACCGATCCAGAGAATCCAGCATGTCCGGGGTCTTCACTGTCGGCGATCGGCATAGGTCCTGCGGTCAGGAGACGGTCTTCATCTTTTAAAATCTGTAATCGGGCGAGATGAGCTGCTCGTACACTAAGACGCTTCTCTAATGAATCTTTATTATCTTCCGCGTAAATGACATAAAGCACAGGAACACCTTTGTGGGTAGGGTAAAAGATGAAAGTTACTGTAATATGACGCAGGGTGCAATGAAAAAGCAGAGGAGATCGTATTTCTCTAGCTGTAATGAAAACAGCATTGAAACTGATTGCTATTTGCATTTAGAATATCGGTAATACTTTGAGCGAAAGAATATTATGAGCAGTCTAACCGAAGAGTTACCTAAACGTGGATCGATTGCGACAATCGTCTCTATTGCATTGCATGGTGCAGTGATTGCAGGATTACTGTACGCTTCGATGAATCGTGATTTTCAGTTGCCTCCTCCTCAGCAGGCAATCAATGTCTCATTGATTGCGCCTGAAGTTCAACCTGAGCTTGCCGCGAAAAGTGCCCCCGCAACACCGCAGCCAATTTCGTCTCCGGAACCCACGCCGGCGCCCCAAGTTGAGCAACCGCCAGTTGAACAAAAAGTCGACATACCGGTGGAAAAGCCTAAGCCTAAACCGGTGAAAAAAGTCGTTCACAAACCGGTACAACACGAGAAACCTAAGCCAGTGGTGCACAAACCAGTGGAAAAGCCGGTCGAGCATAAAGCACCGCCCGCGCAGGATAATCCTTTTAACCAACAAAATACTCAGCCGCAAACGCGAGCACAAACCGCGCCACAAAAATCCACTGATCAGCAGAAAAGTGTGTCAGAGGGGAAACCGCAGCGCTTAGCGACGGTCAATCCAGCTTATCCTGCCCGAGCCTTAGCGTTGCACGTAGAAGGCCGTGTTCGCGTCAAATTTGATGTGGATGCGAGTGGGGCCGTTGATAATATTGACATCGTTTCAGCAGAGCCTAGAGGAATGTTTGATCGCGAAGTCAGAAATGCAATCAGACGCTGGCGTTATGCCCCGGGGCATCCTGCACAAGGTCAAACTTATAACATTATCTTTAGAATCGACGGAAGTTCGTCAATCGAACAATGATAAACAGCGTGAAGGTTTCTTCACGCTTTCATCAGATTAGGCAGAGTGGGGAAGACCTTGTGTCTGCGCGGGCAGTGAACGAGGTTTACCTTGTTCGTCCACCGCAACATAGATAAAGACCGCCTCAGTCGTACAATAACGTTGACCAATTGGCTCAGATGACACCTTTTTAATCCATACTTCCACATTGATAGTGATTGAACTGTTCCCCGTCTTGATACAACTTGCATAACAGCTGACGACATCCCCCACCGCAACTGGTTTAAGGAAAGTCATACCATCGACGCGGACGGTCACTACCCGGCCTTCAGCGATCTCTTTTGCCAGTATCGCGCCTCCCATGTCCATCTGTGACATGACCCAACCGCCGAAAATATCCCCATTGGCATTGGTATCGGCTGGCATGGCAAGGGTACGTAGTACCATTTCACCTTGCGGACTGCGTATAACTTCGCTCATGACATTGCTCCACACTAAAGTAATTATTGTTTTTGTTATTTATCTGTCTGTGGCATATGACGCCAAATAAAAAGCCCATTAACTAAGGTGAACACCACCGTCAGTATCGTTAATCCAAACATTTTAAAATTAATCCACACCGCTTCGGGTTGCCAAAATGCCACGTAGACATTCAGTGCACCACAGAAGATAAAAAAGAGTACCCAAGCATAAGTTAGTTTACGCCACAGGCTATCAGGAAGTTGAACCTCTTTTCCTAACATCGACTGGATAATCGGTTTCTTCATAAAAAACTGGCTGTACAGCAGAGCTAAAGCAAAAAAACCGTAGATAGCCGTCACTTTCCATTTAATAAATTCATTATTATGGAAAATTAGCGTTAATGAACCGAAAAGTGTGACCAAGATAAAGGTTACCCAAGTCATTTTCTCGATTTTGCGATAAATAAACCAGGTTGCGATGAGCGCAAGCGCCGAAGCGATAATCAACGCGCCGGAAGCCACGAAGATATCGTAAAGCTTGTAACAGATGTAAAAAGCGACTAAAGGTAGAAAATCGAGCAACTGTTTCATTGTAAAGTCCTAATGCAGCCTACGACTAGGCTGCAAGATGATTAACGGATCTGGGCGGTAATACGATAGAGGTAAATCAATAATAACGCTGACGATAAGTGCGCTAACACATTGCTGAGAAGCAAAATAAGGCTGTTAGGCATTAGCCCAAAGCTACCAAAGATAAAGGTCAGCGCAATTCTTACCACAAACCATGCAATCACTGCAGGGGCGATAAGACGGATATTTTTCCAGACTAGTGGCACACTCTGTTTCATGGTCTTCAGCAGCCCACGATCATTTTCCAGCAGCAGTACCGGCGATAAGGAGAACAACACCATTAACACGACACCCGGTACTATTAATACATAGAACCCGAGTTGCACGATGGTGGTCAATAAGAAGGTCTGAATAAGTAGGCGAGGCCACACTGGTGCGCTGGCGCCGATAGCGCGGATGGCACTTGTCGCCTGTCCTTGAGCTGTCGCAGAGAGATACTTCAGCACGCCTCCTACCAACAAGGTATTCCCTATCAGCGCAGAGAAGGTCATTACGGCCGAGATATGCATTAATACACTGCGTTGATCGTCACTCATGTCCTTAATGAGAGCAAAGAGCGAGTCGGTACTTTCGCCACTTTGTAAAAAGTCACTCAACGGGTCTGTCGACGGAAGAAATGTCTTAAGCAACAATACTGTAACAAATGCTGAGAGCAGTGAAATCAAGATCAACGGCTTGAAATGCTGCTTAAACTGCTGAGCAGCGTCACGGTAAGATTGATTGGCCGTGAGGGACATGAAAACTCCTTGATGTATAGGGAAAACTTGCGCTAATTGTACATGGATAAGTCGGTAACTGGCACAGGACTTACATAACTTTCTATTATATCGATTTATTGGCGTGATTGGGGAATTAGCAACGAAGACTTTGAACTCTCTAGAAGTAAAAAACCTTATTCAATTTGATCTCGATCAAGACTTTGTTTTATATGAAATAATTGCTGCATTATTCACATGAATTTGATCGATAAACACGACAGAATAGGCACAATAATTATAGGTGTTTACGTTTCGTCACTTTTTATTGATAAGTTCAGGAGTTTTTATGAAAGCGCGTAAAATTGTTTTAGCCATGGCTCTTGTGTTCCCAGCAATGGCCTCTGCGCATCAAGCCGGCGATTTTTTCATTCGTGGTGGGGCAGCGCTAGTCCGCCCAACCGGGAACTCGGATAACGTGTTGGGCTTAGGTTCCTTCAACGTTAGCAATAACACCCAATTAGGACTGACGTTTACCTATATGGCAACGGATCATATTGGTGTGGAGCTTCTGGCGGCGACCCCATTTAGACATAAAGTCGGTTTACGCTCCACAGGTAATATCGCCACAGTACACCAACTGCCACCGACGTTGATGGCTCAATATTATTTTCTGGATAGCAGTGAGAAGTTCCAACCTTATGTCGGTGCCGGGATTAATTACACCACTTTCTTCGATAATAAATTCAATAATACTGGCCGCCAAGCGGGTCTATCAGACTTACGTCTTAAAGATTCTTGGGGCTATGCCGCGCAAGCGGGGATGGACTACCAGTTAAACGATCATTGGATGCTGAATGCATCGGTTTGGTATATGGATATCAAAACGAAAGTTCGCTTTAAAGCGGCTGGCGAATCCCAATCAATCGATACTAAAATCAACCCAGTGGTCTTCTTCTTAGGAGCAGGTTATCGTTTCTAGGCGATATAAAAGGCCGTTTTAACGGCCTTTAAAATTGGCTTACTTAATTTGCATACCATTCACCACCGAACGAACGCCAGGTACGGTGCGTGTCACATTGACTGCTTTTTGTGCCGCTTGCGCAGAACTTACAAAACCACTTAACTGTACACGGCCCTTAAAGGTCTCGACGTTAATTTCCGTTGAACGTAAATCCTTCTCGCCTAATAGCTTGGCTTTAACTTTGGTAGTCACCACGGTGTCATCAATATAGCCACCAGTACCTTCGTGTTTTGGTGTTGGCGCACAACCCGCAAGTGATAAGCCCAGTACCGTCGCTAATAAACCCGTTGTCACTATTTTTGCAAATTTCATTCGATGCCTCCCTGTTGAATCTTGATTGGATAGTGATCAGTCGATCAGCTCAAATTTAGCTTATTAATAAGAAATCTACTAATATTTCTCTACGAAATCTTAATCTGAATCACTGCTTCGGCGACTTTTTGGTGGCAGCTTTCAGCTCGGTAACGAACTGTTTTAATGCCTCAAGTAAACGCGCCGGATCCTCTGCATACTGTTCGATAATCTTTACGGTAGCAGAACCGGCGATAGCGCCTGCGGCACCTGAGTCGATCGCCGCACGCACTTGTTCGGGTTGTGAAATACCAAACCCTTGAATCGCAGGCGGCGCCCCGAACTGGTTAAGCTTATCAACCAGGTGGCCTAGGGAAGTGGTCGCGCGATTTTCTGCCCCGGTTACCCCTGCACGAGAGAGAAGGTAAGTGTAACCTTGGCCCCACTGACCAATAGATTCCATCAATGCATCGTCGGCATTTGGCGGACAGATAAAGATTGGGGCAATACCATGACGGGTTGCCGCTTGACGGAACGGCAAGGACTCTTCGATCGGCACATCAGCAATCAGCACCGAGTCAACTCCAGCTTGCGCGCAACGTTGATAGAACTCATCAATACCTTGGCTGAAGACCAAGTTTGCATACATTAAGAGGCCGATCGGAAGATCGGGATATTTACTGCGTACCGTATGCAAAATATCGAAGCATTTTTGGGTGGTCGTTCCTCCGCTAAAAGCGCGCAAAGTTGCGGTCTGGATAGTGGGGCCATCGGCAAGAGGATCAGAAAAAGGGATACCCAGCTCTAAGGCGTCTGCGCCACCGGCGACTAAGGCGTCGATGATTTGCAAAGAGAGCTCAGGGGTGGGATCTCCCAAAGTTACAAAAGGGACAAACGCGCCTTGGTGTTGCTCAGCTAAACGGGAAAAAAGTGTTGCGTAACGGTCCATTAAATTTCTCCACGCTGTTGTAGAATATCGTGCACAGTAAATATGTCTTTATCGCCACGGCCGGAGAGGTTGACGACTAACAGTTGTTCTTTCTCCGGTGCTGCTTTGGCCATTTTCATGGCATGAGCCAATGCGTGTGAGGATTCCAATGCCGGGATGATACCTTCCGCTTTGCATAATGCTTTAAATGCTTCTAAGGCTTCATCGTCAGTTATCGACTCATAATCAGCTCGACCAGTGCTATGCAAATAGGCATGCTGTGGGCCAACAGAAGGGAAATCTAGTCCAGCAGAAATGGAATAAGACTCTTCGATTTGTCCTTCCTCGGTCTGCATCATCGGTGCTTTCATACCGAAATAGATGCCCGTTTTACCATGTTTTAAGGGCGCACCGTGCTCGCCACTCTCTATACCGTGACCTGCAGGCTCTACGCCAATCAATTGTACTTCAGGCGTATCAATAAAGTCTGCAAACATCCCGATTGCGTTCGATCCGCCGCCGACACAGGCGATAACGGCATCAGGAAGGCGCCCCTCTTTTTCTAAAATCTGCTGACGTGTCTCTTCACCGATTATCCGTTGGAATTCGCGAACGATGGTAGGGAAGGGATGCGGACCTGCCGCGGTCCCTAACATATAGTGGGCTGTTTCATAACTTCCCGACCAATCACGTAATGCTTCATTACAGGCATCTTTCAACGTCGCAGAACCACTGTGGACGGGAATCACTTCTGCGCCCATTAATCGCATACGGAAGACATTGGGTGACTGACGTTCGACATCTTTCGCCCCCATGTAAATACGACACTTCATGCCCAATAATGCACAGGCGAGCGCAGAAGCCACACCATGCTGGCCAGCACCGGTCTCTGCGATAATCTCATTTTTCCCCATACGTTTAGCCAATAAGGCTTGACCCAATACCTGATTGGTTTTGTGTGCCCCGCCGTGGAGAAGATCTTCACGCTTAAGATAAAGACGGGTCTGGGTACCCGCCGTCAAGTTTTGGCATAAGGTGAGGGCGGTTGGACGGCCTGCGTAATCTTTTAGCAGTTGAGTAAATTGTTGTTGAAATTCTGGGTCACGTTGCGCACTCACAAAAGCTTCTTCTAGCTGCGCTAAGGCAGGCATTAGAATTTGCGGGACATATTGCCCGCCGTACTCACCAAAATAAGGATTTAATAATGTCATTGTCAGTATCCAATCATTGTTATTGAGCGTAAGTGTTGATTGCGTTGAAAACGGTAATCAGTTTTTGTTTATCCTTAATGCCTGGCGACGTTTCCACGCCAGAATTCAGATCAACACCAGCACAACCAAGTGCTAAGGCGGAGGCGATATTGTCTGCATTCAGCCCACCCGCCAAGATGATGTCATCCAGTGGCTGGTCGGCGAGTAGCTGCCAATCAAAGCACTGGCCACTACCGCCGTGTCCGTTATCGAAGACGTAGCGATCAACGCCGATCCAACCGCGATCGGGTAAATGCCCTTCGATCTTAAAGGCTTTCCAAATTTGGCAGCTAGCGGGTAATAAGTCGCGCAGACGGCGGACGTAAGAAGGATCTTCGTTACCATGAAGCTGTACTGCAGATAAGCCCAATGCTTCGACTTTTACGATAATATCGACGACTTCGACATCGCGGAAAACACCGACATAACGCAGCGGTGCGCTTTCGATGATGCGCGTAGCTTGCTCTTCATTCACGCAACGCGGAGAGCCTTCAACAAAAATTAATCCGCCATAAAGCGCTCCGGCTTGATAAGCGTCTTGAGCGTCTTGGCCACGGGTTAATCCACAGACTTTATTTTCGCCGGAGAGCAGACGCTTAACGGCAAAACGTAAATCATCTTCCGCCATCAGGGATGAGCCAACCAAAAAACCTTGTGCATACTGGTTAAGATCATTGATTTGTGAATAGTGCTGAATACCGGATTCGCTAATGACCAAGGTGCCTGCAGGCAGTTGACTCGCCAACTGGCGGGTTTTTTCCGTGTCCACCGAGAGGTCGCGTAAATCGCGATTATTAATCCCAACGACCTCGGCTTTCAGCGCGATAGCGCGTGCTAACTCTTGCTGATTACTGACCTCGGTGAGGATCCCCATCTGTAAGGTCTTAGCTACCTCAGCGAGCAGGCGATACTGATCATCGTCTAATACAGATAGCATCAATAGGATAGCATCGGCTTGATAGTAGCGCGCCAACCAGACTTGGTAAGGATCAACCATAAAGTCTTTGCAGAGCACTGGCTGGTGGACCGTTTGTCGCACAATCGGTAGAAACGCGAAGTCGCCTTGGAAATACTTCTCGTCGGTCAAGACCGAGATGGCCGATGCGTAGTCACGGTAGACAGTGGCGATGGCTGCGGGATCGAACACATCACGAATCAAGCCCTTGGAGGGCGAAGCCTTCTTACACTCTAAAATAAAGGCGGGGTTATGCTTGCGCAATGCTTGAGTAAAGGAGCGATCGCTGGGGGTGACCTCAGCTTGGAAATCTGACAGTGGTTGCGCGGCTTTACGCGCCGCTATCCAAATTTTCTTATCATCAACGATTTTCTGAAGTACGGTACCCTGCATATTATCCTCTTGCGGCTAACGCTGTAACACATTGATAGGCAGCACCACTACGCAACACGTCGAGGGCTTTTGAGGCATTCTCGCGTAGGTTTTCTTGGCCAAACAGTTTCATTAACATCGCAACATTGATAGCAATGGCATGCTCATGGGCTTCCTGACCTTTACCCTGAAGTAATTGCGTTAAAATGTCACGGTTTTCTTCCGGAGTGCCACCCCGAAGGCTCTCAATAGGATGCATGGAGAGGCCAAAATCCTCAGGACTGATCTGATAACGCGTGATCTCCCCGTCTCGTAATTCTGCGACGTCCGTTGTGGTATGAATCGCAATCTCATCCATACCGCCACCGTGTACCACTGCTGCACGTTGATACCCTAAGACGCGTAACGTCTCGGCAACAGGCTGTACCAACTCAGGACTGTAGACGCCAATCAGCGCCAACGGAGGACGAGCAGGGTTGATCAATGGCCCGAGCACATTAAATAGCGTTCGCGTGGCAAGCTGCTTGCGTACCGGCATCGCATGGCGAAAGCCCGTATGATAGTGCGGTGCAAATAAGAAGCAGAGATTTAACTCATCTAAGGCTGCCCGGGCTTGCGCAGGGGGCATATCCAAATTAATACCAAACGCCGCTAAGAGGTCAGAAGACCCAGATTTACTCGAAACGCTGCGATTACCGTGTTTTGCTACCTTGAACCCGCATGCCGCTGCCACAAAGGCACTCGCGGTTGAAATATTAATACTGTTTGAGCCATCACCACCCGTCCCGACAATATCCGCAAAAAGGGTATCAGGGCGAGGAAAAGGGAGTGCATGATTAAGGAAAGCGCTGGCGGCACCGGCGATCTCTTGTGGCGATTCGCCCCGTACTTTCATTGCGATCAATAGCCCAGCCAAACTGACTGGGTCGATTTCGCCTTTTACCACGGCAGAAAACAGTTGTTCACTCTCTTGCTGACTGATCTGTTGCCCCTGATAGAGGCGCTCAAGTAATAATTTCATGGAGATCCCTTATCGTGTTAACGCCCAAGCAAGCGTCTGTTCCAGTAATTTAGCACCATGGGTGGTGAGGATGGATTCAGGATGAAATTGGAATCCACACACACGGTCTGCATCGTGTCTAACGGCCATCACCATACCGTTGAAGGTGGCATTGACCGTTAAACTTGGCGGCACGTCACTTCCGACAAGCGAGTGGTAGCGCGCAACAGGTAAAGGGCAAGGTAAATGTTGGAACATCTCGAGATTATCGTGGGTGATAGCCGAGGCCTTGCCATGGAGGATTTCGCCTGCTTGCCCCACTGTTCCACCGTAGCTTTCGACGATGGCTTGGTGTCCTAAACAGATACCGATGATGGGGACTTTACCGCGTAACTGTTTGAGTAACTCCGGCATACAGCCCGCTTCACTGGGGGCACCCGGGCCTGGGGATAATAAGACGATAGGTTGCTCAAGGCTAGCCACCTTGGTGACTAACTGTTCCACTGGCACGTTATTACGGAAAATAACCACGTGATGGCCAAACGTCCGTAACTGGTCGACCAGGTTGTAGGTAAAGGAGTCAAAATTATCAACTAATAGGATATCAGCCATTAGAAAATCTCCTGGCAATGGTGGGCGGTCGCGATAGCTCTTAACACCGCACGCGCTTTATTTCGGCTTTCGTCCGCTTCAGACTGCGGATCTGAATCGAGTACCACTCCTGCGCCTGCTTGCACGCTGGCTATTCCGTTTTCAATATAGGCGGAGCGGATGACGATACAAGTATCAAAGTCTCCGGTGCCGGTGAAATAGCCGACGGCACCACCATAGCTGCCACGACGTGTCTTTTCATGTTGTGCAATCAGCTGCATTGCCCGAACTTTAGGCGCACCACTTAAGGTTCCCATATTCATACAGGCACGGTATGCATGCAGTACGTCCAGATCATTGTGTAAGCGGCCCACAACACGAGAAACGAGATGCATCACGAAGGTATAGCGGTCTACCTTCGTAAGGTCTGCCACGTAACGACTGCCGGGTGTACAGATGCGAGCTAAGTCATTACGGGCCAAATCGACTAACATAAGATGTTCGGACATCTCTTTCTCATCGTTACGCATATCCAGCTCGATGCGGCTATCGAGGTCAAGGTTGAGCGAACCGTCTGCATGCCTACCGCGCGGGCGGGTCCCTGCAATAGGGTAGATCTCTATTTGACGGCTCTGGGCGTCATATTTCAGCGAACTTTCTGGGGACGCGCCGAACAGACTGAAATCTTGGTCCTGTAGGAAAAACATATAAGGACTTGGATTACTTTTCTTCAATACATCGTAGGCCGCCAGTGGAGAGGGGCAAGGTAAAGAAAAGCGTCGAGAAGGAACGACTTGGAAAATTTCCCCTTGGCGAATGGCCACTTGGAGCGCTTTTACGATATTGCAATAGGTCTCATCGTCTTGATTACAGCTGAGCTGCATACCGGGTACCGGGGCAGCAGACACTTTGGTTGGTGTGGTGAGCATCTGCTGGTGGAGCTGATGGAGTCTTGCTTGCAGACGCTGGAATTCATCGCTACTGTCAGTGAATAGGCTGGCTTGAAGACGAGCTTGTTGGGTTTGGTGGTCAAGTACTAGCAGCGTTTCAGCCAGATAGAAGCAATAGTCTGGGCAGGCTTGATCTTGCTGCAAAGGAGGCAGGTCTTCAAATCCCGCTACTAAGTCATAAGCAAAGAGTCCGCCCAAAAATAGGGCGTGGCGCTGTTGGTCGCTATCGGCGACTAAGGTCGGGACCAGACGCAGCACATCGAAAACAGAGGCGGATTTTAAACGGCTATCTTCATCTTGTAGCAAGGTTGGTTCGCTAAAGGTGATAATTAACTGATCGGCGCAAAGCGAGGTATCTGCTTCAGTCGGAAGTTTGTCAGAGAGCAAGGGTAACAAGCTACGACCATTAGCACTCAATGCTTGGACCTTAACAATATTGCCTAGCGCACTGATACGTAACGCGCTGTCGACTATCATCAAGCTCTGTAAATCGTCCTTGCTACTTACATCTGCCGATTCGAGCAGTAAAGTAGAAGGCCTCGCGCCACAGAGTTGATTAAAGAGTGCAGTCGGGTCAGCAGAATAGGGTGTTTCAACTGTGATGAGTTTGAGTTTGCTGGATATCATGAGTGTTATCTCTATTATTCTTCCAATAAAAAGCCCGCCGAGTGGGCGGGCTTAGAAATCTGCATAGCGGTTATTTTAGCTGGATGCATGACAACGTCGCCCGATTATGGGAGAGTGACGCGCCACCACTGTGAATGCTTTACTGTTATAACCATCATGAGATTGTGTCCTGTCTGGAGTCTTGTGTACTAGTTAACTAGTTCACGGCGGAATTGTCAACACTCAAGGTTAACTAAAAGTGATTTATCAGTAGGAGAAATGTTGAACACGTCTGAGAGAGTAAATTTTGACCGATAATGTACGCGCGATCATCTATGATTTGCATAGCCATACCCAAGCTTCTGATGGCCTACTGAGTGCGCGTGAACTCGTTCGCCGTGCCTACGAGCGTGGGGTTAAGGTGTTGGCGATTACTGACCACGACACCACGGCTGCAATAGAAGATGCCGAAACCGCGATTCGTGAAGAGAATCTGGATTTGACCCTCGTCTCGGGAGTCGAGATCTCGACCTTGTGGGAAAATCACGAAATACATATCGTTGGCTTAGGTTTTGATCCTCATCATCCGGCGATGGTGGAGCTATTACAGCAGCAATACCAGCGAAGAGAGGATCGCGCAGCGATGATTGCTGAACGGTTAGCGAAAGCAGGCATTGCTGGTGCGCTAGAGGGGGCGCGGCAAGAGGCGGGAACAGGGCAGATTACCCGAGCCCATTTTGCTCGTTACCTTATTCAGCAAGGTAAAGCTGAGACAATGGCCCAGGTATTTAAACATTATCTGGCCCGCGGGAAGACGGGGTATGTCCCCGCTCAATGGTGTACGCTGCCCGCAGCGGTGGAGGCGATCCATCACGCTGGAGGGGTGGCCGTGGTGGCACACCCTGCACGCTATCAACTCTCTACCAAATGGTTGAAGCGTTTATTGGCTTATTTCGCCGACGTCGGCGGGGATGCGATGGAAGTCGCACAATGTCAACAGGCACCGAACGAACGGCAACAACTGGCCAAGTATGCAGTGGATTACGGCTTATCTGGCTCACTGGGCTCTGATTTTCATCAACCCTGTGCATGGATAGAGTTAGGTCGTAAACTATGGTTACCGAAAGATGTGGTTCCCATATGGGAAAAATTTCCAGCTTTAGCTGCCCCAACTCGGGGGTAGGAGACGACGATGAGTCAATTATTTTATATTCACCCAGAAAACCCTCAGCCACGTATTGTTAAACAAGCGGTCGAGCAAATTAATCAAGGGTCAGTGATCGTTTATCCAACGGATTCGGGCTATGCGATTGGTTGTAAACTTGAAGATAAAGCCGCCATGGAACGGATTATCCGTCTGAGACAATTAGATGGACGGCATCATTTTACGTTGATGTGTCGGGATCTCTCGGAACTTTCGACCTACGCACAGGTGGATAATATTGCCTTCCGTTTGTTGAAGAATAACACGCCAGGTAGTTACACTTTTTTGTTAAAAGCGACGAAAGAAGTCCCTCGCCGCTTGATGAACGAAAAGCGTAAAACTATCGGATTGCGTGTTACGTCACATCCGGTCGCCCAAGCCTTATTAGAGGCATTAGGCGAACCGTTGATGTCCACAACGCTTATCCTGCCAGGCAATGACTTTGCGGAATCCGATCCCGAAGAAATCCAAGATTCTATTGGGCATCAAGTTGATTTGATACTGAATGGTGGCACGATTGGTCAGCACCCGACCACCGTTATCGATCTCTCTGACGGGGCGCCTGTCATCGTTCGACAAGGTGCGGGAGACACTCGTCCCTTCGAATAGCAGTATTGGGCAATCACAGTATTGCCCACTCTTTTTTAACGTGAATTACCGTTAATCCTGATGATTTTTATTACAGGGATCGAACATGACGTCTGTTGGCACACGTCGCTGAACCAAATTTCGCCTTGCTCGCCGATCATCACCCCATCGCTATTCGCAAAAAGTTTCTCATAACGTTGATGACGTACGACATCCTGCAGGCTGTGGGTGAAAATTTTGTCATAAACCGCAAGAAAATCTTTCTTGTCAAGCAGTATACGATCACGGCCCGCCACTTGAGCAGTAATGGGATAACTTAACATACTAGCGACTTGTTGCTTATCTTGGTGCGACACTGCTCGCTGGAAGGTTAAAAAAAACTGATGATACTGATTATGGCTGTTAGCGCCCATGAGTTGGTCAAGTCGTTGATCGATATTGGTGGTTGAGTCTGCATAACTGGCACTGGCGAATAATAGCGCACTGCTTAAGATAAGCGCGATGGGACGACAGGGTAAACGCATGGGGAACTCCGTTAGAAACATAAATCCAGAGGTTGTTGTGTTGACCTCAACAATCAATAAATGACGCTTCTCATTTGCGAGGTTGATAACGACCAAAGGTTAAGTCAGCGCATGAATAGAGTCCAGCGATTTTCCCGTAAAGGAAATCCCTCAATCTGCGCGATAAAAGGCGTTACATCCCATCGGTCATCCTGTATAATGGCAATAGAGAATAACTTAAGTTATTGATTTTAAATGAATTTATAAACTGATGCCTGGGAAGGCGACAGCGAGGCAGTTATGAGCGAGAAGTTACAGAAAGTTTTAGCGCGAGCGGGACACGGTTCACGTCGTGAAATCGAAACCCTGATCGCGGCAGGCCGCGTGAGTGTTGATGGCAAAATTGCCACGCTTGGGGACAGGGTCGAACCCTCTAATGCAACGAAGATTCGTATTGATGGCCGTCAAGTGGCGGTCATTGCGTCGGAAAGCGAAGTGTGTCGTGTCCTCGCGTACTACAAGCCAGAAGGTGAGCTGTGTACCCGAAACGATCCTGAGGGACGCCCGACCGTTTTCGACCGTCTCCCTAAATTACACGGCGCACGCTGGATAGCCGTTGGCCGCCTTGATGTAAATACCTGTGGTTTACTCCTGTTCACCACCGATGGTGAGTTAGCTAACCGCCTAATGCACCCAAGTCGTGAAGTTGAACGTGAATATGCAGTGCGGGTTTTTGGGCAAGTTGACGATGATAAGATCCGTCAATTAAGCCTTGGTGTGCAACTTGAAGATGGCCCGGCAGCCTTTAAAACGTTGAAATTTGGTGGTGGTGAAGGGATCAACCAGTGGTATAACGTAACCCTTACCGAAGGCCGTAACCGTGAGGTTCGTCGTCTCTGGGAAGCGGTAGGTGTACAAGTCAGCCGCTTAATGCGTGTACGCTATGGCGATATTCATCTTCCTAAAGGCCTGCCTCGTGGTGGCTATACCGAGATGGATCTTACCGCTGTGAACTATTTGCGTGAGCTGGTGGGGATGAGTGAAGAGACCGTCTCTAAGCTGCCAGTTGAGAAAGATCGTCGTCGTACCAAAGCGAATCAAATTCGTCGCGCAGTGAAACGTCACAATCAAGTTTCAGGTAACACGCGTCGGCAAGCGACTCGAGGCGAAGCCAGTCAGAAGGCAAAGCCTGCTTCGGCAACGGCGAAAACGAAATCGAGACCGAGTTCTAAGCGTCAACAAACTAAGTAATAGAGGCCCGAAAGGGCCTTTTTTTGTTACTTAAAAAGAACGACCCCCTCATCCTGAACCTTGATTTGTTGACGAGCGTGCCGAACAAAACGCGAGAGTGGACAGAGGGTTTTGTCGTCATTACGAAAACAGCCTTTATGAAAGTCATCAGCTTCCAGCATTGGAACCTGCAACGATAAGGGCGTTAATGCACGCCATTGGTCTAGACTTCTTGTCATAAAACTTAGCTGAATAAACTGCTTACCAGTTGTCGCGTCATGAAAGCGTAAAAAAACTAAACTACCGCCAGGGGGAATATCGTTACGAGGATATTCTGCTAGCTGCCAATTGAAGTCGAGCATGGTTTGTAATTGCGCGATATTAGTATCATGACCGACGAATAGGACGATCGGGCTGGCTAAGTGCGAAGCGTAGCGGGAAGCATCATCCGTCAAGGCATCCAGAATTTGTGTCATCAGCAGCGAGCCACCTTGTCTAGCGTATTCAGGGGTATCGCTGACAAGGTCATATTTCGCTGCGTGTAATGCCATTAATGCACCAACATCTTTAGCCTGTCGTATGTGGCCAAAAGCCACCTCAGAAAGGGGGAGGTTTTCGCTGTAAGCAAGCCTGATAGTCTCCGCCATCGATGCTGCGTGCGCCACCGGACCCGCTAACTTGGGTTGACTGTTAGCTGTGAGAGTAATGTCCCACGGGGTATCCAAAAATGCACAGCTTGCCAAGTGTGGGGCGCATACCGCTTGGCGGAACAACGCCACTGCGGCACGATAGTGCTCGGTCAAGGGGGCTTCTGCTGCCATTCGCGCATGAATTTGATTTAGGATTAAGGCTGTATTAGGTGGCGTTAGTGCCATCTTATTCGCATCAAACAGTGGGTCGGCTGCAGAGTGTGTATGCGCTATGGGTATGCCACATCCAGGGAACAACCCATCAAGTAGGGCGCTGCCTGTGGCCTGAGTACGCTGATCGGGTGCCGTCCATACGCTCACACTCTGTCGGGCTGGACACCCCTGGTGGAGAGGGAGTGTTAACCCCCAATGTTGCCACTGTTCAGCGAAAAATTTACCCTGCTGTACCATTCCTGCATAGCCATGTCCTGTTAGATGACCGGCGGGAACACTCCACTTTGGCCAGTGCTGACCGGTGAGTGCGCTATAGTCGCGGTCATCGGTGGGGGAACGAACACCGTGGCGAGCGACTACCACGACTTTATCGAGTATGAAGCGCGAAGCGGCTTCACTTAGTGACGTATAGCCCAACAATCCAATACAGCCGATAATCAACGCATTTTTTATGAGAGAGCGGGGCATGAAACTGCGACCTTTTTTCTACTGACTAAGCGGCAAGAGTAGCATCGAGCTGCGGCCTTCGCAGTTTTTTAAGACAAATTTTCTGGGTCTTTGTTTAATACAGGGGGAAATGATTATAATTAATGGAAAAACGTATGATTAAAAAAGCCAGTTATCTCTCGATAACTGGCTTTTTTTAAGAATTTGGCTCCTCTGACTGGGATCGCCTTTGCCAGTAACTGGCTAATAATCAAGCTAAATTAGAATACTCTTCCTGTCAAGACCACCAAAATGACCACCAAAAGTTGTAGGTTACATAAATCTGGTTTGAGCAACTGCTGATAGCTATTAAGTTGTGTTCTAAAAGTGAAGTGTTATGAGAATGATCATTGAATAGTCTACCAAAACTGAACAGTGTCCAACTATATCTGATAGTCTTCTCAATGCCAAAGTGGACATTGTGCAGGAGGTCAGTCTTCCCTTCGGCTTGTCATGCAGGTTAGTACTGACGTTTTCTGTGGTATTCAGCTTAAACCGCACGGCTGTTTTCTTCTTTAGCACAATGGGCCACATCGGTGGCCTATTTTTGTAGCCGGAGCTACCTCGTCAGTAAGGAATATCATCCTGGTTAGAGTCGAGGTTCCAAGGGGGCTCTTCAGAAACAGAGGGACGGGCAACTTCAGGCTTATAAACGTGTTTGTCCCGCCTGACCGTATCGGTGGAATACTCAAAGCGAGCGGCCCTTATACCGTGAACGCTAACAGAAAGTAGATCGATCTCAATAGCTGGCTCCCGGTTGTCCTTAAGGTGGGGGTGCATCTCTTCTTCCTGCTGGGAATTGGCATCCACGAGCTCTGTGATTTCTGTTACACAGATGTCTGTCTCCCAGTCATCTTCATCGTACTGATGTCCGTAACTTATCCTGCAGCCTTCCTGTGCAGGCAACGTCTGATAGCTGACACAAGAGGCTTTGTGGAACAGGACAACGTTGTAGCTTTCATCCGACTTAAGACCAGACAGCTGCACCGATGGATACAAAATTCCGTCAAGGGCCATCGTGGGGGACTCCGCTAGATATTCCGCAATGACCTGGGTCGGGATATAGCTAAAATCCTCCTCACCCGGCAGCACGGGGTCCACTATCCGACTGGTTAGCGTTCTTAGGAATGCAGCTTGCTCGCGTTTTCTGATAAAGTCCGGGTCAAGCATGCTGCCATTCTCCCAGACATTTTCCAGCGCAAGAAGATTCAGCAGCCTGAGCGGGCGGATAAGGATGAATTTAGCACATACCACATTGCAGCCCACCGGAGGTCTTATCTCCGAAATAGCGGTTTCCGCAGAACTGGCACCATAAAATACAGAAATACCTCGGGCGCTCATACGATTTGCACCACTGAGCCGGTAAGGAGGAGGCCCTAATTCTCGATCCGGTGTAATCAATATGCTCTCCAGCTCATCATGTCCACGGCACCATCTGGCCCGATAAAGGAAAGGAACTTCGGTATCAGGCCCCGCCTCTATTATAACCTTGCCGTTCCTTCCTGACCGCATAGCTTCCACGCCACTGAAAAGGCCATCCAGTGTCTCCGTGACAGAGGGGTTGATGTAGCGGGATTCAGTTTTGAGTGTGGTTACAAACCTTTCCCAAATGGAGTTTAGACGCCCGGTGCTCACCTTCCGGCGTTCTACATAATGCGATTCACACGCAAATTCAGTTTCCAGACCCATAGTGTCAGAGTCAAAATCAGAATGCCTTTCCTCAAGAAGCTGCTGTACATCGTGTGCCACTTCGGGACTGGTTTGTAGGAGGTCTTCAATCACCTGTCCAATTTCCTCCCCGTCGCGATACCAATCTTGTCCGCAATGCTTAATCATTGCATATTCCATTGTGGAAGGTTCATCCGAAGTACGGACGAAATGTTCTCCGATAGCTTGTTCTGTCAGATTGCTAATAGTTTCCAGGGTAAAGCAGGCGCAAGTTTCCTCGCAGTAGTGGCATGCATTAACGGAACCATTTACCTCGATACGTTCGCCGAGAAAAGCTTCTCCAATACAACACGCACAAATCCAGATTTCATGAGTTTCTTTGATGTTCATATTAAGGATGTTTCCCCTGGGCAATTTGTTCTACAAGTAGGCCTTTTTTAGGCCAGTACGCCGCGATATCAGTCTAAATGAGTGTGTCGGTCACCGATAATGATTGCCGGACACTTTTCGTTGTTTCTGTCTGACTACGCCAGTCAAAGTAATTAGCTTCTGATATCCCTTTCATTTACGCAACTTCTGAGAGCGTTATGCTTAACGGCGGAAAGTGTTAGCCACGGTGGCAGCCTTACGTTTTGGTGAAATGCATTTTAAACCGTGTTTCCATGACGTCATTAGAGTTTTTGATGGGAGGAACAGGGATTCTGACACCAGGGGATTGTTGGCGGCGGTGGAAAGACTGCAGGCAGTGGTTGAATACTGGATTTGAGTTCATCCATTTGAAATTAAGAGTAATTTTTCTCAGTAGGTAGTGATTTCTTAGTAAATTAGCTTACAGAAAAGCATTGAAGCACTGAGTTAGATTAAGTTGATTTAAGGCTGCATAAGTCTATTGCATGATTAATCATGTGAATCAATAGTTAACCATGATAAAATTGTTTCATAAAATCACAACTGCTTTGTTTACTTATAACTATCTAATGTATAAGGTTTTTATGCTATGAGAGTTTATCTGAATGATGGTGGCAATGGTGACTGCCTGATATTAGCAACAGAAAACACATCAATTATGATTGATGGTGGAACTGCTTCCTCATATAAGAGTTGGAATAAAATTTTATCGAGATTTAGTAAATTTGATGCTTTGTTTGTTACACATATCGATAATGATCACGTCAATGGTGTGATTCGCATGCTTGAGGAGAAGTCTCATCCAATTTTGAAAGAAGTATTCTTTAATGGCATTGAGCAGTTGACTAGCGCTAAACGCCTTGAAGAAAATATATCTCAAGAGGAAGCATCTGCTCTTGATACGATCATATCTAACTTTTCTAAAGATGTTGAAGGCGAATCAGATATAGGATTTTCAGAAGGAACATCTCTTTCTTTTATTTTGGAAACTTTAAACTACAGAATAAACGAAAGATTCGAGAGTGGTGTGATTACAAATACCTCAGTTCCAGATAAATTTATTATAGGTGATATTACCATTGAAATTATTGGGCCAACGGATGAGTGTATTTCAAAGATAAAATCAGATTGGATTAATATTTTATCAGAGTATGGTTTAAAAATGAAAGGATTACATAAAAAGCACAGTATTGCTTTTGAAAAGTACATAGATTCTTTAAACAGTGATATTGATGGTGAAGAAATATGTGGATCCTCATGTGAGACTATTGAACAATTATCTGATGTGCCATTTGTTGATGATGGTTCTTTGAACAATATGAGTAGTATATCTTTCTTGGCAGAGTTTAACGAGAAGAAGGTTCTATTTCTAGGAGATAGTGACACAAAGACTATTACTCATTGGATGGATCTTAAGGGTTATGAAACTCTTGAGGTAGACGCAGTTAAATTACCACATCATGGCAGTAAACATAATTATAATAGAATTCTTTTAGAGAGGATTTTATGCAAAAGATATTTAATCAGTACTAATGGGAAAAAACATTTTCATCCGGATTTAGAAACGTTGGCTCGAATTGTCAGATACTCTAAAAAACAACCTGTTGATATTTATATTAACCATCCAATCGCACATATCAATGAGTCATTCAAAGAAAAATTCTCAAAATATAGCTGCGGCTCAAAAATAATGATAAATGAGAAAGAGATTTTGATATGAAATTAGAAGATTACCCTAAAGATAAAGTGTATATATTTAAGTCTCAAAATGGTGATTCAATTAGAAGAGGGACCTGTTTTTGTATAAGTAATAATATTGTTCTTACAGCTAAGCATACGTTAGAAGAGAATGGTGAGTACAGTTTGTTTTTAACCCCCGACGATTTTATATCTGGATATGAAGTTAAGTTAAAGTTACTTGATGAATATGATAATTCTAATATGGATTTTGCGCTCCTTAAATGTATTGAGTACGAGTTTTCATCTTTTATACATACAGGAACGGTAGACCTTGTCATTGATGAAAAAGTACATGTTTATGGTTTTCCTGTTGAAAAGAAGCAAGTTCCAGCAGCGTTCTCTTCAACTGTATGCAGTTTAGTTGGGGATATTACTACGACAAAACATAGTTTTGAAATTGCACAAGCACCTACTGTTTCAAAATATAAAGGTATGTCGGGTTCTCCCGTTTTGTTTAACGGATATGTGGTTGGTATGCTGATCGTACAACAGGGTAGTACAACGCTGCATGTTTTATCTATTTCAGAAATATATAATAATCTAGGAGTAGTTTTTAATAATTTGCGTTTAAAGGCTTCAGTGCGGGAAGAAATTGAGTACATGCCGCCTCCACATCCTGACACCCCGTTTGAAATATGTGTAGATTGCAATAAAGACATTCCGAATATTAAAGGGGTTGATATTGGTTTTGAGTACAACGAATGGCGTAAAAATGATCTTATTGAGTACTCTAAAGATTGGTTAATTGATTATTCACTAACTGCGCAAAATAAGAAGGCTATAGGAAACCGGCCTGCGAAACAATTAGCAGAGGCCATTAAAAAGTATCCTGTTAATGATTTGGATGCCTTAGGAGATCTTTTCTTACATATGGCGATTAGGCAAAGTCATAAAACAATTCCTGTAGTTAATGGTGTTTACCATATAAATGGTGACTTATTGTTTTCTTGTTCACATATTGTCATAAATGGTGGGCAGGTTGAATTATGGCTCGGTGCTTCATCAATCAAAGATACCATGGATGATGCTATCACATCTGTATTGGAAAATATTAATAATCTTATCAGTGTTAATGAAATTAAAACTAGACTTTTACTAATAACATCTGAAATAGATTTAGATTGGCCCTTTAAAGATAAGTTGCAAAAACTCTCTGATAATAGAATCCCTATTGAGAGTCGCGTCGATAAAATAATCATCCCTATTTTCATCGTAAATTCCAGCGAAATCATTAAAAATTACAATAAGACTGAGTTTTTAAAAAAGTTCAGAGATAGTATAGATGTTTGTCGAAAATCATTGTCCTCATGTTATAACAACAAAATAGTACATCTTGTTGATGTAAGGGTTTTTCTCTTTCCTGTTGATGATATTGTTTCTTTGTATAATGATTTTAAAAAGGAAGTGTTGCAATGAATATTGCTAAATATAATGAATTGAAAGATAAAATCAATGCCGAGAACAGTCTTTGGCTAGAAATTATCATTGAGTTGATTAATGAGTATAACAAACATGTAAATTATCACTTAATTCAAGATCTAGTTCTGCGGATGTTAGATAAGAAAGATCTCTTTAATGAGAATGTTAACTTGTTAAATAGACTGGTTTTGGAATTAGGTCTGTTTCCTTATGTTGATGCCGATGGTTTGGATTTTAAAACCAAGTTGGGGGTGGGTGTCTTTTTATCTCCGATAAATCAGGAAACTAAATTTCATGTAAAACAAGCAGAAGTCTATTATAGAATAATTAACGGTGAAAACATTGTCTTAAGTGCTCCAACCAGTTTCGGTAAAAGTCTTATAATTGATGCTTTAATTAGTTCTCAATGCTTTAATAATATTGTTGTGGTAGTGCCAACAATAGCATTGATGGATGAGCTTAAGAAAAAATTTCATAAACACAAAGCCACATATAAGATAATAACACAATCAAATCAGGATGCGGCTGAAAAAAACATCTTCATATACACACAAGAAAGAGTGATTGAACGTAATTTCAAAGCGACAAATGTTGATTTTTTTATAATTGATGAGTTTTATAAACTAGCGCCTAGTAGCAATGCTGATTATCGATGTGATAGATTGAATATAGCTTTTCATAAGTTATATAATATATGCAAAAGATTTTATATGCTTGGTCCAAATATAGATGGAATTATTGATGGATTAGAAGACGACCTGAACTGCTCATTTGTCAAATTCGATAAATACAAGACTGTTGCTGCTGATGAATTTTACTACGAATTAAAAACAAAAGGCAAGGATGAATATGTTGATATTGAAAGAGATAAATATTTAACAAGGATTTTAAAGAATATAAGCTCTGATGAACAGACGGTCATTTATTGCAAATCTCCTAAAAGAGCCAATTTTTTAATGTCTAAAATATTGGCAATGGGATTCACCAAGAAACATGATGAAAATAAGTTGTTTACCAGATGGTTAAGGGATAATTATCATCCTGAGTGGAGTTTAGCAAACGCAGTGGATTACGGAGTAGCATGTCATCACGCAAAACTTCCAAGGGCAATTGGAGCATTTATTGTCGACTCTTTTAATAAAAAGAGAATTTCAGTTTTAGTGTGCACGTCTACGCTTATTGAGGGCGTTAATACAAATGCTAAAAATGTCATAATTTACGATGATTGTATTACTGGCCGAACTAAATTAGATTCATTCACATTTAATAACATATCTGGAAGAAGTGGCCGGATGTTTGAGCATTTTGTGGGGAAGATTCATATAATAGGCAGTAGGCCAAAACAACAATTGCCATTAATTGATATTCCCATTGTCACTCTTAGCGAAAATGCCTCTGACTCTATGCTTCTTCAAATACAAAATGATTTATCAGAGACAAATCTAACTAGAATATTTAAGTATACCCATCAACAAATTTTACCAATTGAACTAATTAACAAGCACCAAGGCGTTTCACCAGAAAAGTTATTAAATTTTGCCGATGCTTTGATGGAGCAATGTGGTAAATGGCATAATGTCATGGTTTGGGACTCATTATACCCAACCAAAGATCAACTTAATCATTTATGCTTTATTTTGTTTAAGTATTTTTCATTATCCAGAATGGGAAGTGGTGCGGTGAAGACTGCCTCTCAACTTCACACCCGTCTAAGATCCATTATGAGTCATGAAAGTGATTTGAAATTAATTAATGATGAATATTCTTATTGGAAAAGTCGGAATGTGGATTATAAACCTGATGATGCAGTGCAAGTGATTTTCGATTTTAAAAGAAATTTAGTTAGTTATAATCTCCCTAAGATTATCCTTGCAATTAATGATATTCAAAAACTGATCTTTTCAAGATTTGACTATAGTTTTGGTGATTACACTAATTTTTGTCATGCGTTAGAGGCTCATTTTGAATTGCCAACGTTGGTTACGTTGGAGGAATTCGGAATTCCAATGCAAGTATCTAAAAAAATCGCAAAGATAGCCAATATTACGGCTGAGGATAATATAGATATTACTTTAAGTAAAATAAAATCGGCAGCAGAAAAGAAGGAAGTGATCAATTCGTTAGGTGAATTTGAAACTTCTCTTTTGAAGAGCATTGTATGTTTTTTGTGAGGAAGATGACGACTGTTTAGCTTTTTTTGTTTAATGGGGAGTGCGGTTGCGTATAAAAATGTTTATACGCAATTTTTATCTGGAATATTATATGGCTATGGATTTTATAATTATGTCGGGACCTTATTATTTTGCGTGTTTTTTAGAATGTCTTTTAGTGAAAATGCAAAGTAAATAGTTTATTTAAAGCAAGTTTAATAAATTTTAAGTATTAAGTCATGCTCTGAACATATCTCGCTCAAAATTTCATAACACCGCTGCGGAATAAGGGGCGCTACGCCTGCCTATACAGGGTCAGTTTTTCTCCGCGAGTTTTCCGTTCCCCGTAACAGCTTCCGGCTAATCATTTTCCAACACAACCCATCCCGCAAGGGTAAATGGCACGCATTCTGCGCCCTTCCGTGCCGGAACGATGCCTGGAAAGCGAACCGCAGGCGATACGAAGACGAAAATCACACCACTGACGGGAAAAAAACATGACCATTCCCCTGCATACCACCCAGATTAGCGCCCCTAACACCGCAACGGCGACCAGCGTATCCCCGCTGGAGCAGTCAGGCTCCTCAAAAACGAAATTTTCTCAGTCCAGAACAGATTTTTATCAGACCGTCACCGACAACATCATTGCAGCGCTAGAAGCCGGTGTAAAACCGTGGTTTTGCCCGTGGCAAGAGTGCTGGGTATGTCTGGATTACCTTCCAACTTCCCAACCGGTATTGCGTATAGTGGAATGAATATCATGCTGTTGTGGTGCAGTGCGTCAGAACAGGGCTTCGGTGATTCACGCTGGATGACCTACAAACAAGCACAGGCAGTCGGTGGGCAGGTTCGCAAAGGCGAGCACGGCACTACAGCCATTTTCTATACAACTTTAGAGAAGGAAAGCGAAGACGGCGAAATCGACCAGATACCAATGCTGAAAACCTTCACCGTGTTTAACGTTCAGCACATTGATGGTCTTCCACTGGCAACTGAAACCATCAGCCCGGAAGCAACATTTGACCCGTTGCCGGAGGCTGAAAAACTGTTCCGAAAAAGCGGCGCAAATATCATTGAGAAAGGACAAAACGCTTTTTTCCAACCCTCAACTGATGAAGTACGGCTGCCAGAGCGCCATCTTTTTTCTGATGCTGCTAATTTCTACTCTACCGGTCTGCATGAGATGGTTCACTGGAGCGGTGCGAAAAACCGTCTTAACCGTGAAATGAAAGGAGAATTCGGCAGTGAGGATTATGCATTTGAGGAGTTGATCGCCGAGGTGGGAAGCGCGTTCCTGATGGCGGATTTGGGGATTGTCGGAGAGGTCCAGCACCAAAGCTACATTGCTTCCTGGCCGAAAGCACTGAAAAACGACAAACGCTATATTTTCAAAGCTGCCAGTGCGGCATCCAAAGCGCATCGTTATTTGTTGGATAAGGCTTGAAGGTAGAGGGGAAGAAGCTACAAAGGAATGTGGCTTTGACCTTATAGAGCTGTGCGCAGAGTAACGCTTGTATCAGGGGGTGATATTTTCCCCTACGAATTATCCTGGCACTTGATGGCAGGATAATTCGTAGGCTGCAGGGCGGGCGGCAAAGAGCCCGCTCACCCCTATAGATGTATTGGCTTAAACTTGATCTGGCCGTGTTCGCTGCTAGAACATGATTCAACCTGACAATCGGCAACGAGCGAAATATATTCATTCTGACCATGAGAATTACACTTTTAATTGATTCAGGGTATGCGCTTACTGGTTACGAATATTGAGCGAGAATCATGCGATGATCGCCTCTTTTCTTTTGAGCCAGTAGGTGCTCCA
This sequence comes from Rosenbergiella metrosideri, assembly GCF_022602565.1. Lineage (GTDB taxonomy): Bacteria > Pseudomonadota > Gammaproteobacteria > Enterobacterales > Enterobacteriaceae > Rosenbergiella > Rosenbergiella metrosideri. The sequence goes on from NZ_JALBCV010000001.1 coordinate 124,103, forward strand.
CGTTCGCTAACGAATACTCAGGGCATGCAGATAAATTGCTGGATATCTATTCCGAAGAGCGTGGAATGCATACCAATCCCCGATGAAAAGGAGTTGGTGATGACCGTGACTAATCAATTTGCTGCGCACGTTGGTCTGGACTGGGCAGATAAAATACACGATGTCTATGTTCAGTTTAAAAACGGTGAACGCGTATTCCATGTGATTAAACATACAGCAGAAGCGCTTGATGTCTGGCTTACCGAGTTACACCAGAAGGTAAAAGGCAGGATCGCTATCGCCGTTGAGCTGAAGAAAGGTCTCGTGGTGTATGCTCTTCAGAAATATCCTTTTATCACCGTTTTCCCCTTCCACGCTTTGTCCTTGGCTCGTTACTGGCAAGCTTTCTCCCAGCGGCGCTTAAGATGACCCACAGGATGCCGAGCTGGCATTAGAGTTAATGCTGCGTTATCCCCAAAAGATAAAAGCCATTGAGTCCAATAATGCGGATATCCGGTTAGAGGCTAATGCCTTGATGGCAACAGCACTGGCGACACAAATTAAAGTCGTGAGTGAAATCATCAAAACCTATGACGAACGAATCGAAGCACTGTTTGACACATTGCCAGATGCGGGGCTGTTCAAATCACTTCCGGGCATGGGGCCGTGTATGGGCCCACGAATGCTTGCTGCACTTGGTGATAACCGTGGCCGGTTTAACAGCGCTGAAGAAATTCAAAACTACGCAGGTATTGCTCCGGTGACAGAACGAAGTGGCCAGAAATCCTGGGTTCACTAACGATGGCAATGTGCGAAGTTCGTCAGGCAGACCTTTGTTGAATGGGCTGCCAAGATCGTTAACTCATCATACTGGGTCAGACTTTATTACTAGGGCCAGCGAGACAAAGGGAAATCGCATCAATCAGCCATCCGGGCTCTGGCGTTTAAATGGATAAGGATCATTTACCACTGCTGGAAGTCCAGAACCCGCTACGACGAAGTAAAATATTTGCTGGCACTCGAAGCGCGACTCTCGCCCTTACTTAGGCCATAAAAAAGCTTGTTGAATGCCTCAGCGCATGAAGCAGACATTACTAACACCGCAGCGTATTTATCACCGGGAATCAGGTCACACATTGCACGAACACAGTACTTGTTGCACGGCATCGAAATTCTTCCAGTTTCTCTACTTAGCGTTAATTCCCCATCTTCAACCTCTTTCCTGTATGAAAAGCCACTCGACCTTGCAAAGAAAGATGTCGTTAACCTTTTGTCAATATTTCTTACTATTTCATTGCAAGTTGCTTCCAAATGACTCATTCAGGAGTTAGGATCTATCCTATTCAGCAAGGTTTAACAGGAATGTTTATGAAGAAAGTAATGGCTGCGCTTGCAATAGTCCTTTCCTTGAGTAGTTGTGACAAGCCCAAAATTGATACTTCCAGTGACGAAAGCATGAAGATATCAATTCAGAAGGTAAGGGAGTCACTTCCAGAGAATCAACGCACTGCATACGATAGTGCGCTTAAGGTAGTAGCTCTTAACCATTTGAATCTTACTGATCTAACGCAAGCAGGGATGACAAAAAATACCTCTGGTATCGAGGCACAAATGAAAAGCGAACTTTCAGGTAAAACCGGAGAAGAGGTCATCTCTTATGCCGAAACGATTAGAAAGGAGAGAGCTGAACGCGACCAAACTCAGGCACTTCAGGAAATCTCGGAACTTCTACAAAAGCAAAAAACCGCAGAAAGTAGCCTGAAGGAACTTGAATCCTTAAAGGTATCCCGCTCCCGTTTTTACTTTGAGAAAAAAATTATGGAAGAGATCAGCCCATCATTGAGTTGAGCGTTGAGAACGGCACAAATAAAGCCATCGCGCGCGCTTATTTCAAAGGCGTCATCGCAAGCCCGGGAAGGGAAGTTCCGTGGTTAACCGACACCTTCAATTACCAGATTTCTGGTGGTCTTGAGCCTGGAGAAAAGGCTGAATGGAACCTGGCACCGAATATTTTTTCCGATTGGGGAAAAGTGAATGCTCCCTCTGACGCTGTATTTACCGTAACCGTTATAAGAGTCGATGATGCGCAGGGCAATCCTGTGTTTGGCGATGCCGAATTTTCTGAGCGTGACGCAAAAAGACTGGCTGAATTCCAGGCTGAATACCCCAATTCCCCCTCCTGAATATTCATTGGCAAAGCTGAGGTCTGGCACTTAGTTATACCAGGCCATAGCTGACTGGCTGAAGCGCGACGAATCTTTTTAAATCACCTATCGGTTCAAAGACCGAAAAACGTTGAGCTCAACGATTACGAACATATGTCACGGGGAGACACTTAAATGTTCTTGAATGACCAGGAAACGGCTACAGATCTTTTGTACTACTCGGCGATTGCCGAGACGGTGGTGAAGCTCATTGAAGAGACACCCTAGGCTCCGATTACAATTGGTGTTCACGGTGACTGGGGAGCGGGTAAATCTAGTATTCTCAAGATGTTGCAGACCTCATGTGAAAATAAAGATAAGACTCTCTGCATCTGTCCAGATAATCTGACCACCACTGCATCATCGCCTTGCGGGCTTCCAGATGCTCCGCCTTGTGGATGTATGCTGCCCGAACGCTATTGAGCTCATGATGGCTCATCTGACGTTCAACCGCATCCAGTGACCAGAGACCTGATTCAACCAGGGCACTGCAGGCCATTGCCCGAAACCCGTGGCCGCATACATCCTCTTTAGTATTATATTCCATCAGCCGCAGCGCCTTATTAACCGTATTTTCACTCATTGGTCTGGATGGATTCCGGATGCTGGGGAACAACAACTCCTGAACACCGGAGATTTCTCTTATCTGCTTCAGTATGTCGATGGTCTGATGTGACAGCGGCACAATATGTGGCGTACGCATTTTCGTCCCCCTATCGGAATAGCTAACTCCGGGGATCGGCTCTCGTGTGGCGGGGATAGTCCAGATTTTGTTTCTGAAACTTAATTCCGACCAGCGGGCAAACCGCAGTTCACTGGAGCGAATAAAGACATGTAGGGTGAGAGAAACAGCCAGCTGGGTTAATTCCCGTCCCTGATGATAACCATCAATTCGGCTCAATAGTTTGGGTAGTCGTTCAAGGGGAAAGGCGGGATAGTGTCGTTTAACAGGTGCTGCGACTTCCAGTAGACCTTTTTGCTCAATGCCTTTTAGCAGATTGATAAAGTGACGAGGTTTCAGTTCAGCTACTGGCAAGTGTCTAATCACAGGAAATATATGATTGTTCATGCTGGCAAGAAGAGGGGAGGCGTGGTTCCCTGACCATGTTCTGTTGCTTTTATGCCAGCTAAACACAACGTGCTTAAATGTTTTTTCCGGAAAGCGGGCCGCTTTCTCTGTGATACGTTGCTGTGATGGATTGATATTCTGCGTCAGCAGCTTGCGTATGCCATCACGTTGCTGACGAGCTTAAGCCAGAGAAACATCGTGATAGGCACCTAGGCCGAGGCGGGATTCTTTACCATTGACTCGGTATTTCAGATACCAGAGACGTGAACCGCCTGGATTGAATAAAAGGTACAGGCCATGAGAATCGGAAACTTTGAAAGGTTTAGTGAATGGTTTTAAGCTGCGGATTTTTGTGTCGTTAAGAGATCTTTGGGGGTCACTCCGTCATCGAACCAACTTGACCCCAAAATTCTCCCGATGCAGAGGGAAAACTAAAAATGCATCGGGAAGATTTTTCATGCTAACTTATTGAATCTAAATCATATAAGGATTCGCAAAGAGACATGAAAACAAGAATTTGGCTCCTCTGACTGGACTCGAACCAGTGACATACGGATTAACAGTCCGCCGTTCTACCGACTGAACTACAGAGGAATTGTGTTAACGCGACGAATGCTAACGATACAGCGGAGCAATGTCAAAGCTAAAATAGCCAATTCACAACTGATCGCGTAATAAAACGGCAAATTGTTTAAAAAGTAGGTTAACTTACTGATTAAATTGATCTAACCCTAACTTTTCCAACCACTCCTCGACGGAATCTTGACTGCTTATCTCCGGGTGTAACAACCCATTGACCATAAAGCTGGGCGAGACGTGGATACCGTTTTGTCGCGCGTACTTCGCATGACGTTTCACTAAATCTTGGAGAGATGTTTGGTCGAAAATCTCTCGAACATCTACACCGCTATATGACACTAAGCGCTGAAGGAGCTGTTCGGGCGTGGTATGTAGATTGGGGCCTCGACAATGATCGATAAACTCGAACTCTTCACGATGGTCGGCCACGCTTTGCATAACGCTCATCACTGCGGACTGGCCTTGAGTGAGTGTGGAGGCGGCGAGAATATATCGAACTATTATTCCTGAAAACATATGCCAAGGCTGCGACTGGAGGAGGATTTTGATTTGAAGCTGCTCCGGCCCAGCCGCGTTGAGGAGCGCAGGGAGTTTATTGAACGCTAACACAGAAAAGGGGCAGGTCGGTTCGAGAAAGACTTCGAAAACTAACTCGCCCTTACCCCATGTCAAGCTTTGCTCGCTATGGCGAAACAGTGTAGTGGTCATAGACTTTCCTTGAAAGAGTGGTCGTCAATTGATCAAGCGTGGCAAAGATAGGTCAACTTTTCAAGCCAGTAGAGCAATTACACCGCAGGCCCAGTTTTCCGACCAGGTTGCGCATCAAGGCTTTGTCCGTGAGTCGTGAGGCTATCATCGCCCATTAACCATAAATACAGTGGCATAATGTCACTTGGCGTCTTTAACTTCATGCTGTCTTCACTCGGGTAAGCCCTTGCCCGCATCTGGGTGCGAGTCCCCCCCGGATTGATGCAATTAACTCGGACTTTTGTGCTGGCCAGTTCTTCTGCTAGCACTTGCATCATTCCCTCGGTCGCAAATTTCGACATCGCATAAGCTCCCCAGCCTTCACGGCCTTGGCGGCCAACACTTGAGGTAGTGAAGATAAGCGATGCCTGTTCTGCATTATGTAACAAAGGCATGAGTGCTTGTGTCAGATAAAAAACGGCGTCGAGATTAACCGTCATAACTTGTTTCCAAAGCGTGGCGGGCGTATCCATTAAGGGCATGATTTCACCCAGCATACCGGCGTTGTGTAGGACACCGTCCAAGGTCGGTGCCACCAGAGCAATATGCTTTGCTAACTCGTGATAATCTTCAAGTTTAGCGGTAGCAAAATCTATCTTGAACAGCGAGGGTAATTTGCCAAATTTATGATGGATTTCGGCACCGACGCGGTCAAGCTTCTGTTGATTGCGGCCAAGAAGGATAAGTCGAGCACCGTGATGCGCATAAGACAGCGCCGCTTCATGTCCAATTCCATCGGTTGCACCGGTCACAACAATGGTTCGATTTTTAAGAAGATCGATGGGTGCTTGATATTGCATAGCGTTTTCCTTAAGCAGTAGAGATGAGCGGTTATGCCGTTTTGACGGCTATGTTACAATTATAGGTGATGATGAAATACGACCGATTATTACAAAAATTTAATTTTACCGTCATTTACCCCCAGAGGAGAATAATGTGGGTTTTATAGCAGAATATGGCTTATTTTTAGCTAAAAGTGTGACCGTACTGGTGGTTATCGTGGCCCTAGTACTCCTCATTATGAATCAGCGCGGAAAAACGAAACAGTCACCGGGTGAATTACTGATTCGAGAACCTGGTAAAGAGTTTGAACAACTGCAAAAACGCCTCGAACTTGCGCTGGTGGAGCCATCCGCTCAGAAACAATGGCGAAAAACAGAAAAACAGAATGAGAAGGCGCGTATAAAAGAAAGGAAAGCCGAGGCTAAAGCAGGTACTACGCTGACTAAACCTGTTCTCTATTTATTAAATTTTAAAGGCAGTATGGATGCTCACGAAGTGGAAACGCTTCGTAAAGAAGTTTCTGCTGTGCTGTCTGTCGCCAAACCGGGTGACGAAGTCTTACTTAAACTTGAAAGTCCTGGCGGGGTGGTACATGGTTATGGGCTCGCTGCTTCACAACTGCAACGTATTCGCGATCAGGGCATCACGCTTACGGCAGTCGTCGATAAGGTGGCCGCTAGCGGCGGCTATATGATGGCCTGCGTGGCAAACCATATCGTGGCGGCACCCTTTTCAATTATTGGATCAATCGGTGTTGTGGCGCAAATTCCCAATATCCATCGCTTACTTAAAAAAAATGATATTGATGTAGAACTGCATACTGCAGGCCAGTACAAGCGCACATTGACCATGCTCGGCGAGAACAGTGAAGAGGGCCGGGAAAAATTTCGTCAAGATTTGGATGATACCCATCAACTGTTTAAGTCCTTTGTGGCACAAATGCGCCCAAGCTTAGATATTAATAGTGTCGCGACTGGAGAACATTGGTACGGCAAACAAGCTCTTGAGAAAGGACTTATTGATGAGATTTCGACGAGTGATGCGTTGATCATAAGTAAGATGCAACAATTCCGGTTATTGAGCATCAGCTATGCGCGCCGTAAAACACTGATAGAGCGATTTACGCAAAGTGGTGCCTCGGTCGTCGAAAAGGCGATCCTTAAGCTCTGGCAACGGGGTCAAAAACCGCTTCTGTAACATGGATGCTTATCGGTCAAAGCCTCTTTTCAAAGAGGCTTTTTTGTTGCTATTGATATAATTAGCCTCTCTATTTTCTTATAGGCTTATGCCTCAAGCCGCTTGAATTAATGTTGCGAAACTGATTTTATCAGGTAGAGTGTGGCGATTTAGCGTAGCAGACTAGTGAGTCCGGTTTTGCGACAAAGCTGGGAATTAAATTATTTTAATCAGTTGGTTATTTCCCGCGAGAATGCCACAATTGTGTTATACAACACATTCTGTAACAGAATGTAGCGGGTAATAAATGTTATCCATCAAAGTTTTTTCACGTTCATTGAACGTTTCTATTAGGTAGATTATTTATGGGTAAAGCACTTGTCATAGTGGAGTCACCTGCAAAAGCCAAAACGATTAATAAATATCTGGGCAGTGGCTACGTTGTCAAATCAAGTGTGGGCCACGTTCGTGACTTACCAACGAGTGGTTCGGCAACAAAGAAAAGTGGAACTGCCAGTAAAGCGAAAGGTACTAAAGCGGTAAAAAAAGACGCTACAGAGACCTTAGTTAACCGTATGGGTGTCGATCCCTGGCATGGTTGGAAAGCCAACTACCAGATTCTACCGGGTAAAGAGAAAGTCGTGGCAGAGCTGCAAGCGCTCGCAAAAGACGCTGACCATATCTATCTCGCAACGGATTTGGACCGCGAAGGGGAAGCGATTGCTTGGCACTTAAGAGAGATTATTGGCGGTGATGATAAGCGCTTTAGCCGGGTTGTTTTTAACGAAATTACGAAGAATGCGATACAACAAGCCTTTGAAAAACCGGGTCAGTTAAATATTGACCGCGTCAATGCTCAGCAGGCGCGTCGTTTTATGGACCGCGTTGTCGGTTATATGGTTTCTCCCTTACTCTGGAAAAAAATTGCCCGTGGACTTTCTGCAGGACGCGTTCAGTCTGTAGCAGTGCGTCTCGTGGTCGAACGCGAGCGGGAAATTAAAGCTTTCGTTCCGCAAGAGTATTGGGAAGTTGACACTAAGCTGAATACTCCCAAAGGCGATGAGCTGTTAATGCGTGTTACGCATAAGCTGGACAGCGCGTTTCGTCCAACGCACAAAGCCGAAACCGATGCCGCCGTTAAATTACTGCAAAAAGCGCGTTTCGAGGTGCTCGATCGCGAAGATAAGCCGACAAGCAGTAAAGCGAGCGCACCCTTTATCACCTCAACCCTGCAACAAGCGGCCAGCACACGTCTTGGTTACGGCGTGAAAAAAACGATGATGTTGGCGCAACGCTTGTATGAAGGGGGGCATATTACCTATATGCGTACTGACTCAACTAACTTGAGCCAAGACGCTATCAGTATGGCACGTGATTACATCCAAACTGAATTTGGTGACAAGTATTTGCCTGAGTCTGCGACCCTCTATTCGAACAAAGAAAATTCACAAGAAGCGCACGAAGCCATTCGTCCTTCTGATGTATCCGTTGATGCTGAGCAGCTTAAAGATATGGAAGCTGACGCACGTAAGCTTTATCAACTGATTTGGCGTCAATTCGTTGCTTGTCAGATGACACCTGCGCGTTATGATTCGACAACCTTAACGGTAAAAGCAGATGAATACGTACTCAAGGCGAAAGGTCGTACCTTACGCTTTGACGGTTGGACCAAAGTGATGCCAGCCCTACGTAAAAATGATGAAGATATGACTCTACCTGTAGTCAAGGTAGGCGACGAACTTGATCTACAGGAGATTTTACCTCGTCAATTATTCACCAAGCCGCCAGCACGCTTTAGCGAAGCGTCTTTAGTTCGTGAATTAGAAAAACGTGGTATTGGTCGCCCATCGACTTACGCATCAATTATCTCGACCATCCAAGATCGTGGTTACGTGCAAGTCGAAAACCGCCGTTTCTACGCTGAAAAAATGGGAGAAATCGTCACGGATCGCTTGGAAGAAAACTTCCAAGAGTTGATGAACTACGATTTTACTGCACGCATGGAAGATAATCTCGACCAAGTCGCAAACAATCAGGCGGAGTGGAAAGGGGTACTGGATAATTTCTTCGGTGACTTCAGTCAACAGCTCACACAAGCTGAGAAAGATCCGGCAGAAGGGGGCATGCAGCCCAATCCTATGGTACTGACCTCTATCGATTGCCCAACCTGTGAACGTGCAATGGGGATTCGTACCGCGACTACCGGTGTCTTTTTAGGCTGTTCGGGCTATGCCTTACCGCCTAAAGAGCGTTGTAAGCAAACCATTAACCTTATCCCAGAGAGCGAAGTTTTAAACATTCTCGAAGGGGATGATGCAGAAACTAATGCCTTACGTGCCCGTCGCCGCTGCGTTAAATGCGGCACGGCAATGGACAGCTATTTGATCGATGAAAAACGTAAGTTACATGTCTGCGGTAATAACCCCTCATGTGATGGGTATGAAGTCGAAGAAGGTGAGTTTCGTATTAAAGGGTACGATGGCCCAATCGTCGAGTGTGATAAGTGCGGCAGCGAAATGCACCTGAAGTTGGGACGTTTCGGCAAGTATATGGCCTGTACTAACGAAGAGTGTAAAAACACTCGGAAGATTTTACGTAATGGTGAAGTTGCGCCTCCAAAAGAGGATCCTGTTCCGTTACCAGAATTAGAGTGCGAAAAATCAGAGGCTTACTTTGTTCTGCGCGATGGCGCTTCGGGTATCTTCTTGGCAGCAAATACTTTCCCTAAATCACGGGAAACCCGTGCGCCGTTGATTGAGGAACTCCAACGTTTTAAAGACCGTTTACCAGAGAAGTTTATTTACCTAACGGAAGCCCCTGCAGTGGATCCTCAAGGTAATAAAACATTTGTTAGATACAGTCGTAAAACAAAGCAACAATATATCTCCTCCGAAAAAGAAGGCAAAGCGACAAACTGGACGCTGTTCTATATTGACGGCAAATGGCAAGAAGCTAAAAAGTAATGAAATTCTGCACGCCTGATCAGGGCGTGCACGGCTCTCCACCTCGCGACAACCCCTTAAAACTGTTATAACCAATTATTCTTTCTGAATATAAATAATGTTATCATGGTTATAGAAATGCACTTTCCTCGCCTTTCCAGGCAGCCTAGCCTCTACGTTGTAGCGTGTTAAGGAAGATTAATGAAATTACAGCAGTTGCGTTATATCGTCGAAGTTGTTAACCATAATTTAAATGTCAGTTCGACGGCTGAGGGGCTTTATACCTCACAACCTGGTATCAGCAAACAAGTCAGAATGCTTGAAGACGAACTGGGTATTCAAATCTTCTCACGTAGTGGCAAACACCTTACGCAAGTCACACCAGCCGGTCAGGAAATTATTCGGATTGCGCGTGAGGTATTATCGAAAGTCGATGCGATTAAGTCAGTTGCCGGGGAGCACACGTGGCCAGACCAAGGTTCTCTTTACGTTGCGACTACGCATACGCAAGCGCGGTACGCATTACCTGAAACGATCAAGGGTTTTATGCAGAAGTATCCACGTGTTTCGTTGCATATGCATCAGGGGTCGCCAACGCAAATTGCGGAGTCCGTTTCAAAAGGCAACGCCGATTTTGCGATTGCCACCGAGGCTCTACACCTCTATGACGACTTGATCATGCTGCCTTGTTACCACTGGAACCGTTCGATTGTGGTCCCTCCCACACACCCGCTGGCGCAGAAGAGCGAGATTACTATTCAAGAGCTCGCTAACTATCCTCTGGTAACCTATACTTTTGGTTTCACTGGCCGATCCGAGCTAGATACTGCGTTTAGCCATGCAGGACTTACTCCAAAAATTGTGTTCACTGCGACCGATGCAGACGTTATCAAAACCTATGTACGATTAGGGTTGGGGATTGGTGTTATCGCGAGCATGGCGGTTGATCCGATTTCAGACCCTGATTTAATTGGTATTGATGCTTCTAATATCTTTACTCATAGCACAACGAAAATTGGTTTTCGGAGTAGTAGCTTTCTTCGCAGCTACATGTACGACTTTATCCAACGCTTTGCATCACACTTAACACGCGATGTTGTTGATACGGCAATTGCCTTAAGGTCCAATGACGATATAGAGGCGATGTTCAAGGATATAAAACTGCCTTTTAAATAAAGTTGATAGGGTTATGTAAAACTTCGTCGCGTTAGACAAGATGAACTTGATCGTAATCATAGGCAAGTTTCAAATTCTCGCCATACTGCACGCCTTAAACAAAATACAATTGTGGCAGGCACAATGATGAAAAAGCAAATAGAATTCCCCGCAGCACATCACCCAACGCCACGATGCTCGGTTAAGTTTATATGGGTACTGAGTATTGGGTTTTGTGTGGGTTTTTGGGCGTTAGTAAGTTATCTACTTTGGGCGGTTTTACGTTAATGGCTTCTTAGAAAGAGAAAGTTAGAAGAGTAGGACTGAGCCTCTATTGAGAACTCAGCTCATTACTTTTCTTATACCCTTCCAAGCTTTAAGAGTGGCTCAACAAATGTCCAAGTTTTGCTGCTTTCGTATCAAGATAGTGACTGTTTTTGGGATTACGACCGACTTGAAGTGGAACTCTTTCAGTTATTTTTATACCGGCTTCGCTCAGCACACTTACCTTTTTGGGATTATTAGTCAGTAGACGGATTTTAGCGACACCCAGTAGCGTCAGCATGTCGGCACAGAAAGAGAAATTACGTTGGTCTGGAGCAAAACCTAATGCCTCATTGGCTTCGACCGTATCATAGCCTTTATCTTGAAGTGCATAGGCTTTTATCTTATTGATTAATCCTATGCCCCGGCCTTCTTGACGGTGATAAAGTAATATTCCTCGTCCTTCTTTAGCAATGGCATCGAGTGCAGACTCGAGTTGAAATCCACAATCACAACGCAAACTAAACAACGCATCGCCCGTTAAACATTCGGAGTGAACACGAGTGAGAACAGGTGTATCACCACTGATGTCACCGAACACTAACGCAACATGATCTTTTTGCGTAGAAATTTCTTCGAAGCCAACCATCAGAAATTCACCCCATTGGGTGGGGAGCTTGGCTTCGGCTACACGTGTTAACTGCATTACATACCTCAGTATTTAAATTATACTCAATATTTTTGATGCTTACGCTTATTCTGCCACACTCTCAGCAGAAGTCTGTAAGATGTTAAAGAAAAAGCACACCAAGATACTAATGCTATGAGGAATTATGGCTAAGCAGCTACAAAACCTAACGATTGGCGCGTTATTATTATTGTTACCGGCGCTGTTAACTTTACTCTATGGGTGGCATTGGACCGGACAATGTTGTACCCAAAGTGCTTATCCTTTTTATCTGTTTACTCAAACGGTGACCCGGCCATGGGGTATTATTACCTCGATCATTCTCGCGTATATGCTGTATCGACACGCACAATCTTCGGTACGGAAGCTCTGGGTATTATTGCTGTTAATCGTGGTGGTAGTCTGGGGCGGACAGGGCATTAAATCACTGTTAAAACCTTATTTTGCTGAACCCAGACCTTATGTTGTTGCGCTGATGGAACAGATGCATCAGGCTCCTGACTTCTTTTATCAACACAGCAAATTAGCGCGCCAACGACTGGTCAGCCAGGCCCATGTTTTTTGGCCAAGTTTACCGGATTGGCAGCAGAGACATTGGCAACATGAAACAGGGTATTCATTTCCTTCTGGACACAGCTTCTTTGTCGCCAGTTGGTTACTGCTGTTCTATGGTTTGTTGAGTTTTCGAAAATCTTGGCCAGTGTTAATTCTGGTTACCTTATGGGCATGGGCGGTGATGTGGAGTAGAATGTTGCTAGGCATGCATTGGCCAAGAGACCTCGTCGCTTCTGTTGTGATCGCTTGGAGCTTCACGCTTGTTGTATTGGTGGTTTATAAGGTCTTATCTCGCCGCTGATCGGTACAGGGGTTTTTTTACCAATTTCGATTGTAAAAGCGTGAATGATCCCCATACTATAAGCAGTAATGGGTAAACTTTTTTTAATTCATTTTGATTAAATAGTTGATTCGCTGAATCAACGGTTTGAAGGGATGCCAAGTGAAATTCAAATATTTGCTACTATTTATCGTCGTTTTATTCATTTTTATTGTCTCTTTCACACTTGGGGCAAAAAATGAACAAGTAGTTACCTTCAACTTTTTAGTGGCGCAAGGCACATTCAGATTATCGAGCTTATTGGCATCTTTGTTCGGTATCGGCTTTCTTTTAGGCTGGGTAATTTGTGGTCTATTCTGGTTGCGTGCTCGGGTAGCCTTGGCCCACACGAAAAATAAAGTCATTAAACTTGAACAACAGCTCAGTAAGCAACATTAACCTTATGTATGATGAGCCGCGCTATTTAGAGGCTAACGATGCTTGAATTGCTGTTCCTACTATTACCCGTTGCAGCCGCCTATGGCTGGTATATGGGAAGAAGGAGTGCCCAGCAGGGTAAGCAACAAGAGGCTAACCGACTGTCACGTGAATATGTGACAGGGGTAAACTTTCTTCTGTCAAATCAACAAGATAAAGCCGTAGACCTCTTCCTTGACATGCTCAAAGAAGATGCCACAGACGTTGAAGCCCATCTTACTTTAGGGAACCTTTTCCGTTCTCGCGGAGAAGTCGACCGTGCGATAAGAATCCACCAATCCCTTATGGAAAGTACCTCGTTGGACTATGACCAGCGCTTGCTGGCCATCCAGCAGTTGGGTAGGGACTATATGGCAGCGGGGCTGTATGATCGTGCAGAGTCTATGTTTAAACAATTGATTAATGAAAATGATTTTAAAGTCAGTTCATTAAAACAGTTGCTCTCACTCTATCAATTGACGAGCGATTGGCAGCAAGCCATCGACATTGCAGAAAAACTGGCACGTGCTGATAAATCTCAGCAAGGTACCCATATTGCTCATTTCTACTGCGAATTAGCCCTTCAAGCTATGGCAGGGGATGATCTGGATCGCGCATTAACGCTACTGCGTAAAGCTGAATCAGCGGATAAGAACTGCGGCCGTGTGTCGATTATGTTTGGTAGAGTCTGGACCGCGAAAGGGGAACCGGACAAGACTATTCAGGTATTACAAAAAGTGCCCGAACAAGATGCTGAAATGATCAGCGAAGTGCTACCCCTTATTAAAGAATCTTATCAGCGTTTAGGGGATATGAGCCAATGGCGAGTGTTCCTCGAACAATGTGTCGAAAAACATCAGGGAAGTATGGCCGAACTTTATTTGGCAGAGGAGATTGAGTCGCAGCAAGGTCTCGAATCTGCTCAGCACTTCCTTGAAGCGCAACTTCACTCTGCACCCACGCTCAATGGTTTTCACCGACTTGTTAACTACTATTTGGAAGGCACTGAAGATGGTCGTGCGAAAGAGAGCTTAGCGGTGCTTCGAGATATGGTCGCAGAGCAACTGCGGTTGAAACCTCGCTATCGTTGCCAAAAATGTGGGTTTACTGCCCACGCCATTTATTGGCATTGCCCATCTTGTAAAAGTTGGTCAACCATTAAACCCATGAGGGGATTAGACTCATAAAAAAAACACGCACTTTAGTTACAACATACTTATGATACATTAGACCCATCTAACATTGGCATTGTCACTAGTTTAGTTAAGCAGGTAAACTAAGGCTGAAATGGTTACCTATCTATCGTAAGGAATAATATGTCTGTAACGTCACCCGTAATTGTGGCCCTCGACTTCGATAATTTGGATTCAGCTTTGGCCTTGGCTGATCAAATCGACCCAAAAAGTTGTCGTTTGAAAATCGGAAAAGAGATGTTTACACGTTTCGGACCAGAAGTTATTCACGCCTTACACCGTCGTAATTTCGAATTGTTCCTTGATTTGAAGTTTCACGATATTCCCAACACAGTGGCGAAAGCGGTCACTGCGGCGGCCGACCTCGGTGTATGGATGGTTAATGTCCATGCAGGTGGGGGAGCTCGGATGATGGAAGCAGCGAAGCATGCATTGGAACCTTTTGGTAGTTCCGCGCCTCATCTCATAGCGGTGACAGTGTTAACCAGTATGGATCAATCTGACTTAAACGGCTTGGGGATAAAAGATACGCCCTCACAGCATGCCGCGAATTTAGCGCAGCTAGTAAAGTCATCAGGACTAGAGGGTGTCGTCTGTTCTGCACAAGAAGCCGTAGAGTTTAAGCAGGCGTTTGGAAATGAATTCTTACTGGTTACACCTGGGATTCGTCCAGTGGGTAGCGAGCAAGGCGATCAGCGACGGATTATGACGCCGATTGATGCGATCAACGCTGGGGTAGATTATATGGTCATTGGTCGACCAATCACGCAGTCAGCGGCGCCAGAGCAGACGTTACAACAGATTTTACGTTCTTTGGAGTCCGCATAATGAAAGATGATGCACCATTAGTCTATTCAACCGATGGGGGGCGCATTAGCCCGACTAAAGAAGTTGTCTCGCGTCCAAAAGGCGACGGGATTGTTCGATTAAGCCGCCAAACCAGTGGCCGAAAAGGTAAGGGTGTCTGTATCATTACAGGCCTCGATATAGACGATGCAGCACTTAGCCAACTTGCAGCCGAACTAAAGAAAAAATGCGGTTGTGGTGGGACAGTGGTCGATGGAAATATTGAGATACAGGGCGATAAGCGCGATTTCCTGAAAGGATACTTGGAAGGAAAAGGCTATCACGTAAAACTGGCTGGCGGCTAGAGATTGCTTGATAAGGCCGGTATGAGTACCGGCCTAACAATTAATGACCTGACTGATGCCCGATCACGCCACCTAATGCTGCACCCCCTAGCGTGCCTAATCCGTCACCGTGAGTTAAGACTGACCCACCGATTGCACCTATACCGGCTCCTAAAGCCGTATTACGGTCTCGTTTTGACCAATTTGCACAGCCACTCAAAACGGTTACGAGTGTTAAAGCAATCACAGCTTTAGACATGGTTTTATTAATTAATGTCATCATTTCTCCTTGTTGAATGGGGGCACCCCAGAGACAACCATTCAACTAAATTGACTATTGGTAAAGAGAGTTAATAGCAAGTATTAAGGATTTTAATTTGCGTTAATTCTCTAATATAAGTGAATTCTCTTAAATGGCATTAAGTTGACTGTATTTTACAATTATCCACTATTAAAACAGCAATTTTAGGACGTCGGTATCTCCGTCCCTGCTATCATAGCGAAAAAAAACCACCCATAAGGGTGGTTTGAAAGTAGGTTGAACCCTTAAGCGACTGGGCGCGCCACGACAGAACGGGTTTCCATTCTCACTTCGGCAATGGTCACCTCAATGATATCCGTGACACGATAACGCTCTTCACCTTTTACCATCGCAGTACCCAATTCTTGGCTACAGACGAGTTCATCACGTACAGAGTGAATAAAGGGTGCAGGAATAAAGGCGACAGCACCGTTATCAACTAAACGGATACGCATCCCGCCACGGCTGATATCGATGATTTCTGCCGTGAACTTCTGATCTGTGCCTGCGAAAGGCTGTAAGTAGCGGGAGTAGAGCCAATCCCCTACATCGCGTTCAGCCATACGGTGTTGGCGACGTCGTTCAGACATACGTAAGGTTAAGGCTTCTTCTGGTTGAGTCTCTTGTTGTTTCAAGATGATAGACTTTAGAAGACGATGGTTGACCATATCGCCATACTTACGAATCGGTGAGGTCCAGGTTGCGTAGGCATCTAATCCTAACCCAAAGTGTGGGCCTGCCGCGGTACCAATCTCCGCAAAGGATTGGAAGCGACGGATGCGGCTATCTAAGTATTGTGTCGGTTCTTCATCTAAACGACGACGTAACACCTTGAATCCATCAAGTGTCGCGATCGATGATGCCTCAACCTTAATCCCATGGTTAGCCAGAATCGCACTAGCTTGCTCTGCATTCTGTTCATCGAAGCCGCTATGTAAGTTGTAGATACCAAAACCAAGCTGATCGCGTAAAACTTCTCCTGCGACGATATTGGCGGTGATCATTGCCTCTTCAATCATCTTATTGGCTACGCGGCGTTGCTCGGTGATAATTTCCAGTACTTCGCCTTTTTCACCTAATACAAAGCGATAATCTGGGCGGTCTCGGAAGACGAGAGCATGAGTCTTACGCCATTGATGGCGAATGCTGTAGAAGCGTTGTAATAGGGTAATTTGCTGTGCAATCGCATCACTTTCTGGCTGCCATTCGCCCGTGCTCTCTAGCCAATTTGAAACGTTATCGTAGACCAGTTTTGCCTTCGACTCTATCCACGCAGCATAGAATTCAGGGGTACCGGTGATGGCACCTTCGCTATCGATGGTGATATCACAGGCTAAAACAGGGCGTTTTACGTTCGGACGTAATGAGCACAAATCATCGGAAAGCTCACGCGGTAACATGGGGATATTGAAGCCCGGCAGGTAGTTGGTGAACGCCCTTTCTGCTGCATTATCATCGAGAGGTGTGTTAGGGGCAACCCAAGCAGTCGGGTCGGCAATTGCCACGGTCAGACAGAGATTTCCATCGTCAAGTTGTTGAGTGAATAACGCGTCATCCATATCCTCTGTTGAGGCGCTATCAATCGTTACAAAATCTAGTGCGGTGAGGTCACGACGCTCAAGCGTTTCGGGCTGAAACTCCGGCAGCTCTGCCTCGGGTGCACTGCGGCCTAAATTGTGACGTGACAGTGTCACCCACCAAGGAGCAAAGTGATCGTCTCCGAAGGTAATGAACTCTGTCAATTCTGCATAGAACCCACGATCGCCTTTAAGCGGATGGCGTTTCATTTCTGCAACAGCCCAATCGCCAGCGACGAATTCGTGCTTTACATCACGTGCAGGGCGGCATTGGATAGCCTCTTTCAAAAGAGGATGATCAGGGATAATCGATAAGCGATCATCTTTTTTCTGTACTCTTCCCACGAAACGACTGAGGAAAGGTTCAATCAGTTTCTCTGGCTCGGCGCTTTCTTTATCTTTATTCGTTTGGATCACTGCGCTAATTTTATCGCCGTGCATCACTTTCTTCATTTGCGGCGGGGGAATAAAGTAGCTTTTTTGGCCTTCAACTTCTAAAAAACCAAACCCTTTATCGGTTCCTTTGACTACACCTTCAACGCGTGGAGTCTGATCATGCAGTGTCTGTTTAAGCTGCGCCAGCAGCGGATTATCTTGAAGCATAATTTTCAGTCATCTGTGGCTAATTGGCGGCAACCAGTTTTACGCGAATCGATAGGTTGCGGCAAGACATTAATCGCGCAATTAGCGAGTGGGAGTGGAATGACGGGAGGAATTAAGCAGGTACTAAGCGTACCTGCTTAATGATATTATTTAAGTTCTAATTCGTTCATTGCCGCGATGCTGAAACCACCGTCGACATGAACCACTTCACCGGTGATGCCACCCGCTAAGTCAGAACATAAGAATGCAGCTGAGTTACCCACATCTTCGATAGTCACGGTACGACGAATTGGGGTAACCGCTTCGCAATGAGATAACATCTTACGGAAATCCTTGATGCCTGAGGCTGCAAGCGTACGAATTGGACCTGCAGAGACGGCATTGACACGCACGCTATCAGGACCCATCGCGTTAGCCATGTAACGAACGTTAGCTTCTAAAGAGGCTTTTGCTAAGCCCATAACGTTGTAGTTAGGGATTGCACGCTCAGCACCTAAATAGGAGAGGGTCAGTAACGCGGCGTTAGGGTTCAGCATTTCACGGCACTCTTTGGCCATCGCAACGAAGCTGTATGCGCTGATGTCGTGTGCAATTTTGAATCCTTCACGGGTTACAGCATTAACATAGTCACCGTCTAATTGATCTGCCGGGGCAAAACCAATTGAGTGGACAAAACCGTCGAACTTAGGCCAGGTTTTTGCCAATTCCGCGAACAGTGTCTTGATGCTTTCATCTTCAGCAACATCGCAAGGCAGGACGATATCAGAACCGACTTCTTTAGCGAACTCTTCAACTCGGCCTTTAAGCTTGTCATTTTGGTAGGTGAAAGCTAGCTCAGCGCCTTGTTTATGCATCGCTTGTGCAATACCCCAAGCGATAGATAACTTACTTGCTACACCTGTGATAAGAATGCGTTTACCTGAAAGAAAACCCATAATATTTGTCCCTTAACTATCAGTATTGTTAGCAGAATCGGTCTCTGCAAAAAAGTTGGCGCGATTCTAACACGACTTTTCTTCTATAGGCTAATTTGGCGAGGTCAGTGGAGAAATTATCGCCGAATAACCTAGTCGTTACGCCATGCATCGGACGTCAGTTCGCTACCAAAATGGCTATTGATTAATTTTCGCGTCAAATCATGAAGCGGACAGGCTAATACGTCGGCAGTGCCCCCGCGTTCAACCACTTCTCCCTCACGCATGACGATAAGTGAATCACTGACATGTTTCATCATGCCTATTTGTTGCGTGACATAGATATAAGAAAGCCCATCGCGCTCTTGTAGCTCTAACATCAAATTGACTAACTGCGAACGCATCGTCATATCCAAAGAGGTCATGGCTTCATCAGCAATCAAGATCTTAGGCTGTAAGATCAGTGCCCGCGCGAGAGCAAGACGCTGACGTTGTCCTGGCGCTAACATATGCGGATATAACCCCGAATGCTCTTTCAGTAATCCCACTTTTTTGAGCGTAGCGATGATATGTTGATAACGCAGCTCATCGGTCAATTCGCTATTGAGCCTTAAGGGCAGGTCAAGAATCTGACTGATTCGATGGCGGGGATTTAACGATGCGGTAGGGTCTTGTAAGATCATTCGGATTAACGGACTGCGAAAACGATAATCGCCATAGACTAAAGGTTGATTATTAATCAGCATCTCTCCCGACGTGGGGGCAACAATTCCCGCTAGCATCTTAGCTAACGTTGATTTTCCGGAGCCATTTTCACCAATAATGGCGAGGGTTTGTCGCTCCTTTAACGTGAAACTCACATTTTTCACGGCATCGATTTGTTGGGAGCGAAACAGCCCGGTCTTGTATCGAAAAGTTTTGCTCAGATTCCTAACTTCTAACAGGGTTTCTAACATGGCTAACTCTCGATATTCAGCGGAAAATGGCAGGCATATTGATGATGCTTAGTGCCGGTTAGAGGGGGACGAACCATACATTCCCGTTGTCCATAGGGGCATCGAGGGCCCAATCGGCAGCCCAGAGGTAAATGTTCCAGAGAGGGGATCGACCCATTTAGTGTATTTAAGCGGCTTTTATGCGGAAGCGGCTGACCAAAATCTGGCATGGCACGCATCAACGCTTGGGTATAGGGATGGTGAGGCGTCGAAATCAACTCTTTACTCGTCGCTGTTTCCACTGTCTGCCCACAATACAGTACTTGGATACGATTAGACCACTGGCTTACCGTACGAAGGTCATGGCTAATCAATAGCACAGTTGTATTATTGTTTTGATTCAATCTTCTCAATAGCCGGAAGATTTGGTCTTGGGTGGTCGACTCCATCGCATTTGTGGGCTCATCGGCAATCAACAGTTTGGGTTGGCTGGCCAAGGCGATAGCAATCATTACCTTCTGACATTCACCTTCGGTTAATGCATAAGGGTAACTGCGCATGATATCGCGGTGGTCACGAATTCCCACGCGGTGCAGGATATCGATCACGCGCTCTTTACGCCAAGGTAATAGGCGTTTATACCAAGGGCCTTTAAACGTTTCACTAGGTATGGCTTGTTTTAACTGACGACCAATCGAGGCAGAGGGATCAAGGCAGGCTTGCGGTTCTTGGAAAATCATCGAGATATGACGGCCAATGATCTTACGGCGCTCCCGCGGGGATAGGCGAAGCAAGTCGATATCACCAAAACGCATACGATCGGCCGTGATCCGCCAATTATCAGAGGTTACGCCACAGATCGCTTTAGCGACTAAGCTTTTCCCCGACCCCGATTCCCCGACCAATCCGAGAATTTCGCCTTCGTTCAACAATAGATTAACGCGGTCTACCGCTCTAATCGGCTTATTATCGTTTACTAATTCAATGGTTAAATTACGAATATCGAGCAGTGGCATCTACTTCACTCCTGCATCAACAGCGCGGCGTACGCCTTCACCGAACAGATTAATCAGTAGAATTGCGCCCATAATTGCCGCACCGGGTAACATGACCGTCCAAGGGGCGACATAGATTAACTCTAGTGAGTCCCCTAGGATGGTGCCCCATTCGGCTGAAGGCAACCTAGCCCCTAATCCTAGAAAGCCCAATGCTGAAATATCAAACAGAGCGATCGAAAGGCACCGCGTGACGTCACTGACTAATACCGGTAAAATATTTGGCAAAATGGTCCCTTTCAACAGTAAAAAGGGACCCGCACCATCCATTTTTGCCGCCACGACATACGCTTCGTTCATCTCTTCGCGAATGGCTAGGTAGAGGGTACGGATCATTCTAGGGGTAAGGGCAATCCATACTGCCAGCATCGCGTGGCCGAGGCTCGGGCCGAGGAATGCTACCACGATAATCGCGAGTAATAGCGAGGGAAGCGATAATGCAATATCTAAGAAGTGATTAATGGTGGCTGAGCGTAATCCCCGAGTCATTCCCGCCAGAATACCGAGTAAAAAGGCACAGGCCGCAGCAAAAATGGTCGCCACTAGCGCACCGCCAACGGTAGGCAACGCCCCAGCTAATAAACGACTTAGTAAATCACGGCCAAGATCATCGGTGCCTAAAAAAAACGAAACATCGCCATACCGGGACCATGACGGGGGTAATAACTGGTAGCTGATAAACTGTTGATCGAGCCCATAGGGAGCCAGTAATTGACCAAAGATACAGAGCAAAAGCAGGGCGCAGGTCCCATAGAAACCGATCATCGCTGAAGTATCGCGATAGAAAAAATGCCATGCTCGTCGAAATGCGCCAGGAAGCTTCTCTTCCTGATAAATCTTATCGATTGGCATACCATTCCTTATGTTTAAGTGGGTCGATAATGGCGCCGAAGATATCGGCCAACATATTGATGAAAATCACTAAGGTCCCTAAGGTCATAACCCCAGCCGAGATAGCATTATAGTCAGCTTGTCGCACGGCTATGATCAACCAACGTCCAATTCCTGGCCAGTTAAACACTGCTTCAGTGATCATTGCCAAGGTCAGTAAGGTTGAAAACTGTAACCCTAAATGCGGAACGATAGGAGGTAGTGCGTTATGAATTACATGGCGACGTACTACTGTGAAGCGGGATAAGCCACGAATGATAGCCGCTTTAATATAGCCCTGATTAATAATATCTAACGTACTGTCTCGCATTAATCGTATGAGCTCTGTCATCGGTACGATCGATAGCGTTACCACCGGTAAGACGAGATGGCGTAAAACGCTTAATAACATCTCATGGCGTAAAGGCGAATGGGAGAGCCACGCATCGACTAAGGCTGAGCCGGTAATCGCCGGTGCGGGATAGAGCAGATTGATACGACCTGACACAGGAAACCAGCCGAGAGAGAGCGAGAAGAGCATGGTTAACAGTAGGGCAAGCCAGAAGACCGGCAGAGAAAATCCGACTAAGGCAAAACCACTGATCAGTTTATCTTGCCATTTATAGCGGTGGATCGCCGCAATAATTCCTAAAGGTAATCCGACCAATGTAGCCAGTATCGCGGCCAATAAACAGAGTTCGAGGGTAGCAGGAAAAACTTCCAGCAGCTGCTCGCTAACCGGCTGGCCATTAATGCTGGAGACCCCAAAGTCGAAGTGCAGCATACCTTGTAGCCAGAAAAAATACGCGTCACTCACCTTCGCTCCCTGTAAGGGGGCATGCGGGGTATAGTAGCAAAGACTGAAACTCACCCACGAAAGCAGTACCAAGGTGACAAGTAATAAACATAGGCGTCGAGCAATGTAGAGGCTCATGGCGTCACCCCTTGTGTCGTATCACGGTAGACACCCGCAAAGGAACTATTTCCAAATGGACTGAGCACAAGTCCTTTAATGTCGTAACGATAAGCTTGTAATCGTAAAGACGAGGCAAGTGGCAGAATCGGAAGCTGTTGCGCTAAAATTTGTTGCGCTTGGCGATAATAATCGATGCGGCCTGATAGCTGCTGTGACAGCAGGGCGAGATGTAAGGTGTCGTCAAACTGCTCATTACACCAGTGGGCATAATTAGTACCAGAGTTAATCCCAGCACAACTTAGCATAGGGCGGAAGAAGCTATCTGGATCGTTGCTATCAGTACTCCAGCCGCCGAGCGTTAAATCATGATTCATCGCCATTAGCTGGTTCTCTTGAAAGCGTCCTTCAACAGGTTGAATCTCGACATGTACACCAATTCGCGCCAAATCAGCTTGAATCAGCTCTGCCGTTTTCAATTGGCTAGGATTCCATGGCTCTGACGCAACGGGCACTAACATCTTTAAGTGTAGGTCGCTGATATGCATCTGCTTGAGCAGCTGCTTGGCTTTATCAGGGGCATATTCTGTCACGGTCGACTCGTTATCGTAAGCCCAAGACGCTCTCGGAAGCACTGATGCCGCTGTTTCCGCAGTCCCGTAATAGATTGACGCCATTAAGCGCTCGTTATTAATGGCGAGAGATAGTGCGCGCCGAACATTTACGTTATCGAGAGGCGGGCGCCGAGTGTTAAAGGCTAAAAAAGCCATATTCATTCCAGGGCGCAGGGTCATCCGTAAACGGGGATCGTCGCGTAATATAGTCAGTTGGCTGGCGGCGGGATAAGCCAGAACGTCACATTCGCCGGTTAACAGTTTCGAGAGACGCCCAGTGCCTCCTGCGCCTAAGTCAACCACTACCTGACGTAAGCGGGGTACGCCTTTCCAATAAAACGGATTGCGTTGTAAACGGATAAATTGGCCGCTGCGATATTCGCTTAATTGGTAGGGGCCGGTACCGACAGGTTGGCGATCGAGCATTTCTTTCTGATGCGCTTGGCTTAGCTGATGAGCATATTCCGCAGAAAGAATGGCCGCATAATGGGTCGCCATATGCCATAAGAAGCTAGCATCTGGGTGGACGAGTTTAATCTCGACGGTATGGCTATCTAATTCTTTAACCGATTGAACACTGTCAGCAAATTGTAGACTATCAAAATAGGGATAATGACCGCCATTGACCTGGTGCCAAGGATGATGCTTATCGAACATTCGCGCAAAGCTGAACACCACATCCTCTGCATTCATTTTCCGGCTTGGTGTAAACCATGGCGTATGCTGGAAAGAGACATCGGATCGGAGATGAAAGATAAAGGTGGCACCATCATCTTTGACTTCCCAGCGTTCGGCAAGGGCTGGAATAAGGCGGAAGGTATAAGGATCCACCTCTAACAGTCGGTCGTAGAGCTGAGCGGAGAGCGTATCGATCACCACAGCGCCACTCGCAAGTTGAGGATTAAACGTATTCACCTCGCCATTCACACAATACACGATACCAGTATTGTGCGTCGGGGAGGCGGTGCATAGGGCAGGGGTTGCGCATAGCACACCAAAACTGGCGAGCAAAGCTCGTAACATTTTCGTCATAGGGGACTAAATTAATGAACCATTCGCTAATTTTACCCTAAGCCACCACTAAAACCAATCACAGGGCAATAATGAGACAACGGAAGTTTTTTAAAAAAGAATGAGAAACATTTGCAAATGCTAATGATAATGATTACTATCAAGTCATCTGATGATGACAGGTTATCAGATACGACATTGCTCACATTGCTTCTAGTATTTTTGCCCGCTGACCGCGGGCTTTTTTTTATCCAGCGTATGGCACTCGAGCTAAATTCCGTGTTTCTTTAACAACGCTCTAAATTGATGATAGGTCAGCCCTAAAGCTTTAGCGGCAAGCGTGTGTTGCGAAAACTGTTGCAAACTCGCTTTCACAAAGTCGGCTTCTTGCTGATGTTGCCACTCACGTAAATTGATTGGCAGAGCTAAGCGTGCCGAGTGAGAATCTTCAAGGACGGGTTTGCTAGAAGGCGTATGGAATGGGCTCAGGATCACTTCATTAAGGGGAGTGTCTACTTGTGTTGAACGATAGATCGACCGTTCAACTACATTCTTAAGCTCCCGCACATTACCTGGCCACGCGGCGTTCAGCAGTTGTTGTTCTGCAAAATGAGTGAACCCCGCAAAATAGGGTCTACTGAGCTCGCGACACATCTGCATGGCAAAATGGTTAGCTAAAGGCAAGATATCTGCTTGGCGTTCCCGTAACGGCGGTACGTAAATCACGTCAAAGGCAAGACGATCGAGGAGGTCTGCCCTAAATTTACCTGCTGCCACACGGGCGGGGAGATCTTCGTGTGAAGCGCAAATTACGCGAACATCTACTGTCAGGGTGGTCGAGCCCCCAATCCGTTCAATCTCTCCATATTCAATCGCACGTAATAATTTTTCCTGAACAACCAAAGGTGCATTGCCGATTTCATCTAAAAAGAGTGTGCCTTGGTGCGCGCGTTCAAAGCGGCCTTGGTGGCGCTTTTGTGCCCCCGTAAATGCCCCCGTTTCGTGGCCGAATAGCTCGGAGTCTAAGAGATTTTCATTTAACGCCGCACAGTTCAGCGTAATAAAATTTTCCTGCCAGCGAGTAGAGAGGAAATGGAGTCGTTGCGCCACTAGCTCTTTACCACTTCCGCGTTCACCTTGGATAATAACGGGTTTATTCAGTGGAGCCAGTGTCGAAACGTGTTCAAGCATATTAAGGAAATTCTCGGATTCACCGAGCACGCTATCACTGTTCATAGTTAGTTTTTTTCGCCAGATGTTGGTTAATTTAACCATTTTAGCTGAAAATACTCAAATGTATAATCGATAAAATCAATATAAATCAATAATTTAAATATTGGCATGGGATTTGCTAAACGAGAGGTGATTATCCCAATTATCATAAGAGGACTTTGTTATGGGCATTTTTTCACGGTTTACTGACATCATTAATTCAAACATCAACACGTTACTCGAAAAGGCTGAAGATCCTCAAAAAATGGTGCGTTTGATGATTCAAGAGATGGAAGATACGCTGGTTGAAGTACGAACGCATTCCGCCAAGGCGCTAGCAGAAAAGAAACTGTTACAACGTCGCATTGATTCAGCTGCTGTCCAATCTGAAGAGTGGCAGCAAAAAGCTGAATTAGCGGTGCGTAAAGATAAAGAAGAACTCGCTCGCGCAGCGCTCATTGAAAAACAAAAATTGACGCAGTTGGCCGACAAATTACAAGCAGATGCAGTCATTCTCGATGAGAATCTTAGTAAGATGAAGCATGAAACTGCTGAACTCGAAACCAAGTTGACTGAAACGCGTGCTCGTCAGAAGGCGCTATCGCTACGTTATCAAACGGCCTCGACCAGTCGCCAAATTCGTCAACATATTGATAGCGGTAAAATCGAGAAAAATCTGGCGCGTTTCGAATCGTTTGAACGTCGCATCGATCACATGGAAGCTGAAGCTGAAGTGTTAAAGTCGGCCAATACTGCTAGCCTAGATCAGCAATTTTCTGAACTCAGTGCCGATGATGAGATCAGTCAGCAGCTTGCTAAAATTCGCCAACAAGTTGCTAAGCCTGAATAATACAGCCTACTGTAATCGACTAATAAGGAGTGTTGATGAGCGGATTTTTACTTAGTGTACCCTTAACGCTGTTTATCGTGTTTATCGCGCCCCTATGGCTGTGGCTACACTATAACAATAAGGGCAAACTCTCTAATAAGCTCTCTGTTAAAGAAATCGCACAGATCGAACAGCTCAAGAGAGACGCCGATCGTATGCAGGATCGTATTCACGCTTTGGAAGCGATACTGGATGCTGAAAACCCAGAGTGGAGACAATCATGATCAAACTTCCCTTTATCAGTGATAAGCCCCTTTATCGTAATAGTGAAGAAGGTAAGATTTTAGGTGTCTGCGCAGGAATAGCGGATTACAGTGGGCTACCTGTTAATCTCGTACGGATTATCGCTGTGCTCTCAACCTTCGGTTTATTCTTTGTCACACTATTGCTCTATGTTGCGTTGGGCTTCATTTTAGACAAAAAACCGCGTGGTTCATCGGCAGAACCCGCTACACTTTCTATAGATGAGGTATTGAGTCAAGCCGATCAAACGTTGAAAGAGAGTGAACAACGGTTACGCAAGATGGAAGGCTATGTGACGTCTGAAACTTTCTCGGTGCGCAGCCGATTTCGCAAGCTTTAAGTCATCTGTTTCAAGATAAACGGATTATAAAGTGAGGGTATGATGAATAAGCAATGGAAAGACTCAGCAAAACGGCAGGTTAAGCCTGCCTTAAAATCAGTGGGTAAATTTGTACTCATCAACGCGGTAACTTTTGGTCCGGCGGGCGTCGCGGGCTGGGCGGTCAAATCCGTCAGTAAGAAACCCGTAAGACTGTTTCTTGGAATGGTGCTTGAGCCAGTCTTAAGTAAAGTGATGAAAAAAATTTCTGCTAAACTACTGAAAGAGCAGCATGAAAAAACTTCAAAATGAGGTGATGTCTTGGGTACAACGCAGCATGGACCAGCATCTCTGTCTCGCCGTGACAGGGCTAAGCCGCAGTGGCAAAACGGCCTTTATTACGTCGCTGGTTAATCAGTTACTCTCTACTCACCATGGTGCGCGCTTACCGCTCTTCACCCCACTGCGTGAGGGGCGGATTATCGGGGTCAAACGGGTTCCTCAACGCGACCTTGCTACGCCGAGCTTTAGCTACGACCGGGGGATTACCCAGCTTTATGGCCATCCTGCTAGTTGGCCCACCCCCACGCAGGGAGTGAGTAAAATCGAGTTGGTCATTCGCTACCGAACTCAGCATGCGCTAAAGCGTTATCTTAAAGAGACCTCCTCACTGCGCCTTGAAATTATCGATTATCCCGGTGAATGGCTGCTCGACCTACCGATGCTGGGGCAAAGCTATTCACAGTGGTCTGCGCAAATGCGCGAACTGCTCACGGGGCAGCGTGCAGAGTGGGCATCGACTTGGCAGGCAGCTTGTGCTGACTTGGATCCTCAGGCGCCAGTTGATGAATTATTGTTGGCAGAAATTTCCCAACGTTGGACAGATTACCTTCACCGATGTAAAGCTGAAGGTTACCATTTTATACAGCCAGGCCGTTTCATATTACCCGGAGAGATGGCGGGGGCGCCAGCACTACAATTTTTCCCATGGCCATTTGACGAACTTCCTGCTGAACATACCGAGAACCGTACTGCTTCAACCTTTTCGACGCTAAAACAGCGCTATGATTTTTACTGCCAACATGTAGTGAAGAAATTTTACAAAGAGTACTTCGTGAAATTTGATCGCCAAATTGTGTTAGTGGACTGCTTACAGCCGCTAAATCGTGGGGCTAACGCCTTCAACGATATGCGCTTAGCGCTCACACAACTGATGCAGAGCTTTCATTATGGTCAACGCTCCTTAATCCGCCGACTGTTTTCTCCGGTAATCGACAAACTGCTGTTTGCGGCGACTAAAGCAGATCATGTCACCAGCGATCAACATACCAATATGGTCTCTCTGCTGCGTCAGGTGACCCAAGCCGCTTGGCAGAATGCAGCATTTGAAGGGGTAAAAATTGAGTGCTTAGCCTTGAGTTCAATTCAAGCCACTATTCCAGGGGTCATTGAACATCAGCATCAACAGGTACCTGCA
The DNA here is from genome assembly GCF_022602565.1 of Rosenbergiella metrosideri. Classification (GTDB taxonomy): domain Bacteria; phylum Pseudomonadota; class Gammaproteobacteria; order Enterobacterales; family Enterobacteriaceae; genus Rosenbergiella; species Rosenbergiella metrosideri. Next base: position 152,236 of record NZ_JALBCV010000001.1, read on the forward strand.
TTACGGGGGCGACGCTTACCTGACTATCAACCGGTCTCGCTTTATCCAGGTGAAGTGCCCACTCAGCTGCCTAACGCGTCATTTTGGCAACAGCAGGGCTTTAGATTCGAAAACTTCACGCCCTTAGAGATGGATGCAGACAAGCCATTACCCCATTTGCGGATGGATAATGCGTTAGATTTTTTATTGGGAGACAAACTGACATGACGGGCAAGGAGGTTAGGCCTCGTATCGATTTTGCTGACACGCCAGTGGAGCCGAACGCAGAGAAGATTAAAACCTCTCATCACTTCGATGAAGCGCATGCAGAGCAGCATTTCATTGCGCAAGAATTTGACACTGCAGAGGAGGATGTAAACCAAGTCGATGAGATTAGCTTAGAACAGAGCTTACGTCCGAGATTCCCTGTCTGGGCGCGCCTATTGCTATTTGGGATGGTTATTCTGTTGGTCAGCGGTATGGCGCAGTTGGTTGAATCGATCATTACCGCGTGGCATGACAAGCAGTGGTTTACCCTTGGCATGGCAACCGCGGGAGTGATGATCGTCTGTGCGGGATTGAGTGCGCTGCTAGCTGAAATCGGCCGACTGCGGCGTTTAAAAAAGCAGATGCATATCCATCAGCAAGCACAGACACTATTATCAAGCCATAGTCATCAACACGCTGTCGCGTTCTGCGAGTCCTTAATTAAGAATGCCGGGTTACCGGTTGAGCACCCAGCGGTGATGCAGTGGCGGGCGGCGTTAGATCCCTCACTGAACGATAAAGAGGTCATCACCCTCTATTCGACGCTTATCCAACCAACTTTCGATAACCAGGCGCGCCGTTTAATTCGGCAAACGGCTACGCAGTCAGCCATCATGATTGCCACAAGCCCTTATGCGTTAGTGGATATGGGGTTGGTGGCTTGGCGCAGCCTGCGAATGATTAGTCAAATTGCTCATCTCTATCAGGTTGAACCTGGTTATTTTGGGCGGATAAAGTTACTGCGAGCGTTGTTAGTCAATATGGCTATCGCGGGAGCCACGGAGTGGGTGCAAGAGAGCAGTCTCGATTGGCTTTCACAAGATCTGGCTGCACGTCTTTCGGGACGCGTTGCGCAGGGTGTCGGTATTGGATTACTGACCGCACGCTTAGGGATAAAAACCATGTCGCTCTGTCGCCCCATTCCGTGGCCAGAAGGAGAGGCGCCGAAGGTGAGTGACTTCCGCCGTGGATTAATCGCCGATCTCGGTGAAAAATTTCGTCGACGTAAACCGACTCAACCGTCTTAGTACCATTATGCGCAAAAGTGTCAACTTTTCCTGACAGAAATATTCTGCTTTAATGAGTCCTAGCGTATACTTAAAGGATTACGCTGTCGGGGAGAGTTGTCATGCGCTTAGAAGTACAATGCCAAGATCGTCAAGGATTGGTGCACGAACTTTTAAATTTATTGGTTAAACGCAATATTGATCTGTATGGTATTGAGATCGGTGAACACTATACGGTCTATTTGCGCTTTAGTTCGGTGGATTTTGATGACTTCAGCGGCCTTATGGCTGAAATACGAAGAACACCGGGCGTCAGCGATGTTCGCCGAGTGACCTATATGCCTTCTGAACAGGCAAAGCGCACGTTACATGCATTAGTCAACAGCTTGCCAGATCCTATACTTTGTACGGACAGTAAAGGGCGCGTGGATCTCACTAACCATGCTGCTCAACAGCTATTTGCGCTTAATCCGCACGCCCCGGTTCACTCGCTGACGAGCCTAATCCCGGGGCTTGAATTGCCGCATACTCAGAGCCCAAAATCCGTTCCGCTTACGCTGCAGGGACGTGATTTTCTGGCTGAAGTCTGTCCACTTTTCTTGCCAGATGATGATAGCGCTCAGGATCAGCAAACCGGTACCTTAATCCTACTCAACGCTGCCACAAAACTAGGCAGAGCCATCACCCTTAGTGATCTCGATAGCGAAGGGGCGTTTAATCATATCATTGCAGACAGTCCAAAGATGCGCCAAGTGGTGCAGCAAGCGAAGAAACTTGCGTTGCATGATGCGCCTTTATTGATTATTGGCGAAACCGGTACCGGTAAAGATATTATTGCGCGTGCCTGTCACCAACTGAGTCCACGTCACAGCCAGCCGTTCTTAGCCTTAAACTGTGGCTCGATACCGGATGACGTTGCAGAAAGTGAGCTATTTGGTCATGCTGCTGGGGCCTATCCCAATGCGCTTGAAAGCCAAAAAGGCTTTTTCGAACAAGCGGCAGGGGGGACGGTATTTCTTGATGAAATCGGCGAGATGTCACCGAGCCTGCAAACCAAATTATTACGTTTTTTAAATGATGGGACCTTCCGACGCGTAGGGGATGCGCACGAGGTACACGTGGATGTCCGTGTGATTTGTGCAACCCAAAAAAATCTGCAAGAACTGGTCGACCTCGGCAGATTCCGTGAAGATCTCTTCTATCGCTTAAACGTCTTATCTTTGCAACTCCCAGCGTTGCGCGAGCATCCGCAAGATCTGATGGCCCTCGCCAGTTTCTTTGTGGCACGTTTTGCCCATGAGCAGGGGATTGCGGTACCGAAACTGGCTCCGTCACTGGCAACGCATCTTTCTCGCTATCACTGGCCGGGAAATATCCGCCAGCTTAAAAACTGCCTGTTTGCAGCGATGACGCAATTTGAAGGTGACGAGTTACGTCCTCAGGATGTGAATCTCCCTAGCTATACGACGGATGAAGACGTCGATGTGTTGCAGCTAGAAGGAACCCTTGATGAAATCAATGGCCGATTTGAGCGCTCAGTGTTGACTACGCTCTATGCCAGCTATCCGAGTACGCGAAAGTTAGCGAAGCGCTTAGGCGTGTCGCACACGGCCATTGCAAATAAGTTGCGAGAATATGGTATCGGGCAGAAGAGTAGCGAAACTAAAGCGTTGAACGAGCGGTAGACTAAATAGGCCAAGCTAGGGTTGCTTGGCCTGAAAGATTATTTCAAGCTGCTTAACGCAGCCTCATAATCGGGTTCTTGAGCAATTTCAGCAACCAATTCGCTATAAATCACTTCATCTTTTTCATTTAATACCACTACTGCTCGCGCGGTTAGGCCAGCAAGAGGACCTTCTTGAATATCCACACCCCACGCAGCTTTGAATTCTGGATGACGGAAAGAAGATAACGATGCAACGTTATCTAGTCCGTCTGCGGCGCAGAAGCGAGATTGTGCGAAAGGTAAATCTGCCGAGATGCAAAGTACCACGGTGTTTGATAATTCCGATGCTAATTGGTTAAATTTACGAACAGAAGCGGCACACACACCAGTATCAACACTTGGAAAAATATTCAGTACTTTGCGTTGACCTTCGTAGGCACTTAAGCCGACATCCGCGAGATCTTTATTGGTCAGCGTCAGTGCGGGGGCTTTGCTACCGGCTGTTGGGAATTGGCCTGCGACAGCAATCGATGAACCTTTAAGCGTAACAGTTTGCGACATTATAACGTCCTTAAATTAGTGGGGTTGTCCCTATTTAGTAGGAACTTTAATGAGTTAACCTTACTTTTATGACATACTTTTGCGGTTTAATCGAGAGCTGAAATAAGAATCCCTGTATTGGACCCTGACTGTGAGTTCACCGAGGTAAAGGAATATTGCCTATGCGCCATCAATCGAGTATTACTATCGCCTGTGTAGTCCCGCTCTGTCTACTGTTGAGTGGGGCAGTCAACGCTGACTTAGCCCCCCACCAAGAGATCGTACGTCAGATTAAAGATGAGCCAGCCTCTCTCGATCCGGCACAAGCGGTGGGACTGCCTGAGATACCAATCCTCCGTGACTTATTCGAAGGTTTAACCAATCAAGACCCGCAAGGACGTGCAGTACCTGGTGTCGCACAGAGTTGGCAAAGTAGCGACCAAAAGGTATGGCTCTTCACGCTGCGTAAAGATGCTAAGTGGTCTAATGGCGATGCTGTGACAGCAAAGGATTTTGTCTACAGCTGGCAGCGGATGGTCGATCCTCGTACCAGCTCCCCTTATGCTTGGTTTCCTGCACTAGCGGCCATCCAGAATGCTGCCGCAATCACGGCGGGGAAGATGCCGGTGACACGTTTAGGGATAGTGGCGACCGATGACTACCACCTCAAGGTCACGCTGGAGCATCCTGTAGCGTGGTTTCCAGCATTAACCAGTAGTTTCCCGCTCTATCCGGTACCGTATAAAATTATCGCGCAATATGGTAATCAGTGGACTTTACCGGGCAATCTTGTCGGAAATGGGGCGTATAAACTGGACAAGCATATCGTGAATGAACGTGTGGTGCTGACACGAAATCCTCACTATTGGGATAATGTTCACTCGACACTGGATAAGGTAACCTTTGTCCCGCTCAGCGATTCCGTCACGGCGACCCATTGGTATCAAGCGAACAATATTGATGTGACGGAGTCTTTCCCAAAAAATCGCTATCAAAGCCTGAAGCGCGCGCTACCAGGGGAAGTGTATACTCCAGCACAACTGGGCACTTACTATTATGCGTTCAATACGCAACAGGGGCCCACGGCCAATGTTAATGTCAGAAAAGCACTGTCATGGAGTATTGATCGGCAAATTATTGCAGAGAAAATTTTAGGCACCGGTGAGAAGGCAGCATGGCATCTTACCCCAGATATTACACAAGGCTTCACCCCGCCAACCTTAGCGTATCAACAACTCAGCCAAGACGAACGCAATCGACAAGCTAAGTTACTCCTAGACGCCGCGGGTTATGGGCCAACTCACCCGCTAAAACTCAGCATTCTGTACAACACTTCTGATAGTAATAAACAGATTGCCATCGCCGTGGCATCGATGTGGAAAAAAAATCTGGGTGCGCAGGTTAGCTTAGTGAATCAAGAGTGGAAAACCTATATCGATAGCCGTAAGCAGGGGAAATTCGATGTGATCCGCGCCTCATGGGTGGGGGATTATAATGAACCCTCGACTTTCCTTTCATTATTGACTTCATACCATACCGGTAATATCTCACGCTATACAAACAGCCGTTACGATACGTTACTGGACAAGGCTAGCATGGCAACCACTTCGGGGGCTCGAGAAAAAATTTACGCAATGGCAGAACAGATGATCGCTGACGACGCGCCTATTGCCCCGATTTATCAATATACCAATGGGCGATTAATTAAACCTTGGGTAAAAGGTTATCCGATCACTAATCCCGAAGACGTTGTCTACAGTCGCCAGCTGAGTATCGAAAAGCATTAATGAAATTTTACGTATTAAGTTACAGACGAGGCGCTAGTTCACCTACACTCGAAAGAAATATGAGAAAAAGGGATCTGTTTTGAGCTCAATCGATATTACGCAATTACACGTGCCTGATGCCATCATTGCTTGTCAACTTGATGGCGCAGGGGGGATGTTACCTATCACCTCGGCGGGGGAAATTGGGCCAACCAAACCTTGCTGGGTTCACTTAGATTACTCCTCAACAGTGAGTAGAGAATGGTTACAGTCTACGCCATTGATCCCAGATGCTGTGCGTGATGCCTTAGCCGGTGACAGCCTGCGCCCGCGAATTAGTCGGCTTGCCGATGGTTTTATGTTGGTATTACGCAGTATAAACCACAATGATAATGCGCGGCCTGACCAATTAGTGGCTGTGCGGGTATTTATTAATGGTGACTTAATTATCACCACACGTAAACGTAAGGCGCGCGCGGTCGATACGGTCTGGGAGGATTTACAAAAGGGTAATGGTGCAGAGAATGCAGGAAACTGGATTGTCGAATTTTGCGATGCCCTGACCGAACAATGCAGTGAATTTATCGAGCAATTGTACGACCGTATTATAGCGTTAGAGGATGCATTGCTCGAGGGTAAAGTACCGGCGCGAGGTGAAATGGCGTTGTTGCGTAAGCAATTAATCGTGATGAGGCGCTATATGGCCCCTCAGCGTGATGTGTTTGCGCGTATCGCTAATGAGAAATTTACTTGGATGGCGGATGAAGATCGACGCTTGATGCAGGATATTGCCGAGAGACTAGGCCGTGGGTTGGAAGATCTCGATGCCGGTATCGCGCGTACTGCGGTCATCAGTGACGAGATCGATGCACTGATAGCCGAGTCGATGAACCGCCGCACCTATATCATGTCGTTAATGGCGATGGTGTTTTTACCGGCAACGTTCCTGACGGGGCTTTTCGGCGTGAATCTAGGTGGGATTCCTGGGGGAAGCTGGCACTATGGCTTTGCCGTATTTTGTATTATTTTGGCGGCGATTGCGATTGCGGTCACACTCTGGTTGAAGAACCGTCAATGGCTCTAGCGATAGTCATACTAAAAGCTGATCTGAATCAAAACGCTAAGGTGGCGGCTGGGGCATACTTCTTCTCGCAGGTGAATGCAACGTCAAGCGATGGACGTTGTGCTCCACATTGTCTTATATTTTGAATTAAAGCATAGCGTAATTGATTCTCATGACCCCGGCACCTAGGCAACTAGGGCCGGTTTTTTTGTATGAAAAAGGGAGGCAACGGCCTCCCTTGATAGTTAGTTCAGTTCGACAATATCGAGTCGGTCTAGAGCATGGGGCTCATCATCGTTATCTTCTGGCTGCCAGCCCATCGGGGTAGTCGGTAGCGTTTCGCGGTCGAAGGCTAAATCGCCACCTTCTACAACAGGGCTTCCGTGCGTGACAGCATGAAAATCAAATAATGTGGTATCGGCCATATGTGAAGGGACAATGTTTTGCATAGCGCTGAACATCGTTTCGATACGGCCAGGATAACGCTTATCCCAGTCACGTAACATATCGCCAATCACTTGGCGTTGCAGGTTTGGCTGCGAGCCACACAGGTTACAAGGAATAATCGGGAATTGTTTGGCCTCAGAGAAGCGAATGATATCTTTCTCCCGGCAGTAGGCGAGAGGACGAATGACGATATGTTTGCCATCGTCGCTCATGAGCTTTGGTGGCATCCCTTTCATTTTTCCGCCATAGAACATATTCAAGAATAGTGTCTGAATAATGTCATCGCGGTGATGGCCTAAGGCAATTTTCGTGCAACCGAGTTCGGTAGCGGTACGGTATAAGATACCGCGACGCAGGCGAGAGCATAATGAGCAGGTCGTTTTGCCTTCTGGGATCTTTTCTTTAACGATCGAGTAGGTATCTTCTTCGACGATCTTATACTCTACGCCCAGCGACTCCAGGTACTCTGGCAGAATATGGCCAGGGAACCCGGGTTGTTTCTGATCCAGGTTGACGGCGATCAGAGAAAAATTGATGGGTGCACTCTTTTGTAGGCTACGTAGAATTTCCAGCAAGGTATAGCTATCTTTGCCGCCAGAAAGACACACCATGATGCGGTCGCCTTCCTCAATCATAGAAAAATCAGCAATCGCCTCGCCGACGTTGCGACGCAAGCGTTTTTGTAATTTATTGAGGTTGTATTGCTGTTTATGGGTAATTTCGGGATTGAATGACATTAAGCGAGTACCTGAATCAAAAATTCTACGAGAAAGTCGTTGGGCAGCGGATAAACGGGTGGTGGTTTAACGCGCGGCGAAGTCTAGCATATTTCTTGGCTTAATCAGAAGCGTTGCTGCAAAAGTCTTTAAAATTCCCGTTTTACCGCTAAATGTTAAATTAAATCGTAAAAAGTTATGTATTAACTCGATTATTCGCGGCAACTCTGACATATTTTCAAGCTCTTGCTTATCGTCCTTGGAGCTTACCGAATGAAAGTCGTTTCCTCACTGATTGCGGGTACCGTAATGTTACTGGCGGGTTGCAGCAGCCACCAACCAGCAGAACCTGAGCAGCAAGCTACCGCTGCGCACATCCAACCAGTACATATGTCAGCTATCGCGTCCGATAACTGTGCGATGGCAGGAGGATCGTTAGCCTATACTCGTCAACTTGACGGGAGTCGCGTGGGGATGTGTCAATTAGTCAACGGTAAGCGTTGTAGTGAGACGGCACTGATGAGCGGTAACTGCGCACGCTAAGATTTTACCTTCGCGTGCACGTTGTTAGGTTACGGCGTTATCGCAAGGTTGCCCAGAGAAGATCTGCGATAGATTGATTAAGGTTGTCAGGGCAATACTAGAAAGCGCTTCTTGGGTTAAGAAGGCTTGGTGTCCGGTAAACAGGACATTATGGCAAGCTGAGAGGCGTCCAAAAATATCGTCTTGGATAATTTCATTCGATTTGTCTTCAAAAAATAGATCTCGCTCGTTTTCATAGACATCCATCCCTAATGCTCCAACTTTCCCATTTTTTAACGCTTCGATTGCGGCAGAAGAATCGATCAAACTGCCGCGGCTAGTATTGATGATCATCACCCCTTTTTTCATTTTATCGAAGGCACGAGCATTCAGCAGATGGTGATTATCGGAGGTCATCGGACAGTGTAACGAAATAATGTCTGATCGCTGGAGTAGGTCGTCTAAGGTCGTGTAGGTTGCACCACATGCTTCTGCTTCGGCACTCGGATAAGGGTCGGTGGCCAGAAGTTCCATCCCAAAACCGCGTAAAATACGTAACGTGGCTAGGCCTATCTTACCCGTCCCGATAATACCGACCGTCTTGCCGAACATATTGAAACCGGTCAAGCCTTCCAGTGAAAAATTACCTTCTCGCGTGCGTTGATAAGCGCGATGGATGCGACGGTTCAGGCACATCATCATACCGATGGTATGCTCGGCGACCGCTTCGGGGGAGTAAGCCGGTACACGTACAACCTCAATGCCGAGTTGATGGGCGCTGGGGAGATCGACATTATCAAACCCTGCGCAGCGCAGCGCTACAACACGCACACCAAGACGATGTAATTCCGTTAAAATTTCATCATTACACTCGTCATTGACAAAGAGGCAGACTGCTTGATGGCCCATAGCATTTTTGGCTGTTTCGGCTGTGAGTCGAAAGTCAAAAAAACTAAAAGTATAAGTAAACTGTTTATTCACTTCAGTCAGCACTGCTTGGTCATAACTCTTCGTACTATAAACTGCAATTTTCATAGTTTTTTCTCCATTAGAGACCGGGGATGTTATACTTCGAGCAGAATGGGTACATTTTGAGCTATATCATGATTGAAAGAGTAAATTAGTAAATTAAATTAATGAGTTAACGGGATTTGTTAAAAGCGTTATAAGGGATAAGGAAATATGTCGTTAGCGTTACGCTATATCTTATTTGCTGTAGCAATTGTTATTATTAGCTTAGTTGGACTGGGGCTATCCATCAATCAATGGTCGATGATCGTCGTGCAACACTTTTTACCCAGTGGGGTAACGGTTGAACGGCAAAGTCGGTTTTCACTGTCGCTATCTCACATCACCTTACCTTCATTTACCCTAAACGCTCAGGGATGTCAGCTCGTTGAAGCTTCCACACCGCGTATCGCATTGAGCCGTTACCCGTTAAAAGTGACAATAGATAAACTGACGCTTAATAGCGACTGTTTCAAGCAGTGGCCTGTTGACTCAACCACTGACAGCAAACCTTTGAGTCTTAGTCAGCTTCAGCGGCAAATTCCCGGGATAAATCTAGATATCGCCTCATTGATGATAGCCCCATGGCAAACCTATCAAGGCACGGTGCATTTTTCTTCATCCGGTGCTCATCAACAACTGACTTATCATGGGCCAGCGCTCAATGTAGACGCTGAGCTTACTGGGCAAACACTCACCCTCAAAAATCTTAGCTTTACGCATCCTTTATTGGCACAACCTTTAAATTTATCGGGCAAAATACAGCTCGCTGACAGGGTTACTGCTGTGCCTGAACAGGCAAATTTACAGGGTAAGGTCGTGCTAGCATCTTATCCTCAGTCCCTGGATGTGACACTGTCACGAGATAAACAGCAAGGAGCGTTGATTGTTAAGGATTCTGCGGTTGAGCAACCTCTCTTAAATGCGCCTTTTAAACTGACAGCTGACCAATTTCAAATCGAAAAAGGAATGTGGTCTTGGCCGATACCCGCACAACCTCTCAGCGGCTTCTTCTCGTTTTCCGCTGAACATTGGCAACAGGGCTTTGAGCAGACGGTGATTACCGGCCGTGTCAACGCGCTCACTCGAGGACGCGGGGGGAAAGGAAATGTAGTATTGAGCCTAGGCCCAGGAAAGTTATCGTTATCGAATAATCACTATCCCTTGCGCTTAACTGGTACTGCCAAACTGAAAGATCTACAGTTTTATGCAGGACTCCCGGCAGCCTTGACGGGGGCATTGCTTGATCCGGTCATTCATTTCCAGCCGAAAGCGTTATTATTAATGCGCGGCGAACTCTTGCCCGGTTGGGAAGTCGATGAGGCCAGATGGCCGATAGCCGGTGTGCGCTTGACTCAGCAAGGTCTCAGTGGCCTATTACAAGCCAACTTTATGGTCAGAAATGAGCGCAGCAGTTTTTACCTTCTGCATTTAGCCGGTATGGCTGACAATTTTTTACCGGACAAAGGACGTTGGGATTGGCGTTATTGGGGGAAAGGGATGATCTTACCACTCACCGCGAATTGGGATGTGCAAGGCCGTGGCTTCTGGCATAACGAAGAGATAACGCTAACCTCATTGTCGACAGGCTTCGATCAGATCCGTTATGGCAGCATGTTGATGCAAAAACCTCGTATGACGCTGACTGAGCCTGCACATTGGGTAACTCAACAAGATAAGCCTCAGTTTAGCGGCCAATTTACCATCACCGCTGATCACACCTTCTTCGGGCAGACCAGCCAGTTGCCTGCCGCGCAACTTGATCTAAACGTTAACGGTACCACTCCCGATCAATTTGGCTTTAAGGGCCAGTTAGTTGCAAACCGTATCGGGCCAGTACGCGTTATCGGCCGCCGAGATAATAGCCGTTGGTTGGGACGAGCCTGGTGGCCCGAACAGCCATTGTCGGTTTTCCAACCCTTAGCAGGACCGACAAAGAGTGTCGCGTTGCGCTCAGGTAATTTACGCGCTCAGGCCGCGTTTTCTTTAACTGAGGATGATGGGTTCCAAGCTGGTGGGCACTGGGTGGTGAAGGATGGCAACATCTGGCTACCGGATTATCAATTTCATGGCGTCAACTTCTTGTTACCGTTTCGTTTCAGTGATCATCGTTGGCATTTTGGCTTGCGCGAACCAGTATCGTTATCGGTAGAGACCATCGATAATAAATTCCCGATGAGCCATCTAAGCGTTAAGCTGAAAGGGAGTTGGCCGTGGGACGAGAAAAATCCATTAATGCTTAATGATGCTTCGTTGGATATTTTTGGCGGGACCTTGTCGATGGATCATTTACGCTTGCCACAGCGTAAGAGTGCATTGCTAGAGATTAAACATCTTGGCATGAGTCAGTTAATTACGGCTATTCATCCCAAACAAATCGCCATGTCAGGTAAAATTAGTGCGCAGTTACCTTTCTGGGTTGAAAATTCGCCATGGCTGATTGAAAAAGGGTGGATTAAGGATGATAAAGGCTTAACGCTACGCGTGGATAAAGATTTACTCGACCAAATATTGAAAAATAACTTGGCAGCAGGCGCGGCTATTGATTGGTTACGTTATATGGAAATTTCTAAATCTTATGCCACCGTTAACGTCAGTGCTAAAGGGGATATGGTGATGAAATCACAGATCCATGGCACAAGCCGCTTCGATGATAAAAGGCAGCGCGTTAACCTTAATTATCAACATACTGAAAATATCTTTATGCTATGGCGTAGTCTGAGTTATGGCGATAACTTACAGTCGTGGTTAGAGGAGCAAACCCGTCTGCCCGCTAATAAGGAAAATATAAAATGAAACTAGGATTTCTCGCGCTGCTTAGCGTCTCAACCACCTTGGTCGGTTGTATCCCAAAAATTGAAGTTGCGGCACCGAAAGAACCCATTACGATAAATATGAATGTAAAGGTCGACCACGATATTACCATTAAAGCGGACCCAGAGGTTGAGCGTCTCCTTAAGCAGCGGCAAGCAGAGAAGACTCCTGAGAAAATGCAAGCGCCCGGTCAGACTACGGCAAAAAGCGCCAATTGAGGCGCTTTAGCTCTTGAGGTAACAGAATTAGACGATCTGCGTAATCTCGGCTTTGGCCTGCTCGATGGCTTTCGTCGCCACATCCGGCCCGTAGGCAATCCCTTCTGCTAAGATAGTCTGCACATCGGTGATTCCAATGAAGCCTAAGAATAAGGCGAGGTATGGGGTAACCAAATCTGTTGGGGTATCTTTGTGAATTCCCCCGCGAGTGGAGAGCACAATAGCTTTCTTACCGGTGACTAATCCTTCAGGTCCGGTTTCAGTGTAACGGAAGGTCACGCCAGCCCGAGCAATTAAATCAAAGTAGGTCTTTAATTGTGTCGAGATAGTAAAGTTATACATCGGCGCTGCAAGCACGATGATGTCATGAGCTTGTAATTCGGCAATCAACTCATCTGAGAGGAGTAGCGCCTGTTGTTGGCGTTCTGTGAGTGCCGCATCGCTCGGACGTAAGGCTCCCACTAATTCACCATCGAGAACGGGAATCGGGTTTGCGGCGAGATCACGAACTGTGACAGTGTCACCTTTAGCGATCGCTTTTTCCGCATAATAGTCTGCTAACAGGGAGGATTGCGAATAATCGGCGAGAATGCTGGATTTGAGTACTAAGACTTTGCTCATGATAATTCCTTATCAAACGGTTAGTTATCGTTACTATAGGAGGAAAGGTGGAGAGAAAAAAGCTAATCTTTTCGATATCTATCTTCAAAATTTCTGAATGATACTTGTCGCCCGACATCGACCGTGCAACAACGGTTGCTGCCTGCCGTTTACCTCTGAGTTATGCTATAATCCGCCCATTGCAGGCGACTTCTTCGCCTTACACCTATTGCTACGCTTCGTTGCTTACTTTTCAAGGTAATACCGTTCTATGTCTAAAACTGAATCGACGACTCTTTCCTCTCTCTGGACTCGCAGCGAACAGGTTTCATTTCGTGACCGCCAGCAACTGCGTCGGCGATTGCGGGGGGTCGATAAGATCACTGGATCTGATGCACAGCAAGCGGTACTCACTAAAATTGAACAAGAGCTGCTAACGGCTGAGCAGCGACTGGTGACTCACGATGCTAGCCGTCCAGCGACTATCCATTTCCCTGAGAATCTTCCGGTCAGCCAAAAACAGCAGGCGATTGCCGATGCAATTGCCAACCATCAAGTGGTCATTATCGCAGGGGAAACTGGATCAGGGAAAACGACACAGATCCCGAAAATCTGTCTTGCACTCGGTCGCGGGCGTCAAGGACTTATCGGCCACACCCAACCACGACGCTTAGCGGCACGTACCGTTGCGACCCGTATCGCTGAGGAACTTGGGACCACGCTGGGGGGGGTGGTTGGCTATCGAGTCCGTTTTACCGATCAAATTTCTGACCAGACACATATTAAATTGATGACAGACGGTATTTTACTGGCTGAGATCCAACAAGATAAACGCCTGCTACAGTACGATACGATTATCATCGATGAGGCGCATGAACGCAGCCTCAATATCGATTTCTTGTTAGGTTATTTGCGCGAGTTATTGCCCAAACGCCCTGATTTGAAAGTTATTATTACCTCAGCGACGATTGATCCAGAGCGCTTCTCCAAACATTTTAATGATGCGCCAATCATTGAGGTGTCCGGTCGTACCTATCCAGTGGAAGTCCGCTACCGGCCCGTGAGTGCCGACAGTAGCGAAGGTGACCGCGACCAACTGCAAGCTATTTTCGATGCCGTGGACGAACTCTACCGTGAGCCACCTGGCGATATCCTTATTTTTATGAGCGGAGAGCGAGAAATCCGCGATACCGCTGATGCGCTTTCCCGTCAAGGGCTAGCCCACACAGAGGTTTTACCGCTCTATGCGCGATTGTCGAATAGCGAACAGAACCGAGTGTTCCAGGCCCACACGGGACGCCGCATTGTCTTGGCAACGAATGTCGCTGAAACCTCACTTACCGTACCGGGTATCAAATACGTTATTGACCCAGGTACGGCGAGGATTAGCCGTTACAGTTACCGAACTAAAGTGCAGCGGCTGCCTATTGAGCCGATCTCACAAGCCTCGGCGAATCAACGAGCAGGTCGCTGTGGTCGGGTCTCTGAAGGGATTTGTATCCGTTTATATGCCGAGGACGATTATCTCTCTCGTCCCGAATTTACCGACCCGGAAATTTTACGAACCAACTTAGCCTCGGTTATTTTGCAAATGACGGCGCTAGGGTTAGGTAATATTCAGCACTTTCCCTTTGTTGAAAAGCCGGATAATCGCAATATTCAAGATGGCGTACGGTTATTAGAAGAGTTGGGGGCGGTCGAAAATGCCGCTCACGATGTCCAGAAATTAACCCCCTCGGGTCGACAATTAGCGCAATTACCGATCGACCCGCGGTTAGCTAAGATGGTGCTCTCGGCACAACAATTTGGCTGTGTTCGCGAAGCGATGATCATCACTGCTGCACTCTCCATCCAAGATCCTAGGGAACGTCCCGCCGACCGTCAGCAGGCTTCTGATGAGAAGCATCGCCGATTTGCGGATAAAGAGTCGGATTTTCTGGCTTGGGTCAATTTATGGGATTACGTGCAAGCACAGCAGAAGTCATTAACCGGCAACCAATTCCGCCGCCAATGCAAAAGCGATTATCTCAACTATCTGCGTATTCGTGAATGGCAAGATATTTATACGCAATTACGGCAAGTGGTGCGCGAACTCGGGTTCTCCCTTAACAGCGAACCGGCTCCCTACCGCGAGCTACACAGTGCCTTGTTAAGTGGACTGTTATCACGGGTGGGCCAAAAGGAAGTCGAAAAGGGCGAGTTTATGGGCTCACGACAAACACGTTTTCATCTTTTCCCCGCATCAAATTTATTTAAAAAACCGCCTAAGTGGGTAATGGTGGCTGAACTGGTGGAAACCAGTAAATTATGGGGTAGGATCGCCGCCAAGATCGAACCTGAGTGGATTGAGCCGCTGGCGGGTCACTTAGTCAAACATAGCTACAGTGAACCCCATTGGGAGAAGAAGCAGGGCGCCGTCTCTGCCTTCGAAAAGGTCACGCTATACGGCTTACCGATAGTTTCACAGCGTAAAGTCAATTATAGCAAAATCGACCCGGCGATCTGTCGTGAGCTCTTTATTCGTCACGCTCTTGTCGAGGGGGAATGGCAAACCCAACATCGATTCTTTAGTCATAATCAAAAATTACGTTTGGAAGTTGAGGACCTTGAGCATAAATCACGTCGCCGCGATATCTTGGTCGACGATGAAACGTTATTCGCTTTTTACGATAAACGTATCCCAGATACTATCGTCTCGGTGCGCCATTTCGATAAGTGGTGGAAGACAGCTTATAAACAGGATCCGTATCAACTCGATTTCGATAAAAACATGCTGGTCCGTGAGGGTGCAGGGACCATTGATGCCAATGATTACCCTAATAGTTGGCGGCAAGGCAACGTGCAATTACCGCTCACTTATCAATTTGAACCTGGTAAGGATGCTGATGGGGTGACCGTCCATATTCCATTGCCGTTACTTAATCAGATTAACGAACAAGGTTTTGATTGGCAGATCCCTGGACTGCGTAAAAGCCTAATCGTGGCATTGATTAAGTCGTTGCCGAAGCCGATCCGTCGTAATTTCGTGCCAGCGCCAGACTATGCTGACGCATTTTTAGGCCGGGTAACGGATGTAAACTTACCGCTACTCGAATGTTTAGAGCGTGAATTTCGGCGGATGAGCGGCGTCACGATTGAGCGCGAGGCGTGGCATTTAGCACAGGTACCAGACCATCTTAAAATGACGTTCAGGGTGGTCGATGGGAATAAGAAAACCCTGCAAGAGAGTAAATCCCTGACTGAACTCCAGCTGCAGTTGAAGGGTAAGGTACGGGAGACACTCTCCAAGGTCGCCGACGTTGGCTTAGAAAAGCAGGGCGTAACCGAATGGGACTTTGGCGAACTGCCGCAAACCTTTAGCCGTAAGCAAGCGGGTTTTACCTTGAAGGCGTGGCCAGCATTAGTGGATGAGAAGCAAAGTGTCGCAATCAAGTTATTCGATACCGAAGCGGAACAACAACAAGCGATGTGGCAGGGGCAACGGCGGTTGCTGCTACTTAACATTCCTTCACCAATCAAATATCTGCACGAGAAGCTGCCTAATAAAGCGAAGCTCGGACTGTATTTCAATCCTTATGGTCAAGTCCTACAGTTGATTGATGATTGTATCCACTGTGGGATCGATAAAATTATGGCGCAGCAAGGCGGGCTGGTTTGGCACGAGCAGCACTTTATGGCGTTACGTGAGAAAGTCAAAGCGGAGTTGAACCAGACCGTTGTAGAGATTGCGCAGCAAGTCGAGCAGATCCTCTCCACCGTTTTTGCGATTAATAAACGTCTGAAAGGGCGGGTCGATATGGCCTTAGCACTGGCACTCAGTGACATCAAAGCACAGCTATCTCATTTAGTCTATCCAGGGTTCGTGACGCAAAATGGCTGGCAGAAGCTTGCCGATACCTTAAGGTATTTACAGGCTATCGAGCGGCGATTAGATAAGCTCCCCGTCGATCCGCACAGTGATCGTGCAAGAATGTTGCGCGTGCAGCAGGTTGAACAGGCGATACAGCGTTATCGTAATAAATTACCTAAGGCTGAACAGCACAACTATAAGGTGGTGGCTGCGCGCTGGATGGTCGAAGAGTTAAGGGTAAGCCTTTTTGCCCAGCAACTGGGAACCCCTTATCCGGTGTCAGAGAAGCGGATCACGCAACTACTGGAAGAGTCACCGAGCTGATGCTCGGTGCGACTTATTGAATATTATTGGTCAGCGCCGAAATTTTGCTGTTGAAAGAGCTTACGGCGATAGCACGGTTATCGGCGCGGTAACGATCTTGCGCAGAAGGCGCGGAGCTTTGCACGCCAATAATCTGCCATTGATTGTTATTATTAATCATCAAGGGTGAACCGCTATCGCCCGGTAGCGTATCGCATTGGTGTGATAACACCGCCGTTTGTGACCAGCCAGTGATTTTACAGCCGATATGGGCAAAGAGATTATCCAGGTTATCGGCAGGGTAGCCCGCTTGCGTTACGCTATTATCCACCGTGCTTAATGCTGCAATTAACTGCTCTCTTTTACCGCTAAAGAGTGGGATTGGAGTAATCGCTGAAGGGGGATTGTGTAGAATCACGACAGCATAATCTGAAGGGGCGGCTTTCGCTGGAACAATCCACCCTTCACCTGCCGCTTTAAGTTTTCCTGCCAAGCCAGGTGCGACTTTCGCATCAATATCGTGGATCTCGTAAACCCAGCCTTTTTTTGTGGTAACAAAGCGTAATGCCACAGGCGGATCAAATTTACCGGGAGGGGCGAGTAAGCAGTGTCCAGCCGTTAAGGCGACATGCGGGGAAATCAGGGTGGCAGTACAGAGATTACCACTCTCCGTCTCAAGTTGACCGATAGCATCCCAAGGATGAAGTTGCGGCTTATCAATTTCTATGCGGTGATCTTTGCCGAAAAAGAGTGTTTTTATCTCTGCTGCACTGGGGGTATCGTCATCTGCGTAGGCAGTAAAGTGACAGCAGAACAGGGCAAAAAAACACAATCTTTTGAAGCGCATAATGTTCTCAACAGCAGCATAGAAAATTTATAGCGACACTATAGACGTATCAACTAAGAAAAGGGAAGGTAATTGTCACTCAGTGGATGAGGTTAGATAAAACAACACGCAGCCATAATGCCACAAACAATGACGGTCAGAAGAATAATTTCGTAACGGTAGCGGCGCATCATCGACAGACCCCCGTAAAGAAACACCCGGCATAACCGGGTGTTTATATCACTTTGACGCTAGTAACGCTTAAGGCTCACTTATTTTTTAGTGGCTTTCTTAGCGTGGTGTTTTTTTGCAGCTTGCGCTTTTTGTGCAGCAGGTTTTACTTTTTTAGCGTGGTGCTTTTTTGCTGCTTGAGCTTTTTGCGCTGCAGCAGGTTTTGCTTTCTTAGCGTGGTGCTTTTTTGCTGCTTGAGCTTTTTGCGCTGCAGCAGGTTTTGCTTTCTTAGCGTGGTGCTTTTTAGCTGCCTGCGCTTTTTGCTCTGCAGCAGGTTTTGCTTTCTTAGCGTGGTGCTTTTTAGCTGCCTGCGCTTTTTGCTCTGCAGCAGGTTTTGCTTTCTTAGCATGATGCTTTTTAGCATGGTGCTTAGCAGGTGCTGCAGTAGTTGTAGTCTTAGCAGCAGAAGCTGCTGGGGTAGCTGTGGTGTCTGCAGCGAAAGCTGCTGAAGAGATACCCATAGCCGCGGCAACTACCAGTGCGAAAAGCTTTTTCATTTGAATTTCCTCAATATCACATTATCGGATAGCTCACTGCGGAGCCGGTAGAGTCACTATATGAGGATTCCTGAAAACTGTCCGTTGGTGATTGGTATCGGTATGTAACGGTATGTACATCTCGACTAGTTTCCCAAGTAACGGCGCGTTAAGTGCTGTTTAAACCATTTAGGATTCAGTGTTTCCCCTGTAGCCTGTTGCACTAATGTGTCGACGGAGAATCGGCTACCGTGGCGCCAGATCGCATTATTTAGCCAACTGAAAATAGGGTCGAGATCCCCTAGGGTGATAGCTTCATCCACGCTCGGTAGCTGTTGCGCTAGGCTATTGAACAGTTGTGCAGCGTACATGGCACCTAAGGTGTAGGTCGGGAAATAGCCAAAGGAGCCATCCGTCCAGTGAATATCTTGCATACAACCATTGCGATAGTCTCCCGCAGTACTCAAGCCGAGGTAGCGTTGCATTTTCTCATCCCATAGTGCTGGAATATCTGCGACATCAATCTTGCCATTAATCAGTGACCGTTCAATTTCGTAGCGCAGCACGACATGGGCAGGGTAGCTTACCTCGTCGGCATCGACACGGATCAATCCAGGGCTGACGTGCTGGACTTGCTGCACTAAGTCGTCAAGGGTGAGATCAGCAGCGGCGGTGAGATGTTGGCAGATAAGAGGATGCAGGCGTTGTAAAAATGCCTTACTGCGGCCGAGCTGCATCTCAAGAAATAGGCTCTGTGATTCATGTATCGCGGTAGAACGAGCCAAGGCAATAGGCTGACCTGGCCACTGTTTAGGCAAGTTTTGTTCATAGCGTGCATGGCCAGTTTCGTGGATGACGCCCATCAGGGCACTGAGGAATTCACTGCTATCATAGCGCGTGGTGATCCGCACATCCGTTGACACACCCCCACAGAAAGGATGAGCACTGACGTCAAGCCGACCATGATTAAAGTCAAAGTCCAGCAGTTGCATAACAGACTCTGCTAAGGCTTTTTGTTGTGAGATAGGGTAAATACGAGCAGTCTTTAGGGCGGTGGCAGCCGGTTGTTTCGCGATAACCTGTTGCAGAAGATCGGGTAACCAACCAATTAATTCACCGAAAAGGGTATCGAGTCGTTGGCTTGTCATGCCAGGTTCATAAAGATTGAGCAATGCGTCATAAGGTGTACTGCCGAGTGCTTGCGCCCGAAGTTGCGCCTCTTGTCGTGAGAGGTTGACCACCGGCACAAGGTTACGTTGAAATCCTTGCCAATCATTATCAATACGCTGTTGACGCCACGCTTGCTCGCAACGACTGCCGGCGAGGGCTTTGGCCTCGACCAATTCAGTGGGCAAGATCGCTGCATCGGCATAACGACGCGATATTTCACGAAGATTAGCGTGTTGGTCGCTGTCTAATGGCTCCTGTTGCGCCTGCGCGATCAGTTCTGCTGTGCTGGCTTGCACGAGAATTTCATGATGCATCACACTGAGTTCAGCTAAAGCCTCGCCGCGTTGATCGCTGCCGCCGCTAGGCATCATGGTCTGCATATCCCAGCCAGCAATAGCAGAGAGATGATCAAGGCGAGCTAAGCGTTGAAAACGTTCAGTGAGGGCTTGGTAAGCTTTCATTTATTATCCTTGTGCGTAGCAGTAAGCAGTGAAGTATCCGGAGTAAAAGAATTAAGAGGCCAACTAAAACGTAAACAGGCTCCCCCTAAGGGGCTACTTTCCGCCCGAATAGAGCCTTGAAAGGCGTGAGCGATGGAGTGGACGATCGCTAAGCCCAAGCCGCAGCCACCCGTTGCGCGGTCACGACTCGGATCCAGACGTACAAAAGGCTCAAAGATTTTCTCCCGTTGCTCGGCGGGAATTCCCGGCCCATCGTCTTCGACTTGTAAATAGCCACATTGCGAGTCAAACCATAAACTGATGCGTAATCGTCGCTCGGCATACCGTAAGGCATTGTTGACCAGATTATCGAGCACACGCTCCATTAAACGATTATCGGTGATATGACAGGCTCCCTTGGGTGGAACATCCAATTGAATCATCTTATCCGCGCGGATAACGCGCAGATCATCCACCCACTCGACCAGCCATTCGCTCAGATCGATCTGCTGTAGAGAGAGGGCAACTTGTGGGCGGTCGAGGCGAGCGAATGTCAATAACTCTTGGATCAGTGCCTCAAGTTGCCCGATATCGCGGTTTAACGCCGTTGACTCGGCTACTGACAAGTTATCGCTCATCGCTAAGCGATAGCGTAAGCGAACTAATGGCGTTCGCAATTCATGGGCAATGCCATCGATAAGTAATTTTTTACTGGCAACAAGGTCTTTAATATTATCGGCCATCTGGTTAAACGCGATCCCCAATCGATATAAACTAGAGGTATTCTCGAATTGTGTCCGAGCATCTAAATCACCCTCACCAAATCGCTGTGCCATCTTCTCTAATTTCAGCATTTCTTGCCAGTGTGGACGCATCCAGATAAATACTGGAAGCGCTAAAGACATGGCAATAAAGGTTAAGAGCAACACATCGAGCATGCGCATCTGATGGAGAAAGAACAGATAGGGGATCGGGCCGACGGACAACACATAGTGACTACGAGGGATATGCTGGATAAAGGTGTATTGATCGTCTAAGGCAACGATTTCGCCAGCATGCAATCGGCGCATATCGGCAGGCGGCAATTGATAGTTTGTCAGCGGCTCAATATGCAGCTTAAACGAAAGGTTAAGATCGAGATTATCAACGGTACTGTTCCAATCCTTAGGCGGGATTTCGCGCAGTTCGCTGCGCATCAGTGATAGCGAACTGGCCATCAGGTCATTCATTGACTGTCTGCCCGCACGCTCTGCCGTCATTTTATAGACTAGGCCGACCAATAGGGTCATGACAATGAAGCAAACAAATAAGAGAAGGTAGAACTGAATAAACAGTTTTTTCATTCTGAGTCGGTTTCCCACGCTTGTGGGGCAAAGAGATACCCTTTATTACGAATCGTTTTGATACGAAAAGGCTCTGTGGCACTGTCGTAAAGTTTTTTTCGCAGGCGTGAAATGGCGACATCAATACTCCGGTCCATACCATCGTAACTCACTCCGCGTAATGTCTGCAGTAACACATCGCGGTTCAAAATTTGTCCTGCATGGCTTGCCAACTCCCACAACAAGTCAAAATCCGCAGTGGAGAGGGCGATAATTTCACCCGCTAGGGTGACCTGTCGGTTCACCATATCGATGGTGAGTTTGCCAAAGCTCATCACACGACTTTGACGCGCGGCACTCGGTCGTTCGTCTGTAGAGGCGGCGGAAGGTTGATTTTGACGTAGATGTAAACGCAACCTTGCCAGTAATACCGCCGGCGGTGTTGTTTTTAAAATATAGTCATTGGCACCTATCTCTAGCGCTAATATATGGTTCATATCGCTATCCAACGAGGTTAACAATACGATTGGCCCTTGCCACTGAGTCCGCAGATCGCGGCATAAAGACATCCCATCTTTTCCTGGTAACATTATATCAAGTAACACAAGATCAGGTTTCTCGGCTAAAATCGTCGCTTCCGCGCGATCGCCACGCGTTTCGATAATCACTTCAATATCATGTTTTTTCAAGTAGGCCGAAATTAATTCGCCGACCTCAATTTCATCTTCAACGTAAACTATTTTATTCATTTTTAACAAATTCTTTTTTTATTTAACAATAAAACAACGTTACTGGAAATTATAGTTACGTTATCACGAAAAAGGCATCTCTTGCTGGTATAATAACGTAATTATATGCGACTATAAGCGCCGCAGATATGTGGTAGAAAATGACGAACACTGGGGGATGATGTGCCGATGCCATCGACATCAACAATTGAAAATAATGACTCTATTTCATTTAATTACAGTAGCTTACTTTTAGCTTCCTGTAAGAAGAAATGGCGTTTCGTTGATGCGATTTACGGAGTCCTCCCTATCTTTGGCGTAGTCACTCGAAAATCGGCACATAATAAGCTGGAAACTGTGGAGTACTTCAAAGAACTGGCACTGCAAATTATTTCGACACAAGTCAGCGACGAAATGAATATTGCTCGATTATTGGTGCTAGCTGAACAACAAAATATTAAACACTTTACTATTCAATTACCTTATTCTCTTTCTGAGCATCAAATCACGCTTATCTACACGGAATATCGAAAGCCAGTTTCTTTACAGCAAGAAAATGACTTTCTGCATGTTCGCTTCTGAAAGTTAAGGGGTAAGCCCCTCCTGTGGGATGACAGAATCGTTGTTAAACGGACAAAATCAATCTGAAATGGATAAGATTTTTGTAAATAGCCTCACCTCTTCACCCTTCCTAAAAGGGGAAATGGTATAGTTTTATTGATTCGGCTTTAAAATTATCCTGAAATAATTTACTACACAATCGGATGCATAAGGATTCATGGCGTCAGAATTCATCTAAGCCATTCTGAAGCGTTTTAAAAGGGAAGTTTACGCCCCAGAATCGCTCTGAGGGCGTTTGAGCGGCGCGCGCAAAACCGGCTTATGCTAAGTGGCAATGTGTACGTTATCGCTAGAGTCCCAACTCTGACAGTTCAAGATGATCGTCAGGGCGTCGACCAAGAGGCCAATGGAATTTACGCTCAGATTCATTTATTGGCATATCGTTGATTGATGCATATCGGTTAGTCATTAAACCATTATGGTCGAATTCCCAATTTTCATTCCCATAGGAACGAAACCAATTACCTGAATCATCGTGCCATTCGTAAGCGTATCGTACGGAAATGCGATTTTCATTAAATGCCCATAACTCTTTAATGAGTCGGTACTCTACTTCTTTATTCCATTTTCTAGAAAGGAAGCTTTTCGCTTCCTCTCGATTACTTACGAACTCTGTACGATTACGCCATCTGGTGTTCAATGAATACGCTAATGATACCCTTTCAGCATCGCGGCTGTTCCATGCATCTTCAGCAAGACGTACTTTCTTGATGGCGGATTCTAAAGTAAATGGTGGTACAGGTACGCGTTTTTCATCTGCGTTGTTAAGCAAAATAATAATCTCCGATTGTGAACCTACTAAGTACTCTTAATCATATGATGAAAGCAATAAAAATCTTCTATTCATAGTTTACGCAAGGTTGCCATATATTAAATATGGTTAGATGTCATCGTTGGAATAGGCATGGTAGATACAGTAGCTAAAACTGAATTGAGGATAGTGAATGTTTAACATTTCAGAAGTTGATAAAGGTAATTCTGACTTGACCCGGTTGGTTAGCGAGCTCGATGCTTTTCTAAGCGAATTGTACCCTGCAGAAAGTAATCACCTAATAGATCTCTCAGCAGTCAGTGATGAACAGCTAAGGTGCGTGATCGTCCGTGATGGGGGGGACACACCTGCAGGCTGTGGAGCTTTGCTCTTCCACGAAGATGGATCAGCTGAGATTAAGCGGGTTTATATTCGACCGGAATACCGAGGAAGGAAGCTTGGAGAGAAGATAATCAGTGCAATCGAGGGAATTGCTTCAGCAAATAATTCACGACTCTTGCAGCTTGAAACAGGCATTCACCAACAACCAGCTATAGCGCTTTATCGCAGATGCGGTTACAACATGTGCGATGCATTTCCCCCGTATAAAGCAGATCCCTTGAGTGTTTTTATGTGCAAAGAGCTTCTTTAACGCAACGCTTTGATAGCGCCAAGGGAGGCCACGTTATGATAAATAGCATCGCTATTTAGAATGTACGTGGTGTAGCGATGCTGGAAATAAAACTATTTTAGATCTATTTTGTCACTTTCTGAGAGATTAACTTTTCTGAACCAGGGTTGGAGAGTGATTCGCTTTAGATCTTTTTTGTCACCCCCACACCTCCAACTCGCCTTTATATCTTACTCAACGTGATGGCTAAACCACTAAAGAGTATTGATATGATCATCACCTTATCGATCGTCCGCAGTCTATAATGCTGGCGATGTTGCCATCCGGCGTAAAGAAACACTAACAGGCCAGGTGCGTAAAGCGTCAGCGACATCATCAGATGGTTGAGACCTGATGCATAGAGTAACCAAATACCGTACAACGTCGCGCCAATACCGATAAGAAGTGGTCGATAGCAACGTGTTTGATAGCTGATTTTAGCTAAAAATAAGCCAACCAGCAGATACGGGACTAATACCATCTCTGAAGCGATAATCAATAATGTGCTGTAATCAAGATGATAGAACGCTATCGCGATAAGGCAGAGCTGAACGCTAATGTTTGTCATCCACAAACTACCGATTGGGGCGTCCGCCGCATTCTGTCTCGCGATGACCTTAGGAAATGCACCGCGTTTGGCCGCGATAAAAGGAATTTCTGCCGCCATAATAGTCCAGCTTAGGTAAGCACCAGAGACCGATAAAATAATGCCTCCCACAATAATCCAATAGCCGTAAGGGCCAATCATTTCGACCAGTAATCCCCCCATCGATGGATTTTTCATAGTGGCAAGGGTTTCTCTAGGAACAATTCCGAGCGACAGTATCGTCACCAGTAAATAGACAATTAGCGCAGAGATAACGGCAAAAAGTGTTGCCTTACCGATGTCATTCTTATTTTTCGCGCGGCCAGAGACCACCACGGCACCCTCAACACCTATAAAGACCCACAGAGTGATCAGCATCGTCTGCTTAACCTGCGACCATACTGGAAGATGTAGTTGTGCTCCGGAAAAATCGAATGAAAATTGGCGATAGTCGAAATGCATGGTCCCAACAACGATGAAGAGGACTAAGGGCACCAGTTTACCGAGAGTGGCAAGTAGATTAATGCTTGCTGCGGTTTGAACGCCGCGAGTAATTAACGCATGAATAATCCATAACAATATCGATGCGCCTAACATGGATTGCCAAGTATTACCGTCGCCGAATACTAGGTGTCCAGGGGAATCTGTAAAAAAACTGAGCGCAGAGAAGACCACAACAAGATATGAAACGTTAGCAATCACTGCACAGAGCCAATATCCCCAAGCAGAGAGAAAACCAATGGTTTTACCAAAGCCATCCTCGGCATAAGTGAAGATCCCGCCATCGAGATCAGGGCGTAAGCGCGAGAGATAAAGCATGGCGGTAGCCAAAAAAAGAATACCGACACCGGTGATTGACCAGCCAATCACTAAGGCCTCGGAACCCGAAACGGCGGCTATATTTTGCGGGAGACTGAATACACCCGCGCCAAGCATGGAGCTAAGGACTAATGCGGTGAGCGCACCCACGCCTATTTTTTTTCCGTTCATAAACACCTACTAACTTGCTAAAAAGTCTCGATAAGCTTACTAAAACAGCAGGTGATGCTAAGAAAAGAAAACAACACAGCATATTTCATGGATCGAGTTAGGGCGCTGATTCTACGAAGTGAAGGGTAATTTTGCAATGAGTATAAATGCGGAAAAATGATTATTTATGCAGTAGGGGGATAAAAAAGCACCCGAAGGTGCTTGAGTTGTTATTTGAACAGTTCTGCGGTGACAGTGAGGTTACCGCCACTTTGGTTCTGCCATTGGCGAGTAATGTGGTAATACTTCGCCCCTTTATCTGCCGCTCTTCGGGCGATAGCGGTCGACATCTCCGTTGGGTTACCGAAATGTGCCGTGATTGTTACCGTATCGAAAGGCGTCATCTGGGCTGCGGTGATATCATTCACTTCTTGGATCTTGCCGCCTTGTGGAAGTGAGACGGTATAGCGCTTATTGGTAGACGTTTGAGTTTCATAAAAACGTCCAACACTCTGACTGGTCGAGTCTGAAGAGGCTACGCCTGGAATTTCTACTTTCTTGGCGGCTGCGCCCCCCGCTGCGAGAGCCGCTTTACCGGCTTGCGAGTCAGCTGGAATAGCATCCGGACTCTGTACAACGCGTTTCGGTGCATCGGCTTTATACACATAAGCCGTCACATACTGGTTACCGCCGTTATTCGCTGCAATTTGACGAATAATAAAGAATGCATCGGCATCCTTCGCTTTTGCCGCACGCGAAATGGCGTATTCAACCTGAGGCTGGCTAGGATAAAAGCCACGAATACTGACGGTATCGTAAGGCTCTAAGCGATAGGCTTCGGCTTTAGGTAACTCTTTAATCCCATTGATATAACGATATTGTGGATCTTTCGGGGCAGGGGCTGCATCAGGGAGGTAGAGGTCAGCAGTAACCCGCCAGTTTCCGCCATTACTGTTACTATCGTTGACGGATACGACATAGAATCCGGCTGCGCCCGCATTGTCGGCCCGTTTAGAGACGGCATTACTCACGTCAATCAACGAGTTGAAGCGGCCTGAAAAAGTGATTCTTTTATAGGGTGCCAGAGATGCGGCTTTTTGAGGGCTAAGTTCTTGAGCGGCAAAGGCAGTAGACAGCCCTAGCGAAATAAGCGCTGTTGCTAAAACTGTAGCAGTAAATTTCATAAAACGTCCTTCAGCTTGCACAGAAAACAAAAAATTATTGTTAATTATTGAAGGGTGATTATTACATGGAAAAGATAAGCTGTCTTAGTCAATTGTTTGACAAATGTCTATAAAAAAAAGCGCGAAGGGTAGAGTCGTCAAATTATTAACGACTCTTGATAAAGAATGGGTTACTCAGGTGACGCATCAGGCCGTATCACTAACAGATCACAGCGTAAATGATCGATGACCTGCTCAGCCGTGTTACCCAAGAAAGCTGCTGACAATCCGGTACGGCCAAAAGTCCCTAATACGACAACCCCGGCATTTAATTGCGCGGCAATTTCGGGAATAACCTCTTCAGGTTCGCCTTGCTCTACATAAGTATCAGCACTGTCTATTGAGAAGGGCTGACGTAGCGCTTTCATGGCTAACAGATGTTGGCCCCTTACCGCATCACTGTAACTCTGTGCATCAAAGTCAGGCAGTTCAATCGCGAGGTTGACTGGCGTGATGGGATAGGCCCCTACGAGCCGCACCGCAGTCTGGTTCACCTGTAACGCTAATGCCTGTGTTTCACGAACTAATTTCCGATTAAGATCATCATGTTGTTGATCGTCGCTGACTAAGTTAACGGCCACCACCGCAGTCGCGTCTTCTGGCCAGGGCTGATCTTTAACCATCCACACTGGACAAGGGCTTTTACGGAGGATTTGCCAATCTGTAGGCGTAAAGATGACCGATTCCAAGCGATCATACTGGTGCGCCATTTTCAGTACCAGATCATAATTCCCCGTTTCGATCTCTTGTAAGATAGCTTCTTGTTGACGATTATGCCAAATCACCTTCAATACAATATCGACCCCAGACTCAAGATAGACGCGCGCTTGATAGCGAAGCCATTCAGTACGTTGTTGGATCATCTCTTGGCGCATACTCTCTCTTTCTTCCGTAGCAAGTGCCGTGGTCAACTCGTAAGAGAGGTCATAAATAGCGAGAAATGCAGTGATTTTGCCGCCCAGCCGATGATTAAGATATACCGCGCGACGAAGAGCGGGTTGGTCATCCTGATCTGGGTCAATGGCCACGAGAATATTTTGATACTGCGTCATATGACAATCCCTCAGTGTATGGAGTTAACTAAGGATAGTCCGGAATTAATGAAACAGAGGTTAAAACCGGAACATCATTGTTCAGTAACATAGCGTATCCGGTTTGGCTTATCTAGAGGAGATTTATGCACATTTCTGTGCATGTCCTGCCAGCACGTTCAACATATCGTGGTTTTCAATCGTAATATATTTACCCTTCACTGATAGCATGCCGCTTTTCTGGAAACGACCTAACAACCGACTAATTGTTTCGACGGTAAGTCCTAAATAATTTCCAATATCGCCACGCGTCATCGTTAATCGGAATTCACGTTGAGAAAAACCGCGTTTGCCAAAACGTTGCGAGAGACTCCAAATGAAAGCCGCTAAACGTTCTTCTGCATTCTTCTTAGAAAGCAATAAGATCATTTCTTGGTCAGCTTTAATTTCGCCACTCATAAGTCGCATGATTTGATGACGTAAGGCTGGCATCTTGCCGGCTAGATCATCCAGCGTATCGAATGGGATCTCACATACCATAGAGGTTTCAAGCGCCTGAGCGAAAGAAGGGTGGTGGCCCGAGGTAATAGCATCAAAGCCAATCACATCACCCGCCAGATGGAAGCCGGTAATCTGCTCGTCGCCTTGCTCGGTAATGGTATAGCTTTTCAATGTACCAGAACGCAGCGCGTAGAGAGATTTTAGTTCATCTCCAGCTTTGAATAAGGATTGAGACTTTTGGATAGGTTTTTTACGCTCAATAATATTATCGAGCTGATTAAGCTCATGATTATTTAAGGTAAAGGGGATGCACAGTTGGTTGATACTGCAATCTTGACAGTGAATAGAACTGCCATTCACTGGCGCACGTTTGATTAATCTTTTTTCACTTAGCATGATGAATACTCCGTAATATTGTCTGGAGATACTTTAACATTTTTCGCGAAGAAAAAAAGGTCTTATCCACGATCAATTTATCGTGGGTTTTTCGATAAAAAAACTGACTTTTCTTTTGTTTAAAATCAATAATATAAGTTAATAATAAAAATCATTTACTTTTATAATTTACAAAAAAATACATTAGATGCTACGAATTTATAAATATAATTAATATTAGCTATCTAACAATATATTAAC
>NZ_JALBCV010000001.1:181192-260142 GCF_022602565.1 Rosenbergiella metrosideri
CTAATAGAGTATCTTATAGTCATTTTGATTAGTTTTGGTTATGTCTTATTACTTAAAGTTATTTAACATATTCCAACAATCAATGTTTTTCTATAAGTACTTAATTATGAAAGATAAAAGATATTTTTCATTTATAAAAAAGTGTTTTCGTTTAAGGTTTGAGATTGCTCTCTTATCGTAGCCCGTAACCGTTCAATAGTGGTATTGAATAGGGCATCGGTAGGGGTAATGATACCAACGGTCTCACCCGGATCGGTGAACACTAACGGTAATGGGGAGAGGGCCTGGTGAACTAAGTCTTCACGAACTGCGCCGGAGGGAACAAACCAGACATAATTGTAGTGAAGGGCTAATTGACGGGCGAGAGAGGTGGATGAAGTTTCAATACGGGTTTCGGGTAACTGACAGTCTTGACTTTCTAAGATCCGTTGGGCGATTCGCCAAGGCGCTGTTCCTTCGGGTGCAATAACCAGCGGCCAGTTCATTGCTGCAGCAAGACTGACATTCCCTTTTAACAGAGGGTGAGCGGGATTAACCACGAGTTTAATTTTCTCCGTGAACAGTAGTTCATACTCTAGTCCATCCATGAACGTTTTTTCAGCGAGTCGGCCGATGCCAAGATCATACTCCCTTGCACGGAGTGAAGCGAGTAGAACGTTATTATGCAGTGTCGACACTTGAAGCTGAACGTTGGGGTTACGATGATGAAAGGCATCGATAATCCGAGGTAATATCCCCATAGCCACCGTCGTCAGTGCGGCTAAGCGAATAACTTGAACCGGCGAGGTTTCAAAGGCGAACAAACTGTCTGTGGCATGCTGCAACGTATTGAGAATTTGTAAAGCATGAGGGAGTAACTGCTGTGCCTCTTGGGTCAATATGACGCCTTGCCCCTGACGAATAATAATGTCGTAGCCACAGAGCAGCTTTAATTCTTTGAGGGTTTTCGATAAGGCTGGCTGACTAATGGATAATGTTTTCGCTGCAGCGCTGATCGATTTTTGTTGTGCGACCGCCGCGATAGCGTGGAAATGTCTAAGACGTATCTTTTGATTAAAACGATGAATATCCACCAGCCCATCCTATGTTACATGATTGTGTTTTGTCGGTAGGCTTAATGTTATGACAGAAAAAAACCCGCCTGTAAACGCGGGTTTGATATGAAGTGGTTAGTGCTAAATTATTGATTTGAACGTAAGATTGGGTAGCGTTTTAGGCTCCATGCACACCACAGTAGGCTCACTAAGCCAAAGGCTGCCCCGGCATAACCAATCACTGATAGCCCCAGCACATTACTGATTTGCCCGCCGAGCAATGCCCCCGCACCGATACCAATGTTATAAATACCTGACATCAGCGACATGGCAACATCGGTCGCGTCGGGCGCGAGGGATAGTACCCTGATTTGCAGTGCTAGGTTAATCATCATCATCGCGATACCCCAGACCACACAGAGCGCGATAGTTTCGATATCGTGGCCTGCGGCAATGTACAGCAGTGCCATACATAAGGTGATGAGGAAAATCGCACCAAGTAGCAGTCCCGACGGAAATTTTTTACCTAATGCGCTAAACAACGTACTACCAAAGATCCCTGCACCCCCAAACAATAACAGTAATAGTGTTGTAAAGTTGGCACTCTGCAAGGCCACCGCTTGAATAAACGGCTCGATATAACTATAGGCGGTATAGTGCGCCGTCACCACAATCGTTACCAATAGGTAAAGGCAGACCAGCGGTGGGCGGCGAAAAAGTTCTGGTACGCTTTTCAATGACCCAGTGTGCTCGCTTGGCAGTTTAGGTAGTAAACGCGCCAGCATGATCATTAATATAAAAGAAGAAACACCAATCAACCCAAAAGTCGCACGCCAACCGAGATATTGGCCGATGATTCGTCCAATGGGCACGCCCAAGACCATGGCTAATGCCGTACCGGTTGCTAACATACTCAGTGCTTGCGTACGTTTACCCATTGGGGCTATACGAATGACTAATGAGGCGTTAATCGACCAGAAAATTGCATGAGTAATGGCAATGCCGACTCGAGAAGCAATTAAGGCATTAAAATCCCACGCGAACGCAGACAGAACATGGCTAATGGTGAATAAAATAAGCAGTACCACCAATAGACAGCGTCGTTCAATATTACGCGTGACTAACATTAGCGGCAACGAGAGTAAGGCTACACACCATGCGTAGATAGTCAGCATTATCCCGACATCTGCCGTCTTCATCTGATAAGAAGTGGCGATATCCGAGAGTAAGCCAACCGGCACGAATTCCGTTGTATTGAAGATAAAAGCTGATATCGCCAGCAAAAGCACTCGCAGCCAGGCCACTTTACGTGTAACTGGTGGGATATCCTCTTGATGGGATGAAGTCATTGAAGGTTCTACTATCATAGAAATCTTATTTGCCCAAAATTAACGTGATATAGATCACAGTATAGTGTGAAGGATGCAGATTCAACATCTACTGCAATCAGTATAATCAATATGACAGCAGGCGCCATCTTTCTCCCTCCGCCTGCAATAGTGACTTGTGGTAATAAGCAGAGGATCTTAATCTTTTAATACGGTAATTTCCCCGAGAAAAGCGGAGGACGCCTTTCTACACTTACTACTCGCTATCTGCTAATCAACGTAAACTTTGCGTTAACGCAATTCTTGCTTAAGAAGAACTAATTAGACTAACACCCTCTTGATTGGCATTTAGGGAAAAACATCATAGTGAATAAAGTGTTTATCACGGGGACCGATACTGCCGTAGGAAAGACCGTCGTCTCACTCGCATTACTCCGCATGCTCCGTCAACAGGGGATAGTTTGTGCTGGTTATAAACCCTTATCGCAAAATGCTCAGCTGACTGAACAGGGTTTACAGTGTGTGGATGCTCAATTGCTTCAACAAGCATCAACCATTTCGTTGCAATATGACGATGTTAACCCTTATCCGTTCACCGGAAATGAGGTCAGTACTGGAGCGATTACTGCGGTTAACGAGCAACAACTTACCAAAGGGATGTGGTTTATTGAAGAGCAGGTAGAGCGTTTAGTTGTAGAGGGCACGGGAGGTTGGCATAGCCGAATCAATACTCAGAATCCTTTATCTGACTGGGTAATCAAACAGAAAATTCCGGTTATTTTAGTCGTAGGAATTAAGTTGGGCTGTATTAACCATGCCATTTTGACGGCGGAATCCATTTTACAGCAAGGTGGGGAGCTTGTAGGGTGGGTAGCGAATCGTATTAATCCTGGCTTGGAAGAGTATCAACAAATTATCGCCTTATTGTCACAACATATCGCTGCGCCTAAAATTGGCGAGATCCCTTATGTACCGCACGCTCATCAAAAAGATCTCGGCACTTATTTTACCTCTCAACCTCTGATTGACTTCTTTACTCGCTAAAAAAAACAGGGCATTACGCCCTGTTATCGTCAGACTAGGGGGAAACCGACTGGCTGGACGAGCCGGAGTTATCATCACTAGTACGCTTGTAAACAATCTTCTGTTGATCGTTTTCACAATGTCCGACAACGAGACCGCCTTGCTGTTCAGCTTGGTCATTAGGCACAACGTCTAATGAGAAGGCTGACTCTGCGACACCATTCTGGATAATTTTCTGCTGAATGTCCGCTTTCACTGACTCGCATGACGCATAAGAGAGCGTTGGCGCCAGCACCATTACCGTCAATAATGTTAAGCCTAGTTTTTTCATGACCTTTTCCTCAGATTAAGGTTGGACAGGGCGTCCAGTTTGGCGATCTAAACAACGTAGTGTTGTCGGTTCCCAATAAGCATTGAGATTAAGACTTTGCTGACAGGCTTCTTTGGAGTCAACGGCACGGTCTAAACGGTTAAAATCTTTTTCGTTGCGAGTATTAATTTTCTTACGCAGAGAGCGAGTGTCATCCCACTGTTCTTTGTGTTCGCGGGAAAGCTCGTTACTATAGTTTGTGTGGCCATCATCAATGATAAGGTGCTCTGTCTGAGCCAGCGCTGACGGAGCCACTGAGCCTAAGCAGCTTAATAATAACGCTGCGGATAACATCCTGGTTGCAATCTTCATTGTTTTACCTTTCAGTTAATACGTTCATGCTTAGTCAATAAGTTTAGCATAATTAGTCTCAATTAAAGATGGAGCTAACTCAAGATTTGTCAACGCGTAATCCTGCGTACGATTGACTTACTGGCATCATTTCGAGGGTATTAATATTGACATGCGCTGGCAGGGTGGCGACCCAATACACCGCTTCTGTCACATCTTCAGGGGTCAGTGCCTGAGTCCCCTGATACACGTTTGCCGCTTTTTCATCGTCACCCTTAAATCGAATGTTCGAAAATTCGGTGCCGCCGACGAGTCCTGGCTCAATATTGGTGACGCGTACGGCTGTGCCGTGTAAGTCCGTGCGTAAATTTAAGCTAAATTGGCGAACGAAAGCCTTCGTCGCCCCGTAGACATTGCCGCCTTCATATGGCCAATTACCAGCGGTCGAACCAATATTAATAATATGGCCCTTATTACGTTTCACCATGGCAGGCAACACGGCACGAGCAATATACATCACACCTTTGGTATTGGTATCTACCATTGTTTCCCAATCTTTAGGGTCTGCCTCTTGTGCGTGACCTAGCCCAAGTGCTAGCCCCGCATTATTTACCACAACATCAATTTCTTGCCACGTACTAGGCAGAGACGAAAGCTGTTTTTCGATGTCGTTATAATCTCTGACATCCAGTACGATAGGGTAAAAGTCGTCACCCAACTGTTTCTTTAAGACTTGCAAACGCTCTTCACGACGGCCAGTACCAATAACTTTGTGGCCCTGTTTAATGAAATGTTTAGTAATCGCTTCACCAAAACCGGATGTGACACCTGTAACCAAAATAATCATGTGAGCTTCCTTAATAAATGAGTGATGAACTTAACATAGCATTCCTTTTGTGGCGCCGCTCTATTTTTGCTTTACAAAATATAGCGATAACGCCATGTTTAAAGCATTACCTGAGGCAGTGCAAGTGGCATAGAGCTTGCTAGACAACGTTTTATTTAATAAGGAATTTTCATGCGTTATGCAATCAGAGCCTCTTTTTTTGATTTTGCGTCCCAACCAGAGGAGGCCAGTCAGGCCAGCCAGCACGCCCGCTATCTTGAAGAAGGGCTGTTACTGATCAATCAGGGGAAAATTGATGCGCTGATTGAATGGAAAAACCGTGACCAGTTTCCTGAATGGCAGGATTACACCTTTTATGACCTGCGCGATAAGCTCATTATGCCGGGATTTGTCGATACGCATATTCATTTCCCACAGATTGGTATGGTGGGTTCATGGGGCGAGCAACTCTTGGAGTGGCTTGAAGAGTATACCTTTCCTGCTGAGAGTGAATACCACGATACCGCCTTTGCCGAACAAATGGCGTCGACCTTTCTTGATCAGTGTTTAGAGAACGGTACGACCTCGGCGCTGATCTTTGGTTCGGTACATCAAGGTTCAACAGATGCTTTATTTGCTGCTGCGGAACAACGAGGAATGCGTATCATCGCGGGTAAAGTCATGATGGATCGTTTCGTGCCGAAGGCATTATGCGAGGAGGTGTCAGAAAGCTATCAACAGACTAAACAACTTATTGAGCGCTGGCATAATAAAGGCCGCCTTCATTATGCCTTAACGCCTCGGTTTGCACCGACCTCCACACCGGCATTACTGAGCGTTGTCAGTCAACTGAAACGTGAATATCCTGATGTATGGATACAGACGCATTTAAGTGAGAATCCTCAAGAGATTGCTTGGGTCAAAGAGTTGTTTCCCGAACACCCCCATTATCTTGGGGTCTATCACCATTATGGGTTAACCGGTCCGAAGAGTGTGTTTGCTCACTGCTTACATTTGCAGGAGTCTGAATGGCAATGCCTGGCTCAAACGCACTCTTCTATCAGCTTTTGTCCCACCTCCAATCTGTTCCTAGGTAGTGGCCTGTTTAATTTAGGTAAAGCGCATCAGCACAAGGTAAAAATAGGGATGGGGACTGATATCGGTGCAGGGACCAGTTTCTCACTGTTACGCACCCTGTCGGAAGCTTATAAAGTTCAACAATTGCAGCAATATTCCTTAACCGTAGCGGAAGCGTATTATCATGCCACTTTAGGGGGGGCAGCCTCGCTATCCTTGGAAGATAAAATTGGGAGTTTTAAGCCTGGTAAAGAAGCCGATTTTATCGTTATTGATTTAGCCGTCACGCCACTACAGACGTTACGGCAATCACGGTGTCGCGATATTTGGGAAAAGCTCTTTGTATTGATGACGCTGGGGGATGAGCGAAATATCCGCCAAACTTGGGTGAATGGGCGCTGTATTTTCCAGCGCCATAAGAGTCTAGCTTAGCCTAAAGGCCCCCCTTCAATGGTTTCACAGAGACCGGCGAGAATACGTTCGCCGGTTTCCGAACGAAGTTCCTGATACCAAGCCTCCGTCTGTTGGGGATTGACGGCGTGGGTCACTGCACAACGTTTACGGGCTTTGAGGACGAGATCCCGTGTCCGTACCGTACGGCGTTGCTGATAACGCTGTAAGCTATCTTCAATACCCAACGAGTGACTGGCTAAGATATCGGCCAACACCACGGCATCTTCAATGGCCGCGCAGCCTCCTTGGCCGATATCTGGCGTGGTACTGTGTGCGGCATCGCCGAGTAGGGCCACGCGTCCTTTGACAAACTGATCAAAGGGGTCGATATCATGGATTTCGACGCGATTAGTCGTTGATGCATCAAGGGTATCGATTAATGTCTGAACGGACGGACACCAGCCCGCAAAATACCGTTTTAGATCGGTTTTTAATGTCTCTCTATTTTCGGCTAACCCTAGGGGTAACGGGACATCAAAAAAGAAGTAAAAACGTTGACCACTGACCGGCATAAGTGATACTCGTTTGCCTTCGCCAACATAAGTTGTCCATTGTGATGCGGGGGCAATCGCTTCATCGATTGCCACTAGCCCATTCCAGTTCACATACCCAGCATAGCGGCGTGGGGGCGATTTTTCTAACACGTATGGACGGGCAACAGAGTGTGTACCATCAGCGGCTATCAGAAAATCCCCGTGGGCTTGCGTACCATCTTCAAAGGTCACCGTCACACCTTCACTATCTTGATCGATAGCCACGAGCCGCATACCAAACTGGATACGGCTTTTACCGTAATGGTCAATGAGCATATTTTGTAATTCAGCGCGTACCACGGGGTAAGGTTTTTCCCCTACACGCTGGACTAAAGGCGCCATACTAAACTGAGTGAGCGGGGCAGCATTACGATAATCAAAGTATGCCATGGTGCGCATATCGCCTCCAATTGCTTTGATTTTTTCTCCCATGCCGAGTGCATTAAGACACTTCACGCCATTTGGCCAGATAGAGATCGCCGCGCCGACCGGCTTCATCTCCTTCACCGCTTCGAACACCTGGGTTGTAAATCCTTTTTTTTCGAGGGCTATCGCACTCGACATCCCACCAATACCTGCACCAATGATAATTGCTTTCATAGTAAACCCCTTACAAACAGATACTGGGGCATTGCAACTTTTGTACCAAGATTGAGATTGACGTTTCAATGGTTTCAGCGGTAAATCAACGGCCCACCTTATAATAAATGAATGGCATACTTGCACCATAAAAGGACATTGCACTATTGTAGTGATAATAATTGAGGAGACCGCATAATGAATCGAGCAATGATAGCAAGATGGGTGTTAACCGGACTAAGTGGATTTTTTGCTATGTCCGCTAGCGCAAATGACCCTATACAAGCTTATCCGTCCACACTACCGGGATTACACCGTCACGTCATTCAACTTCCGGCCACCGCCAATGAACAGGATCAACAAGTTGAATTGATCATCGGAAAAGAAGAGCAGGTCGATTGTAACGCGAGATCACTATTAGGCACATTGACTACCGAAACGGTTAAGGGATGGGGCTATGACTATTATCAGGTGGCGATAAAGCCGGGTAGGCTGTCGACTAAGATGGCCTGTTTACCGAATAGCACGAAGAAAAGGTTTATTACTTTACCGCTGAACACGGCACAACGCTTTATTCGTTACAACAGTAAGCTACCGATTGTGGTTTACGCTCCGCAGGATATAGCGATCAACTATCGTGTTTGGCAGGCCAAGTCAGCCGTGATGACTGCAGAACAGAAGTAATTGAGCGCCCTATAGTAGGGCGCTGTGCTGCGATTACTGCGTAGATAAGATAGCCTTAACTTGTGACGCTGTCACTTTTTCTTGTTTACTCGCGAAACGTCCGCGAACATAATTAGTTAGGTCAGCAAGCTGTTGTTCATCAAGCGCATGCTGATAACCTGGCATCGACCACGAAAGTTGGCCTAAGGTCTGAG
This sequence comes from Rosenbergiella metrosideri, assembly GCF_022602565.1. Taxonomy (GTDB): domain Bacteria; phylum Pseudomonadota; class Gammaproteobacteria; order Enterobacterales; family Enterobacteriaceae; genus Rosenbergiella; species Rosenbergiella metrosideri. Next base: position 189,585 of record NZ_JALBCV010000001.1, read on the forward strand.
GCGTGTCGGCGCCATAAGCTATCACTCGGATCAGGCTTGCTGGATTATCGGCCGCCACGATCAGATTATTTTGCAGGGAAGGGATAACATTCGGCGTACCGCGCCCCTCCTTACCATGACAGGTAGAACAATAACGCAGATAATTTTTATCCGGATCGGTCATGGTAAGCTGTGGTGTGGTAATTTGCTGATTTTTCTCTATCCGTATCGAGGTGAGATAGAGACCAATTGCCTTAGCATCACTGTCGGTTAAATACTGACTACTATGTGTGATCACAGCAGACATCGGCCCAGTCACTGCGCTGGTGGCATTATGGCCCGTCTTGAGTATCTGAGCAGTTTGTGCGGCATCGTAAGGGAGTTGACGCAGTGAGGGCACATACCAACCTTCCACTTCAGCGCCAGAAAGGTAATGTTCACTCGCGGCCGTCAGGGCCTTCTCTTGCATCATCCAGCCGCGTGGCGTGTGGCAGGCACCGCAGTGACCAGGACCCTCTACTAACCAGGCACCACGCTTAATTGGATCGCTATCATCCGGTGATGAGGGGCTACTGACGGGATCTGGAGCATTAATTGCGTTCCATAGCCGCAATGGCCAGCGAGCGGCAAGATACCAGGGAATGTCATTGTCGCGGTTAGGTTGGTCGACAGGCTTAACACCCTGCATAAAATAGGTATACAGGGCGTGGAGATCCTGATCACTCAGCTTGGCATAAGCATTGTAAGGCATGGCGGGATAGAGGCGTTTTCCCCCTTTAGCAATCCCTTCACGCACTGCACGAGAAAATTCTGCTTCGCTGTAGTCGCCAATCCCCTGTTGCTTATCTGGGCTGATATTGGTTGAGTAGAGTGTGCCAACGGGTAATTCAAATTTTACACCGCCAGCAAAAGGTTTTGCACTGTCTTGAGTATGACAAGCCATGCAATCAGCCGCCCGAGCTAAGTATTCTCCTTGGGCAATTACATCACTGCTCGATGATGCATAACTTTGTAGGGAAAACAGAAATAACCCCGCTAAGCCTAATTGACGGTTCATGATGTCGCTCCTTGGGCTGCAGTTAACTCATTGACGGCTCTCCAAGCCTGATCGATGGCGGCATGGGCGTAAGGGCTCCAATCAGAATCCGAATTGGCAATGGCCACATGACCGAAGGGCTGACGTGCAGTCTTGATGGTTTTCTCTGCTTCTTCTTCATTATCGTATAAGGTGTTAACGATGTAAGAATAGCCATGAGCCCAACGATTGACGGTAATCCCTAGAATATCTTGTTGGTGATCAAACCCAGCCTCACCCAGCATGCCTTGAAGCTGTTCACGGATCCATGTCTCAAAAGTGCTGAAAGGCGTGCCTAATAACCAGGCACGGCCTTTGCGTGACTGTTCACGATTCGATAATCCACTTCCGGCAAGCGTCGGAACATGCACCATATGCAGGCAGATGGGTTTGTTAGGATCTCGAGGATGACGGTATTCACCCATATCTACGGGGAAGTCGAGTTTTACCATACTAAATGGTGCCGCTGGGGAGTAAACATCGTGGACGCCCAGTTTCTGAAACGCGCGCCACTGGCGGATAACCACATTACAATAGACTAAAGGTGCTTTGACATTTTGATGCAGGGCCGCTTTTTGCGCCTCAGGTAATTCGGGCATTAACCAAGGAATAATCATGTTGTAGCACGCCATGACCACCTTATTGGCAGTGACTTTGTGCAACTCGCCTTGTTCGAAATAGCTAACTTCAGCCAAGTTATCCTGATTTGTCACGTTCACGACCGTACTATTCAGGCGTAGTCGTACCAAGTGGTCTTCACGATCTAATTGCGAGTAATCGAATGTCGCTGTCACGCAATCGTGCATAGTATCACCGGGTGCGACATCAGGAATTAATCGACGCACCATAATCCGTGCTAAGCCAGCATTACCATCAGGGAAGTGATAAATATAGGGGTCGGTTAATTCAGCTTGATCTTCAGGGTCGAGTGGCGGCAATCCCATTGCCTCAAAACCAGGAAGACCACAAAGTTGAGCATCATTACAGGCTGTCGCATCGATCCCCACTGCTTGGAAGTCATTGGTCATCTGCTGGAAATAGGCAATCGCAGTCTGGGATAGGCCGACCTTATCTTTTAGAAAGGTTAAATAACTATTTTTAGCGAGCCAATCGACTTTTTGTTGAGTTTCCATCCCTGCTAAATAATCTTTAGGCAGGGTATGCAATAAAATCAAGGCCTGACGATCATCTGAGGACAGAGGGAAATCATTAATATAATCGGTAATAGGGCGGCCATTACGACGATTCGGGGGGATATCATCAGCGACCACACCATCAGGATCACCACTAACTAGCTTATTTTCCCCAAAATGCGCTTTGTCGAAGTAGACTCCGCGGCTAAGGTTAAGGTCAGGGTAGAAGTTAACGTCGAAATCCTTCGCCATCTGCTGGATATCAACGTTGAGCGATTGTAATAACGCTAAGACCACCGGGCTGTAGATATGTGTAGGTGATTGAAAGGATTCGCTACCACCGTAACCAATAATGGTACCTTCTGGTGTGGAGAACTCGTTGCGCTTCGCATGGCCGCCAAAGTCATCATGGTTATCCAGTAGCAAGATTCGTTGGTCTTTACCCATTTTCTGCTGCCAGAATAGTGCGCTCGCGAGCCCACTCAATCCTGCGCCGACGATGACCAGATCGTAGTGTTCTTTCGCGGACAGCTTCTTTACCGCGGGGATAAGTCCTTCACGGCCGATTTTATGAGCCATTTCGAAAGAACCCGGATGGTTCCCCCGCATCCCCATCAATGCTGGTGGATAATAGCGAGCGTTTCCAGCGGTCATTGCCGCATAACTCAATTTAAACGGGGTTAGGCCGGCAGCTAAGGTAATCGCTGAGCCATTTAAAAAATCACGCCGAGTAATGGGCATGTCGTTCTCCATTGCTTCTTATTGTAATCGATATATTATGCTGCCTAGGGTACCGATTTTCCCTCACATCTTCCATGCCCGTCGACGATAAACGTGATGGTTAAGGAAAATATCCAGTATAAAGGTAGGGTTAAAGGTTAAATGGGCTTTCTGAGAGTTAGATGGCACGAATTACCACTTTCTCGCCGCAAAATCCTACCTAAAAATGTTACCCTTCAAAGACTTGATGGGTCACTGTTGGTGACCTATCCCTGTCCCACTGAATAAGGAGTAAATCATGACACGTAAAGTTGCACTGATTACTGGCGGAAGCCGTGGTATTGGCGCAGCCATCGCTCGCCAATTAGCTGAGCAAGGATTCGATATTGCCATTTCCTTTGCACGTAATAAAACTAAAGCTGATGAAGTTGCTGCGCAAATCACTGCGCTGGGTCGGAAGGTGGCGCTAATTCAAGCAGACGGTTCATCGGTTGAGGGTAATCAATTAGTGATCAAGGAGACGGTGAAACAATTGGGTCGCCTTGATGCTTTGGTATGTAATGCAGGGATCGGCAATCATAAACCTATTACAGAAGTGACCAGTGATGATATTGATGCGGTGCTGAACCTCAATTTGCGCGGAATGATGATTGAAACCAGCGAAGCGGCGAAAGTGATGGGTGAGGGTGGCCGGATTATATTAATGGGATCTGCGTTCGCAGGACGTGTACCTTTTGGCGGTCTATCCGTTTATGCGGCGACCAAAGCAGGACTACGTGGGTTCGCACAAGGGGTTGCACGGGATCTTGGGAAGAAAGGGATTACTATCAACGTCTTGGAACCCGGCCCAATTGATACGGATTTAAATCCGGCTGATACCGAGGAAGCGAAATACCTAAGTAGCTTTGTTGCGACGGGTGCTTATGGCCAAGTTAATGATATTGCGAATGCGGTAGGATTCTTGGTAAGTGAGAAGGCTGGCTATATTACCGGCATTGCCATGCCGGTCGATGGCGGGTTACTCGCCTAATCTTGAGACTAGGCATCCGAAGATGCCTAGTTAATTATGTTTCGATAGGGCTAATTATTTTTCAATGTGGCTAATGAGTTCGTCCAATTGTGATACATCAATATCTAAATTGATAAAGGCATCACTATGAGAGTTCGTGATCTCAATACTGTGTTTGACTTGATAATCCACGACTGCTTTTGCGGTGGAAAACGACAGAACATGCCCACTCAACTGGCGATCATCACTAATGAAATGGAAGTGGAAGCCAGGCACTGAGATCCGACCAAACAGCTCTGGAGTCCAGAATCCTATAAGTTGTCCAGATACGTCATTAAGTGTGTCTACTTGTTGGGAATCAGACATCTCATTGACAGTACGGGTCTTCGATTCCTCTCGCTGAGGTCGACGAATAACTACTTCATCGAAGCAACTTTTTACATTTACCGCTAAAAAAATATTATTGATAGGAAATTGCTCTGCCAAAAGTTGTTCAATATTTTCATCATTGATATCAGTGGCTGCTAACGTATGTTCGGCAATAAAGTCGGTAACTTGTAAAAAAGGAACTACGTGGCTTTCAAACTGATGGAGTGATTCACCCGCAGTCGCTTCCCACAATTTTCCGTCACAGACAGTAAGTTCACCATTAATTCCGCAAGAGCACCCTAAGCCAAAGAGCGTCTGACTCTTTAGGGAATTGATGGAAAAGTCACCATCAAAGTGACCTGCCATTAGGGCGCCTATAGTCGAAAACTGTGTAATTTTGCTCATAAAACCTCTAATCTAATTAGTAGCGAATTAATCCGCCATCAACATTTAATGTTACACCATTGATGTAGCCATTCTTCTCACTCACTAAAAGTAGTATTGCTTCAGCGATATCGCTAGGTTTGCCCGCTCTCTTAGCAGGGATGGCCTGAACAATATTTTTGACTTGTGTTTCACTCAGAACTTCAGTGAGAGGGGTCTCCACATAACCTGGGCAGAGCGTATTGCAACTGATCCCATACTCGCCGTACTCGCGAGCAATTCCCTTAGAGAGCGAAAGGATTGCACCTTTACTGGCGGCGTAGCAGGTGTTGCCGAGAAAGCCGCCACCCGATTGCGCAGCCACTGATGCGATATTAACGATACGTCCTGATTTTTGCTGCTGCATGATTGGGATCACGGCACGACACAGTAAAAAAGGGCCTTCGACATTTATCTTAAATACTCTTTGCCAGGCCTCTTGACTCAAGGACGTTAATTCCCCCTGACACACCACGCCTGCATTATTAATGAGAACGTCTATGTGGCCATATTGCGCCTTCACACCTTCCACGAGAGCCTTCACGGATTGTGCATCAGAAACATCACACTGCTGATAATGAATATTAGCCTGTTGAGCCGCGTCAAATTGGACGGCTGGCGCATGTAAGTCGGCAATAACAACAAAGTAATTGGCGGCGATTAAGGTTTCGACGATAGCGAACCCGATACCTTGCGAACCACCTGTAACTATTGCTAGAGATTTTTCTGCTGTCATAATTTCCTCCTGGTATCCCATGATTTTAGAAGTTACTGTCATAGAGTCCATCGCGTGTTTTTAAATAGTTGTTAAGTAAAACTTAAGGTACATGTTATGCTATAAAGATTAATCAGTAGAATCAGGGCGTTATTAATGAAAAGCGATCCAATAATACTCAGTTGTTTACCCGCCTTTGTAGCCGTGGTCAACGCGAAATCGTTCACGGAGGCAGCGAATCAATTACATCTCACGGTCAGCGCGGTAAGTCAGGCGATAAAAAAACTCGAAGCACGGTTAGGGGTTAAGTTGTTCTTAAGGAAAGCCGCTGGCGTATCTTTGACCCCTCAAGGGGAAGTCTTCGCGGATTATGCAAAGAAAAGTCTACATATTCTCAACCAAGGTATTACCAAATTAAAAGAGCAGGGCAGTAAGATTCGTATTTATACTCCACCCGGAATTTCGTCCATATTACTTAACCAACGTCTTTTAGAAGAGCTAAGTTATCACTTTGATACGATTGAAATGGTCTCTGAAGAGCGACCATTTGATGGGGAGTTGAGCGACTGGGATATTGTTGTGTATTTTCATTCACTGGCACATACCGTACCGGGAAACCACTATTTAGGCGATGACATTTACTATCCCTTTGCCTTACCAGAGATTGCTAAAAAAATAAAAACTATTGATGATTTATCACAATATACTTTGCTTTATAACCAGCATGGTCTCGCTAATTGGGATGAATTTTTTAAGGTCAATAAATTAACTACTCCCGATCATCGAAAAATTTATTATAGCCGAGCCTCGCAGTTATTTACTGCAGTAGAAAGTGGTAAAGGCATAGCGTTCGAGTCATCACGCATAATTTCTAGCAAATTATCCCAAGGCAGCTTTGAACTCTGCCAACTCGAAGGATTACTGCCGGTCGTCAAGAAGTCAATGTGGCTATATATCAATCCTGAAACGGCAATTTATCGGTTCAAGAAAGAGATAAAGGATGAGTTGATGGCAGGATTAATGGGGTAGGAAGTATCGGAAATGATTAGCGATAAGCAGTTATCTACCGTCAACGCTTAGAATAAAAATAGTGAGTATATGGATGTATGCACTAATTGAGGCCTGAAATGGGATTACTTAGGTAATCCCGAGCATTAAACTCTTTTTACGTTAGCTGCTTAAATCTGACCGCCAGCCAGTTGCTGTTTATAATTTTCTGCGAAAATGTTGCTAGCCAGCCTGGTGAACAGGATTTTGGGCGGTGGTGTCCCAGGTTACGTACTGTACTGTCAGAGATTACCATCGAAGAGGCCCAGGAATTGTTTGATGAGATTTTTACTGAGCTTACTCTCAGGCATGCAGATCTTGATTTCAGTATTTATTTTTCTGTGAAAGTATGCAGGCCGAATCTGCAAAGGATAGCCGCTGGCTGTATGACTACTTATCCATTCCAGAGTGCTATTTTTCGCTATACGCTACCTTGGTGCGCATAATGTATATTATGTTAAATTAGGTATTAGGTATCGTTTTAGCGCTTCACTCATTACTCACTTGCGAAATTTTCTTTCTGCTCCGCCCCTTTTGTCTCATTAAATAATCTGAAAGTACAAACTCTCACAACAGAACTGCGGCATTTTGAGTATTACTATTTCAACAGCCTATTTTTAAATCTGTTTCTACTTCTAGAAGATACTCAGGTTATTTTTTGCGATATGCATCAGCCACTCATCAATCAAAGTATGACAATATCTCTTGGCGCGTTCGCCATAAATAATAGAGTTATGCGCTCATTTTCATCTTACGAAAAGTGCGGTCATAAACTCTCTTACTTTCGTCGGGTCAAGCGACAATAGCCGTTAGCTTGGAAAGCCACTTTTCAACGCCAAGTCTTTTCATCTATCGGCCTCATTAAGCAATGATCAACTGAACCTATTTTCCATCTTTGTCAAAGGACTGCTGCCATGGATATTAGGGATCTTATTCTCCCTCCCCCTACCCTAAACGTCCTATACGTTGTCGAGCATCCGCCAGATGTTGGCCTAATGCCTCGAGGCAAGGTGCAAAATTTGCCGAAAACTGAGTAGAAGCCTGCGCGAGACGATAAAATTCTTCAGCCATCTCTAATGCTTGACGCCAGCATTGTTCATCGATCACATCGGTTATCGTTGCCGGCCGCAACGTGTTAACTCTTTCGCCACCAGATTTTGGCGCAAAGCCCATCGGTAGCATATCGTAGGCGGGTGCTAACTGATAAGGCCGGCCTTTTTCACTGATAAAGGATAAATTACCGTGGTGCATATCAGTATTACCGATTAACACACCAAATCCCCATAGGATGGCTGCCTCTTGTACCGCTTCGGGAACGACATGCTGTTGATCAGCGAGCAATTTCACTAAGCTTGGCCAAGGTTCGCGAGCTTTACCGATAAACTCCGCTTCTAAGGCGCGCAATGAAAAAATACCAATCCGCCCCAAGGCATGTTGACGGTCAAAACGAGGAATTTCTAGAAAACGTTGGCTACCTAAATCAATTACCGTTGTATCAACGCCGAGTACTTGTAACGCTAAATGCTCTGCTAATAGCAAATCACGCCAACGTTCACTAACCGGATTATCTTCGTGTGTGGTGAATTTGACGAGTACATGGCCACGAGCACTGAAGGTACAAAATTTAGGTTGTTCTCCCCCTGCGGAGGAACCGGGTATTTCACCCAAACTGGAAGATAACGCGAGCTGCGGATAATGCTTATCGCGGTCTATAGGTGTCGGGGTTGGCATCGCTAAAAAGTGTTCTTTCGCCTTTTCACCAATAAGCAAGTTACCAACGCTATCATGTCCGTGGCTCAACAACGCTCTGATGACATCGTCGTCCTGCCAACTTTCCGGATTCGATGATATGCCTAACTCCGAAGAAAAGGCACTTGCAAACGCGCGGCCAAGATAGCCTTGCGGGCGCATATCAAAAAGCCACCAGGGTAACCCATCGCTATGGTGGATGACGCCATCGGTCTGGCACATCACAAAGCCTTGGGGATAGACCGGGATGAGTACGCCCAATAATTTAATTTTCCCTGTCTCTGATATCCGATAGATCGGTGCGTCACGAAAGCCACGGTGAGGGTGTTTCAGTGCATAATGAATAGAAGGCCCCGCACCTATTTTAACAATATCGCTTTCCATCGTTTTAAGCACACGTGAAAATGTCGGCTGACTAACTTTAAGTTTTTCAGTTAGTTGCTTAGCTGTCATCAGTGATTGTTGAAGTTGTAGGCGTATGGCTTCGGTACGATTTGCCATCGACAGACCCTCGTTTGAATAGATTTATGAATAGCTTTCTGAATAAATAACTTACCATGCGGAAGTGCTTATGTCATCCTGCTGGCTGACTTCTACACATAAGGCGCGTGACCAATGATGAGCAGGATCCTGATGGAGACGGGCACACATCCTTGGCTTAAATCTTCCACTAGCTAGGCATGTAACACCTCTACACAATCTACGCTTCCTTCTTCTCTTCCCCAACCCTGCCACGAAATACGTCCAGGAACAGCCAGCCTTCTGTGCAAGCCGAAGCTGTCGAAATAAAGACGATACTCTGCAGATAATGTGTCGCTATCCGTATCATGTAAACCGGATTCGCGGTGTTAATGTAGTAACTTGGCCACAATGAAGAGCTGATGAATAGCAGTCAAATGCCGCAGCGCCGGGTCCCGCAACAATAACCTCGTTAGAACAAAAATTATCGCTAAAACCTGGTAAGAATTTCTTAGGCCAGTGAATGGTATTTTGCATCGTAGTAGTTGTTTCTCTAAACGTAATACCAGATAACCAAAGGCTGTCAAAAACAAAGAAAAAAGAACAATCAGCATTGCTGATAACGACTCTTAGCGCTACGGCTTTTTAGATTTTTCGCCAATACTCTACTAGGGGCGATTGGTAATCGGCTATTGCGTCGGTAGGAGGATGCGTAATCACTAATCCCATTAATAAGCGACTTGCCAGCGCTGTATCCTGTAATGCTACGGCACATAATGCATAAAAAGGAATAATTTCGGTGCGTGCCGGGTAACGGATCACTAACCGTTCGAAGTGTCTTGCCGCCTCTGCGTATCGCCCTAAACAGCGAGCCGTACAGGCCAAGCCAAATGCGGCCTCAAATTCGTCATCGGCACAAAGGGAGTATTCTAGTGCTTGCTGATAAAAATTGAGCGCCTGCGCTTCTCTGCCTTGATTATCATACGACCAGGCAATATGGAGATAGATCGGCCCCTTATCCGCGGCAGTTGTTAATAGAGAAAACAGCCTTTTTCGGCTTTGGGAGTAATGTTTATTTTTTCGTAACGCTATCGCATAGGGAAATAAGTGGGTGTCAGTCATGCTATCGGCGACTCACATCAATGAGAGTGACCGATAGCTTAGCGCTTTTATTTCTTCTTTGTCCAACAGAGTAGAACAGTAGAAATCATGGAGCGATTCGCGTGATGAGTCGTTGCAGTTTATCGCTAAACTCCCCCGCATGAAACGCACTAATTTCTCTCCCCACCACCACCGTTTCAGCTAGGGTCTGCATCGGTGGCCAGCGTGTTTTGAAATTAGAGTAGACGGCAAGAACGGGAACTTGGTAAGCACTGGCCATATGGACAATGGACGTGTCGGGAGAAATCGTCAGAACCGCATTCCGTACTACCGCGGCGGTGCGAAGGATGGAAGGTTCAAGCGATAATCGATGGACATTATGCCATTCGGCTACGCGTTTTTTTGCTTGCTCACTCATTTTCGGACTATGCACAATTACGATGGGTAATGGGCTGACCTGTTGAATAAGGGTCAGCAACTGGTCGGCTGCCTCCGGTGAAAAGGTGCGCTCTGCCACGCTCCCTTCAAGGTTTAGTGCGATATAAGGCCCGAGTGAATTGAGCTCTGACGCGACCTCTTGCAACGTCACTTCAGGGATCGGCAGCTCGAAACCAGCGTTCACAACAGGAAACCCTGCATCACGCATGAGGATAGACCATGTCATTGGTACTGGTGCGCGAAATTTTTGATCCATGCGCGATGCCACACGACAAGAAGGAGAGAAACAACGCATCTTAAGTCCTACCGCTTGTAAATTCGCCCTTGCCCGCAGCGTTTTTACAAACAATAGGGTCTTGAGATTCTTTTTACGCATAGCTTCAATACAGAGATCGGGAACCCCATGTTCAGCGCGAATTAATTTGGCTAATGCCTTAATCTCTTGATAGCGAGCGACATCTTGAAATGACGTCGTCATCACCGTTAAGCGAGTATTTGTAAGAGTGAGTGCCTCAAATACATGATGATTAAGGGTCGAAGCGATGATAATGAGATGCGCAACCTGCTGCTTTTCTAATGACCTGATTAGGGGATAAGTCGCCATGGCATCTCCGATTTGATCCGGAATGTGTAACACTACGGTTTGAATAGTATCGGCAATCAATGGCTGCGTGCTGTAGTCGAAAAAACTATAGGCTAACTTTTGCAAAATGGACATTTTTTATGTTACCAAGCTATATCATTTATATTTTTAGTATTGGAATGCTGTAATTGACCCTATAAAGCATAGAATGTTCACGATCGTAAAAAGTATAATTTTTCAGTGAATGGCACTATTGTTTGTTAAGTCCTCAAGATATCCATAATAGGTTTAGGTAGACCACTTTATACCTGCGTCCTTGCAGGCCAAATGTGTTGATTGTACTGCGCCTTGCTAAGCAGGTTGGTTCATAAAGGGCAAATGGCATTGGGGCTTTCACGAGAAATCAGGGCTAAGTCGAGTTCTCCCTGTTTAACGCGCGGCAGTAACAAGGTTGATTGTCCCCACAGCCGTCAAGTGCGAGGCAAGCCGTTTAAGGGCGGGCGTCAGGTCCCGCTAACCGCATCGGAAGAGATTCCGCAAAGCACCTTAAAGGCATTCGCTGCATCGAGGCATTTAATCCCCCTTCTAACAACCGCAATTACTCGTGAAAATGATCATCGAGTGGGTAGAAGCCGGTACCTGTTCAAGCCCCTCTATCACGGGTTCGCGATTTAGATCCTGGCAAACCGTTAATTGCAAACCATGCAGACCCAGAACGTATTGCGTTTATCGGAACACGCCGTTTTGCGGCTTAATTAACAAGTGATACCTCGAATAATGATCTTTTTGACATTATCGAAGGTTTGTTGGAAAAAGGCCTTATCATCGAGGCTTTTACCGCTGATGGCGGCAACCTGCACGCCAAAGTCAGCATAATGCTGCGTTGTTGCCCATAAGGTAAAGAGTAAATGCAGCGGATTGATCGGGGCAAGTTGTCCAGCATCTATCCAGCCCTGAATAATTGCCGATTTCTCATCGACGAGCTGTTTTAATGCGGTGTTAAGGGTGTGCATAAGTAATGGCGCCCCCTGTAACATTTCTAAGCAAAACAGTTTTGAGGCTTGCGGGTGGTCCCGCGATACGGTCAACTTTAGTAGAATATAATGCTCAATGGCGGTTATCGCATCCTGCTCCGCCGAAAAGGCTTTTAACGGCGCCAGCCACACCTCTAATAAATCTTCCAGTAGTGCAATATAGAGTGCTTCTTTCGAGGGGAAATAGTAGAGAAGATTCGTTTTTGACACATCGGCGCTTTCTGCCACCCGTTCCAACGAGGTGCCATGCAGCCCGAATTGTGAGAATAGCGGCAATGCCGCAGAGAGAATGGTCCGGCGTTTTTGATTGGCGACGCGTGAACGTCGCGAAGAACTGGCCTTAGTTTCACTCACTGACACTCTCCTCTTAGATAATCAACTGACTGCACCGCCCTTGCCTATTACTGTTCAACGATTGTGCACCAAACGGTCTACTTTAGACCATTTGCTCTAGTGCATAGCAGTATAAAGGATTAACTCTCTCATCAATAAGGCTTTTTTAAAGTTGGCACCCTGTTTGCAAATTCCTGTATACGGGACCGCTTAGCGGATCGTCCAACACTCCGTGCTCCATTGACTAGTTTGAGAGAGGTGGCAAAGATGAAAATTGGTGTCTTTATTCCCATCGGCAATAATGGTTGGCTTATCTCAGAAAATGCTCCGCAATATAAACCGACCTTCGAGTTGAATAAAATGATCGTTCAACGGGCTGAGCACTACCATTTCGATTTTGCATTATCGATGATTAAGTTGCGAGGATTTGGCGGTAAAACCGAATTTTGGGACCATAATCTCGAATCTTTTACCCTTATGGCCGGACTGGCGGCGGTAACGGAACGGATAAAACTTTATGCGACGGCAGCAACCTTAGTCATGCCTCCAGCCATTGTCGCCAGAATGGCGGCTACTATCGACTCTATCGCACCCGGGCGCTTCGGGGTAAATGTGGTGACCGGGTGGCAAAAGCCGGAATATGCCCAGATGGGACTCTGGCCAGGTGACGAATACTTCAGTCAACGCTATGCCTACTTAACCGAATATGTCTCAGTGTTACGTGACCTCTGGTCCACTGGCCGCAGCGATTATAAAGGGCAATTCTTCATAATGGATGACTGCCGAGTAAGCCCTCAACCTGAATCAAGGATGGAGATTATCTGTGCGGGACAAAGCGATGCGGGCCTGAATTTTTCTGCGCACCATGCCGACTATAACTTCTGTTTTGGCAAGGGCGTGAATACCCCATGTGCCTTCAGTCAGACGGCTCAACGAATGAGCGCGGCTGCACAACAAGCGCAGCGCGATGTCCCTTCTTTTGTTTTATTTATGATAATTGCCGAAGAGAGCGAAGCCTTAGCCCGTGAGAAGTGGGAGCACTACAAGGCTGGCGCGGACCAAGCCGCACTTAGCTGGCTAACTGACCAAACGCGGCAAGATCAACGCGCCGATGCGACCACCAATGTGCATCAAATGGCGGACCCCACATCTGCGGTGAATATCAATATGGGGACCTTGGTCGGCTCCTATACACAGATCGCCACAATGCTCGATGAAATTGCCACTGTTCCAGGTACCGGAGGCGTGTTATTAACTTTCGATGATTTTGTGACCGGTATCGAGAAGTTTGGCGAATTTATCCAACCGCTAATGACTACCCGTCAACACCTCCTTTCAACCGCCAGTCGCGAGGTCGCTTAAATGACATCTTCTATCCCCACAGCTGTTCGCCGTGATAACAGGGTCTGTGACAATGAGCTATTACTCAACGCCCGGCCTGAGCAGCTGGCCATGCCCTGTGAACAGACGGCACTAATCGTTATTGATATGCAGAACGCCTACGCGAGCCAAGGCGGTTATTTAGATTTGGCTGGTTTCGATGTTAGCCATACTGGACCTGTGATTGCCAACATCAAACAGGCGGTTAAGGCGGCACGCGCCGCAGGAATTAAGGTGATCTTCTTCCAAAATGGCTGGGACCCCCACTATCTGGAAGCTGGCGGCCCCGGCTCGCCAAACTTTCATAAATCCAATGCCCTCAAAACGATGCGTCAGCAACCCGATCTGCAAGGCAAGCTCCTGTCAAAAGGCGGCTGGGACTACGCTCTGGTTGATGAACTAACGCCACAACCCGGCGATATTGTGTTAAGTAAACCGCGTTATAGCGGGTTCTTTAACACTCAGCTCGATAGCTTATTACGTAGCGCTGGCATCCATCACCTGATCTTTACGGGGATAGCCACCAATGTGTGCGTGGAATCGACGCTAAGAGATAGTTTTTTCCTCGAATATTTTAGTGTGGTCTTGGAAGACGCTACGCACCAAGCTGGGCCAGCTTATACCCAGCAAGCAGCGCTCTATAATATTGAAACTTTTTTCGGCTGGATATCGGATGTCGACGCATTCTGTCAGGCAGCGAGTGCTTGCACTCAACCGCTGAAACAGTCGGCTTAGGAGAGACTTTATGCCTAAACAGACGATTCATTTAGCGAATAGCAGCAAGCCGATAGCCCCTTTTGTACCGGGTACGCTCGCCGACGGGGTGGTGTATGTCTCGGGCACTTTACCTTTCGATAGCGAAAATAATGTGGTACATCCCGGCGACGCGGCAGCGCAAACTCGCCATGTCTTAGACATCATTAAACAGGTGATAGAAACGGCAGGCGGCACTCTGTCGGATATCACCTTCAATTCCATTTTTATTACAGATTGGGCGAATTATGCCGCCGTTAACCAAGTCTATGCCGAATACTTTCCAGCGGATCGGCCCGCGCGCTACTGTATTCAATGTGGCTTAGTCAAGCCTGAGGCATTGATTGAAATTGCCAGTATCGCGCATATCGGTCCACCGACACGGGACAAGGGAGGCGAATCATGACCTTTCCCCTCGCTTATCGTGTATCGGGCCGAGAAGGACCTGAGGTCGCAACGGTAGTGCTCTCATCAGGCTTAGGCGGTGTCGCCAGTTATTGGCAGCCGCAACGTGCTAGCCTTGAGCGACATTATCGTGTGGTGGTTTATGATCAGCGAGGTACCGGCGGCAGTCCTGCACAACTGCCCGATGAGTACAGCATGGTAATGATGGCGCAAGAGGTTGTGCAGTTGCTCGACCATTTGGCCATTGCATCCTGTCACTTCGTCGGTCATGCCCTAGGTGGGATAATTGGCTTGGTCCTAGCCGAGCGGTATCCGCAGCGTGTACAGAGTCTAGTCGTCGTCAATGGCTGGGCTGTGCTCAACACGCATACTCGACGCTGTTTCGCGGTACGGCGTAATCTCTTATCGATTAGCGAGGAGGCCTATCTTCAGGCCCAACCCTGTTTTCTTTACCCCGCTGATTGGCTTGCCCAGCATGAACAGCAGATAGCCGAGGAAGAAGTCTTTCAGCGGCAACATTTCCAAGGCGAGCATAATCTACTACGGCGTCTCAAAGCGTTGATGGCGGTAGATCTCACGGAAAGCTTGGGACAGATTACTCAGCCTTGCTTAATTATCTGCACAAAAGATGATTTGCTGGTGCCTTGGATGTGTTCGCAGCAGCTGGCAAAAGGCTTGGTCAATAGCTGTTACATTGCGTTGCACTACGGCGGTCATGCCATGAATGTGACTGACCCTTCCCCCTTCACTGATCACCTTATTCAATGGCTAGAGAGCGTGACAACGTCACGCGCAACTTAGGTGAGATTATAATACCGGTCGACCTGTTTTAACGGCGGGAGGGGTGATTGGTCGGTCATTTCTAAAAGATTACGCTCGATACCCGTACATATGGCATCGAGCGCCAAGTTATTCGCCCCCTCGCCGAAGGGATGCTCCATCTCTTCCGCTACCGCATCCCAGGATAAAAAGGTATAGGAAATAAATACCGAGACAAAAGGCGTGAGCCAATGCAAGTCGGCAACCAGCGCTAAAGGCAACAACGTACAAAATAGATAGACGGTACGTTGCAGAATCAGGGAGTAAGCAAAAGGCACCGGCGTGTTAGCAATACGTTCACAGCCCCCTAAACAGCGTGAAAGCTCATTAAGGTTCTCATCAATGTTGCGGTAATTGAGCTCGGAGAGCTTACCTTGACGCAGAAGGTCTGCATAGAACTTCCCTATCTTTAATAGCAGCATATTTGCCATCGACTGTCGTGTAAGCAGCGCTTCTGCCTCGAGAGGATCGATCAAGCGGGATAAATCCTGACGTGCTGAGGTACCACGTAAGCTGTGCTTAAGAGTCCAGGCATAGGCAATCAGTAAGTTCGCGGCTAATTTTGGGCTTTGCCCCTCATTTACGGCACAGAGTGTTTGACGGATCAGACTACGACTCGTAATCATCATGGAACCCCAGATTTTTCTGGCCTCCAGATAACGGCTGTAACTGGCGTTGTTACGAAATCCCAGGAAGATAGCGATGGCAATACCTAACAGGCTAAAAGGCGGTAAGGTTAGATGAGCGCTGTACTGACTAAACCAGGGATAGAGTGCTAACGCAATAAGTGACATACCGAGATTAAGCAATAAACGAAAAAGAATCTGTGGCATGACCGAACCATGCCAGGTGAAAAGCCGAACAAACCAATGTTGTGGGGGACGAACGATCATCACGGGTTCCTAACACTTAAAAATCGCTGAAGGATAAGCGCTAACCGCCCTAACGCTGATCCTTTATTATTGTGCCATTAGCTTAACTGATGGCGGGCTGGTATGAAATCGAAAGATCTTGCGAAATTTCCAGCGTAAAGATATGGGCTACAGTGCCTTAAACCCTCTACGGTGGGACTCACAGACGACAGCGACTTTCGTACTCTCCAGCCCAGTGTGCGATATTTTCCCGCGTTGATGGCTTTAGGGATAGGCTGACTGCTTATCATCACCAAACTACTTCTGGTCACGTTATTTTTAAATTGGTGACTGAGTGTGAGGCCCCTGTCGTAACATTTCTTTACACTCAGCGCTACGCAATCGCCTCACTTTCATGTAATGTTATATTATTACATTTAAAGAGTGCGCGAATGATCCAGTTTACCCATCTTTATGCAGGTTACGCCGGGCGAAGTATTACTCCGGCGATTACAGGCTCACTGCCGAAAGGAAGTCTGACCGCCCTCACCGGCGATAACGGCTGCGGCAAATCGACATTGCTCAAAACCCTAGCGGGACTTCTGCCTGCCTGTGGTGGCCGTTACCAGTGCGACTCGGCAAATATTGCATTACTGCCCCAGCAACAGAGCCTCGATCGCACCTTTCCGCTTACCGTCAAGGATATTGTCTGCATGGGCGGTTGGTCACAACGCACCTGGTATGGTCGCTTACCCCATGCGGTCAAGGTACGGATCGATGAAGCGTTAACCCTTACAGGGATGAGCGATCAGCTGAATACCCCACTTAACCAGCTCTCTGGCGGTCAGCTACAACGTACTCTTTTCGCCAGAATGTGGGTAGAAGATAGCGATATCTGGTTATTAGACGAACCTTTTACCGGTGTTGATGAGCCGACGATGGCTCGGTTAATGGAGCTTGTGGCTCAGGCCAGCGAACAAGGGAAGACTATCCTCGTAGTTCTGCATGACGAACAATTAGTTAGCCGTTATTTTACCCGTCAACTGGTCTTGACCCCTGACTCCGCACAGTGGGTGAATCCAACCGTTTCCACTCCTTCGCTATATCGAGTCAGTTAATGAATGTATTCCACCCCTTTATTGAATTCGATTTTATGCGCCATGCATTATTAAGCTGCATCTGTCTATCACTCAGCGCCACCCCGCTAGGGGTCCTACTCTCTCTACGCCGTTTGTCATTAGCGGGGGATGCGCTCTCCCATGCCGTATTGCCGGGTGCCGCGGTAGGTTACCTGTTTTTTGGAATGTCTACCTTAGCGATGGGTATTGGCGGTCTCTTGGCGGGTCTCATTGTCGCACTGCTCTCTGGGCTAATTAGCCGCACCACCTTACTTAAAGAGGATGCAAGTTTTTCTGGGCTCTATATGGGGGCGTTAGCGCTGGGTATCACCTTAATTTCGGTTAAGGGCTCAGGAATGGACTTATTAAATATCCTTTTTGGTTCATTACTTGCGGTCAGTTATCAAGCATTATGTTTCACTGCAATCATTTCCCTCTGCTCGTTGGCGGTGCTGGTGATCATCTATCGTCCACTGGTGATCGATACCTTTGATGGTGACTTTTTACGGGTGCGTCGTAAAGGACTCGCCGTGTCATTGCATGCCCTCTTTCTCTTTCTAGTGGTACTCAATTTAGTATCAGGTTTTCAAATCCTCGGCACCCTGATGTCGGTGGGACTGATGATGGTACCGGCGATCAGTGCCCGTTTTTGGGCCCAACGTTTATTACCAACGTTGGTGATAGCTGTAATAATTGCCCTCTTATCATCGGTTCTAGGCTTATTACTCTCGTGGTATAGCGCTTTGCCCGCAGGGCCTGCCGTGGTGCTGTGTAGCGCGGTAATTTTTCTTTTCTCATGTTTTGCCGGGCGCGCTAATGGCGGCTTGGCCCATTTTTACCGTCATCGTTCAGGAGCCTTACATTGAAACTTTTACCCTTAGCTACAGCATTATGCCTTGCGAGTCCTCTTACTTTCGCTGCCCCATTGCACGTTGTTGCCAGCTTTACCGTGCTCGCCGATATGGCGAAACAGATAGGTGGCGCGGATGTTGAAGTAAAAAGTCTGGTCGGCCCTAACGGTGATCCGCACAGTTTTGAACCTACTGCACAAGACAGCCGCGCATTGGCAAAAGCGCAAGTGGTGGTCATCAATGGCTTAGGTTTGGAGGGTTGGATGGATCGCTTAGTCACCGCCTCCGGTTATCGGGGCCAACTGACTGTCGCCTCACAAGGCATTAATCAGAACAGGATGCAGGAAGAGGGGAAAACGGTCGTCGACCCTCACGCGTGGAATAGCCTCGCAAACGGCGCAGTCTATGCAAGAAATATTATGCAGGCGCTTGAGAAAGCTGATCCTGCCCACGCTCGGCAGTATGCGCAACGCGGTGCAGACTACCTTGAGAAGATGCATGCACTTGATAGCTGGGCCGTTAAGCAGTATCAAACGATTCCGCAGACGAAACGTATCGTACTAACCAGTCATGATGCCTTTGGGTATTACGGCAAGCGTTACGGTGTCACGTTTAGTGCCCCGTTAGGCTTATCGACAGAATCGGAAGCTTCTGCCCAGCAGGTGGGTAGCTTAATCAAGGAACTGAAACAGCGGCATATTAAGCACTACTTTACTGAGAATCAGACTGATCCTCGATTAGTCACTCAAATTGCTCAGGCCAGCGGAGCAACGCCTGGTGGTGAGCTGTACCCGGAGGCCCTGTCTACACAACAAGGCCCTGCTGGCAGCTACTTAGCGGCGTTTCGTTATAACACCCAAAAACTGCTAGCCAGTATGCGAGAATAGTTAGGCTTGGCGAGGTTGACCGTTCGAGGCGTGAATGCCGCCGTCAACAGGTAAGTTAACCCCAGTAATATAACTGGCCTGATCACTGGCTAAGAAGAGCACTGCATGCGCAATATCTTCGGATTGTCCGGGGCGCTGCAGCGGCGTACGGTCCTTAAACTTATCCAAGGCTTGAGGTTCTGAGGTGATCCCAGCGGTCATCTCGGTTTCTGTCATGCCGGGGCATACTGCGTTAACTCTGACGCCATGCTGGCCATAGTCCATCGCCAGTGAGCGCGTAAAGTTGCTGATCGCCCCTTTCGAAGCATTATAGAAGCTCATTCCCCAATCGCCCCCGAGTCCGGATACCGATGAGATGTTAACGATATTTCCTTTCTGCTTTAAGATGCCGGGGACGAAGGCGCGTACCATATAGAATACACCATTTAAATTAGTGCCCATCTGCTTATCCCAATCGTCCACCGACAGTTCATGGGCTAACCCTTGCACCACTACGCCAGCGTTATTGACCAGTATATCGACATGTCCCCACTTCTGCTCGACATGGGCGGCTAATGCGGTGACCGCATGTGGGTCTGCGATATCGGTGGGGGCTATAAGTACCTGCGCGGCGGGCAGCTCTGCCGCAACTTTTTTTAATTTCTCGTCTGTTCGGCCGACTAGCACGACTCTCGCACCCTCGTTTACAAAGGCCTTCGCTGTTGCGGCACCCATACCAGATCCTGCGCCAGTAACTACCACCACTTTATCTGTAAAACGAGACATTATGTGCTCCTTATCGATGTAATCTAACAAAAGTGTGGCACAGAATCCTTGAAAGGCAATATTTGTCATTTCACAAATAGTGAATGTCTTTTCTCAAAAACTGTCACTTTCGTAAAACGAAATCCTGTCCTAAGCTTTGAGTCAGTAGATTTTCACAGCCTTACTTAAGGAGTCATTATGGCGTTAGCGACACTACTAGAAAAATTTTCTTTTGACCGTACGCGAAGTGCTGAGTCGGCTGGTTATCACTTTAATCACACGATGATCAGGGTCAAAAACCTCCAGGACTCAGTCGATTTTTACTGCAATGTTTTAGGTTTCGTTCCGGTCTGCGAACAAGTCAATAATGATGCAGCCTTTACTATCGTCTACCTGATACGTGCGCCACTTTCCGCCATCCCCGATGACGACGAAGCGCGTAAAGAGTGGGTGCTTAGCCAAACGGGCGTATTGGAGCTGACCTACAACCACGGTACCGAAACTCAGTCAGACTTCCATTATCACAACGGTAATGATGAGCCGCAAGGATTTGGCCATATTTGTATCTCTGTGCCAGATGTCCGCGAAGCCTGCGAACGCTTTGAAGCCTTGAATGTATCGTTTCAAAAACGTCTTAGCGATGGCCGTATGAAACATATCGCTTTTATTAAAGATCCCGATGGTTATTGGATCGAGATTCTACAACCGACTCCCCTTGATGCCTAATGTTGACGGACTCTATAGGAGAAGTTATGTCTACCGATTTTAAAAAATTACTGCCTGAAAATGCCGCTCACTTTATTAATAACCAATGGAGGGAGTGTAAGACTACGGATGTTGTACTGAACCCTGCTACCGGTGAAACCATCGCTAAGGTCGCAATGGGAAGTAAAACAGAGGCAAATCAGGCGGTTACTGCAGCTAAAAATGCGCAAAAACAGTGGGCTGCCCTGCCACAACCACAACGCGCAGAGTACCTGCAAGCTTTCGCACAGCAAATTGAAAAACATAAAAAAACCCTTGCTACACTGCTGACGACTGAGCAAGGTAAACCGCTCAGTGAGTCGATTGGCGAAGTGGAAATGGCGATGACAATGCTGCGCTACTACGCTGGTTTTGGGTGGAAACGTACCGGACATGTCTTGGCGTCAAACCATCCACAACAACAGGCCATTACTAAAGAAGCGCCGCTAGGCGTGGTCGCTGCCATCATTCCATGGAACTTTCCACTGGCGATTTTCGCACGTAAAACCGCTCCAGCGTTAGTCGCGGGTAATACTATTGTTGTCAAACCGAGTGAAAATACCCCACTTTGTTCATTAGCTCTCGCGACACTGAGTAAGGCCGCTGGCATTCCAGATGGCGTGATCAACGTTCTTTGCGGGGAAGGCAGCAAGGTCGGTGACGCATTAGTTAAACATCCTGATGTACAACTGGTGACTATGACCGGATCCACTCGCGCGGGTAAAATTATTGCTAAGAACGCCGCAGAAAAAGTGATTCCTGTCTCCCTTGAATTGGGGGGTAAAGCGCCCTTTATCGTACTGGCCGATGCCGATATCGAAAAAGCCGCTCAGGATGCTATCGATGCACGTATGGCTAACTGTGGGCAAGTGTGTATCTGTAATGAACGCACTTACGTTCAACGCGATGTTTATGACACCTTTATGAAAGCTTTGAAAAAAGCGGCAGATAAAGTTGTAGTAGGTGATCCGATGGCGTCTAAAACCACTATGGGTCCTAAGGTCTCTGCAGCAGAGAAATCTCACGTGGATGAGCTGTTAGCGAAAAGCCAAAAAGAAGGTGGGAAGATTTTCTGGCAAGGAAAGGTGCCTACCGACGCTAAGTTCAAAGAGGGTAACTGGGTTGCTCCGACGATCGTGACCGATCTTCCAGCGGATGCGACCATCCTGAAAGAAGAGGCCTTTGGTCCGATTCTTCCTGTCGTGGTCTTCGATACCTTGGATGAAGTGATTGCCCTGGCGAACGATTGTGAATACGGATTGAGCTC
Source organism: Rosenbergiella metrosideri (assembly GCF_022602565.1). Classification (GTDB taxonomy): domain Bacteria; phylum Pseudomonadota; class Gammaproteobacteria; order Enterobacterales; family Enterobacteriaceae; genus Rosenbergiella; species Rosenbergiella metrosideri. Next base: position 211,571 of record NZ_JALBCV010000001.1, read on the forward strand.
TTACCTGTATACCCGCGATCTGCACGCGGCTATGCAACTCAGCGACGCGCTTGAATATGGTGAAGTCTATATTAACCGCTACGGCCCTGAAGAGGTCAACGGCTTCCACGCCGGTTGGAAATTATCAGGCATCGGCGGTGATGATGGCGAACACGGTTATCAACTCTACGTGAAGCAAAAAACAGTGTACCTCAACTATAAGTCATAAGCCTTTTACCGGTGCTGCGGCACCGGTTATCTCTCATCCCGTTCGGTCCTTACCATGAATCCTTTACTCATTATCTGCCTAATAATGGGCATCGCAGCACGCCGCTACTTGTCCTATCCAGAACAATTAGTACCCTCAATCAACTGGTGGCTTATCACCGTCGCCCTTCCCTGTCTCATCTTAACGCTTATCCCGCATACCACCATAAATCGCGAATCCCTAGTACCTGTAGCAGGCATGTGGTGTGTTTTTCTCGGGGCGTTAGCGGTAGCTGTCATAATAGGCAAAATATTGTCTTGGCCGCGTGCGGTGACGGGTGTTGTAGCGTTAGTCGCAGGGATAGGTAATACCTCTTTCATGGGCTATCCCATCGTGCAGAGTTACTATGGTGCCGCCGGGCTGCAAGTTGCGGTTATCGCCGATCAAGTAGGCAGTTTTATCATTCTCTCCACCTTTGGCGTGATGGTGATGGCGCTTTGTTCTGGTCAAACCCCCACAGTTAAAATGATTACGCAGAAAGTGGTTACCTTTCCACCTTTTATTGCGCTCTGTCTCAGTCTGGCGATTAAACCCTTCGGCGGTTTACCAGAATTTCTCCAGATCCCATTCAGTCAGATAGGCGCAACGTTAACGCCTTTAGCCCTGTTCTGCGTTGGATTACAAATTGCCCTACGGCCACCACGTGGTGGGGTTTCGCCGCTGATTACGGGAGTGGTCTGGAAATTAGTCGCCGCACCGCTAGTCGTTTGGGCGTTTGCCGTCGTGAGCGGTGCCTCGTCTCTCACGCAACAGGTCACAGTGATTGAAGGCGCTATGGCACCGATGATCGCGGCGGCGATCATGGCAGAACGTGCGGGTTTACAACCTGTTTTGGCCAATGCTATTCAAGGATATGCTATTTTACTCTCTTTCATTACGATACCGATTTGGCACACACTGTTGTCAATGTACAAGTAGGAGAGTCGATATGTTGCTGAAACTGCCCCAATTGCGCATTTTCTGCGCATTGGTCGAAACAGGGAGTGTGGTACAAGCTGCGAAAAAAATGCACTGCGTCCCATCTAATATCTCAACGCGTATCCGTGAATTAGAAGAGAGTCTAGGCGTCGCGCTAGTAAATCGGGATAAACAGCGGTTAACCCTCACCCCAGAAGGTCGGGCATTTTACCCTCAAGCCCAGCAGTTACTCAAGCAAAGCGATGAGTGCCTTCACTTTTTTAAACCCGAATCCTTAAAGGGTCATTTACGCCTCGGTGCATTAGATGTTGCCTTGAACAGCCGCTTGCAACAGATAATGATAGGCTTTATGCAGCAATACCCTGACGTGACAGTGTCACTATCTAGTCACTCTTCCCTACCCTTAATGGACCGTTTACTGGCAGGGGAAGTGGATATGGTGGTTGTCGATGGTCCGGTTGAACACCCAGTACTGGAAAGCCGACTATTCGGCCCTGAAAGCTTATGCTTAGTCACCCATTGTGCAAGCTTAGAGTCTTTTATCGAGCACGTTTCGCAATTGACGCTCTATACCTTCGGTGAGCACTGCTTTTATCATGTTCTTATCGAGGATTGGCTTGCCGTACAACAACTGGAAGCGCGTCAGCAATGTGATATAGAGTCTTACTCACTGATTCTAGGGGCAATTCGTCAAAAACTTGGCTTTACCGTGATGCCGCGCAGTTTCATCGAAAATAATGATGAAGTGAAAGGCCTTTATTGCTATCCACTGGATACGCTCTCCTCTTGCGATATCTATTTAGTCTGGCACCGTTACTCCGCCTCTCCGGTTGAGAAAGCATTTATGTCAATGGTTGATGAGGTGATACCGGCGAAGTAGGCCCATTTGAAAGCCCTAAAATTATAACTTTGTTAAAGGGGGGGAGTTTGTAAAATTTTAGCCATGCTCAATAGACTCTCTTTGACGTTTAGGAGCCTGCTATGCCTCCTGTGACTCAACTTCGCTCACCCTCGCGGTTAGCAATTTTTCTGGTTAATCTTCTCGATCCCGCGGCTTATGGTGCCTTTGTCGCGGGGTTTGCTTTGATATTATCTATTTTGTGACGCAAGAGATCTTTTGGGTCAAAGGAGCCAGTAGGCTTAATTTGATCGCAGAGTCCAGCCCCCTGCTCCCGATAAGGTTGACAGCGCAGTGGCCCCAGATGACGCCCTCAGCTCTCATGTTGCGCCGCTTAGGTTACAGTTTGCACAAGGGAGTCACTTACCTGGGTTTGGCCAAGATGGCCTGTTTATTAGCGAACATGGTAGTTGGAACCGTAAGCCACTCAATGGTTACCGTGGCATTTATGTGCAATTCTCTCAAGGCAAACCCGTGGGTTAACCTAAGACAGTGGTGGACGGTTTTGTCTCTGACGATCAGAAAACGATCTACGGGGGCCCTATAGGGTTAACCCTTGATAATCAAGGTGCTTTGATCATCGCCGACGATGTGAGTAATCCAGTTTGGCGAGTCAGCGCCGCACCATGATTTAAGCTTGCAATTACTAAGTGAGCATCGCATCATGCTCACCTTTTTTATTTGTGTTGGGAGCGAGTCGTGCCGCGTTTAGATAATGCTTTTCTTGAATCCATCCTTGACGAGGTGCGTCCACTATTGGGGCAAGGCCAGGTTGCCTCCTATATCCCTGCACTTGCTCAAGTTCCGGCAAACCAATTAGGGGTCGCTGTCTGCACCCATGATGGCCAGCTATTAACGGCAGGTAATGCCTCACAGCGTTTCTCTATCCAATCAATCTCTAAAGTCCTTTCGCTCACCGTAGCGATGACTCGTTATTCAGAACATGACCTTTGGCAGCGAGTGGGGAAAGATCCCTCGGGTCAACCTTTTAACTCGTTAGTCCAGTTGGAAATGGAACAGGGTATTCCTCGTAACCCCTTTATCAATGCCGGGGCATTGGTAGTCTGCGATATGCTACAAAGCCGTTTATCGGCCCCACGCCAGCAGATGTTAACCTTGGTGCGCCGGCTAAGTGGCGTTGAAGATATTCATTACGATCGTCAGGTCGCCAGTTCAGAGCTTGCTCATTCAGCTCGCAACGCCGCTATTGCATGGTTAATGAAGTCTTTCGATAACTTTCATAATGATGTAAATACGGTCTTGGAGAATTATTTTCACTACTGTGCGCTCTCAATGAGTTGTGAAGAGCTGGCCCGCTGCTTCCGCTATCTGATCTCACCGGAGTTATGTAAGGTTTTGTTTAGACAGGAACTTAACCATAGACAAGTGAGTCATATCAATGCCTTAATGATGACAAGCGGGATGTATAATGCCGCGGGTGAATTTGCCTGGCGAGTAGGGTTACCTGCAAAATCAGGCGTCGGTGGTGGGATTGTTGCCATCGTGCCAGGAAAAATGAGTATTGCTGTGTGGTCACCTGCCCTTGACCAGTTTGGTAACTCATTAGCCGGTACGGCGGTGTTAGAGCATATTTCGGACCGATTGGCTTTTTCTGTTTTTTAACACAAACTTTTGTGGTTAAGCACGCGGATCCTGATAATGGGTTTCGTTTTTCCTTAATACCTGCACCTATGTGGAATAAGTATGAAAACAATTATTGATGGCTTCTTGAATTTCCAGAAAGACATTTATCCTGAAAGAGAAGAACTTTTTCGTAGTCTTGCTTCAAGTCAGAAACCGAAAGCGCTTTTCATTTCCTGTTCTGATAGCCGCTTAGTTCCTGAGTTGGTCACCCAACAGGAACCTGGGCAGTTATTCGTTATTCGTAATGCTGGTAATATTGTTCCCTCTTTCGGACCTGAACCGGGTGGCGTTTCAGCTACTATCGAATATGCAGTGATGGCACTTGGCGTCACTGATATTATCATTTGTGGTCACTCAAATTGTGGCGCCATGTCAGCGATTGCCAGCTGTGCCTGCTTAGATACCATGCCTGCCGTTGAGCACTGGCTACGGTATGCTGATGCCGCAAAAGCGGTCGTGGAAAAGCATGAGTATTCATCGCCTGAAGATAAACTGAACGCGATGGTCCGTGAAAACGTGATCGCTCAGCTAAATAACATCAAAACGCACCCTTCAGTCGCCGTTGCATTACGAAACAAAAAGATTAATCTTCATGGCTGGGTCTATGATATTGAAACCGGACAAATTCATGCGTTGGACAAACATGGTGAGCATTTTGTGAGCCTCGCGGAAAACCCTGAGACCTGTTTCGAATAATCCTACGCCCCAGGTCGTTTCTTCCATGACTTGGGGCGACTCTCATTACATATCTTCTTCTTCGTCCTCATCTTCCCAACCGAAACGCTCGATTAAGAATTGTGTCGCAGCTTCCACCCCCGCAGCAGAAATGGTATGCACCAGCTCTGGTTCGATTATCACTTGGCAGGAAATACCGTGTTGATTGAGTGTGACTTGCGCATTAAGTGTCTCTTGGGCCGGTACGACCTCATCCGCTTCACCATGCACTAATAAGACCTCAGCCGAGGTGGTGGGTACTTGGGTGGGCGCTTCAATTAACCGCCCAGAAAACCCAACTAAGCCGATAACGTTATACTGGCTGCGTAACAAGATATCGAGTGCAATCATCGTCCCTTGTGAAAAACCCACCAATACAATCTGATCCTGAGCGGCATCGATATCATGCTGTTGCATGATGGTATTAAGGATCTGATCAACGGCTCGACGTGCATCGTTCAAGCGTTGTTGCAGATTTTCTGGGGTAGTATCCGCCAGACTAAACCACTGATAGCCCATGCCCGCTTCGCAAAGTTGTGGCGCATTGGGCGAGGCATAGCGTAGTCCGGGTAAGGAGCCTGCCCAGAATTCGCCCAGCCCTTTTAAATCGTTGCCGTCACTACCATAACCGTGTAACAGAATGACTAATTTTTTCATTAAAAATCCTTTATTAAGATTGCGAGACCACTGCGCGAGCAGCCTGGCGACTCTCTTCTGCGCTTAATAAACGCAGGTGACCTTGTTGCATAGCATAGACACGATCGGCGACATCGAAATAGTCATCGTCATGGCTAATAATTAGTAATGTTTTCCCAAGTTGCTTCAACCAAGGGAGTAATTCGCGATAGAAATAGCGTCTGAACTGCGGATCTTGTTCTGCGGCCCATTCGTCAAGGAATAGGATATCGCGTTTCTCCGCCATGGCAAGCAGCAGCGCGACGCGTTTACTCTGCCCCGCCGACAATGACAAGGTGCTGAGCTGATGATTATTGATCGTGATTTTATTCGTAAGCTGCAGGCGTGCCAACCACTCCGCGGCTAAGGCATGGTCGCTTTCACTCGGCTCAATAAAGACAGTGTCGAAGAGATAGGGTTTGGTAAACACCACCGAAAACAGCGACAGTAAACTTTTACTGTCAATTACCTGATCGTCACAATAGGCATGTCCCTGTGCCATGGGATAAAGCCCAGTCAGTAATAAACTTAATGTCGATTTTCCCGAGCCGTTGGCTCCAATAATAAACAGAGTCTCGCCGCGGTTGACAGTCATCGACAGCGGCCCCACTTGAAATCCATTATCTGGGTATTGCCACGTCATATTGTCCCAGTGCAATTGTTGCCAGTTTTCTATTACTTTATGGCTTTCATCCAGTTGCGCTGGAGGCTTCGCTGGCAGCAGTTCATTGATTTTCTTAAAGGCTAACTCACCGGACAGTAAGGTCGGGTAGGCGCCAATAGCCTGTAATAGCGGGGTGCGCATAAAGAGAATCGTTAAGGAGAAAGAGGAGGCTACCGCCATCGAGACCCATCCTTGTGTCTCGGCAAGTAAAAATATTACGCCAATTAACCCAAGCATCATAATATTTGACCAGTTAATCGCGGAAAGATGGTAACTGTCGGCCTTAATGATATTTTGCTTATACCCCAACGCCGCGGTCTGATAGTGGCTTTCATAGAAGTGTTTAGCCCGTGCCGGGTTTAATGCTAGCTCTTTTCTGCCTTGGATCACGACCTGAAATGAGGATTGTAAATCGCTTTCATGATGCCTGACTTTCGCAATGTGCTGGTATACCTTACTGACCATCTTATAACCTAGCGTAAAGGTGACGACTAACCAACCTATCGTAATCAGTAACACCGGAATCGATAGATAGCCCAGATAGCCGATCGCAACGAGGGCCAGAACAATACCTTGGATCAATTCAGGTAACCTGACGAACGCTAAGGTAATATTACGAATATCAGGCCCCAATAGCGCGAGTAATTCCCCCTCGCCCTTCGCTTCAAGCGTGGCAATCGGAGTATTCATCATCTGCCAGACCATCGACGAACGTTTACGCCAGATAAATTGGTGACCCAGGGTGGTGAGGCTCCACTGCGCACCAAGGGTCGTCACCAATAATAAGATGAGTAGGCCCAGCATTTTGCTGATTCCTAATGCCAAAGAGTGTTCGGCCAATAGCCCATGATTGATCCATGAGATAATCGCGATTCCTAATCCGGCACTCAATAAGTTCAGTAAGATGATGGCGCTGAAAGCCAGCGTGTGCTGGCGGAGAATGGTTTTCAGTAGTTGCATAATTAGCTTATGTTAGTACTCGGGAGTTACCTCCCGAGTGGCGATGCCTTAAAAATCAAGGCTCATAGAGAGTTTGTAAGTACGGGGATCACCCTGTGTCAAATAACCATTATTAGTCCCGACGGTATCCCAATATTTTTCGTTGGTGACGTTTTCCACTCCAGCCCGCCATGTGATCGCACTGACCGTAGACGACTGGATCGGCATTTGATATTGCACGCCCATATCAAGGCGCGTCCAGCTTGGGATTCGTAGGGTATTCGCGCTGTTAACATATTGGCGACTGGTATGGAGTAAATTTGCCTGCACCATTAACCCCTCGACCCGTGGAATATCCCACTCGGTACCTAAAGTCCATTGGTTGCGCGGCACGCCCACCGCATCCTTGCCATCATAACTTACCCAGCGTTTATTTTCATAGCCATTGGCATTGGACATTTTAGGACGTAGCCAAGTAGAACCTGCATTGACACGCCAACCTAACACCGGCTCACCAAAGACATTCACCTCTACACCTTGGTTGCGCTGTTCACCTGCTAGACGATACACGTTATCACTGCCGGTTAAGCCGACCTGACGACGCATATCAAATAGCGCAATATTCCCGCCATAACGGCCCTTTTCAACCTTAACACCGACTTCGTTTTGGCGGGTACGTCCGAGCCCGACAATGTAACCCGAGTTAGCGGTTGATGAAGGTGCTGTGCCTGACGCCTGTAGCCCCTCAATATGGTTAGCATACAGTGATAACCAGTCCGTGGCTTTAAACACCACGCCATAGACCGGCGACCATCGGTGAGCTTTCAATGCGGCACTCTTATCTTCTACGCCTTGATAGCTGTAATTTTTTACATCGATATGTTGGTAACGCGCGCCAGCGGTAACCAGCAGGCGATCCTGCCAAAACCCTAAAGTATCGGATAACGCGACACCATTATTGATATTTTTGCTGCGGATATGGGGGTTAGCCATATTACCATCAGAAAAGGTCGTAGCTGGAGAGGACTGTGGACGGGGATCGTAGATCGTGCCGAAATTCTGCGCGCTCGACATCGTATAGGCGCTGGCACTGCGATTATAGATCCCTGAATAATTCATATTCAGTTGATGGCTAACTGGACCAGTATCGACTTTACCCCGTAGGCCGATCATTCCACTGGTGGTATCTGACTTATAATGTGTCGTTAAACGGGTTACCGTTGAACGTCCTGCCATATCGCTTACTAATGGCGCACCGCTTGCCGACCATTCATTATTATGACTGCTGCCAATCGCGCTATACACGACCCACTTATCGTTAAGATGATAATCGTTTTTCATCATCACATAACGGCTTTCTAAATCCGCATAGTTCCACGCTGAGCTGTAGTTGGTTCGATTACCAGGTACGCTTGGCACGCTGGGTAGCGTGATAACGTTATTCAAGGTGTTAAGGCGAATACCCACGCGGCCATGGTGGATGGTGGATTTGACATAACCCATGTCTAATGAGCTTTCTAGCTTGTCGCCATGATAGTCCAATCCTAAGAAGGCACCCGTGGTACGGTCACGTTCTTTGTGGATCTCGGTTTCGCCTTCACGATGGACAACGTTAGCCCTTACCCCAAATTGATCGTTATCACCGAAACGGCGTCCGACATCGGCACTGACTCCGGCTTGGCCTCGACCAGTGTAATCGACGCTAACACGCTGAGTCGGCTCTGAACCCGCCCGTTTAGGCTCAATATTAACGTTTCCACCTACACCACTGCCTGCGGCAGGCACGCCATTGAGGAAGGCGCTGGAGCCTTTAATCACCTCCACGCGCTCGACGGCTTCGAGAGGCAAAATTTGGCGCGGTAAAATTCCATAGAGGCCCCCCAAAGCAATATCGTCCGCTGACAGATCAAAGCCACGGATACGAAAGCCTTGAGAAAAGTTACCGTATCCTCTGACGTTCTGTACCGAGGCATCGTTTTTCATCACATCCGCAAGATTTCTCGCTTGCTGATGCTCGATGAGTTTAGCGGTATACCCAACCACGTTAAACGGTACATCCAGCGCCTTCTGTTCCCCCAACGCGCCCAAGCGTCCGCCGTTGGCAATGTTACCATCGAGAAAAGCCGGAATGAGGTGTTGGCCATTAGCATTATCGGTGGCTGCTGGCGTAGCCGTCACCACCAGGGTGTTGGGTGAGGTGGCCGCGAAAACACTATAGGTTAAGGGCAAAAGGCTTAACGAAATAGCCTGCGCAAGGCGTTTTTGTCGACCTGTAGGGGAAGTAAGAGGCATAAAGTATCCGTTTTTCATTAGGTTATGATTTGTTATTGTCACTAAACTTACAAAATGCCGACAATAGTAATGCAAATATCTCTCATTTGCATTACTATTGAGAAATTTCTCGTAGTGCGAGCGACAACATGTCTAGAGCAGCTCCTATCGCCCAGTCACTTCCTAAAACGTTTTCCCTAGCGACATTGCGCGCTTGCGAAAGTTTCCGAGCCTTACTCCCACAAGACTGGAATAGCTATCGGTCGCCTGAGCAATTAGCCTGGCTATCTAAATGGTCACAGTGGTTCTTCGCCGGTACGTTATTAACCTGGGGCGAGCAGTTATTGGTCGACCAGCGCGCTTATCCACTCTGGCAATGGGTTGGCAGTTTTTCGCTTAATGACCAGGGATTTCCTGATCCTATATCCGTCAGCCATCTCACGTTTGCGGCACAAAGCGAGACCGAACAGTACCAAGCTATTCAGCAATTGGTCTCTGGATTTATCGCGCCGGTCTGTTCGACCCTAGCGGGGATTGCGGGACATCCTCTCGCCCTTTTTTGGAGTAACGCGGCAGTACGCTTACATCAAAGTATGCGTCGAGCGGAACAAAAACAGGCTCCAACGCACCTGTTACATCACCTTTTTGCTACCAGACACCTACTTAATGGCGAGCGAAACCGTCTGTACCAACCTTTCACCACACTTGACCAGGCTGATAAGCCCGCGATAATACAACGACGTCATTGTTGTATGCGCTTTCACTTGGATAAAGAGTTGTGTGCCTCTTGCCCACTTGATCGTTGCCCAACGTCAAAACGCTAATGGAAAGCTTGTGAACAATGTGAGACAAAGCGAGTCGGTGCCGCTGTTTGAACTGCGCGATGCTGGGGTACAGATCGCCGGGCGTCAAATTTTGCAGCCAGTGACCCATACCTTTACCCCGGGCCGCGTGACCGGGCTAATCGGCCACAATGGTTCGGGTAAGTCGACCCTACTGAATCTACTTAGCCGTCAAAATACTCAGCATAGCGGTGATATTCTCTGGCAGAATCGGCCTATTGCGAAGTGGCCAGCGCGCGAATTTGCGCGTCATGTCGCCTATTTACCGCAGCAATTACCACCTGCTGAAGGCATGACAGTAAAAGAATTAGTGACTTTAGGCCGCTATGCCTGGCACGGTGCCTTAAAACGGGTCAGTAGCGAAGATATGTCCTTGGTTGAGGATGCAATCCGAAGTGTCGATTTGCACTGGGCGAGCGACACCCTCGTCGAACAACTCTCTGGTGGTGAACGGCAGCGAGCATGGCTTGCGATGTGCGTGGTGCAAGCGAGTCACTGTTTGTTATTGGATGAACCCACCTCAGCGCTGGATATCGCCCACCAAAAAGAGGTACTTCAGGTCATTCATGATCTGTCTCGTACTCGCCAGCTTACGGTTGTCATGGTATTGCATGATATCAATATGGCGGCACGATTTTGCGACGAGTTTGTGGCGTTACGGCAAGGTGCAACCGTGTTTAAAGGTGATGCACAAGCCTTGATGACCGCCGAACAACTCTCCGCGATTTACCATGTTCCAATGGGCGTGACCCATCCCGATCCTCTATTACCGCCTATTAGCTATGTCAAATAAGCCTATTCACCTTACCCGTCGGCGTTTACTGCAATATGGCCTTGGGATTGGCGTTGCATCGAGTCTTTCTCCCTCATTGCGCGCAGCGACTCTGCCGCAACCTCGCATAGCCGCACTGGATTGGACAGCTGTTGAGCTTATCAACGGTGTCGGATTAACCCCCTATGCGGTCAGTGATATCCCGAGCTATCGACAATGGGTTGTGACACCGTCACTTCCTGCCACGACTGTAGAATTAGGGCTACGTAATGAGCCAAATCTCGAGCTTCTTGCGCAGCTGCGCCCCGATATCATGATTTTGCCCTTCTATTCCCCTTTACCGGAAAGCAGGCTACGACAATTTGGTGAAGTCATCCGTTATCCTTTTACTCTGCCAGGTAAAAAAATTCTCAGCATTGCCCGCGACAATCTACAACAACTTGGCCGCCACCTTGGCCGTGAAGCCTACGCGCAGCGCAGTATAACGGCATGGCAGGCAAGCATGACGGCTGCTCACCAACAGCTGGCACCTTGGCAGGGCAAACGGCTATTGCTGTATAGTTTTTTGAGTCCGCGCCAAGTTTTAGTCATGTCACCCAGTAGCCTCTTTGGTGAGGTATTAGCGTATTTAGGGTTAGAGTGTGCGTGGCAAGGCAGTGCAAACATGTGGGGGAGCGCCGTTATCGGGGTCGAACAACTCTACCCTGTCGAAACAGATATCGCGATTGAGTTTATGCATGGCGAACGTGGAGCAACGCGGGCCGTGCCGCAGTCTGGCCTCTGGCAGAAAATGCCCTTTATGCAGCAGCACAACCACTATCAAGTAGAAGGTGCATGGATGTACGGCGGACTTCACGCCGCATTGCGTTTTACTGAGCAACTTCTTCATTTGTCAGGACAATGGCATGACTAAACTTCGGACAGGATTTGCTTTCACCTTGCTAGCATTACTGATCGTTCTGCTCATTGGCTGGAATCTGCATCATTTAGTCAACAGTAGTGCGACACAACCCGGTATGGCAGCACTGTTGTGGTCACAAAGCTATCTACCGCGGATAACGGTTGCCCTGTTGGCGGGGGCAGCATTAGGCCTTTGTGGGCTGTTAGCACAACTGGTGTTGAAAAATCCTCTTGCTGAGCCTGCAACGCTAGGTATTGCTTCCGGATCTCAATTGGGCACAACCCTTGCCTTATTCGCGGGTGTCACGCCTTGGGTCACGCAGAGTTTCGCGCTGGCGGGAGGTTTTGTCACTACTGCTATGATCTATGCTTTGAGCCGCCACCGAGGGATGTCGCCTTTAACCTTGTTGCTGACGGGAATGGTGATGGGGCTTTTTTGTTCCGCATTACAAAATGGCCTCGTGCTGTTCCATCATGAACAGATGCAATCCCTCTTTATCTGGAATAGCGGTAATTTAGCGCAGAACGATTGGTCGGTCGTCACGCAACTCTTGCCTATGTTAGTGGCCGTCACGGTGCTGATCTTGTTCAGCGCGCGCGCCCTGGCCTTACTCAAACTGTCTGATGAAGTTGTCGATAGTTTAGGCGGTGATAGCCGATGCTATCGTTTATTTGCCTTGGGACTGATGGCATTACTTGCCGCCTGGACCGTCAGTCAAGTTGGCTTAATCAGTTTTATCGGGTTATTTGCGCCGCAAATCACTCGGCTATTTCCGCGATTATCATTTAAAAGAGGCCTGCTATTGGGGATGGCGTTTGGCGCGGGCTTATTACTCTTTTGTGACCAATTGGCGCTGTTCGCCGAGGCCTTCAATTGGCAGATCAGTGCTGGGAACATCACGGCGATTATTGGTATTCCTTTGATGTTACTGATCATTGTTAAGGCGCGTTTCCCGCACCCGCCTGCTTTAGGCAGTACTGCCGTCAAAGTCCTTATCCTGCCCAACGTCGCTAAGGTGTTTCTATTGCTCACCCTACTTGGCGCAGCATTCTTAGCATTTACCTTGACGCACGCCTCCCACGGGTGGCTAATCAGTTTGGGCGACCCCTATGATTTACGCTGGCCAAGATCGTTGATGGCAGTCGGCTGTGGAGGGTTGCTCGCGAGCGCTGGGGTAATTTTACAGCGGTTAACCAGTAATCCCCTCGCTAGTCCAGAAGTGTTGGGAATTAATAGCGGTGCTGCTTGCGCCGTCGTGCTGTTACTGGTATTGATGCCAAGTGCAAGCGCCCTACTGCTATTTCATGTGGCGGCATTGGGCGCGATGATAAGCCTAGGTATCATTATCCTATTTGCGATCAATGCCAGTGATCAAACGCCAAAAATTCTCCTTGTCGGGACGGCGTTAGGCGCGTTTTCATTAGCCTTGATTACGCTGTTTTTAGCCTCAGGCGCACCGAATAGTAGCGTTATTATCAGTTGGTTATCAGGATCAACTTGGGGAGCGACACCGCAAAAGGCCCTTGCGGCGATAGTCGGCTTGGGAGTCAGCCTGCCGATCAGTTTGCTCTTCACACGCTGGTTAACCCTGCTACCGCTAGGAAAAACAGTGGCATCGTCACGCGGTTTATCCCTGCGCGTCAGCACCACACTATTGATTATTTGGTGTGCTGCCTTAAGTGCTGGTGCAACACTTCTGCTGGGACCGATGAGTTTTGTCGGTCTGTTAGCACCGCAAGCTGCGCGTTATTTGGGGATTTACCGTTTTGGACGCGCGCTATGGGTCAGCGTGATCTGTGGGGCACTGTTGATGTTAGCCGCCGATTTCATCGGTAGACTGGTCATGTGGCCATTCCAAGTGCCTGCAGGGATAGTAGCGGTTATTCTGGGTGCGCCAGCTTTGTTATGGTTGCTGTATCGGCGACCTTGAGTTGAAAGCTAGCCCTGTTTAAGGGCTAGCGGTAAGGTTAGAAAGTGACGGTGGTTTTCACTCCCATTACCCATGCATCTGGCGTATCACTGATTGCACCGGGATTATGCCAATATTGCAGGCTGGGCTGCAGTTGAAACCACGGTGTTAGCTGGAAACGGTAAAATAATTCCGTATTGATTGCTGAGCTGCCAGTCGGCCAATAGCCCGCTATATCTTGCTGTGCTGCCACCGCCTGTTGCTGCTGTTGGTCTCTATTCGCCCAACTCCCCACCTTGACATAGCTTACGCCTAAGCCTAGCCAATCGTTGGGACGAGCATCGAACATCCCCCGATACCGTGCAGAGACTGACCCGACTACCGGTAAGCGTATCGTGCGCTTATCACCTAACCCTAAACTCGCCGATAGGCTCATCCCTCGGAGCGGATCATTACTGTGACGGGTAACTTGTTGATTTGCCGCGGCCCAGAGATAATAAGAATTATGGGTTTTGTCATAACCATTTGGATCACTGGCTCCCCAGTATTGACTAACTCCCCGGGCTAAATGCGTTTGCTCAGCGTTTGTCCAACTCACCCCCAGTGTATAGATACCGGGAAGCTGATTGACCTGTGTTTTCCACTCTGCCTCGACCGGAACAATCACACCTTTACTGTGTTGGGTGGAAACACTCCACGCATGGGCACGACTCGCCGCTTGAGAGTTTTGCTCCATTAAGGCGACTTTTATCGCCAGTTCCGATGTGGCTTTCCATTCTACGCTAGTCCCCCATGTGTGAACATTCCAGTTATTCCACGTCATGGAATACGCAGACTTTCCGGCACACAAAGAGAGGATCTGGAAATCGCAAGGGATCGCCTGATCAAAGACCTGGACTTTATTCATTAGCCCAACGCGCCAGAACAGGTCTCCTCCTAAAAAGCTTCTTCCCGCGGTGAGCCAGCCCAAGCGAGTAATCGATTGACCACCCCAGCTCTCCTGCGCTAAATCGGTCATCGGTACAGACTTATTTTGCAAACGCTGTGTCGCTAAGTTCTGATTATGGTTACGATTGACGATATTTCCTTCAATAACGGCACCGGGGATCCCCGTTAAGGCTTCGAGATTCTGTGTGAAGGTCAATGCAAACTGATCGATATAAGCGGTTTTGTGCCGCGTATCAGCACCGCCATGTAAATTACTCGCCGTTTGCGATAAGTAACCAAAATTAAAGTTGAACCCTTCCTGCGTCAATCGTGGTCTTAACCCTAGCATATCCCCCAATAAACCTTGTTCAGGGGGTGGTTCGAAACCTAATACTGTTGGGGAGAACGGTGCAGCGGTGAGTGAGGTTGGGATAGACATACCGGCGATAAGCAACCAACCGTAAAGCGGTTTCGCATCCATGCAATTTCTCCAAGTCCATCATGGACTTTATGTTGTGAAATTCGGGTTATTTCAACCCGGTGAAAGAAAAGAAGACAGCTTTCTTTTATCGAAATGCCACGATCATGGCAATAGGTAATCGTACTTCGCGTGCTGACTTTTGATAAAGATCACCTTTGGTTAATGAAAAGTTCTTCCCGCTGCTATACTCTAGCCAGTAACTCAGAAAGTTACTGATTGACTCAGACAATGGCTGCTTCATGAACGCTTGGCAGAAAAATTTAGTCTCCCTGTGGCTGGGATGTTTTATTACTGGACTCGGTACCAGTCAATTACTCCCTTTTCTTCCCCTCTATATTTCGCAATTGGGACACTATACCACCGAGCAGCTTACCCTCTGGTCGGGCGTTGCCTTCGGTGTGACATTTCTCGTTTCGGCGGTCGTCTCGCCTCTATGGGGAAAAATTGCCGATAAACACGGCCGTAAGCTGATGCTGATTCGTGCCACGGTGGGGATGGCCATTGCCATTGTCTGTCAAGGCTTGGCGCAATCGGTATGGCAACTCTGTCTGTTCCGCGGCATCATGGGTTTGGCCTCCGGATACATTCCAAATGCGATGGCCTTAATTGCGAGTCAAGCGCCTAAAGGCCGCAGTGGATTCGCACTCAGTATGTTATCGACTGCGCAGATCAGTGGCTTTCTTTGTGGTCCATTACTAGGCGGCTACTTAGCGGATCACATTGGCTTACGTCCGGTCTTTTTTGTGACAACAGGCTTATTAGTAATCAGTACTTTTGTGACGCTATTTTTGGTTAAAGAGTCACCGAAGGACACGCTGCCGAAACGAGTCATGACCGATCTTCAGGGGCTTTGGGCGAAATTGCCTGCCAAACCCCTTATACTTTGTTTACTCTGCTCAACGCTGGTCGTGCAACTCTGCAACGGCTCGGTTAACCCTATTCTTTATCTCTATGTCGAACATCTGGCCCCGACTCGCGATAATCTCGCTTTTATGAGTGGATTTATCGCAGCGTTACCCGGCTTTTCGGCGTTGATAACCGCCCCACTTTGGGGGAGGATCAGTGATAGGTATGGTGCACAGTGGGTGATTATTATTGCTTCGTTATTGTTTACCCTTATCTTATTGGCGACGACCTGGGTGGCGACTGTCTGGCAGTTTTCCTTTACTCGGTTACTGATTGGCTTTGCAGATGGTGCAATGTTTCCCGCTATCCAATCGCTGATTATCGCCTGCTCTTCCACCGCCGTATCGGGAAGATTGTTCGGCTATAACCAATCCTTTATGAATTTGGGCAATGTACTAGGTCCACTGCTTGGCGCGGTGACCTCATCGTTGTTTGGCATGAAGTGGGTCTTTACGGTCTCTGCACTGTTCATGCTGGTTAATGTTCTGGTCTTTTATCGGGTTTTAAAACAGATACCTATTCAGACAGCGAACGAGTCATCTGAGTAAGATGTAGAGTACGTCGGTGAAAATACCTATAGGGACCGATTTCATAAGTGAAAATTTATTCATACAGTTCGGTTTTTTATCAATTAATAATGTCACCTCAACCAATGGAAATATTGTAATAACACTACGATAAGTAATAATATTTTTCTAAAATGAGTAAGATTGTTTGAGAAATATTGATTAATTGTTATTAACAATTATGAATAAATTGTTTAAAATCGGTCACACTATTGGTTAGTTCCTTATCAGGGTTTGTTATGCAACATATTAAAAAGACGGTATTCAGCTTATCGCTGATCGCCGCGTCGCTATTCACTCACACCGCACAAGCACGTACCGAAAATACTGATGTATTACTGATCGGTGGCGGCATCATGAGCGCATCATTAGGGACTTGGTTACATGAGCTACAACCAGAATGGAAACAAACCATGGTTGAGCGCCTTGATGGGGTAGCGGAAGAGTCTTCCAATGGTTGGAATAACGCGGGGACTGGCCACTCAGCCAATATGGAACTTAACTACACGCCTCAGCGTGAAGATGGATCCATTGATATTACTAAAGCGATCGAGATCAATGAAGCTTTCATGATTTCCCGCCAGTTTTGGGCTTCCCAAGTTCAGTTAGGGACCTTACAACAACCACGCAGCTTTATTAATTCCACGCCACACATGAGTTTCGTATGGGGCGATAAGAACGTCGATTATTTAACACGTCGTTATGAAGCGTTACAAAAAAGCCCTCTCTTCCAAGGTATGCAGTTTTCGACTGACCAACAGCAGATTAAAAAATGGGCACCATTGATTATTGAGGGTCGTGATCCCGCGCAGAAAGTTGCGGCGACATGGACGCCACTAGGCACCGATGTAAACTACGGCGAAATTACGCGCCAACTGGTCGGCACTTTGCAGAAACAACCCGGCTTTACATTAGAACTCTCGACGCAAGTGACAGAGTTTACTCGTCAAGATGATAATTCATGGTTAGTGACGGTCGAGAATCGTACTACCGGCGAGAAACACAGCATTCATGCTAAGTATGTCTTTATCGGTGCAGGTGGCGCGTCACTGAAATTATTACAAAAAACCGGTATCCCAGAAGCAGAGAACTATGGTGGATTCCCGGTTGGCGGATCATTCTTAGTCACCGAAAACCCGGCGATTACCGCTCAACATACTGCCAAGGTCTATGGACAAGCTTCAGTGGGTGCCCCACCGATGTCAGTCCCGCACTTAGACACACGCTATTTAGATGGTAAAAAAGTTGTTCTCTTTGGGCCTTTCGCTACCTTCTCAACCAAATACCTGAAGAATGGCTCATTATTAGATCTGTTCAGTGCGACCACGACCCATAATGTGATGCCTATGGCACATGTTGGTATCGATAATTTTGATTTGGTTAAATACCTTATCGGTCAAGTGATGTTATCTGATGAAGATCGTTTCAACGCGTTAAAAGAGTACTTCCCAGAGGCTAAACAGTCTGATTGGAAACTGTGGCAAGCGGGTCAACGTGTGCAGATCGTCAAAAAAGATGCTGACAAGGGTGGCGTCTTAAAATTAGGTACCGAGATTGTGACGGACCAACAAAAGACGATTGCTGCCTTATTAGGCGCTTCACCGGGTGCCTCAACCGCGGCGCCGATCATGTTAAATGTGATCGAAAAGTTATTCCCGCAACAGGTTAAAACTCCACAATGGCAAGCCCGTATTAAACAAGTGGTGCCAAGCTACGGCCAGAAGTTAAATAATAATCCGGCTTTAGCGCAACAGGTCTGGGACCATACGGCTGAAGTGTTAATGTTAACACCTCCCCCACGTATCCAGATGGCTGCACCGACGAATACGCAAGCACCTGCCTCGACGACTTCTACCCCGAATCGCGATATGGCGCTGTAAACCTTAACCCCTTCAGTTTGTTGGCTGGAGGGGTTCTCACTATTCCACCGACTGTGTCAATTGTTGACGTCGACGTAAACTCGGAAAGAGCTTCATCCAGATCGCGACAATCACTAAGGTTCCGACTCCCCCCACGACTGCTGCGGGAACCGTCCCTAACATGCTAGCCAATACACCTGTCTCAAATTCGCCGAATTGATTGGACGTATTAATAAAGATGGAGTTGACGGCATTGACTCTACCACGCATGGCATCGGGTGTATCCAGTTGAACCATCGCCCCTCTAATAACCATGCTCACCATATCAAAACCGCCGAGTGCCACCAGTGCGAGTAATGATAAAATGATAGTGTGAGACAGCGCGAAGACGAGAGTCGCTATGCCGAAACCAGCAACACAACCGAACATAATCAGCCCTGTGTGGCGGGTGATTACCCGACGGCTGATCCAAATCCCGGTTAACAAAGCCCCCACCGAGGGGGCGGCGCGCAGTGCCCCGAGCCCCCAAGGCCCGGTATGCAAAATATCTTGCGCAAAAATCGGTAATAACGCTGTGACACCGCCGAGTAACACCGCAAAAGATCTAATGAAATAACGCCTAAAACATCCTTCCGCTCAAAGATAAAATGGAGCCCCGCAAAGAGATTTTTCATCGTCATCGGTAGCCGTGTCAGTGCCACAGGCACATAGCGAACAGTCGCAATCATCACCAAGGCGAGTAAATAAGCCAATGCAGCGACCCCATAAGCGGCTTGCGGTGAATAGACATACAGTAGCCCGCCAATCATTGGTCCAGCAATTACCATCGCCTCGCGGAAAACTTGGTTAGTTGCCATGGCTTTGGAAAGCAGTTCTGGCGGTAATAGCGCAGGCAATAACGAGGTATTGGCCGGACCTTCCACCGCTTTGGCAATGGAGAAGAGTGCCACCAAGCCTAATAACGCCGAGGTAGAAAGCCAAGACATCAGCGGTAATGCAATAAGCCCGACGACCGCAATACATTCGACCACTTGTCCGGTAACAATCAACGTTTTGCGATTATATTGGTCCGCAAGGTGACCTGCCGGCAGTGCTAATAACACTGAGGGTAAAAATTGCATCAGACCAATCATCCCCAACATAAAGGCGCTGTGGGTGATGGCATATATTTGCCAACTGACAGCCAAAGAAACGATTTGAAAACTGAGCGATGAACAGGTTTGAGCAATCAGGTAATGCCGAAAGCCGCGGTGACTAAATGGAGAGGGTTGGGAGGCTGCGGGATTCAAGAATAGGCTCCAAGCTGAGCTTGCTGATAATAAGGATGCTTAGCATATCACGAACTTTGCCTAACCATTGACAACACTTATCACAGTAAAAGGCGAAATAATATGTCCTGATGGTGGATTTTTGTCTACGCTTAAACTGAGCAATGTAAAAATAAAAATCATGAGGGTAGTGATGAGCGATCAAAAAAGAAACATAACAACCACCGATGCTGGCATTCCCGTTGCAAGCGACGAACACTCCTTAACAGTTGGCCCTGATGGCCCGATTGTCCTGCACGACCATTATCTTATTGAGCAAATGGCGAATTTTAACCGCGAGCGGATTCCTGAGCGCCAGCCCCACGCCAAAGGTAGCGGTGCATTCGGCCATTTCCAAGTCACGGAAGATGTGAGTCAATACACTAAAGCTGCCCTCTTCCAACCCGGGGTTAAAACTGACGTACTGATGCGTTTTTCAACCGTAGCAGGTGAACGCGGTAGCCCAGATACTTGGCGTGATCCACGGGGTTTTTCAATCAAGTTTTATACCACCGAAGGAAATTACGATATGGTCGGCAACAATACGCCGGTCTTTTTCGTACGTGACCCGATGAAATTCCAGCATTTTATCCGCTCGCAAAAGCGTCGTGCCGATAACAATCTGCGTGATAATGATATGCAGTGGGACTTCTGGACCTTATCCCCTGAATCGGCTCACCAAGTCACTTGGCTGATGAGCGACCGCGGTATTCCTAAAAGCTGGCGCCATATGAATGGTTACTCCAGCCACACTTATATGTGGGTGAACGCCGAAGGCGAGAAATTCTGGGTGAAGTACCACTTCAAAACTGATCAAGGTGTCGAATGCTTGACTCAAGATGAAGCCGATAAATTAGCTGGCGCAGATGGCGACTTCCACGTCCGTGATCTGTATAACGCGATCTCCGAGGGGAATAACCCTAGCTGGACGCTGTATATGCAAATTATGCCGTTCGCCGAAGCGGATGATTACCGCTTCAACCCCTTCGACTTAACCAAAGTATGGCCGCATAAAGATTATCCGTTAATCAAGGTCGGCAAACTGACCCTCGATCAGAACCCTACCGATAACCATGCACAGATCGAACAGGCCGCTTTCGAACCGAATAACTTAGTGCCCGGCATCGGCCTAAGCCCAGATAAAATGCTAATGGGTCGTATCTTCGCCTATGCCGATGCTCACCGTGCGCGTTTAGGGGTAAACTACAAGCAAATTCCCGTTAATAGCCCGCGTTGTCCGGTCAATAGCTACAGCAAAGACGGTGCGATGCGCATGCAACCGGTCAGTGATCCAGTCTATGCTCCGAACAGCAAAGGGGGTCCGGCAGCGGATGGGGAGCGTTACCCTACCGACTCAACTTGGTCTGCACAGGGCGAACAACTGCGTGCGCCGTACTCTTTACATGCTGAGGATGACGATTATGGTCAAGCAAACGCGTTGGTCAATCAGGTACTGGATGATGCCGGTCGCGAACGGTTAGTCAACAACGTTGCAGGTCACCTGCTCAATGGCGTGAAAGAGCCGGTGCTCTCTCGTGCCTTCGACTATTGGCGCGCCATCGACCAAACCCTTGGCGACCGTATCGCCGAGAAAGTGAAGTCTTCGCAATAATTACGACAATGCCCCGCGCTGCGGGGCATTTTTCTGCCTAATCCCTTCTCTAATCTTAAGCGTCTGTACTGCCTTTCATTAAAATGTTCTCTAATGCCTCTTTGGCTCGTTGTGCGACCCCTGTGCAATCTTGTTCAGCCGCATGATCATTAAACACCTCTAACCCGACCGGACCGGTATAGCCGAGTTTATCTAAGTAGGCGATCAATCCTGTTAGCGGGAAATTACCTTCGCCGGGAAACAGACGGTGATGCCTAGCGATCTGTTTAAGCGCATCACTCTCTTTCGGCATCTCAATATCTGATAACTGTACTAAGAAGATTTTCTCTTTAGGAATACCTATTAAGTCTTGTAATGATCGACGTAGGGCAAAGATGTGGAAGGCATCAACCACTAAACCAAGGTTATCTGCATCGACCTGCTGAATGATCTGCCAAGCTTTATCGCACTGGTCGATCTCAGTGCTCCACGACATCGCTTCGTACGCCACCCGTAGATCTAACGCTTTGGCCTGCTGACAGAGCCACTTCATATCCGCAACAATTTTCTGCGGATCGCAGGCTGCCGTGTTCGCCGCCACCAAGATCATCGGGCTGCCTAATGCGCGCGCCGTCATCATCATTGTCAGCGCTTCTCGCCGTTTTTCATCCCGTTTCTCACCTACTGCGCCGTCGAAGTCTACTAATACCTGGTAATCAGTACGCGCAAGGGATAAAGCGTCTAGTTGCTGTTGTGTTTTCGCTACCGCTTTTTCAGCATCTTGTTGCCAGACTTCCACTCCGTTAAATCCGGCTTTCGCGATTGCCTCAAGTTTCTCTGTGAAGCTCCCGCCGAGTAGCACGGTGTTCAGGAAGCGCGGATTGGATTTTAAGTATGACATGTCTCTCTCCTATCAATGTCTTACTTATAAGTATAGACCTTAGGAGCAGGCTTAAGATTATCTTAAGGTCAGTCAGCGATAATCCAACATTCGATGCTAAGTCCGGATTTATGTTATGAAAAGTTGGTTTACGACGCGCTTAACGCACCCCGCTATCAATGCGTTGACGGCTGCTGCCATCACGCTATGTTTAAATATTCCTTTTTTTGAGCAGGCCTATCGGCTTGTTGACCCTAATACCCGTCATACATGGCTATTCTTGCTTAGCATGCCTTGGGTCTCTTTTTTTGTCCTGTTTAGCATTTTAATGTTGGCCGAAGTGGTGTGGCTGGCTTTTCCGGTCGCGATAATGTTTATCTTGCTCGCCAGTAGCGCCCAATATTTCATTAGTAGTTACAGTATTATCGTCGATAGGTCGATGGTCGCGAATATGGCGAATACTACCGCGGCGGAGAGTTTCGCGTTGGTCACGCCGCAGATGGTCGGCTATTTCATTACGACCGCTATTCTCCCCATTATTGTGCTGTGTATTGTCCGACGTTTGACACGCCAACCTTTTCTGCGGCGCATCAGCTGGGCATTGATCGCATTGTTGGTTTCCGGATCCGGTACCTATTTAATTTCGAACAGTTTTTATAAAGATTATGCTTCGCTGTTTCGTAATAACCGAGAACTGATCACTTACCTAAGCCCGTCAAACGGTATCGCGGCCGCGTTGTCTTGGTACAAACACGAGCGTACGGCGAATCTCCCCTTGATTCGTTTCGGCGAAGACGCTCACCAAATTGCGGCGCACCTTACTGGAAAACCCTCCCTCACTATCTTAGTGGTCGGTGAGACGACTCGTGCGCAAGATGTCGGGCTAGGGGGTTACGCACGTCAAACGACCCCTTTATTAGCTAAAGATAACGTGGTCTATTACCCGAATACACTGTCTTGTGGTACATCGACTGCCGTGTCTGTGCCCTGTATGTTCTCGGGGATGGGCCACGATCACTATAACGATGAGCTCGCGAATCATCGTGAGGGACTATTAGATATTGTGCAGCGTGCTGGCGTCAATGTACTGTGGCGAGAAAACGATGGCGGCTGTAAAGGGGCTTGCGCAAGGGTACCAACTGAAGAGATGACCGCGCAGAATCTGCCTGGCATGTGTATCGATGGTGAATGTTATGACCAAGTGCTGTTCCACAACTTACAGCGCTATATTGATAAACAAACCGGTAATACGTTGATCGTTTTGCATACTATTGGTAGCCACGGCCCAACCTATAACCATCGTTACCCGGATTCGTTTAAATACTATACCCCGACCTGCGATACCAATGAGGTCCAACACTGTTCTAACGAACAGCTGGTGAATACCTACGACAATACCATTCGCTATATGGATGCGATGGTGGATCAAGGTATCCAGTTACTCCAAGCTAATTCACAACGCTTTACCACAAGTTTAGTCTACCTCTCCGACCACGGTGAATCGCTTGGCGAAGATGGCGTTTATTTGCATGGCTTGCCTTATAGCGTGGCGCCAATTCAGCAGAAGCACGTGCCTTTGTTAATTTGGCTTTCCCAAGACTATCAGCAACGTTATGCTGTCGATAAGAAATGTATGGTTGAACAGGCCAAGCTTATGCAAACGTCGCAAGATAATTTGTTCCCCACGCTATTAGGTTTATTCGGTGTCCAAACTCGGGAATACGCACCACAACTCGACTTACTGACGCATTGTCGAGCCAAAGCGTGAGAGTCTTAATCATCGAAGATGATCCCCTGTTACAGCAGGGAATTTTGCTCGCGATGCAGAGTGAGAACTATCTATGTGATGCAGTGAATGGCATTAAGCCAGCCGAACAGTTTCTTCACTCCGCATCTTACAGCCTAATCCTGCTCGACCTCGGATTGCCCGATGGTAACGGCTTAACCTTATTGAAGCATTTACGTAGGCAAAAAAATGCTATACCGATTATCGTGTTGACCGCTCGCGATACTCTTGAGGATCGCGTGATAGGGCTTGATAGCGGTGCAGACGACTACTTAGTCAAGCCCTTTGCACTTGAAGAGTTGCTCGCACGAAGTCGAGCGCTGATCCGTCGTTTTCATCAACAATCGGATAATCTGCTACAAATTGATGATCTCACTATTGATATTGGTCGGCGCCAAGTCTTTGTACGCGAACAATTGCTCGAGTTAACTCCGAAGGAATACGCAATTTTATTACGATTGATGTTAAAGGCGAACCAACCAGTGCATCGTGATGTACTCTATAGCGACATCTATAGCTGGGATAACGAACCCTCAACCAATTCGCTGGAAGTGCATATCCACAATCTTCGGGATAAAGTCGGTAAACAGCGTATTCAGACTTTGCGGGGTTTTGGTTATTCTATTCGGACACAAAATACACCATGAAAAATCGTCTTCGCGTTTTAGCGCCGACTACGCTTCGCTGGAAGCTGATGCTGACGGTGGGAGCGATTATTGTTATTTGCCAAGCGATCAGTATCCTCTGGCTTTGGCATGAGAGCCGAGAACAGGTCACTTTGTTGGTGCAAAGTGCCATCAATCACCACGATCGTCATCGTCATTATGAAAAAGAGGTGCATGAAGCGGTGGCGAGTTTAGCTGTACCTTCGTTACTGATTATTATTGCCTGTTTAGTGCTCTGTTTTAATGCCATCAGACGAGTCACCAAGCCATTGGCTGACCTGAGTAATGTGCTGGTACAGCGTTCCGAAGATAATCTCGATCCCCTCTCTTCAACGAGTGAATACACTGAAATCAGCGCAGTCGTTGAAGCAATCAATACCATGATGGCGAGATTAACCGTAACCTTAGAGCGAGAGCGGCTGTTTACTGCTGACGTGGCCCATGAATTGCGAACCCCACTGGCTGGATTACGGCTACATCTTCAACTGATTGAGAAAAAACATCAGCTCAACTTGGGGGATCTGCTTTCACGTTTGGATCAAATGACCGACAGTGTTGCTCAACTACTCAAACTTGCTCGCGTGGGTCAATCTTTTGCCGCCGGAAGTTATCAATATTTCGATATTATGGCAGCGGTTATCACTCCCATGCTGCCGGAGTGTGAACGGCAGTTAGCCCAGCGCCAGCAATCGTTGGTGGTTGAGACCCCTGCTACAGCCTTACAGTTACGAGGGGATATTACGTTGTTACAGATGGTGATACAGAACCTTGTTCAGAATGCTCACCGTTACAGCCCGCCAAACTCAGCTATTACCTTACGAGTGTCTGCACAGGACTTAAATATCTGTATTGAGATCGATGATCAAGGCCCTGGTATTGATCTGAATAAGGCGACGGAATTAAGTAAAGCTTTTGTACGAATGGACCGCCGATATGATGGGATTGGCCTTGGGCTAAATATCGTGCAACGTATTTGTCAATTACACCGCAGCCAGTTTACCTTGACCAATTTGCAGCCTATCGGTTGCCGCGCCACCGTAACACTGCCCCAGCTGATACCGCACATCGAGGCGTAGTACTATGCCTTATTGAGTTTTTTTTCACGCAGTAAAAGTGCTTCTTTACGGGCCACGCCCCAGCGATAACCCGAGAGTTTTCCATCGCGCTTCACCACGCGATGACAAGGGATCACAATAGCGAGCCGGTTGGCCGCACAGGCTTGGGCAACGGCGCGAACGGCTTTAGGGGAACCGAGCTGCTCGGCAATATCGGTATAACTAACGGTTGAACCTAGGGGGATATCACGTAACGCCCGCCACACACGCTCTTGAAAGACAGTACCTTGAATATCCAAGGGCAAGTGCCAGATCGAGCCGGGGTGTTCAATGTAACCAATGACTTGGGCGACGATCTGTTCATAATGCGCATCCCCGCCCACCAAAATAGCGTGAGGATATTGTTGCTGAAATTGTTCAATTAACGATTCAGGCTCATCACCTAAGCTGATCGCACAGACCCCCTTCTCGCTTTGCGCTACCAGTACCGAGCCAAGGCTACACTGTCCGAGTGCAAAATAGATCGTCACTCCCGCAGCGCCCTGTCGATAGTGCTTCGCTGTCATCCCGAGGCGCAGCGAGGCATTTTCGTAAAATCGGCTATTTGCGTTAAAACCGGCTTGGTATATGGCCTCGCTGACCGATTGCTGTGGATTATTAAGCTGTTCTCGTAAGCGTATGGCACGCAATCCTTCACTATATGCTTTCGGCGTCAGTCCCGTTACCGATTTGAAAATACGGTGAAGATAGCCGCTGCTCACTGCACAATGATTGGCCAGTGTCGATAAATCCGGTGACTGTTCAGCATTCTCGATCAGATAACAGCTCTTTTTTACGATGGCGATCCACTTCGCAGGACAGTGCGGCATTGGTGTGCTAGCCTCGCTTAAGGTATAGCCTGCCGCCTCGGCCGACGCACTATCACGAAAAAATTCGACATTGTCTCGGGCAGGTAAAATCGTCACGGCACTGGGGGGGCAATATTGACCAGTAGAGCGAACGGCCACGACAAAGTAGTCATCGGCGGTGGTATCACGGGTCTTCACGGCTTGCCAACAGGCGTCATCATTCGGATAGCATGGGGTAACCATTGGGCGTTAACTCCTGACAGTGACTGAGTGGCATAGACGATAGAGGATTATACTGTTCATTAATATCCGTTTGTTAACCTGCTATCCTTTTACAGAAATATTCACTGGTATGATCACGCAATATGTTTCTGCGTCGCATTTTTTTAGCGTTTATCTTCCAATGGAATCGGTTCATTGATAATAATATCGCTATATATTATGACTAGGACTGAATGATGCTCAATAAAGATACTCAACTCTGTATTTCTCTTTCCGGCCGCCCCAGTAATATTGGCACCCGTTTTCATAATTATCTTTATCAGAAACTCGATATTGATTTTATTTATAAGGCTTTCTCGACGACCGATATAGAAGCGGCGATCAAAGGCGTGCGAGCATTAGGGATCCGCGGTTGTTCAGTTTCTATGCCCTTTAAAGAGAGCTGCATTCCTTTTATCGATCACTTGACAGATTCGGCTAAAGCGATCGATTCCGTCAATACCATCGTCAATGATAACGGTGTACTCACCGCTTATAACACCGATTTTTTAGCTATTCGCCAGTTGATCACCGACCATCTGCCAGACAACTCACAAACTGTGCTGGTACAGGGTGCAGGCGGTATGGCTAAGGCCGTGGTGGCTGCCTTTCATAATGCCGGATTCACTCAACTCAGCGTAATGGCGCGTAATGAGCAGAGCGGTAAAGCGCTTGCAGAGAAGTATCACTATCGCTATCAGTCGCCCGACGAGGCTACGACTGCCGATATTATCGTCAATGTCACCCCAATAGGCATGACCGGCGGCGCTGAAAGTGACACCCTCGCCTTTGCCGAATCGATCGTGGATGCGGCTGACACAGTCTTCGACGTTGTTGCGTTCCCGGCACAAACCCCTCTGGTGAAAAAAGGTCATGCACTGGGTAAAAAAGTACTGAGTGGTGATCAGGTGATTGCGCTACAAGCGTTAGAGCAATTTGCGTTATATACTGGAGTGAGACCCAGTGACGCATTAATGCAAGAGGCCTCTATTTTCTCCCGCCAATAAGGTTTACTGTCCTTAAGGCACGGGAAACGCTTTTTTCCGTGCCCGTTATGGCATATCATCTGCCGGTCTCGTTGAGACCCACCCTTGATGGTGCTCCCTAATCTGCTATGAGCGCTTGAGCCATGACTGTTCTTCTGCATTTTATTGATGTATTTGGTACTTTTGTTTTCGCATTGAGTGGCGCAACAGTCGGTGTTCGGCATCGCTTTGATCTGTTTGGCGTTTTTGTCTTAGCCTTTGTCACGGCGGTAGGGGGTGGCTGTGTTAGGGATATCTGTTTAGGTGCTACCCCTCCTGCTGGATTGATCAATGTTGAGTACCTTGCCTGTGTCATCATCGCGATTATGTTGATCAGTTTTTTTCAAAAGATTGTGTTCTCTTTCGAGAAACCTGCCCTCTTCTTTGATGCTCTAGGGCTTGGTTTTTTCGCCGCCTTTGGTGCAAACAAAGCCTACGTACATACCCATGAGATCTTTTTTTCTATTTTAATGGGTTGTATCAGCGCCGTGGGCGGTGGATGTCTACGGGATATTCTTACTGGCCGTTCTCCTGTGATCCTCACTAAAGAGATTTATGCGAGTGCGGCATTGATTGGTGCGGGTATTCAGATTTTAGGCTCATCGGGTATTATTCCGCCGCAATACAGTATTTGGCTCGCGATTGGCAGCTGCACGGCGATACGGTTACTTTCACTGCGCTATAACATCACGCTAAAAACCATCGCCAATAAGTATCTTGATTAATAAGTTAACCCTATGTGCTTGATGTATTGCTCTACTCGATAGAATTCTTTACCGTATTAAGATATTCGCGCACAAGGGTCCCTTATAATATGAACATTACTGAACTGGCTTCTAATCGTTTTACCACTAAAGCCTATGATGCCTCACGCCCACTGACTGAACAGCAGATCGCTGATGTCCTGTCGTTGCTACAGAACAGCCCTTCTACGCTTAATCTGCAAGGTTGGCATTTCCATGTGATCACCACCGAGGCTGGCCGTAAAAAAATTGCGCCCGCTATCTTCGATCTGAATAAAACCAAAGTGGCACAAGCCCCTCTTGCTATCGTTTTCTCCAGTATCAATGGTATCAGTGAGCAACACTTAGACGAGTTAGTGGCGCAAGAAGCGCAAGATGGCCGTTTTCGTGATACGGAATCTCGCCAGAAAAATGATGCAGGTCGCCGCAGTTATATTAATAATGTTGCCCACTCCCCTGAGTTTCAGCATAAGTGGATGGAGCGTCAACTCTATATTGCCTTAGGCTTCTTATTACTTGGTGCCCCTGCACTCGGTCTACATGCTACGCCTATCGAGGGCTTTGATACCCAAGAGATGGATAATATTCTGGGATTAGAGGCTCAAGGTTTGCACAGTGTCGTGATGGCAACGGTTGGCTATAACAGCGATGCAGATTTCAATGCGCAGCTCCCTAAGTCCCGCTTCCCACTCGATAAAATTATCACTAAGTTATAACCGTTAATTCGGTAATCACTAAAGATTACCGAATTGTTGATTTCCAGCCCCCTTTCCCCCAAAAGCATTTAGGTATATTGTTTTACTATTACTTAGCAGCAAGGATCAGGCGGATATGGAACAACAAGCTTTAGCATTGCTCAACACGTTATCGGGCATTGTCGGTAACAAGCAAGTCTTAACCTCTCAAGATGATAAGTCCTTTTACACTACTGGGTTTCGTGTCGGCCAAGGCGAGGCACTCGCCGTAATTATCCCCGAATCCTTGTCTGCACTCTGGCAGGTATTGAAACACTGCGTTGCCGCAGAGGTTATTATTTTGATGCAAGCCTCGAATACCGGGATTACTGGCGGCTCGACGCCGGATGGTAACGACTACGATCGTCCTATCATTATCATCAGTACTCGCCGCTTAAAAGGGATTCAGGTTATCGATGATGGCCAACAGGTCATCGTTTATCCTGGCTCTACCCTTACCGAATTAGAAGATACCCTTAGGCCCTTACAGCGAGAGCCTCATTCGGTGATTGGTTCGTCCTGTATCGGTGCCTCAGTTATCGGTGGCTTATGTAATAACTCAGGTGGGTCACTCATTCGGCGGGGACCCGCCTTCACTGAAAAATCGCTTTACGCGCAGATTAGCGAGCAAGGTGAAATTTCCCTCGTTAACCATCTAGGGATCGAGTTAGGGGAAACACCTGAAGAAATCTTACATAATCTTGAGGCCAAACAGTTCACTACCGGGGATTCCGATACGTGGCAAGGCAAGATATGGGCCGATGATTACGCTGAGAAACTGCGTGATACCAACTCTGCAACCCCCGCGCGTTTTAATGGCGACCCGCATTATTTACATGACAGCGCAGGGTGTGCTGGAAAGATTATCGTTTTTGCGGCAAGGCTTGCCACCTTTCCTGCCAGTAAAGGGACAGAGACCTATTATATTGGGACTAATGATGAAAAAGTCCTGATAGCGCTGCGACGGTTTCTATTAACGAAGCTCGATCAGTTACCGATCCAAGCGGAATATATCCACGCTAATGCCTTCGATATGACGCTACGTTATGCCAAGCATCTGATCTTGGCGATACGCCAACTCGGCCCTCAGTCGATTCCCGGTATGATGGCGAAAAAAGCAAAATGGGACGTCAGAGTAAAAAATATTAAGTGCCTACCAAAGAATTTAACCGATCGCTTGATTCAAGGCTTCAATCAAATTACACCTCCGCTCGTCGCCAAGCGTATCTTAGACTATCGCCGTCGCTATCCGCATCATTTATTGATAAAAGTGGACAGTGAACAAGCCGCGCAAATGACTGCCCTGCTGAATACCTTTTTTAGCGACCAGCAAGGTGATTTTTTTATCTGCGATAAAAACGAGGCCCAAGATGCGTTTTTAATCCGCTTTGCGGTCGGTGGGGCTGCGATTTCGTATTGTGATTATTTGGGTATCGACCCTAATGAGCGCCTGATAGCCTTTGATGCGGCATTTCGCCGTAACGACGAGCAATGGTTATTTGATCTTCCTGCTCACCTTCAGGACCAAATTCAAGCCGATTCTTGTTGCGGGCACTTTTTCTGTTTAGTGAACCATCAGGACTATATATTAAAACCTGGGGTCGATGGTAAGCAGTTTAAGCAAGAGGTTATCGACTATATTGAACGGCGTGGTGCACGCTATCCTGCTGAACATAATGTGGGGCATTTATATGCTGCGCAGGAAGATTATCAGCAACATTGGCGCGAACTCGATCCCACTAATAGCTGTAATCCGGGAATAGGTAAGACGAGTCGGCGCAAGTTTTGGCAATAACTGAAAATGGCGTTCTCCTTGTGGAAGAACGCCATTTAGCTTACTGCTTTTCGAGATATTGTGCGATTACCGAGAGATCTTTCTCCCCCAATCCGGCGTCTACTGCAGCCTGCCACAGTGATGTGATCGAATGTAGATTTGGCATCTGCTCAGCCCCGCCAGCTTCTGCGGCGAGCGTTGCATCTTTTAACGCCCACTTCAACTGCATCTGCGGCGCGTAGGTGCCTTCATCAATCATCTCCAATTTCGTTTTCGCATAAGGGGCTGCGAGCGGTCCCCCCTCTAAGACTGACCAGAGCGTTTTGGGACTAAAACCCAGTTGCTTAGCTAAGCAGTGGCTTTCCGCCAAACTTTGTACCAGACCGATTAACCAACTGTTGACCACGAGTTTCATGGCGCTACCTGCTCCGGCATCACCTAACCAGTGAGTGCCTTTGCTGATGGCCGTAAATACGGGTTCGATGGTTGATTGTAGTGTGCGATCGCCGCTAGCAAGTATCGATATCTGTGCCATTTCTGCGGGTTTTTTTGTTCCTGAAACCGGGGCGTCGATAAAACCGACATCAGGACGTTTCTCTTTCAATAAGGTATGGAGTTGCTGCGTAGCATCGACGCCTATCGTTCCCATTTGAACGACGATGGCTTGGTCTGCTAAAGCATCAATGACGTGGTGCATAACCTCCAAGGTGATTTCAGCATTAGCGAGCATGACCAGCACCACTTCACTTCCCTCAACCGCTTGAGCCGGGGTAGAGGCTAGGGTCGCGCCCTGTTCAGCTAAGTCTTTCCCTTTTTCTGCGCTACGGTTCCATACCCTTAACGTAAAATTATTTCTAAGTAAGTTGCTGGCAAAAGCGTGACCCATTGCCCCTAACCCAAGTACTGAAACAGTGTTAATCTTCGTTGGCATTTTGGCTTCCTCTTGTGAGTCAACACAGTGTAGTGCAGAACAATCGATTAGTGGGCGTTAAGCAAGGCTGAAACATATTTTGTAGTACAACTGATCGCTTTGAAATATTGCATTAGGGGTTATCGAGAGTGCAATAGGGCTGTGATTATCTAGTCATCTTGACTGTGTGCTAATACGGTAGGTTGCGTAAGAAGCTCAGAGTGAGACTCATAAGTGTCGTAGTCGACCATTATGACCCACAAGAACATGTAGCTGCTTGCTGTCGGTCCCTCCTCCCAATTTCCTTTCAATTACCTTACGCGGTGAATCAATGTAGCCAACGTGCAATCAAACGAGATAAGGCTGGCCCTAAACAGAGCACGGCAATAAAACGACCTGTTTGCATCGACATGACAAAGGGCTGATTCACTGACACTGATGACGCAATAATGGCTACAGAATCGGCACCCCCCGGGCTAGTGGCTAAATAGGCACTTAATGGATCGATGCCCGCATATTCCACTAACATCCACGCAAACAGGCAGCAAATAGCCATCAACAAAATGACCGATAATAGAGTGGCGGGTAATGTATGGAAAGCATAACGTAGAATATCTTTAGTAAAACGTGAACCTATGCTCCAGCCAATCATGGCATAAGCCATAGCGAGTAAAGGCAACGGTAACTCAATCTGCAGGCCACCGACATTCATGGCGAGATTACTCATGATCATGCTCAGTAATAGAGGGGCCGCGGGAAGCGCAATGAATCTGGAGAGTATTAAGGCAAATAGGATAATCGCTAAGGTAATGATAAAAGCGCCCCAAGCAATAGGCTGTTCGAGTTGCGTAATCGCCGAGGTGGCAGCGCTTTCAGGAGCCAGATAGTGACTAACAACGGTAGCGAGTAGCGTTACCAGTAGTACACGCAAATATTGCATAAAGGCGACTAACCGGACGTCAGCACCAAAATTTCCGGCCATCAGGGTCATGGCCGTCGCCCCGCCAGGGGAGGATCCCCACAGGGCAGTCGTCCCGGGTAGGACTTTACATTTTGCTAGCACTGCGCCTAATAAAGTGCTGACTGCGATCACCGAAAATACTGTCATGATAAAAATAGGCCAGGTGTGCTGCATCTCTTTAAACACTTCGATTGGCATGGCACGTGCAATCATCGCCCCTACCACCGCCTGTGCAGCACGAAACAGTGTGCGATTCAATGAGACCATCTGTTTGGTCACCGCAAAAAGTATTGCGATAAACATCGGTCCCAGGAGTAAGGCCGCCGGAAGATGGATTGATTCTAGTAAGGACACAGCGACTAGACTGAGAACAATTAATACAAGCCAACGTACTACACGCGGTGAATGTAACACACGCCCTCCCTGTCAATCGTGAGCGGTGGAATAACTATACGGCTAATAATAGTAATAATAGCCTAGTTAGACAGACTTAACGTAATCTATTCGCAGCATAAGGTGAGACTAGCCTCCGTATCATAAGTCATTAATCACGCAGAATGAATAGATTGGATGGCTGATGGCAAAGGCAGGCTTACCCCTTTATAAGGGACACGATTACATAGCGGTCAAGGTAGAGGGGATCCCCCTTGGTCGCTATGCACCGCAAATATTCCAGCTGTTATCGCAGCACGGCCTTGACGCGGTAAGGCGAATGCTGGCGCAACCGGTATTAAGTGATCAAGGCATCGCGTTACAGTGGTTTCCTCACTCGTCAAACCAGGTCATCACACCTTGGTGTCAGGCCAGCTTATCGCAACAAGTTGACTGCCTAGCGCAGCTGATGGAGAGGATCGATGCGATTAATACGCTGCGTCAGCAACTCGCCGGTCAGCGCACCCGCTCTCTGACGATTATCGACCAAATACTGCAAAACTTAACCGTAATCCCCTCCACAGAGGCCATTTTTTTGGTAGATCAACAACCGCTGTTAGCGCAGTGGGGGTATTATGATCAGGGGCGGACTGCTGTCGATATCCCTTCTCTTCAACACCGTTTACAGCAACATCTTGAGGACGAGTCTGCTGCGGATGACACCCCCTCACCATCGAAACGGTCTAGCACACCCTACCGCTACGCTCTCGCCGTGGCGGTTATTACCCTATTTATCGCAGGCGCTATAACCTTCCTACGACCGAGCACAAAGCCATCGTTTGCGACGCTTCCACATATTATTTCGACGGTAGATGAGATTCAGCAGTCTATAGAGGGCATGATGACGGCAAGTCAAGCCTTGCCACTTCAACCCGCAGAACTGGCGCTTCCTCCCCCTGAGTCCAGACCTATTAGGGTAAAGAAAAGCCGTGTACCGCTTATGATCCCGGCACATTCACGTTACCAAGGTAATGTCGATTTTCTAAACGGGACTTGGCTAACCAATCTTAGACTAGACAACACGACCGCCGCCGTAACGTTTGACTTCAGCCACGGCAAGGCGATTACACGTATTACTTTTGGCCAGCAAAGGTGTATGACGACCAGCCAATCGGCCTTTACTTCCAGTGGTAAGCTGGTCATAAAGACAGCGAAAGCACGTTGTGACGAGGGTATGACGCTGCCGATTATTACCCTTATTTGTGAAAAGAGCGCACCGAATACCCAATGTCGCTGGCAGCAAAAGCCGTCCACCCTGCTGCCCGTTAAGCTTTATAGCGAGAGAACCCTATGACCCATTTAGGCCAACAGCCTCAGATACTGTTTGTAGATTCAGGGATACAGTTTATTGATCATCATATTGTCATGGACGATCCTGTACCTACTGAGACGGCATTTATACGCGCAAGTGTTCAGGGGCCGATGTGCGAGGTAATTCCTGATGCAAGAGGTCAGTACCAGTATAGTGAATATGACGGCGCTGCGGTTGAATGGGTTCGTCCCGAGTATGTCTTTTCACTTTCAGCATCCCTAACCGCACTCCAACATCAGTGGCTGCCTATCCCCTATTTTACCCTGCAAGGAGAAACTTGCGCAGCACGGCCGATGAATTGGGCCCGGGTATATGTGTCGCCCCATCCGCGAACCGAACAGGGTTGGGACGTTACGCTCGCCTTCGATACAAAAGTGAGTCTCGAAGATGATGGCTTACAGCCCAGTCAGTTCGAGGTGGATCAGGGACAGCTCTTTGCCTTGCCGCATCATCCTAGGGTATGGCAAGCTTTTTTTCAGCAACATTGGGTCAGTACTTGGATGACCGCTATTTTTCCTGCCGAGAGCTCTATGCCGTCCTATATCTGGCAAGCTCATTATATCAACCTGCTGAAGGTCCTGGTGCATCGCATTAAGCCCCGGCCCCTTTTATTTCGCGAGGTTGCCTCGGACAGCGAGTCTATTGCGGTGGAGGCAATCATCGATTTGGGCAACAGCAATAGTTGTGGTGTATTATATGAAGTGGATGCCCACTGCATAAACCCACTGAGTCTCTGCAGTGAATTACAGTTGCGGGACCTGAGCTGTCCGACCCAACAGGGATATACCCTGTTTAGCAGTGAACTCAACTTCTCACCCGCGCCTTTTGGTCAGGTTGGACACTCTTCAGCCAGTGGCAGGCTGGATGCCTTTCAATGGGGCTCTTTGGTACGTATCGGCCCTGAAGCTCAGCGCCTCAATGCACAATCACATCATGATCTACAACCTCAAGGGATAACCTGCCCACGTCGCTATATTTGGGATGATCACCCTTCAAATGTCGTGTGGTTCAATGCGTGTCGGACCGATCAGGCACAGTACTCATCGATCGATCACCCCCTGAGCTTATTGTTAAATGATCAAGGAAGTTTACTCGATGAATTAGCAGATATTGATAAATTCCCGGTATTTGTACCACAGTTCTCGCGCTCCGCGCTTTTTACTTTTCTTATTATCGAATTGGTAAATCAGATCGCGATACAAATTAATAGCGTAGGTTATCGTCAACGATACGCTAACCATGATACACCACGCGTCATTACTAGACTGACCTTCACCCTCCCAGTTAACTTTACCGCGCTGGAACGGCAACGTTTTCGACTTTTAACCGAAAGAGCGATAAGGCTCATCAATAGGTTACAGCCTAAATTTTTTCCGGTGAGCAGCCATGAGATTGACATACGCTTCCCTTGGGACGAAGCCTGTTGTGGGCAAATCTTTTGGCTTTGGCAGCAATTGCGTACCCAATCGGTGGAGGCTTTACAGCAGTACTACCAGCGCTCACCGCATACTGCGCATTTACGTATTGCATTAATCGATGTCGGTGGCGGCACAACCGATGTTGCCGTGACAGAATATCCGCTTATCTCACCCGAAAATTCTGCTGCACCGGCCTTTAGCCCGCAATTACTACGCAGAGAAGGCTTCACCCTAGCCGGTGACAGTTTGCTCGAAGATATCATTACTCATTTTCTACTGCCACAACTTGGCGACCACCTTCGTCAACAAGGGCTCAGCTCGGTAGGAACAATTCTTGAACGTCTATTTAGTCGAGAGAAGAGTTGTGAAGGCGATACGGTATGGCGTCAGTATGTCGTCAGGCATTTACTGTTACCAGTCGTCGACGATATTTTACAGCGCTATCGTCTGCAGGAAACCGCGTATTTCTGCCGTATCAGTCAACTACTTGACGCCGACGTATTGACTTACATAGAGAACAACCTTAAAGAGAAAATGGCCTGTTATTCAATTGAATTACCCACATTATCTTTTCAGTTTTCATTTGGTGAATTTGTCGATTTTTTAAGTGGCCCTCAGTGTCGCTTGGGTCAACTTCTACAACTCATAAGTGACACTGTCACTGAAGAGCGCTGTGATGTGGTCTTGTTAAGTGGTCAAGTGATGGAGCTGGCACTATTTCAGCAAAGGTTTCGCCAACTACCGGTTCATTGCTGCTTACTCACAGAGTTACCGACCGATGCAGCGCTACCATTCTGTATGTCGGGAAAATTAGCAAACGGTAAGCATGCGACAAGTCTGGGCGGCCTACTCTACTCACTGATGACTAAACACATTACCGCTGATCGGTCCATTCTTCCAGGCAATATCAGCAATGTGGCAGTTACACGTTGGTATGGGCCGCTAACGCAAGATGGACAACTGTATAAGGTATTATTGGGTCCTACTTGTCAAGCTGTGCAACGCACCTTGCTAACCATCACCCAATCAACCTCTATTGGTTACCGTTGTAAAGAGGATGATACGGTGATCGCCTCGCCACTTTTTGCGCTGATCCCTAATCGTCAAAAAATCAAGCAGCTAGTATTGGGCGTGACGATCGAACTCGAGTGGGCCTTCGATACAGAGGGCGAGTTACTCAGCTTACCGAAAGTGATTAGCGTTACAGACAGTCAACGGCAAAGCATCGATCCGCATTGGATAAAGGTAGAGTTAAACACCTTATCTTCACGTGGCGATAGCCGAGAATATTACTGGCGTGATGACGGACGCGTTATGTCGCCTATCACTTAGTGTGGCATTGTATCGGCCTGCTCAATGATAATATGATACAACTGAGGCGCTTCATCTTTTACCTCATCCATAAGTGCCAGTATGGCAGCTAAGGGATGCTCAGCGTGCAGTTGCTGGGGCTGAAGTTGATGAAAGTAGCAGGTCAAGGGTAAAGGAATTTCGCCGGTTAACCAGTCCCATAAAGCGTCAAGCGAGTCGCCGAACAGATAATCGGTTGAGTATTGCTGGCGTAACTGATGATAAAAATCATCCCGCGAATGGATATGTTGGCAATCAAAATGGAGCGTGAACATTTAGGGCACCTGTTGGAAGCTACGATAATGATCGGTGGTCAGATAAATGAGCCCATCGGATGAAAATAATAGACGGTCACTGTTACGGCGGCCACAACTGAAGTTGACGTCAGCCTCTTGCCATGAACGCCCCGCTTGTTCGGGTAGACGATGTTCGCGATTAGAGAAACGGTCTCCGCCAATGACTCTTCCTGGCAAGACTTCACACAGGTTCCCTTTTGACGCCACCCAGCCCTTGCGACGTGCCTCACCCTTGCGGATATAGTAATCAGGAAGCGTTTGATGAGCGCGGAGGTAACGTGCCACATTGCTGGGATCAGTATTGGCTGTTGTCGAAGAGGCTGAAGTCGAAGACTTTTGCGTGGTGGAAGACGGCGTAACGTGAGAGGTTGATGGGCTATAACCGGCTTTCAGCG
Source organism: Rosenbergiella metrosideri (assembly GCF_022602565.1). Lineage (GTDB taxonomy): Bacteria > Pseudomonadota > Gammaproteobacteria > Enterobacterales > Enterobacteriaceae > Rosenbergiella > Rosenbergiella metrosideri. Next base: position 249,447 of record NZ_JALBCV010000001.1, read on the forward strand.
CGTAGCCAATCAATAACATGATCACGATAATAAAGGGACGATATTTTTTCAGCTGCATATGAACGAGATGGCAGAGAGACAATTTAGCAAGTCTAGCAGAGTAGTAAAGGGAATGCGATCAGCGCACAATAGATTCACCGCCTCGCTACGAGGCGGGTGAAGAGATCAATGCATTGTTTGAACAGGTGAGGCATTACGTCGCCAAGTGCCTGGCGCCATGCCGTATTGACGTTTAAAGCTGCGGTTAAAAGATTGCTGGGAATCGAAGCCCATTGAAATCGCAACAGATAAGATAGGTTCATCAGAATGGGTTAACCGGCAAGCCGATTTTTCCAATTTTTTGGTTCTAATATATTCACCTAAGGCGTGACCTGTGTGTTCTTTAAACATACGTTGTAAATGCCATTTTGAATAACCGGCACGGTCAGCGACCATATCTAAATTTAAGCGGTTCTCAATATGGGTATCAATCCAATGAATTAAATCATCAAAGAAAGAACCATTCATCTGCGACTCCTAGCGACATAAAGTGTATCTATTTTAGTTGCATTAAATAATGCATCCTAAACTCTTTAAATGCAACCTTTAAAGTTACACTTTATTTTTTATGCTTTAACCTGAGTCATTCTGAGAGTGGATTGAGGTCCTTACCCTGCTTAAGGGCGGCTAGCGCATCGGCAACGGTGTGTTGGGCGAGAACATTCAAAGAGGCTTGTTCGGCCTCTTCCGCTATCTGCTTAAAATACCAACAGACATTGGCACTCACTATACAACAAGGTTTTTTGACATCAGGCCGAGAATTCAACAATTTTTTCTCTTGGCTAACGGCCATATAAATATCGCAGAGCGTTATCTCTTCAGCAGGGCGAGCAAGGTGGATGGAACCAGTACGACCCAAGGTTGTAACGAAGATTCCTTCACGAGTCAGCGGGACCATTAATTTCCGGATCAAACTTGGATTAGCTTCAGCGCCATTGCCGAGAGTATTGCTGGTCGAACGTTTTCCTTGTTCTTCAGACATAGCGACACTGAGAACCATTTGTAGCGCAGTTGGAAAACGATAATCTAACATCAAAGCCTCTTCAGGTAAGAAATAAGAACATGTATCAAAAACCCCACTACTCTACCAAACAATAGCCATGAGAAGAAGTTCAGCACCGGGTCATCGCACATTATACGTAGTCTTGCTGGGCATTTCTATTGACCCTGAGATTGCGATTGTAACCGAAGCACTCTATAATGAAACAACACAATAGTATGTTGTAACTAAGGTTGTTGATGCGTTATACATTAGTCGAAGAAATGCGTGAAACGCTGACTCTTATTGAAACTGAGCTGGCAACGTTTTGCCAGAATATTGAATCAGCCCAACTCTTGGCGGCTCGGGTCTTCACCCTCCCCCCAATAGCTAAGGGCGAAGAACTCGCCCCAACGCCCGCTATCAAGGTTGAACAGCATATTGGTCGCCAAGCCCGTCAGCGTGCATTACAACATTTTTCCCACCTCTATTTGCAACAGCAATCCGAGCAACAGAGTACGCGTAGCGCGACACGCTTACCGGGGGTTATCTGCGTAAAGGTGGATGCGCAGCGACAACAGCGCTTAATGGCCTCAAGTACCCTCATTAATCAGGCTAAGCAGCACTTCCAAAAGCTGATCACGGTAGAGAGTGGGCTGCCCTCCACCGCTCGATTCCCTTTCGTGCATCAACACTTTCCGGGGCTGTTGACCCTAAACGTCTACCGTTCGCTCAATGTTTATCCCAGCCTTGATTCGGTTAATTTCGGCTGGGCCAATAAACACGTGATCAAGCGCTATAGTCAACAAGGGGTCATTGAGATGTTAGAGAAGAGTCTTCAAGCCGGCCGCGCACGCGCCCCCTGGTCACGCGAGGAGTGGGCAGAGAAAGTGCAAGAGGAGTTACAACTGATTAAACAGTTGCCGCGTGATTGCCGGTTAAAAATCAAACGCCCCGTTAAGGTCCAACCGATTGCGCGTCTTTGGCAAAGTCAACAGCAGAAACAGACCCAAGTTGCTTGTCCGAATCCACTGATTATTACGTGCTTAGAGGGCGAGACCCTTCCTGAGCTAGGCAGTCTGCAGCACTACGATGAGGAAAATATTACGCATCGTCATAAGCCCGATGCGCACTCAGCAACCTTAGTGATCCCTCGCCTCTGGTTATGGAAAGAGGATTAACCTTATTATTGCCCGGTCATCTGCTCGGGTTTCACCCATTGTTCGAACTGTTCTTCACTCAGGTAGCCTAACGCTAACGCCGAGGCTTTAAGCGTTAGCCCTTCATGGTGAGCCTTCTTGGCGATTTCCGCAGCCTTGTCGTAACCAATATGCGGATTGAGCGCAGTGACTAACATGAGTGAGTTTTCGACCAGCTGTTGGATACGTTGGCGATCGGGTTCGATACCTTGGGCGCAATGTTCAGTAAAACTGTGCATGCCATCGGCCAATAATCGTAAACTTTGTAACACGTTATGGATAATCATTGGACGGAACACGTTGAGTTCGAAGTTACCGGAAGCACCACCGACCGAAATAGCCACATCGTTACCCATAATCTGCGCGCAAATCATCGTCAAAGCTTCACATTGCGTAGGATTGACCTTACCAGGCATGATTGAGCTACCCGGTTCATTTTCAGGGATGGTAATTTCGCCAATACCACTGCGTGGGCCACTGGCTAGCCATCTCACGTCATTGGCTATTTTCATTAATGATGTGGCCAATCCTTTTAATGCGCCGTGAAAATGTACTAAGGCATCGCAGGTCGCCAAGGCCTCAAATTTATTCGGGGCTGAGGTAAAGGATTCCCCAGTAAAGCGGGCGATCTCTTTTGCCACGCCTTCGGCGTAATCCGGATGGGTATTCAGCCCCGTCCCTACTGCCGTCCCCCCTAACGCGAGTTCTGACAGATGATCCATGGCTGCCAGTAGATGGGACTTGGCGAAGGTCAACATACTTACCCAACCCGAAATTTCTTGTCCTAAGGTAAGGGGCGTCGCATCTTGAAGATGTGTGCGACCTATTTTTACGACATCGTTAAAACGTTCGGATTTTTTTGCTAAGACTTGTGTTAAGGTTTCCAAGGCCGGTAATAGCTGCTGCACGGCGGCAAGTTTGGCCGCGATGTGCATGGCGGTTGGAAACACATCATTAGAGCTTTGACTCTTATTCACATCATCGTTTGGGTGGATCTTCCGGCCTATCCCTCGCTCTCCACCTAACAATTCGCTACCACGGTTGGCGAGAACTTCGTTCATATTCATATTTGTTTGCGTCCCCGACCCGGTTTGCCAGATCGCCAATGGGAATTCTGTCGGATGTTTATCCGCTAACACTTCATCCACCGCATCGATAATGGCAGTAGCTTTCTCAGCCTCTAATAAGCCGAGTTGATGATTAACTGTGGCCGAGGCACGTTTGGTGATGGCGAGGGCATGGATTAGTACAGGAGGCATTTTTTCAGTGGAAATTCGAAAATGTTCCAGTGATCGTTGAGTTTGTGCGCCCCATAGCTGATGGTGAGGGACTGCTATTTTACCCATTGAATCGTTTTCGTAGCGAAAATCACTCATGTTGCTCATTCCTCTTTGACATAAATATCCCTTAATTCTATGCCTAATTAGTAAATTTGCTGCGCGAGGGCATTAATTGGGCAAATGATGATCCCAGAAATCAAAATGACTGGGCGAGCCCCCCCATTCCTTGATAGATTAGGCGGTTAGAATGTAAAAGCGTGTAAAACAATTGTGTGGCTGTGGAGAAAATCCTTCACAGTGACCGCTGGCCAGATATCAGGATCGATAAGGACCCAATGAATTATGAAGAAGTCTAACGTTGCTATAGCTGTTGTGGTAGGGATTGGTGTTCTCTGGACCGGTGGCGCTTGGTTCACGGGTAAAAAAGCAGAACAGCATATTGATGAGGTCGTGGCACAACTTAATGAGCAACTCACTCAGCACTATCCCGAGGCGGGATTAGTCGTGACGCGTCAGGGTTACGAACGGCACATATTTAGCAGTACCACACAATTTATCGTGAAGAGTCGTTTACCGGCTGATGATGAGAATGCCCTTCTAGCGCCAGGAGACCAATTGGTCTTCAACGAGAAAATCAGTCATGGTCCTCTCCCACTTGCGCAGCTAAAACATTTCACTCTAATCCCTTCACTGGCCTCGATTCATACTGAGTTGGCAAATACCCCGACGGTTAAGTCGCTGTTCGACTTTACCAAAGGTAAATCGCCATTCTCCGCAGAAACGCGCATTGGTTACGGCCATGCGACATCATCTGCAATCCAGATCCAACCCATCCAATATAATGCCGAGGATAGCACTCTAAGTAGCGATGCGATCAATATCGCGTTGAAAACGTCCCCGGATGATAGCGCAATCGCACTCAATATTGACTCTGGAAAGGTGTCGCTCAATTTCAAAAATGATGCCGATATCGACACTGAGATGACCCTTAATGGGCTCACCTTACGGTCGGATAGCCATCTCAGTAAAGAGGGATTACGGATCGGGACACAGCAGATTGATGCGAAGAATTTCCTTTACGCCCTTAACCATAAGCCTGCGGTACAGCTCACAGGCATTCAGGGTCACTCTGATCTCGATAGTGCTAAAAATTTGGTTAATGGTAGCCTTAATTACCAGATTGATAAGATCGAGTGGCAGCAGTTACCGCTTGGTTCCGCCAATATGAAACTGTCATTACACGATTTTAGTGCAAGCGGCATGAAAACTTTCTACGATAACTACAACCAAGCCGTTCAAAAAAATATGGCGAATATCTCTCACGTCACGAGTCAAGATGAACTGCAAGCGATGCAGAATGAAGTCAATGCGGCAGTGTTACAGAACATCCCTGCCTTACTGGCTGATGCGCCGCAATTTTCTGTCGATAACTTGACGTTGAAAAATGAGAAAGGTGAAAGTCAGTTCTCCCTGAAAGCAGACTTTAATGACCCTAATAAAACACAAGGTAACGGTCAGGGATTATCGGGAATTGTGGATAGTTACTTGAAACAACTGAACGCTTCATTAACCATTAGTAAACCCATGGCAACGCAATTGATGTCGGTGATCGCTCAATCTGAGGGCATTCCCGTTGAACAAGCCGGTCAATTCGCTGCACAACAGGTTCAATCCTTATCTGCGTTAGGCGAAATGTATCATCTGACAACCCAAAACTCAGAAAGTATTCAGTCAGCGTTACACTATGCCTCAGGTCAAGTCACCGTGAACCAAGACAAAATGACCCTTGAGCAATTCATTGAACAGTATCTAACCTCAAGTAACAGCGAACAATAAGCTGGCACCAAAACAAAAAACCCCACCGGCGTGGGGTTTTTTATAGGTCATTCGTATAGAGTTACTTCTGTGGGTGGTCACGACGGAAAAGTGCCCATTCTTCAACCCTTTCCCCGCTCGGTAATGTACAGTAGCTGGCTACTCCCTGTGCAGTATTCACGTTATCTAACTGCCCTTTCTGCGATAGACAGTAGACGGAAGCTGGGTTCGCCATGCCGATCTGACGTTCGGTTTCAGGATGCGAGTCGGAGTGGGCACATCCTGCTAATGTTGCCATGACTGCGATACCACCGATACTCACCAACAAAGATTTTCTATTCATCTCGATCTCCTAAGGGTTATGCACACAGTATATCGAACAATCATCAATACTGAGATAAGAAGCGACCTAAAGTGATGAGATTAAGCGGTCGACGACAATATCGCCTTGGTGATTACGTTGTGTAAGACGGTATTCACCACTGTAAGAACGACGTAAATTCATCTTGTCTTGCAAGATCACTCCACCAGTCACCCGCCCTTGCCCATCAATAATTTGCCATTCTTTGATCGATGTCTGACCTTGAGTCTGTAAATGGGTTTCGCGCAATAACGACAAATGTTCGTCAGCTGCAAGGGTTAAGTAATCATTCATCAGTAGTTTTACCTTATGCCGAGGATCTCTGTATTATTTTATAGACAAATTTAATCCATTCAATCTAATTTTCTTATCGATAAAGCGTCTAGACCGTCTGGTATCGAAAACTTACTGGCAGGTAATGAAATAATTGGCATCTCGGTGGGGGATGTTTTTATACTATGCAGTCCATAAACATTTTTGAAGAGTCGACCATGATTATACCTCAACTTCCCCTCACCGATATTCACCGTCACTTAGATGGAAATATTCGTGCGAGTACTATTCTTGATTTAGGTCGAGCCTTTAATAGTGGATTACCTGCCGACGACATCGAAAGCTTACGTCCTCACGTACAAGTGATGTCTAACGAGCCAGACTTAGTCAGCTTTTTGCAAAAGCTCGATTGGGGTGTGAAAGTACTGGGTAATCTGGACGCCTGTCGCCGCGTAGCTTACGAAAATATTGAGGATGCCCTGCGTGCAGGTATCGATTACACCGAATTACGCTTTTCTCCCGGCTACATGGCGATGACCCACAAACTGCCTATCGCCGGAGTGGTAGAGGCCGTGATTGATGGCGTCCAAGCGGGCTGTCGAGATTTCGGGATTAGCGCTAAATTAATTGGTATTATGAGCCGGACTTTCGGTGAACACGCCTGCGAGCAAGAGTTGGCCGGTATTCTGGCGCATCGCGACCAGATCGTCGCCATCGATCTAGCCGGAGATGAATTAGGTTTTCCAGGCGACCGTTTTCTGACGCACTTTCAGCGTGCACGCGATGCGGGGCTTCGTATTACCGTTCATGCAGGCGAAGCCGCCGGCCCAGAGAGTATTTGGCAAGCGATCCAACAATTGGGGGCGGAACGTATCGGCCACGGGGTTAAAGCGGTGCAAGACCCTGAATTAATGGACTATTTAGCGGAACATGGCATTGGGATCGAATCTTGTCTAACCTCTAACATCCAGACCAGCACTGTCACTGACCTTGCCCAACACCCATTGAAAAAATTTTTACAACATGGCGTAATGGCCTCATTAAATACGGATGACCCGGCGGTACAAGGGATCGAACTTGCCCATGAATATGAGGTTGCGGCCCCTGCTGCCGGCTTGACCCCTGCTGAGATCCGTCAAGCCCAGGAGAACGGATTGTATATGGCCTTTTTATCTGCTGAAGAAAAACGCCTCTTAAAAGAGAAAGTGGCACAACGTTGAGCACAAATGGTTAACTTTTAGCCAGAAATTTAATACTCAGTGCTTATCAACCGGTATATTTAAGTTACGACGTTGAGATACTCCCGATATTTTCAGATAATATCGGGAGATTTTATTTAATGGCAACCACATGACTGATTATCTTCTCCTCTTCATTGGCACAGTGTTAGTGAATAACTTTGTGTTAGTGAAATTTTTAGGGCTCTGTCCATTTATGGGCGTGTCTAAAAAACTCGAAACTGCAATCGGTATGGGCATGGCGACCACCTTTGTGATCACCCTCGCATCAATTTGTGCTTGGTTGGTTAACCACCTTATTTTGGTCCCACTCGATCTGGTTTATTTGCGGACCCTAGCTTATATCTTGGTTATTGCCGTCACAGTTCAATTTACAGAGATGGTGGTACGTAAGACTAGCCCCTCGCTTTATCGTCTTTTGGGTATTTTTCTACCTCTCATTACCACTAACTGCGCAGTGCTTGGCGTGCCTTTACTGAGTGTTAATTTGCACCACAGTTTCTTACAAGCCGCAGTCTATGGTTTTAGTGCATCGCTTGGCTTCTCACTGGTCATGGTACTGTTTGCCGGAATTCGTGAACGCTTGGTGTTGGCCAATGTCCCTGCTCCCTTTAAAGGTTCGTCTATCGCGTTGGTCACCGCAGGCTTGATGGCACTTGCATTCATGGGCTTTACAGGACTGGTGAAGTTTTGATTACCGCAATTTGTATCGCAATCGTTGCGTTGAGTATTTTAGGATTAGGTTTCGGAGGGCTACTTGGCTACGCCTCTCGGCGTTTTAAAGTCGAAGAAGATCCGATCGTTGAACAAATTGACGAATTACTTCCCCAAAGCCAGTGTGGCCAATGTGGTTATCCTGGTTGTAAACCCTATGCAGAAGCGGTCGGTAATCAGGGTGAGCTCATTAATAAGTGCGCCCCAGGGGGCGAACAGACGATGCTGCGCATTGCAGAGTTGTTAAATGTCGACCCTCAACCCATCGAAGGGGGTGCTGAACTAAAACAACCAGAGAAACAGATTGCGTGGATTGATGAAAGTAATTGTATCGGCTGCACCAAATGTATCCAGGCTTGTCCTGTTGATGCCATCGTCGGGGCCACACGTGCCATGCATACCGTTATTACCGATTTATGTACGGGCTGTGATCTCTGTGTCGCCCCTTGTCCGACGGACTGTATAGAAATGCGCCCGGTCCCTACTACTCAGGATAATTGGAAGTGGGATCTCAATACCATCCCCGTTCGCGTTATACCGGTTGACCATCATGTTTAATTTTTTCTCACGTTTACGCCGCGAGCCGATTTGGGATTTTAAGGGCGGCATTCATCCGCCTGAAATGAAGTCGCAATCTTCAGGCACACCCTTGTCTGAGGTTCCGCTGCCACCGCAGTTTATCTTGCCTCTCAAGCAGCATATTGGCCATGAAGGCGAAATTTTAGTTTCTGTAGGCGATCATGTATTCCGCGGCCAGCCCTTAACCTTTGGTAAGGGTAAGATGCTACCGATTCATGCGCCTACTTCTGGCACCGTCACCGCCATTGCGCCACATATTACCGCGCACCCTTCAGCCCTGTCCGAGATTGCGATATTTATCGAGCCAGATGGGCAGGACAGTTGGCAGAAAATGCCGGCTATTACCGATTACCAAGCCTGCGATCGTCAGTTAATTGTTGAGCGTATTCATCAGGCTGGCGTGGCGGGATTGGGCGGCGCAGGCTTCCCGACAGCAACAAAAGTGCGTAGTGGATTACAGGGTGTCAAAACACTGATTATCAATGCTGCAGAGTGCGAACCTTATATCACGGCCGATGATCGCTTGATGCAAGATTACGCACAAGAGATCCTCGACGGGTCGCGTATCTTAGGATGGTTACTGCAGTCTGAGAAAATCATCATCGGTATTGAAGATAATAAACCCGAGGCAACCCGTGCCTTAACTCAAGCCTTGGGGGCTACCAGGGATATTATTATTCGGGTTATACCCACCAAATACCCTTCCGGTGGTGCCAAACAATTAACCAAGATTTTAACTGGTCGCGAAGTCCCTAAAGGGGGACGTTCTTCTGACATCGGTGTGCTGATGCAAAACGTGGGGACCGCTTACGCAGTTAAACGTGCGGTCATCGATGGAGAGCCGTTAACTGAGCGCGTGGTGACCTTAACAGGAGAAAACCTTAGCCATCCGCGTAATGTCTGGGGGCGTCTAGGTACCCCGGTTGAACACCTACTGAATTTTGCCGGTTTTCGACCACAGCCTGAGCAAATGGTGATTATGGGCGGGCCATTAATGGGCTTTACCCTGCCGGCATTGACGGTTCCTATTATCAAAATTTCTAACTGTTTGATCGCCCCTTCGCAACAGGAGATGGGACAGCCGGAAGAAGAACAGAGCTGTATTCGCTGTAGCGCCTGTGCAGATGCTTGTCCTGCTGGGCTGTTACCGCAACAACTTTACTGGTATTGCCAAGGCGGCGATCATGATAAAGCACGCGCCTATAACCTCAATGATTGTATTGAATGCGGTGCCTGTGCCTATGTCTGCCCCAGTAATATCCCGCTCGTGCAATATTATCGTCAAGAGAAAGCAGAACTCTTAGCCATCGATATAGAAGCCCAGCGGACCCAAGAAGCGAAGGCACGCTTTGAAGCTCGCCAAGCACGGTTAGAAAAAGAGAAATTAGCCCGTGAGGCGCGCCATGCCGCCGCCAAAGCACGGGTGACCAATGTCGAAAAAGATCAGGTTAACGCTGCCCTTGCCCGTGTTAAAGCGCGGCAAGCAACGGCCGATAAGCCAGTGGGCGCCACGACAGGTGATACGCCTGATAATAGCGCTGTGATCGCTCAGCGTGCGGCACGCAAAGCGAAAGCTCGTGCATACCAAGCAGAGCAACAGGCCGCGCATTCTGAAGAAGACTCTCGGCAAGCGGCCGTGGCGGCAGCGGTTGCTCGCGCTAAAGCGAAAAAGGTACAGACTCAATCCGATCAAGAAGCCGCATTGGTCACTGCCGATGACTACGATAGCCAACTTAATGCCCACTCAGTGGGTATTGAAGCGGTTACCGACTCGTCCGATGCTGCGCATAATGACCCGCGTAAAGCAGCGGTTGCCGCGGCCATCGCCCGTGCCAAGGCGAAACGCACGGCTCAGGCAGAAGAGGCAGTCAGCGAACCTGAGGTCGCTTCGACTGAGACCGACCCGCGCAAAGCTGCCGTCGCCGCGGCCATCGCCCGCGCCAAGGCAAAACGTGCGGCTCAGGCAGAAGAGGCAGTCAGCGAACCTGAGCTCGCCTCGACTGAGACCGACCCGCGTAAAGCAGCGGTCGCCGCGGCCATCGCCCGCGCCAAGGCAAAACGTGCGTCTCAGGCAGAAGAGGCAGTCAGCGAACCTGAGCTCGCCTCGACTGAGACCGACCCGCGCAAAGCTGCGGTCGCCGCGGCCATCGCCCGCGCCAAGGCAAAACGTGCGTCTCAGGCAGAAGAGGCAGTCAGCGAACCTGAGGTCGCCTCGACTG
>NZ_JALBCV010000001.1:260240-286721 GCF_022602565.1 Rosenbergiella metrosideri
CGAGACCGACCCGCGCAAAGCTGCGGTCGCCGCGGCCATCGCCCGCGCCAAGGCAAAACGTGCGGCTCAGGCAGAAGAGGCAGTCAGCGAACCTGAGGTCGCTTCGACTGAGACCGACCCGCGCAAAGCTGCGGTCGCCGCGGCCATCGCCCGCGCCAAGGCAAAACGTGCGGCTCAGGCAGAAGAAACGGACGACAAACCAAAAGTGACTGGTGGTCAATGTTCACCCCAGACATCACCCCCTACATCGGTATCAGAGGATTAAATGGCTTTTCGCATCGCTAGCTCTCCTTACACTCATAACCGTCGTAGTACAAATCGTATTATGACGTTGGTCTTGCTTGCAGCCATTCCTGGACTTTTTGCCCAGTGGTTCTACTTTGGATGGGGAAACTTAATCCAAATAGCCATCGCTGCCATCGTTGCTTGGGGATGTGAGGCGGCCGTATTACGCCTGCGTAAAAAACCCGTCCTGCCAACCCTTGCCGATAATTCTGCCCTCCTGACCGCGTTTCTATTAGGCGTCAGTATCCCTTCCTTAGCGCCATGGTGGGTGATTGTTATCGGAACCGCTTTCTGTATGATCTTCGCTAAGCAGTTATATGGCGGGCTGGGACAGAATCCTTTCAATCCAGCGATGGTCGGTTATGTCGTGTTGCTTATCTCGTTTCCAGTCCAAATGACGGGTTGGCTCCCCCCTGAAGCCTTACAACACTCGACGTTAACGTTGCCAGAAACCTGGCAGATGATCTTTACCGGCCATAATGCATCGGGCCTGACATTGCAGCAGTTGCAAATGGGTGTCGATGGGATTAGCCAAGCCACACCTCTGGATAATTTTAAGACTGGACTACGGGCGGGCCACTCGGCACAAGATCTGCTCGCGCAACCTATTTACCATGGCATTATTGCGGGGCAAGGTTGGCAATGGATTAATATCGGTTTCTTATTAGGAGGCCTTTACTTACTCGCTACCAACACCATCCGCTGGCATATTCCTGTTAGCTTTCTCGTTTCGCTCGCAATTTGCGCAACATTAGGCTGGTTCTTCTCACCACATAGTTTAGTTTCGCCAGTCATTCATCTCTTTTCAGGCGCAACAATGCTCGGGGCATTTTTTATCGCCACCGACCCTATCTCAGCTTCGACCACTGACCGAGGCCGCCTCCTTTATGGGGCGTTAATTGGGGTGCTCGTTTGGTTGATCCGCAGCTTCGGTGGCTATCCAGATGGTGTTGCTTTCGCAGTATTATTGGCGAACATCTGCGTTCCGCTTATCGATTATTACACTCAGCCTGCCGTATATGGCCATAGTAAGGAATAGCCGATGATCGATTCTATTCGTAAAAATGGCGTGATATTGGCTATCTTCGCCGCGGTAACGACCGGTGTTACCGCATTGGTTAATGAAGTGACCAAGCCCACCGTCGCTAAGCAAATGGCGATACAAGAGAAAATGCTGCTTGACCAAGTGGTTCCCCCTAACCTGTATAATAACGACTTACAAAAGGAGTGTTATTGGGTGACCAATCCGGTTCTTGGAGATAATCAACAACATCCGTTTTATATCGCGCGGAAAGACGGCAAACCGGTCGCCGCAGCTATTGAAACCGTCGCTCCAGATGGCTACTCTGGAGCGATTAGAATGCTGGTTGGCGCGAATTTCTCAGGCACGGTGCTGGGCGTACGGGTAACAGAGCACCACGAAACCCCGGGCTTAGGCGATAAAATTGAATTACGTATCTCCGATTGGATTACCCATTTTGCCGGGGTCAGTATTCACGGTCCCGAAGATAGCCATTTCGCGGTTAAGAAAGATGGCGGTGATTTCGATCAATTCACCGGCGCGACCATCACGCCACGTGCGGTCGTCAACGAAACCAAACGTACTACGCTCCTAATAGCCCAATTAGGGGAAAAAATTAATACGCTACCTAAATGTGGGGATAAAACACCATGAGTGAAGCGAAAGAACTGCTGATTGGTGGGTTATGGAAGAATAACTCATCTCTTGTACAGCTATTAGGCCTCTGCCCGCTACTGGCCGTGACCTCGACGGCGACTAATGCCTTAGGACTGGGCTTAGCGACCACCTTGGTCCTCACGCTAACCAATAGCGCGATCTCGCTATCCCGTCGTTGGATGCCCTCCGAAATTCGTATTCCAATTTATGTCATGATTATCGCGTCGGTAGTGAGCTGCGTACAACAGTTGATTAATGCCTATGCCCATGGGTTGTACCAGTCTCTCGGCATCTTTATCCCTCTGATTGTCACCAACTGTATCGTGGTAGGCCGCGCGGAGGCCGTTGCTTCGCGTTCTAATGTCGCCCTCTCTGCCCTCGACGGTTTCGCTATAGGCATGGGAGCAACCTGTGCGATGGTGACCTTAGGCTCGATTCGCGAAATCATCGGTAACGGCACGATCTTTAACGGCGCAGACCAGCTACTCGGGCCTTGGGCGAAAGTGTTACGGGTAGAAGTCTTCCATTTCGACTCGCCAATGCTATTAGCAATGTTACCACCGGGTGCCTTTATCGGCTTAGGGATGTTGCTCGCGGCGAAGTATCTGATTGATCAACGTACTAAACAGGCCAGTGCACGTAAAGCAGCGCAGCAGGCGCAAGTGGTAGACAACAACTCAGTAGGACATGCAGGATGAATAAGCTTAAACGTCGGGAAATCTTGACGCGTCTTCGCGATAATGACCCACACCCGACGACAGAGCTGGTGTTTCACTCTCCTTTCGAGTTGCTGATCGCAGTATTACTTTCTGCTCAAGCCACCGATGTCAGCGTCAATAAGGCGACCGTGGGGCTTTTTGCCCAAGCCCCCACCCCGCAAGACATGTTGGCATTAGGGGTCGAAGGGGTTAAACAGCATATCAAAACGATAGGATTATTTAATACGAAGGCGATTAACGTCATTAAAACCTGTCAAATCTTGGTCGAACAGCATCAGGGGCAAGTTCCAGAAAACCGAGAAGCCCTAGAGGCGCTCCCAGGGGTTGGGCGTAAAACGGCTAACGTTGTCTTAAATACCGCCTTCGGCTGGCCAACGATTGCCGTTGATACCCATATTTTCCGCGTGGCAAATCGCACAAACTTCGCCCCCGGGAAGAACGTTGACCTGGTTGAGCAACATCTTTTAAAAGTGGTGCCTGCTGAATTTAAAGTCGATTGCCACCATTGGTTTATTTTGCATGGCCGTTATACCTGTATCGCACGTAAACCTCGCTGTGGCGCCTGCCTAATTGAAGACCTTTGCGAATACCGTGAAAAAACTGAGTAAAATATTTTCTGCTAGTTAATTTATTTAGGGAATATTTACTACTGTGTGTAAGCTTTATCACATTTCTTACCACTATCAGATTACTATTTAACCATATAAGAAAAATCTCTTGCTCTGTCTTTGATAATCGGACACATTACCGACTTATCAATTTTATTACATGAAAAATCTTCGTGGTTTATCCCGCGTATCACAGCAATTCCTAGCGTTATTTTAGGATTGGCAACACCGAGGTTTATGTGTCTACTGCAAACAAACAACATCATAATAATGAACAGGTGAGTTTGAATGTTTTCAAACAACCGAAAGCTTTCTATCTAATCTTTTCGATCGAACTCTGGGAACGTTTCGGATTCTATGGCTTACAAGCCATCATGGCGGTTTATCTGGTTAAACAGCTCGGAATGACGGAAGCCGATTCAATCACCCTATTCTCTTCTTTCAGTGCACTGGTTTATGGCATGGTCGCGATTGGCGGTTGGTTGGGTGATAAAGTCCTAGGGACTAAGCGCGTGTTAATGCTGGGCGTGATCGTCTTAGCCTTGGGATATAGCCTAATCGCTTTCTCCGGCCATCAAATTGCCTTAGTCTATATCGGGATGGCGACAATTGCCGTGGGGAGTGGATTATTTAAAGCAAATCCCTCTTCGCTTCTTTCTACCTGCTATGCGAAAGATGACCCCCGTATCGACGGTGCCTTCACCATGTTTTATATGTCGATCAATATCGGTTCTCTGGTATCGATGATGTTGACTCCGGTACTGGCCGCTCATTACGGCTGGAGTGCGGCATTCTCGCTATCTGTGGTCGGCTTGGTTATCACCCTACTTAACTTTATCTTCTGCCAAGGTATGGTAAAGGATTACGGTTCAAAACCAGATTTCGCCCCGTTGCAATGGCGCAAGCTATTTATGACCCTCATCGGTGTCGTCGTCCTGATCGCATTGGCGACCGGGTTATTGCATCACCAAGATATCGCCCGCATGGCACTGGGTGTCATCGCTGTCGGTATTGTATTGGTCTTTTTAAAAGAAACCCTGAAATTAAAAGGGTCTGAGCGTCGTAAGATGATCGTTGCTTTCATCATGATGCTTGAAGCGATTGTCTTTTTTGTTCTGTACATGCAAATGCCGACATCATTAAACTTTTTTGCCATTCATAACGTTGAGCATCAAATCTTAGGCTTTAGCTTCCAACCCGAGCAATTCCAAGCGTTAAATCCATTCTGGATTATGCTGGCCAGCCCGCTGTTAGCTGTGATTTATAATAAGTTAGGTGACCGCCTGCCGATGCCTTATAAGTTTTCCATCGGCATGTTCTTATGCTCCGCAGCATTCTTAGTATTGCCTCTCGGCGCGAAAATGGCCTCTCAGCAAGGCATTGTTTCCGTTAACTGGCTGATCTTAAGCTACGCCTTACAGAGTATTGGTGAGCTAATGATTTCAGGCTTAGGCTTGGCGATGGTCGCGCAGCTGGTACCACAACGCTTGATGGGCTTTATTATGGGCTCTTGGTTCTTAACCACTGCAGGGGCCGCTATGATTGCAGGCAAAGTCGCAAACCGTATGGCTGTTCCTGAGAATGTCGTTGACCCACTGCAGTCATTGCATGTGTACAGCAGCGTCTTTATGCAAATAGGTCAGGTTACCTTAGGGATTGCTGTAGTTATGCTACTGGTTTCCCCCTTACTGCAACGCATGACTCGTAACGTCAACGCTTAAAAAATAAACCCGTCCTAGGACGGGTTTTTCTTCTCTAACGCGATATGGCTCGCTTGGCGATACTGCGTATTTTTCTCTCTTCAAGCACCGCCACCACTGCCATGATAGCAATACATCCGATGGCGGCGGCATCCAGAGCTGCAAAGGTTCCTGCCCACCCTGTCATACCAAAAATAGAGTGGCCATCAGCAATCATCCCTAATCCCAGTTTCGCAAAACTGTCGCCCACTAAATAGGCAAAAGTCCCTTTGATGCCATCGGCCGCGCTAATTGCTTTTTTGGGGACGAACCCCACCGCAGCAACGCCAATCAGTAATTGGGGACCAAATACCATAAACCCAAGGAAGAATAATGAGGCGAGGTACACCCACTCTTCTGTCGCGCGTTGGTAGATACCCAAAGTGATGATGATGAACACCAGTGCGATACAAGCAACTAGGGCTCTTCGTCCACGTGCCAGATCGGAAAGGAATCCCCAAAGAAGCGTACCAACTAAGGCGCCGGCCTCGAATAAGGTAAAGCCTTGTATCGCGACTTCCTTGGAGAGTTTGAGTTCATTATACGCGTAAACCGTCGACCACTGGTCGATACCAATCCGCACCACATACAGGAAGATATTGGCAAAACAAAGAAGCCAAATCACTTTATTTTTAAGGACATAGGTAACGAATATTTGCCACTTGGTTAAGGTTTCGTCGTCGGCTTCTTCATCCTCTTCGCTCTTAGGCTCATCGAAAAGCGCTTCAGTATTCCCCAGACCATAGGCCTCCGGTGAGTCATTGCCAAAACGTAACGCGATAAAGCCGACCACCAGCGCAATGATTGAGGGGAAGACAAACATCCCAATCACGTGTCCATTAAAGAAAAAGTGTGCACCGAATAAGGCAACACCCGCTGCGCCTGCCCCCCCAAGGTTGTGAGAAATATTCCATAACCCTAGATAAGTGCCACGCTTCCCGCGTGGCGTCCATTTGGTGATCGTCGAGTAACTACAGGCCCCCCCGGTGCTTTGGAAAAAACCGCTGAGTGAATAGCAGGCCACCATTAGCCATAGCGCGACTGAACCCGAGCCCATGCTGGCACTGAACCCCAGCATGCAGAGAGCAGAAAGGATTAGCATTAAGGGTAAAAATTGCTTAGTGTTTTTTCCGTCAGCGTAATAGGAGAGTAAGGTTTTACCGACACCGTAGGTAATTGAGAACCCCAGTCCAATTAATCCTAATTGGGTTAAACTTAACCCATAAGTGGTGACCATATCATTCTGTGCAATATTAAAATTCTTGCGAATCAGATACATGGTCATGTAACAAATGAATACGACAAGATAAGATTGTATAAAAGGTTTGAACCACATTTTACGACGTACACTCGCCGGAAGATCCAGCATAGGCAGTCGTTTTTGTTTTAAGAGCTCCAGCATATTCCCATTCTTCCATGAGCGTTAGTGTGGGGAAAAGTGTAGGAGATATTCGAGGGATAGACGATGATGTTTATCAAAACTTGAAAAATGTGACCTCTAGTAATGAGATAAAGGTCACATTTTTGTTAGAGTGTGTCGATAGGTATCGCACGGAAATGGTGGGTTGGCGTTGCAATCTCATCTTGGGCCGCGACCAGTTGTAGCTCATATTCGCCCATGCTGTGCGTCTTCAACATCACGCCATAGACCGCAGCGGTAATGTGCTCTAAGGCTTGATCGTAGCGCTTACCTTGCAAGAGATTGACTAATAGCAAGCCACTCGTCAGATCGCCCACTCCCACCGGCTGCCTTACTCCAAAATCAATTAACGGCCGCTGGATATGCAATGCTTCCTGTTCTGTTACCAACAACATCTCGAATTGATCACTGCGTAGCCCAGCGCGAGAGAGGTGTTTAACCAGAACCACCTTGGGCCCCTTAGCGATAAGCGAACGGCTCGCCTCAATGGCTTCATTAAGGTCGTTAACAGTACGGCCAGAGAGCATTTCGAGTTCTAATAAATTTGGTGCGACGATATCGCTGGCAGGTAATGACACTTGGCAATGAAACTCTGCGACACCAGGCGCAACAATACAGCCCTTTTCGGGATGTCCCATGACCGGATCACAAAAGTACCATGCGTCAGGATTAGCCGCTTTCACTTGCTGGACTATTTCTAAAATTTTTTCGCCCTGCTCGGCAGAGCCTAAATAGCCACTCAATACCGCATCACAGGTTTTCAAGCGGTCGATCGCTGCTATGCCCTGCACAATATCAGTCAGGTGCTCAGCAGGCATTACCGAGCCTGTCCATTGTCCATACTGCGTATGGTTAGAGAATTGAACCGTATTCAAGGGCCAAACATTAGCGCCCATCCTACGCATGGGAAACTCAGCCGCAGCATTGCCTGCATGGCCGTAAACGACATGGGATTGTATCGCTAGGATATTTTTCATATTTGTACGTCTATTTTATTAATAAAAAAAGGCCGTTACCGGCCCCTTTAACTATGCCCAATTAATCAGGCAGTAGTGTTTTTTTCCACGACGCAATAAAGTATATCGTCCATGTAACTTATCACTGTCCGTGAAACGATACTCAGCATCCTCTTGTTTAGCGCCATTCACCGAAACGGCTTTAGAGCTAATCATTGTCCGAGCTTGACCACGAGAAGGTACCAATTCGGCTAAGACTAAAGCTTGTTGTAGATCAGCTTCCTCGCTAAGGGTAACCGTTGGCATGCCATCTTGCGCGAGTTGAGCGAAATCGCTCGCAGTAAGATCGCTCAACGTCCCTGCAAATAAGCTTTGAGTGATACGTTTCGCCGCTTCCAACCCTGACTCACCGTGTACCATGCGTGTCACTTCTTCAGCCAACACGTACTGTGCACGCGGCGCTTTACCGCTTTGTTGATCTTCAGCTTCGAGCGCATTGATCGCTTCAATACTCATAAAGGTGAAGAATTTCAAGAAGCGATAAACATCGGCATCGGCGGTATTGATCCAAAATTGATAGAACTTATAAGGGCTCGTTTTGATCGGGTCGAGCCATACTGCACCACCTTCCGTTTTACCAAATTTAGTGCCATCAGATTTGGTGATAAGCGGTACCGTCAGCCCAAAGACTTGGTTTTGATGCATTCTACGGGTGAGATCGATGCCTGAAGTAATATTGCCCCATTGATCTGAACCACCGATTTGTAACGCCACGCCATATTGCTTATTCAGGGAGGCAAAATCATAACCTTGTAACAGATTATAGGAGAATTCTGTGTAAGAAATACCTTGGTCTTCACGATTTAGACGTTGTTTAACGGCTTCTTTATTAATCATCTGGTTAACAGAGAAGTGTTTACCAATATCACGTAAGAACGTGAGAACGTTCATCCCGCCGAACCAATCATAGTTATTGGCGGCAATCGCGCTGTTCTCTCCACAATCGAAATCCAAGAAGGGTGAGACTTGGCGGCGGATTTTTTCAACCCACTCTTGTACCGTATCTTCGGTATTGAGTTTTCGCTCGGCCGCTTTAAAGCTTGGATCACCGATGAGCCCTGTCGCCCCTCCTACGAGAGCAACAGGTTTATGACCAGCATCTTGGAAACGTTTTAGACAAAGCAGTGGCACCAAATGCCCCAGATGCAAGCTGTCTGCGGTAGGATCAAAGCCGCAATACAGTGCAATAGGCCCTTGTGCCAGTCGCTCTGATAACGCCTTTTCATCCGTTACCTGGGCGATCAGCCCTCTTTCTTGCAATTGTTGGATAAGGTTACTACTGGTCATTAAAGACTCCACGTTGAACAGTCTGCACCTAAACTGGTACACAGTTTCCGCCACCGGCGAATAAAGTAAGCGCCATAGAATAATTCGCTACGCACAAAGGTTCCAGCATTGAACGCATTAATTTACGCGTTATGGCGCAAGGCGATCAATTTTCCAGCAATCAGCCTGTTTTTGATAAATAAAACGGTCATGCAGGCGATGTTTTCCACCCTGCCAAAATTCTACCGCTTCAATTGTGACGCGATATCCACCCCAAAAACTGGGAAGCGGGACCTCACCTTGCAGGAACTTTTGTTTCATTTGCTGAAAGGCGGTCTCGAGCACACTACGACCCGAGATACGACTCGACTGCTGAGAAACCCAAGCACCAATTTGGCTTTCAAAGGGTCTAGAGTGGAAATAGGTTAGCACCTGCGAGACCGGAAGCTTCTCTGCTCGGCCGATCACCATCACTTGACGCTCTAAAAAGTACCACGGGAAATGTAACGAAATACGGTTATTTTCTTGCAGGTGTTGGGCTTTACGGCTGCCTAAATTGGTATAGAACGTCATACTCTGTTCATCAAGGTGCTTGAGTAACACGATACGTTGGTAAGGCTGACCTTGATTATCTACCGTTGCCACACACATGGCAGTCGGATCGGGGAGTTGTGCTTCACATGCTTGTTTTAACCATTGATTGAACAATTCAATCGGCGTATCCGGTAAATTCTCACGACGCAGCCCCCCTAAGGTGTACTCACGACGGATATCGGTTAACTTGGCAAAAGGATCGTTAGCGTGGCTCATGGTTTATTCATTCTCTCGCTACTATTAGTTGATTAACGCTCATCAAGGGGGTTAGCAGGGTAAATAGCCCCTAACACCGTAAAATCTTTCGCACCGGTGACCGCCGGTAAATTCCCAGGTAATCCTGATACGGTCCGATAGGCCAACCAAGAAAAAGCCAGAGCTTCCATATCATCACTACTGATCCCAACCTCATCGGTTAGCGTCACCTGTGTGCCTGGGACTCGTGACGATATCTGTTGCATCAGCGCTTTATTGTGCCCACCGCCGCCACAGACCAGTAAGCGGTCCCACTCACCCTGTTGTCTAATCAGATCGGTGATGCTAACCGCCGTTAGGGCGAGTAAAGTGGCTTGTACATCTTCTGCCGCTATCGGGCCAAAATTGGCCAACGTCTTCTCGATCCAACTGAAGTTAAAATATTCGCGGCCGGTGCTTTTCGGCACAGGGCGTTGAAACCAAGGATCCGCTAGCATCGTATCGAGTAACGCTGCATTGACCTGACCCGAGCTTGCCCACTGGCCATCTTTATCATAGGGCCGTTGATGATGATGCCACATCCAAGCATCCATCAAAATATTGCCGGGTCCCGTATCGAAGCCTCTAACAACTTCCCCTGGTGACAGTAACGATACGTTGGCAATACCGCCGATATTTAAAATAACTCTGCGCTCATTAGGATGTGTCAGAAGTGCACGGTGAAATGCAGGAACCAATGGCGCCCCTTGTCCGCCCAATGCCATATCACGTCGGCGAAAATCACCCACGACAGTGATCCCTGTGCGTGTAGCAATAGTATTATTGTCGCCCAATTGCATACTAAATGGCGCATCGCCTTGAGGTTCATGCCATACCGTTTGCCCATGACAACCGATAGCGACCACATCCCTCCGGGTTAATCCTTCACGCGCCATTAACGCAAGAATAGCGTCGCTGAATAGGCGCCCCAAGCGGGTATCAAGCTGACCAACTTGTGACAGTGTCACAGACTGCCCTTGGTTAATATTGAGAATTTGTTGACGAATCGCTAATGGCATCGGATGGCAATAGCTCGCTTGCAGCGCCACAATATTTTGATCGATAGCTGCGAGTACTACGTCTATTCCATCTAAACTTGTTCCTGACATTACGCCAATAAAGCGCCCTGTTTGCATGTGACCACTCCCCTAAAATCGGCTTTCTGTTGACCTGTGACTCATACAAGCAAAATCGTTGCAGCATATTGAGTTATCGTTAAGGTTAAATCGCTACACTCTAGGCTAGACTACTAGACTAGTATCATCTTTGTAGATTGTACTATACTTAATTCGATTTCTGATGCTTGCAGAGTTGATAATGCACTCACTATTGAAAGGAGTTTCAAATGTTAAAAAGGTTTTCAACTGTTGCCGCAGCAATGACTGTTGCTATGACCCTCACAGGATGTGTAAACGACAATTCACTGTCTGGGGATGTGTACTCTGCTAACGAGGCTAAACAAGTACAAACTGTGACTTACGGTACGCTTGTTTCCGTCCGTGCGGTGAAAATCCAAGGTGGTGACGACAGTAATGCAATCGGAGCTATCGGCGGTGCGGTACTTGGTGGTTTCTTAGGTAATACTATCGGCGGTGGCGCAGGAAGAAGCTTAGCCACAGCGGGCGGCGCGATCTTAGGTGGAGTTGCTGGTCAAGGCGTACAAGGTGCGGTAAATACTTCTAATGGTGTTGAACTCGAGATCCGCAAAGACGATGGCAATACTATCATGGTCGTTCAGAAACAAGCGGCAACGCGTTACTCACCGGGCCAACGTGTAGCCATCGCGTCCAATGGCAGCCAAGTGACGGTTTCACCCCGCCGTTAAGCCAGAAAACTGAGCCTGACACCTGACATGCCCCTCTTGTGAGGGGTTTTTTTGTCAGTGAATAAATTCTGAATATCATAAGTGCCTACTATTTAAGCTTTCAGCTCACTTTTTTGAATTTCGACAATATTCAGTTCTAAACGAGCAATTAAACTCTTTAATTGTTGGCGTTCTTGATCGGAAAGACCTTGTAAAATGTCCTTACGACTTTGCACAATGACCGACTCGAGTTGTTCGATAATTGGCCCAGCCTGTTCCGTTAGCGAGATGCGTTTTGCGCGACGATCTTCGGCACAGGCTGAACGTACGATCAGCCCTTTATGTTCAAGTTGATCAAGGGTTCTTACCAATGATGGTTGTTCAATACCGATCGCTTTTGCGAGTTGGATTTGCGATTGATCAGCAGGTAATTCATGTATGTTATGTAATGTGACCCAAAGTGTCTGTGTTAAACCTAGTGGTTTTAAGCGATTATCAATAATTGCACGCCATAAACGCACCAGTCTCGCTAAATCTGTCCCCAATGAAGATTCCATAACTTTACCTATAATTAGTTTGCTAAGTAGTATAGTCAGTTTTAGACTATTTTCCGTTTTCCTTTTCGGAATTACAAATAAGTATCGGTCATAAAAGCGATTTGTTTAAGAGTTATATCGTTAAATAAGGGATTTAATAATGCCTGTGTCACAATTTCCATTGACTTCAGCCCTAACTGACTTGGTTGTCGGTGACATGCTATTTTTCCCCCCCATCTTCAAATCGGTACTACTGGGCTTCTTTTTTTGGTTGATTATCCATCCCCTTGTCCGCGATAAAATGTATTCAGGTCATGTTTGGCACCCCACTTTATTAGACCTCTCGCTTTTCTTCCTCTGCGTGTCTGCCGCCTTGGCGATACTGAGATAGTATGATGGACAACTTATTATGAAATTTAATGCATTACGCTATTTCTCTACCTTGTTTACCTTCGCGATAGCGGTCCTCGCCGCATGGTGGATGTGGAATTATTATATGCAATCTCCTTGGACGCGTGACGGTAAGGTCCATGCGGAGATGGTGAAGGTGGCTTCTGAAGTCGAAGGACGCTTGATCGAACTTCCGGTAACCGATAACCAATTCGTTCATAAAGGGGACTTATTATTATCCTTAGATCCACGCCCTTACCAAATAGCGTTAGAAAATGCTCAAGCGCAATTAGCCAAGAGCGAGGCTGATTTACGTAAAGCCGAACACGAATCCACTCGGCGAGCCCAGCTCTCAACCAATATCATTTCGGCCGAAGACCAAGATAGCTACCGCCAGTCGGCCAGTGCGATGAAAGCCAGCATGCTGGCTGCCAAAGCCAATGTAGATCAAGCTGAGTGGAACCTCTCTCAAACCAAAATCGTTGCCCCCGTCGACGGGTGGGTGACCAATTTCCATCTGCGTAAAGGGGATTACATCAATACGGGCTCAGCCCTGTTTGCCTTAGTGGATAGTCACTCATTCTATGTTGTCGGTTATTTTGAGGAGACCAAATTGCGGCATATTCGTCCTGGATTACCGGCGACCTTAACGCTGTACAGTGACAATGCAGCATTGAAAGGAAGGGTCGAAAGTATTGGTCGAGCCATCAGTGATCAGAGTGTCGATTCAGACAGTTCCCTTGTGCCAGATGTTAAACCCACTGTTCCTTGGGTAAGACTGGCTCAGCGCGTTCCAGTCAGGATCGCGTTGACCGAGTTGCCGCAACAACAGTTGTTAGTCGCGGGAACGACCTGCACCATCGTTATCCATCCGGAATCACACTAATGTCTTGGCAGGGGTTAGCTTGGGAAAATTTACCTTGGATTCGTGCTACGCGCGGCCAGTGGCGTTATGCCTTACGTAACACGTTTGCGATGTGCATTGCGTTAAGCTTTGCGTACAGTCTCGATCTTGACCAGCCCTATTGGGCCATGACTTCGGCAGCTGTAGTCAGCTTTCCAACCCTAGGCGGCGCAATCAGTAAAAGCTTAGGTCGTATTGTTGGTAGCTTGATAGGTGCTTTAGCTGCAATTTTGATTGCGGGCAATACTCTTAATGACCCGTGGTTATTTACCTTAAGCTTTGCGACGTGGTTAGGGTTTTGTACTTGGATTGCGAATCTTCATCAAAATAATGTGGCTTACGCCTTCTCTTTGGCCGGTTACACCGCAGCCTTGATTGCTTTCAGTACGGTCAATATCACTGAGTTCAGTCAACTCTGGGATATTGCGCAAGCCAGGGTCTGTGAGGCCATAACCGGGATCTTGAGCGCTGGGTTGATGATGATGTTGCTTCCTAGCACCTCCGATGGCGATACCTTAATGGTGACCCTTAAACAGATGCAAGTTCGATTATTGGAACATGCACGGCTGTTATTGAATCAAGAAACAGCCGATAAAGCTCAAACTGCACACGAAAATATGATTGGGCAGATACTGACCACAAATCTATTACGAATTCAAGCCTATTGGAGTCATTATCGCTATCGCCGTCAAAATAAGGTATTGAACTATGTACTACATCAGCAACTGCGGCTAACCGGAGTATTATCCGGGTTGCGTAGGATGTTACTCAATTGGCCTGAAGCCCCGCCCGCACTGTTTAAGGCGATTGATATGTTGCTAGCAGAATTAGAACAGCCCGATTGTGATAAATATAAATTGGCAATAATATTACGGACATTGACACCAGAAATACGCCAAGGCGATTATCGTCAACTTGCGTTTGTCAGTCGCCTTCGCTATTTCTGCTGGGTCTATTTAGATGTGCAACGTTGGACTCGGCTGGTCGATAGTGCTTCACCGGAGCAACGTTTGTCGCCGCCTAGCGTTCCCGCATTGGCCTTAGAATCCGATCGTGCCGAGGCGCTACTCAGTGCTGGCCGCACCTTTTTCGCGATCGTAATAGGCTGTACCTTCCAAATTTATACTCAGTGGGAACAGGGCCCCGCGGCATTAACCTTAACGGCAATTGCCTGTGTACTCTATTCGTCGGCCCCTTCCCCCTCCGCCAGCGTCACCTTACTCTTGAAGACTTTACTGATCCTTTGTGTGTTGAGCTTTGTAATGAAATTCGCGGTAATGATTCAAGTCTCGCAACTGTGGCACTTTTTATTCATACTCTTTCCACTCATTGTAACGCTTCAACTTTTTAAATTACTGAACCCTAAGCGTGCGGCTCTCTGGGGACAAATCGTAGTATTTATGGGCTCCTTCATCTCGGTCAGTAACCCGCCCGCTTGGGATTATGGTGCAGTGCTGAATGCTGATATGGCAAAAGTATGCGGTGTGATCTTTGCTTGGTTAGCGTTCGTTATAATACGCCCAAGTTCCGATGACCGAAAAAGCCTGCGCCATATCAGAGCCATCCGGCGGGGTTTCTTGGATCAGCTGCGTCCAAAACCCCATACCAGCCGAAATCATTACGAATCAAGGCTCTATTTTCACATTAATCAACTGAAGTCTAGCCAACAGGCTCAGGCAAAGCTCTGGTTATTACGATGGGGGGTTGTGTTACAGAATAGTGCGCATATCGTCTGGGAATTACGGTCTTGGCATACCCGCTCGCCACAGCTGAACGCTAAGCGTGACCGATGCTTTCAGGTATTACAAACGATTATCAGCGAACGCGGCGTACACAGTTCACAGCTTGATACGGTCTTGGCGGAACTCTCGGCTCAATGTGCCGATCTGGCGCGAAGTCATGATCCTGAGGCAATTCGCTTAGCAGGGATTCTCTGGCGGCTCAACTGTTCGCTGGCCCAACTGGGTTACTCGGTTCCGCCTCAACCGTCAAAATAACTCCCCTTGTCCGCCAATGTCCTCTATCGTATTCGGAGCAAGACGCCGCGCGGCGCATTGACGCAGCTTACAGAGTCGTAAGCTATCAAGCTTTTAGGCATCAGTAACACCTTGCCAGCCAATGCGTTCTTATCGGCTTCGAAATTAACCTAAGCAATCCCCACGCGTTGGCTTAGCATAACCCTCTGCAAGGATTCAGTAGCGAAAACATCTCAATTTCTGCCATCGACCCTCCTCTACTTACGATGATGACTGGCCCGACTTGTTGTTCTGTGCGATGGAGGCCTTACCCCCTTGTCGAATGACCTAACGGAAACTACTCTGTGGTAACCCTCACATTATTGCAGGAGAGTATTATGTCAGCATTATCCCTCTTTTCCCCCTTACAGCTCGGTGCAATCACCACTCGAAACCGTATTTTTATGGCACCCTTGACGCGTTTACGCAGCATTGAGCCTGGTGATATCCCGACAGATTTAATGAAAACCTATTATCAGCAGCGTGCCTCAGCGGGCTTAATTATTACCGAAGCCACACAAATTTCTTTCGAGGCCAAAGGTTATGCCGGGGCTCCAGGCTTACATACCACTGAACAAGTGACTGCATGGCAAGCGATTACTGATGCGGTACATGCGCATAATGGAAAAATCGCTGTTCAGCTTTGGCACACCGGTCGTATTTCCCACGCTTCTTTACAGCCTAATAATGCGGCACCCCAAGCGCCATCTGCCTTGCCTTCTCAGACTAGAACCTCATTGAAAAATGAAAAGGGAGAAGTCTATCGCAGTGAAACAACGCATCCCCAAGAGATGAGCGTTGCGCAAATTAAACAAGTCGTGAAAGATTTTGAGCAAGCCGCCGTCAATGCACAACAAGCAGGCTTCGACCTACTCGAACTGCACGCGGCCCATGGCTATCTGTTACACTCCTTCTTGTCACCAGAGTCAAATCAACGCACCGACGAGTATGGTGGCAGCCGTGAAAAACGGGCACGTATCGTCTTCGAAATTATTGAAGCAGTCTCGCGCGTATGGGGATCTGGGCATATCGGTATCCGCCTCTCCCCCGTTGGTACCTTTCAAGCCTTGGGTAATGGACCGCACGAAGAAGAAGACGCCATTTGGCTTATCGAGCAGCTCGATCGTTTCGGATTAGCTTATCTACATTTATCGGAACCAGACTGGGCAGGCGGCAATGCTTATAGCACCGCATTTAGACAGTCGGTACGCGCTGCCTTTCGCAACACCATCATCGGTGCAGGGGCCTATACCCTAGAAAAAGGTGAGGCTTTACTGGCTAAAGGGTTCATCGATGCTGTAGCCTTTGGCCGCAATTTTATCGCCAATCCCGATTTGGTCGAGCGTTTTGCGCAAGGTGCTGCGCTGAATGCGCAACATCCGGAGTCATTCTACGGCGGAGATGAGCACGGTTACACCGATTATCCGTTTTTGCCACACACAAAAAAATGATATCCTACTTCACTGTTAACGAGCAAAGTAACGAGGCTTTATGCGTTTTTTACATACCATGATCCGTGTTGGGGATCTTGATCGTGCGGTCGATTTTTATACCCGTGTACTAGGAATGCGTCTGTTACGCACCAGTGAGAATAGTGAGTATCAATATACCCTCGCGTTCGTCGGTTACACTGACGAGAAAGAAGGTGCGATATTGGAACTGACCTACAACTGGGGCGTTGACAGCTACGACTTGGGT
This sequence comes from Rosenbergiella metrosideri, assembly GCF_022602565.1. Taxonomy (GTDB): domain Bacteria; phylum Pseudomonadota; class Gammaproteobacteria; order Enterobacterales; family Enterobacteriaceae; genus Rosenbergiella; species Rosenbergiella metrosideri. The sequence continues at coordinate 277,147 of NZ_JALBCV010000001.1, forward strand.
AAAGGGTACGGACATATCGCCCTTGAAGTCGATTCTGCAGCTGAAACCTGTGAACGTATTCGTCAAGCGGGCGGTAACGTGACGCGTGAAGCAGGTCCTGTGAAAGGTGGAAAAACGGTTATCGCTTTCGTCGAAGATCCCGATGGCTATAAAATCGAATTAATAGAGAAAAAAGATACAGGTCTTGGATTAAATAACGATTAATCGTAGTGAAAGGGCTGCACCGCAGCCCTGTTTTTGTCATACTTGCCGACTATTTTCACTGTTATTGAGAACCAGATGTCAGATACTGCCAATGCCCACCTACTCAAACACCGTTTTCGTGGATTTTACCCCGTCGTTATTGACGTCGAAACTGCCGGTTTTAATGCTCAAACCGATGCATTACTCGAGATTGCGGCAATCACCGTACGAATGGATGAAGATGGCTGGTTAGTTGAAGATCAAAGGATTCATTTTAATATCACCCCTTTTGAAGGGGCGATCCTCCATCCAGAAGCGTTAGCCTTTACTGGTATTAACCCCAACGACCCAGAGCGTCAGGCCGTGAGTGAATACGATGCCCTGCATGCTATTTTCAAGATGGTTCGTAAGGGAATGAAAGTGGCTGATTGTTCTCGAGCTGTCATAGTGGCCCACAATGCGCATTTTGATCACAGCTTTACCATGGCTGCGGCTCAGCGTGCTGGGTTAAAACGCAACCCTTTCCACCCCTTCGCCACCTTCGATACGGCTGCGCTCAGTGGGTTAGTGTTAGGCCAAACGGTACTTGCAAAAGCATGCATTAGTGCAGGCATGAGTTTTGATAGTGAACAAGCTCACAGCGCCCTTTACGATACCGAGCAGACAACTGCGCTGTTTTGTGAATTGGTGAATAGGTGGAAGCGCTTGGGAGGATGGCCATTGGTGAACGATGCACAACAAGTGGTGGAGACGTCCCCACCACTTGCCTAATCAGTAAGCCTGATTATTCGGCTTCGCGGTGCTTTTCTGCGGTCTCTTTGATCAGAGATTGCAGTTCGCCGCGCTGATACATTTCCATAATAATGTCACATCCCCCCACTAGCTCACCGTCTACCCATAATTGTGGGAAGGTTGGCCAGTTAGCGTAAGCGGGTAACTCAGCACGAATATCTGGATTCTGTAGAATATCTACATAGGCAAAACGTTCACCACAGCCTGATAAGGCTTGAACAGCTTGCGCAGAAAACCCACAGCTCGGCAGTTTAGGCGATCCTTTCATATAGAGCAGGATTGGGTTTTCAGAAATTTGTGTTTTAATTTTTTCTAGAGTGCTCATTTTACTTCCTCAACAACAGCTTAATTTCTTATAGTGTACCGTTTAACGCGCTCAGTGTGAATTCTATGATGGGGGAGTTTTGCGTAAGGCCATCAGATAGGAATTATCTTATTACTAAGCAATAATGTGATACAGATCACAATGATAGAATCAATTTTCCCTGCACTGGCCGATTTAATAGATAAGTACTTAACGCAATCACGCTTAGTAACAGATTTAATTACATTCCCGCTTAACTTTTCGAAAAGTTCTGGATTAGAATGGGTTCTGGGGCTGACAACGTTGTCAGAGGTTATTTTTACTCACTGACTCTTTTTTGAGTACATCACTGACTAAATACAAAATATGCGGCTAATAATTACGCTTTCAATACTTGCTTTTATGCAACTCTTTTTCACTGTCGCCGAAGCGGCTCCTCACCGACATCTCAATATTACGGCACATAAATCAGTTAAAAAGGCGAGCGCTGAAGATACGCGTCGCAAACGTAAACAGTTAAAAACTACAACTAAGCGCGACAAACAGCCCCAACCTCATAAAGTAAAGCATATTGCAAAAAAAAACCCACCCAACACACACCCAACTAAATCTTCAAAACTAGCCAAAAGTCGCATCACTCAGAAAGAATATTATGCAGGCCAGAAAGTGTTAGCTCGTCATAAAACCCGCATCGCCTCCCCCCACACTGCGGCCATGGTGATGAGTGCGACCCATCATCAGAAATATCAGAAAGCGCGACAAACTGCGATGAATAAATTGATGAACCAACTGGGCAAACCTTATCAATGGGGGGGCACTTCTCCGCATACGGGTTTCGACTGCAGCGGACTGGTTTATTACGCATATAAAGATTTGGTGAAATTCAAGATCCCACGGACCGCCAACGAGATGTATCACTTACGCGATGCAGCACCAGTGAAGAGGAATTCTTTGCAAAAAGGTGACTTGGTATTTTTCCGTATTCATCGCCGTGGCGCAGCAGACCATGTCGGTGTCTATGTCGGCAATGGAAAGTTTATTCAATCCCCGCGTACGGGTAAAGATATTCAAATTACCGACCTCACTGGCGACTACTGGCAGAAGCACTACATTGGCGCACGCCGGGTTATGACACCAAACTCTGTACGCTAGCACTATTCTTCTTCAATAAAATCCCTGTTAATCGGGGATTTTATTTCCAACACTGTTATCCCACTTCCTATGTAACGATTTGTAAACTCGATCAGCTTGTTGCGCAAAAAGCTCGTTTTAGCCTCTCCAGCCTGCTAGAATCCACCCCCTTTATTTTTAGTTGCGCAAACGCAAACGCTTTCCTAGGAGAATACCCCATGGCAACGATTAAAGATGTGGCAAAACTCGCCGGGGTTTCCACTACCACTGTTTCACACGTGATCAATAAGACGCGTTTCGTTGCGGAACAAACCCAGCAAACCGTTTGGGATGCTATAAACACTCTTCACTACTCGCCGAGTGCCGTGGCGCGTAGCCTTAAAGTCAACACCACTAAGACCATCGGTCTATTGTCTACCTCAGTCGAGGCCCCATACTGGGCGGAGATTATAGAAGCGATAGAAAAGAAATGTTTCCAGCATGGCTATACATTATTGTTGGCTAATGCCCATACCGACTTTGAAAAACAACGTGCCTACCTATCGATGATGGCGCAAAAACGCGTCGATGGGTTAATGGTGATGTGTGCCGAATACCCAGACTCCCTATTAAAAATGCTTGAAGAGCACAGCCAACTACCGATGGTGGTTATGGACTGGGGAAGTTCTCATGCCCAGTTCACCGATACTGTTGAAGACAATGCTTTCGCGGGCGGACATTTAGCCGCTCGTTATTTATTGGATCGTGGCCATCGCGATATCGGTTGTATCCCAGGACAGATGGAACGCCATACGGGCGAGGGACGGTTAGCCGGATTTATTAAAGCATTGAAAGATGCGGGCATTACGCCCCGTGAGGAATGGATCGTTCAAGGGGATTTCGAATCAGAATCGGGTTACAAAGCCATGCAACAGATTCTTTCTCAGAAACAACGACCGACTGCTGTATTCTGTGGCGGGGATGTGATGGCAATGGGGGCGATTTGCGCCGCCAATGAACAGGGATTGAATGTTCCTCAAGATATTTCGGTGATCGGGTATGACAATATCCGCAACTCGCGCTATTTCAGCCCCGCACTAACCACCATTCATCAACCTAAGATTGAATTAGGCGAAAAGGCATTAGAAATGTTGCTCGATCGTATCGTTAATAAGCGCGATGAAGCCCAACGCCTCGAGATCCACCCTCAACTGGTTGAGCGTCGCTCCGTTATCAATGGCCCTTACATCGACTATCGCCGTTAACCTTCCGACACTAGCCACTCTTGATTGAGAGTGGCGGTATTACCTAGATAATCCAAAATCCATTGCAAGGCAGGTGAAAAGCTATTTTCCCGCCAGCTCAAATAACAAGGGCTATCCGGAAAGCTTATGGGTAATTCAACAAGCGTCCCTTGCTGCAAGTAAGGTATTGCGATATGTGCGGGCACCATTGCCACACAAAGCCCATTTTGTACGCAACGCATCCCCACTGGCCAGTTGGGTACCACGAGACGCCGTTGGTTATCCAGAGTCCAGGTATCCCGGCGAGGAAGCACGCGCGAAGTATCCTCGATCACAAGCGAGGGCCATTGCCGTAAATCATCTTCCTCAATACAGATTTGACCGTGTAAAGGATGATCGTTGGCGACCACGCAACACCAAGAAAGTTTTCCCATATCGCGAACGCTAAAGCGTTCAGTGACAGGCACGGCCTGCGTAGCGCCAATCGCCATATCCACGCGACCATCTGCCAACGCATCCCACACACCATTAAAAACTTCGTCGTTGATATGAAGCTCAACATCGGGAAAATGACGATAGAAATCCACTACCAGTTGCTCGACGCGCGACTGTTTCACTATCCTGTCAATCGCGACGGAGAAACGGCCTCGCCAACCATTTGCCAGCTGCTGGCATTGTTGACGAGTGCTATTCATTTTTTTGATAACACTTCGCGCTTCGGTAAGAAAATGCTCACCGGAGGCGGTTAACACAACATCGCGATGACGGCGTTCAAACAGATCGACCGCTAACCACGCCTCCACTTGTTTCACTGAGTAACTGATTGCGGACGGTACTCTATGCAATTCCTGAGCGGCTCCGGAAAAGCTACTATTGCGGGCAACGCTATCAATAACAGTTAAGGTATATTCTGACCACATAGCTTGCTTTCAATTATTTTGAATGGTGATGGCAAATATTACCGTTTTACAAACAAGTCTGCATCCTTTTACACTTACCAGATTATTTTGACTAGGACGCCCCATGCAACATCCCAAACTCTTTTTTGTTTACCTCGCCCTATTAAGCATGCTTGGATTTTTAGCAACTGATATGTATCTCCCGGCATTTACTGCCATGCAAGACTATCTGGTAACAAGTGCCAATATGGTCAGTGCTAGTCTGAGTTTATTCTTAGCCGGTTTCTGTTGCGCGCAACTATTCTGGGGACCTTTATCCGATAAGATTGGTCGTCGAACCGTCTTAGTATGGGGTTTATCTCTGTTCACGCTGAGTTGTTTTGCGGTAGTTTGGGTGACGGATGCTCGTGTCTTATTAGTTCTCCGCTTTCTACAAGCCTGCGGAGTTTGTGCCGCGGCAGTATGCTGGCAGTCTTTAGTGCTTGACCATTTCCCTAAGGAAAAGGCGCATAAAATGTTCGCAACTATTATGCCGCTCGTCGCCCTCTCTCCCGCCCTTGCACCGCTGATTGGCGCGTGGCTGATTACGCATTGTGATTGGCAATCCATCTTTATAACTTTGACCTTAATCAGTGTCGTATTATTGGGGCTGACATTCTATCTTCTGCCATCGGGCCGCTCACACGCCCCCTGCGAAACTGCAAACCTGCCTTATAAAAGGTTACTGTCACGGCCGCAATTTTCAGGCAATATTATTATCTATGCTGCCTGTTCGGCCAGTTTTTTTGCTTGGCTAACGGGTTCGCCCTTCATTATGGGAAAATTGGGGTTAAGCCCTAGCGAGATTGGTTTGAGCTATATCCCGCAAACCGTGACCTTCTTGATTGGCGGCTTTAGTTGCCGTGCCTTACTCAATCGTTTTAGCGGCGATCAGCTACTCCCTTGGTTGCTGCTCGCGTACTTGGTCAGTGTCTCTGCGTTGCTTGTCGTGGGTTTATGGATGACTCCCTCGTTAACACGACTACTGGTGCCTTTTAGCGTAATGGCGATGGCTAACGGTGCTATTTACCCTATAGTGGTGTCTAAAGCGTTAAAAGCATTCCCTGAGCACAGTGGCAAAGCCGCTTCGGTACAAAACTTTACTCAACTTGGGTTATGTTTTTTGTACAGCCTTTGGGTATCTTCTCAAATTGAGCACGTGGTCAGCATTACCGTAATCGCTATGGCATCAACGGTGTTGTTGGCGTTGATCGGCTATTTTTACCAAGCATCGGACGACAAATCTGCTCGGTAACGCTTCTCACATTCCGCACTGATCCTCTATTGAACTCTGCCGAACTCAGTCCTATACTGAATTCGGTGGATAACGTCATACAAAACTTTACGTATTCACTGCATTATAAAAATAACGAGTAGTCACTGATGAATAGCTGTTTACCTTTCTCCAGAAAGTCATGCAACCGCTTCCAAGCGTAGTGTGTTATTTGAACAGGTGATATACGCATATGTCTACATCATGTATAGAAGAAGTTAATTTAAAAGAAGATCATTGGTTTCGTATTGCACAAGAGTTACTAGACAGTGCAGATATTCAGATTAACGGCTCGCGGCCTGGTGATATTCGCATCATCAATCAACAATTTTTTAAACGCGTATTACAAGAAGGGTCTTTAGGGTTAGGTGAAAGTTATATGGATGGTTGGTGGGAATGTGACCGCCTCGATATTTTTTTCACCAAGGTTCTGCGTCATAAATTAGATCATCAACTCCCCCGACACTTTAAAGATACGTTACGCATCGCTACCGCGAGACTCACCAATCTCCAATCAAGAAAACGTGCGTGGATCGTTGGCAAAGAACATTACGACTTAGGAAATGACCTCTTTTCATTAATGCTCGATCCCTATATGCAATATTCTTGCGGTTATTGGGCAACGGCATCGACCCTTGAATCTGCTCAAGAGGCTAAACTTGACCTAATTTGTCGTAAATTACAACTCCACCCAGGGATGACGTTATTAGATATTGGTTGTGGCTGGGGAGGGCTCTCAGAATATGCAGCTAAACACTATCACGTCAAAGTGAAGGGGGTTACGATTTCCGCCGAGCAGCAAAAAATGGCGCAACAACGTTGTGCGGGTTTGGACGTTGAAATCTTATTGCAAGATTATCGCGACCTTAACGAGCAGTTCGACCGCATCGTGTCGGTCGGGATGTTTGAGCACGTTGGTCCGAAAAATTATGCGACCTATTTCGATGTAGTAGCCAGAAACCTAAAACCCGATGGCATCTTTGTATTACACACCATTGGGTCGAACCATACGGATCTTCATGTCGATCCATGGATAGATAAATATATCTTTCCTAATGGCTGCCTACCTTCTGTCAATCACATCGCACAATACAGTGAACCGCATTTCGTCATGGAGGATTGGCACAATTTTGGCCCCGACTACGATAAGACATTGATGGCTTGGTATGAAAGGTTTCTTGCCGCATGGCCTGAATTGTCACAACGTTACGATCCACGTTTCAAGCGGATGTTCACTTACTATCTGAATGCTTGTGCAGGAGCGTTTCGCTCACGCGACATCCAGTTATGGCAAGTGGTGTTAAGTCGCGGGATTGATGGCGGATTGCGCGTAGCACGCTAGATCTAAAGCTCCCTTTCTCGGGAGCTTTTTTATTGTTATTTTTTATTCAACATTCTTTCAACGGTGTCGACAATAGCCTGTGTCTGGGTATCAATTTCAATATTAACGGAATCGCCTAATTTACGATCCGACAACAGTGTGCGTTCCAAAGTTTCAGGGATTAAGTGAACGCAGAAACGCCGTTCAGTGACATCTCCAATTGTTAGGCTACATCCATCAATACCAATGAATCCTTTATGTAGAATATATTTCATCAGGCTTGAATCGTTAATTTCAAACCAGACCTCACGGTTATGCTCGGATTGAATAATTTTGCAGACTGAAGCTTGAGCCATGATATGGCCGGACATTAGGTGTCCGCCAATCTCGTCAGAGAATTTTGCCGCTCGCTCAATATTCACGCGGTCGCCAAGGGTTAATTGCCCCAAATTCGTTACGCGAAGGGTTTCTTTGATTAAGTCGAAACTTACGATATTCCCTTCAATCGCGGTAACGGTTAAACAGCACCCATTATGGGCAACCGATGCGCCAATCTGCAAGGCATCTAGCCATTCCACTGGGAATTTGACTTTATGTGTTCGAAATAGCGGTTGTTCATCTATGTCAATAATTTCAGCCGTGCCGAGTACAATACCAGTAAACATCTCTTCCCCCTTATTTTACTTCAGATTATCACAGATTAAGCCGCTATCATGACGCGCTGGTGCGATGAGGGAAAATAATTATGTTTTCTGCTTTATGAATCTAAGCAGTTCAGCGATGATAGTGAACAAAGGGATTCAACCCGATATTAAGGATATCCATTGCAAAAATATTTCGAAGAAGCCAAACAATTACTCATTTTGGCAATTCCCGTGATTCTATCGCAAATATCGCAAACTGCGATGGGCTTTGTTGATACCACCATGGCCGGTGCAGTGAGTGCAACAGATATGGCTGCGGTGGCTGTAGGTACCTCAATTTGGTTGCCGGTAATACTTTTTGCTTTAGGTATTTTGATGGCAATCACTCCAACTGTCGCACATTTAGCTGGATCTGGCCGAAGGGATAAGGTAGGAAATCACGTCCAGCAAGGTCTCTGGCTCGCCGCCCTACTTTCCCTCTTCGTTATCGCGATTATCTGGAATGCAGGGATTTTTATCCGAGCGATGTCAGGAATTGATCCCCAAATGGCCGATATCGCGGAACGGTATCTGCATGCATTGATGTGGGGAGCACCCGGTTTCCTCTTCTTCCAAGTGATTCGCGACCAATGTGACGGTCTTTCTAAAACCAAGCCGAGCATGGTAGTTGGGTTTATCGGTTTGCTCTGTAATATTCCCATTAACTACATTTTTATCTATGGTCATTTTGGTATGCCTGCCTTAGGCGGAGTAGGCTGTGGGGTTGCAACGGCTTCGGTCTATTGGTTAATGTTTTTTGTCCTTTGGGCGTGGACCAAGAAAACCCGAAGCTTACAGGATATTCGACCGACTGAGCGGTGGGCCAAACCTAACCTCAAGGTCATTAAGCGTATTGTGACCTTAGGTTTACCTATCGCCTCGGCACTGTTCTTCGAAGTCACTTTATTTGCCGTGGTCGCAATATTAGTCTCGCCGTTAGGAATTGTTGATGTCGCGGGCCATCAAATAGCACTGAATTTCAGTTCCTTGATGTTCGTGATTCCTCTTTCAATGGGGATCGCCAGCACTATCCGCGTTGGTTATCAACTCGGACAAGGATCCCCCCAGGGCGCAAAAGTTGCCGCTTGGACATCCCAAGCCGTGGGGCTCTGTTTTGTCTGCTGTACAGCCATTGCCACCGTAGTGTTTCGCTATGACATTGCGCGACTCTACAATCATGATCCTGCGGTCGTTACTCTAGCAGGACAACTGATGCTGCTAGCAGCGATTTATCAATGCTCGGACAGCGTGCAAGTCATCGGCAGCGGAATTTTGCGGGGCTATAAGGACACTCGGGCAATCTTTTCCATCACTTTCGTCTCCTATTGGCTATTAGGGTTACCGAGCGGTTATCTTTTAGGGCTGACTGATCTGATTATACCGCGTATGGGCCCTGCCGGATTCTGGTGTGGGTTTATTATTGGTCTGACTACTGCGGCGATTTTGATGGTGTTGCGGATTATCGCATTACAGAAAAAACCCGCTGACGTGATCTTAAGCCGAGCGAGGCATTAAAAGGTGCTGAAAACGACTAAAATCTCTTCGCTCTGATTAGTTGTCAACCATTTAGCAGATATTTCATGTTTTCTGCTTGCCAGTCGCAAAGGTTGCCGTTAATATTCGTCCCGCTGTTCACTTACAGCGTTTGCGTTCTTAGCTCAGTTGGTTAGAGCACCACCTTGACATGGTGGGGGTCGGTGGTTCGAGTCCACTAGAACGCACCAGTG